>NZ_JBALCY010000075.1:0-28312 GCF_036917655.1 Nostoc sp.
ATGACCGCTCCCATGAACACGAACGCCTGGATTATTCCTTTACCTTCTCATGTTTTATTTACCTTTTTTGGAAGAATAAAAACTGGGATGCTCCCATGATGAAAGTTTATTTGATCGGCGTTATTTTCCTGTTTCTGTAGGCGTGGCGAATGTCCTGGAATATATAAATCAGTTGAAATATCAGCCTGCTTACATTACCACTGCTGCTGAAGGAGAAGGATTTTGTGAGTTATCTAGTTATATTTTGAAAAGCTTGTACATCCCAAGTTAGGGAGAAGTAGAGTTGTTCTACAATAATCTCGTAGCACTGATTTTACAACCATGACGGCTACCTTACCTGTTAGTGTCGAATCAGAAATCTTTTACCCCAGTGCTGATGGTCAACCAGTGGCAGAAACCTACGACCACCTTTATGCTTTGCTAACTACCTTGGAAGTCCTGAAACAGTATCTGGCAAATCGTCAGGGAACAGTATTGGGAAATCAATTTCTTTATTATGCACAGGGCTTTCCCAAGTTGCGCGTAGCCCCAGATGTGATGGTGATTTTTGATGTTGCACCCGGCGGTCGGGATAACTATAAAATCTGGGAAGAGGGTCAAGTACCCACAGTTATTTTTGAAATGACATCCTTTGGTACTAAGGGACAAGACGAAATCTTTAAAAAGACCCTCTATGAGCAGCTAGGTGTCAAGGAATACTGGCTATTTGACCCTAAAGGCGAGTGGGTAGAACAACAATTACGTGGTTATCGCCTGCGGGGAGATATCTACGAACCTATACAAGATGGACGCAGTGAACCGTTACAACTACGCTTGGTAGTTGAAGGAAGGCTAATTGGGTTTTATCGAGAGGATACGGGGGAAAAATTACTGATCCCTGATGAACTGGTAGAGGCTTTAGGGCAGGAAGTTTTAGCAAGACAGCAAGCAGAAGAACTGGTAAAACAGGAACGTCAACGAGCAGAACAAGAACGCCAACGAGCAGAACAAGAACGTCAACGAGCAGAACAAGAACGTCAACGAGCAGAACAGGCAGAATTGCAGATAGAACAGTTAAAGGCAAGGTTACGTTCTCTCAATGTAGACCCCGATAGTATTCAGTAACATGCACAGAAGTTGCTATACCTACGCCCGTCGTAGACATCGCTTTGTGCTTCTGTTAAGCTGTCGCGTCTTTAATTTTCGAGAGTGTTCTCGTTGCAACAAGGGTTCCAGACCATAAAAAGTGCAAGTTACACGCGCGACAGCTTACCAAACTTTGCCTTTGGCGCGATCGCACCAAAGGCGCTAATGAGTAAGTGACTGTAAAAGCGAAAAATTGTTACAAACAAGTAGACAATTTGTTACCTGTGTTTTTGCTACATTTATTACCTTAGACAGAATACAATAGACGAATATCCATCGCGTTTCAATCTCGGAAATCTCAACAGTAGTGATTTGATTGAGAAGACTGTTTTATACAGTCATTCATCAGAGGTTAGCGTTTTATTTCCAACTTCCACTAGAAAGTCCAAGACCAATGTAGAGTCAAGAATTTACCTTTAAATACTGAGGTATAAAATTATGCAAGAAATTGAAAGATTCTTTGGCAACTTGTTCAGTGGCATAATCAACCGCTTTAAGTATTCTGCGATGGACACTGCTGAACGGAAAATGAGAGAAACTATTGACGAGCAGGTAGAACAACGGCGACAAAAACCCAAGCCCAAGGATGAAGAAGACCGTGAGTAGATAGGTCTTTTGGGGTATTTTAAAACCAGTCAGTTAAACAGTAAGGTGTCGCTCCCTTAGCTTCAAGCGCGTAATGTTAAGCTTTTTATACTGAGTACTTTCTCCTATAAAATAAGCGCGGCGATCGCTGTTGAAGGCGTTTAAAACAGCAAGATTTTTATCACTACAAGCATAGCGCTGCCCAATTGTTGAGTGGGCAACGCTATTTTTTTGCCCTCACTCTGTCAACCAACTACAACTCTTTTGAATGTGTTAACCTAGTAAAGTTAACTAATCTCGCACATCTAAGAATTCGGGTGTTTCCCAGTTGGGAAATGCACTTGGATGGAGGTTTAACCCGAATAGGAGTTAGAAAATATATGCCAGTAGTTTCATTGGCTCAAATGATGGAGTCAGGGGTTCACTTTGGGCATCAGACCCGGCGTTGGAACCCAAAAATGTCTCCTTACATTTATACTTCCCGCAATGGTGTACATATTATCGACTTGGTGCAAACTGCCCAGTTGATGGATAATGCTTATAACTACATGCGATCGCACGCTGAACAAGGGAAGAAATTTCTTTTCGTCGGCACCAAGCGGCAAGCAGCTGGAATTATTGCCCAAGAAGCCACCCGTTGTGGTTCCCACTACATTAACCAACGTTGGTTGGGCGGAATGTTGACCAACTGGGCAACCATCAAAACACGGGTAGACCGTCTGAAAGATTTAGAACGCCGTGAAGAAACTGGCGCACTAGATTTATTACCGAAAAAAGAAGCATCAATGCTACGTCGGGAAATGACGAAGCTTCAGAAATATTTGGGAGGCATTAAAACAATGCGAAAAGTACCCGATATCGTGGTGATTGTAGACCAACGGCGGGAATATAACGCAGTTCAAGAATGCCAAAAGCTGAATATTCCGATTGTGTCCATGCTGGATACAAACTGTGACCCAGATGTAGTAGATATCCCCATCCCAGCAAACGACGATGCTATCAGGTCAATTAAGCTGATAGTCGGAAAATTGGCGGATGCCATTTATGAAGGTCGTCACGGTCAGCTGGATGCTGAAGAGGATTACGAAGATTACGACGGTGGTGAGTATGACGAAGACTACGAAGAAACCGAATATACTGACGCCGTAATTCCCGACGAGGAAACAGAGGCATAAGTAAAGCAGGGGTGAAGTAAGTGTCCGAAGGAGGGCGGTGGCTGGCAGAGTAGCAGCAAGCCGCCCTACCCTGCGGCAAAGGTAGAAGCGAAAAAACTCATACCTTATAACTTCATTATTTTTTCTTCCCCAGCCCTGAGTAAGATAGAAATACTCAACACCCGTGAGCGATTACAACTCGAGGTCAAGTTAGGAATTGAGGCAACATGGCGGAAATATCTGCAAAACTCGTCCAAGAGCTACGCCAAAAAACTGGTGCCGGCATGATGGACTGCAAAAAGGCGCTGATAGAGACTGATGGCAACATAGAAGAAGCCGTAGACTGGCTACGGAAAAAGGGCATCTCTAAGGCGGGGGCACAAAGCGATCGCGTTGCGGCAGAAGGTCTAGTTGACACTTACATTCAGCCCGGTGGTCGGGTGGGTGTACTCATAGAAGTCAACTGCCAAACTGATTTTGTTGCTCGTAATGAGGCTTTTAAAGCTTTAGTTAAGAACCTAGCAAAGCAAGCAGCGACTGCTGATAGTGTTGAGTCTTTGTTGGCTCAACCCTATGCTGGTAATGAAAGTGGGACTGTAGAAGAATTTATCAAGCAAACCATTGCCACGCTCGGTGAAAACATCCAAGTTCGTCGCTTTATCAATTTTGCACTAGCAGAAGCCACCCAAGGTATAGTAGACAGCTACATTCACACTGGTGGTCGAGTTGGTGTATTGGTAGAACTAAGTTCTCAAACTGAGTCAGTGGCTGCTAATTCAGAGTTTCAAAGCTTGGCACGGAACACTGCAATGCAAGTTGCGGCTTGCCCAAATGTCGAGTATGTGAGCGTAGACCAAATCCCCGCCGAAATTGCCCAAAAGGAAAAAGAGATTGAAATGGGCAAGGATGATTTGGCGAACAAGCCAGATAACATCAAAGAAAAGATTGTTCAGGGACGAATTGAAAAACGCCTGAAAGAATTGACTTTACTCGATCAGCCTTACATTCGCGATCAAAGTATTTCCGTGGAAGACTTGGTGAAGCAAGTGAAGGCGCAATTAGGCGAAGAGATTCAAGTCACTCGCTTTGTCCGCTATATACTGGGCGAAGGCATTGAAAAGCAAGAAAGTAACTTTGCTGATGAAGTCGCTGCCCAAATGGGCGGCAAGTAATATTAGTTAGGAGTTAGGAGTTAGGAGTTAGGAGTTAATAGGAGTTTGACTTCATAGCTCATACATAATTCTTAACTCCTAACTTATTTAAGGACAGGTCAAGCAAATAGCCTGACCTGTACTTTATTAGTAGATACGTGAAGTATTGCATTTAATTTAAAATCTAAAATCCTCTGGAAAGTTATCCTAAAATAAGTTCGTACATTTGTACTATGTAATGGTTCACATGGGCAAGAACGAAAAGATATGGCAAGAGCAATCGAGCGAATTGAACGGGATATTGCAGCACTGAAAGAAGCGATTCGGGCGATCGCAATAGAACTACAAACCACTTATACTAGTTATCTAAACACTTTGGGGCTAGCTGTACGAAAACAGTTGATTCTGGCGAGTTACCACCTTTGTACCCAGGGCTATCCCAAAAACTTTCTGCATTTATCATTGAATCAGCGCCAACAATTGCAACAAGCCATCCGCAAGTTGGGTCAACTGGCATCTGAGCAATTGCTCATTTGTATAAAAAGTGAGGAAGTAGAGGGAGAGGAAAAGGATGGAACAGATGAGGGAGATGGGCAGGATGGGGGAGATGGGGAAGCAACATCCTCATCTCCTGTGATACTTGGCACATCTACCTCTGAGCCTTTTACCCCCGATACCTCTAATCCTATAGAACTGGCAAAATGGCAACAGAACTTAGAAGAGGTAACGCAAGAGATACTGAAAAAACTTTCGCATGATGCTAATCTTTTATTACAAAAAGCTGGGATATTGCCCAAAAAATTGCCAGAACCGATTTTAGCAGCAGCAGCGGCGGCGGCATCAGAAGCGTCTGCCGAGGTAATGCCAGGGCCACCCAACTTATTAAACTTAGTAATTGAAATTGAAAATGAGCAGCAGTCAGAAGATTCTGGACTGACGCAAATTATGGCTATTAACCTGCGGCTAGGGGAAATTGAATTTGCTGATGTGACACTCTCCTCTGAGCGCAGGCAAATCCGCAGTATTTTAGTTCAGCTAAACAAGCTAGGACGAGAGTATCAAAAGAAACATCGAGAAAGAGCGATCGCGGAAGCTGAAGCTGCATGGCGTGCTAGTTGGTTTGAATAAAGTTATGAGTTATGAATTATGAGTTATGAGTTATTTATTCCTAACTCCTAACTCCTCACTCCTGTAGAGACGCGATTAATCGCGTCTCTACTCCTAACTCCTAATTCTGCTGACCAATGACTAATGAAAAACCAGATTGGATACGATTGCATAAAGCCTTGGCAATAGAAGCCGAACGTGGCTTTATAGACTTGGTGGGCAGACAATACCGCTTCAGTGAATTTCTGAGCCTAACTTTGGGCAAATTCCCAACAGGCTTACCCCAAACTGAACGCCGCCGTTGGCAAGGTCTAGCGGTGCAATTTGCTAGTTATCCACATCTAGCAGTGGAAGAAAGACAACATTTAGTAGCAGAGACTCGGAGGTATCTCTCCCAACTGGAGCAGGGGGAGCAGGGGGAGCAGAGGAGCAGAGGAGCAGAGGAGCAGGGGAGAACTTATCAATCCAAAATCCAAAATCCAAAATCTAAAATTATCACTGAGGTGAGTCGGAGGCTTGCCCCGAAAATTGAGCAAAAACTCAGTGATTTACCAGAAATAGGCTTCAAAAAAGCTGATAATTTGGCACGGCTTGGTTTACACACCGTCCGCGACTTGCTTTTCTACTATCCTCGTGACCATATTGATTATGCGCGTCAGGTGAATATCCGCGAGTTACAAGCGGGTGAGACGGTGACAATAGTGGCAACTGTGAAGCGTTGCAACTGCTTTACTAGCCCTAAAAATCAGAAATTATCAATTTTAGAACTGGTTGTAAAAGATAACAGTGGTCAAATCAAAATTGGTCGTTTTTACGCAGGTACGCGCTTTAGCAGTCGCGCTTGGCAAGAAAGTTTAAAACGCCGTTATCCCGTGGGTAGTATTCTGGCGGCGTGTGGGTTGGTGAAAGAAAGTAAATACGGCTTGACACTGGATAATCCAGAACTAGAGGTTTTAGCAAATCCAGGAGATTCGATTGAGTCGCTGAATATTGGGCGGGTGGTGCCAATTTATGGACTGACTGAGGGCGTGGTGGCGAATACAGTACGACAGGCGGTAATTGCTGCTTTGCCCGCTGCGGCTCACCTGAAAGACCCTCTGCCAAGTGGTTTGCGAGAGAAGTATGGTTTGATGGAATTGAAAGATGCGATCGCTAACATTCATTTTCCCAGTGATAGCGCTGCTCTGCAAGTTGCCCGTCGTCGCCTAGTTTTTGACGAATTTTTCTACCTACAACTTGGATTGCTGCAACGTCAGCAGCAAGCAAGGGCGATTCAAACTAGCGCCATCCTTGTCCCACGAGGTCAGCTTGTAGAGAAATTCCATGAAATACTGCCTTTTCAACTGACTGGCGCCCAGCAACGAGTCCTCAACGACATTCTCAACGACTTGCAGAAACCCGTACCAATGAATCGTCTGGTGCAAGGGGATGTCGGTTCTGGTAAAACAGTTGTCGCCGTGCTGGCTATCCTCGCAGCAATTCAATCCGGCTACCAAGCGGCGCTAATGGCTCCCACAGAAGTTTTGGCAGAACAACATTATCGCAAGTTAGTTAGTTGGTTTAATCTACTGCATTTGCCAGTGGAATTACTGACAGGTTCTACTAAAACTGCGAAACGAAGACAAATACATTCTCAGTTAGCAACTGGTGAATTACCTCTATTAGTGGGAACCCATGCCTTGATTCAAGACTCTGTAAACTTCCAGCAACTGGGGTTAGTGGTGATAGATGAACAGCATCGTTTTGGGGTAGAACAACGGGCGCGTTTGCAGCAAAAAGGCGAACAACCCCATGTGTTAACTATGACAGCTACCCCGATTCCCAGAACCTTAGCACTGACGATACACGGGGATTTGGATGTCAGCCAAATTGATGAGTTACCACCAGGGCGACAAAAGATTCAGACAACAGTATTGTCGGGTCAGCAACGCAACCATGCTTACGACCTCATCCGCCGAGAAATTGCCCAAGGTAGACAAGTTTATGTGGTTTTGCCGTTAGTCGAAGAATCAGAAAAACTGGATCTGCGATCGGCAACTGAGGAGCATCAAAAGTTACAAGAAAGCGTTTTTCCTGACTTTCAAGTGGGGTTGTTACATGGTCGCATGAGTTCAGCCGATAAGGATGAAGCGATTACCAAATTTCGTGATAACCAAACGCAAATTTTGGTTTCTACTACTGTTATTGAGGTTGGTGTAGACGTACCTAATGCTACAGTCATGCTCATTGAAAATGCCGAGCGATTTGGCTTATCACAATTGCACCAACTGCGGGGGCGTGTCGGTCGTGGGGCGGCTCAGTCTTACTGTTTGTTGATGAGCAGTTCTAGGAGTCCTGATGCTCAACAACGGCTGAAGGTCTTGGAACAATCTCAGGATGGTTTTTTCATCTCCGAGATGGATATGCGTTTTCGTGGGCCAGGGCAAGTTTTGGGAACTCGTCAATCTGGAGTGCCAGATTTTACCTTGGCTAGTTTGGTTGAGGATGAGGAAGTTTTACTTTTAGCACGGCAAGCAGCCGAGAAAATTATAGAAATGGATGCAACCCTAGAGCGTTGGTATTTGATGAAAGAAGAGTTGAAGTATCGGTATGAGCGCTTGATGGGTGGGGCGATTTTAACATAATATATCTGAGTAAATTCGTACTTAACCGAAGTAAAAATAGCTTAATGGCAATACCTTTTACAGATCGGGAAATGGAAAAAGCATGGTCTCAAAATCTGTGTGCTTATAAAAATTCTCAGGAAACATCTCGAACTAATGCTCATCGATTACTCTTATTTTATGCCGTTGAATGTGGTCTTAAGACAATCTTAATGAAGAGGCAGGGGCATAAGCGTAGTGATTCGTGTACAGATATTGCGGAATGTCAACATAATATAAATAAGTTATTAGACTGTTTAGGTGCAGGAGGGTCTTTAAATCTACCTGAAATATTTATTAAGGAAGTATTCGATAATAGGAAGAATCAGGAAGAGAGAAAATTAAACAGTGGACAGATTAACCAAATGTGGCGGTATGGAGGAAAAGTAATTTATATAGTTACTCAAAAACAAAAAGTTACTCAAACACAACAAGCAAGCGATGAAGATATAGAGAATAAGCTATTAGCAATATCAAAATGGATTACCGGAGAAATTGAAAAACCATGAATGCACCAAAATCGCCAAAATTACTGACGTGGCTTGATGTCAGGAGAACTATTGGACATAAAACTAACTATGGGACTAAATTACCAGAAGGGGTAGTAAAAATTCGCTGTTACTCAGATGCTTTAGAAATATATCTTATTAGTGATGAAGACAGAGAAAATGCTAACGATGCTTTAAAAGAATGGTTCAAAGATTGGTATGAACAAGAGTCGTCTGTGATTTATTTTACTCTTGGTGATGCCACATTATCGGTAGAATTTTTTTCGGGAGAAGAAGTTTATAAAACTGATGTTGATGTGCGTCCATTCTGGGAAGAAATTGCTTATTTAGATAGGGAATCAGAAGTAGAAACGGTAATAGTAAAACCAGTTAAACTTCCAGAACCATATATTGAAAAACCTACTTTAATAGCCTTCTATTCCTTTAAAGGTGGTGTTGGTAGAACACTTAATTTAGCAGCGCATCTTTTTGCTTTACTAGATAGAGCTAAAGAAATAGATAGGTCTACAACTGTATTAGTTATTGATGCTGATTTAGAAGCTCCTGGTCTTACTTATTGGAACGCTTTTGAAAAACAGCAACCAGCAGTTTCTTTCATTGATTTCCTTGAAGTTTACCACTATTCTCCTATTGAAAGAGAAGAAGCACTTTCATTATTTGCACGGGAAGTTAAAAAATCTGCTAAGTACGAAGGTAAAGCAACAGTTTATTTTCTACCGGCTTGTCTTGAAGATAAAGAACTATTAGATACACCTATTCTGCCTGAACACTTGGTAAGAAGTCCAGATGGAGCTTGGGAATGCGGTAATGCTATTCATAGTTTAGGTAAAGCTGTTGGTGCTGACTATGTATTAATTGATTTGAGAGCGGGTTTAAGTGAAATATCAAGTCCTATTATTTTTGATCCAAGAATTCAACGTTTTCTGATCACCACAATCAACGATCAATCTGTGAGAGGTACAAGTCTTGTTCTGGAACAAATCGCTAGAGTAGCACCGTCAGAGGCAAGTGTAAATGATGAAAGATATTACGATCCGTCTTTGATCATTAGTATGCTAACGCCAGAATTGAAATTATTACCTGCGGTTGAAGATGCATTGGTACGATTGCAAACTGCTTATTTACAGTCAGAAGAAGATAATTTATATGCTACAAGATTGTATTACAAAGAAACCTATTTTTCCCAAGAATTACTATACATTAATAATTGGGATGATGCACGTTTAAAACTAAGTTCAACTTCAGTAATGAATGTAGCAAAGGAGTGGGCTAAAGAACAGTTGTTTATAACCAATGATCAGGAGTTAAAGTCAAAATCGATAAAAGAGCATCAGGGAATTGTTGAGGTTCGTAGACTCAGAGATTTGTGTCAGCAATATGAGTATGCTGAACAAGGGCGGGGAGAAGATTTATTAGTAACAGAACCATTGAAGAATTTAGCTACTAATTTTCGAGATGAATTACCTCATGTCGTATCAATTGGAGCTAAAGGTGCAGGAAAAACGTTTAACTATATACAGTTGTCACGTTTTAAATACTGGGAAAGTTTTTTGAATCGTATAGATAATACAAATACAATTCAGGAATCACAGCTAAAAACTTATATCTTTCCTTTCCTGGAATCAAGTAACATTAAAGATAATGCAAAAACTGTGATTAACGAAGCTAGAAACGAGGCAAGATCAGCTTTGGGAGATACTGTTCCTGAGTTTCTACCTTCAGAATATGTGGATAGAATTAAAAGAGCAATTGCGGCTGAAAACTGGAGTGAACCAGAATGGACGGAATTCTGGATTGGTCAAATTGCAAAAGCTATAGGTGTGAATCCTGAAACACATAGTCCTAATATTCTTAGCATCATAAATCGTGATTTGAAAGATAGAGGCTTACGTATTATCTTTCTGTTTGATGGATTAGAGGATATATTCCCAAACATTGCATCCAGCAATCAAGAAAAAATTGCCTTAAAAGCTTTGATTGATAATTTGCCAAAGAGGTTATCAGAAATTAGGCAGTCTAACCTTGGGGTAATAATTTTTCTGCGCCGTGATTTCCTGCGTTATACAATTACTCAAAACTTAAAACAGTTTGAAAATCTTTACCTTTCTTATGATCTATCTTGGGATCAAGATTCTTTTCTGCGTTTAGTCTTTTGGATATGTAGCCAGTCTCAAGTAATAGATGCATCTCTAGCAGAGATTAGCAGTTTAAATAAACAGAATATTATAGAGCGATTAGAAAAATTATGGGGTAAAAGGCTAGGTTCAGATAACTCTAAAGAAGCATATACAGCTTCATGGATATTTGCAGCTTTGACAGATTTTAATGGTAGGCTTCAGGCAAGAGATATTGTTCGTTTATTGTACTACGCAGCCGATATTACTGTGGAAAGAACTAAAGAAGTACAATTTGAAAAGTGGTCTACCAGCCGCCTTTTACCTCCTCAAGCTATTCGCCGCGCTCTTAAACCATGTAGTGAACAGAAGGTGGAAGAAGCCAAGGAAGAATATCCATCTTTCAAAACTTGGGTTGAGGAAATACTACCTAAATATCCCCCTTCTGAACGAAAAATCCCTTTTGGAGTAGAACAGTTTGAAATGGATCAGCCAACAGTAAGAATGCTAGAGGAAATGGGGGTTATTTACGAAGATAAGGAAAAGGATAGCGAGGCACGATTTTATATGCCAGAAATATTCCGCGAAGGTTTAGGTTTTTCAGGTACAGGAGCAAGACCTCGGATACTGGTTTTGAAGCGTAAGGTATTAGGAAAAGGGATTTTGTAATTTTATTTGTGTGTTACACGTAACTTTGAACTCCTCACTTTTGAATCACGATGCTTGCTGCATTTCGGCATAGGCTTGATAAACACCCTTGACGTTGTACCAGTTGAGGAAAATTCGGGCGATTTCTAAAGCTAATTGCGGTTTACCTAAATTAATTAGCCATTGCAAAAATGGAGCCATTGTCCGTTCATTAAGTGCCCCGTTAAGTGACAAAATTCCCCAAAGTAGGCGATGCAGCCAAGTCATTTGGATCATCATTCGCACTTCCCATATAGGATGCTTTTGATAAAATAAAACTCCCATCCGTCCGCGTTGAATTTCTTGGTCAATCAATCGGGGAATTTGCTCTAAGTTAAATGGTGGATGCCAGTGATAGCCTACAGCTTCTGGACATTTAATTAGTGTCAAACCTAGTTGTTTCAGCCGCACACCTAATTCTAAATCTTCCCAGCCATAGAGTTGGAAACTGGTGTCAAAAAGTCCAGCTTTCTCTAGCCAATGTTTAGGGATTGCGACATTTCCCGTAGCAAAAAAAGCTGCTGAAAAATCTGTTACTTTGTAGGGTTCAGCAGTTGGATTGTCGAAATTACAAGTATTAATAACTGCACCGTAAGTGAAAAAGCGATCGCTCCTCAATTTCTCCTGTCCCTGCACTAGCGCATCCGCATGAGCTTGCAAGAAATTTTCCAGCACTACTAAATCGCTGTCAATAAAGATAATTCTATCTCCCAGCGCCTTTTCTATCCCCAAATTCCGAGCCGCAGCTGGGCCAGCATGGTCTTGCTGAAACCATCGCACATGGGGAAATTCCTCTTTATGTTCTGCCAACCACTCCAATGTGCGATCGGTAGAACCATCATCCACTAAGACAATCTCGTAATCAGTAACTGCACTTGGCTTACTCAACTCCTGCACCTCCAAGGCGCGGAGGCATTTTTCTAAAATCGGTTGGCGATTATAAGTCGGTATCACAACGCTGAAAAACACACTCTCACCCACAACACTACCCATCTCCAGGATAGGACAGATGCGACGCTGACACTGTTCCTTATCTGATTCTGGTTACGGAAATGGTCAATCTGCTGATTATGCAATATTTACTGAACATTTAAGAATAAGTATATAAATTTACCATTTCTTAAATATATATATTTTTGTATATCTGTTAAAGATTATTTTGCTTTGACAGTTACAGGTATTTATCCTTGAAGTCATCATATTTCAAGATTATTTTTTCGTAAAGAATAACAGTTGATAAATTCTAATTAATCAGGATATAACCTGTTGTTAATTTTTATTTATTATATTTTAGGACAAACTTAGGAAAGTTCATGCATTTAGGTAACTTGAATAGCAAATCATCTATTTTTAATAGCAAATTATCTAATATTAAAAACGGAGTAAATTTCACGTAAATACCAATGGCTTTTTCTGTCAATAAGTAGAGTTTGTCTGTATTAAATTTTTCTGATCAAAATAGAGGAAGTTTGATGTCTACATTGAGCCGGAGACAACTTTTAATATTTTTTGCAGGCAGTGCTGTTGTGTTGGGAGACAAAATCCTAGATGGTGTTACCAGCATTGCGGAAGCAAAAACTAAGCTACTAAGCTTTACACCAGTGCGCTTACCCCATCCCCTACCAATTTATAAATATCAAAAAAATTTCTTGCCAACAGGAATCGGTCAGGGAAAAGTAAAAAATGCATCTGCGGATGTTAAGTTAAGTAGCTACAACGTCATTGATGATCTGGTAGTGCCGCCGGAGTACGAACGTTATGTAATTGTAAGTTGGGGCGATCGCGTGTTTCCCAACAAGGATGATTATTTCGGCTACAACTGCGATTACACTGGTTTTGTTCCCATTGGTAGAACCAAGGATGTCGGCTATTTGTGGGTCAATCACGAATATGTTAGTTTCCCTTTTTCTGTCTTAGCACCAGGAACTCCCTCTGATGTGAAAGCATCACCTGACGCATTCCAGCAGGTGATTGGGTGGGCTTTACCCTCGGCAAAAAATATTGAAGTGGAAGGGGAATTTTTATATAATCAAGGCGGATCAATCATTCGCGTCTCTCGCCGTAACGCCAAGAAGCATTTTGCTGTGGTCAGTGATGATGCCAGAAATCGCCGCATTCATGGTCTTTCTGGGTTGGGAATTAATAGTCAACGGAATGATGATTACAAAAACATTACTTCTTGGGGAAGTCGCAGTCACCAGCAAGGTGACAAAAACTATTTAACTAGTACTGGCCTAGCTGCAACTGAAGTATTTAACCTGAGTTCCGATAAACTTGGCAACAAAATTATTGGTACTGCCTACAACTGTTCTGGTGGTACAACTCCTTGGGGAACTATTTTATCTGCTGAAGAAAACTTCCAAAGTAGTGTCACAGAATCAGTTAAGCCTGATGGTACTCAGACAGATTACACCAAAGATACCATAGGTAAGACTTTTGGTTTAGTTGGCGAAAAATACGGCTGGATTGTCGAAATTGACCCCGTAAATCCGAATTTCCGCCCTCGCAAACACACTTGGTTGGGTCGTTTCCGCCATGAAAACGTCGCCATCCGGGCTGAAGCACGCAAGAAATTAGTCGCATACATGGGTGATGACAGACGTGGCGGACATACCTGGAAATTTGTCAGTAAAGGTACTATTTCCTCACCAACTAGTAAAGCCAACAGCAGTTTGTGGGAAAGTGGTACTTTGTATGTTGCCCGTTACAACGCAGACAAAACAGGTCGATGGATACCGTTACTCTTAACTACTGCTACCAATCCCATTCCACCATCGGTTATTTCTTCTCAAGAAGGTAACATCTTAGATGAAAAAGTGAAATTTTTACCACTACCGAGACGCAATGGCGTTGCAGGTCAAACTGAATCCGGTGGTATCTTTAAATGCGATCGCACCAACGAAGCGACAGCACTACCTAATTATCAGAATAAGAAGCTATCTGACTTCTACCCCACGCAAGGCGCTGTTCTCAGTGATGCTTTCTTAGCAGCAAACTTGGCCGGGGGAACACCTACAGCCCGTCCAGAAGATTTAGAAGTGCATCCCTTCACCAAAGAAGTGTTCATCTCTTATACCGATGGTGCGCCAGGAAGCGACGGTTATCCAGATTCGCGGATTTTCCAAGTTGCTAAGGTAAGTACCGATGTCAATGCTACACAGCAGTCAGGCGGACTATACAAGATTATTGAAGATAGTGCCGATGGTACAGGTTTAACCTTCCGTTGGGAAAGATTCGCCCAAGGTGGAGAAGCTGGATCAGTTGATGGTGCCGGTTTTGCTAATGTCGATAACCAAGTGTTCGACAATCAAGGTAATGTTTGGGGTGTGACGGATATGGCTACCGGCACTCACAATGGTTTTGACATTGGTGCAGCTGGGACTCCAACCACCATAGATCACAAAATTAATGGTGATGTTTCTAAGTTTACAGGAGTTTTTGGTAATAACTGGCTGTTCTTTATCCCCACCAGCGGCGCTAATGCGGGACATGTAGTACCGTTTGCCTATGGGCCAGTGCGTTGCGAGATGACTGGGCCAACTTTTGTGGGAGATACGCTGATTCTTTCAGTACAGCATCCTGGTGAAGATTGTCCGATTAATGATGGCACGATTCTGAGTCGCAACATTGAATTACTAGATTTGAATGGTACAACATTCAATCAGACTCGCACTGTACCTCGTGGTAGTAGTTGGCCCAGTAACATCAATGGTCAACCTACAGGTGTCCCTCGTCCATCTGTAATTGCTATCCAGCGTCAGAATCGGACTGGCAGTTTTGTTTAGCATTTTCTGTGCGTGTAAAGAAGTTAGATGACAAGTTCTTTACATTGGAGTTCTATAGAACCCATTTGACATCTTTTGCTGGGGTGCTTGGCTTTGAAGTAAGCCGTTACTTTGCGATCAATGATAGAGCCTGCTTAACAAGACTGTTTTTTGCAATAACAGGGATAAAACCAGCTAGCTGCAAGGCTTTTAGTTTCACGAATAGATCTCAAATGGGTTCTATATAAAATTGCAATCATAGATGCACACAGATAATTTATCTGTGTGCATGATTTGTATAATCACCAAGCTAAATCGTTTAGTTGAAAGCTGGTTACAACTTTAAAGACTGACTAAGTACAGTATTTCATTAATTCGTAGCAAATTAAATTTGGCAATACCTTGCAATGCCAATGCATCTTAATACAATGTTATAGCGTTTCCAAATCAGATGAGGTACATCATAGCCCCCTCTCGAAGAGCGGGGAGGGGGTTGGGGGTGGGGTTCTGTACTTCACTCAACCGAGAACCGCTATAATGCATCCTTCTGCAATGCCAATGCATCTTGATACAATGTTAATGCGTCCCCCTGCAATGTTAATGCGTCCCCCTGCAATGTTAATGCATCCCGATACAATGTTAATGCGTCCCCCTGCAATGCCAATGCATCCCGATACAATGTTAATGCGTCCCCCTGCAATGCCAATGCATTCCCTGCATTAAAAACGCTACGCTTTTACACAAATTCGCTTCCTATTTGCAGCAGCTTATGTTGATATCCAAAGCTCTATAGTCAAGACTTCTTGAAAGATATTAGCACTTACGCATTGACAGAGAGGTAAAATAATGCTTGTTTGAGATTGGTGTCGTCTACTCACAGGGATCGGACAATAAGTTGCGCTGATTTTTCCATTGATGGATGATAAGCAGTATCAGCAAAAAAACCACCCTTGGATATGACACCTGCTACAAATTCTTCAAACGAACCCCCAAAGCTGCAACGCAATACGCTGCAATTGCGCCATGCGGTCGTTATGGCAGTGGCTGCGGTGTCTCCAGTGGGTGCCATCTTTTTTAATACCATTCCACAAGCGGGACTCGTCGGTGCAGCGATGCCGTTGTGCTACATAATAGGTTTTGGGGTGGCTCTGCTGGTTGCTGATCAAATTAGCATACTTGCAGCCGAGTTCCCCGCGAGTGGCTCGTTGTATACCTTTGTAACTCAAGGATTAGGAGTGCGCTGGGGCTTTCTCGCTGGCTGGTTGAGTTTAATTTCCTTTGGTGCGGCTATTGCCTTTGTCTTTCTAGTAATGAGTGCGAATTTTCAAGATTTGTTGCTGCACTGGTTTGGCGTACACCTAAACTGGACATTATGGTATTGCTTGTTCACTTTGATCGTCGGAGTAGTGTGTTATCGCGGCATTCGCTTCTCGCTGCAATTGGATCTGACGCTATTGATGTTTGAACTAGGCGTTTGTCTGTTGCTCGCGCTCGTCGTGTTGATGCAAGCTGGCAAAACCGGACAACTGACGCTAGTACCCTTCACGCTGACGGGGCTACCCCAGCACAGCAACCTGGTTCTCGGTGTCGTTTTGTCCATCCTCAGTTTCGTCGGGTTTGAATCCGCAACTACGTTGGGTGAAGAAGTTCAAAACCCCCGAAAGTCAATTCCGAAAGCGACGATGATCACGCTAGTTTTAGTCGGCGTGTTCTATGTGCTAATGTCATATGTGGCAACGCTGGGATATGGCATCCATAACATGGCAGCTTTTGCCCAAGATGCTGCCCCCTTCGATACGATCGCCCGTCACGTTTGGGGCAATGGGTTCGCCTTATTGATTGATTTTGCCGGAATCATGGCAGGATATGCCAGTGCCGTTGCCTTTCTCAACGCTGCTGCTCGGATTGTCTATGCCATCAGTCGAGAAGAACTGTTTCCCCCTTGGTTGGCGCACATTCATCCCACCTATTGCACACCGACAAATGCCATTTTCGGGTTGAGTGGCAGTTCTGCGTTTGTGGGGCTGGGGTTGGGAATACTGTGGACACCAATTCAGGCGTTTGCCTTTCTGGGAACAGTCATAACGCTGGCTGCCCTAGCGATCTATGGATTGACTAGTTTGGCGTGTTTTCGATATTTCTCGACAAAACGCCGCACTCAGTTGGAGCGAAACTCTACGAATCGCTTTGGTTGGTTGCGTTATACTCTGCTACCTTGGCTCTCGATAATCGCGATTAGTAGTGTTCTAGTTGGCAACCTTTATCCCCCTCCACCAGCACCGCTTCACTTAGCACCAGTTGTCGTCTTGATTTGGCTATTGCTGGGCATCGGAGTGTTAAGGTTCCTGCAAATTCACAAACCCGAAGCTATTCGTCGGGCAGGTAGACTATTTGTCGTTGATGAAACTGAAACCCTCAGTTAGAACAATGTAGTACAGCCCCTTAATAGGAAGTAGGGACTTAGCCACATAATCAACTTTTTGTCAATGCGTAAGTCGTAGATATATTGCATCTTGAGATGAATCCTTTGGCATTGAAAATATTGATATGTTCAAAACCAGAGCAAAAATATTTATCAGAACTATTGGGTTTAAAACCCCGTTCTTCTAGGACGGCTTTGTGTTAAAATGAATATGGTCGTTGACCAACCCGTGACGCATGGATCAGACAGCCTAACGAGCGAAGTCCAGTTAAACTGGCGGCGCAGAAAAATCGGTAGACCGGGAAAAGCTTGAGAGGCAATGGTAAACATCCTTGAAAGACATAAACTTCCATAAGCTTTTTTGACTATTTTTAAAACCGCAGGGCTTGCGGGGCTAGTCTGTGGAGCGAACGTAAGACCAAATCTCCTTGAGGGTGGAGGCAGTTGCTATGAAGCAGAAAAACCAAGAAGTGATTCTTGGAATCACCGTTGCTTTAGCTCGGTGAGGATGTCAAATACAAGCGATCGCTCTCTTTACAAACTTCGATTAGAGTTAACCAGAAATTAGCCTATCCAGATTGTGCTGTCTGGGTTTGTTGACAATCTGCCTATAGGTTGTTGCATGAAGAAAATATACATGCATTAGTTTAGATATAATAATGACTCATTGTTTGTTTTCCTAACTGGAGAAATTAATGGGTCGCGCCAAAAAGGTTGTCCTGGCATATTCTGGCGGAGTGGATACCTCAGTTTGCATCCCCTACCTCAAAAAGGAGTGGGGTGTGGAAGAGGTGATTACCTTAGCAGCAGATTTAGGTCAGGGAGATGAATTAGAGCCAATTCGAGAAAAAGCTCTGAAATCGGGTGCAAGTGAATCCCTAGTGGCGGATGTCAAAGACAGCTTCGTTAAAGATTACGCCTTTGGAGCGATTCAATCCAACGCCCTCTATGAAAATCGTTATCCTCTAGGAACTGCCCTTGCCCGTCCACTGATCGCTAAGGTATTAGTAGAAACAGCTGAAAAATATGGTGCTGATGCGATCGCTCACGGTTGCACCGGCAAAGGTAACGATCAGGTTCGCTTTGATGTCTCTGTTACCGCCCTGAACCCCAACCTGAAGATCCTCGCACCAGCCAGAGAATGGGGAATGAGCCGTGAAGAAACGATCGCCTATGGGGAAAAGTTTGGTATCCCCTCACCAGTCAAAAAATCTTCTCCCTATAGTATTGACAAAAATTTACTCGGTCGTAGCATTGAAGCTGGTTTACTCGAAGATCCATCATTTGAGCCACCAGAAGAAATTTATGAGATGACCAAAGCGATCGCTGACACTCCCAATGAGCCAGAGTACATCGAAATTGGTTTCTACGGTGGTATTCCGACAACCCTCAATGGCATAGCTAAAAAGCCAGTTGAGCTAATTGAACAACTCAATCAGGTGGTTGGAAATCACGGGATCGGACGGATCGATATGATTGAAAACCGTCTGGTGGGGATCAAATCGCGGGAAATCTACGAATCACCCGCGATGTTAGTCCTAATTCAGGCACATCGGGATTTAGAAAGCTTGACTTTAACGGCAGATGTCACCCATTACAAGCGTGGGATTGAAGAAACTTACAGCCAAATCGTTTACAACGGTTTGTGGTACAGTCCACTCAAAGTTGCACTGGATGCCTTTATTCAAAAGACACAAGAGCGAGTCTCTGGAACTGTGCGAGTGAAGTTGTTCAAGGGCAACTCTACGATAGTTGGGCGTTCGAGCGATAATTCCCTCTATACTCCCGATTTGGCAACCTACGGAGCCGAAGACCAATTTGACCACAAAGCTGCTGAAGGCTTTATCTACGTTTGGGGACTACCAACTCGCATTTGGTCGCAGCAAGTTCGAGGTTAGGAGTTATTCAATTTTAGATTTTAGATTTTGAATTTTGGATTTTGGATTGAAGAAGAAATCTAAAATCGGCAAAGTTAGGAGTTAAAAAAGCAAAGTACAAAAGTGAAAGTTAAAAGAAATAACTTTTCACTTTACTCCTCACTCCTAACTCCTCACTCTTGTACAGACGCGATTAATCGCGTCTCTCCTCACTCCTCACTACTCACTTCCTTAACTTGGCGAGACTCCAGCCACAGAGGGACAAAAATTAAGGCAGCGAGGATCAGTAACGCTGCGATCGCAAATTGACCCACCCAAGCAACCAATTGTTCTAAAGAGACAATTTTGCCAGCAAAAAAAGCTAATGTCACCATCAAACTAGCCCAAGCAACTGCTCCTAACAAGTTGTATAAAAAGAATTTTCCAAAGGGCATTTCGGCTATACCAGCTAGTGGTGCCGCAAAAACTCGCAACAATGCCAAAAAACGTCCAAAAAATACTGCTTTAGCAGCATTTTGAGTAAATTGATCTTTAATATTCAGTAGCCGTACTTCCGAAATCCGAAGTATGCTACCAACTTTTACCAGGAAAGGCCAACCGCTAACTCTACCAATCCAATAGCCACAAGTGCCGCCAATTACAGCACCCATAATTGCGTCACCAAGAACCAGCCAGAAATTTAGTTCATCGCTGCCAGCTAGAAATCCGCCCACTAAGGTCACGGTTTCACCAGGAAGGGGAATGCCTAAATTTTCCAGCAAAATGCCCAAGAAAATTGCCCAATAGCCGTAGCTGTGGGCGACTTCCTGGATATTTTCTAGTGAAATCAGCTCTAAAGACATCCCATACCGCCGTCTTTACAAATTTTTACTTTTATTATATCTTTGCTTGTTTCTGCGTGGAGTGTCAATCAAACCACTACATAGAGTCATCATAGAGTCATCATAGAGTCATTAAGTCATTAGTTTAATTCTGAATAATCCATAGAATATAGTCTATGGTAACTATTAATTTTTAACTATTAATTATGCGGTTTTTAGAATTTTCTACCACAATTTCATAATTTTTCAAAAAAAATTAAAAAGTTTATAAAAAGTTTATAAATATCGAGTTAAATTATGAAAATCTTGTAAAAGATACGGTTGATACCGAAATTGTTAGGCGCTTATGCCTATATTGATGAAAGTTATCACAAATTATACGACATGAATACTGAAATAATCCCTCTCAACTGCACGACTGCAATTGCCCAAATATCTGGGTAAAACAGTCATTTTGCCGTTGAAAGAGAAGAGGTATTAATGTCTTTTTTCAATTTTTTGTCAAGTGTTCCAACTACCCTGTTAAATTCATGACTCTCACACAAGAACTTCAAGTAATTTTGTTTAAACCCCAAGGAAGTATAGATTTGGAAGGCGGTAAGGCTTTGAGTGAACAGATGGCTGGAGTAGTGCCCCAAGCTCATCAACTCTGGGTTATCGACCTAATAAAAGTTAATTTCATGGACAGTTCTGGGTTAGTCCCTTTAGTAAAAGGGTTGAAAGCTGCGCGTCAGAGTGGTTGCCGCTTGGTTTTATGCAACGTGCAAACTCCTGTACGGTTGATTTTAGAACTTACCCAACTAGATTCAGTGTTTGAAATTTTTCATACTTATGAAGATATTTTTACTCCCGTCAAAGATAACAATCTGGTGTTAGCTGGCTAACTAATAAATCTATCTATAGATGGATGGTGGAGTCAAGCAATATTTGCATTTTTTCACATTCTCCAATATATTTTCACACCGTCAAAGATAACAGTCTGGTGCTAGCAGGCTGATTTTCTATTTTTTCTAGAAAAGAATGTTGAGGAAAATTCATGGCTTTGAGCTAGGTAATATCAATGGCAGATGAATGAATCTGCTTGTTGTCAGCCAATCTATCTAAGCCAGTAAAGTAGTAATCAAAGTTGCAGATTATTGAATTCTGGGTGCTTAGTAACCGCCAATTCAGGCGATGCCTGCGGTTATTGTTAGCCTAGGCGCCCGACAATTTGACGGTAGCGCTAGGGGCTACCGCGACTCAGACTCAATCAAAAGTACAAACGTTAAATAAAGTTACAGTATCATATTTAACTGAGTGATAGCTCTCCCTCATAACTAGCAACTTGGGTTATTAGTGCCAAACACAACGTAGCTCTTATAAGCACCTATTGAGTACTCGCGGTTGGAAAAAGTTGCCCGAATAATTAGGTCGTCTATGCCGGCGCCGTTGATGTCTCCGGCACTGCTGACGGAGTAGCCTGAGTGGTCATGCTCATTAATGCCGTTGATCACAAAACCGTTGCTGCTTACTTGGGCGTACTCTGCATCTCGACAAAAAAACTGGGACGGGCAAGATGCCCATCCCACAAGAAAAAAGAGGATTTTTGTCGGAAAACGCCTTGGCTATATTTGAGCTAAAGCAGTTTCGTTAGGGTGAACTACTCACTATTTAATAATGAGTACCGGTTTTGCGATGGTTGATGGCAGTAACAGCATCAGGCTTGAGTAATTTACCTTCATCCACAGTTGCATACACAACCCAGTGATCGCCACATTCCAGACGTTGCTTGACTGAGCATTCCAGATATGCTAAAGCGTCGGTAAGGACGGTACAGCCGTTATCCGCAACTGCTGTACTAAAATTGGCAAATCGGTTTTCTCCAGGCGCGAAAGATTTACGGAAATGCTTCATGTAATCTTGATGATTGCCTTCAGGTAGGATATTTAAGGCAAACTTACCGCCTGGATACATCAAGGATTCGATCGCTCGGTCTTTGGCGATCGCTACAGTTAGTCCAGGTGGGTTGAAGGTGGCTTGAGAAACCCAAGCGCCTAGCATTCCGGTGGATACTTCTCCAAGTTTCGCTGTAACCACGCAAACGGAACCAACAATCCGACCAACAGCCTGTTCCAGTGGAGTAGCGGCTTGTTGTGGTACGCGTACCTTTTTAGCTTTTTTGAGTGCTTGGGCAAAGTCTGTGCCTAGTTCTTCACAGAACTTGAGAGTAACATCATCAGGTTTAAACTTGACCTTCAGGGTGTCAAAGCCAAAGCGATATCCAGCATCCCGGAGTTTACCTTCTATTAAGTCAAATGCTTCGCCACTCCAGCCATAGGAACCAAATACGCCAGCGAGTTTGCTGTTGTCACCGCTTGATAGCACAATCCCTAAAGCAGTATGAATGGGAGTTGGGGCATGACCACCAATGGTGGGAGAACCGATGATAAAACCATCTGACTGTGCTAGGTTGATGCGAACTTCATCAGGGGTGGCAAACTCGCAGTTAATCGATTTGACTGCGACTCCACCTTTGGTTAGTCCTAGAGCGATCGCTTGTGCTAAAGTCGCCGTATTCCCGTAAGCTGAGGCATAAAGTAGAGCAACGGAAATCTCGCGATCGTTGTGAGCACGACTCCACTCTCCATAAGCTTTGGTAAGTTCAATTAAGCTGGTGCGTACCAAGGGGCCATGACCTACAGCATACATTCTCACCGGCAAATCTGATATTTTCTCCAAAGCTGCTTCCACATGAGGAGCTTGGGGAGCCATCAGGCAGTTAAAGTAGTAACGCTGGTCTTCTTTGAGCGCTTCCCAGTTATCATCAAACACTTCATCACCACAGAGATGAGTTGCAAATAACTTATCTGTGTAAAGAATTTGGGTTTGTTGGTCATAGGTAAAAAGTCCTTCCGGCCAACGTGGACTGGGGGTGGGAAAGAATTTTAAAACATGACCCTTGCCTAAATCCAGAGTTTCTTTCCCCCGCATCACCAAGACTTTCAAATCTTGCTCTAGGAAAGCAGCACGCAAATTGTTCGCACCGGGAAGAGAACAGACAAAAGTTACCTGTGGTGCCAGTTCTAAAATTGCTTTGAGGGTTGCAACTCGGTTGGGATTAAAATGACCCAGGATGATATAATCCAAAGTTGTCAAATCTAAAGTCTGGCGCAATGCCTCTAAATAAATTTCAGTGAAGCTTTCTGGCGGTGGATCAATAAGTGCGGTTTTATCAGCTTCAATTAAATAGCAATTGGAAGTAGTACCTCTTTCAAGTGCGTATTCAATTTCAAACCGCAGACGTGACCAACTACGTGCTCTGATCGCCTTAGTATTTGTAGCAATTGGTAGAACTTGTACGTCGCGTGGCTTGGAATTGGTCATAGCTGTTGGTGAATAGGGAGTGGGGAGTGGGGAGTGGGGAGTGGGGAGTGGGGAATGGGAAATGGGAAATGGGAAATGGGGAATCGGGAGTGGGGAATCGGGAGTGGGGAGTGGGGAATCGGGAGTGGGGAGTGGGGAATCGGGAATGGGGAATGGGGAATGGGAAATGGGTAAAGACTTGGTACAAGTTCTCTTCTGCTCAAATACTCCCCTACTTCTCTATTCCCTACTCCCTACTCCCCATTCCCTACTCCCCATTTCTTAGTAGTAATTACCAACTTTGCGATGGCGAACGGCTGTCAGTCCATCGTTTTTGGAGACACGACCTTCTTGGACGGTGCAGTATAAAATCCAGTGGTCGCTGCATTCCATGCTGCTCTGTATTTCACATTCCATGTATGCCAGAGCATCAGTTAGAATCGGAGAACCGTTTTTCGCGGTTTGAGTTTTGACTCCCGCAAAGCGGTCAGCACCGGGATGCAAGCGCTTGAGAAAGTGCTTTTTCAATTCTTGATAATTGCCTTCTTCCAAAACGTTGAGGACGAAGCGATCGCCTACTTGCATTAAGGAATCAATGGCGCGATCTTTGGCAACGGCAATTGTCAATCCTAATGGTTGCAAACTCGCTTGCGTTACCCAGGATGCCAGCATTGCACTTGACACATTTTCTTTTTTCGTGGTGACTATATACAGTCCACTACTAATCCGACCCAACGCCTTTTCCATGTCGACGTCGAGGGACTTGATTTGCTTGATGTTGCGATCGCGCACCAGCAATTGTCCCAAGTCTTTACCTGCTTCTTCACACAACTGGAATGTTGATGCGGTGGGAGCCTCTCTAATCCGAATAGCTGGGAAGGCTTCTTTGATGCCAGAGTCGAGAAATTTTCTGCGGAGTGTATCAATGGGTTCATCATCCCCACCGTAACATTCAAACAGCCCAACCATTTGCTTGTTCTTGGCGACAGCTAGCAGCGAACTGATACTAGCTTGGGCGGCGGCGCTTGTAGTCGGGGGCATACCAATAATGATGCTAACTGCTCTCCCGGCTAGTTCTTGGATTTCTTGGCTCTGGGCAGTACTCAGATCCAGGACTTCTATCCCAACGCCAGTTTTCAGTATACCTT
This sequence comes from Nostoc sp., assembly GCF_036917655.1. GTDB lineage: Bacteria > Cyanobacteriota > Cyanobacteriia > Cyanobacteriales > Nostocaceae > Nostoc. Next base: position 24,449 of record NZ_JBALCY010000075.1, read on the forward strand.
CGGCAATTGCGTGACCAAGGCGCTCACTATACCCGTAATCTGAGACAAAAAACATGCCAACTGTTGTTTCTGCTTTAGCTTGTTTTTGGCTCCAATTTTCGTAGCACCCGGTTAGAACATCTAGGTGGTGGTATAATAATGGCCCGTGACCATTGGCGATAATATTAATCTTCCCTAGTTCGCTCATCCGCTTCATGGCATTCACCAAAGAACGAGCGTTAGGGCCCATCAGGCAGTCGTAGTAAAATCTAAAGTCAGCTTCGATCGCTTCTAAATCTTCGTCGAAGGTGCGATCGTCACAGAAGTGCATCCCAAAAGCATCGCAGGTGTAGAGGATTTGGGTTTTGCGGTCAAAGCTAAAGATTGTATCCGGCCAGTGCAGGTTAGGCGCACTCACGAATTCCATTTCGTGTCCTTTGCCGATATCTATGCGATCGCCAGTTTTCACAACCCGCTTACTAAAAGGATCGTGGACTAACCCTTCCAGAAACTGAAGTGCAACTTTTGAGGCTAAGACAGTGGCTCTAGGAGCTAACTGGAGGACATCTTCTACTAAGCCGCTATGGTCTGGCTCTGTGTGGCTGACAATTATGTAATCAATTGTTTTGGGGTTAACAAGACCTTTAAGAGTCTCTAAATACAGATCGCGAAACTTCTGGTGAGAAGTATCAATCAAAACTGTTTGTTCACCCCTAATTAGATATGAATTGTAGGTTGTGCCGTTTTGCAGTCCGAATTCGATATCGAAGCGATCGCGATCCCAATCAAGAGAGCGAATCGCCGTTGTGTTAGGGGCAATTTCTACAGTTTGTATAGTTAGCCGATGTTGAACGTTCTCTGCGTGGGCATTGCCTGTCGTAGACATCGCTACCATTATTCGTCTCCGAGCGCAAATTAACAGGTTTTTCTTCTGCCCCCATTCTCCCTATTATTTTTTTTTTAAGTTGTAATGAATATCAGTTTTTGAAAAATTTAACTTGTATCAATTATTACTATTTTTTAGCAAAAAATATAACTCAAACAATCTCATAAATATTAATTTATTCCTATGAAATTACTGAGTATTTAATTTTGTTATTTTTCTGATTTTATCCTCATTCAAACAATATCATATTCATCATATTATTTGACCATAAAAGCTTAAAAATAAAAAAATCACACATCTAGGATTGTTATATTAACCTTTATTTTTCAGGATTATGAATAAGAAGGATATACCACAATTACAAAGTCTATTTGTAATTGTGGCGCATAATGTTAGGCGATCGCAAAATAAATGTCTTAAGAGAATACATTTAGATGTCAATGATAAAAAGTTAGTTTTTTTAAGATCCTCTTTTCTAACTAAGTATAAAAGTGGGAAAGGTAGGAAAGGTAAGACAAAATTTTTCTTTGTTTTCAATCCGTATCAAATAAGCTGTTAACATTTTTTTTCCAATGGGTATTGAATATATTGTTGTCTCAACCAAGAATCTTGTTACGTCAAATATAAACTTTATGTAAAGTTGAGAAAATAGATATTTTTTTTGGAGACAATCAAAACCAATTTTCAGAGACGAGTTAAAGAAAAAGGAACTAGGCTTGTATATGTTTTTCTGCTTATCCAAATGGAAACTAGCGTAAAAATGATTTTTAAAGTTTCGATAAATCTCCGTAACCATACGAATAATCTAATAAATTTAATGATACAGTCCTTTATTATCGACTTTAGACATTAATCAGGACAACGCCAACAAATTCTTTTTGTCATAGCTATAAGCTACAGCTTCTGGCTATCGAATAAATTTGCCTATACAGGCTAATAGTGTCATTTCTGATCTGCCTAAGTTTTTATAAAAATTTATTGTCGATGATAAATTGCAAACTTTGATAGTGTTCTCAAGCCAATACTTCTCGCGTAGCAGCCTTCTAGATGCAGGCATCCTTAATACTTGTAGTTCAGCTTTTAGACTGTGCTATTAAATACGTAGCTAAATAAGTATATAGGCGTGAATAGACATAAAAATGGCAAAAAAAATTGACTATGTAAAAGGTTATTGTTTATGGGATGCCGATTAAAAGTCTTTCTAACCGAAGAAGAAAAGCTGACTTTAGAAGAGTTAAGAAAAGCCAAAGATGTTCCTCAACGTACAAAGGATCGCGCTCAAGTTTTACTGCTGAATGCTCGCGGCTTAAAAAATGAGCATATTGCTAAAGGCTTGAACTGGGCGATTTCAACAGTACGTCAAACCCTTCATCGCTGGAAAAAGATGGGTTTAGCAGGTCTGTGGGATGCTCCTGGTCGAGGGGGAAAACCGCGATATTCGGAATCAGATTTGGTTTATCTAGAAAATTGTTTAGCTCAAGAGTCAGAGACTTATAACTCTAAACAATTAGCAAAAAAACTGGCATCGGAGCGTCAAGTAAATTTGAGTGCAGATCGATTACGACGAGTACTTAAAAAAAGGGGAAGGAGGTTTGGAAGCGCACGCAAACAACCCCAGGAACAGAATCATTAGCTGATTGAGAAGTAATAAAACAAAATCCACCTAAACATTAAACTGTTTGGTGGATTTGTTACTTATTCTTAGTGGATCCGAGCAGAGTCGAACTGCTGTCCAAATTGGGTATTGACTCCCCGCTCATTCACAGGTTTAGCCTTTCTGACCCTCAAGGCGGGAATCGTTCATTATCCCGAACGTAGGATGCTCTGATTTAATCTTAGCCAGCAAGCCAACCAGAGAACGCTTACTAGAGCATCCGTTGGGGTTTGGTCTTCAGTCCTTAACGGAGTCAAACTAAAGACGCTCGAACCTATAAGAGGTGTTTAGGCAGCTACTAGAGCGTCCTTACGAGCAAAGCTAACGATGTTATTCGCATTTACTTTTTGTTTGAGCCTTTGATTTCCGAGAGGAGACTCACTCTCGACCTGAATCACAGAGCAGCGTTCGCCAACCTGTCGAAACCGTGACGGACCCATGTGCTATACATATTATAGTTTGCTGTTAAGGAAATGTGTCACAGGATGACAAAGAAATATTAAACTCTCATTACCCAGGCTTAACTGTCATGAGTCAGACTACAAGCAGAGTTCGCTGGACAATTCAAGATGTTGCAGCATTACCCGATAACGAATGGATTCGTTATGAGATTATCGATGGAGAATTGTTTGTGACGCGATCGCCCCACCATAAACATCAGCACGTGATTGGATGTATCTTTTCAGTGCTAAACACTTGGTCTATAGATAGTGGTTTGGGAGAACCCTCCATTATGCCAGGACTGATTTTTTCGGACTCTGATAATGTAGCTCCCGATGTGGTGTGGGTCAGTTATGAACGGTTGGCTCAAATTCAAGATGAAGCGGGGCATTTTCACGGAGCGCCAGAATTAGTAGTGGAAGTGCTGTCAAAAGGAAAAGCTAATGAAGATCGCGATCGATTAGCTAAGTTGAAATTGTATTCGGTTGAGGGAGTCCAGGAGTATTGGATTGTCGATCGCATTGCTCAAAGAATTCAAGTCTATCGACGGGACAATACTCAGTTAAAACTGGTTACGACATTGCTACTAGATGATCTGATTATATCGCCATTGTTGCCTAACTTTGCCTGTGAAGTAGCACGTCTTTTTGTGTCACGAGGTTAGAGGCGATCGTCATTACGTAGAATCCAGTGCAAAACGAAACCCCACAAGCTCAAGGTTTTGTTGGGTGATGCGATCGCAAGTCAAATGAGATAGAAGCAGCGATCGCACCTAGATTTCCCGTGATAATTTATTGGTAAGTCTTAAGTAGGGCTTGCTGATTAAAGCTAAAACCCTTATATAAATAGTGGTTGAGGTCGATAGGTCGGTAAAAAGTGCAAAAAAATCAGGTAAAATGGCTCA
>NZ_JBALCY010000076.1:0-181767 GCF_036917655.1 Nostoc sp.
GAGGATTAAAGTGCGAACTCTACCCTGAAGTGGGTTACTCAACCATTGCCAGTCATCCCCCTTATTCAGGTTTCGACTGAACGAATCGCACGCATTGTTGACTTGACAGACTACTAAGCTAATCGGCATTCAAGTTGCATAATCAGGGCGCTCATGTTGCCCACCCCACAAGATATTGAGAAAATTTTAATATGCAAATTAGATGTGTTTTAGCTTAGTAGTCTACCAGAGAAACTTTGCGGGGTTTATGGTAAGAAAATCAAGTTCTTTTCTCCCCCTGCTTCCCCTGGCTGCCTTCACCCGTCATTTTTGGGTTGGTCGAGTACTAGAATGCATTATTTTAGACTTGCCACACTACTATGATTAATGGATAATTTAATTTTTCCTTAATCTAGATAATGTTCAGCTATTTTGGTAGATTAGGGCGATTTTGCTGAGGAGAGGCTCCGCGATCGCCAGGAGGATGAGGTGGAACGCCTAGTGCATCTTTCAACTGTTGTTCACTAACTCCTAACTTGGCCGCTGCTGCTGCAAAATTAGGTCTGGGTGGATGCTGATTGCGATCGCCTGGATTTGGAGGATTGGCAGGGACTCCTAACGCATCTTTTAACTGTTGTTCACTAACTCCTAACTTGGCCGCAGCGGCTTTAAAATCAGGTCTGGGTGGGCGTTGATTGCGATCGCCTGGATTTGGGGGATTGGCAGGGACTCCTAACGCATCCTTTAACTGTGCTTCTGTAACTCCTAACTTGGCCGCAGCGGCTTTAAAATCAGGTCTGGGTGGGCGTTGATTGCGATCGCCTGGATTTGGGGGATTGGCAGGGACTCCCAACGCATCTTTTAACTGTGCTTCTGTAACTCCTAGCTTTGCCGCAGCTGCTGCAAAATCAGGTCGAGGCGGACGTCGCTGTCCGTCTGGTGGTTGGTTGGGCGGTAGTTGCGCCTGGGCAATTTGAGGGAATTGATTAGCGGCATTTGCCTGATTGAGCGAAATAAAACCAAATGTGCCAACCAGAACAGGAATCGCTGTTACAACTAGGACTCGACGAATATTCATTATCATTCTCCAAAAGATAGATCGTTTACATTTCTGATTCAACTAACCCAAAATTACATTCCGCCCTGCTTCTGAATTACAGTTGTGTAATTTTTGTCATTTAAGCCCTAAGTCTTGTACTAAAATCACGTAATCCTCAGCCCAATATTAAAAGTTGCTGCGTAACCTTGTCCATTCTTGGTGAGCTTGAGCAGCATTTGATCGCCATCACCTTGAAAAATTCCGTCATCAGCATTCTTCTGCGTGCGCTGTCCCTTGCTGGCATAGAGTGTCTGGGTATGTACCTGATCAGTGATCGAGTCATCAAAATATAGCTGCGACGTAAACTCATAAGGCTGCCTTGATGTCCCATCCGTGCGAACCTTAAAGTGGATATGGACGGTTCTGCCTTGATACCAACCAGGGTAAATGGTTGTGAACTGGACAGTTCCATTCGCATTGCTTACTTGATAGCCGCGCAAGAACTTTTGGCCGACGGTACTAAAACTTCGGTCTGTCACATCCGAATAGACACCCAGTGCGTCACAGTGCCAAACATCTACGATCGCACCTGCAAGTGGTGTACAGCCAGTACTGCCAATTTGAGAAACTTGCAGTGTCAGATGGAGTGGCACACCGTCTTTCACCGAACCATCCGCCGGATCGGAACGGATATCGGAGCGGTTGAGCTTCTCATCCACAAAATAAGGGCCTTCGGTCTGTTCTGGACTAAGGACACATGCAGGCAACCTAGCAGAATTGACCGCAGATGATCTGGGGACGGCTACACTCGACTTTGCCTGGGTAGAACTAGACTTTCTTGGTATGCATCCAACCACAAGTATTGCCGTTCCGGCTGCCCTAAATAGAGCAAATATATCTCTTCGACTAAAAATCAGACCTAATTGGCGATTTTTGTTGTTCATGATCACAGTCCACCCTGCTTTTTAATTAATTGCGCTCACAGTAGTTTGGCGAGGCGAAATCCAAGGGCGCTTCAATTAACGGTTATTGTGTCCTATCCGATTTTGACCTGCGCCCTGATTCTGAGGTTGGGGAGGACGTTTTTTCTGTTGTGGGCGTGGTCGCCGATGCTTGACCTGTGGTTTGTCATCAGGTCTTTGCGATTCATTCTGCGGTCTTTGAAACTGTTGGGAAATCTCTGCGTTCCGATTGGATGGATTAGCGGCATTTGCCTGATTGGGTGTCACAAAACCGAATGTACCAATCAAAAAAGGAATCGCTGCTACGGCTAAGACTCGACGAATATTCATATAAATCAGTGTTCAAAAGGTAGGGTGTTCATATTTCTGATTAAGCCACCTCAAAATTACAGTCCACCTGCTTTCTGAATTACAGTTTTGTAATTTAAGCAAAAAGGTAATGAATCTAGAATGGAGGAATATATAAACTAATAAATGCTTGTGAACGTTCTATTTGTCGAAGATGAAGCAAAAATTGCTAACTTCGTCCGGGCTGGACTGAAGGAGCAGGGATTTGTTGTAGACTACTGCGATAACGGTGATGACGGATATCTGCGGGCATTAGACAACGAATATGATGTGATTGTACTTGATATTATGGTGCCGGGAAAGGATGGACTATCGATTCTGAAACTCTTGCGGCGGCAAGGTCGGAATGCTCCGGTGATTTTGTTGACGGCTCGGAATGAACTAGACGATCGCTTGGAAGGGCTAAATTTGGGAGCAGATGACTATATCGCTAAACCGTTTTTTGTGGAAGAGTTAGCGGCTCGAATTCATGCCGTTGTCCGCCGCAGTGGAAGCGATGTCTACGACGGGCTACGCCTACGGCAAAATCTACTTTGCGTTGGGCCCGTCAAACTCGATCGCATCACCAGAGAAGTCACTTGCAATCACCAGGCGATAGAACTCACCAGCCGCGAGTTTAATCTTCTGGAGTATCTGATGCGTTCTCCCGGACGGGTTTTCACCCGTACCCAAATTCTGGAACACGTTTGGGGCTATGACTTTAACCCTAACACCAACGTTGTGGATGTTTGTATCCAGCGAATTCGGAAAAAAATTGACCCCATTGATGAAGCAGTCTGGATTGAAAGCATTCGAGGGGTTGGATATCGGTTTCGCAAGCCAGACTCTGGCTCATGAAACTCCCTTCGTTTCGACTCCGAATTGCCCTATTGTCTGCGGCTTTAGCTGGAACCACATTAGTCGGGTTTGGCGCAGTTTCCTGGTTTCAGATTTACAATGCTAAGATTAGCCGTCTTGATGCAGAACTGTTAAATCACTTGATGCGGGTAACTCCAAACTTGCCTCCACGGGGGGAACCTCCGGTTGGCGCAGCGTCTGTGACAAGAGAAGTTCTCAGCAAAGGAAGCCGACCCTCACCCGATCGCTCACGATGGCAGTTTTACGAAGACTCATTATCCTATGCCTTCGGAACCAATACAAAAACCCCGATTGCTTTACTGGTGCTTGATGCAAACGGCAACATCCTTTATCAATCTAACTCCCTACCTGCCGATCTTGAGGTGAATCGTCTGCTGCTTAGGCGTCTTCAGTTGACACCTCTGCCACCGCCCCCGAAGAGAGAACCACCGCCTTTACCCTCCAATGCAAATCCATCTTTCGAGCCGCCACCCTTTCTTCGTCCACGCCCAACTCAATTTGTCACTGGGCAGACAGCAACAGCAGCTTGGCGGATTGGGGCAGCTAAATTTCCTAATGTTCAGGTTGCCATTGCTGTTAATCTGCAAGCCGTTGATCAAGAGATGGCTACCATTCAGAATATCTTCTTGGTTTCAATTCCGGGAGCGCTTCTGCTGGTTGCAGTCGGAGCATGGTTGGTTTCTGGTGGTGCTTTGCGTCCCATCCGGCAATTAACGGGCGTCATTCAACAGGTGACTGTCAAAGGGCTAGATCAGCGGATTCCAATTGGGACAACAGATATTGAATTTGTCGAGTTGATTCAGGTATTTAACCAAATGCTAGAACGCTTGGAACGCAGTTTTACCCAAGCTTCCCGCTTTAGTGGTGACGCCGCTCATGAACTAAAAACCCCACTGACTATTTTGCAAGGCGAACTGGAACGAACACTGCAACAGGTTGATCCCGGAAGTGAAGTGCAACAGCGTTTAAGCAACCTGTTGGATGAGGTGCGTCGCCTGAGTGGAATTATCCGCAAACTCTTGCTGCTATCTCTGGCAGATGCGGGAAAAATGAGCTTGTACCTGGTTGAGGTGGATATGTCTGAGTTGCTTATGGAGATGCTAGAAGATGTGGAAATGCTGGCTCCGAACTTGAGTGTGCAAACCGATTTCACTGATGATCTGCGCTTACAGGGCGATCGCGATCTTCTGATTCAAGTTTTGCAAAACCTATTCAGTAATGCCATCAAATATAATCTCGCCAACGGCTGGATACAGATTCGCGTTCATCAGACTCAAACAACTCTCCAAGTCACCATTGCTAATGCATCCAAAGATATTCCACTGAGCGACAGCGATCGCATTTTTGACCGTTTCTATCGCGGTGATCCTGCGCGAACCCGCAAGATAGAAGGTATCGGACTGGGACTCAGCCTAGCCCGCGAAATTGCCAGGGCACATCATGGCGACCTCATCCTTGACTCAACATCTTTGGGTGAAACAGCGTTCACCCTCACCTTACCGATGAAGTTGCAGAATTGAGTAAAACCAGGGTGAGGTTCAGACTGGATTGCAGCGAAGTGAGAATCTTTATAAGTCGTTGGGAAGAATCCCTAGTGATATGAACTGAGAGAAAATCTGTTTGATAAGCTCGATTTTGGGTTGCAAGTGCGATCTTTCAGCTACCCTGAAATTGATATATAAAAGAGCAATTTTCAAATGACCATTTACTTTTATAAAGTTTGGCAGCCTTATGGCTGTTTTTCTAACTTTTCTCCCCACGCAATCCACATCCAGGGTACTTACTGGCCAACGGTTGAGCATTATTATCAAGCGCAAAAGTTTGTAGGCAGCACAGATGCGGCAATTATACCCCTCATTCATGCCACCACCACCCCAGAAGAAGCTGCCGCTTTGGGAAGATGTAGTACTCGCCAACTTCGTCGAGACTGGGATTTGGTCAAAACTCAAATTATGCGAGAAGCTGTACTCAAAAAGTTTCTCACTCATGCTGATATTAGAGAAGTTCTCCTGAGGACAGGCGATGAGATTTTGGTTGAAAACTCCCCAACCGATTCTTTTTGGGGCTGTGGTGCTAATAAAGCAGGTCAAAACCATCTAGGTAAAACTCTCATGAGTGTGCGTGAAGAAATCCGTAATATACTATCTTTAACGGTAATTTACGAATAATTTAATCAAAATAGTTACATTCAACATCAAGTCAGCAATTAGACGGGGAATAGTAAAATTCCCTAGCCAAAAATCTGGGAAAAAGTTGCCAATCATTTAGTTATTTATGCAAAAAAATCCTAATTAATTGAATTAATAGGCAAAATCAGAAAAAATATTTTTATTTAAAAGCAATTATGAAGGCATTAATTTGGGTGATATCACTGAAATAGTTTGATCGTTGAGAATATAAAATTAAGAGGTATCAATGTTTCAATAGGCTTGGTGTTAGTGATATTTTGCCCCGGAAGATCCCCTCAACCCACGCCAGTCGTTCATGGGGAGCCAGTCGCTTGCGAGGGTTCCCCGTGTTGTGCGCCCTGGCTCCCCTTCAAAAGAGGGACTTAATTCTCTCCTTATAAAAGGAGGGTTAAGCTTTAACCCAAGCCTATTGGTCTATGATTTAGATTTTATTAACTTTAGACTTGAGAGGATGTTTGGCAAGTCTTTAATAATGCAGCAAGCGGTTTTATATCTCCCTAAATAAACTTGAGAAGGGCTAGAGGCATCAAGCCAAATATCTGATACTTCTGAAATATCCTTTAATACCATTTCCAAAAATATTTGCAACAGATGTTCATCCCTAGAAACATATTTTTAGTATAAATTTCTTGAAATGCGATGAAAATCAAGGCATTGTAAGTTTAAGATTTTTATCAGGGACAATTATAAAAAAATTATACTTTAGTCATACTGAATATAGAAAATGACATTTACCGATAAACCAAACGAGTTGCAGCAAAGCTTAGACCAAAAAAGTTTACAGCACCAGATGATCAACCAGATCAGGCGATCGCTCGACCTCCAAGAAATATTAACGACTACCGTTAGCCAAGTGCGTTTATATTTGGGTGTAGATCGGGTAAAGGTGTATCGCTTTAATGGTAGTGGTAGCGGTGAAGTCATTGCTGAATCGATTCATGAGCAACGTCTGCCATCCTTATTGGGGTTAAACTTCCCAGTTGATGATATTCCAGAAGCCGCCAGACAGATGTTTGTGTTGGTAGGGCAACGTTGCATTGTGGATGTGCCAAACGGGAAGATTGGGCTATCGCCTCAACACTCAATAGAATCTGGCAAACATCTAGAAACTAATATCTACTATCGGCAGGTAGACTCGTGCCATATTCAATACCTAAAGGCAATGGGCGTGCAGTCTTCGTTGGTAATGCCAATTTTACATTCCGACCTCCAAGAACAATCAGCAAAGCCTAAATTGTGGGGATTGTTGGTGGCTCACCACATTGAACCGCGAGAGATTTTTAACTGGGAACTAAAAGTATTGCAGGAAGTTACTGACCAGGTAGCGATCGCGATCGCTCAAAGTAATCTCCTCACTCAATCCCTCGCCAAGCAAGAGCGAGAAGCGACTATTAACCGAGTTACCACACTATTGCATAAACTGCCGACAATCCAATTGCAGAGAGCGCTAGAAGAAGTTATTACTGGCTTCGGTGGAATAGGTGGCAGGCTTTACATTGAACAGAATGGGGAACTATACACCTGGGGCGACCAGCCGAAACTCCCCTATCAGTTAGATAACAGTATTATCGAACAGCATCTCGTATGGCAAGACTGGATGGCTGAGTGCAAACCAGGTAATGTTTGGGCAAGCGATGACCTCTACAAAGAACCACGTTTGCGAGTTTTGGCTTTAGGATTCCGTTCTACTAAAATTCGCGGACTCATGGTGATTCCCCTACATTACCGCGAAAAATTTATTGGTGTATTAAGTATTTTCCGCTCTGAATTTGAAACAGAAGTCTTGTGGGCGGGACGATGTGAGCAAAATCGGCGACAAATCTTACCCCAGCTTTCCTTTGAGCTTTGGCGAGAGCAAAAAAAGGGGCAATCATCTGAGTGGAAACCGGAAGAAATCTTATTAGCGCAAGCCTTATCCGAGCATTTCGCAATGGCAATTGAGCAGCACCAAATGTATGAACATATACAGATGCTCAATGTCAACCTAGAATTGAAGGTGCAAGATAAAACTGCTGAACTCGAAAAATCATTACTGCTTGCCAAAGTCCTCAAGCAAGTCACAGAGCATATTCGCCGCACATTAGACTTGCAGACAACCCTGAAATCCATCGTTCGGGAAGTCCGTCCCCTGCTAAATTCAGACCGAGTGCTGATTTTCCAAATGAAGACTAAATCAGTGATTGTGGAAGAGATGAATGGCAATTGGCAGTCAGTTTTGGGATTGAATGCACCAGCAGAATGTTTTCCTGATGAGTATAACCGTCTCTCCTTTCAGGGCAGGGTAAAGGCAATTAATAACGTTTCAACAGCTGTTTTAAGTGATTGTCATCGAGAGTTTTTGCAGAGTCTACAAGTACAAGCAAACTTAATAGTTCCGATTAATATCGGTATGGAACTATGGGGCTTAATAATTGCCCATGAGTGCAACGCTCCCAGAAATTGGCAGGATACAGAAATTGATTTATTGCAACAGCTAGGAGATCAGGCTGCGATCGCCATTCAACAAGCACAACTTTACGAACAAACCTGTAATGCCGAAGCTGAATCCAGAAATCAAGCTGCCCAATTAGAGCATTCCCTACATCAACTCAAAGAAACACAGACAAAATTGATTCAGATCGAAAAAATGTCTGGCTTAGGACAGTTGGTGGCGGGTGTCGCCCACGAAATCAACAACCCGGTTAACTTTATCTACGGTAATCTGTGCCACGCCAGTGACTACACCGAACAACTGCTAGAAATTTTACGTCTCTACAAGCTACACTATGCCCATCCCCATAGTGAAATTAGCACCGCGATCAAAGCAATGGACTTTGAATTTTTGGTAGAAGACCTCCCGAAAATCATCACCTCAATGCAAGTAGGAACCGATCGCATCCGCTCAATAGTACTGTCATTACGCAATTTTTCTCGCTTGGATGAGGCTGAAAACAAGCGCGTTGACATACATGAAGGCATTGACAACACCTTATTAATTTTGCAACATCGGCTGAAAGGAAATGCTGAATTTCCCCGCATTGAGGTAATCAAAGACTATGGCAACATCCCACTGGTGGAATGCTATGCCGGCCAAATGAATCAGGTATTCATGAATATTCTCAGCAATGCTATAGATGCCTTGGGAATGGGGAATGGGGAATGGGGAATGGGCAATGAGGAAATGAGAACAGGAGACAAAAGGGACAATGAGTATAATCTATACCGAATAGTTCGGGAACGGTCAGTACAACTGCCCACTATCCAAATTTCCACTAAACTCTCAGTAGACAACTCTCGTCTGTTGATTCGGATTATTGACAATGGGGCTGGAATGACTGAAGAGGTGAAAAAGCGAATTTTTGACCCATTTTATACTACCAAACCTGTGGGCAAGGGTACAGGACTGGGACTGTCAATTAGCTATCAGATTATTGTCGAAAAACATGGTGGAATAATGGAGTGCATTTCGGAACCTGGCAAAGGTACAGAGTTCTGGATTGAGATTCCCATCAAGCCTCCAGCCAAAATAGTTGAGGAGTCGGGCAGAGGAAAATAACAAATGACCAATGCCCAAACCAACCACTGCAGGCAAGATTTTAAAAAGGTTGTGATTGAAGTTAACACCAATACCACGCAAATCGATTTTCTACTTTATTTTCAGAATCTTACAAAATGTTAGATTTAAAACTTAAAAATTGACTTAGTAATTACTCAATTCATCCAAAAGGTTGATGATAAAATGTTTAATAATAGACTAAAGAAAAGATTTAGAAGCTATCCAGGGCGGGCAGTATATTGACTTGGATTAAAAATGCTTCAAAAGTAAAGTTTCGTTGCAAAAAAAAATTCCTCCTATCCCCAAATGATAATCTAATAGTTGAAGCCACTAAATAAGCTTCCCTGGCAGATATAACAGCTGCATTAAAAATGTAATAAGAGGTGAAAGACGCTGTTTAACTTACATCTGTCTCGTGAAAACACAGCAACACCCAACGCGAAAACTGCTATTCCCTCAAATATGGAAGATTAGGGGGCGCTGTAACTGATTGTCATTACTTACTTGTTTACAGAAGTGATGAAATGTTAGTACATCCCTGGCTAGGATAAACAAAGAGAGGAGATAGTTCAGCGAGTAGAGGTTTGGGTGTTGTTGTGTTTAAAGAGAAGTCTGAGATAGGGCCTCCTCTGGGTGTAAGATTATACGAAGTTGAATAGCGAGAAACTAGTTGAAATAGCGCCTTATGTCAATTATTGCGCTCAGAGCGTGGTATCTACAGGATTACGAGCCGATTCCAGAACTGGAAAAACGTCCGCCAGACATTCGCTTAAGCAAAAAAAGCCTGCTAAAATCAGCATTGCGAGCAGACTTTTTGGAAGAAAGTGACGAAGTTAACAAATCAACTTGGTTTGGGCGCTATCTGGAAGGGGAAAATATTGAATTTTACATTGAAGGTAGTGGTGGCTATTGCGTAGCTAACATTGACTTAATTAGTCATGAAATTTATTTCACCAAGCAGGCGGTGTTGGCTCAGTTAGAACCAACGATTTTTTTATCCTATCAAACTGAGTATGCCGCAGCGACGAATGTTTTAAGAGAAGAACTGCGAAAAAGTTTGTCCAGTTTAAACTTGCGATCGCGCCTTCCCCTAACATTAGTAGAATCTTCTCGTCCCAGCGGTGCTACTCTCCGAATTAACCGCACGATCATGCGAAAAATCCGTAAGAGTTTGTTATTCATAGCTGACACCACACCCATTGCTAGTATTGATGGTAAAGAAACCCCTCAACTAATTCCCAGTCCGAATGTCTGTATTGAGATTGGCTATGCCATCCAAAGTAAGCGGTCTGAACAGATTCTATTAGCGCACATGCAACGCCCAGACTTTGAAGGGCAATTTCCCTTCGACTTACCGACACAGCAAATTTTGCAATTCCAAGACACCACAGAACTGAATAAAATCCTGACAGGAACCATTGAAAACCAGCTAGCACGATTCAAATTATTTTTTTGAGCAATCCGTGATATCAATTAAAATAAACGAACAGGTTTTTTTTGTAGTTGAGAACTAATTGAGCTGATCCGATCAACCACAGAAATCATGTATTTGTAATCTGGTACTTGTCCATTGGGTACATACCCCACTTCTTGAGCTAAACCTGAAGGCGAATCACTCATCACTTTGCGGATAAACTCTTGACGGTTACGTTCTACATTCGGCCCAATCAAGACCACACCTAATGGTACATAGTGAGGGTCTTTAAATAGTACACGGAATTCGGTTGGGCCCGACTGTGAACCGTAGAGACTCAATTCAGCCTCCGAGACGGCACAGGCGATCGCTTTTCGTTCAGCGACCAATTCTAAAGCGGCTTTGGGGGTGGGTGCAAATAGGATCTCTGCTAGTGTTGTACCATAAAGATTGTAAAGAGGAAAATAATATCCTGTTGCTGAACCTAACTGACCTAAAGCCACTGTTTGACCTTGTAGCTGTTTTAAGTCAGATATTGGGTTGTCTTTGCGAACAACGAAGATTGAGCGCAAATTACTAATACCTATTAAAGGAAACAGAGGAACATATTGGTGGCGGGCGATCGCGATCGCCGCTAAACCCGGTGGAGCAAATACCAATGACCAAGCACGAGCCTCAAGGCGCTCAACGGCTCTATTTTCATTAAAAACAGGCTCTAGCTGAATATATGAGTTTGTCTTTTCACCCAAGTAACTATTAAATTTAGCATATTGGTTAATTATCTGGTCGCCTCCACCATAGTTGATAACACCAACAGTTAACGTGCCCTCAAACTCCTTTGGTGATTGGCAGGCAGCAAATGTCAAACCTAGCAGATTAAACAGGAATAAACGCCGGGGAAATCGCAAAAACATCACTAATTATGGTTAAGGAAATAACTTGGCTTTCAGGACTAATTTAGATAAGTTTGACTGCTGCCTAAATAGGTTATATTGCAGCAAAAAATTAATATTTATTTAAATATTGTTAAGATGCTTTCTAACAGGTATAAATAAATATTAGACAAACTCAGATACCACCTTCATTGCTTAGGTTATGTTAAACAACATTACGTTAAAAAACTTAAAAATAGGTGATAAATTTAACTTGCTTTTAATATTAGTTTTCATAGTCAGTATTGTAGGAAGTGGCATTGCCTTATCCAGTGTACTTCAAGGGAGAGCGCAAAATGAAGTGGCTTCTCAAGCGCAGATTCTCATCCAAATGGTGAACGCAGTTAGAGATTATACACAAAATCGGATAGTTCCCCTATTGGAACCTAGAGTAGATACTAACCCAACGTTCATACCTGAAGTAGTACCAACTTTTTCCTCTAAAGAGGTTTTTGAAAGTTTTCGTAAAAAGCCGGAATATAGAAACTTTTTTCATAAAGATGCAACACTTAATCCAACTAATTTAGCAGATAAAGCCGATAGTTTTGAAACTCAACTTGTAGAGCGTTTTCGCAACGAACCGAAGACTCTAGAAATTACCGGCTTTCGCACCTTGTCAGAAGGCGAGGTATTTTACATTGCACAACCACTCAAGATTACACAGCAGCAATGTCTGCGATGTCATACTACACCAGATCAAGCTCCTAAGAGTCAGCTGGTAACTTATGGCTCGGAAAATGGTTTTGGCTGGCAACTCAATCAGATTGTTTCTGCCCAAATAATTTCTATTCCTTCTGAAGAGATTTTTGCCAATGCCAAACGGACTTGGACATTGATAATGGGACTTTTAATTGCGATCTTTGCAATCATAGTTTTCTTAATTAACTTCTTAATCAGAAAATATGTGATTCAGCGGATCAGAAAAATAGAGAAAATCGCCCAAAAAGTTAGTGTGGGTGATATGAGCGCTGATTTTGAAGAAAGCTCTAATGATGAAATTGGCGGGTTAGCAGAAGCATTTAATCGGATGAAAGCTA
Source organism: Nostoc sp. (assembly GCF_036917655.1). GTDB lineage: Bacteria > Cyanobacteriota > Cyanobacteriia > Cyanobacteriales > Nostocaceae > Nostoc. The sequence continues at coordinate 12,294 of NZ_JBALCY010000076.1, forward strand.
GCTTAAAAATAGCTCTGGAGATGCTGAATAATCAGAGCTAATTCCATTTTGGATTTTAGATTTTAGATTTTGGATTATGAAAGAGTCAAGTGAAATACAACCTACACATTTCTTGTATTTTTTCCAAAATTGGTAAGTTAAAAATCTTTGAATTTGCATCCCCAAAAAAATAAATCTCTTGTGGAGTGGGCATCTTGCCCGCCCTAGTTGGGCAAATAAAATGCGCGACAGCTGAGAAGCTAAAAATTTAAGAAAGTAAGCGCTGCTGAAATTGCAAAGCTTTTTGAGGTTCGGGAATTTGTAATGCTAAAAGTTTTACAAATTCTGCACGAGAAATTTGCCCAGAAGATTTAACAGCTTTTTGGACTAGAAACTTAGCTATTGGCCCAATTAAATTAGCTAACTCCCGCTCACACTGATGCACAAAGCTCTCGCTGATTACTTGAAGTTCTTGACTTGGTAAATTATTTGACCTAATCTCAGATTTAACAGTAAGTTCCTGTAATAGAGTTGGTTTCTCTAGTAGAAACATTGTTTTCTTCTTAAAATCAATTTGTTGATTTCCTCGAAGATGAAGACCCAATTGATTAATTAATTCTTCGGGGTTGGGCGCTGATGCTGCAACTTGCCGTAATAATCTTGAGGCAACGGGGCCGACAAATTCTAAAAGAATTGTTTCCAATCGGCTGTAATTTTCTGGAGGCAGGATAAAAGTAGGCGGATACCCAATTGAGTTTTGTTGAGAAACTGAAGCTTGAGGCGGTTGTGTAGAAGATGGTGGTTGAAGTGATTGCGCTTCTACTCTATTATCCAAATGCTTAAGCACCTGTAGAACTTCAGCCGCAGACTGATAGCGCTGTTTAAAGTGGTGTAGCACCATCTTAGATAGCACAGATGCCAACTCAGAACTGACATTAGCCTGATGCTGCCAAGAAATTTCACCAGTATCTGGGTCTTCCTCAAAGTTTATCGGATGTAACCCCGTCAGCGATTGGATACCAATAATCCCCAAAGAATAAATATCACTGTTGGGGCGAGGCTTACCTTGCCCCTGTTCCGTAGACATATATCCTGGGGTACCAATGATAATAGTAGCCCCTATCTGCCCTAGAACTGTAAGCAGTTGATTTTGGACTTGTTTAACTGCGCCAAAGTCAATCAGCACCAACTTACCGTCTTGTTGCCGTCTGATTATATTGTCCGGCTTGATATCTCGATGGATAACGTTGTGGCTGTGAATAAATTGCAGAATATCCAACACCTGTTGGAGCAGTTGAATTACTTTCTCTTCTGTCCAAGGTTGATTGGGAAACAGTTCCGCTTTCAGAGTATGCCCTTCAATGAACTCTTGCACCAAGAAGAACTCTTGGTTATCTTCAAAATAGGCTAAAAGCCGAGGGATTTGGTCATGGTTTCCTAGTTGTTCTAATGTTTCTGCCTCACTGTTAAATAGCCGTCTAGCAGTTTCAAGAAATTCAGGGCTACGAGTGACGGGCTTAAGGTGTTTGACAACGCATTTCGGTAAACCTGGCCGATGGGTATCTTGGGCTATGTAGGTTTGACTGAATCCACCTCCACCTAAGACTTGGAGGACTTGGTAACGTCCGTCTAATAATTGTCCTAACATTGTGTCACTTGCCTAAGTCCTCAAATTAATCTTGGCACAACTACCAGCTTTGGCAAAGTTTGTTGAGAAATAAAGTGGGTAGATAGTGCTGAAATTCCAAGGTTTTTTGAGGATTGTACTATGAGTTCATGACTTCCTAAACTCCAGATCGGCTTGCTGCCATATTATTGTTGAAGCTTGAATTCCTTAAAAATTAGCGGTGCTGCAATTTTTGAAGTATTTGCTGGTTGATAGACTACGCTAACTTCTCCCTGTGCGGGAGAAGCCACCCATCAAAGTTGCTTAATCTTGACCAGCCGTGTCAAATCCCATGAGATCACCTCGTTTGAAGGAAAGACACGACCTGTGCGAGTATTCTCTCTCCAAGGATTACAGGTTACAGACATACAAGAAATTTTCAAAACAAAAGGAACCTTTAGAGGAACGCCAGACGACTGGAATCGATTAATCGAATCCTATGCAGGGAATCCCCATGTCCTAAACCGGATTGCCACAACGATTCAACAGTTATTTGATGGCAGTATCACTGAATTTTTAAAACAAAAAGTTACAGTTTTTGGTACAATTTTCAACGGTTTAGACCAAGAATTTGAACACCTGTCGGATGCAGCTAAAGCAACGATTCAATGCATGGTACTCAATCGTCAACCCATTTCTTTTTCACAGCTACGGACAAAGATGCCATCCTCTGTTTCATCCCAAGAACTCCTGGAAACCTTGGAACTACTGAAAGCGCGATCGTGGATTGATGCCAAATCAGGTCTGTTCTCTCTCCAATTGATGATGATTGAATATGTCAAATCTTTTATTCTTGACGAGAAGATCGCCAAATTTCAGCCGAGCGCATTTCTGGATCAAGAACATCAACGTCAGGTAGCAAGCTAGAACTGCCAGGGGAACTTTTTTCTAGGACTATGTTTCTTTAAGTTCATTACCACAACACCCAACCATCACAATAAGCTGTCACGCATCTAAATTGTACTTTTTGGAACCTGAAAAACTCACTGTGAGGTTTTCAGCTTGAAAAATTAAATGCGTCTTTGCTTATCTCCACAATTGGGCGTTTAGCTGCCTCTGCTTCTTGAATATGCCCTAGTAAATGCCAGGGCATTCGTGACAGGTTAAAATGAAATTCCTTTTATCAATAGTAGTTATGCGATAAATTATCGACTCATCTGGGTATTTAATTCAACTTTGTACGGAGCTTTTCGGGTAAGAATAAATGATGCTTTTTCAAATCAGCCATAGGCATCACTAGCTTAAAAATTGTCTTTCTTACCCTTTTTTTGGCAAAATTATCAGTACTATTACTTATTGACAAATTGTTTATGACCTTAACCTGTCAAGGATGACCTCCAAATCCTTTGCTCCCGTATGCTTACCCTTTTCATTCGGAGGTTACATGGTTAACAATGGGTTGAATGTTTTTTAAATGATTCAACCTTATGGCTAGAACTGCAAATGAATATGCCGTATACCTCCTACTGGAAAGCGGTCATCGGGAAGAAGTACGTTTTCCTACTATTCAAGAGTTTCAGAAGTGGTATAGCGGCGAACTTGTGCCAAAGTCTGCTTCTAATGACTTTATTAGCGTGCCGATCAAAAATATTCAAGGTGAATATATGGTAATCCGCCCTTCTCGGATCGTAGCAATCCGGGTAGAACCCATTTTTAGTTCCAGTGTTGAAAGATTCAACTAAATGATGAGAAAAACCCTTGCTTTCCTTTCCTTAAGTCTGGGAATTGCCCTTGTAAACCCTCTCTGGTCGGCTGTTGCTCAGGTTCCTAACTTACTGCCGTTGCCAATACCGACTACTCCTGATCTCCCACCTCTGCCAGTACCAATTACTCCTGAGTTAATGCCACCGCTAAAACCAATCGCGATCGCAAGCGATTGTACGTTCCGGCAGACTTGCTTGGTGGGTTGGGATGACCAAATTTGGGGTCAAACAGGTAAAAAAGGCGATCGCAATGCGTTGTTGGCTTCTATTGACAACAGTCTGCTTTACCTAACAAAGAAAGAGGCGATCGCAGTATATCAAAATTATCCAGTTAAGGAAATTACCCTTGATCGTGTCCAGAGGAGTTTGGTACGTTTCCGCCAACTGGTTGTCAGTTCTAAGTCAGCAGCGCAACTACAAGCCGCTGTCCGCCGTGAGTTTGTCTTCTACCAATCCGTGGGCAACGATGGCAAGGGTACTGTTAAGTTCACTGCTTACTACGAACCTGTTTACACCGCTAGCCGTGTCAGGACATCAATATATAAGTATCCGCTTTATCGGCTACCACCTGATTTCAGCCAATGGCCTAAACCCCACCCAAAACGAATCGATTTGGAAGGGAAGGATGGTTTACAAGGGAATAAGAGCAAGTTGCGCGGTTTAGAACTGCTTTGGTTCCGCGATCGCCTAGATGCATACATGGTACATATCCAAGGTTCTGCCCAAATTAAGTTAACTAATGGCAAAACAACGTCAGTTGGCTATGCAGGTGGAACTGATTACCCGTGGACTAGTATCGGCAAAGAACTAGCCAAAGATGGCAAACTTTCACTGAATGGATTGACGCTACCACGGATGATTGCTTACTTCCGGCAAAAGCCACAGGAATTGAGCAATTATCTGCCCCGCTGGGAACGATTTGTTTTCTTCGAGGAAACTGGTGGTACTGGAGCTACAGGTAGTATTCATGTGCCAGTGACAGCAGAACGTTCCATTGCTACAGATAAGTCTCTCATGCCACCGGGAGCGCTAGCGCTGATTTACAATTCATTTCCCTATCCTGCCAGTGGTGGCAAACTAGAGAGGCGTACTGTTAGCCGCTTTGTGCTTGATCAGGATACAGGAAGCGCCATCAAAGGCCCGGGCCGGGTGGATTATTTCATGGGGTCTGGGAAATTAGCAGGCGATCGCGCTGGCATCACAGGCGGTAATGGTTCACTATATTATTTGCTGCTCAAGGATTAAAGACGCGATTAATCGCGTCTGTACAGGAGTTAGGAGTTAGGAGTTATTAATTCAAAACTCATCACTCCTCACTCCTCACTTTGTTTAGTACGGCGGATAAGCAAAATCATCTTCATCAGCATAAACGTAAGAGTTGGAAACTCCTGCCATCGCCAATTTAGGTGTTTCTGATTTTACAGGTTCCTTCCCAAAATCTTTGTATTCTTCAAAACTCTTGCAAATCATTGCAGACTCAAGAGAATCGGAAGCAATTAAATATTGTGTTAAAGTTCCTACTGTCGGATGTTTGTAGTCTACAGTTGAAGCTACCAGAACTGTATTTGGTTCAATACCTCTTTCTTCACACTCAATTATGGGGCAAAAAATCCCGTGAGCGTGAAACAAAGGGCCTTTTGGTGTCAAGGGTTGCTTGCGGTAAACAGCATAAGCCTTTTCTAGTTCCGCAACGAATCCACTAACTACTTTGCCTTGTTGATACTCGCAGTAGGTTTTGCTGAAACTCGCTCCGGCAGCACCATTAAGAGTTAGTTGTAGTGGTGATTCATGTAAAAACTTTTTATTCTCACCCACTATAAAAATTAGATAGCGAGTAAAGGTTTTAAATTTAAGTTTGTCGGCTAAAAAAGCATCATAATTTTCTTTGAGCGTACCCAGTTTTAGACCACTTTCCCGGTCTTTGACAGACAATGGCCCCCGACGCACTAAAACCAAGTGTGGACTAGTGGTAATAAAGACCGTTTCGACTCCAGAGCTAAATTCATGCTCCACTTGCTGCCAATTATCATCTGGCACAAAGCCGACAGCATGGGCATTATCTAGCTTAATCGCCAAACCGTGAGATTGCATACCATCTGTGCCATACCGAGGATTAATCATCTGACACCAAGGGATGACTTGAGAAGGCGGTGCATTGAATTTCTCGTCTTCAAAGTCGAAATTAGCAGATGCTTTCATCGTTTTAGGCTATCAAAGTGTTTTATTGAACAAGTTTATCGGCAGGGCGCTGATCCTGGAGAGCCAGAAGGAGAGCGTCACCCGTCCTTTGCGCGTCGCCCTCAAAAGAAGGGCGAATGTGGCATGAAACTGGCATAGTAGTTTTTCCAGATTAAGGCAGAATCAATCTATGTTGCAATCCCTGTTTCGTTTTGTAACAACAAATCCTCATCGAAACAGTGCTAGGCACTCAGCACTTATTGATCAGTATTGTTTCACTCTAAAGAATTTAATCTGAGGAGTTAATCTAGTTAATCTGGGAACTCAAAGCCGCGAGAGTCTTTAAATCCGGCACTTCTAAGTCAGCTTGACTTATTGCTGATCCTGTGGCGCTAACTCCTTGTTGGTCTGCTCGACGATTCACCCAGACTGTTGATAGTCCTAGAGATTTGGCTGTAACGATATCGTGGTATATACTAGCAGCAACATGTAATATCTGCTCTAGCGGCAAATCAATTCTTTCAATAGCCAGTCTGAAGTTGTTTAAAGAAGGTTTGTAGCTTTTTGCCTGTTCTGCTGTGATTATCTGGTCAAATTTCACCTCCAAATGCTTTGCCGAGAAAGCAAAGAGATCGTCATCGACATTTGAGATAATTACCAGCTTAAACTTTTGCTTGAGGGTTTTAAGTGCGTCAACTGTATCGGCAAAAGGCAGCCAATGCTGAATCGAATCAGCAAGTGAATTTAGTTCGTCAGCAGTTGGCTCAAAGCTAAATCGCTCACCAAATTTCTGGACTACTCTCTTCAAAACTTCCCGATATTTGATATAATTCCCCTTTTCCAATTCTGCTTCAAATTCAGCAAAAAGCTCCAGAATTTGATCGTCATCCAAATTAGTGTTATGTGCCAGCAGAAGTGGCTTTAGCATCCCTAAGATGCCGTTCTCCCAATCGATTAGGGTTCCGTAACAATCGAAAGTTAAAGCCTTGTACTGATTGAAGTCAATCACCTTTTTATACTCCAGAGCTTGATTAATAGTGTTCAGTTTTCACAAACCAAAAGACGGGTGAACCCATCTGCGTTGGCGGAGCCCGCCGCAGGCATCGCCACATTTGTCGCTCTTAAAGTCTCTGAACATTTCTTCTATATCAAAGCAGAGTTGAAGTAGGTAGACAATAAAGTACCAAACTGTGTGAAGATAAGCAAGTAGATTGACACAAAAAAACTAAACTATCTTAATAAAGATGAAGTAGGCTAAAAGCCTCTTGCCTCTTGCCTCCGGCATAGCTGCTTGCTGCTTGATTTGAACGACAAATATTTACGCCGACCTACTTCGGGTGTGGGATAATGTTATCCCACAGAGGAAATTCGTCCTAAGTATAGTTTGTATGGATGTGAAATTTCAGGATACACAAGCGAATACCACTGAACAATTAAACTCAACAAAACAACCATCTTATAGCAAGCCATCCGTAACTTTTTCGGTAGCAGAGGCAGTGGTAAAAATCCTGGAAGAGATGGGAGTGCAGTATGCGTTTGGTGTTTCGGGAGGCGCGATCGCCCCAGTGTGGGCTGCATTACACCAAAGTTCCATCCAGGTGCTGCACTTTCGCCACGAAGCCGGAGCCGCTTTTGCCGCCATTGAGACATATTTTGCTAGCGATCGCCCAGTTGTGGTATTCACTACTACAGGATCGGGGATCACCAACGCTTTGACAGGATTGTTAGCTGCTCGTTGGGAGGGCGCTAAGGTGATTCTTGTGTCAGCTTCAACTTCAGCACCACAGCGCGGTCGGTGGGCTTTCCAGGAAACCAGCGCGTACACTATGCCCAGCACAAGTATTTTTACTTCCGGGCAAATATTCCATTACGCGACCACTCTCGAATGTAGCAATGAACTCACAGAGATTTCTCGAAGCCTTGGCCTTGGTTTAGCACGGCCCGAAGGATTTGTCGCGCATCTAAGTATCCCTACAAACATCCAGACAAGTTCAGTCAATACATCGTTACCAAGATTGATTTTGTCTCATGCTATGGCAACAGCAAGTGAGGAAACAATCGCAGAATGTGTGCGGTTACTGTCTGAAGGCCCCTTTGCCATCTGGGTTGGCTTCGGTGCGCGCGATGCTGCCGAAGAGATTCGCCAACTTGCTCAGAGAACAGGGGCTGCGGTAATGTGTTCGCCGCGTGGTAAAGGGATTTTTCCCGAAGATCATCCACAATTTGTAGGAGTCACAGGCTTTGCTGGACACAAGTCTGTTTTGACATATATGCAGGAGTACTGTCCTTTGCATACTTTGGTTCTGGGAACGCGCCTTGGTGAGTTTACCTCCTTCTGGAACCCTACCATGATCCCCCAGCAAGGATTTTTGCATATTGACATCGACCCAGATGTGCCAGGAGCGGCGTATCCATATGCCGAGACGTTTGCTATCCAGTCTGACGTAAAAGTGTTTATGAAGCAGCTGCTGAAGCACTTTTGTGTAAGTAATAGTCGCTCAACGGCGGTAACGCTGCCTCGACCCGAACTTGATTTAATCCAGCCATGTACAGGTGATTTAGTGCGACCCAAAGTACTTATGGATGCGATTCAACAGGTGATTGTTGAAAGAAGCGATGCAGTAGTAATGGCTGAATCGGGTAACTCGTTTGCTTGGGGAATTCACCATCTGCAATTTACTAAACCAGGCCGCTTTCGCGTTAGCACTGGCTTTGGGTCTATGGGGCATTTCGTTACGGGCGTTGTGGGTGCGGCACTGGCAAGGAATGGTAAGGCTGTTGCTATTGTTGGGGATGGTGCCATGCTCATGAATAATGAGATAAGTACGGCCGTGCAACACCAGATTCCTGCTGTCTGGATTGTACTCAACGACTCGCGCTACAACATGTGCGATCAAGGTATGGTTTTACTTGGGTTTAAGGGTGTGCATACACAGATTCCACAGGCGGATTTTGTTAAAATTGCCCAGAGTATGGGAGCTGATGGTATCCGCGTTGAAAGTGAGTCTGACATTCAGACAGCACTAGAGAAAGCACTTACCTCAACTGGTCCGTTCGTTGTTGATATAATCATTGACTCTACCCAAACTGCGCCAATTGGGAATCGTATTCATAACTTAATTTCGCAGGTGACTACGAACTATTAACAGGAAATTGAACATGGTGCATCCCCCAGTAGGTATTTGTTCGCTAGCATTGAGCTTTCCCAGCATTAGATGTACAAAAGATTACTACAGAGAAAATTACCCAGATTTGCTCGCGACTGTCGAGAAAAAAAGCTTGGCAACGCTGTTTTCGCTTTCTAACTCCACCCCCAGCAATGAGTATGAGTTGGAGATGATGCCATATTTAAAAGACCCCTTTCGTGGCACAGTTGAGCGGCGGATACTTGCTCCCAGTGAGTCGTCGCTGACCCTGGAGTATCGGGCAGCAAAGGATGCCCTCGAAGCGGCAAAGCTTTCTGTCAACGACGTAGACCTCCTGCTCGTCGCCTCGTTTTTACCTGAACAAATCGGATTTGGCAATGCCGCCTTCCTTGCTCGTCAACTGGGACTACAGTGTGGCGCATGGAATCTTGATGCGTCATGTGCTAGTACCCCGATTGCCCTTCAAACTGCTTGTGCTTTAGTACAAGCAGGAATACACCGCAATGTGCTAGTGGCGATCTCATGTACGTACTCTCGCTTCTTCGATAAAGACGATACTCTTTCATGGTTTTTTAGCGATGGTGCTGGAGCTTTCCTGGTTAGTTCACTAAAACCGAACCAAGGCATTCTTGGCACAAAGACAGTTAATACGAGTATCTTGTGCGATCAATTCTCTTTTAAACTTACTGAGAACGAACAAGGCAATCAACGGCTTCAGATGCAGGTGCCCAAGGGCACGAATAAAGTGATCGGCGAAACTGCTGCGGATCTACTCCTTACTTGTTGTGGGGGGGCTATTGCTGCTGCTGGTGTTACCCTGGAGCAAATTGACTTTTTTATTTTCAATACTCCGACTGCTTGGTTTGCAAGCTTCTGTACGCGTGTATTGGGCATTGACCCAGAACGCACAATTAATGTCTACCCTCTCTATGCAAACATTGGAGCAGCGCTAACTGTAGCCAATTTGTACCACGCTGTTCAGCTTGGCAAAATTCGCGAAAATGACTTGGTTTTGATCTATGGCTTTGGCGCAGCTAGTTCTGCCTCTGCAAGCGTGATCCGCTGGGGCAATGTGGCGCTAGGTCCTGTTCCGGTCAATGAACCTGATTCGACAGTAAAAAATTCCGAAACTAAAAGTATCATTCCTTGATAATATATTCACCAGGATTTAAAGTATAGCCAATAGTTAAATGAAAAAAACAATTCTGACGACAGGATTTATCCTATTGTCTTTCATGTTTCCGCTTAAAATCTCAGCGGCACAGAATTATAAGGATATTTATGTTTTTGGTGACAGCTTTTCTGATACAGGAAATGCATTCAATGCCACAAATAAAACCTTTCCCCCAAGTCCGACATACTTTGATGGCCGTTTTTCCAATGGTCCAGTTTGGGTAGAATATCTGGCACAAGACTTAGGATTATCTTTCAATCCTCGCACCAATTTTGCTTTTGGAGGGGCTACCACCGGAGTCAATAACATTAGCGTTCCTGGGTCACCCGGATTGCAACAGCAAATCGCTAGCTTTACAGCAGAAAATCCGTCTGCGAATCCCAACGCTCTCTATATTGTGTGGGCTGGTGCTAATGATTACTTCAGTTACTTTGCCGGGAGTGTTCCCAACCCTAATCAGGCAGTTGCAAATATATCAGCAGCGGTGACATCGCTTGCTGCCATAGGCGCTCAAGATATTATGGTAGTTAATCAGCCAGATTTGGGAAAGTTTCCAGTTGCAAACTTCAATAGTCAAATACCCAGCTTATTCAGTACGTTGACCAATGCACATAACTCTGGCTTAAACGCGACCATCAACTTTTTGAACCAGCAACTAGACCCTGATATCAACATCATTCCTTTCAATGTTAATGACTTATTTAGTAGGATAATCGCCGAACCAAGGGAATTCGGACTGACAAATGCTACCAACTATTGTATACAAGACTTATCAGTAGTGCCCTTAAATTTGCCTACCCAATCAGTCGCCTGTAATCCAGACAAGTTTTTATTTTGGGACCCAGTTCATCCTACAACCGCAGCTCATCGGCTGATTGCAGAATCTGCATTTTCAGTACTGAAGCCAGTGTCTGTCCCTGAAGCTTCTAATGTGTTAGGGGTATTGGCTTTTGGTGCTTTAGGTGCAGTTTCGGCACTGCAACGCCGTTATCAGTTAATGCAGAACAAAGCAATTTAGAGGGAAAGTCACACCTATGACAGCTCAATTTGATGGAAAAGTAGCATTAGTTACTGGGGCTTCATCAGGCATTGGTCGGGCAACAGCGATCGCATTTGCACGTGTTGGAGCAAAGGTCGTGGCTGCCAGTCGTAGAATTGCCGAGGGGGAGGAGACTGTGCGCCGCATACAAGAGGCAGGAGGAGAGGCTATTTTCGTTCAAACCGATGTATCAAGGGCAGCTGAAGTGGAAGCGTTGGTTAACAAAACAGTGGATACTTATGGTCGTTTGGACTGCGCTTGTAACAATGCCGGACGCGCAGTTTTCAGACCACTGATTGAAATGCCGGAAGAAGACTGGAACCAAATGTTTGACGTAAATCTCAAAGGAATGTGGCTCTGCCTCAAGTACGAGATTAGCACGATGCTCAAACAAGAGGGCGGCGCAATTGTAAACGTTGCTTCAATTGGTGGTGTGATAGGTGCCGCAGGCACTGCCGCCTACAGTGCCACTAAAGGTGGAGTTATTGCCTTAACGCGATCAGCGGCAATAGAATACGCCAAATCTGGCATCCGGCTCAATATTATAAGTCCCGGTAGTATTGAAACTGATATGTTAGCAGATGTGCCCACAGACCTACTCGCTCAAGTTGCAGCTGGGCATCCTGTAGGACGTCTTGGCAAGCCGGAGGAGGTTGCAGAAGCTGTGGTATGGTTGTGTTCGGACGTAGCTTCCTTTGTTACAGGGCATAACATGATAATTGATGGGGGATATACCGCGCAGTAAGTGTGGTCTACTCCTGTTTCTCAACCGCCCCTAAATCTTTCAGAGTAATTTTTTGAGCTTCAATTAAACCTCTCACCTTAGTAATATTCATCGCTTCGTAGAGTCTATAGCTTCTCAAAATTTTCAGGCACTCACCTGTCTTGACATTCCAAAGCTTAATAGTCTCATCTTCACTGCTACTAACCAAGGTTTGACCATCGGGACTAAAAGCGACCGACCAGACTAACTTGGTATGTGCTAACAAAGTTTTTACGCAACTGCTTGTGTTCAGATCCCATAGCTTGACCATTTGATCACCACTGCCACTTGCCAGGGTGCAATTATCCAGAAAAGCAACTGTGTATACGCCACTAGTATGCCCATATAAAGTTCCAATACATTTACCTGTCCTGACATCCCAGAGTTTCACCGTTTGGTCAAAGCTGCCACTCGCCACTGTATTACCATCAGGACTTAAGGCGACTGACCAAATCCAGTCAGTATGACCGTACATAGTTTGAAGGCAACGACCAGTGCTGACATTCCAGAGCCTTACTGTTTGGTCATTACTAACACTGGCCAGCATCTGACTGTCCTGGCTAAAAGCGACTGCCCATACCCAATGAGTGTGACCTTGTAAGGTTTTGAGGCATTGCCAGGTCTTAGTATCCCACAGTTTCACTGTTTGGTCTTCACTGCTACTGGCAAGCATACTACCTTGGGGGCTGAATGCAACTGATGTAACCCGATTACTATGTCCCCGCATAGTTTTGAGGCACTGACCGCTGCTAGTATCCCACAGCTTTACTGTTTGGTCTTCACTGCCACTGGCAAGTATAGTACCTTGAGGACTGAAGGCTACTGATGTGACTCGATTACTATGTCCACGCATAGTTTTGAGGCACTGACCAGTACTAGCATCCCACAACCTTACCGTTTGGTCACCACTACCGCTTGCAAGTATCATAGGATCTTGAGGGTTGAAGATGACCGACCAAATCCCATTAACATAACCCTGCAATGTTTTAAGGCATTGACCGCTGCTAGTATCCCACAGCTTCACTGTTTGGTCATCACTACCACTTACTAGTATCTTACTTTCAGAACTAAATGCGACTGACCAAACCCTGCTATTATGTCCGTGTAGAGTGGTAAGGCAGCAACCAGTACTTGTATCCCAGAGTTTCACCGTTTGGTCATCACTGCTACTTGCCAGCGTTTGACCATCAGAACTGAAGGCAACAGAATTTACGCAATCAGTATGACCATGCAGAGTCTGAAGCCATTCACCTGTACTGACATCAAATAACCTCACAGTTTGATTATGACAGCCACTGGCCAGAGTTTGACAATCCGGGCTGAAAGCAACTGATTTACTCCCACTATTATCAACCTGCATAGTTTTGAGGCATTGACCGCTGCTAGTATCCCACAACTTCACCGTTTGATCATCACTGCCACTGGCAAGCGTAGTACCTTGAGTACTGAAGGCGACTGATGTAACGCGATTACTATGTCCCCGCAGAGTTTTGAGGCATTGATAGCTGCTAGTGTCCCACAACTTCACCGTATGGTCTTCACTGCTACTTCCAAGCAGGTGACTGTCTGGACTGAAAGCAATTGACCAGATTCCACCACTATGACCTTGCAAATTTGCAAGGCATTGCCCCGTATTAGTATCCCATAGCTTCACCTTTTGGTCATCACCGCCACTAGCAAAAATCTGACCATCGGGACTAAAAGCCACTGGCCAGATAAAACCTGTGTGCCCTTTAACGATAAGCAATTGTTTTCCATCCGCAACCTTATACAGGCGAATCTCACCATTAGTATCCCCCGTAGCCAAGAGTTTTCCATTAGGGCTAAATGCCACCGAATGAATACCCCCTAAAGTTTCAACAAAAACAGACTTAGCTAGATCGGCGTAAGCGAAATTTACATTGTGCAAATTTATGTTGCGTAGATCTGCTTGCCAAACTGTTAAATAAGAAAAATCATAGCCATTTAGATTCGTCTCAAGATAGCAAAGCAGATTAAGAATATTGCCAGCCGTATACCCTGGTTCTAGTGGAGATTCTTCTCGCAGTCTTGCAAGAATTTGAGTTAACTGATTTTCAATGTTTTTTTTGCTTCTTAAGATATTAAGCAACCCATCTCCAACTGGTTTAATGATGAGGCGAATTTGAGTGTCTTTAACATAGTCTTTCCCCGTCGCTTTCATCAAAGCATGATGTCTGAATAAATCAATATTCTTAGTGGCAATTTCTTCACAGACTTGTTCTATTAATCTACTAGCCACATACTCCATAACCACAGGTTGAAGTGTGAATAGTGCTTCACTTTTTTCAATCAGCATAGGCGTTGGCATTAGCAAAGCGGTAGCGAGTCCTCTCCCAAGGGGAGACGCCAAGGGCGAACGAGCGTCAGCCTCTCGGAAAGAAGCTTTCTCGATTAAAGATCGCCTTCCCAGAGATTCCACAGCCTCCAGTAATTTTGCTTGTGGTACTGGTGACATAATATCTTCGCGCAATTCCGAGAGCGTTATCGGCTCACGATTAATCGCTAGCCAGTACATTATTTCCTTTTCTAAATCTGACAAGCGCTCAAATTGCTGCTCTAAGATATCGCGAATGTCTCCAAAAACAGCCGTGTCTTGTTGCAAAAATCCAGTCACATTACCATCAAAAACATCTTGAATAGTCGTAGCAACTATCTTTAAGGCTAATGGATTGCCTACATAACGTTCAATCATTACTTTCCATTCATTCTCTGCCGCCGATAGTCCCTTGAGTTTTAAGATTTCTTGCCCTTCCGCCACCTTCAAACCACTTAGTGGCAATGAGCGAACAGGTAGTGCTTGTCCTTCCAATAATGCAACTTCTCTAGGTTTTTCACGACTAGTGAGCACTAAGCAGCTTTGGTGAGTTGCTTCTCCTACCCGTCTTAAAATCTCACCATATTCCTCATATCCTTCTCGATAAAGTCCGGCGCGGCTACCACTGCGGAGAATTGACTCTGCATTATCAAGGATCACTAAACAGCGATGATTTTGTAAATAGTAGAGTAGTCGCGATACCCGATTGCTAAAGCTTTCTGGTAAGTTACCTTCTGTTTCCTGTTCGTCAGATAGAAATTGGATTAGGTTACCTAGAATAATTTTAACAGGTGGAGCTTCTCGTAGCGATCGCCAGATCACATACTCAAAGTTGTCCTGAATCTGTTGAGCAAGCTTTACAGACAGCGCCGTTTTACCAATGCCTCCTATTCCCAATAGTGCCACCAATTGGCAGTGCTCATTGAGAATCCATTGCTCTAGGGTAGTAAGTTCTTCTGTACGTCCATAAAAAACTGAGTTAAAGATAGCTTCTCCCCAATCTAGACGAGTATTTGAGCTTAAATAGTCACTTTTATCTATTTTTAAGTTAAAAGCCGAAAAAAGCTTTTCAATAGTCTGTTTGTCAACTCCTCCTTCTCGATTCAATACTTTCGAGATGGTAGCGGAATATAACCCCGATCGTGCACTCATTTCTTCGAGAGTGTACCTATTTCCAAAATTTTCCTTTGCTTCTGACTGATGCTTTGCTTCCTTAATTTTTTGTAACCCCTTGGTAGTAAGTGCAACGCCACGCTTGCGTCTCCAATTTTGTAAAGTCATGTATTAACTCACTGTTCGTGTAATTACCTTTGACTAAAAGGAATTATCTACTAGGTTGCTATAGATATGAGGTGATAGCCATAACAAACGAATAATCTCATGTTGCAGAAGATTTAAAACAGGTATATTACCAAAATATTCACTGATGAAAACTACCTTTGGCAATCCACTCATCTGCGTAAGTCAACACCGCTTGCTCAACAGATAATCTAGTCTGTGAGGCATTGCTAACATCAGATCTTCAGCCGAAAGCTTTTTGCACTTGGGTAATAGCAGATTCCTTACGTGTGCTGCTAGTTGTTTAATACCTTGACTTTTCAGTAATATGTTTGGGGCGTAAAGCTTAAGTTCAATCTCAAAATCTCGATTTTCACTGGTAAAAATAGTTTTGAATTGGCAATCTTGATAAAGAAAGTTTGTATATATATCTAGCGTATCAATCAATGAATAAAACTGCTGCACTTAAATTTCCCCGTTTGGCAACTTCCAGTAAAAAAAGGGCGCTTAAGCGAATTACCTTAAACTTGACATCAGATGAAGCCCAGAACCTTGAAAAGTATTGTGAACAGACAGGTAGACCAGCAATAGATGTGATTCGGCAACTCATTCAAGCCTTGCCTTGAACTGACTTTTCACGCCAAGTCTGAAAAGCCCCAGGAAAAAAGAGTCATAGCTAAAGTAGAAGGTGTTGCAGATTGGAATAAAGGTTTTTAAATTTCCTCTGACGAGAGTAATTCAAGAGCGGTAATCATAGATTAGACCCTTACGACTGGATATTTGCTATTTCAATACTGTTGTTTGTTGAAAAAATACTAAAAAACAAGGGTTATAGATTATTCTCTGACGGAAGTGACGACAGAATAAGGATAGTCGCCGAACCGGAGAAACAGTCTTTCACTCCTCATTGTGCAACTCAATAATAGTTATCACGTTATCTTGTTTTCGGCGTGCTGCGCTCGTTTACGGCGGGCGTAGCACGCCTTAACTCAATTTTTACGTCCCTCTCAATCCTTACAAAAAATTACCACTCGTTAATTTAACACCTCCAATTCAACCAAATTCTAATGCTTGTATCTTGAGAATGAACCAAGGGGAAATGGTTCGCAAATCTACTTTTATTTCGCCAGTGGCAAGGCTCGAATGAGTTCTCGAATCACATCTGTTGCTGGTCTGCCTGTCTGTTCACAATACTTTTCAAGGTTCTTGGCTTCATTTAATGCCAGGTTTATAGTGATTCGCTTTACCGCCCATTTTTTGTTCATGCTGAAACAGATAAATCGTGTAATTATAGCTTCAAACCCTGATTTTACCTTCCCAACTGGAAAGTAACCTAAATTTGGGATGTGCCAAGATACTTTTTCAATAGGATCGGTTGTAAATAAATATTGCAGGTGTGCTTTGATGATTTACTAACTTGTCCATAAATGATATATGAACAATCAAGATTTGGTACTCTAAAATCCAATACACTTGGGTTAGTGATAATCTGACTCGGAAGTTCCCCCCAACCCACGCCACTTGGTTTAAGTCTCTTAACCCGTCCAACACAGTGGCTCCCCTGAAAAAGTGGGGCTTAATTCCCTCCTTTTTAAGGAGGGTTAGGAAGGATCAAGTCTTAACCCAAGCGTATTACTCTAAAATCAACTTTTCGCCCCTTTGATCTTAATTAAACAGAACGTGTATTATTATGGGCGCTAAAGTGTCATTAGTCATTGGTTATTAGTGATTCTCCCCCAATGCCCAATGCCCCATGACGGCAGTTGCTCCACTTGGGTCAACCCAAGACCGCACTGCCTCCCCCATGCCCAATGACAATAATTAACAGTTGTGTCCCAAGTTGTTTTAGAAAACGTTTATAAAAGTTTTTCCTCGCGTAAAGGGGAAAGTGTTGCCTCACAAACCGAACTCCCACTCAAGTCTGGAGGGAAAACTGATGCAGTGCGAGAACGTGCAGAAAGTGTCAATGTTTTGCGGCGGATTAACCTGACGATCGCAGATGGCGAGTTTATGGTGCTGGTGGGCCCTTCTGGTTGTGGTAAAAGCACCCTGCTGCGGTTAATCGCCGGGTTAGAAGTGATGACTGGCGGTAATATTTGGGTAGGCGATCGCTTGATCAATGACCTACCACCGAAGGAACGCGACATCGCAATGGTGTTTCAAAATTACGCCCTTTATCCTCACATGACGGTGTATGATAACATCGCCTTTGGGTTACGTCGTAGGGGAAGCAGGGGAGCAGAGGAGCAGGGGAGCAGAGGAGAAAATACTTCTTATCTTCGGACGTGGGCAGAAAATCTTTTTGTGGGGGCGACAAGAAAGCTACCTAAAGGACTGCACTACATTTCTGACAAAGAACGGGCGGTGGATGAGCAGGTGCGTAGTGTTGCCCAACTGTTACAAATTGAAACATTGCTGAATCGCTTACCTAAACAGCTATCTGGCGGACAAAGACAACGGGTTGCACTAGGGCGAGCGATCGCGCGAGATCCTCAAGTATTTTTAATGGATGAACCGCTTTCTAACTTAGATGCCAAACTGCGGGCGGAAACCCGCGCCCAAATTGTCAAATTGCAGCGCCAACTGGGGACAACGACAATTTACGTTACCCATGATCAAACAGAAGCGATGACAATGGGCGATCGCATTGCGATTATGTCTGAGGGTAAAATTCAGCAAGTCGCTTCTCCCCTAGAACTTTACAACCGCCCTGCCAATCTTTTTGTAGCAGAGTTCATTGGTTCACCACCGATGAATTTTATTCCTGTAGAATTTCATGCCCCACAGTTGATTATTCATTCCCACTTTCGTTTCACCCTCCCAGAAGTCTGGGGAAAAGCCTTACAAAAATATGATCAGAAAACTCTAATTTTAGGCATTCGTCCAGAACACTTGAACTTGAGTATGCCTGCTACTAAAAATTTACCTGTACAAGTAGATTTGGTAGAGAATCTCGGCAACGATTCCTTTCTCGCCGTTAAGATTGCCGAACCAGGCTCTCAACCTGCTACTACAGCCAATTATCTACAAGTGCGAATACCACCAGACCGATTTGTCCAACCTGGTGAGCAACTTTGGTTATCGCTAACTCCAGAGAAGATTCACTTTTTTGACCCGGAAACTGAGTTAGCAATATTTCCCTAAAATTAATTTCCCACTTTACTTTTTGCGAAGTAGATCATTGATATTTTGATTTGGGAAGTTATTGAACTTTTACCACCTTCCAGGCTAACTGATTGCTAATCTTGACTTAAGGATAATTGTAGCGACTGTTTTAAAAGTCAAGTGTAGGCGTAGCCCGTCGTAGACATCGCTTTGTTTGTGGAGATTTATGAAAGCGATGCCTACGGCGGGCTACACCTACGCACCTGTGTACTTAATCGCGGTGCGACAAAGTTTGAAGTACTCCAACACGACTTCAGAGTACCTCAACACGATTTTCCAGTACTTCAACATGACTTTCAAGTACTTCAACACGATTTTCAAATACCTCAACACGACTTTCAAGTACTTCAACACGACTTTTAAGTACTTCAACATGACTTTTAAGTACTTCAACATGACTTTCAAGTACTTCAACATGACTTTCAAGTACTTCAACATGACTTTGAGGTATCTGTTGCTTATATAGCAGTTCTAAATCATTCGTGAGAATTTGAGATCGTTTTAACCCCCCTGTAGTCTTGCCTTGGTAAGCTACGGTGTATACACAAGTCTGAAATAGGTTACTCACCTGGTTTTTCGCGTCAGTTTTACCCCACCCTAACCCTCCCCTTGGAAAGGGGAGGGAACAAGATTTCTTATTTCTCCCCTTTATAAGGGGGGATTACAAGATTTCTTATTTCCCCCCTTTATAAGGGGGGATTAAGGGGGGTAATTCGACTTGTGTATACACGGTAGCCTTGCTAAGGGGGGACGGCTCAGACATTGAGATCAAAAGTACGATGCCTGCTCTGGGCTACGCGATCGCCTGATATTGTCTGGTTGGGTTGTAGCTTGCTTCTCCTAATTGGTAAATCAAAATTTTCATGCACTTATGAAAGAAACTTCAGCCTTCAACATGTAGTATATTATGTCTTAATTGACATATCACCTGGGTATTAGCAATGTAGCGTATGACGATGAATTTGCCTGTTCCCCAAGATTATCAATATCAATTTGGTGGTAGTCTTCCTGCTAATGCACCTACCTACGTCACACGCAAAGCTGATGCAGATTTGTATCAGGCTGTGAAAGCTGGAGAGTTTTGTTTTGTCCTCAACTCTCGACAAATGGGTAAATCCAGTTTGCGTGTCCGCACAATGCAAAGGTTACAGTGTGAAGGAATTGCTTGTGTATCTATTGATTTAACCGCAATTGGGACATCAGAAATAACATCTGAACAATGGTATTCTGGGATTATTGATACTATTGCTGGTTCTGAAAGTTTAAAGTTAGGTGAGCAGTTTGATATAGATCAGTTATGGGAAGAAAATTCCCGCTTTTCTGACGTGCAGATTTTTGGAAAGTTTATTGAAAAATTACTAAAATTAATCTCCACACAGATTGTTATTTTTATTGATGAAGTTGATAGTGTTCTCAGTTTAAATTTTCCGGTTGATGATTTTTTTGCCCTAATTCGTGCTTTCTTTAATCAAAGAGTTGATAATCCTGAATATCAACGCATTACTTTTGTGCTTTTGGGAGTAGCCACCCCTTCTGAGTTAATTCAAGATAAAAAGCGTACTCCTTTTAATATTGGAAAAGGAATTGAGTTAACCGGATTTGAATTTGCAGAAGCTTTACCTTTAATTAAGGGATTTTCTGGACAAACTAGCAACCCGGAAGCTGTACTTAAAGCGATTTTAGATTGGACGGGAGGACAGCCATTTTTAACTCAAAAAATCTGTGAATTTGTCCGTCAATCTGCAACTGTAATTCCCCCAGGTGAAGAAGCTGCTTTTGTAGAGAGTTTAGTCAGAAATAGAGTGATTCAGAATTGGGAATCTCAAGATGAACCGGAACATTTTAGAACGATTCGGGATAGAATTTTAAAAAGAGATGAACAGAAAGCATCATACTTATTAGATTTATATCAACAAGTATGGCATTCAGGCGGAATTGATATTGATAGTAGTATTGAACAGAGGGATTTACAGTTAGCGGGAATCGTTGTTAAAAAAGAGAGTAAATTAAAGGTTTATAACCTGATTTATCAAACCATTTTTGACAGCTTATGGATTGAGAAAACTTTGGCCAGTTTGCGTCTTTATGCAGAGAATTATCGTCAGTGGATATTATCAGATAAACAGGATAATTCTAGGTTATTGCGGGGACAAGCTTTAGTAGAAGCGGAAGATTGGGCAAAGAATAAAAGTTTAGGTTTTCAAGATAAAGAATTTTTAGCTGCTAGTCGGAAACGAGAGCGAGAAGAGGAACTAGCAGAAACAGAAATCCAGGCAGAATTAGAAAGGGAAAGGAAAGAAAAGGAAGCAGCAGAAAGAGCTAGACAAATTGAAGGTAAAGCTAAACAGAAAGCAGAAAGGCAATTGGTAACTGCTAGAAAAAGAATGCGTTTTGGACTAGTGGTTTTATTTGTCACTTTAGTGATTACAGCTTTGTTAGGAATAGCTGCATTTATAGGGCTTGAAACTGCTAACAAAAATACAAATGAACTCAATCAATCAATTGTTAAAATTAGAGAACTATCAGCAGTTGCTTCTCAACTTCAACAAAAAGGTAAAACAAACGAAGCGAATCAGTTTTTAAATATTGCAGGTTTAGTTTTGCAGGATAAAATTAATAATCACAAACTAAAAGAGGCTTTATTGGATAGTTCTCTGGTTTTAGGATATCAATATCTAGTTGATCAAAAAAATGAGGTGAATAAAACACAAATAAAAAATGCTGAAATAGATTTTAAGAAAATACTGCCAGAATTATCAGAAATAGAAAATGAAGTTGAGAAGAATTCAAACAACTTAGCAACTTTAGTTTATATTAACTATGTTAAAGGTAAATTAGAAGAACGCTCAGATAAAGTTAGGGCTTTAGCAGATTACAAAAAAGCATTTAAAAATATCAACAGTCTAAAATCTCAATTTAAGTCTAATCTTTATTTATTTACTTTAGACCTAAATATCCTCTACAATGGCAATGCTGATATTGTGGCTTTGCTTTATCGTAAACTTAAAGAATTAGACGGCTCAAATACAGATTATGATCAACCTTTAAAGGAACATTTATTGAATGAATTAGATTATTTGATGAAGCAGCAAAGATGGCGGGAAGCAGATGAGAAAAATTGGCGGTTTCTTCTCTATTCAGCAGGAAGAGAATTTGAAGGTTATTTAGATTTAACTGATATCAGAAACTTTAAGTGTGCTAATTTGAAAAAATTAGATGCACTTTGGGTAAATAACTCCAAGGGGCATTTTGGCTACAGTGTCCAGAAAAAAATATATTTGGCTAGCGGCAATTCTATCGATTTCGATTTTTTGTGGGATAAGGGAAAGTTTAAAAATTTTAACGATAAAAGATATAATGATTTTACGAAAAGAGTGGGATGGAAAGGAGAGGATGGGAAGTGGAGAAGAAGTGAGGAATTACCCATGAACCTAAAAGTGGGGGAGGGAGTGATATCAGATGATGGTGAACTCCCTTTTAGGGACATCGGGAGTAATGGGATTAAGTTAAGGATTCTCTCTTCTTGCAGAGACTTGTGAATTTTAACAGATAAGGCTTTCAAAGAAATGTAAAGATTTATTATTAGTAAATTTTCCACGCAATAATAAGACTTTCGGAGATTCGATACCTGGCACCTGGCAAAGAAAAAAACAAATAATACAAAGGAACTTGAAAAGAGCTAGTTTAGTATCGTTAAAATTCCCAAAAATTCCCAAAAATTCCCAAAAAAAGACATTTTTAGCGATAAATAGAGACACTACTCCTATCTTCATCTCAAATCATTGACTGTGATCTCGAAAAATCATCACTGCAACTTGCGAATTGTAACAATTAGCAAAAATAAATTTCTCAGCCACATCAACAATTTCTGGATTATTTGCCTCCCAAGTATCCCAAGGTAATTGCATCTGTCCTGGTGATGCTTTTTTACATTTGCCCTTAATTACTTTCGGCAAAAATTGATTACCCCAAGAATTTTGACTGGTTCCCAGCCTCAAGGCTGGGAACCCATCCTGGGAGGCTCCGCCTCCTCTTTCTTGACGAGAGGCAGAGCCTCTCGGAATACATTCCCAGTCTTAAGACTGGGAACGAGGCAACCCAACGTCAAAAAAGCCAGATGCCAAGTTGTTAAACCATCATCCCCAAGTCGCTCATAGACTCCATAATTACTAAAATCATAGAAAAAGCCTTCTTGCATTCCTGCTGCTTTCGGATTCGCGTGAATATACCGCAGCGTATTCAATACCCGTTCATGGTCACTTTTAGAACTTATGCACTCACATCGACCAACCCCCTTAAAAAGGGGGCTTTAGAAGTTCCCCCTTTTTTAGCTACGGTGTACACATAAGTCTGAAAATAGCTGAAGAAGACAGGTTTTACCCCACCCTAACCCTCCCCGTATGTAAAGGGGAGGGAACCGGAAATCTTATTTCCCCCCTTTATAAGGGGGGATTAAGGGGGGTGATATCGACTTGTGTGTAACACCGTAATCCGAGTAGTGACGCGATCGCTGTATCCTAGTTTTAAGTCGCGATGTGGCCGTGGCATAAGAAGAATTTGTCATCCTCTAATTCTCCCCATAATATCTATGCCCTTTAACATTTTTTCTAAACCCCCAAAACCTGAACCCGCAGAGATGACTGGTTTAATCAAAATATCGGCATGTGACAACCCAAAGCGGTGCGGGGATGTGATTTTTGTTCACGGGTTAGGTGGTCACGCACGCGGAACTTGGCATCCGCAAGAACTACGCGACGATGATAATTTCTGGTTAACGTGGCTGGGACAAGAAAGACCAGATTTAGGTATTTGGTCTTTTGGCTACAAGGCTGAACCCTTTGAATGGAGAGGTTCAACTATGCCACTCTTTGACCGTGCTAGTAATTTACTGGAATATTTACAAGTTAATGATATTGGCAAATACCCAATAATTTTTATCGCTCATAGCATGGGTGGATTATTAATCAAAGAAATGCTGCGTAATGCTCAGACATTTAAAAAAACAGCAGTTATTGAACAGACAAAAGGTATTGTATTTCTCTCCACTCCTCACACTGGTTCTCATCTCGCTAACTTAGTCGATAAAATTGGGATTTTGGCACGAACTTCTGTCAGTGTTGATGAACTGAAAGTACATATTCCCCAACTGCGTCAACTTAACGAGTGGTATCGGCAAAATGTTGATTCCTTGGAAATTGCTACAAAAGTTTATTTTGAAACAAGACCCACCAAAGGCTTTTTAGTTGTAGACCCAGATAGTTCTAACCCAGCCATCAAAGATGTCCAACCTACGGCTACAGATAACGACCATCTTTCTATCACCAAGCCAACATCAACAAATAATTTAGTATACAAGGGAGTTAGTCAGTTTATTAAGCAACAATTGCTAATTAATCAAGGCAGTGTTGAACAACCAATACCAAAAGTAAAAGAGAACAAATCCTCAGTGATTTTTGAAAATCCTGATGGTCAAGTTCCTCTTAATTCATCCTTTTATATCGAGCGCCCAGAGGTGGAAAATAAATGTTATGAATTCATCCTCCAACCAGGGGCATTAATCCGCATCAAAGCGCCGCAGAAGATGGGCAAAACTTCCTTAATGAGTCGCATTCTTGAGCATAGTCAACAAAAAGGGTATCGCACAGTTTCTCTGAATTTATGGAGTCAAGAAAGTCTTAACGATCTCAGTAGTTTTTTACAGGGATTTTGTGCAATTTTGAGTGAAGAGTTAGGGTTAGAAGAACAAATAGATAAATATTGGAGAAAACGATTAAGCAATCAAGTAAACTGTACTAATTATTTAAAAGAATACTTATTAAAAAATATTGATACTCCTCTAGTATTAGGCTTAGATGATATTGATAAAATTTTTGCTTATCACGAAATTGCTCAAGAATTTTTTGCTCTACTCCGAGCTTGGCATGAAAACGGTAAAAACGAAGTAATTTGGCAGAAATTGCGTTTAGTAATTGCTCATTCTCAAGAAGTATATGTTTCCCTAAATGTCAATCAATCTCCTTTTAATGTAGGTTTATCTGTGGAAATAGGAGAATTCAACGACATACAAATAAAAGAATTAGTCCAACGACATAAATTAAATTGGTCAGAGACACAAATCGGACAATTAAGGGGAATGATTGATGGTCATCCTTATTTATTAAGGACTGCTCTTTATCAAATTTCCACAGGAAATTTAACTTTAGAACAATTCCTGAAAGTTGCTCCCACTGACGAGGGATTATTTAGAGGCTTTTTACATCCCTATCTTTCACTGTTGGAAGAAGATAAAATGTTAAAAGCAGCGTTCCAAAAAGTTATCAACAGTGAGATTCCTGTTAAGTTAGACTCTGTACAAACTTTTAAATTACGCAGTCTGGGCTTAATTGAATTTAAAGGAAATGAAGTTCAATGCCTTTGTAATTTATATCGCTTTTATTTCCGAGAACGTCTATCCGAATAATTACACCCAGCTTGAGAGGATGAACACATCAATAATTAGCGATGCCTACGGCGGCAAGCTACGCACCCCATTAGACCCTATGATAAGCGCGTAGGCGTAGCCCGCCGTAGGCATCGCACTCTTGTATGTCACTCAACGATTAATCAAATAAATTTAACAAAGCTTTCGCCGACCCTTGTTGCAAGCATTACAGGCAGAAGTTTTCGGCTCAAAATCAATACAAGCGATCGCATCCTCCGAACAAGCTTTTTTTGGGTGTACAAACTATCATCGCTCGAACCCAAGCAAATATTAGTTAGTTTTTAAGCGTGGGTCTTTCTGCTTTTATGAATATGTAGAAGTGCTTAGGGATAGTCCAGATGCTTCCAGTAGATGCGGATGATGGCGTTGCCAGAAACTCAAAATCTGTTCGCCAACTTGTTGAGGATAGAAGTAGTGAAAAAAATGATATCCTTGTGGGCATTCCCAGAGCTTATCTTCTGGCTTTAACCAATTCAACCAGTCATGCAATACAGTTGGGTTGACTACCGGATCATTCTTGCTACCACATACCATCATTGGCATAGAAACTCCACCCTTGGGTAAATAAACCAACTTAAACAAAGAGTGTGACGAGGGAGATTGTTCTAAATCTTTATCTAAGGCAGCTACTAACTTCTTAGTGGTATGAGGTGGTTGATTTCCAAAAAGACTGCGAACGGTGCTTGCCAAAACTAGTTCACGGCTGATACTAAAAAGTTGTCGTTGAAAGTAATAGTGAGCTTGCCAATTGTTTGCAGGTTGAGCTGCTACAGCCAGCAGGGTGAGCGATCGCACTTTTTGGGGGAATCGACGGGCAAAGCTTAAGGCGATCGCACCACTTATACCATGACCTGCCAGATGCACAGGGCGATCGCGCCATTCTAAAAACTCATACAGCAACTCCACAGCTTGATCTATGGAACTGGCTTCATCTTTAGTTTGGTGGTATTCCCACTGGGCGATGCTCATATACCCAGATAAGTATTGAAGTAATGGTTTATCAAAACGCTTCAAAACAGGGCTAGCATTTAACCACAGAACATCAAATGAATCAGACATAAATACCTGTCATACCTATAACTTTTTAATTCTCAATTTTGAATAAGAAATTACATCTGTTATTGGTGTCAATTTCAGCTAAAACACAAGAGAAAATCTCCTTTTTACGTAGAACTTGGAAATGCCTTTCCTTACGGCTCTATCGCTAATTATATTCGTCATTCCTCACATTTTTTCAATCTCTTGCTTCGTAGCTATTAGCTTGGTAATTTATTCTCAAGCTAATAGCTAAAGTCCGTTTCAGCGGACTCAATTGAGTTAATTAGAGTCAGTTAGTGGTTGTCACTTGAAGTTGGCACAGATGCACAGATGCACAGATGTAATCTCGTACTTTTTACAAACCAAATTCTTTCTTCAACTGAGAAACCCAAGTTTTAATTCGCTCGTCTGTTAAATCAGATTGACTACCTTGATCAAGTGCCAATCCGACAAACTTGCCATTTCTCAAAGCTCTAGAATTCTCAAAGTCATAACCCTCAGTTGGCCAGTAGCCAACAGTTTTACCGCCCCGCTGGGAAATTTTTTCTTCGATAATTCCAATTGCATCCTGGAAGTTATCGCTATAGCCATATTGGTCTCCATCACCAAAATAGGCAACCAGCTTACCTTTAAAATCTATTTCATCCAGATCGGGGAAAAAGCTTTCCCAATCGCTCTGAAGTTGACCAATATCCCAAGTGGGAGAGCCAATAATCACCAATTCATACTCATCAAAAGTGGTAGTATCCGCTTCGTAAATAGGATGTAATGTTACAACATCACCACCAAACTCATCCCGAATCTTTTCAGCATCAGATTCAGTGTTACCAGTTTGAGTACCGTAAAACAGACCAATTTTTTTCGACATATTGTCACCTGATAAATAGTTTTGCGCTCAATCAAAAGGACTTATGCAACAATAGCTATTCGTCCTTTAAATAAACCTCACACAAGTTGATGGAACTTAGAAAAATAAACTGCTATTGGTTAACAGCAGGAAGGCAAACAAAGCTCCTCCACAGCTACCCACTGTCCAGCCAGGATTAAACTCGCTCCAAGAGTCGTCCTGAGAGGTTGGTTAACCGAGCGTTCCCTGCCCTCCAGGGAATCGACTCTGGTCTTTGAACAGCCATCCTTGTCACGGCGTTACCTCCTGAGAAAGTTTGCAAATAGCTGAAATATATTCTTAGCTTAATGAATATCTATATCAATAAGCCTGAAGATATCCTATCAGACTTATTGAAAATAATTTTCATTTAATAAAAGTAAAATTTTGTAAAGTGTTTCAAAAACAAACCGACAAGGCTGGTGGAGGTTCATTCAACCCCAACAAGGATGGGCTACAAGCCAACTTCTTGTAAGTGCCTTACGATATCCTCACACAAGATTCCAGGTGATTACTGGTTTCCAAAAATACATCGGGCAAGGAAACTAGAGAGAGTAAGTTTTTTATGCATTTTATGAAATTAATCCAAATACTAAAAGTAGCTATAATTCCGGTTTTGACTGTATTGAGCTTGTTGTCTGCATCAAGTAAAGTACTAGCTGACTATTTAATTAGTCAGGGTTCAGGAGGTAATTACCGCTATGAATTATGGTCTACCGATGATAATAGTGATTACTATTTGAAAGTTTGGTTAAATGAAGCAAATTCAAACAGTCGCCCAGCGTCCACAAGTAGGGCGTTCACCTCTAGTAGAAAAGCTTTATTTTATTTTGATTGCAATTACGCTAATAAATGTCATTGATGATAATTTTGAATCCCTCCTAAAATGCCTTGAGAGGGGTAGCGATCGCAATCCTATTTGATTTGTGAAATATTTGCGATGTCTAGATCCCCGACTTCGTAAAAGTTGTCGGAGATCTAACTTTTCACGGATGATTAAGTAGGGCTATATTGCAATACGCTTGGGTTAAAGCCAAAAACCAAAACCAGCGTAGGTTGGGGAGCCACTGCGCCCTTGCGGTTTCCCGACTTGTACCCCTACGGGGAAGCAAGCTACGCGCAGCGTCTCCCTTAGGAGAAGCAAGTGGCGTTTGAGGAACGAAACCCAACATTTTTCGTGGTTTGTTGGGTTTCACTTCCCTACGGGACGCTGTTCGCGAACGTTCAACCCAACCTACAACTATCCTTAACCCAAGCCTATTGGGCTATATTGTCAGAACTTTCATATAGTGATCCTCAATTGTATCCAACCGAAAGCCGCATAATTTGTAGCTCGTAATTTGTAGTTAAAAATTCAATTACGAATTACGAATTACGAATTACGCTTCGGCGGGTTGATATTCTTGTTGTCTTTCCACAAAACTCTGAACACGGCTGCGGTAATTTCTTATAGTCTCATCTACCCACTCGCGATCGTTGCTATTTGCATACAAATGCACCAGTGGTTCGCTGGCATCTGGTAAAACTAACAGCCAACTGTCATCGTAGGGTTGACAAATTTTCACCCCATCGATGAGTTCTAGGTTTTGGGCTGGGTGAGTTTCGACCAAGTAACGCATCAAAGCACCTTTGGCTGTCCAGGGGCAGCGGACTGTATAAGTTTTGTGAATTACACGGGGCAATTCTGACCGAGCAGCAGCGAGCGATCGCTCCTGTATAGTCAACATCTCAATTATCTTAGCAATGCAGAACATGGAATCAAATCCCGGATGCAGTTGCGGGAAAATAAAACCAGTCTCTCCACTACCTCCCAATACCACATTTGGGTTCTTTTGACAAGCTTCCATTAAAGCTGTAGGGTTAGCTTTGGTGCGAATCACTCTGCCATCGTGGCGACGGGCGACTTGTTCAATAGCACTGGAAGCATGAACTGGCACTACTACCGTTCCTCTGGGGTTAGCGGTTAATATCATGTCTACCATTAGTGCTGTTAACATTTCCCCACGAATTGGGAAGCCTGATTCATCAACTAAAATCAGCTGTTCTCCATTCGCTGATACTTGCACACCAAAGTTAGCTTTCAATGCCTCCACTACATGACCTAACTGAGTCAGCAGTCCTTCGCGGTCAGTGATTGACATCGCCGTTTTATTGACACTGGCATTCAGTACTACTGCATCAGCACCAAATTTATCCAACATTTGGGGTAAAACTGCCCCTGATACAGCATAAACATAGTCAATCACCACTTTTGCGCGGCTGTTGCGGAGTGTATGAACATGCAATAGTTTCTCAAAAGCAGTGCAGTAGCGATCCATCACTTGGCTGGGGTAAGACACATCGCCAATTTCATGAATTAGTGCCCGCCGCATATCCTCCTTAAAGTAAGCCCCTTCAATTTTCTTTTCCAGGGCTTTGGAGATATTAATGCCCTTGGCATCCATGAATTCAATCAGAATGTAGTCGGGGCGATCGGGGTGTACCCGCACATGGATACCACCAGTTACCGACATTGTGGGGATAACCGTGCGGGCGATGGGGATAGCTGTAGCATCAAGGTTTTGAATATCAACACCTACTGACATCAAACCAGCAATGAGCGATCGCGTCACCATCCGAGAGACATTACGCTGGTCACGAGAAACCGTTACTTTAGAACCAGGTTTCAAAGTGGAACCGTAAGCAGCTCCCAATTTCACGGCGAATTCTGGGGTGATGTCGATATTAGCTAATCCTTGCACACCACGTTGCCCAAATAAATTCCGTTGGGCGGTGTTCCCCCAAATCAAGTTAATGTTTAAAATTGCCCCTGACTCAATCTTTTTACTGGGCCAAACACGCACGCCGGGGCTAATTTGGGCTTCTTCTCCCACCGTGGAAAGCGAACCCACAACAGCAGCTTCTAATACATGGGCGCGGCGGTCTACACGAGTGCCACGGGAAATTACACAGGCAGAAAGATGTGCTTCCTCGCCAATGAATGCCCCATTCCACACTATGGGACGTTTGAGATTAGCATCAGCGCCAATAGTGACATTATCACCAATTACGGTTCCTGCCTCAATCTGGACTCTTGCCCCGATGCGGCAATTGTCACCAATCACTGCTGGGGTTTCAATCACGGCCGTCTGGTCGATGTAAGTATTTTGACCCACCCATAACTTAGGGGAAACTTCTTTATAGGCACAATCCAGTTGCACTTTCTGATCTAAGGCGTCATACTGAGCCTCACGATAAGCATCTAAGTGACCAACGTCACACCAGTAACCTTGAGCAATGTAACCATACATTGGCTCATCTTTTGCTAGTAGTAAGGGGAATAAGTCTTTGGAAAAGTCGCATTCAGTGTTTGCTGGCAGATATTCCAAAACTTCTGGTTCGAGAATGTAAGTGCCAGTGTTGACGGTATCGGAAAAAATTTCACTACTAGAAGGTTTTTCTAAAAATCGCCGAATCCGTCCTTCCTCATCGGTAATCACCACCCCAAATTCAATCGGATTGGGAACCCTGGTCAAAATCAAAGTTGCTTTTGACTTATTTTGTTTGTGAAATGCGATCGCTGCCGTGAGGTCGAAATCTGTTATGCTATCGCCACTAATCACTAAAAAGGTTTCATCAAGAAGTTCGGCAATGTTTTTCACACAGCCTGCTGTACCCAAAGGCTGATCTTCTTCGACGGCATAGGTCATTTGGACGCCAAAATCGCTGCCATCTTGAAAATAGTCTCGCAAGACATCAGGTAAATAATGCAATGTTGCAATAACTTCTGTAATTTGATGTCGTTTGAGAAGATTGATAATATGTTCGGCAATTGGTCGATTGAGGATGGGCACCATCGGTTTGGGCAGATCGCAAGTTAACGGGCGAAGCCGCGTTCCCGAACCGCCTGCCATCAGTACTGCACGCATAAATCCTCCTTAACTACTTACAGCCTTCGCTGCTTGAAAACGTGTCAGATATATTTTGTTCTTCTTTCTTTAGTCTCCTATGGATATCGATATTTGAGGAACTTCCACAAGATGCATCTGGATTGGGGGATTGGGGATTGGGTTAATTAACGGCGATAGGATCATTCAGGTGACAAATAATTACAACCACGAAGTCTTCAATGGCAACTTGGGAATTATCCTCGCCAATGAAATTCCGTGTGTTTGTTGACGAAAACGCATGGTTAAAACAAATCAAAGGATGGCCAAGTGCTGACTTTGCTTTTAATATTCCACATGAGTTCATCGAGGTCGCCGCCGAAATCTGATTTTTGACTACGGGTGTTAACTAGCACTGCCCAAGAGAAACCATCGCTAGTATTAACGATAAATGCTTGTTCTCCTGGTAAACTGCCGTTGTGCCAATGGTTGTTGGCTTGATTCACAGACCATCCTTTGGCGTAACCAGAGTTGACACTTGAGCCTTGATACATAGTAGCGATCGCACTAGCACCAAGAATATCAGGTTTAGAATTCAAACCATCTACTGCCACGGACAAACGCACTAAATCAATCGGTTTCGCAATCCAGCCGCCGTGGGCATCCATTCGTGCTACTTTCATCTCATAGGGATTTTCGCCGCTTTGACCGTAATAAGTAACTTCGTTGGCTTTTTTCTGGGCTAGGGTATCGCCGCCAATTTGCATATCGGTGACACCGGATGGCTGGAGGATATTAGTTGTCACATAATTTTCGTAGATTTGCCCTGTGACTTTTTCAATTACTCGCCCCAAAACACAATAGCCAAAATTAGAGTAAGCATATTTAGTTCCAGGTACGTCATCTAAGGGACGGTTATCTAATACCCAACTAATTAGTTGAGTCTGATTCATTGAGAGATTAGAAAACATCGGGTCATTAATATCGTTAGACCAACCGCCACCTAAATGGGTGAGTAAATGTTCTACGGTGATTTGATCAACATTGGTTTTATAGGGGGTTGTACCGTAGGTAGTACCTAAAATACCACCTTCACCGAAAACGCGATCGTTTAATTCTAGGTTGCCTTGCTCCACCAGTTTCATAATTGCGATCGCGGTGATGGGTTTCGATACACTAGCAATGCGGAAACGGTGACGGGGTGTGACTCTTTCTTTTGTAGATTTGTCAGCCAAGCCGTAGGTTTTAGCTAACACCAAGCGACCATCTTGAGCAATAGCTAAGGAAAGACCAGGAACATCATAATCTTGCATAAACTGAGCCACAGTTTGATTAATAGCTTGCAATTCTGAAGACTTATAACCGTTCTCACTTTCCCTGATGGCTGCATATCTGTCTTCACCGTTGACGGTGTATTTATTAAATTCACTTTCATATTGTGCCGAAGTTAACCCATGACGCGCCACCCATGCAGATGATGCTCCTACTGTTACTGAGTGCTGATTGGGTAATAAATCACCCAATATTAATGCGGTTGAACTCATCCCCATCAACTGCATAAATCGACGACGACTTTTTAAAGACAAAATCATATCTAGTTATCTCCTGAAATAAATTATCCTAGTACTAGCCCTTTCAAGGTGAGCATATGTACTATCAAACTTTTTACGGCATTTCAGGCATCGGCTGGAATTGAACAAAGAATTTAGGCATTAAACTCCAAATTTTTGGACTGTAAATTAAGCGATGCCTAGGTTGGGCTACGCCTACGCATACGCCAACATCCCAAAATTGGGTTAAAACATCATTTTTTTAATAGTACAAACGTTCACCTTGAAAGGGCTAGTCCTATATCCGTAAAGCAGGCTGATAAAAGCTTGCCTACTTATACCAATTCTATATAAGGCTACGCTTTATTCACGTAGGGGCAATTCATGAATTGCCCCTACAGGCTGTAGTTTTGTATCAGTCTTATGGGCGCATCTTCAAATAGAAATGGTATTATAAGTAATTTAACTCTGCTGACAGTGATAAAGTTGATATTCGTAGCCGTTCACCCTTGGCAAAGATTGAGTATCAGATATAACGCATGTTTTGGCGGTTTCTGCTACGGGGGCGTGAAAGTTTACCAGCCACAAGTCAAAAGGTCGTGGTAATTTCTTTAAAGTATTTTCCAGAGCTATGGTGGAAGTATTTGGGTCTTGGTCTTGATGGGCAAGGATAAACAGAAGTTTTTGAGGTGAATTGGCAAGTTTAATCTCCCTAGCTACCCCCATCATTTCCCCAGTGTGGACATAAGTTTTGTGGGTAGTAGCAATCAGTACGGGCACTGGGGATATTTCTTGGATTAGTTGCACAAACAGGTCAGGGCGATAATATTTTTGATAGCCGAGATTGCAGAATACTGTAACTGCACTGACAAATCCCATTAACCAAATTAAGATCACGGCTTTTTTCCCGTTTATTCCCCATCTGCCGATGCTTTTTATCCTATTTTTCCCTTGTTCTCTTGCTGTCCATTCCTTGGGAGGATGCCAACAAACTGCGAGACTTGCCCCTAGTAAAACAATCACGGCGGGAAAGTAAACAAAGTTATAACGGGCACCCCTAGTCAGATCGATTCCCAAAAAGTACGTAAAGATAAAGAATAAAGCGATCGCGCTGATAGCTACTCCAGCAAACACCTGAATCATAATCCGGCTTTCTGGTTGCTGTAGTTGAATCTTGATCCCACTTACTAAAATTGGTACTGCCCAAATAAAGAAAATTAGCATCACCAGTCCAGAAAGAATCATCACCAATAGCTGTGGAGATTCAACTGGTAACAGGGAAATCATTGTAATCAATGTTCCTAAAGCTTGAAAAATTGGGCTGAACCAATCTAGTCCAATGCGCGAGCCTCGAATCCACTCAGTCAAAATACCACGATTTCTATTCTCTAAAAAGATTGGTAGCCAAATTAAAGCCGCCACAAAAGTACCTGTGGCAACGGCATAGATGCGCCGCCAGGGAGGAGAGAAGAAAAGAGAAAATTTGCTGCTAGTCTGTTTTTGATGCCAAGCAAGAAAAATCAAAACTACAGCTTCTGTGCAGAGGGTGAGGGTGAAGAAGTAATGAGTAGCAACACCTAAAGCATTAATTGCCACCCAGGAAATTACTACCCACATGGGTAAAGGTGTGCGGTTTTGAATATGACGTGTGGCAATTACTAAGCAGGTGAGAGAAGCAGTTACCCATAAAGCTGCCAAACTGTAATGACGCGCTTCTTGTGCTAAAAAGATGCCGTAGGGTGATACTGCCATCATGGCAGCAGCCAAGTGTCCCACTAATGGCGAACGAAACGCTACCCTACCTAATACGTAAGCAGATGGAATCGAGGCAGCACCGATTAAAGCTGGTAGCGATCGCGCCGCAAACAGCGATACTAATCCTCCTTCGCTGGGAAATAATTTCATCCACAGGTAAGCCAGCACAAAATACAGTGGTGGATGACTATCTTGTGTAGCTAAGTTATGAACCACATCACCAATACTAGCCACTGGGTTTGGTTGCAGTGGTTGCAATAGAATATCAGGTGCGATCGCTTGATCTAGGGGTACTGCTAAAAAAGTATTCCCCAAGCTAAACACCAAGGTGGAAAACTCATCAGTCCAAGGAGGCTTTGCAGTCAAGTTGGCTAGGCGCAAGCTAATGCCGATGATCAACCACATCAAGTTCAGCAAGGGGTGAACCCAGGAAGGAGGAAGGCGAACCTGCCAATTATGCCAATACTTGTGTTGTGAGCCAGAATTTACATTTGCCAGAGGCAGGAAATGAGTAGCATAGGCAGGTAGCAACGAGATAATTTTTCTGTAAAAATAGAATGCACCTTGGAAAATAACTCTCATTGCCGGGCCTCAAAGGAATGGATTTGTAGATTTGACGTTTTAGATTTCAGTTCGTTCTAAAATCTAAAAACAAAAATCAAAATCTCAAATCCCTCGTTATGATTATTTAACGTCAGTGACGCGCCAGCTAAGTTTCAAATTAATCCAGAAATTCCAGATTGTGGCAACTGCGATCGCTATCAACTTAGCTAAATACTGATTTATCCCCAAGACATTATAGAGAAAGTTAATTATTAGAGCTTGTAATATAACTCCTGCCAAACAGATCGCACTGAACTTCAAGAATCGCTTGAAACGTTGATGCGGATCGCTTTGCCCCTGAGAAATATCACCAAAAGTCCATAAATCATTCCATAGGAAATTATTTATGATTGCCACTGCGGCCGAAAGAATCGTACTGCGAGTTAAACCTAAATGAATCACAGTCCGCAGCAAGTAAAACACCGTTAAATCCACAAATACCCCACTAAAGCCAACCAACCCAAAGCGGAGGAATCGACCAATGGGGAAATTGACTTTTCTACTCAATCGTCCGACTCGCCCTGTAGAAAGCCGCAACCGTACTAAGTGGTGGATGTAATCTATATATTGCTTCCATGTAACTTTACTCTCACCCTCTTTGCGTTCGCAGAACACATACCCAACTTCGGCAACTTGGTCTACCTTTCCCCGCCCGATTACTTCTAGGAGAATTTTGTATCCGACTGGATTGAGTTTTGCATTTGCGATCGCACTCCGGCGCACCATAAAATAACCACTCATGGGGTCAGAAACTCTGCCCAGTACCCCCGGTAAAATCACCAAGCCTAACAACTGAGCGCCACGAGACAAGAAACGCCTGACAACACTCCAGCTACTGACGCCGCCTCCGTCCACATGGCGACTAGCTACTGCCAAATCTGCTCCCTGCTCAACACTACGCAATAGTTGCATCAGCACCTCTGGTGGATGCTGCAAATCTCCATCAATCACCCCCAGCACATTCCCCGTAGCTGCTTGCCACCCACGAATCACTGCTGAAGACAGCCCCCGTTCCTGTTGGCGTCGCATCACTCGCAACTGGGGGTATTCTGTCGTCAAGGATTGTGCAATTTCCCAAGTTCGGTCTGGGCTATCATCGTCTACCACAATTAATTCATAGTTTCTTGGAATAGACTCATCCAGTAACTGACTCAAGATGCTGACCACATTCTTGATGTTGTCACGCTCTTTATAAGTAGGAATTACTAGAGAAAGATGGATAGATTCACCACTTGTATCCATACTGTTAGGGGGTAACTCTGAAATCTTTAGTGAACCAGTTGGTACTGTTAACAGCGAGTTGGATGAGTTTGTCTTCATAATTTCACATTACAGAACGACGATATCTAAAGGCTGGAGGAAATAGAGCCAAACATTTACTGGTCTTATTGACTGAACCTAGTTACTCAAAGCTTTATGAATACTTTTTTTACAGTTAGTTGTTCTGAAAAGTTTAGTAATTTCCGCACCTCAATTCAAAACATTTTCCTAAATTTTATCTAGACTTTAAATTTAAACACTTGTTTGTATAGTATTTATTGATACTTATACAATTTTTTATACGAACAATCAATCAACACTGTACCATTAAGTCAGCTTAAGCCAGCAAATATACAGTTCATCAAGACTTATGTAAAGACTTTTTACTATTAGTAAAGCTAATGTCACAATCCCAAATTATTGGTGAAAAAATAGAGAAATAAATATAAAGTAGTGATTACGACTAAGTGGAAAGTGTAGTAATAGTGGGTGAAATTACTAAAAGAGTTTATCAAAACATAGCCAAGATAACGTAAATCGGTCAAAATGTTGCTCTGGGAATATAAAGATGAGGTGACTATCCCAATCCTGAGAGTTTCTAGTGGGTTTATAACTTAAGTCGAAAAAAGTACTGGTTCACCAAATCTTAAAATTGGTGGTAAACAAGAAAGTGGTAAGTACGAATCAAGAGCTAATTTCATTCTGAATCCTCAACTCTGACTTCGGAATTCTTATTGAATCTAAATAAATATCAAGACAATTTAGTTATACAGCTATTTTCAGGATAGACTCGCGCTTTTGAGGTGCAAGTCTTGCCCCCTACCTTAGTTACTATCTTTACTGGTAATATTGGATACTATATTCTCTGTTTTATTGCTGTTGGGGTGTTAATGTCTGTTTTACGTAAATATACCGTTATTGCTCCTGTTAGCCTGAGCATTGCTTTGTTCATTACTAGTTGCACCGAAAACAAAGTCTCCCAGTGCCAACGACTGATTCGAGTTGTGAATGCAGGAACTTCTCTGATTGATAAAAATAAAGGAACGCAGGTGATCACCAGCATACAACTATCTAAAGATTTAGAATTTGTGACTAAATCGATTCGGGAACTGAATTTAAAAGATCCTAAGCTGAAAGAATTTCAAAGCGGTTTTGTCAAAATTTTTGAGAATCTCAGTCAAGCGATCGCTAAGGCAGGTAGGGCGCTAGGTGCGACAAAGACAGCAGAAGCCTCGACATCTGGTAGAGAAAAAATCCAAAAGGCGAGAGCCGAAATTGACTCAGCACTGACAACAGCTACAACTATTGGCAAGCAGTCAGATACCTTAGTCAATCAGATGAATAAGTATTGTAGCCAGCCGGAATAATCTATCTGGGGCATTGGGCATAGGGGTAGGGTGCAAGGGGGAGAATTAAAAATTACCTCTTTTCCCTCTGCTCCCTGCCTCTTCAACCACTATCCATTCGTAGTAACTTTTATCACTTTTTTTTTAGAAATCTTCCTGATATACACCAACTTTATCTGTCAAAAGAAATATTGGTGCAAGTCAAATGAAATACCATGAGTGATATTAGTCTACTGATGGCGAGTGTGCTAGCAACAGCGCCAATATCTGCGCTAAATTTACCAGAACAGTCAGTAATTCTGTCAGACAATCTGGTGCAGCAGTCAATACAAGAAAAATTATCTCAAGCTGTCTCACCTGCTAAAATTACACCGCCTGAATTTGTGCAGCCAGATATAACCACCTCATCAGCGATAAAGAATAAGTACGAAAATATACTTAAAAAAAGTAGAGAAAAAATTCAATTCATAAGTTCCCCTAACTTACCTGAATTAAAAGATACTCAACCTGTAACAGAAGTTGCACAGAACCAGAAAAAC
The DNA here is from genome assembly GCF_036917655.1 of Nostoc sp. GTDB lineage: Bacteria > Cyanobacteriota > Cyanobacteriia > Cyanobacteriales > Nostocaceae > Nostoc. The sequence continues at coordinate 50,044 of NZ_JBALCY010000076.1, forward strand.
ACAGAAGAATTCTCACTATCTCCTCAACCTCCAGACTCAGACAACCAAATGTCTCAAGTCACCTCAGTATCGCAACTTAAGGACGTGCAACCCTCCGATTGGGCTTTTGGTGCTTTGCAATCTTTGGTAGAACGCTATGGCTGCATTGCGGGATACTCTGATGGGACTTATCTGGGGAATCGTACCATCAGCCGTTATGAATTTGCGGCTGGTTTAAACGCTTGCTTAGAGAAGATTAACGATGCGATGCCTACGGCGGGCTACGCCTACGCTAACAAGAAAATTAATACAGTTAATAATGAAGATTTAATCTTGCTGCAAAGGTTGCAAGGCGAATTCAAAGCAGAGTTGCAGCAATTACAGCAGCGTGTCGAGGCTGTGGAAAACCAAAGTAGTGAATTACAAGGTAATAAGTTTTCCACAACTACCAGATTATTTGGGCAAGCCATTTTTAGCGTTCAGGGAACGAATAGCACCGATGTGGATTTGTTTCCTAGAGATGGGATACCTGAACGTCAGGGAAAAACCAATCTGACTTTCACAAGTAGCGCCCAACTAACCTTAGCAACTTCATTTACAGGGCGAGATTTGCTGTTAACAGGGCTGTCTGCTGGTAATTTGGGTTCTAATGCATCGTTGCTATCTAACAATATGGGGCGGTTGGGTTTCGAGTCAAATACAGACAACAATGTAGTTATTAGTGACTTATCTTATCGATTTCTCGTCTCGGATAACTTGGGAATTGTCGTAGGTACGGCGGGAGTCAACCCTATCAACACCTTTCGCGGTATTAGTCCTTTAGAAGGTTCTAGCGACGGTGCAATTTCTCTATTTGGTCAGCGTAACCCGATTTTAAGTATTGGCAACGGCACTGGTGGTATAGGCTTTGACTGGCAAATTAGCGATCGCATCAGTTTGCAAGGCGTTTATAGTGCGGAAATCCCCAGTTATCCAGGCAATATCAACCAAGGCGGATTATTTGGCGGTAGATTTACTGCTGGCGCTCAGTTAAGTTTAGCACCCACAAAGAATCTCGATATCGGCGTGCATTATCTTTATTCCCACTCCCCAGATGGTTTACTGGGAAGTGGTATCGGCGATTCTCAACTGATTTCACCTTTTGCAGATCCTACAGCTTTCAATACCCAAGCAATTGGCGCTACCGTTGCTTGGCGAATTAACCCTAACTTGCAGTTGGGCGGTTGGGGTGGCTTTACTTCTTCTAAACCATTTAACCTTTCTGGAAGTGTAGAAACCACCAACTGGATGGTGTTCGCGGCTTTTCCCAATTTGCTGCATCCTGGAAATTTAGGGGGCGTTATCGTCGGACAACCGCCCAAAATTACTTCTAGTACTTTACCCAATGGCTTCAATTTTCCCAACTTTTCTGATGGGGGGACAGCAGGCGGGCGTAATGACACATCAATTCACGTAGAACTTTTTTACCGCGCCCAGTTGAGCGACAATATTGCCTTGACTCCAGGCTTATTCGTCATTTTCAATCCTGATCACAATGCTGCTAACGATGCATTAGTAGTTGGGGCATTAAGAGCAACTTTCCGGTTTTAATTTTGTACTGGTGTAGATGTAATCAAATACGCTATTTATATACTGATTAGTTCAGTATTAGATGCTTTCATTATTCAATGGGAGCAAGGAAAACTCGTGCGTAAACCTATGCGTATTTTTTTCATAGGTGATTAAAGGAGCAAATTTTTCATGAAATTAAATTCATCAACTAAGTTGGGTTGTGTTGTTCTTAGCAGCAGCAGTTTAGCCGCAGTTATCATCGGTTTAGGTGGAACAAGTGCTTCCGCTCAAATCACAATTCAAAGCACTGGCACATTATCAGGCACTATCCAACTTCCCAGCATTAATCCCAATTTCAATCAAAGTACTACTCGTGTTGATACAGACGACACGGGGACTTACTCTCGGAACTTAGGTACTAAGAACAATCCTAATAACGTTCCTGTATACAAGTCAGACTATGTGCAGGTAAGAACACGCTCTGATGGTAGCCTGAATTACTTTGTTGATTTTAAAGGCATTCCGATTGTCTCCTTTAATGGCGTTCTAACTTCGCCGATTCTCTCTGAGGGTGAATTGACACCCTATAAATACCAGGGAAGATTGGCAGGAACCACATTTCAAGGAGTAGTTCAGGATGAATTTAATCTCACAAAAGCCTTATACACTGGTACTGTCACCGATCCAAACACTGGAAATCAGTATCAGGGCACTTTTGAAGTGAGTGGATATGGAGTGCGATATAGCGATCGCAATGGTGGTGCAACCCCCACAGTCTTTGATTTCAAATCCGATATCCCAGGTTCGCCAAAGGTAACTTCTTTGGAAATGACTAACTCCCCCCTAGCGAGAATAACAATCAAAGTACCTGCTACTGCAAGTCTCATAACTCCTACACCCGTAGTTGGTGGTGGTAGCACACCCATTTCTCCGCCAGTAATTAGCGGTGGTAGTACACCCATTTCTCCACTAGTAGTTGGCGGTGGTAGCACAACTACTCCCCCGCCAGTAATTAGCGGTGGTAGCACACCCACTCCTACACCAGTTGGCGGTGGTGGTAGTGCGATCGCTTCCCCGACACCTACAACGTACACATCCGCGTCTAATTCTCCATCACTCTCTACTACATCTAATATGGAGTTGAGTAACGGTAATTCCCTGGAGGTCAATCAAGTAGTTGTCAACCCTGCAACCCTTACTCAAGCTGCTTGTTCAAAAGATTTTACCAATAGCTGCACAAGACCCTCTTCAGCCAAACAAGCGATCGGCCCCCGTAGTCGAGTGCTACTGCATTAGTTATTTAACATCTATACTTCTCAGGGGATTGCACGATAATTCTAGTCTTCTTGGCAAAAACTTTAGGGTGCTTCTGGAACTCTAGCAGGGCAAAATTAAATCAATATAATAGCTAGGACAGGGGCAACATTCCCGTAAAAAAAGTCCACAGGAAGTTATTCAGCGGCGTTTTTGTGGCTCAGACTTTCTTTCTGTGGTAAATTTTATCCTGATGATTTTCTGGCTATACTAGTGATTTAAGCCGATTGATTGATAAATTTCATCCCCCAGTATGAAGGACATAAAAACTCTAAATTTCAAATATATATCAGTGTGCATTTCCTTTTAAGCGACACAAAAGCCTTGTCTGGTCTTGGAGGAAATAAATTTCCTTGGGGGTACAAAATCTTATCAGTCAATCACTGAGGTTAACACTAACACTACAGAGTGAATCTAGATCAATCAAACGTCTTCTGAGTTAGCACCTATGAAAGAAGAATTGATAGCCAGAGTTGTGCAGGTCTTGCGAATTAATATGAGTTGGATGACTTGGAATTTATTTCTGGCTTTGATACCTTTAGCTTTGAGTGTGTGGCTATTTCGCTTTAGGCGTGGTGGCTCTTGGCTTTGGTGGCTAGGATTCTTAGTTTTCTATGCTTTCTTACCGAATGCACCATATTTGTTGACTGATGTAATTCACTTGATAGACGATATCCGCACGATTCAATCAGTTTGGATGATTACTTTGGTACTCATTCCTGTGTATTTGTTAGTAATTCTCGGTGGATTTGAAGCTTATGTAATATCGTTAATTAATTGGGGTTACTACTTACATCGCATCGGCAAAAGCCAATGGATTTGGCGCTTTGAGTTTATTACACATTTTCTCTGCGCTGTTGGTGTTTATTGGGGGCGATTTTTGCGTTTCAACAGTTGGGACTTTATTACTCAACCCGATGCCGTACTAACTAAAGGGGTAGAAGAAATTCTTGGGAAACAGCCCCTAGTGATTATTACTATCACCTTTGTGGTACTTGCCGGTTTGTACTGGATTATGAAACGAGTAACTTTAGGTCTTAGTCAACGAGATAGTAGAATAGGCATAAATTCAGGACGCGCAAACTCTAACACGCCAAACATTTGATAAACCAAATACACATTTACGGATTCAGGAGACCGACTTTTGGACAGGCTGGAAACGCTTACTACAAACCTTTAATTATGGCAATTTTAGATTTTGAATTGAAGAAAAAATCTAAAATTGAATAACTCTTAACTAATGAAGTTTTCGTCGTGCAGCTGCTAAAATTATACGTTGTTCAGCACGAGCGATCGCTTGATATGTTCGCTCCACTGCTTCCGGTTCAACGGAAATAGAAGTTATGCCCCATTCCACTAGCTGATCGATGATTTCTGGATAGAGGGCTGGTGCTTGACCGCAGATTGAACAAGGTATGCCGGCACTTTTAGCCATTTGAATCAGTTGAGCGATCGCCCTCAAAACTGCTGGATGACGTTCATTAAATACTTTTGCTAACTGTCCTTGTTCTCGATCCACTCCGAGCAGTAATTGGGTTAGGTCGTTTGTACCAATAGAAATTCCAGCTGCACCTGCTTTGACATATTCTGGCAGTAAAAACAGTACACTTGGCACTTCTGCCATCATCCACAATTGAAACTGCGACACCTCAGTTAAAAGAGCTTGCTCAACTTTGCGACGGCAAAAGACAAATTCTTCCACAGTCCGAACAAAAGGCAACAGGAGATTGACATTGCTGTAACCAGCTTGCTGTACACTCGCTAAAGCTTTCAGTTCCAACTCAAATACTGCGGGATTTTGTAAATAGCTGAAAGTGCCACGTTCACCCAACATCGGCTGTGGTGAAGATTGGAAATTATCACTCAATGATGTTAAATCTTGTGGCCAATCTAAAGAACGATAAAAAACTGGTCTTGGTGCAAAAGCACGCGCAAACTGCATAATCTGCTCAGACCATAGCTCTAACAATTCTGCCTGACGCCCGCCTAAAATCCAACTATTGGGATGTTGCCCGGACAATATATTTAGTACCATCAATTCTGAGCGCAATAATCCCACTCCATCTACAGGGAAACTTTGCACTTGTTCTATTAAACTGGACTGACTCAAGTTAACCAGCAGTTGGGTAGCAATCATAGGTAGATGAGAAGTAAGAGGAGGATGGGGCGTTTTGGGGTTGGGGTGATTCGGGGAAAGAAAATTTTCTCCTCCCAGTCTGCGACTTTCCTCCTCTCTACCTCTTTCCATCTCCTGCTTTGAGTTTCCTCTGATCTGATAAACTTCTCCTCTGTCGCCATCGAGCAGCAGTCGTTCGCCAGTTTGGATTAAGCTTGTAGCAGATGTTGCGTTCACTACTGCTGCGATACCTAATTCTCTGGCAAGAATTGCAGCGTGGCTGGTTAATCCGCCTTGTTCGGTAATAATACCACCAACTTGTTGCAGTAATGGTAGCCAATCAGGGGCGATCGCTGGTACTACTAAAATCACTCCCTTGGGTAGTTGTTCGGGTTTCTGTTGCGGATTGGTAATCACTAGGGCATTCGCCACAACACGTCCCCCTGCTGCCCCTAGTCCCCTAATGAAGTGTCCGTGGGGAATTACAGATTGGGGAGAACTAACTTGTGTTATGTAGAGCTTGCCAGATGTAGTTTGTTGAGCGATAGTCCATTTAAAGGTAAAAGTTTTACCTACTTCACTTACTAGTTGAATTCCCAGAGCAATTATTTGTTGTAAGTATTCTTCTTGTAAAGCGTACTGTTTTTGTTGATCTGACTGAATTACGTAGCTACTCAGACAAGTGTGATCTGGTGTTAGCACTGAGTCCGGCACGGGTTGCGAAAAAGCTCCAGGTGCTGCATCACCAACACCATAAGCCAGCATTTTATTGCCCAGCTGTTGCTCAAGCACAACCCCGGTTGCCTGTTGAATGTAGTAAACATCTGGCTGGACTTCACCTTGATCGATCGCAATTCCTAATCCCCAAGTAGCTTCAATTTCCCACCCAGAGGAGTTGGCTTTGAGTAAACCACTGGCGATCGCATTCTCAACAGGTTGAACTAAAACTGCTAAACTTATTTGTTGCAGATTAATCCCTGCCCGCTGCCAATATAGTAGACTTCTAGCACGAAATATCTGGCTCCAGGTACGCTTTAATGCTTTTGCGATCGCTTCGGGTTCGCACTGGCAAAACACCGACTCCAGCAAACCAGATATATTCTTCATATTTGGGGTAGCATTTGATACTGCCAAGGTTGGCCGAAGAATCAAACAGCCAGTTTGCCATTCTCTAGCTGCTTGGAAAATTGTACTCACCCACTGCTGTGGCACAGTCGCAGTGAGAATTTCTTGGCGCAAGCGACCAGCTACCTGCTGAAGTTGACGCCAATTAGCTACATCTAGGTGTAACGAAGAATGGGGTAAGTCAGCCACTAATGACTCTGAACTATTGAGATTTTCGAGAAATTGTCGCAAAACTTCTGCCGAAACCACAAAACCAGGCACCACCGGATAGCCCCGCTGGATAATTCTGCTCAAGTAAAAGGCTTTCTCACCGACTTTGGCGCGGTCTTGTAGTTTAATTTGGTCTAGCCAGTAGAGTTTGTCCACTCAATTTGTTAGTGTCAGTTGTCTATTTGTAGCCACAGCCATTTCCTCCTGATACATTATCAGCCGTAAATCCACGGACTCTCTATGAAGATGAGTTTCCAGCATTTACGTTTAATTTGCCGAACTTATTATTGGTTAATTGCTAGTCACACGATGTATTGCTGTAATTCGACTCCTTTGTAAATCAAATATTTTCCTTCATTTAGCCTCTTTTCCCTGAAACCGGGGGTTTAGTTGTTTGCTCGAGTTGTAGATGACTGTATCTAATTATTGAGCGTATGGGTTAAATCTAGCAATTTGAGGTAGAATTTTATAGTTCAATTATTTTAGATAGTTAAAAAACTATTTAATAAAGTTAAAAATCATGTAGTTTACCTAGATTATGATCATTGTCATAATTTCACAATGCAAAGCTTCATTTATTTTTGACAAAAATAATATTTTATTGGAAAATAATCCTAACAATGGAAGATATTGATTTGCACCTAAAAAATATTCCCAAATTCATAGAATCTAAATATGGTATAAGCTATTAAATTACACCCGTTGAATTGGACTCCATCAATAAAAAATTAAAATATTTTTGCAATATTTTTGTAAAAATAGGAGTTACGCAAACTTGTCTCAAAAACCTGATTTGTCGTAGCGGTAATTCATGAATTACCGCTACTTCAGAACTTTTTTGCGTAAGTCCTAAAAAAAATTAATAATTAACTTAATACAGTGTGGCGGAAGTTTGCCTAACTTTAACCAGTTGCTCTGAGCAAGTTGTCTTATTAATTGAGATGGCATCTGGATTTACACCGTGTTGTACTACTATACAAAATTCTCTATACCAGACTAAACATTGCCAAATACTTACTACCTTGCAACTAATGATTGGCTAAATATCAGCTTCAGGCTATGTATTGCATTGCTTCTTGGAGCAATTATCGGCATAGAACGCCAAATTAGGCGCAAACCAGCGGGTTTAAGAACTCATATGCTCGTGAGTTTAGGTTCAGCTATATTTACTCTCATAATTATGCAAACAGGTGCGTCACAGTCCACTCATGATGCACTCAGCCGCGTGATTCAGGGGATTTCAGCTGGTGTAGGATTTCTCGGTGCTGGAGAAATTGTGCGCCAATCTTCTCAAGAATCACAGCAACCTGAAATTCACGGACTCACCTCAGCGGCGGCTATTTGGGTTTCGGCTGGTTTGGGAATTGCTGCCGGCTGTGGTTTGTGGCAGTTAGGATTAATCGGCGCTCTGCTGACTTTTCTGGTTCTCAACGTTTTTAGAAGGTTAGAAAAACGTCCATAGTCAATAGGAGGCGATTAAGATTTTAGGTTGATACATAAATTTTTAATCACCTGATTTTTTTTTTGCAACAAGGCAATTTAAATGAGAAATGGGGGATGCGATCGCTCAATTCTTGATTATGTCTGAATCTCAAGATAAGCGTAAGATTTTTCTTTCCCCAAAGTTACAAAAGAGGGATTAGCGCTCTTTTATGACTCTCACGAGATAAAAATCAGAAACCTTTGTTGTGATTAGTTTTTTGAAATCTAGGGGTAGGTTGGGTTGAGGAACGAAACCCAACACCAAGAATCCTTGATTTTGTTGGGGTTTCACGAATATTCAACCCAACCTACAAATATTTTATTTTTTCAGAGTAATAAAAAAGCGTTAGATAATACAATGGACAAAAAAATTCTGAAATAAGCAACCGACTAACAAAATAATAGTGGTTACAGCCTCCAAACAGGAATTGTTTATATTAGCGGTTCAGCGCAACTATGAATCTTCTTGAATCTGTAATCAGATTTGAGGTAAATGCTTTCAAAGCATTTAATAATTAACACTATGTTTAAAAGTAGAGTGTCAACTGGAAATTAAAATTTCTCAGCAGTTTGTCACTCGACAAAAAGCAGCAGCTTTTCAACCGCAATTATTATAAATTTGGAATTATTTCTCCTGCTTTCACAAAAAGAATTTGGGAAGACTTCAACCACTGGGAATCAAAAGAACCCAAGTGAGTGGTAGTAATCAGGGTCTGAAAGCGGTCTTGAATAGCATCAAGCAATTGATTTTGGCGGGATAGATCGAGTTCAGCAAGAACATCATCAAGCAATAGTAGCGGTGGCTCTTTGACGACTTCTTCAATTAATTGTAATTCTGCTAATTTTAAGGCTAGAACCAGCGTTCGTTGTTGACCTTGAGAACCGTATTGACGAGCGGGTGTCTGGTTAATAGTTAATTCTATTTCGTCTCGATGGGGGCCGACAAGGGTAGTGCCTTGGTGCATTTCAGCAACGGCTCGCTGCTGAATTTTTGCTAAAAAAGCTTGCTGCACTTCTTCTGGATGGTTATCCTCTAAAGGAATATTAGGCACATACTTGATTTGCAGAATTTCTGTACTGCCACTGATACTGGCGTGCCAAGCGGTAGCAATGGGAGCTAGCCGTTGTATGGCGCGATCGCGTCGTCTAATTACCCTTGTTCCGGTGGTAGCTAACTGTGCATCCCAGACAGCAAGTTCTGAGTCCTGAGTGTCCAGTGGTGAGTCTTGATTTTTTTTTAAAAGGGCATTGCGCTGGCGTAACACATGGTTATACTGCTGCAAAATGTGAGCATAAACTGGCTCAAGTTGAATTAAAAGTGTATCTAACCAGTTGCGGCGACCTTCCGGGCCGCCGCGGACTAGTTCTAAATCCAAACTGGAAAATTGGACTGCATTGAGAACGCCGAGAAAATCCATTTGACGGCGGATAGATTCACCATTGAGAGCAACGCTACGGCGACCATTGCGGCGCAGCGTTAAGGTAAGATCACTAATGCCTGTTTGTCGCTCAAGGGTGGCATTAATTTGGGCTATGGCTTCCCCTTCTTGAACTAAATCGCGATCGCGGGCCATTCGGTGCGATCGCAATGTCGCCAGCAACTCCACCGCCTCCAACAAATTTGACTTTCCCTGAGCGTTATTACCTACCAAAATTGTTTTGGCAGCATTGAACTCAACCTTTTGGTCTTGATAATTGCGAAATTGGCGGAGGTTTAGAGTTTTGAGGTACATAGCGAAGCTACAGTTAGGAGTTAGGAGTTAGGAGTTAGGAGTTAAAAGTTAGGAGTTAGGAATTGAAAACTCATATCTTATAACTCTTCACTCTTCACTCATAACTCCTCACTTTTTCAGACGGCCTTTTTGCCCATAATCCGCAAAAATATCTTCTCCAATTCAATCCACACAAACATTAAGGCACTGAAGCCAATACAAACCCCCAATTCTTGCATATTCAGGTAGTGAGTACCAAAGAATTCTCGCAGGGGTGGGACGTAAACTAGCATCAGCTGCAAAATCGTGGTTACAACAACAGCCGCTAATACAAATAGATTAGAGAAGGGATTCATCTCGATAGTCAGTCGGTTATTGGAACGAATGGCGATCGCATGACCCATTTGGGCAATACACAAGGTAGTAAATACCATTGTTTTCCAAGTATCGCGATCGCCCTGATAGTCAGGGGCATGGGTATGTTGATAAGCCCACCACATTAAGGTAATGGTGAGAATGGCAAATATTATCCCAATGCGAATCATATAAGAACCCAATCCCCTAGCAAAAATACTTTCGCGGGGACTAAAAGGCGGACGTTGCATTACATCTGGTTCTGGAGGTTCCACAGCTAATGCCAAGGCTGGTAAACCATCTGTCACCAAGTTCATCCAGAGAATTTGCAAGGGGGTAAGGGGAACGCCTCCCAAACCAATTAAGGGTGCGGCGGCAATTGTGAGAACTTCGCCAATGTTACTGCCCAGAATGTATTTAATAAAGCGGCGGATATTGGTGTAAACAACTCTGCCTTCCTTGGTGGCGCTGACAATGGTGGCGAAGTTGTCATCAAGTAACACCATGTCGCTGGCTTCTTTACTTACATCGGTGCCAGTAATGCCCATCGCAATACCGATATCAGCTTGTTTGAGGGCTGGAGCATCGTTGACGCCATCGCCTGTCATCGCGACAAATCGGCCTCGGCGTTGCAGTGCTTGGACAATTCGCAGTTTGTGTTCAGGGGAAACCCTAGCATAGATGCTCACCAAGTCAACATTTTGCTCTAATTCCTGGTCACTCATCCGTTGCAATTCTTGACCTGTGAGGACACGATCGCCTTCTTGGGCAATTCCTAAATCGGTAGCGATCGCTCGTGCTGTTAATTGGTGGTCGCCAGTAATCATCACTGGGCGAATGCCTGCATCCCGACACTCTTGCACAGCTGCCCTCACCTCTGGGCGGGGCGCATCCAGCATTCCCACCAATCCCAGCCACACCAAATCTTGCTCAGATGCCTCGTCTGAACCTTCCGGTGGAATTTCTGCCAGGGGTTTGTAGGCAAAACCTAGCACCCGCAGACCTTTACTCGCCATTTGGTCATTTTCTGCCAAAATTTTCTGGCGTTGTGCTTCGGTCAAGGGGCCTGTATCATGACCCAAATGAATCTGAGTGGAACGTGCCAAGGTTAATTCTGGAGAACCTTTGGTAAACATTAAGTAAGGTTCAGATTGGATAAAGCCGGCGATCGCAGGGTCAACACCTCTCGAAGACGCTTCACCTGTGGCGACTTCCTGCACCTGAGCAATCACGCTCATCCGCTTGCGTTCCGAAGAAAAGGGAAACTCCGCAACGCGAGGTAACTTACTGTTCCACTGGTCTTTTTCGATTCCCGCTTTTCCCGCCAGTGTTAACAATGCCCCCTCTGTGGGATCTCCCAAAATCGCCCATTCCCCTTGTTCTTTTTGCAACACCGAATCATTACAAACAGCACAGGCGACTGATAATGCTGAGATTTCTGGAGACTCCTCTAGGGAAATTTCTTGACCATCTAACTGGAAATCTCCTGTGGGAGCATAACCATCTCCAGTGACGCGAAAAGTCTTATTGTTAGTGGAAACCGATTGCACCACCATTTTGTTTTGAGTTAGTGTACCGGTTTTATCAGAACAGATGGTGGTTACAGAACCCAATGTTTCCACTGCTGGCAATTTGCGAATTAAGGCATTCTGGCGCACCATTCGCTGAGTTCCCAGTGCCAAGGTGACGGTAATTACAGCTGGTAAACCTTCTGGCACCACAGCAACCGCCATACTCAAGGAAACTTCCAAGAGTTCTTGGATGTTTTTAAAACCTCCGTCCTTGATTACACCGCCGGCGACGACGATCGCCACCAGAATTAAAGAACCCGTAACCAGGACATTGCCCAGTTGAGTCATCCGCTGCTGTAACGGCGTCGGCTCACTTTCTACCGACTGCAACATGGTGGCAATTTTGCCTAGTTCTGTAGTCATGCCGGTGTTAGTCACCAGAACCTTGGCTCGTCCTTGGACTACTTCGGTTCCTTGAAACACGACATTTAGGCGATCGCCTAATGATGTTTCTTCGGGCAATTTTAGTGATGCCTGTTTATTCACCGCTTCGGCTTCACCAGTCAATGCCGACTCACGTATTTGTAAATTAGACTCTTCTATCAAACGTCCGTCAGCGGCTATCTGCATCCCAGCTTCCAGCTGCATTACATCCCCTGGGACTAGTTCCTTGGCTGCTATCTCCACCAATCTAGCGTCGCGGATGACTCGCACTAAGGGAGAAGTCATTTTTTTCAGGGCTGCCAGGGCTTTTTCGGCACGGCTTTCTTGGACATAGCCGAGTATGCCATTGAGGATGACAATTGCTAAGATAGCGATCGTATCTTTAAATGGCACTTCACCAGGCTTCAAATTGCCCGACTGCAAACGCATCAGGTCTAAAAACCCAGAAATCAGAGCGACGCCAATCAGCATCAACAACATAATGTTCTTGAACTGATCCAGCAAAATTTCCCAAGCACTACGGCCAGCAGTTTCTTCTAATTCGTTGGGGCCGTATTTTTGCAATCTCTGTTGAATATCTTGGGATGTTAAGCCACTGTCCGCGTTACTATCGAGCAGGTCTAGCGCTTTATTAACTTCTAAACTATGCCAAACAGCGGCACCTTCAGGCAGAGAATTAGCAGACATCGTGTGGGTCACAGCAAATGGTTACAAAATTCGATCATAATTTAGTGATGGCAGGAATTCCATCTCCTAAAGTTACATTAAGGCTGTCACCCAGTTGTATGAGTGTATATGTAATTCTTAATATTTGTAAATTTATACTTTTTTGAGATAGTGTTATTTCTCACGAAAGAGTTTTTCGGAACACATTGTACCGATAATTGTGAGTAATAAAGCTTTGAAGCTTTGTTACAGAAGCATATGCGACAATTAATTTTAGGCTGCCATTGCTTTAATTGACATCTAGTTAATAGCCAGAATGCATGGCACGAGTGCATTTCTTCTCTACCATACCAGAGGCGAAGATTTGAAATTTTGCGGAAAGTTAAGCCAGTCGCTTGTGTATTTACCCACTCAAGCGAACTCGCATACCAGTAGGGTTTCTTGACCCTAGCAAACTTTTCAAGCCAAATTTTGAATTTTGAATTGCTTAGGCGTGCTAAACCATTGAATAAATATGCTTAATATGTATGAGTTTCACACTTCCCACTTTGACCGTTAGCCAGATGTTTGGGCAAAAAATAATTCGACCGCTTACTGCTGCTACCCTGTGTGGCATTACTTTCATTAAAGATAGACTGATTGCCATTGACAGTATTAAAGGGCATCTACTGGAGATTGATCCCACATCTGACAACAGCAAAATTCTCAATCCCCATCAAGTTAAAGAATTTACCGATGTCACTGGTCTAGCGGCGTGGTCAGATTCTTTGTGGGTGAGCCGAGAAAATAGTGTTTACTTGTGCAAGCTGGATGCTTTGGATCTAGAACATTTTGTGACATTGCCTTATGAGGCTGATGGCGTTGCTGTTTGGGAAACAACAGTTTATGTCAGCTGCCAAAGGCTGGGCTACATTCTGATTTTTGACCGCGAAACGCGAAAAGAGATTACCAGATTTTATGCCCCTGGCGTTGGGATAGAGAATTTGGCAGTTAGTCAGGAAATGCTGTGGATTTGCGATCGCACCGAACAATCAGTTTACGCGATGGACAGGGCGACGGGAGAACTTAAATTCAGTGTCCTGACACCCTTTGAATCTCCCACAGGCATCGCAATCCATAAAAATGGCGAAACAGGCAAAGAAAGTATTTACATCGCTTACGCCTCAGAGGAGCCTTATATTCGGGACAACCCAAATGCTGATCCGAGTCATGAGCTAACGTTCCGCGATCGCACTTTTATTCATCCTCTGTATTATGATTACCAGCCAGATAAGCGCTACGCCCTCTCTAATGGCTATCTGATTGAAATGTCCTATGCTGAGGAAATTGCACCCTTAGACGAGGTTTATTTACCTGATGTAGAATGGCGCATTGCCCTACCCTCGGAAACCGAGCGTCAAAAGGTGAAACACGTTGAACCCATTGGTATCCCCTTTACCGAAGAAGTCATAGAAGGGCAACGTGTAGCAGTCTTTAAATTTGATTCTCTTGCTCCAGGCGAACGGCATATATTTGGCTGGAAAGCACTTTTGGAAGTTAGAGGCATTAAGTATCGCATCACACCCAGAGATGTGGAAGATATACCTGAACTTTCCCCAGAATTAGAAACACGCTACCTAGTAGATGACGACGATTTAGCAATGGATACTACCATTGTTCGCCGTGCCGCCAGAGAAGCGATTGGTTCTGAAACCAATGTGCTGCGGAAAATGCACAGCATCCGCAACTACGTCTATGATCAGTTATCCTACGGTATTAAACCTTACATTGACCCGCCAGATATAGTTTTAGAACGGGGCGTTGGTTCCTGTGGCGAATATGTCGGCGTCTTACTTGCCTTATCCCGTTTAAATGGCATCCCCTGTCGCACCGTAGGTAGGTACAAATGTCCTCCTCATAGTGACTTACTAGGAGTGCCGCTACAACCCGACTTTAATCATGTTTGGCTGGAGTTCTACGTCCCGAATTTCGGCTGGTTGCCAATGGAATCAAATCCTGACGATGTGGGGGAAGGTGGCCCTTATCCCACGCGCTTTTTTATGGGCTTGTGCTGGTATCACATTGAAATTGGTAAAGGTATCACCTTTGAAACTGTGACAAGTCAAGGTGCGCGGCTAACCAAAGAAGATATCCCCATTGGTGATTTAGCGATTAATCATATTCGGTTCACAATTCTTAAAGAATTGCCACCTTTTTGAATTTGGGCATTGGGGAAAGACCCTGAGAAAGTGAGTAGGGTGTGTTATGCCTACGGCATAACACACCTTAATACTCTCTGCTTAACTACAATTTTGGAGAAGCTTAGAAAAATCATTCATAGCAGTAACCTCTAATTTGATGAATATTTATTAATTGAACAGCCACATCGCGCTTTTATTGAAGTCAATCTTTCCTCTCACGAGGGGGTGAATTAGCTGGCAGTGTATCAGCACGAACCACATCGCTAATCCATTCTCCCTCAATATTATTGTTAGAATAATTTGCATAATCATCCCATGTCATGGTGTCGCCAGTTGAATATTCATAAACGACCCCACGAGTTTGATTATTACCACCTCCATCATTTAAATGAATCCAGGTTACATAATCACCAGATGGAGGATAAGCACCACCAAATTCAATACCTGGAGGTTGAGCTAAACTTCTAATTGCCCCTGGTACAGGTCGCCAACTCCGAAAGTGATGAGTTACAAATTTGTCAGGATAGCCAGACCTCCTGTAATGTACTGTTTGGTGGAATTTGTAATTATAAAGAACTGAAGATTGACCTTGTGGGCCACAAACTAAATTAAGTGGATAAAAAGAACAATATCTCTCCTTCGCTTTATTTGGAACCTGCTCATTTTGAGCTTTAGTTGTGCTAATTGCAGCCTTTGCAATAGAAGCTAATTCCGAGCCAGCAGCGGCACATTCAGGTTTAACAGCACAAGTGTCTAGAGACGACAGCAATACATAAACAGTTTGAGGTAAAATCCCCTTAAATATTAGAAGTAAAAGAAACGTCGAAATTCCTACAAATTTAAATACGAATTTATTTACTGTTAATAGCACTAGTTTTAACTCCTTACAACCAAAGATAAAAATCAGTGTATCTGACATCTAGTTTGTCTGATAGGAGAAGAGAATCAGTCCAGTAAAAATACGAGTATTTAGTAGCTTTTTTGAAAATTGAACTAAGGCAAATAAATAAATTAATTAGCTATTAACTCTTAAACTCGGCAGTGGATATGATTGATGCTGCTTAAAATCGGCAAACTCACAGATGGAGTTAAATGGGCAAAAACGGCAGTGAGAGCCAGGATTTGGAGGGAAGATTTTACTGAAATTACTAGTTTCTTCCTGATATTTTTGCAAATCGTGCTGGTGCTTGTGAGCAACATTAGCTAACTCAAATTTTAAGGATTCTAATTCACTATTATTGATGCTAATTAACTCAGATTTCTTACATATTTCTAAATTATAAAATGATGCAACCGCTTCCCGTCCAGGGTAAAGATAACGAGCAGCTAGTAAATAAACTAATGCCTGTCGTCGGTCAAAAGCCGACTTACCAGTTTTGAAATCTAAAATATGTAACGTGCTATCAGACTCAATGAAAACGCAGTCCATAGCCGCATATAAGCGAAAGCAATAATCCTCTTGTTCAACTACTATCGGTTTAGGAAAGCCTTCATCACCTGGAGTTAATTGGATAATATCTTTATCCAAAAGCAACGGTGCATCGTGATATTTTTTCAAAATTTGCAGCACCCGTTGCTGGACTTGATCGCTTGAGTTACCTAATTTCAGTAGTTGTGCAACTCTTTCTACACCATCTGATTGCTTCAACAGATGCCTGTGATGATGAAACTCATAAACGCCTTTTTGGGCGAGTATGCCAATCCGCTGGGGTGCGGTGGCTTGCGCTAACAGCGCTTTGACTTGTGGTTCGTGTTGCCGCGCTTTGATAAACCCCCGTCTCATCTGGCAATGCCAGCGTTCTTGCCCGGTCGCTGGGGCAACTAGAGACCAAAGGTGATAACTGGCAAAAGGTCGATCGGGGGTTGACATTGCTCAGAAACAGTGAGAGAAAATACGGTGGGGAGAAGTTTAACCTAAGGCTTTCTTAGAAAAGAACTTCCGAGGATACTTGCTGCTACACACGCTTTGCGCGAAGCTTTTATAGTACTGATAATGTACGGGAGCAAGTGGCAAAAATGTCCAGCAAGATAAAATTTGGCACCGATGGATGGCGAGGGATTATTGCCGATGACTTTACTTTCCCAAATGTGCGGAAAGTAACAAGGGCAATCGCCACTTACTTAGAAACAGCCTACACAAAAGACAGACCAGTACTTATTGCCTACGATACTCGCTTTTTAGCTGACCAGTTTGCCCAAACAGCGGCCCAAGTTCTGGCAGACTTGGGTTGGACTGTCAAAATTACTGATCGGGATTGCCCCACACCAGTAATTGCCTACAACGCCCGTCACTTAAATTCCGCTGGGGCGTTAATGTTTACTGCTAGTCATAATCCAGCACCCTACTGTGGAATTAAATATATACCCGATTATGCTGGGCCTGCCACTCCAGAGATTACTGATACTATTGTGGCAAATATAGAAAGCGCATCGGATGAGTTGCCTGGGAGCAACCCATCAGGTTCAATTTCAATTTTCGATCCGAAACCAGATTACCTGCAATTTATCTACACCCTACTTGATGTAGAAAAAATCAGAAGCGCTAATTTAAAGGTAAAGTACGATGCTTTGTATTCTACCTCTCGCGGCTATTTAGATGAAGTTTTGCAATATAGTGGCGTTCAGTTAGAAAGTTTCCACGATTGGAGGGATGTTTTATTTGGGGGTGGAATGCCAGAACCCAAAGGAGAACAATTAGTTGAGTTAGTGGAAGCAGTACTTCGCGATCAAGCAGATTTGGGCTTGGCGACTGATGGAGATAGCGATCGCTTTGGTATCGTTGATGAACAAGGAACCGTCCTTACTCCTAATACTGTGCTGCTAGTTCTAGCACGTCATTTAATCAAAAACAAAGGTAAAACCGGCGCTATAGTCCGCACTGTAGCTACAACCCACCTGCTGGATAATTTTGCTGCTAAAAATGGGCTGCAAATTTATGAGACACCAGTTGGTTTTAAATACATCGGCGAAAAAATGCGCGAAACTGCCGTGTTGATCGGTGGAGAAGAATCAGGCGGTTTAAGTATTATCGGGCATATTCCCGAAAAAGACGGGGTTTTAGCCGATATGCTAGTGGCAGAAGCGATCGCCTATGAAGGCAAACCGCTGAGTCAACTTGTCAAAGAAGCGATCGCAGAAGCCGATGGTCCACTTTACAACAACCGTCTAGATTTGCACCTCACAGAGGCGCACAAAACCGCTGTCATCGACTCCTTTACCAAAAATCCACCTACAGAGGTAGCAGGAATTAAAGTCAAGGAAGTGGGGCGTAAAGATGGTATTAAGCTGTACTTAGAAGAAGGTAGCTGGGTTTTACTGCGTCCTTCTGGTACAGAACCACTGGTGCGCGTCTATCTAGAAACCAACACTCCCGAAAAACTTACCCAAATCGCGCAAGAGTTAGAGAGTGTTATTGCTAAATTAGAGGCATAAGAAGTAGGAGTTAGGAGTTAGGAGTTAAGAGTTATAAATTAATAATTCTTAACTTCTCACTCCTATTAACAGTTATGAGTTATGAGTTCTAAATTAATAACTCCTAACTTCTAACTTCTCACTTCTAACTTCTAACTCCTAACTTCGCTCAAAGTATGAAAATCGCTCCTTTTTTGACATCTCTAGTTGTAGCGGTTTGGGTAATAGCGATCGCAATTATTTCAGTCCAAAATGCCACACCTGTATCGTTAAAATTCTTAACATTTCAATCGATTCAGATACCAATGGGTTTAGTGCTGGCTTTTAGTGCTGGTGTGGGGTTAATTGGTATGGCACTGCTGCAACCTCTGTGGGGACTTACTGGTATTGGGCAGCGTAATTCTCGATTGGAAGACGATGCCGAATTTTTTGTTGATGATGAAGATTTTTGAGGGTTGAATAGCTGTGCAGCATCAAAACATTATTACAATCGAACCAGGAAAACGAGGTGGTAAGCCTTGTATTCGAGGAATGCGAATTACTGTATACGATGTTTTATCTTATCTTGCCTCTGGCATGACCTACGAGGAATTGCTTGATGACTTTCCTTATTTGACACAAGAGGATATTTTGGCTTGCCTAAGCTATGCGGCTGATCGAGAACGGCTATGAGTGGAAATTATACAGCAGATTTTAATTTGTGGATTGAACAGACAGCCCAACTATTGCGATCGCATCACTGGCATGAAGTTGATGTAGAACATCTGGTTGAAGAGGTTGAAGGCTTGGGCAAAAGTGAACGACGGGGTATTGCCAGTCAACTAATTCGCTTACTTTTGCATTTGCTGAAGTGGCAATATCAACCCCAGCGTCGCCCAGATAGTTGGCTCGATTCGATTACTGATTCTCGCACCCAAATTGAGTTAGCGATAGAAGATAGTCCTAGTCTTAAGAGCTATTCTACAAAGCAACTTCAGGAAAGTTATCAAAGGGCGCGTCGGCAAGCAGCCAAGCAAACGGGAATACTAATTTCCGTGTTTCCAGAAGAGTGCCCATATTCTGTAGAGTTAGTGTTGGATGAAGACTGGCTACCGTTGGTAAATTGTGGCTATTTGGACTTAGAGAAGTCCAAGAAAAATAACCCTTCATTATACCAGAAAATATTTATGCAAGAGTTCTTTTGTATTAGTCCTTTGCACCAATAAACCTGTCCAATTCTTATTACCCTAAATTGCTTCGCAGCTTGGCGATGTTACGATGCGGGGGAATACCAAATAGTTTTTTATATTCCCGGCTGAAATAAGACGCGTCATCGTAACCGACGCGAAAGCTGGCGCTCGCCACATCCATCTTTTCGCCGAGCATCAGACGGCGTGCTTCCTGAAGCCGTATTTGTTTCTGGAACTGCAAGGGACTCATTGCCGTAACAGACTTGAAATGAGAGTGAAAGCCTGACACGCTCATGCCGAGTTCGCGGGCTGTATCTTCGATTTTCAACGGACGATCAATGTTCTCGCGGATTTGCTTGACTACCCTGGAGATGCGCTGCGCGTCGCCTTCCGTAGTGATCAGCTGACCCAGGCGTGCGCTCTGTTTTCCCTTTAAAAGCCGGTAGATGATCTCGCGGATGATGAGCGGCGCGAGAAACTTCATTTCGTCCGGCGTGTCAAATAGTTTCACCAATTTGACGACCGCATCGAGTAAATCGGCATCAACCGGGCTGACATCCATCGCCTTGACTCCGGCATCGCTTTTTTTTGTTTCGATGCCGGATTCAATCATCACCGCAGCAACAAGTGCCGGATCGAGGTCTATCCGAAGATTCAAATAAGGTTTTTCCTCGGATGCTTCGACGACATTACTCATAATCGGCAAATCAAGCGTCGAGATTAAGTAATGACCGGAATCATAGTGAAATAATTGATCGTTCAAAAGCACATCCTTGCTGCCCTGCGCGATGACGCAGAAGGCGGGCTTTAATACGGATATCTGGCTCTCGGTCGGTTTCGACGATTGATATATTAAAATGCCCGGAAACACTTCCAAAAGGCTGTTTTCGAGAGCGAGACGAATCATTCTTTCGATCAAATCTTCCCGATTGATCTGCATCTTTCGCTTTTCAAATTCTGCTTCTTTTTGGTTCATAAATTCATTTTAAATGCTTTGTTTCTCTTCAGCAGATGACGCGGCAGATTTTTGGAGAATTGTCCGGTTTTTTTCGATAAACGTCCTTACGCTATCCGTTTTCACGCCCGTATAATTGAACTCATACAGCAAATGGTAGAAACGTTGCTGATAAAAAGCAGATTAATATTTGGAGAAATTGAAGATTAATAGAGCAACAATTTAAATCGTTAAATCTAATAATGAAAAGGAGAAAAATTATATGAAACATATATTAATTTTAGGGATGATGACTCTTATGATCAGCGGGCAGCCTTACACACAAGCAGAACAAAAAGAACAATCAAAAACAACAAAAGAAATGGAACAAATAACACCAAAGGGATATACAACTTTTAAGGTAAGCGACAACGTTAAGATGTATAAGGTTACTTTTAAAAACCAATACAAAATGAATGTTGCGGGACATCTATTTATTCCCAATAATTTAGATCAAAGTAAAAAACATTCGGCGATCGTTGTTGGGCATCCTATGGGAGCTGTAAAAGAACAAAGTGCCAACGTGTATGCTGCAAATATGGCTGAACGAGGGTTTGTGACTTTATCTCTTGACTTGTCTTTCTGGGGTGAGAGTCAGGGCGAACCACGCAACGCTGTTGCGCCTGATATATATTCTGAAGATTTCAGTGCAGCAGTTGACTTTCTTGGCACCCGTCCATTTGTTGACAGAAACCGAGTCGGAATAATTGGAATTTGTGGTAGCGGAAGCTTTGTTATCAGTGCCGCTAAGATTGATCCGCGAATGAAAGCGATCGCAACTGTCAGCATGTACGATATGGGAGCAGCCAACCGAAATGCACTTAACCATTCGCTGACCCTTGAGCAGAGAAAGAAAATCCAGGAGGAGGCTGCAAAGCAACGTTATGTAGAGTTTACCGATGGTGAAACCAAATACACGGGTGGTACTGTACATAGGTTAGATGAAAACACACACCCTATCCAGCGTGAGTTTTATGATTTCTACCGTACACCAAGAGGTGAATACACGCCTAAAGGAGGATCGCCGGAACTCACAACGCACCCGACGCTAAGTAGTAACGTTAAGTTTATGAATTTTTATCCGTTTAATGATATAGAAACGATTTCCCCTCGTCCTATGCTTTTCATTACGGGTGATAAGGCTCACTCAAGAGAGTTTAGTGAGGATGCCTACAAACGTGCAGCCGAACCTAAAGAATTGTATATCATTCCGAAAGCAGGACACGTTGATTTATATGACAGAGTTGAGTTAATTCCCTTTGATAAACTCACGTCATTTTTTACTGAACATTTAAAGTAACGTGAGTTTGCGATAACAACCGAAGAATTATTGAAGAAACCGTCGTTTGAGATACAACGACGGTTTATTTTCAAGTAATTTCAACAATAATTGAAATGTTTGGTTCTCCCGAATCAGCGTTGTACCGTGACCTAAATTAATATCAAAAATATCAAAAGCGATCGCGGTTTATTCCAGCTGCGTAGGCGTAGCCCGCCGTTCGCCTAGCGTCTCGTAGAGAAGGCATCGCATCAAGTGCAGCTTTGCGATCGCAATCTATCCGAAACCTAATATTTTCTTGGCTCATCGTGCCATCAAATCAGGCTGTCTTGCATAGTCTTATATTGCAATATATTGTAATGCAACGGTAATGGCGATCGCTATTATCTCAGAGCGCCTGTAGCCTGTAAGCCTTACACCACATAAAAAAGCCTGTGTTGGCAAGCTTTTTTAAAAGATTTTGGGAGAGCGATCGCACTGTTATAAAATCAAAATGTCCATTCGTGATCTGGATCATCTAGGGCGGCGCGAACAGAAGCTAAATTTGCAAGGTCTTTGAAGGGGCTAGATTTAGCTATTTCTGTAATTGAGTTTAAGGTAAGGGCTAGTTGTTCATTATTACCGGATGCGATCGCATTATCAACGACAGCAAATAAAGCGCGAAAGTTTTCTGCACGTTCATCAAAAGAGCGATCTAGATACGCCATCAGCAATTCTCGCTGGGCATTAATCTTGGTGATTGTTTCTTTTTCCCAAGCCTCAATCTCTCGTCTCTTTGTCTGTTCTTGTTCGGCAACCTTTAGGTAATCGGTGTAAGTGCGATCGCTGTTATTCCCAACGAAAACCTCAATACAGGGAAAAGGCGATAAAATATTAGTCGCAATCTTGTGAAGATGATTGGCGATGAAAATTAAAGCAGTTATCTGGCAAGAAGACGGCGTATGGTGTGGTTCTGTACCAGCCCTACCAGGATGTCACACTTGGGGAGACAGCTACGAACATTTGTTAGAGATGCTGCAAGATGCAATTCAAGGTTCGTTGGAAGTTGGACTTACCGAAGAAGATTTGGACTAAAAGCGATCGCTTGAGCATCAATCCAAATTTTCATGCTGTCAGTCGAGGAAAGTCAGTTCGCCGTGCTGCGAACAATAAACAGGCTTGGATATCTTCGAGTTCGAGATCGGGAAAATCCTCTAAAATCTCAGAAACACTGACATTCTCAGCCAACATTTCTAAAATGTCACTCACACGAATTCTCATACCTCGAATACAAGGACGACCACCACACTGACCAGAAGTTTGAGTAATGCGAGTCAACAAATCAACCCTTGAGTTCATGCAAGTATTTTAATATCAGGTACTTTTATTTAACTCTAATTCTGCGATCGCAATTATCCCAGCCTAACATCTCAGTGTAGCAGAAGGGTAATCGCAATTATCCCAAGTTCACATAACAGCAGCTAAGTTGGGCAGGTTTAGGTTAGTTGTAGCTTCAGGTAATCAATGAAGTCCAGAATTTCTGTATCACTGAGTTGTAGGCGCGATCGCTTGCCATATCTCTGCTGCAAATACTCCCTTCCCTGCTCTGGAGTCCAATTTAATTGAGCTAAATATGTATCACTTTGAGCTATTAAAACTGCATGAATTTCTGATGCTGTTGTATTAGCAGATATTTGTATTGGCTCTTGATTTAAATTTTTAATTCTATTAATTTTTAAATTAACTTTTTGCCCTAGAGCTTGCCAGTCAATTTCCCTGTGTCCATCCCAACTAACACCTACAGAGTGATAAGTGACTGGATCGTAAATATTACAGAATACTACTTTTTTATCTCCAGGACTAACAGCAATAGTAAGTGGATGAAGCAGTTGTTCAAAAGTAAGAATATCTAAAGATAGCAATAAGCCTTTACAGAAATAGGTATCGCTTCCTGAGCGGATAATATAAGGTTTATCTGCCAAAACACTTAAATCTGTTCTTATAACTTCTCCGAATGTATTTTCAACCTTTTTATTAACTTCTATCCCTGTAATTACCCCAGTCAACGCTTTTTCATAAATTGGGATGCGTTTTTCATCTTCAGCAAGCATATACCAGCAGTGATCCGATTCTTTGCTGACAAAAACATATTGAGGTTTTGGGACTGCTCCAAATCCTAATTTAACTTCCATATTTTTGATGCAGGTTTTGGTAAATATATTTATTGAGCAACCAGCCTTGATGATTTGTACCGTCAAGTGATGAGTTACTTTATAGATATAATTCCCTAGCCAGGAAGCTAATTAACATTAAAGCAGCAAAAATTCCGAAATCTGGTGAATCTATGACAAAGTTTCTGGATCAACACCAAGCCCCTTCAACCTTTCCACTAACATTTTCACTTGTTGTTCTACTTCCACACGTCGCTGTTCTTCAAAAGTTGTGCGTTCTTCCGCTTCCCTGATGCGTTCTTCTGGTGTCAGCAATTTTTGCCCTTCCTCGTCATACCAGTACAGCCACTCCCGCACTATACCTTGATAAATTCCCCGTTCTCGCCCAATTCCTAAACCAATCTCTGGTAGCCAAGCGGGATTTCCTGACATTAAAATATATTCCCCATCAACTAGATGATATACCTCCAAAGGTGACTTTTTACGCCGAAGGGGACTATACACAACGTAGTACAAAACTCCTAATTCTTTGGCATAAAATTCTTTCTTGGTGCTATATTCTTCCCGATATATTTGGGAGACAACTTCTAGCGCTAAAATTGGCTGCTTCTTTTCTTCCCACAGCACATAACTTAAGCGCAAGTCCTCATCAATGACGCGTTTAACTCCTAAGCTGAGAAACCCATCAGGGACAATGGCTGGTTTGTCTGGGTGATAATAAATACCCATGTCAACACCAAAGAACCAATCCCAGCGATCGCACCAAACCAAAGCGAGTGTCGTTTTCAGCAAGCCGGGAATTAAATTTTGGAGTTCATTATCCACAGCGGTATCATCTGAGTCGGGTAGTTCTTCGGAAGATGGCAAACAATGCAGCGGATTGTAGTTTAACATGAGCGGTTTTGCCAAATCTGATTTTAGATAGATTGTAAGTAATCTATTGATGTGCGATCGCAGCGCCAGAATAAAGAACCATTTTTAGCGACGCCAAATAGCCTGTCGTAGACATCACCTTGTATCTCTATTCTCAGTATTCACAGAGTTGTGATTGCAAAATTTTACATTAAAGTCGTGATTTTTCGGTACTGACTACCACAATCTCCAACTGAACAATAGCAAAAAAGGGCAGAATATTGTTCAAATCGAACATTCCAGAGTATTCAATTTCATGGTGAATTTGGTAGCTGGGCTGATTACCTACACCTACCAGGAGAAAAAATCTTCTGTACTCTAGACTGTGTGAGGGGTTCAGGAGATATTGGTAATGACAAGCTTTTTAAGAAGGATTGGGGGGATCTTCCAGGGTCAAATTACAGTATTTACATCAATGTCACGAAAATCAGTCTCTTGGATAAATAAGCTAATAAGTAGTAGTTGAGCAAAGCAAAACCCAATGTTAGGATTTTTTCAAAAATATCATCTGCAATCAATTCATGACCAATGTTAACTATGTCTACGACGGGCTACGCCTACGCGCTGATTTTGATAGCCCTTGGAAAGAAATTATAGAAGTTTATTTTCCTCAAGCAATGCATTTCTTTTTTCCAGAAACTTCTGCATTAATTGATTGGGAACGTCCCTACGAATTTCTAGATAAAGAATTTCAATGTTAGATTTTACTGCTATG
The DNA here is from genome assembly GCF_036917655.1 of Nostoc sp. Taxonomy (GTDB): domain Bacteria; phylum Cyanobacteriota; class Cyanobacteriia; order Cyanobacteriales; family Nostocaceae; genus Nostoc. The sequence goes on from NZ_JBALCY010000076.1 coordinate 75,318, forward strand.
GAAGATTTACTTAACTGGTTACAAACAAATCAATTAGCTTAAAATATATTTTTATGAAAATTGTAAAAAATACATCTACTCACTTACTACATAGAGGATTTTTTGGACTCAGTTCGATGAGTTTTTTTACTTTACCGAATCAGCATTGACTTGGACAAAGAGTTTTAATCTTAACCCCGAAGAGAAAAAAGAGAAAAGTTTAATGAATTATTTAGGATTGCTATATATTTTGATTAGCCAAGTTCATTTTGCAAATCCCTCCAAAAAAGCTTAAAAAGTAGGGCTGTTTAATTTGATAGAAAATTATTACCCAAGTTGGCTTTATCAAGAGCTTATTAATAATTGCTTACCTTGGCAGTCAGGCAAAAATATGAGCTTTGGAGATTTTAATGAACAATATACATTACATGATTCTTATTGGATAGGTATTTTCTATAACATTGGATATGAACAAGCCATAACTTTAGCTATTGACTGGGATTCTGTTTGGTTGCCTGATGAAATAAAAAAAAGTATTACCCTCGCTGAACCCTATATTTTCATCCGATTAACGGGTGTTGAACAGATAAGTACGGCTAATTATATTGACATTGGAAATATTTCTAGAATCATCGGGAGTTGCGAATTTGAAGAGATAAATGGCAAGAAGTTTTTGGCTATTGATGATGTGTTTGGAGGACAAATTAATATTGTCTACAGAGGTGAGGAAACCTTCTTGGCATTAGAGAAAAATAGAAGTATTTTGAAGATCTAAACTAGAAAATTGATTAAGCGATCGCCTCCAAGCAATCTACATCAAAAAAGGGCAGGTATAAAACCCGCCCTCAAAGCAATCAATATTTAAACTAAACTAGCGAGCGCAACTTAATTAGCGATTTGGGGCGCACTCAAAGAAACCTTTAGTGTTTCGTCTTTTTGCTGTGCTAATGTCGGCACGGAATCACGCAATCTTGCCGTCAATTGTACAGTTGTCGCGTCATACATCTGAGTCAGTAACTTCGGATAAAAACCAATACCAATAATTGGTATCAACAAACAGGCAATGATAAATACTTCGCGGGGTTCAGCATCTATCAAAGCTTGGTGAGAAACTAATTCCTTGTTCTCTTCTCCGTAGAAAATTTCTCGCAACATCGACAGCAGATAAATCGGAGTTAAAATTACTCCCACTGCCATCAAAAACACCACAATGACTTTGAAGGTAGAGCTATAAGCATCGCTAGTAGCAAAGCCAACAAATACCATTAATTCTGCCACAAAACCGCTCATCCCTGGCAATGCCAAAGAAGCCATTGAACAGGTGGTGAACATGGCGAAAATCTTCGGCATTCTCTTAGCGACACCACCCATTTCATCCAGCATCAGGGTGTGTGTGCGATCGTAAGTTGCGCCAACCAGGAAGAACAAACTCGCCCCAATTAACCCGTGGGAAACCATTTGCAACACTGCCCCACTCAATCCCAAATCGGTGAAGGAGGCAATACCAATCATCACAAAGCCCATGTGCGAAATTGAGGAGTAGGCAATTTTTCGCTTTAGGTTGCGCTGGGCAAAGGATGTCAGGGCAGCGTAGATGATATTAACTACCCCCAAAACCACCAACACTGGTGCAAAATAAGCGTGGGCATCGGGGAGCATTTGGGCATTCATCCGAATTAAGGCGTAACCGCCCATTTTCAGCAGAATACCTGCTAATAACATGTGTACAGGGGCTGTAGCTTCACCGTGGGCATCAGGTAGCCAGGTGTGCAAGGGAATAATCGGCAACTTGACGGCGTAGGCAATCAGGAAGCCAGCATAGAGGGCAAGCTGGAAATTGAGGGCGAAGTCTTTTAAGGCGAGCGATCGCATGTCGAACGTCACCGTATCGCCGTAAAATCCCATTGTCAGGGCAGACAGCAAAATAAACAGTGACCCGCCAGCAGTGTATAAAATGAATTTGGTCGCTGCATATTGCCGCCTTTTGCCTCCCCAAATCGACAGCAGGAAGTATATCGGCACCAGTTCCAGTTCCCACACCAGGAAAAATAACAGCATATCCTGGACGGCGAACACGGCAATCTGACCGCCATACATCGCCAAAATCAAGAAGTAAAATAGCTTGGGCTTGAAGGTAACAGGCCAAGCTGCTAAAATCGCCAGCGTGGTAATGAATCCAGTCAAAATAATTAGGGGCATAGACAAGCCATCTGCCCCTACTGACCAATTCAAATCTAGTTGGGGTACCCAGGGGTAACTCTCCACCAACTGCAAATCTGGATTGGAGAAATCATACCTAGTATAAAAAGCATAAACAATTAGTGCAAAATCTATCAGCCCTACGATCAGGGAGTACCAGCGCACTGTTTTGCCTTCTTTATCCGGGATGATGGGAATCAGTAGTGAGGCGGCTATCGGCAACAGAATAATCGTCGTCAGCCACGGAAAATTAGCTGTATTCATCACAATTCATCTGCTATCAAAATCATGTTTGGCAAAAAGTCACTAGTTATTAACTAACAGCTTTTTGGGGATTTAGTCTTCCTCGTTAGGTTGATTTAATTAAATTGGCAATCCCCGATTTTTTCTCTTGGGAGTCTCTTTTGACACTTGGGGGTGCGGAATGTGGGTTGGGATACTCCCAGTCAAGTCAAAAGTTTACCCTAAAAAAGCCGCTAAACTAGAATTTTAGTGATGCGATGTCTACGACAAGCCGCTCCGCCTCTACGCGTAGCCCAACCCATCGCTCAAAATACACGATGCTGTTTGGTGGTTGTTGAGAAAAGCCTGACAGGAGAACTAACCATAATAATAATCGCACAAATTGAAAGCCATTTTCCCCGCTTTAGAGCTTTGGGACTACAGTAGGCGATTTGATTGAGTTTTTTAGTAAAATAGACAGGGAAAGTTGATAAAGGAAATTCTATTATGTCATCTCCAGCGATCGCTACTGTAATTAAGATGATGGAATCTTTATCTGAAGATGTGCAAGAAAGAGTTGCAGAACATCTCCGAGAGTACCTAGAAGATTTGCAAGATGAATTGAAATGGGATAAATCATTTAAGAAAACTCAACAACAACTGATTGCATCTGCCCAATCCGCTAAAAGAGAGATTGCAGAAGGACTTGCAAAACCAATGAACTATGAAAATTTATGAAATCTGCAACCCTTCCTTGTTTTTGGGATAAATATCAGTCCCTTGACAAGCAAGTTAGACAGAGTGCAAGAAAAGCTTATCACTTATGGAGAGAAAATCCTTTTCATCCGTCTTTGCATTTCAAATGTATAAATAACGATGACAATATTTGGTCTGTCAGAATAACTCGCAATTATCGAGCAATTGGGGTTTCGGAGGGTGACACAGTTACATGGTTATGGATAGGTAGTCATGACGATTATGAGAGCTTTTTTTCATAACGCGATCGCTCTTTTATTTAACACTTGTAATAAAATTCCATATTTTAAATATTTAGTAGTTTTTTTTGATCCTGAAAATCCTTAAAGAGCAATTGCTATGACGAAGAAGTGGATTCTGTATAGTAAAGAAGATAGGCAAGTTAAATGGCCTACTTGCATTAATAAGTTGTCGCCTGTTAAAAATAAACATCCACTAGAGGGAGAATCGCTCGCCAAACTAAGAGAGGCACACACTTGGATGGATACATTCGATGAAATTATCCTTTCAATTCGGTCAGTTTCAATTCTAGGAAAATGTAGTACGGCAGAATACTTAGAATGTCCAAACATACCTGATCATCATAGAGAAAATGCTAGGTTTTATTATAGAGAGCATCCATCAAAGTATTTCGATAAGATTGGACAGTATTACTGGGTAGATTTTGATATTATTACTTCAGATAAATTGACAATGAAATTACGAATGGTTGTCAATGGAGGTGACGCTGATTGTAATGATGGTTATTGGGGAGAAGTTTGGCAGCGCAATACGGGAAAGCCTGTTGCACAAATATTGAGTACTGGTGACATGGAAACGACAGTGCAAACCAGTTCAAGTGAATTGGGCAAGCTTGTGGATTTTATAATCGAAATCGTACTGTTTTGCTCTTGGCGTTGATATCGATATAATCAAAGTCTCCGGTCTAACATAACCTCTGAGACAGACGAGAATTTGCTACTATCAAGGCAGCTAATTTGAAGATGCTTATGACCCTGGCAATTGTGGCTGAAACTGATCCTCTGAAAGCAAATGAGGATGGTATGATTCTTATGGGCAAAACCAGCGTGACATTGGATACTGTGGTTGCGGTCTTTAAGCAAGGCGCGACAGCAGAGGAAATTGTGATACTCCCAATCAAGTCAAAAGTTCACCCTAAAAAAGCCGCTTTCAAAGGTCGGCTCTAACCTAGTGTTAGCCAGCTTCATCACTAAGCATCTTAATAATATGTTTTGCAAGTTGCTCTTTTATTTCTCTATGTCTGGGAACAGCTTGAGAAATTTTTGTTATTGGATTCTGATACCAATCATGTTTGCCACCATGACGAACGAAGATACAACCCATCTCTTCAAGCTTACTGATTAAATCTCTTCGTTTCATGAAACTTCAAGTTCTGCAACTCTACGAATATTTTGGATATTTCCACTTGTTAATTCACTATAAATATCGACTAGATTTTCTTTTAGTTCCTCTTCGGTTTCACCCTGAGTCCAATAGTCAGGATATTCTTCGAGATAACCTAACCACATATCATCATCTTGCCAGTAAATGTATTTCTTCTTTGTCATGTGCCTATTCGCTGCCTTTTTCTAAACTATCGAATTACTGAACTATCCGTCAAAAAAAAGAGTCTAAATTAGACTCTTAAAAAAACTTAGGGGCGGACATTCGCCCACCCCGATTAAAATCAGGTAACACCAAAGACAATCACTAAGCCCAAAACTGCCCCAAATACAATCAAGGCATAGAATTGAGCGCGACCATTTTCTAGGTACTTCAGACCTTCACCACTAACAAGGGTGAAAAAGCCTGTGAGGTTAACAGCACCATCAACAACGCGGAAGTCAACTTCCATAACTTGTCTAGCTAGGCGACGCAAGCCGAGGACAAAAACCCGATGGTAAATGTCATCAAAGTACCACTTGTTAAGGGATAACTCGTAAAGTGGTTGGATTTGAGCTGCGATCGCCGCCGGGTCAATCTTACCTCGCAAATACATCAGCGAAGCTAAGGTAATCGCAATCAAAGAAATTCCCACTGAGGCACCCGCCATGATGTAGAATTCCGTCGGATTGAACTCGGAAGCTTTTTCTATAACTTCGGTGAGGGTTTCGCTAGGAGGAAAGATAAACTCTTCAAAATAATTGGCGTAGGGAGTTCCCACCAAACCAATCAAAATCGAAGGCACAGCCAACAGTGCCAACGGCAGCGTCATTGTCCACGGCGACTCATGGGGGGAGTCGCTGTGATGCCCGTGGGAGTCATGGGAGTCATGATGCTCACTAGTTGCCGCCAATTCTCCTTTCTTCATCGCCCCAGGCCCAAAATTCGGGGCTAGTTCTTCTGACTCTAATTCCAGGACAATTGTCGCCGCAGCCTTCTTGAGTTTTTGCTTGATTTTCTCGTCATTACCCCGGAATTCGCCTTCAAATGTCGAGAAATACATTCTAAACATATAGAAAGCAGTAATCCCGGCAGTTAGCCAGCCAATCAACCAGAGAAATGGGTTAGCCTCAAAAGCCTTCCCCAGAATTTCATCTTTTGACCAGAAGCCAGCAAAGGGGGGAATACCAGAAATTGCCAAGCAACCAATCAAAAAGGTAATTGATGTGACGGGCATATACTTTCGCAGTCCGCCCATCAGCCGCATATCTTGCGCTAAGGCGGGGTCGTGACCAACGACACCTTCCATGCCGTGAATTACTGAACCTGAACCCAAAAACAGCATCGCCTTGAAATAGGCGTGGGTCATCAAGTGGAATAGTCCAGCACTGTAGGAACCTATTCCCATTGCCATCACCATGTAACCAAGTTGGGAAATGGTGGAGTAAGCCAAGCCCTTTTTGATGTCGTTTTGGGTAATAGCAATGGTTGCCCCCAAAAACGCCGTAAACGCCCCAGTAAAGGCAATGACGTTCATTGCAACTGGGACGTGTTCAAATACTGGGTACATCCGGGCAATTAGGAAAACACCCGCCGCCACCATCGTTGCCGCGTGAATTAAGGCAGAAATGGGGGTGGGGCCTTCCATTGCATCTGGTAGCCAGACGTGGAGGGGGAATTGGGCTGATTTAGCAACTGGCCCCAAGAAAACTAAAATCGCCAACAGGACAGCGAGAAAATTGCTGATAGAACCTGATTGCACGAGTTGGGCGAGGCGATCGCCCATGATATTAAAATCAAAGCTGCCTGTTGCCCAGAACAGCCCCAAAATGCCGAGTAACAGACCAAAGTCGCCCACGCGGTTAGTCACAAACGCTTTTTGAGCGGCATCGGCTGCTGACTTGCGATCGTACCAAAAACCGACCAGCAAGTAGGAACACATCCCGACCAGTTCCCAGAATATATAAACCTGTACTAGGTTGGGGCTGACCACCAGACCTAACATTGAGGAGCCAAACAAACTGAGATAGGCGTAAAACCTCACATAACCGGGATCGTGAGCCATGTAGCCATCGGTGTAAACCATGACTAAGCAGGCTACCGTTGTGACAATCACCAGCATTAGGGCTGTCAGGTGGTCAATAGTGTAGCCCATGCTCAGGTGAAAATTACCTGCTGCTGCCCACTCAAAGGTGCGGATATAAGGCGCGTGTCCTTGAATTTGACTCCACAACAAGGCAAACGACAGCCCCATAGCTGCTGCCATCATGGAGATAATCACCACAGCGTTAAGCTGCCGTAGGCGGTTTGTCACCTGATTCAACGAGATTAACCCTAGACCGACCAGCATTGCCCCAAAAAGAGGGAACACCGGAATCAGCCAGGCATACTGATAGATTACTTCCATCACTGACGCCTACTTTTAGAATTCTTGATTAGCGTGTCGGAACTGTTAATAATTGTGACACACACCCTTTAGGATAAAATAACCCACCCAATGACCTTTGGGTGGGGTGTTAAGCATGGTTTTAGATTTGCCGAGAATAGCTCTGAGTAGTGAGTGCCCAGTCGTGAGTAATAATTAAACTCACGACTGGGCAATCTCTTTAGGCTGACCGACACTCTAAATCCACTGTTTTTGAACTCTTGTAGATTTTCGGGCAATTGCTGTAGCTGGCTTTAATGTGTTCTAAAGCTAGACGTAAATCTTCTCTGCCGCGAAAGCTTTCTAAGCGATGCCGAACATTGCCGTTTTCAATCAATAGTAAAGTTGGCAGTGACTTTAGCCTATAAGTAGTAGACAATTTAAAATTTTGATCGGCGTTAACCCCAACCAATTTAATTTCTTCCCCGCATTGGGCTTGAAATTGCAACAACAGTGGGTGGATAACCCGACACAAACCACACCAAGGTGCTTCAAAATTAACTAAAACAGGAATAGGAGATTCTAAAACTTCTTGAGTAAATGTCTGCTCACTAACCGACAAAACCATGACGCCTCTTGGATTATAAGGTTTTTATATCAAACTACCTATCAGTACTGAAGTGAAGATTGGCAAGTCAGTAACTACCGATAGATGCTTTCAGGAACCAAATCTCAGGACACAGAATAATTAGGCAAAGATTGAGGGCGTTGATGTGTCTCTGACAAAAAAGCCAGCGCTACTTTCACGGTGGCTTTTTTGGATCTTTAACTCCTGATTGCCGTCTCCACCTGGGAATTTGACTGAATTTGCCACTTACTCCCAAGGAAATACAACGGGACTTCAACTACCAATATAAAATCTCAAGCTGACTGAACGCACCCCACTGAATAGATGTTTGAATTTATCCTACATTGATTTGGGGGCAATTGATAAGCTGAAATTTCCATCTATTTGGGATTTTATGCTGACAGTGGGGATCGCCTAAATTTCCCATCTTATCCTACTAGTTGCTTCCTGCAACAGAGGGTGCGACCACCAAAGCAAAGCGATAAAAATGGCAACTCCCAAATAGGCAGGACGGAGAAATTCCTGCCATTTGAGAGATTGACGCCCGTCAATAATTGCTTTAAAGGGAATAATTGAAGTCCGCTGTTTGGCAATTTCAAAAGCTTCCCCATAGCGATGCAAGAGACGGCGATCCCCGTGCCAAACCCCAAACAAGTGATGCAACACCAATCCAATGGAAGTCACAAGTGTAAAGGTAGTACCTAGCCACAGAGTATGGGCAACACACCAAATTATTTGTCCCACCATCTGGGGATGACGGGTAATCCGAATAATTCCTGTTTCGTAAAGATGAACTTGGGGCTTTTGAATAGCAGCAACTTCTAGTAGATTGAAGGTAGCAGGATATAAAAACAAAAATGAGATTGCTGACAGTAACCAAACAAATTCTCGCACTCCTGGCACCCCTTGTACCTGCCAAAGTTGCAAACCATCATAGCGGTGCCCAAAAAAGTAAATAATTAATATCACAGCCAACGGTAGGCTGACTAATGCAAAGAGAATGCGATAAAGCCTTGGGCCAATATATTTTTCTGACCAAGGGCGCAAAGCAGCGCCTCCACTGTGAGCGATCGCAAAAACTATTTGCAACCCCAGTATGACAAAATGACTAGGTGTCAACCAAGAGATCAGCAGCATATACACGGATGAAGTAATTTAAATAAAATTGAATTCAGTACAACCAATACCACAAAGTATTCAAAAGGAGACTTTAGTCAAGATGTTGTGCTAATGTCTTTTTCGAGTCAAGCCTTCAAGTTTAATATGCAACAAATCATGTTTGGCTGATTGCTGCCAAAGCTAATTTGTTGCGTGCATCCGCTCCTTTAAAAGTTTGTGGGTTGAGCCTTATGTCTGACCTTCCTTTCACTTTAGATCAGTTACGTATTTTAAAAGCGATCGCCCAAGAAGGAAGCTTCAAGCGTGCCGCTGATAGTCTTTACGTTTCCCAACCTGCCGTGAGCTTGCAAGTTCAAAATCTCGAACGGCAGCTAGATGTCCCCTTATTCGACCGGGGAGGACGACGCGCCCAATTAACCGAAGCAGGCCATCTACTTCTAAGCTACGGTGAAAAAATCCTCAGCCTGTGTCAGGAAACCTGCCGGGCGATCGAGGATTTACAAAATCTCCAAGGCGGTACTTTGATTGTCGGTGCTTCTCAAACCACTGGCACTTATCTTTTGCCCAGGATGATCGGGATGTTTCGACAAAAATATCCAGATGTGGCAGTGCAATTACACGTCCACTCTACCCGACGAACTGCGTGGAGTGTCGCTAACGGACAAGTTGATCTGGCGATTATTGGCGGTGAAATTCCCGGTGAACTATCAGAATCTTTAGAAATTGTTCCTTACGCTGAAGATGAACTAGCGCTGATTTTACCTGTCTTTCATCCCTTTGCCAAACTTGAAAAAATCCACAAAGAAGACCTGTATAAATTACAATTCATTGCCCTAGATTCCCAATCGACTATCCGCAAAGTAATTGATCAAGTGCTAGCACGCTGTGAGATTGATACAAGGCGGTTGAGAGTTGAAATGGAACTAAATTCCATTGAAGCAATTAAAAATGCTGTGCAATCTGGTTTGGGGGCTGCCTTTGTCTCAACTAGCGCGATCGCTAAAGAGTTACAAATGGGTGTTCTGCACTGTGCCAACATTGAAGGCGTCGTCGTCAAACGGACACTGTGGCTGATTTTTAATCCTAATCGGTATAGATCCAAGGCCGCAGAAGCTTTTAGTCAAGAAATTTTGCCCCAGTTTGCAAACCCAGGATGGAATCAAGATGTGTTAACATTGGCACAAAAAAGCATGGTGGTAACTACATTGGATGCAGTGACCTCCAACTCCTCCGGCGAAGTCTAAAATCTGGTCATTAGTCTTTGAAGTTCTGTACCCTTCTCAACTCTTGGAGAGGCTGCGCCAAGGATACACTTTCAGCGAACGCGAAGGCGAACTAGACGCTCTCTACGAGACCAAGGCGTGGCTTGCTTCTTTGCAGGAGTACGCGGACTCGAAAAGGCTGCGCTATCGGCGGAAGTCGGCGCTCATACTTCTTTTTTTGTCATTTGCTTTTTGTTGTTTTGTAAATGACCAATGACCAAATAATTCGTAATCCCCTACTGTAAGGCTACGCCTACGTAATTCGTAATTATTACCTCATAGCTATTCGCACCGTGCGCCGTAGGCAAGCTAGGGGTTTGACATCAGGAAAAAAAGGTTCCTGTTATTCTTAAAGAAATTTAGTTTCTATGTAACCTGAATGAATTACGAATTACGAATTATCAATTACGAATTATTTTGACTAATGACTAATCAGAAAAATGGAAGTTTACTGTACTCGTCCACGTTGCCCACGCCCACAAAACTATTTTGCCGATTTAGATGATATTACGACGCTGAAAACAACGCAGCAAAAGTACTGTACTACCTGTGGTATGCCACTGATGCTAGATGGTCGATATGTACCCATGAAGCTGCTGGGAAGGGGGGGGTTTGGAGCAGCCTTTTTGGCACGCGATCGCCGAATACCAGGAATGCGTCAATGCGTAGTTAAGCAGTTTCAACCAGCAGGAAATTTAACCTCAACTCAACTGCAACAAGCACAGATAATGTTTGAGAGAGAAGCAGAAGTTTTAGCACAGCTTGGTAACGATCACGAGCAAATTCCTGACTTGTTTGCCTTCTTTCCAGTGATAGTTAAGAGCTTGCAGCTAGGACAGGAAGACCAATTTTTTTACTTGGTACAAGAATACATTAATGGGCAAAACTTAGAGGAAGAATTAGTTCAAAATGGCAAATTCTCTGAACAGCAAGTGTTGGAGGTGCTGCAAGAAATCCTGAAGGTGCTAAAGTTTGTCCATGAGAGAGGCATTATCCACAGAGACATCAAACCCTCTAACATCATGCGCCGTCGTGATGGTAAACTTTTTTTACTAGATTTTGGCGCAGTTAAGCAAGTAACAAACGCTGCGCTTGGTTCTGCTGCTTCTTCCACAGGAATTTATTCTATGGGATTTGCACCACCTGAGCAGATGACTGGAGGTCAAGTATTCCCATCTACAGACTTATACGCTTTAGCTGTAACTCTTATTACCTTGTTGACAAATCAGGAAGCAGTTCAACTATTTGATGCCTATAGTAACCAGTGGAAATGGCGATCGCAAGTCAGTGTCAACCCTCGCCTTGCTGATATTTTAGACAAGATGCTGCTACCTGCTGCTAATCAGCGCTTCCAGTCAGCCCAGGAGGTTTTAGATGCACTTAACTCACAGGCGGCTCAAGCCCCTACACAACTTAATTCGCCTTCTGTAACACTTCCGCCACAACCAGCCAAAGGTTCTAGTCCCGTCGTCCCCCGCCGTCCACCAACTCAACCAGCGTTTTCTACAGTGGAATTATTAGGTGGGGCGGCATTTAGTGGGTTTGAGGGGGCATTGATAGTGATCGCCCTCTTCAGTTTAGTAAAATTACCAATAGCTACTTTCACTGTTGCATGTGTGATTTTAGGTATACTAATTTTTGCCCAAACCAGGCGGTGGATTGAAAAGTTCGATTTATTAATTATTCCGACAATTAGTTTTGCGATTATTTTTTTTCTCCCCTTTTTACAAGGGGGGCTTGGGATTCAGGCAGTAGTTGTTTTAGCAGTTGCAGCAGCCTTAGTAGCCATTTCACTAACAGCCGTATTTCGACTTATTTATAAATTATTATCTCTGTTACTTTAAAAACTCCTGGTGCTAACAGCCACCTATGTCTCAGAAAAACGAAACACTTAGCCTTTTCTTAGCCGCTGTCATCACCATTGGCTTAATCTTTGGTGGCTTATGGTTTTTTATGGAACGGTGGGCGCAACTAAATGGAACTGTTGCTAAACCTTCGGGGACTGGCAACACAGATAATCCCATAAACCAGTTTCTCAGTAAATGTGACGTGCCCAACCTCCCTGAAGGGACATTCAACTATGGTGGTAGCACAACCTGGGCACCTATCCGTAAAGACGTAGACTCTGTACTGCAAAGCCAGTGCCCTCGATTTATTTTACGCTACACTCAACCACCGTCAGGTCAACCAGGATCTGGAACTGGCATTCGGATGTTGATAGATAATCAACTAGCTTTTTCTCAATCTTCTCGCTCAGTTAAAGCTGAAGAAAATACAGAAGCTAAACAAAAAGAATTTAGTTTGAAAGAAATTCCAGTGGCGATTGATGGTATTGCGATCGCAGTTAACCTCAATCTCAATGTCCCTGGTTTAACTGTCGCCCAACTCAAAGACATCTACACGGGCAAAATTACTAATTGGCAACAGGTGGGTGGGCCAAATTTACCAATTACAGTCTACTCTCGCACCAAAGAAGCTGGGGGTACAGTGGAATTCTTTGTCGAAAATATTTTAAATAAAGAAAATTTTGGTGCCAACGTTAGTTATGTTGGCACAACCACTGAAGCAGTACGAAAAGTAGCTGCCAGTCCTGGTGGAATTTACTATGCTTCTGCCCCAGAGGTTGTACCCCAGTGTATGATTAAATCCTTGCCACTAGGGCGCACAAGCGGTCAATTTGTGCCTCCTTACCAAGAACCCTTTGTACCTCCATCTGAATGTCCCAATAAACGTAATCACCTGAATAGTCAGGCGTTTCGTAGTGGAGACTATGCAATTACCCGCAATTTATTTGTAATTGTTAAACAGAATGGTCAAACAGATCAGCAAGCAGGCGTTGCTTATGCAAATTGGCTGCTGACACCTCAAGGTCAAGAGCTGATCGAAAAGGCTGGATTTGTCAGAATTAAATGATCAAAGCGGTTAAATTTAGCAAAATAATCAAATAATAAACATTTTTATTTTATTCAAATTTGTTCATGTCACAGAAGAATGAAACCACAATTTTAGCCTTGGCTCTGTTGCTGACAGTTGGAATAGTTGGCGGTGGTATGTGGTGGTTTACTAATGGCTCTGGGGTCAAAATTGGTAATACCATCATTCCAGGTTCGGAACCAGGCAGCAATCTATCCCTACAAAACCGGATTAGTTTTGGGGAAAAAACTTTGACTCCCGGTGACATTTCTCCAGTTAAAAAAGAGGGAGTAGAGGCGATCGCTGCTAAAAGTTATGATAAAGCGATCGCTAATTTCACAGCTGCCCTAAAACTCAACCGTAACGATCCAGAAGCATTAATCTTTCTTAACAATGCCCGCATCGGCTCTTCTAAAAGCTACACCATTGTGGCTTCTGTACCAATAGGCACTGACCCCAATGCTTCTTTAGAAATTTTACGTGGCATAGCCCAAGCCCAAAATCAAGTTAATAGCTCTGGAGGAGTCAAGGGAGTGCCGTTGAAGGTAGGGATAGCTAATGACGACGACAATCCAGAAATAGCCAAGCAAATCGCTTCCAACCTAGTCAGCAATTCAGAAGTATTAGGTGTAGTTGGTTCCACTACTAGCGATTCCACCTTAGCCGCAGGTACTATTTATACTTCTGGACAACTTGTAGCCATATCTCCTACCAGCACATCTGTAAAAATTTCTAACTTTAGCCACTACGTTTTTCGCACGGTTCCCAGTGATTTTATGGCTGCTAGAAGTTTAGCCAACTATATGGTGAGAACCTTGCATAAAAAAAATGCAGTGGTTTTCTTTAATTCTCAGAGTAACTATAGCCAGTCTTTAAAGTCTGAATTTGTTTCATCTGTTTCCCTAGAAGGTGGACAAGTATCCAGCGAATTTGATTTGTCCCAGGCGGATTTTAGTGCGGCTAAAAGTGGAGAACAAGCAACTAAGCAAGGTGCAGAAGTGTTGATGTTAGCTGCTAACACTGAAACTCTGGATAAAGCGCTGCAAGTAGTTCAGATTAACCAAAAGCGGTTAATTTTGCTGGCGGGAGATGATGTTTACACCGTCAAAACTTTAGAAATTGGCAGAGAACAAGCTACGGGGATGGTATTGGCAGTTCCCTGGCATATTGATAGCAATCCTAAGTCAGATTTTCCCCAGAAATCTCGGCAGTTATGGGGCGGTGATGTGAGTTGGCGAAGTGCCCTCAGCTATGATGCCACTGTCGCTCTGATTGAGGCATTAAAACGCAATCCCACACGATCGGGAGTCCAACAAGCACTAGCCTCCTCTGACTTTTCTGCCATCGGTGCTTCTGGTACAATTCGGTTTTTAGCATCAGGCGATCGCAATGCGCCAGTCCAACTTGTGAAAATCGTTCCCGGTTCTCGCTCTGGCACTGGTTATGACTTTGAACCAGTGCGATAACCTTCATGCAAAAGAAAACTGCTGTATCTGCAATACCTTCGCCAAAATTAGAGGGTTAGGGCGAGACAAAAAAGCTCAATCCCTTGGATTGTAATGGTTTCAGGCTTTTGAATTGGGCTTTAAACCTATATCCCGAAACCCGCATTGTGCGGGCGTTCTAAAAAATTGGCGAAGGTATTGATCTGCTATCCAGATTGGATGAATGCTTTTTTCTCACTTGTGAGAAATCGGAGTAATACTGCCATGACTATTTAATAAACTTTGCTATTCCTTAACTTGTTATTAATTTTCAGGTAACAAAATATAGAAGTGGAGATTTTTAGCAGCTGCTTAGGTAGTGCAATCTTGAGGTTTTCCCAAGTAAGTAACTGCCGAATCCAGAGAGCTAATGGACAACTGCTTTAATACTTTGTCCCTTGTGGGGAAAATCAAGAATAATTTGCGGCGATGGAGATTGTATCAAATTATGGGTGCAGTCATTTCTGACTTATGGATTTTTCTTTATACCTTCAAGCCTACCCATAGCAGTGTCTTCACTTTGGCATTATTTTTGGTGTGCAAAAAGCGCACTTCTCTAAACTATGGACAAAAATATTAAGAGCAAACTTATGCTGAGTGCAACACCTTTAAGAAGGTTATCGCAAGCAACTGCTACTGCAACGCTTGGTTTCGCTATGCTTGCAGCTATTGGTACAGATCCTGCCCAGGCTGTCAATTTGAAAACATTTAATATTTCCGGAAATTTTGCTCCTGCGGCTCTTGATGGTTCAGTAGGGCTACCTGTGAATTTAGCAAATGGTTCTTTTAATGGGACTTACACAGTAGATGTGGATCAATTACCCGCTTCTAGTTCTTTTGTAGATTTGACAAGTTGGACTGTCAACTTAGTTAATGAGAATACTGTTTTGCGAACATTATCCAACAGTTTGGCTGGCAATACAGCTTATATCCAAGAAAACATCCTTGCTTTTTCAGACGCAGGTTTATTGACAAATAAAAATAATAATTTGTACAGTTTTGAACTGGATTTTGATAGCAATTTCACAGGTACGAGTAGTACCAATGATGGGAAATTTTTGGACAACAGCGACCTTGGAAGTGTCCAAAGTTCGGGCATTACTGCCGTTACTTTCGCTAATAGTGAGCCTGTTCCTGAACCTCAAAATTTTGCTGGAATAGCAGTTGTTGCTACTATCGGTTTGTGGTTGAAAAGAAAGCAAAAAGCTTAAATAGCTGCATAACTTTGCTTCGGCTCAACGGGATTAAGTTTTTGTCAATTTCGGAACCAATAAAGTACGGCGTAACCAAAATAATTATTTTAAATCAATCAAACGCTTGCTGTATATGAATTACGAATTGTGAATTTTGCATATTGATATTACCTGGATATAAATTACCAAGGAGATGTGTTTTGAAACGATTTACAAAGTTCTATTTTGCTCTAACATTCTTGCTACTACCGTCCATGTTTCTCGGCTCGGCGATCGCAGAGGATTCCTCTCCACACGAAGGATTACCAGCAAACTCAACCGTCACAACTCAGCCAGATGCAACGCCAGACGTGACGCGATACTTAAATGATCCGCACAAGGAACCCAATCTGCCGCCGAAGTTGCTCGCGAAACTGGTTCACGAGCGGATCAAGTATGTCTTCGTAATCTTTAACGAGAACCACTCCTTCGACAACGAGTATGGCACCTTGCCCGGTGTTAACGGACTCTACTCAGATGGACAAAAGCCTCGTGACTCAAAGAAAACGCCCGGCTTCACCCAGACCTATACGGATGCTAAAGGCGAGACTGTCACGGTTCAGCCATTCCGGATCGGGTCTGAACAGAACGCCAGCGCCGTTGACAGTGTTGACCACTCGCATACCGGACTGGCAACCAAGCTCCATGTTGTGGACGGCAAGCCACAGATGGATCAGTTCGTCAACGACGAGTACACACGCTTCGCGTCCAAGGGTGGAGCCGCCAATATTGCTGAGGGCAAGCAGTTTGCCCGCCTTGTGATGTCGCACATCGACTGCGACACCATTCCGTTCTTCTGGAAGTGGGCTAGTCGCTTCACGGTCTTCGACAACATCTTTGCAACCGAAGACACGCCCTCAACCCCGAATGCGGTGGCGATGATCGCGGGGCAGTCGGGTGAAACGCAGTGGGTGAAGCACGGTGCGAGCGGCAAATCTTACAGCGTGGGCAGCCACACTGGCACGACGCAGGGTGTACCCGTGGTCAACGACCCACAGCCATTCTATGGCTCCCAGTTCGACACAACGACGAACAACAAGCAACCTGCTGGCCCGAAAGAGAGCTACGCCGATGGCAATATTTCCTCGAACCTGACCTTCGCCAGTCTACCGCTCACCTTCCAGGGGCGCAATATTCGGTCAGTTTTAGCTGGCAACAGAAATCATTCATTCGATCTAGCCGATATCCAGCAAGATATCCCCTATATCCAGAAACTCCGAACTGAGCCTGTGAATTGGCACTGGTATCAAGAAGGCTACAATCTTGAGCCGACGGATACCAACGGCATCGCTTCCCACAATGCCTATGTCACCCATCACAACGGCGCACAGTATTTCGGCTATATCGCCAACACGCCGGAGGTGAGCAAAAACCTCCGGGGGCTTGGTGACTTCTTCACCGACATCGCCAAAGATACCCTGCCCAAAGGCGGCGTGTTCTACGTGCGTGGCGGCTACACGAACCAGCAGGGTTTGAAGCCGCCGATCACAAACCCCAACACGCCGGAGGATGAGATCGCCGCGATTAATGCAGCGAAGTCGGGCGATGACGACCATCCGGGCTACAGCGATCGCCAGCTCAGTGAGGGGATGGCGGCCAGGGTGATCAACGCGATCGCCTCAAATCCAAAGCTTTGGCAGCAGAGTGCTATCATCATTACCTACGACGAGTCCGATGGCTTCTACGACCATGTGCCACCGAGGATCTTGTCCTATGGCCCTGACGGGCTGCCGCTCTCCCGTGGTGTACGTGTGCCGTTGATCCTAATCTCACCCTATGCGCGGACGCACGCCGTCTCCCACGCTGAGGGCGATCATAACTCGGTGATCGAGACGATCAACACGATCTTTGGTTTGCCCGCCCTCGCCAGCCTGCCTGATGAGGCACAGGCACTCGCTGCTGGTAACTCCCCAGAGTTCAACAAGTTCGGGCCGCCAGGATTTGAGCAGAAGTACCTCGGCCCACGGGACATCAATTCGCCAATCACCGACAGCCTGTTGTCGGGCTTCGATCCGAAGAGACTACTCGGCATCTCGCCGCCACTGCCAGCCTCATTTGCGAAGATTCCAGACAGCGTTGTGAACACACTACCGCACTACGGTGGGCAAGGCTGCCGGGCGATCGGAATCACGCCGGAGGACAAGCGCCAGGGAATAGTCAACAAAATTCCCAAGGGCTTTAACCCACTACCAAGCACTTATCCAGTGGCTAACCCTTAAAGTGCTGAGTGTTGAGTGCTGAGTGCTGAGTGTTGAGTGTTGAGTGCTGAGTGCTGAGTGTTGAGTGCTGAGTGCTGAGTGCTGAGTAAAGAAGTGAGATTCCCCACTTTTTTACTCAGTAATCTTCAAATATCCCCATTTTTCAACATTCCCTGAGGAGAGTTCATGCGCTTTGTCTTAGTCTTGCTGACTCTACTTGGTGTCTGCGGCTCGATTTCCACCGCTCAGGCGGGTTCCGTGATCAAACGTGTGAAGGAACACAATGTGGTTCGCTGTGGTAGCGTCGAGCGGACAGGTCTGGCAACTGAAACCGAGCCAGGAAGCTGGAGTGGTCTCAACGTCGATGTCTGTCGGGCGATCGCCGCCGCCGTCCTGGGATCTTCTGACCGCATCGAATATCATCAGTACGAAACGCCGAAGGACTTCGACGCTGTGCGTAACCAGCAGGACGACGTATACTTTCTCACAGGTTCGGAGATTGACGAGCAGAAGTTGGCTGGTAAACTGCTGCCTGGGCCGACTATCTTCGTAGAATCCCATGCGGTGATGGTGGCGTCCACCTCGGCTGCACACCACGTCAGCGACCTGGCCAAAGAAAGCATCTGCTTCATGATTGGCAGTTCGGTCGAGCGGAGCCTCACAGCTTACTTCGGTGCGCTCCACAAGAACTGGTTCCGTCGGCCATTCTCTGAGGATGGGGAAATGATCGATACATACAACGTGCAAAATTGCCACGCGATCGCTGGTGAAATCACGACCCTTGCAAAGATCCGCCTCGACCCTGGAGTGAACCGATTATCGAGCCGCATCCTCCCGGAGCCACTGACGACCTTTCCGGTGATTGCTGCAACCGGAACCGAGGACGCTCAGTGGTCTGCGATCGTCGCGTGGACAGTGCATACATTAATCAACGCAGAAAGATCGGAAACACCCTGGTATGCAGGCGGTGCTGGGGCGATGCCGATTTCCGCACCAGAACTCGGTTTGGATCAGGAGTGGCAACTCCGCGTTCTCAAATCTGTAGGTAACTATGGTGATATCTTTGATCGCCATCTGGGGAAAGGCTCCCTACTCCGGCTCGATCGCGGATTAAATGCGAACCATCTCCGAGGTGGACTTCTTTTAAGCCCGTTCCTTGAGTAATTTCAACTAAGCATAGAGGTGTCAGATAAAGTTTTTGGCGAAGGTATTGATGAGGAAATTTATTATACCTTGGCTTCTAAAGTAGTCAGAAGTGGGGATTTATCAGGATTCGTTAATAAAACACCCGTTCTCCAAATACAATCTCAAGTAATAAGCACCTATCAAGTTAAGCACTTGTATTGAATGGACGCGGGGGTAATTTACTATGTCCCAAAAAAATGAAATACCTATTCTTGTCTTATCCATCCTAATCACGGCCGGGCTAATAGCTGGCGGTTTTTGGTGGTTTAGTAGAAAGTCTGGTGTTGAGCTAAATACAATTAATTCTGGTAGCAACAAAACGCCCCAAGCCGGATCACAACAACCTAGTGGCAATACTTTCACCTCAGTACAGGCTGTTCCTACAGGATTATTCAATTACGGAGGCAGTACATCTTGGGCACCGATTCGACTAGTAGTTGATCCAGGAATTCAAGCGGCGCGACCAGAGTTTCGGCTGCGTTATGTAGAACCCAGCAATGCATCTCCTGGTTCCGGTACTGGCATCCAGTCGCTGATAGACGGTCAATTAGCTTTTGCCCAGTCCTCCCGACCAGTTCTAGATCAGGAGTTAAGCCGTGCCCAGCAGCGTGGGTTCAGTTTGAAACAAATTCCTGTGGCAATTGATGGTTTGGCAGTCGCAGTTAACCCCAGTCTCAACATCCCAGGAATAACGATAGACCAGTTAAAGTCAATTTACACAGGCAAAATCAATAATTGGAGCCAGGTGGGCGGCCCCAATATTCCAGTTAAGCCCTATTCCCGCCGCATTGCTGATGGCGGTACAGTCGAACTTTTTGTCCAAGACATCTTGGGTGGTCAAGCTTTCAGCTCCAATGTGGAATTTATCTCCACAACCACCCAAGCCTTGCAAAAATTGGCTGGTAGTCCTGGTAGCATCTACTACGCTTCTGCCCCAGAGGTGATTCCTCAATGCTCAATCAAACCCTTGCCGTTGGGGCGGACGCAAGGGCAATATATTGCTCCCTACCAAGAAACATTTGTCCTCCCGTCTGAATGTCCTGGTAAACGGAACAAATTGAACATTGAGGCTTTCCAATCAGGAAAATACCCGATTACTCGCAATCTGTTTGTGGTGGTCAAACAGAATGGTCAGACTGAGCAGCAAGCAGGTGTCGCTTACGCCAACTTACTGCTGAGTGAACAGGGACAGGAACTGATTAGCCAAGCTGGGTTTGTCAAAATTCGCTGACAGGAGCGATCGCCGACCGCGGGGCGTAGCTCATCGCACTCAGGCAGAGTGGCGGAAATCGCCGCTCTGAACTCTGCTTTAACCAGCTCTATTAATCGATTCTGCTGGCAAGCAAATTAGATTATCCCCTTGGGTGAGGATTAAGCCGCGTTGACGCAGCTTACCCATCAAGCGGGTGACGGTGACACGGGTCGAACCAATCGCGCTCCCAATTTGGGCATGGGTGAGGGGAAAGGGCAGACAATAGCCGCGAATCACATCAGGATCAGTGTCGCTCATTGCTGGCTCTCCATATTCCTCAATTAACAATGTGAGAAATCCTAAGAGTCGGTCAATTGTGCGGCGTTGTCCCAAGGCACTCAGCCACAGCAGCTTACGCTGGTGCTGATACCTAAAGGCATCCATAACTTCGCGACGGAAGTGAGGCCAGTTGTCTAAGTCGTGCCAGTACATCCACAACACCGCAGTTTGGTCAACATGGGCGTAGGCCTGGAGTGTAAATGGTGACTGAGCAACAATTTCAAATGGCTGTCCCGCTCCCACAAAACCCAAGAACGCTTCTTCTGGGGTTCTGTTAATTCGTCGAGACGTTAGCTGACTAGCAGTCGCACTAACTTGGGCGGTTCCTACCATGCGGATCGCACCCCTTTGCACCAAATATAGCAATCCAGGCCGGGCTGGAATGCGCTCATCTTTGCTAAAGGTACGGCAGCGGTAGTGTTCTTGAGCCCAGTCAAGAATTCGTTGCCAAGTCAAAAAAGGCCGTGATGCCTCAGAAAAGGAGGATGGAGATTGCATAGGTAACAAAGAGCGTTCGGCTGAAGACAAAGACGTGATCAAAAGGTGCAAGGAGTGTCTTTGTGTTGGCGAGGCAGGCTTAACGCCTAACAGCGCCAGCCAATCCAAAGAATAGAAAGCAAAATACTCTCTACTCTTTTGTTATACTTCCTACTGTACAATGATGGTAGTAAAGTTTACTTACTATTCATCGATTATTCATCAAATTTTATCCTCCTCTCATTTTTCTTCATCTAGATTAAATTTATCTCGCAAGATAGATGACGGAAAATTAACAAATATATTTTACATGATTATTTCAATAAAATTACGTGCATCAGAAATTACTAGTTAGCAAATATAAGTCAACAAAACAGCTAGTATACGGTTATTTAATAAAATCACTAAGCATTAATACCCAGAAAATAGAAAACGTATGCATAAAAGATGAAAAAATTACTCTATATAAAGATAGAGATGATAGTAGAGTTTTGTATATCTCAGGTGTGGCTTTACATCTGTCAAAATCTCAGAATCGAAAAGCTATGGAGCTTGCCAGTGCGATCGCCTCAGATATTTCAGGGATCTGTGGCGACGTTTTTAGCGTCCAAATAGTTCCCCCTAGTTGGATACATTTTGAATTGACTCACTCCACGTTAGCGACTTGGTTACAAAGTCTTGCAGTTGGGAGTTCAGGGGGAGCAGGAGGCAGAGGGCAGGGAGCAGAGGGAGCAAGGGGAGATGGAGATGAGGGGACAATTGATTCCCAATGCCCAATACTTCGGCTTCGCTCAGTACAAGTGCCCAATTCGTTGTTTGCTGTTCAATACGCCCATGCACGTTGCTGTTCGCTAGTGTTGCTGGCTCACCGAGAGGGATTGATTAAGCTTACAGAACCAGTTCCAAATACTAGTCCAGCTTTTTGGAGCGTTATTGCTCCGAACCCCATACCTTGGCTCAACTGTGATGGAACACTGCGACTAAATCACCCAGATGAGCGTCGTCTCATTGGCGAGTTAATACAAGTGGTAGACAACATAGAGTGCCCTGATATTAGCGGTTCTGTGAAATGGGAAAAAGTAGCGCTGAATTTGAGCCAAGCTTTTGAGAAGTTCTGGTCTAATTGCCGGATTTGGGGTGAGGTGAAAATTACTTCCCCAGAGGTAGCCCAAGCCAGACTTGGATTACTGATGGCTACTCAGTCAGTATTAAGATATGTGCTAGAGGAAAACCTGGGGGTTTTTGCGCCTTTGGAGTTATAAATCGGTAATGTCGCTTAGGCAGAAAATAAAAACTTTTATAATAGCTATTGACTCAATGCACCACCTCGGCTACATTAGCAGGTGTGTGAGGAGCGAACCAGCTAGGGCACCGAGACGAAACACGGCCAGTCGTCGGTGTCCTTTCTGATTTATATGGGTTAAGTTTGAAAACGTGTCCTCATTACAGCAAAAACTTTTCAATTGCTACTGCTGCTCCGTCTTCCTCTACACTAGGAGCTACCCACTGCGCGATCGCTTGCACTCCTGCTGGTGCGTTGCCCATAGCTACACCAAGTCCAACATACTCCAGCATTTCCAGATCATTGAAGTTATCGCCAATAGCCATAACGTTGGCTAGCTGTAATCCCAGCAACTCTTCGGCTAGGTAACGCACAGCAGTTCCCTTATTCACAGAGGCGTTAGTTGCTTCAAAAAAGGTAGCAACAGATTTTGTGAGATAAAGTTCAGCAGGCGTATATTGGCGGCGCAAATTCCCCAATAGATTGTCGATCACATCTGTGTCATCACACAAAGCGAGAATTTTTGTCGGTTCAGTTGTTAAGGTTTGACGCAAATCACCTACAGGAATGGCGATAACACCAGAACGTTCTGCATAAATTTGGGTTTCTCTAGTTAACTCACGGACGTATAGCTGATCATTGATATAAAAGTGGACAGATAGGAGCGATCGCAACTCAGGCTGTTCAAAATAGTCGATTAGCTGGTGGGCGATTTCCCTGGAAACAGCCCAATGGCGATGAAGTTTTTGGGTGATCGGGTCTTGAATCCAGGCTCCTTGATAGGCCATTAATGGCAAGATAGAACCAATATCTTGGTGAAAGCGCAAAGCTGAACGATACATTCGACCTGTAGCGATCGCCACTTGAATTCCTCTTGCTTGCGCTGCAATAATAGCTTGCTTTACAGGTTCGCTGATGGTGTTGGAGTGTCCAGCGATCGTGCCATCTATATCCAAAACTAGTAGTTTAATATCTTTTGCAGCAGCCTGATTATCTGTAGATGCCAAATGTGTAGCAGATGCTTTCTGCATAATTTCCTAGATTTTAAGTTCCAGTAAAAGGTTAACAGGCTCTAGCAACCAGTGAGCAGTAGTAGAAAAAATTGGGTTGACTAGAGAACCCAATTTCCCTACCGTGAGGATGCTGACTCACACAATTAAATTGTTAAAAATTCTGACTAATACTCCCAACAAAAAACCCCGATTTTTTCAAAAATCGGGTTTTTCATTTAAATTAGATAGCCTAACCGATAGATGGGATGGGAAAAACCTACCTATTTAAAAAAGTCTATGAATTAGACATCTTTAACCAGCTTTTTTTGCGTTGTGACAACAGGCAAAGCCCAGCAATTAAACCAATTCCAAGTGTGCTAGAAGGTTCAGGTACTGATTTCACATTATCGTAGTTATAAGTTACTTTGATCCCTGCTTTGGCAAATGTATCAACATAGGAGTTCATGTTGCCTGATCCCATAACTACTGAGTTGGCTATAGCTGAGAATAAAAAGTCTATGTTGCCATTACCAATGAAAGACTGCAAGAATTGGGTATTAGTGAAAGACTGGGTAGCAGATTGTGTGGCAGTTAAGTTAGAAACAGTCTTTCCAGAAGTGCCACCATAATCAGTGATTCCGTCAAATTTAGCAACTTTGTAACTGGAGATCCCTTCTGGATTGAGCGCAAACAGAGACTGATTATTTAGTTGTAAGCTCAGTTGACTGGCAAGATTTACTGTCGCCTGAGTGGGGGTTTTACTCCTATTTTCAAAACCTGCATTTCCAAGTATGTCCCCAGTAAATTCTATTGTTACACCTTGGAGTGTGCCTAGAGATGAATCAAATTTTTGAATGCTCAGAGGTGCA
Organism: Nostoc sp.; assembly: GCF_036917655.1. Classification (GTDB taxonomy): domain Bacteria; phylum Cyanobacteriota; class Cyanobacteriia; order Cyanobacteriales; family Nostocaceae; genus Nostoc. Next base: position 99,394 of record NZ_JBALCY010000076.1, read on the forward strand.
TCAATGATATCTGTCAAATCATAATTACTGGCACTAGTATACGAGAGAGAAGCTGCATTAGCCGCTCCACAAGTTGCAACAATTCCTGCCAAAGTTGTAGCAGCAGCTAGAGTGTTCAATAGTTTTGTTGTCATGGATGGAAGATGCTTTTCTAAAACGAATGATTACGGGATTGCTAACTTATTTTTAACTCTGAAATTTTGGTTATAGGGTTGATAAATACACGTAAACTTGTGTAAAGTTTTCATGTTCAAATATCTTCGACAAATATACCTTTTGATTAGTATATATAAAGTTTTGTTAAGGGAAAGATGCTTTGATAGTGGTAGTCATGTGTCGAAATATTAAGCTAGTTTTTCTTGCTTCCTGAGAATTGAATTCTAGTAAGTAGGTGAACCTAATTAAACATAAAACGCTCAGGAGATAGATCCCCGACTTATCATCAGAAGTCGGGGATCTGGTTACTATCTGGTTATTATATTTATACTCACCTACTTAATTGGGCCGATATCCCTGCTAAAAGTTGGTTCTAGTTGGCTTCCGTACTCAAGCTGTAAATGCGTAGACATCACTTTGCCTAAAATCATGTGCAGGAGCAATTGGTATGCAAAAACTGCGCTATTGTCACCAAAGTCAAGCTGAACGAGCATCTAAAATTGCTAACTATGTGACAAAGCTTCTGGCTAAAATAGGGCTATGGCTGAAACTCTCACTTCTGTAACTGCAACACGCCCCACGTTCATCCTCGTAGATGGACACTCCCTGGCCTATCGTTCATATTTTGCTTTCGCCAAAGGGCGAGATGGAGGACTGCGTACCAAAGCAGGCATTCCGACCAGTATATGTTTTGGTTTTGTTAAGTGCCTGTTGGAGGTAATGGCAACACAACAGCCCCAAGCAATGGCGATCGCTTTTGATTTGGCTGAGGCCACTTTTCGCCACGAAGCTGACGAGACTTATAAAGCCGATCGCCCAGAAACGCCAGAAGACTTCATTCCCGACTTAGCAAACCTCCATGAGTTGCTCAATGGCTTCAATCTACCCTTTTTCACTGCCCCTGGTTTTGAGGCAGATGATGTTTTGGGAACCTTAGCACAGAGAGTAACTGCGGCTGGCTATAGGGTGAAGATTCTGACTGGCGATCGCGATTTATTTCAACTGATCGACTCGGACAAAGAAATCACTGTTCTGAATTTTAGTCCAGATGCCCTAAAACGCTCTACAAATAGCATCACAGAATTTGAAGCAGAACAAGTCAAAGAAAAAATGGGCGTTTTACCTTCACAAATTGTCGATTTCAAAGCTCTTTGTGGTGATAAATCAGATAATATTCCTGGAGTCAAGGGAATTGGGGAAAAGACAGCAGTGCAGCTGCTAAATACCTATGGTTCTCTTGATCATATTTATGCTGCGTTAGATGAAATTAAAGGCGCAACTCACAAAAAACTCGCAAGTGGTAAAGAAGACGCTGATAAGTCTCGCTATTTAGCAACCATAGTTTTAGATGTTCCGATAAAATTTGATTTAGAAGATTGCAAATTAAAAGGGTTTGATACAAACGTCTTATCACCAATTTTAGAAAAGTTAGAATTCAAGTCTTTTTTAGGCAAAATCAATGACCTTCAGCAACGTTTTGGTGGCAAAGTTGAAGAAAAACAAGAAGCCCAAATAGACGCAATTAATCCTAACTCAACTAAGTCAGAATTCAGCGCTGATGAAGATAATGATTTGTGGTTTTTTAGTGCTAGTGATACAGCAGCAGTTCCACAAAAATCTACTTCCCCAATTACACCACGCATCATCAATACCGAAGCAAAACTAACTGAGTTAGTGAAACTTTTGCAAACATTCACTAATCCAGAGACTCCCGTTGCTTGGGACACTGAAACCACCGATTTAGAACCAAGAGACGCTGAGTTAGTAGGAATTGGTTGCTGTTGGGGAACGGAACAAGATGAGGTAGCCTATATTCCTGTGGGGCACAAAACTGGGGAAAATTTGCATAAAGATTTCGTGCTAGAAGCATTACGCCCAATTCTTGAAAGTGCTGATTATCCCAAAGCTCTACAAAATGCCAAATTTGACCGCTTAGTTCTAAGGTGTCAAGGAATTAATTTGGCGGGAGTAGTGTTTGATACTATGCTGGCAAGTTACATTCTAAATCCAGATTCTAGCCATAATTTGATGGATTTAGGGCAGCGATATTTGGGATTGACGGCTAAAAGTTACTTAGATTTAGTTCCTAAAGGTAAAACCATCGCTGATATAGATATTACCGCCGTAGCAGATTACTGCGGTATGGATGCTTATTCTACTTTTGGTTTAGTGGCGAAATTGCGTGAGGAACTGGATAAATTTCCAGCTTTATCTAAGCTATTAGTGGAAATTGAACAGCCGCTAGAAGCAGTTTTAGCCCAAATGGAATACACAGGAGTTCGGATTAATTCAGCTTATTTAAAAGAACTTTCGCAGCATTTAGAAACTGAGTTAGCTAGGTTAAAAGAAGAAGCAACTGAAATAGCTGGAGAAAATTTTAACTTGGGTTCTCCTAAGCAATTGAGCCAAATCTTGTTTGAAAAGTTGGGGTTAAGTACCAAACATTCTCGGAAAATTCAAACGGGCTTCTCTACAGACGCAGCAACTCTGGAAAGACTCCAAGAAGATGATAATACTGGATTTGTTGAGGCGATCATTGAGTATCGCACCCTATCGAAATTAAAGTCTACTTATGTTGATGCCTTACCTGCATTGGTGCGTCCAGATACCCAGCGAGTGCATACTGATTTTAATCAAGCAGCAACATCAACTGGTAGGTTATCTTCTTCTAATCCAAATTTACAAAATATCCCTATTCGTACAGCTTTTAGTCGCCAAATTCGGAAGGCGTTTTTGCCAGAAGCTGGTTGGTTAATGGTGGCTGCTGATTATTCACAAATTGAATTGCGAATTTTGGCTCATTTGAGTCAAGAACCGATATTGGTGCAAGCATATCAACAAAATGAAGATGTTCACACTGTTACTGCAAGGTTAGTGTTTGAAAAAGAAAATATAACCTCAGAAGAACGAGGGATGGCAAAAACTATCAATTTTGGCGTGATTTATGGAATGGGTTCTCTAAGGTTTTCGCGCTCAACTGGGATAGATAAGACCATTGCCAACGAGTTCATTAAGCGATTTAATGAAAGATATCCGAAAGTATTTGCATATTTGGAGCGAGTGAAAAAAGAAGCGATCGCTCTTGGTTATGTAGAAACTATTCTCGGTCGTCGTCGTTACTTTGACTTTACTAATAACAGTTTACGCAAATTAAAAGGCAGTAACCCAGAAGATATTGATCTGAGTAAATTGAAGAATTTGGGACCTTTTGATGCAGGTTTACTACGCTCTGCTGCTAATGCACCAATTCAAGGTTCAAACGCTGATATTATCAAAATTGCAATGGTAAGACTGCATGAGATTTTGAAGAATTATCAAGCGCGTTTGTTGTTGCAAGTTCACGATGAATTAGTCTTTGAAATCCCCCCGCAGGAGTGGGAAGAATTACAACCGCAAATTAAGTCTGTGATGGAAAACGCAGTCCAGTTGAGTGTGCCGTTGTTGGTGGAGGCGCGTGTTGGTGAAAATTGGATGGAGACGAAGTAAGTTGAACTAAGCACTGGGGATTTGGACAATTACGTAAAGTATTGGCTCTTGATTCTTGATAATTGAGTAGGTAATAAGCTGTTCGACATTTAAATTGCATCAACTGGGCGGGCAAGATGCCCACCCCACAAGAGTTATGTTTAATTTGGTTATGCAAATTAGATGTTTTTTAGCTTAGTCTAAGGTTAACCTCCACGCTTCAGGGCTACTTCAACCTGCTGTAACTCCTTATCTAAACGATTTTTGAGTTTTTCGGGTACGGGACGATTTGGGTAAGAACTGTAGTGTCCAGCTAGGGAGTTGAGGGCTGTTCGCATGGTTGTAAAGGAGGCAAGACCAGAAACAGAGTTAACTCGCTGATAGCGAGCTGAAAAGTCAGTAATTTTTTGACGCGCTTCTGCTTGAACTGCTGCTTTGTCTGGTGAATCTTGTGATACATCCAGAGCTTGTCTCATAATATTGACCACAGCTAAGGTGTCTTGGCGATAATCCCCACTCAAACTATCTGGACTGCCAGAACAGCCCATTAAGCCGATAGCTACAACCAAAACCAGCGCAAGCAAACGCGACCAATAGCGCTTCATATGCATTAAGTAGAAGAATACGTAAATCAATGTCTATCGTATCTTGAATTGGTATCTTGGGGATCATTTAAGTGGGGAGTAGAGAGTGGGCAAGGCTGTCTCATTCTCTAAAAGGCGCTCATTTACAAGCATCTTGGGCAAAAAATCAGGTGATTAAAAAATCTGATTGGACAATTATCATGCAATCTCAACTCTTGGAGAGGCTTTGCCAAGAGCTTGTGAGTTAGAGTTATCTAACTTTCCCTACCTCAATTTTTGCAATTTAAGCATCGTAATACATATCATCAGCCACAAAAAACCGACTCCATAACCTGCAATTATGTCTGTAGGCCAATGGACTCCTAAATATAAGCGGCTGATACCAATAGCAGCAATTAAAATAACTGTCAAACTATAAATAACTTTGGCAAAATGAGGATAGTGAGTTGCCAACTCGTAAGCAATAAAACCATAAAGCACCATAGAACCTAGTGCATGACCACTAGGAAAACTAAAAGATTTTTCAGAAATCAACTGATGCCACAGTTCAGGGCGAGATTTAGAAAAAAACAACTTTAGCCCGGTATTTAAAATTAACCCTCCCAAGCAAGCAATTACAAAAACTTTTGCTTCTTCTCGGTAACGTCGCCACCAAAGTAACAAGAAAGTAATGCCTGCAACTATAACCACTGTATTAGGATTACCAAGATTTGTAATAAATAGGATTAAATTATCTAAATTTGGATTGGCGAACTGATGTAGCCATAACAGAAAACTAGTATCAAATGCAAAAGCTTCTCGCTCCAAAACCTCTTCAGCCAGTTTTGCTAAAACAAAAAGAATGAGCAGACAACTAGCAAGTCCAACAATACCAATTGTGGCAATTAAGGGCGCTAAACGAGGATGTATATGACGCAACCAGAAATTAGAAATTTGTCGGAGCATACTTTAATTTCATTCATCGTTAGAAGGCGTAAGCACGATTAGTCTTCTCTGCTTTAGAGTTATGAACAGGATACAAACTCCAACTATTGACACAAGAACTATAGATGAGCCGATAGTACCAAAATCGAGATGCTTAAACGCATCACTCAATTGGGTGACGTACTTTTTTCTCCTTTCGCACGGAAAAAAATAGGACAACCGCCAGCAGGATAAAGGCGATCGCTGAAGCATATTCCCTTGGCAGTGATAGACCGCCACTTTTGATTGGTTTGGTCAGAAAATCTCCGAAGGTGGCTCCGAAGGGACGTGTGAAGATGAACGCGAGCCAGAATAGCAGGATATCGCTCAACTTTGTTACGTAGTGAAGGGCAATGACAACACCAATGACGCTGGCTGTCACAAATGCGCCCTGGATATAGCTTAGTCCCAAGTTGCTTGTCAGAAAGTCACCAAAGGCTGTTCCCAAACTGTTGGAGAACACGACAGCCAGCCAATAAGTGGTTTCTGCATCTTTCCTGATGATCGGATAAACGCTCAGATCGCGATCGCGGTAGTACCAGATGCTAAGAACGCTCAGAAGACCGGCTACCAGAATAAGCGATCCCACTGCGTAGCCCAGCCCAAAAGATCGATCCATCAAGTCTGAAACTTCGGTTCCAGCTGTAGTTGTAGCGATGATCGCCGTCCAATAAAGGGCTGGACGATATCTGTCGGATTGAATTTGAAAAAACAGGAGAATAGCCAGAATGGTGAACGTTATGGCAAAGGCTACGTAATAGCCCAGTCCAAGAGACATTGAGATGAAGTCACCTGCCGTTTCGCCAAGCGTCGTGGCGATGATCTTCATGATCCAGAAGAAAATTGTGACTTTTGCAACTTTGTTCATTTCTTTTTCACAATAAAAAATAGTAAGTCATCCTAGAGAATGCTGACTGTTGCTGTGATCGCTTTGCTCGCAGCAAGCATCGCAAATTACCACTAAATTACTAGGTCATAAACAGAGAAATGCCCAAGTTGAGAAGGCGAACAATCGCTAATTAGTCTTGTCGGTCAATCGGCAGTAAGGCTGGCTTCTTCTGCTTAAGGCTTAAGTAAATAACCAGGCTTACGATTATAGAGAGAAAAAGCATACTGGTTCCGACCGTACCAAAACCGAAGCCTCCATTTATAGGAGATTGAGATAGTAAATCACCCATAGATGCTCCAAGCGGACGAGTCAAGATGTAAGCTAACCAGAATGCCAAAACTGCATTCATGCGGAAGTAATAATAAGCGATCGCTATAATTGCAATTGAAGCGCCAAATATTAGTGCAGATTGTGCATAACCCAGTCCCAAAGACTCTGCTAATAGGTCTCCTGTTGCAGTGCCCAAGGCAAACGTAAACAAAACAGCCACCCAATAAAAAAGCTCTCTTTTAGCTGTATTTATGGAGTGCATGGCTAATGTCTTTTCGTTGGAATACCAGAGCGCAAAAACTACCAGCAAGGAAATACTAAAAATTACAGTAGTTGTCACCAAACTAACTCCAAGTTCGTCTACCAATCTATCAGTGATCAGTGTGCCAACGATACTTATCAAAACGACTACAAACCAAAAACTTGCTGGAACATAGTGTTTAAGCTTAAATTGATTCAACAGCGCAATCAGTAACACGCCGCTCATAATGTAGGATGTAACGCCTAAACCAAGGTGCAGGGTTGCTGATAAAAAATCTGCTGCGGTTTCACCTACCGTAGTTGCCAGAACCTTAATAATCCAGAAGTAAATTGTAACCTCTGGAACCCTGTTTAACATCTTATTCATAATCTTTCTCCTTCTTGATTTTTCTGTAGAAGTGAGATTACATCACATCTTAAAGTTAGCTGCGTTGTCAGAAATTACTGAGTGATTGTACTTTACACAGCAAAAGTCAAGAAATAGTCAAGATTTGATTTAAAACGGAATTTTCTCAGAATATAGGCACTAAAAATATAGCGGTTCTCAGTTGAGTGAAGTACAAGAACCCCACCCCCAACCCCCTCCCCGCAAGCGAGGGAGAGGGCTATGATGTACTTCATGTCATTAGGAAATGCTATAGCTGAAATATCTACTTAAAAGTTAATTTCACCATTTGATATTTAATTTATTGAACTCAAACTAATCTTGACTATTTCTTGACTTTTATTACCTACCATGAAAATACAAACTCAGACTTGAAGGGATTTTACAAGTATGAAAACTTCAACAAAAATCATTTTTGCAGCAGCTTTTGTTGGTACTTTGGGATTTGCTGGATTGTCGAGGGTTGTGTCTGCAAAACAACCACAATCTTTCGTAGGAATTGCGCGTCAGGATCATAGCGCTACCCAAGTTGCTGAAGCTAGTGATGGTGACGGTGAAACCGAAGGCGATGCACAAGAACAGCAAGAAGCAGCAAAACTGCAACCGCTAGCTAAAATTACAGCAAAACAAGCACAGCAAGCAGCTGAAACATCTGTGGGAGGTAAAGCCAAAAGTATCAAACTCGAAAACGAAGATGGCAACTTAATTTATGCTGTAGAAATTGGTCAGCAAGAAGTTACAGTAGATGGTGGTAATGGCAAAGTTCTCTATGTTGAAAATGCCAATCAACAAGATGAGAAGGATGAAGCCACTCACCCCAAGAGTAGTATTCAAGTTAAAGAAAGTAGTGATGGCGATCGCGAAACCAATGATGATGGCAAATAACCAGGAAACTTAAAATCACATTGTCAAGAAGTTGATAAACGCACAGTAAAACAACTACCAACTCCTAATTGACTTGTAATACTAATTAATCCACCATGATTTTGAGCAATGGCTTGAGCGATCGCTAGCCCTAAACCAGAACCACCTGACCAATAAGAACGAGACTGATCTGCTCGCCAAAAACGCTCAAAAACCTTGTCGATATACTCTGGTGCAATTCCCACGCCCGTATCTTGCACACTTACATAGACATGGGAACCGACACGACTAGTTTTAATTTCAACTACGCCTCCTGATGGTGTATAGTAAAGTGCATTTTCAACTAAATTAGTAAACAGTCGGGTTAATTGAACTGAATCACCTATTAGCTGAAGATTTGCAATTAATTGAAATTTTAAGTTAATTTGCTTGGCTTCAGCTTGAGGTTTATACAGTTGTATTAGGTTCTCTAATATTGACGTTAAATTGAGACTATCCTTATTCTGAGTCGGAACTTTATCGGTACGTGCCAAGAACAGTAAGTCTTCTGTGAGGCGAGTCATTTGGTTAGTAGCGCTAGCGATCGCCTGAAACTTTTCTGCATCTTTTGGCCCGATTTCTTCTGGATATTCTAACGGCAACTCAGCATTAATTTTGATTGCCATTAACGGACTGCGTAGTTCGTGGGAAGCATCAGCAGTAAACTGTTTGAGCCTTTCAAAACTCTCTTCAATGGGTTGCATTGCTTGACGAGTTAGTAAAATTCCGCCAATACTACTAAGAACCAAAGTTATAATAATCCCGCCGCCTAATCCCCAGTCCAGTTTTTGGAGGGTTTCATCAAATTCTTCTAAAGATTGACTCACCCTCACATAGCCAACTAGCTTACCATTATCGCTCTTGATAATTGGTACAGTCACTGCTCGAATAGGAATTTTGCCAATCTGAACTTGTACTATTTTGTTTGGTAACAAGGGTAAAGTTAAAACAGTTTGTCCTTGTTGGCTAATCAAATTTCCCTGAGTATCAAACCACTGTAATGCTTGATGATAAGCAATTAAGTCTTGTGGACGAAAGTCACTTTCAATCGTCAGGCGACCTTTTTCAAACTCTACATTTGCAGCCGCACCTTTCCCTATGGCTGTGAGTTTATCTGTGATTTGTTCAGTCAGACTGCGAGTGAAAGCAAATCGGACTGCGATCGCAAATATTCCCAGCAGTGATGCAAACACCACTAAGTAAGACAACAATAAACGATATCTGATTCTTTGAAACACATTATTTTCTACTATTAAATTGTTAATTATTAAATTAAAAATTGACTAACATTCAATACGCTTGGGTTAAGGCTAATTGTAGGTTGGGTTGAGGGACGAAACCCAACAAAGTACCGAAAATGTTGGGTTTCGTCCCTCAACCCAACCTACGCAGGTTTTGGTTTTTGACTTTAACCCAAGCGTATTGAGTTTTATGGCTCTTTCTAAATACCCGTTACAAAACTGAGTTACAAATTACGAATTACGAATTATTCTACTTGTGTCCTAAACGATAACCAATGCCATAGATATTTTCAATTAATTCCTCTGAACTTCCAGATGCTCTAAGTTTATTCCGCAAATTTGTAATATGAGTTTTAATACTTCCTTCTCCCGAAGATTTATCAAAGTCCCACAGTTTATTAAGAATTACAGAACGAGTCACAACTTGATTTGGGTTTATCAAAAAATATTCTAATATCAGATATTCTTTAGGAGTTAATGATATTATATTTCCTTTATAAGTAACTTCTTGAGTTGCTGGGTCTAGTTGCAAATCACCGTGGATTAAAATCTGGGGACGAATATCTGGAGTTCTTCGAGCTAAAGCCCTGATGCGTGCTGCTAACTCTTTTAAGTCAAATGGCTTAACCAAGTAATCATCAGCACCAGCATCGAGTCCGATAATTTTATCGCCTGTTGTATCTCGTGCCGTCAGCATTAAAATCAGAAGATTAGATGAAGCATCGCGTAAACGCTTACATAGAGTAATTCCATCTAATTTAGGAAGCATTAAATCTAATAAAATTAGCTCATATAATCCTGATTGCGACCATTGCCAAGCTTCTAACCCATCGGTTGTTATATCCACAATATGGTGTTGTCGTCTTAAAAACTCGGCTAATGGCTTCGCAATGCGATCATCATCTTCAACTATCAAAATTCTCATAATGCTCCACCTCTAAATTATCCACAGAGTAAAGAGATTAAAGAGGAATTTTTCACCAAAATTTTTACCCACCTTGAAAGCGCTACTCTTAAATCCTAACTTTTTGATAAAGAGTATCCCGTTGTTGGTAAGGTCTTTCTAAAGAAGCGATCGCAGCTTGCAAAGTTTCCACTTCCATACACGTACCACCCAAAGCACCTGCCATTGTGGTAATATGTTCTTCCATTAATGTGCCACCGATATCGTTGCAACCCCAAACTAAGGCTTCCGTTGCACCAGCAAGCCCCAGTTTTACCCAACTCTGCTGATGGTTGGGAATCCAATTACCTAAGTAAATCCGCGCCACAGCCCCTAGCAGCAGTGCATCGTTTAAAATTGGTTGATCGCGTCCGACACGACGACGTAAGGATTTGGGCGCTTCTTGTCCAACGAATGGTAATAAAATAAACTCTGTGATCTTTGCTGGGTATCCCTGATTGATGGCGGTTTTTTGGAGCGATCGCAATTTTTCTAAATGTCCAATTTGCTGCTCGTGGGTTTCAATATGCCCAGATAACATCGTGCTAGTGGTATGCAAGCCTAATTTGTGAGCGGTGCTGACAATTTCTAGCCAAGTCGCTGTGTCAATCTTCTCTGGACACAATATCCGCCTAACTTCATCGTCTAACACTTCAGCTGCTGTTCCCGGCATTGAGCCAACACCAGCATCGCGCAAAGCAATAATTACATCAGCATATTCAAGTCCGTCAAGTCTGGCGATAAATTCCACTTCCTGGGGAGAGAAAGCATGTAAATGTATCTGAGGAAATTCCTGTTTGATGGTTTCCACTACCTTGAGATAGTAGGGCAAAGATTTGCCATTTATCTGCGCTTGTGGATTTAATCCCCCCTGCATACAAATTTCCGTCGCACCCCGTTGCACCGCATCTGTCGCTTTTTCCAAAATTTGCGCCGAATCTAACCAGTATGCACCGACATCACCATTATCTCGACGGAAAGCACAAAAACTACAGTGCTGCTCACAAATATTAGTAAAGTTGATATTACGATTAATTACATAAGTAACCGTATCCCCGGCTTGAGTGTGGCGGAGTGTGTCGGATGTAACACGTATTGCTGCGATCGCCTCTGGCTCAGTTTGTTGTAACAATACCACTCCCTCTTCGGGAGATAAGTCATATCCCATCAAGGCACGGTCAAGAATTTTTTCAACAGCAATTTTTGTCAGCATTACTTTCTTAATTTCTCAGTAAATTTTAATTTTATGATCTTGGAAATTATAAAATTCTACTTAATAAATACACCAAGTTCTGGAGAATCCCATGAGCGAACATAAATTTTACCTTGAAAATTAATCTCTTGAGATTTTTTTTGTTTACTTTTTTTAGTTTCCATTGAAATAATCCCACAAGGCTGAAAATCTTTATAGGAATCCTCTTTTTCTAAAATCGCCGAAATATTAGTCACATTAATATGTTGAATTTTAACTATTTTTTGATTATTTTGCTGCAAAAGTACCCACAATGGGTATTCCCAAGGATCATTTCCCATTGATAGACCAATATTCGAGCATTTTTTTGAATTTAAAAACTCAACTGCTCCTGTATAAGTAGTTTTTAGGTATGGTCTATTACTGAAATACTGCTCGATTCTACTGGCTTGGAATATATTGTTGCTATCAATAATAGGTCTATACCTGTTAAAAAATACCCAAGGTAATGATGAAACAAGCAAAAGCATGACTATAATAATTGCAATTTTTCGCTTTTTAAGCTTAGATAACACAACACCTACAAATGGAGAAATTAGTACAAAAAAAGGCAAATGCAGACGACTATTCCAAGCTTGCCATTTTACCAAGTAGCAAAATATCAAAAATGTAGAGACGGTAGTAATCAAATAATCAAAAATATAACTTTTTTTCCGAATAGATTTTCGAGTTATAAAAATAGTAATGCATATCATTATAAGTGCTAGATGTACTAAATTACCCGCACTATTTTCATTACCAGGTATCCCGATTGTTGACCAACCTCCTGGGACAAAGAATGTTTTTGAGAAAGTTATCCGAGGGTCATTTACATCCACACCAATAAATATATGGATAATTTTAATTAATTTATTTGCTATTCCATTCCATAAACCAATCGGTGTGCCTATATGCAAAGCAATATTTCTCAGAATATTAGAAACAAGTATATTAATACCGAATACTTCATTGCTATACCCAGATGGCTCTCCTAGTGGCGAAGCGAATAAATTATAATTGCGTAAATAGTGACCAGCATTAATCAATAAAGATATACTTCCTACTATCAAAGCTGGCTTCCATGCTTGCCAGCGTAAACGTTTAATCTGGGATAAAGCAAACCAAATTAAAAAGGGAAATACATAAAAATAAGCACTTCCCTTGCTCAAAATAGCTAGTCCTGTGCTACTACCAATATTAAATGAATTCGTCAAAATCTCGCTTTTTTCTGCTTGTAACGTTGATAGCAAGTAGTAAGCAAGACAAACTACCCAAAATGCAATTACATAATCATTTTGAGTGCTTGATGCTTGCAAGATTCCCATAGGAATTGTTGCAGTGACAACAGCAGAGAAAACCTGACCTCGTAAATCTGCTCCGAGTTGTTTGGCAATTAATGATACTCCAATAATGCAGCCAATCATACTCAACCATTGAACTAAGTTAGCGAAGTAGTCACCACCACTCAAAATTTGAAAATGCAAAATCACGAACTCTGACCAAGGGTTTTGATATAGTTGTGGAGTATAACTTGTGGGATAATGGGCAACGCTATGATTTTGTATCCAATAAGCAACACGACTCATGTGATAGTCCATAGAATCCCAGTTATTGGGTGGTGCGATGATGGCAATTAATCCAACTGTCGCTACAACGAAACCTACGCCACATAACAATAAATTTATGGAGGATATGATTTTAAAATTTTTATTTACTTGAGAAGAGTGATTTTGCTCTAAAGTCTTAGTTTTTTGGGAATTTAGCCGAAAGTATATATAAATTAATATGATCCATGTCAATCCCCAAGTTCCTAATATCCAGCCAAAAGTAATTAGTTTGAAAAGACTCAAAAATTCGGTGATTCCAGTCAGTAAAATTCCCCAGTAAGTAGATGCTAATATCAGCGATTCACGCCAATCGGTACGATTTTTATTAATTAACAAAAAAATAGCAATTAAAGAAATGAGAGGCAAAATTATAAACATAATACTAGTTGTTATTCTGGATATTTAAAAACTAGAATCATCAAAATCACTAAACCATAGTGTACTACAAGCGCACGGCGTACTGCCAAATTGATGAAACTAAGTAAGTAAATCGGCGCTAATATTTCAAGCTATGTTAAGGAATTTAAATGCAGGGTGTGTTGTCGCCAATTCAAGGTGCGTTAGCCTACGGCATAACACACCCTACGGACAATTTATATTTCTTCATATACATTGAATTTTTCTCGCCGATTTACTTAGCTCTTGACGAAGTACTTATTTTTGACCTCGCATAATTAATTTCAGTAGACCGAAAAGTTCTGCGTTAGCGTACCTCTACGGGGAAGCAAGCTACGCATAGCGTCTCGTAGAGAAGGTATCGCTCTGTGATGGATAGCTGTAAACCCAATTATTGTCCACAAAACCGTATTCTAAAATACATTTTTTAGAGAGATTATTGAGAAATTTAAGATAAGTAAAACTAATAAATTAGTCAAAAAGGTAAGGGTAACTCTCGCACCATCCGTGAGTAGCAAGTGACAGAACTAGTCACACTTACAACATAAGATTGCAATGCCTCTGTCATTTAGATAGGTTTTACTAAACCTTACGTCAATGTTAATATAGGTAATATTCATGAATGAAAACGAAACAGCTGGCTCAGTATGCTAGTACGGCTCATACAGAGTCTTATTCATCTGTTTTCAGTGATTTACTGTTCACTGCTAACTATAGAAGTCAGAATGCCTACCGAATCAATCATTAATATCGTTTTATCTGCGAGGTACAAAATGACAGTTCAATCTTCTAGTTCGATTCAGCAACAAGTCACCCGTCAAGTGCTATCAGTACCTGTACAATCAGCGCTCTATATTGCACTATGTTCTTTGACTCTGTGGACAATTTATTTCACTACATACCCCGCTATCCATGATACGACTCATACTCTGCGTCACCACACACTGATGGTGAGTTGCCATTAGTTGATTGAGTCAATGATTAGCAGGAGTGAAGAAATCAAATGACAAAACTGAAGTGGTCTAAGCTGATCGGTGCGATTTGCATGATCGGAATTATCCTATATGGTTGGATCGGACTTGCCCAATCTCCTCAACCATCGGTGCGGCTAACAACTAATCCACCGATTAATCAGGTTCGACCCCTTGAGGCTGAAGCCACCACAGTGTTGGGATCGGGACACTACAATCCGCCAGTGCAGCTGATGCTACAAGCGGTAGATGCTCAAGGGCAATCTTTAAAGGATGCCAAAATCCACTTGCAATTGTTCACCCGTCCTAAAAACCCCTGGTTCACAACAGATTTTCCGATCGTCGAGGGAACAAAGTTGCTGGACATTGAGGGCAATGCACCAACAGGTCAGTTACAAGTTCAACAAACCCTGCCGATCCGGGGAACGTATCAACTCCTGGTAACAGTTACTCCGCTCGTTGCCAATGCATTTGAGCCGATTCAGCAAAAGCTGACGCTGACGCTGCCGGAAAATCCCTTAAAGTTCCGCTACTTTGGCATCCTGGTTGTGATTTTGCTGGCAGTTGGGCTACTAGGAGGTTGGGTGATTGGGGGTAGACAACCGATTCAACCGGGAGAAATTGCCCCGCAACAGGTGCGATTATTGTTGAGTGGATTGATTGTACTAGCGATCGCTGCACTCCTGTTCGTCAACATCAGCGCTGAACTTGCCGAATCGCATATGTCAATGTCGATGCCAGGTATGGGAGAAGAAGTTCCGCCCTCTAGTAAGCCCGCTAAATTGCAGTCTCAAGGACTTTATATGCAACTATCGGGTGATCAGAGTGCAACGGTGGGTCAACCTGCCAAGTTGCAGGTTAGCGTCAGTGATCCCAAAACTAGCCAACCCGTGACAGATGTAGTGTTGAAGGTAACAACCACCCAACTCGAAAATAATTGGGTGGCGTTTGCTTATGAGGGGACTCCAGACAGCAACGGAAAATTGACGTGGGAGCAGGAATTCTTTGACGGTGCCCCCCATAGCGTTGTTGTCGAAGTTGCGCCGCTTGCAAACGCAAAAGAGCGATTTCAACCATTCCAAGTTGCAGAGAATATTCCAGTCAAAGGTGTCGCTCCGCCGATGTCTGTCCGATTGATTTCGCTGACTTACTTTACGGGAATTGTGGTAATTGGTTTGCTGCTGGGACTGTGGCTACGACAGAGGCAGACTCCGCGTACTGACTTGACTTGGAAGCGTAGTGTTTCGTAAGTCAATGTCAACCAGCCCTATTGCTGTGTCACTCAGTTGTAAATTCATTTGCCCTTAGTTTGTTCGCCCAATGACCAGACAGGCTGATTGCCTAAAATCCATGTCGGATACCATTGAGTATTCGACATGGATTTTTATAGACACAGCATCAGAAATTGAACCCTGCAATTTATCTATGAATCATCAACACATTATATTCGTCTGCACAATCTGTGGAAGTAATCATCAGACAAAACAGTATGTAGCTAAAAGCGACGGTGAACTGCTGCTAGAGAAATTACAAACCCTATATCATGACTGGGTGTTGCAAGACGAGTTCTCGATTCAACCGGTTAAATGCATGGGTGTTTGTGATCTAGCTTGTGCAATTGCTTTCGTCTGTTCTAACAAACACACCTACTTATTTGGCGATCTGCCTGCTGATGCTGAACGTGTAGAGAAGACAGCAACTGCCGTACTTGAGTGTGCTAGTCAGTATCACGCCAAGCCGGATGGTTTGCTCCCCTATGCCGAGCGCCCGGAACTGCTCAGAGCCGGAGCGATCGCCCGGATTCCACCTCTGCCGCCGTGTGAATAGACATTTTAATAAGTTCCCTAAACACTTATGTAAGTACTTGTTGCTTTCATAAGTAATGGCGTTCATTACCATTTAGAAAAATATGAGGACTTGAATTCTTTGGAGTTAGATATAAATAAAGGACTTCAAAACCGATTGCCAGATGGCATCAGACAAAGACAACACAAAATTGCTATAGACTTTAACTTAATTCCTGATGAACAAAATTAATTAAAAATTCAAAATACTCATTTTGCTAAGTATCGAAAATTTATTGAAATGCGATGTATTTTTATCTCTAAGCTAATTAAATATCTTACACCTTACCAATAGTTTATTGCTGGTATTTAGTTCCTAAATACTATGATATAGCGGTTCTCGGCCCTTGTGAGGTACAAGAACCCCACCCCCAACCCCCTCCCCGCTCTTCGATAGGGGGCTATGATGTACCTCATCTGATTTGGAAACGCTATATGCATTGTTTGTAATCCTATTACTGTTAAAGCATTAGTCAGATCAGGAATAGATACAAAAAACTATTTTATTTTTAATTTATTTATACTTTTTATTTAAGTAAAAATACCAATTAAATGAGAAAATTGCCTAGAGTTTTGCAAGACAGATAATCACGGTAAAATCCTACAACCAAGAACGAAAAAGAAATACCCTACTCCCTATTTTCAAGACAGATTCTAGCTAGACCTGAATCTAATAATTTTAGTAGCAGTTTTGAAGCACTTCAAAATTATTGACAATAATTATTAATTCCTCTAATATTTAAAAGCAATTGCAAATCTTTTGCAATTCTCTTTTGGCGCTAACCGTAACTAAATCTCATGCCCAACAACTTCGCTCTAGGTAACGAAAAACTGTGGAGCCGCCGTCAATTACTGAAGCTGGGCCTAGCAGGTGCTGGAGTGATTGGTGCAGCTGGACTTTGGCAGATGTTAAATCTACAAAGTAAGTCAATCGTCAAAGTGCCACCACTCGACATGGAAGTACCAGACGATGGTACTAACCCGATGAAGATGTTAAGGGATTTTGATTATGGGACGGTGAAGCAAGAAAATGGGCGGACTATCCGGGAATTTCAGTTAACTGCGGGTACTTCCATAATAAAACTCAATAGTGCTGTTTCTTACAACATCTGGGATTTAAACGGTCGCATACCAGGGCCAACGCTACGGGCCAAACAGGGCGATCGCATCCGGGTACTATTTCTCAACAACGCCGGACATTCTCACTCTTTGCATTTTCATGGCGTTCATCCCGCAGAAATGGATGGTGTTCGCCCAATCAGCAATGGCAAAGCCACAATTTATGAATTTGATGCTGAACCCTATGGCGTTCACTTATACCACTGCCATATTCAACCCGTCACCCGTCACATCGCTAAGGGGCTGTACGGAATGTTTATCATCGATCCACCTACTCCCCGTCCCCTGGCTGATGAGATTGTATTAGTGATGGGTGGGTATGACGTAAATGATGATGGCCATAATGATTATTATGCCTTCAACGGTTCGCCCCATCATTACATGCATCATCCCATTCCTATTTATC
Organism: Nostoc sp.; assembly: GCF_036917655.1. Taxonomy (GTDB): domain Bacteria; phylum Cyanobacteriota; class Cyanobacteriia; order Cyanobacteriales; family Nostocaceae; genus Nostoc. Next base: position 117,028 of record NZ_JBALCY010000076.1, read on the forward strand.
AAAATCAGTTGATTCGGCTGTATGTTCTCAACATTATTGAATACGATCCGGCAGTAACGTTTCATCTCCACGCCAACTTCTTTGATGTCTATCGCTACGGCATGAGTATGACTCCTAGCGAGAAAAGTGATGTGATTACGATGGGTGTAGCAGAAAGGCACATCTTAGAATTTGCTTTTCGCTATCCAGGTAAGTATATGTTCCATCCCCATCAGGATGCGATCGCAGAAAACGGTTGCATGGGTCAATTTGAAGTAGTTACCGAGAGCAAATCTCAAAATCCTGTTAAAAATTCTTGACAATATTATTAGTAATTCGTAATTAATTCCTTAAAGTTTTAGGTAAATAGTTGATAAAAAATCTCATTATATGCGACAGTACAATCTATGACAATGTGTCAAACAAATTACCTGATAGTAATAGTTTGAAATGTTTCAATTAATACCTTTTTTAGTTGTGCGAGGAGCAAAGATGAGAAAACTTCGTTATATCTGTTTAACAGCAGCAGCAGCCTTAATAGTTACCTTGAGTTCATGTAGCAGTACACCAACCGCAGAAAATCCATCAGCACCAATTACTAGCCCTCAAGCTACAGAGGCAGTAAGTGAAAACAGTCATAGTAGTCACGGTGGCAAAGAAAAAATTAACATTAACACTGCTATATTGTCAGAATTGGATAAGTTGGAAGCCAAACTAGGTGTTCCGGCTTTATCGAACAAAATCCAGGCAAATCGTCCCTATGGCAGCCCAGAAGATTTAGTTACTAAAAAAGTAATTACTCAAGAGCAGTTCAACCAAATTAAAGACCAGGTTGGTGTTCAGGAAGTGGTACTCACAGGTGAAGCAAAAGATGTTGACTATATGTCTAAATTAGGTTTAATGAAAGGGCATCTTTTGGTAGCACAAGAACTCCTGGATCAAAATCAGCCGAAACAGGCAGAACCTCATATAGGACATCCAGTTGAGGAGATTTACGTTGACGTAGAAGAACAATTGAATGAGCGCAAAGTCAAAGAATTTAAGACAACTTTGGTGAGTTTGCAAGATTTAGTGAAATCTAATCCTAAGAATAGCAAAGTTAAAACTAATTTTACTTCTTCGGTACAAGCCGTTGACGGAGCGATCGCAGCTTTGCCAGCAGATCAACGCTCAAAACCAGGATTTGTGCTACAGGTAATTAACGAATTGCTAGATTCAGCTAACTCCGAATATGGCGCTGCGATCGCAGATGGTAAAGTAACCGCGCCAATTGAGTATCAAGACTCTCGTGGTTTTGTGGTTTACGCCAATGATTTATACAAAGGAATTTCTAGTCAAGTAGCGCAAGCAGATCCCGAAGCACATAAAGCGATCGATGCTAGTTTCGCTGAACTAATAAAAGTTTGGCCCGCCGCCATCCCACCAGCAAAAGCAGTCAAAACTCCTAATGATGTTACCAAACTGGTGAAAACCATTGAGGAAAACTCTCAAAAAGTGGTTGACAAATCCAATACCCAAGCACAGCTATAACACTTTGATTTAATGGGAAGCATAGGGTAAGGAGTTTAAAATAATGAAATCGTTAGGAGGTAAGAGTTAGGAGTTATGAGTCGGGAGTTATGAATTAAGAGTTCTGAGTTAAGAATCCCGATCTGCTCCCTTGCCTATTTTTCAACTCCTCACTTCTAACTCCTAACTCCTAACTTCTTCCTAATTACACCCCATTCGTTACTTGAACTAACAACTGATGCAAGAACTTGACCACAAAAAAACCATTGACTTGCTGAACTCCATCATGGAATTTGAACTAGCAGGGGTAGTGCGCTATACACATTATTCTTTGATGGTGACTGGCCCTAACCGTATTCCAATTGTGGCTTTTTTCAAAGGACAGGCAAGTGAGTCTTTACTTCATGCCGAACAAGTGGGAGAAATTCTTACCGGTTTAGATGGGCATCCCTCCCTGAAAATAGCCCCAATGGAAGAAACCTACCAGCATAAAGTCAAGGATATCTTGGCAGAAAGCTTATCCCATGAAAAAAAGGCGTTGGAACTGTATAAAAATCTGCTCGAAACCGTCACCAATGCCAGCATTTATCTTGAAGAATTCGCTCGCGGCATGATTGGGCAAGAAGAGATGCATAATCTCGAACTGAAAAAGATGCTACGCGATTTTGGTTAATAGTTATTAGTCATTAATTATTGGCTAGGGACTAATGACAAAGATAGAAGTCTGAACGGAGCTAAAAACCGGAGTGGAGGAAACCTCCGCTCTGGATTTTTCAATATTTGGCTTCTGACCATAATAACTTTGGGGACAAAAGACAAAGGACAAAAGATGAATTTTAGTACTGCTCTACCTACTTTTGTAATAACACTCCGAGAAGGAGTGGAAGCTGCCCTTGTTGTTGGCATTGTGCTAGCTTTGCTAAAAAAAGCTAAACAATCCCGACTCAACTCTTGGGTATATGCTGGTGTCGGCGTTGGCATTGTCGTCAGTGCCTTAATAGGAGTGCTATTCAGTTGGGTAATTCAAGTACTGGGAGCGGCGAATCCTCAATACACCACCGTAGTTGAGCCAGCGCTAGAAGGTGTGTTTAGTGTGTTAGCGATCGCCATGCTCAGTTGGATGCTAATCTGGATGACTAAACAAGCCAGATTCATGAAAGCTACAGTTGAAGGAGCGGTAACAGAAGCGCTGACACAAAACTCAAATGCTGGTTGGGGCGTTTTTACCTTAATTTTAATTGCCGTTGTCCGCGAGGGCTTTGAAACTGTTTTGTTTGTTGCTGCTAATTTTCAACAAGGATTAATGCCAGCGTTGGGTGCTATTGGTGGTTTGGTAGGGGCATTTGCCATTGGGGTGCTGCTATTTAAATGGGGTGTCAACATTAACATCCGCCAGTTTTTCCAGGTAATGGGCGTTTTATTAGTGTTGATTGTGGCTGGATTGGTGGTTTCAGCCTTGAAACATTTTGACGAGGCTGTGGCTAACCTTGCCCTTAGCAGTCGTGCCACAGAAAACCTTTGTTTCTATTACGAACGCTTTACTAAAGTCCACTCCTGTATTTTGGGGCCAATGGTTGCAAATACTTCTACAATCTTGCCTGACGAACAGTTTCCTGGCATTATCCTCAAATCTTTATTTGGTTACAGAGACAATCTCTATCTTGTCCAAGCAGTGGGATATGTGACCTTTTTACTCACCATTGGCGGACTGTATTTCCGCAGCCTTGGAGGTGCTTCTCCTGAAGGTAAAAAAAATATCCCCTTTGCTCAAAAACCAATTAGTTCTGCAAAGGATTAAAAGCACAGTCATCGAAGAGGAAAAGGGGCAGGGGGAGAACCCTATACATACACGTACAGATTATTGTAACGGCACAACATTGTTCATAGGTGTCAACTTAACGTAAAAACCTGCCTATAACCAGCTTTTAGATTGTCTCGTTCCCAGTCTCCGACTGGGAATGCCGTTCAAGAGGCGGAGCCTCTTGAAAAGCGGCAGAGCCGCCAGGAGGCGCATTTCCAGCCAGAGGCTGGAAACGAGGTTTTAAAAGGGTTTGCGCTTAAGTTGACACGTATGAACAATGTTGTGCCCCTCATTTACCTGAAAAAAACCTGTAAATGTATTGGCTTAAATGGTTAAGATCTGGGAGGCTCCCACTCAAGAACAGCTTGCCTAAACAGATAACTTTCCTTAACCAAAAAGTATTAATCTCAACCCCAGCAAGCATTTCCATCAGCAGCGATAAAAGTCCGAAAATTCTCAGCATCCTCTCAGGCAACTTCTAATATTTTTTTAATCTTGCTTTCAGAAATGAATCCTATAGTGATGACAACATTAGTAAAGAATCACCGATGAAACTCCACAAAATTATTCGGAGTTAGTAGTGTCGGTTTGCTATTCAATAAACGCAGGGCTTTAAAGTCTTATGTCAATTCGCAGTTTTACTCTCTCCCGATACTTATTACTCTGCTTGTGCATCATTTCGCTGACATCTGTTGTAATAATGCGTAGTGCGTCCTATGCAATACTTTTTAATCCCGCTACTGATATCTCAACTTCTACAGCTAAGGGAAAACAGACGGCAGTTCTCGCAGGAGGATGCTTTTGGGGAATGGAAGCGGTTTTTGAGCATCTCAAAGGTGTTTCTGATGTTGTTTCTGGCTTTTCTGGTGGCAGTGCAGCAACCGCAAACTACGAACTTGTCAGTTCTGGATTGACTGGTCATGCTGAGTCAGTAAAAATCACCTATGATCCATCACAAATCTCATATGAGCAGCTTTTGAAAATTTACTTTCTGGTGGCACATGACCCAACACAGTTGAATCGACAAGGCCCCGACTCAGGAAAGCAATATCGTTCAGTGATTTATTTTGCTAATGACGAGCAGAAGCGGGTCGCCCTTGATTATATCAATCAACTAAACAAAGCACACATCTTTCACAAGCAGATAGTGACTCAACTACTTCCCTTAAAGAGTTTTTATCAAGCCGAAGAGTACCATCAAAACTTTATTGACCGCAATCCGAATTACCCTTACGTGGTGGTAAATGACTTGCCGAAGTTGGCTCAACTGCAATCACAGTTCCCCAATATATATAAGAAGTAAGCTTTAATTATTCACGTCCACTTACTTAGAAGGTGAAAACAAGATTTTAAATTATATTTATTGAGCTAAGTCCCTTATGGTGCAAACAACACTTGCTTAAGCTGCTGACAAGCCTTTTGAATTGCATCTATACTACCTGGATTCACCAGACCAAAATAATCAAACACATAAACTCGGTTATTTTTAGTTGCTTGCAGTTGCTGCCAAAAAGCTTCCTTTTTCAGCGAATCTAAAAGCGCCGCTTCCGAATTTCCTTGTGGAGGATTAACTAAGATTATCACCTCTGGATTTGCTTCTAAAACTTTCTCAGCCGAAAGCGTCACATAGCCACCAATTGGACTTTTTCCTTGTAAATCTGCTGCTATATTTTTCGCCTGGAATTTCGCCAGCAAATCCCCTGCCCAACTATTTTTATTCGGCGCTAAAATTGGTTGACGACTAACCAGCGCTAGAGTAGAAAAACCCTGAGTTGGCTTTTCTGGCAAGAAAGTTTTGTAACGATTTAACAAAGGCTGAGGATCAGCGTCAATTGATTTAGCAAGTGTTTTAGTAAGTTCTTCTAGAGATTCCCAGTTATTTACCTTAGTGAGAAAGGTCGGAATTCCTAGCTGCTGAAGTTTTTGAATTGGGATGTTAGAAAAACCTTCTGCACCAATAACTAAATCTGGTTTGAGTGCTACCACTTTTTCTAAATTTGGCGGACTTTGACCTTCACTAACACGGGGAATATCCTGGAATCTGGAGTCATTCTTAAATAATCTGCTACCAGTGATTCCGACAATTTTTGTTTGATCAAGTCGAGAGATAATGTCAGCAGCAAGAGAAGAAAGAGCAACAACTCTTTTTGCTGAAGCTTTTGGTAATTGTTGAGAATTTGTGTTTATCGTCTCAGTAGGGTTTGTGACTTTTGTTTGTGGCTGCTGAGTGGTTGCAGTAGTGCAAGCAGCTAAAACTATACTCATCAAAAGTGCTAAAGCAGATAAGAGCCAACGACGATGCATATTAAAGTTCCTTCTGGGGTAATAATGGCATAAGAAGCATACTCAGCACCATATTCAAAAATCGCAAATGTAGCTTTTAGCAGCTATAAATTACCAAGCGGGATCAACGAAGCCAGAGATTGAAAAGATGTGGCTAATGACAACAGCTAAAAGTTAGGGTATCCTTGGTTCAAAAATCATACTGGTTTTGGTAGATTTTCATTAACTAAGGTAAAGACGGAATCTACCCAATAGTAGACTAAACTTGCTTTGTATTCAGATGTTTTATCCTGCCCTGTATGCGTTTATGTATTCATAAAAAAATGCGGCAACACAAATAGGGCTTTGGCGGTCTTGAAAAAATAGGTTTTAAAACCCTTACTACTTAACTATATAATTCGATACACGTTGCCTACAATTATCTGAATTGGGGTCGATGATTATTGTGTCCATCTACTGGTAGGTATGTCTAACCATCCTTTGAACATTGCAAGATCAACATTATTTTGGCGGCGTCTATTCGCTGTTATTTTCACTACTAGTTCGTTGCTCCCCAACTTTGTCAGCGAACCAGCAAGGGCGCAAGTAACCCAGTATTGTCAGTTACCATCAGCGGCGGCGCAAGAAAAAGAAAACTTACGTTTATCAGCCCTCAAAGGTAAGCAAGATGCTCAAACGCGCTACCAAAACATTCTACAAAAACAGGCACAAGAATTACGGGAGTGCCGCACTCGAACTTGGCCACAAATCCAAGCCATTTGGTTGCGCTTGTATCCCTGTGACATTCAGCCAGGAACAATTGATCAGGTTATGGATCGGATTGTCAACCGTGGCTATAACCAAGTTTATTTAGAAGTATTTTACGACGGGCAGGTATTATTGCCAGTAAAAGCTAACCCGACGGTTTGGCCTTCTGTGATTCGCACTCCAGGGGCAGAAAACGCTGACTTACTCGCCACAGCAATTAAAAAAGGTCGGCAACGCGGTTTGAAGGTCTACGCCTGGATGTTTACCACAAATTTCGGCTATACTTACGCCCAGCGCCGAGATAGAGAAAGTGCGATCGCTCGTAATGGCAAAGGTCAAACGAGCCTATATGTTGTTGATAACGGCTCTCAACTATTTATCGACCCCTACAACCTGCAAGCAAAACGCGACTACTACCAATTAGTACAACAAATTTTGCGCCGTCGCCCAGATGGCTTGCTATTAGACTACGTGCGCTATCCGCGCCAAATGGGAAGTGATTCCATCGCCACCAAAGTTTCAGATTTATGGCTATTTACTCCCGCAACCCAAGAAGCTTTATTTAAACGGGCACAGAATTACAAAGGGCTAGACTTAATTCGCCGCTTTTTGAGTAAGGGATACGTCACTGCGGGAGATATAGCGGAAGTTGATAAACTTTATCCCCAAGAAGGGGAACCCCTCTGGCAAGGACGCACTCTCCCATCAGCGCAAAAGTCAATCCTGGCTGCAACCGACAGACAACCACTTTTACAGTGGGAGTTGTGGCAGCTTGCCGTTGCCCACGCCATGCAAGGAATTCTGGATTTTGTCACCATCGCTAGTTACCCAGCAAAGCAGCAAGGTATTGCCACAGGAGTGGTGTTTTTTCCTGATGGCAACCAAACTGTCGGACAAGGATATGATTCCCGTTTACAACCTTGGGATCGGTTCCCCACAACATTAGAGTGGCATCCCATGTCTTATGGGAATTGCGGTAATGTTAGTTGTATTGTCGCGCAAGTGCAGCGGGTTTTGAGTATGGCAAAACCGGGTACTCAAATAATCCCAGCTTTAGCTGGTCAGTGGGGAAAATCCGTCAGTAATCGTCCATCCCTAGAAGTACAAATGCAGGCACTTCACCAATTTGCTCCCCAACTGAAGGGAGTTAGCCATTTTGCCTATTCTTGGCAATATCCTGAGAGTGATAACGATCGCAAATTCTGTCGGGTTAAGTAGACTTTTTGCAGAAGTAGTGAAAGGGATTGAATTTCCCTTTCAACTTATAGAATCACACACTTTACAAATTCATACCAAATATACTAAACACAGTCATAACTACAGCTTAAGTATAGTGGGCAGTGAGTCGTTGGAATGCCGACGGTGCTGGACTATCTGCGAGGTGCTGGCGGATCACCTCGGCACACGCACCTGGGCTTAATAACGAGGTATCAACTTCAAGGTCATAGATGCCAGGGATATGGACTTCAAGTTGCCATAACTGAACCGGACGTGGCATCGGGGAGTCGGCTGCACTTCCCACGTTCCACCCCGTATTTTGTCGTCGTTCCATAATGATCTCGATGGGGCAGCTAACGCCTACGAACAAGACCGGCAATCCGTTCAAACGCCGGGCACTATCGGCCAGAATGCCCCGCTCCATTGCGTAGGCGTCATGGTGTCCGACATCAACCACGACATTTAGACCCAAGCGGCTGTGGGCGGCGATGGACTCATACATGGCGCTGTACAGAATGGGAACGAGGGGTTCGATGTCCTGGCGTTCTCCCCCTGGCCGCAGACCGATCCCAGGCAGGTATCGTGCGGGAGTCATTTGCATAAACCTATCGACACCCAAGTTCATCCACACGCCATCAAATGTCTCCTGGATGACTGCGACAATGCTCGACTTCCCCGCTCGCGGGACACCATTCAGGATGATAATCTGTCCTAGCTCCTGTATCTGCCCCATGATCACTCCTTGCGTGCCTAATATATTTTATACTCGGAATTAACTTAAAGCCAAGTCGTCTGGTGTATTACAGTTAAACAGCATTTCTGGTTCTGATAAGGGCAAAACTTCTACAGGATATTGCCGAAGCCACTGCTGAAACGATCGCCCCCCTTGGTTGATAAACTCTAGGAGTTGTGGCAAACAGCGACGGCGATAGAAACCACATAGAGGTTCCCAACCTTTAGGATGATCAGCTAAAGCTGCGATCGCATTATCCCCCACGCTATCAAGTTTAGTTACCCAATCTTGCAACACCTCAACCCGCAACCTCGGCAAATCGCAAGCTAGCAGCAGCACCCAACCTGTCTGTACTTCGGCTAGCCCTTGGGCAAACCCAACTAGAGGCCCGTGGGCTACAGATTCTCCAGACAAAGGTACTTCCCGGATAAACCGACAACTAGGCAAAAGCAAGTCTTGATAGCGTTCTGGCCAGGGAGTGACTATATAAACAGCATCAGCACAGCTTTGAGCAACACCACAAACTCGCTGTAACAACAGCACCCCTTGAATTGGAATCAAGGCTTTATCTCGACCCATGCGAGAACTCTTACCGCCTGCTAAGACTATGGCAGTTAATTCGCTACGGGTCGTCATTGTCACTTCACCTAATTCACGGTTATGCGTCTGATGTTGCCAAAATTATCCTCTATTTTGACTTTGCTGCACTTGCTGTAATAAATGCTCTACATTTTCTGCTGGTGCAAGACACTTCAAACCTTGGCAAACTAACCCAACGCTTCCCTCTGGTAAATCAGATGTTACGGCAAACACAGCTGCTGGCAGAAACTTGGGGATCAAAGCGTTTATTTGCTCACTTGTGCTGCGAATCAAGGTAGAGTTACGATACCAATCTAAAGCTGTAAATAAACTGGGACAAGCTTGGGGAGCGCTATGCATGACACTCCTAAAAGCTTTCAAACCAAGTTCCGCTAAATCCAAATAATCTAGATTATCGGTGAGTAGGGCCAGACGGACAAGGTTAGCGATCGCAATTCCATTAGCTGATGGTGTAGCATTATCCGCGTAACTGCGCTCTCTGACAATTAAATCTTGACTAGAATCACTAGATGTGTTATAATAACCACCTAACTCGACACTCCAGAGAAATTCGTTGAATTCATCTTGGATAGCGATCGCTTTTTCTAACCATTGCTTCTGCTCAGGGTTGGAACCTTGTAAATCCAAGAGAGCTTTAATAAAAAAAGCGTAATCTTCAGACTGCGCTAAAACGGTCGGTTCTCCTTGATAGTTGAGTCGGTGGAAACGCCCATCCACAAACTGATTTTCCCAGATAAAATTCGCCGCTCGTGCTGCTAATTCCCGATATAACGGTTCTTGGAAAACCCCAGCAGCCCTAGCCAGCCCAGAAATCATCAAGCTATTCCAAGCGACAATCATCTTCGTATCTGTCACCGAGGGAATGCGACCTGGCCAGTTAGCGGTTTTTGCTTCCTGGTTGTTACGAGCCGGGGGAAAAGTTTCCTCTTCTTCAGAACTAACGCCATAGCGAGCGGTAAACAGCTTGCTCAGTGCCGTTTCCAGCGTTGCACCCAGTTGCGCTGAATGGCGTCTTTGCAAGACATTACGTCCTTCAAAGTTGCCGTTAGGTGTCACCGTAAACTGTTCTAATTCCCTTAGTTCTTCAGGTGTTAACAGTTGTTGTAATTCGCTGTAACTCCAGACATAAAAGGCTCCTTCTTCTGGTTCTACTGCCGTGGGTTCAGTGAAGCTGTCGGCATCTTGAGCCGCATAGAAGTAACCTTCCGGCGCGGTCATTTCCCGCTTGAGCCATTGTACAGTACCAGTAATTGCCCTCTCAAACGCTGCTTCTTGTATTCCTGTACTCCACAAAGAAGCCAGAAACTCCACAATCTGTCCATTGTCGTAGAGCATCTTTTCAAAGTGCGGTACTGTCCAAGTAGGGTCAACAGTATAGCGATGAAAACCACCACCCACATGGTCATAAATGCCTCCCAGCGCTAAATCTAGTCCCCGCTGAGTAGAAACTTGGTTGCCATCATACCGAGATTCAAAATTAAATCGAGTTCCCCGTAATGCTAATTCTGTATAGGGAATCATCGGAAAGCTATTGCCAGATTGCCTAGTAGTAATTACACCTGTGCTGGTTTCCCAACCTTGGCGGAGTAATTCATGGTCTTCAAGCTCGGTTGTTGTACCGGATTGCAACACCGCAGACGTGAGCAGAGACTCAATAATTAAGGCTTTGCGTTGCTGTAAGTCTTCTTTTTCTGTATCGTAATAACGGCGAAGCGTTTGCAACACCTGCAAAAATCCCGGACGACCATAGCGCGGGTCTACAGGGAAATAAGTCCCAGCGTAAAACGGCACTAAATCTTCTGGGGAAAGAAAGATATTCAAAGGCCAACCCCCTTGACCGCTCATCATCTGCAAAGCCTGCATATAGATGCTATCGAGGTCAGGTCTTTCTTCCCTGTCTACTTTAATGGGAAGATAATTGGCATTCATGTAGTCAGCGATCGCAATATCAGAAAAAGCCTCGCCTTCCATGACAGTACACCAGTGGCAACTAGAATAGCCAATGGAGAGAAAAATCGGTTTATTTTGCGTCCTTGCAGTTGCAAGTGCTTCGTCACACCAAGGCCACCAATCAATCGGGTTTTCGGCGTGTTTGCGGAGATAGAGGCTCTTAGCTTCAGCAAGGCGATTAGTCATGATCAAATGCAAATAGTTGCCTTCTTTGCTCAGTCTACCCTGTTCCCAGGAGTGTTAGCCTAGACGGCTATGTATATGCAAGAAACCCTCCGAGCGAATTACTTTTTGGGTAGGAGGTAGTAGTGCATGTCTTTGATATCGCCGACACCTGTACAATTTGTGAAATATTTTTACTGAAAAGATTGCAATAGTAAGCTAACCATATTTGGTGGCGTTTCTCGCACAGGGGATGCTGTCTTTGTCTGAATTAAAGTATTTGGGCTAAGTCCTGCTATCAGGTAGAGCAAGAAGGTGATGATGGCGGCTTGTATAAGTTTTTCCAGCATGGCACGTCTCTCTCTGAATGGATAGCATTTCAACTACGACTAGTTATTCTAAATACACCTCGTACTCCCGATTTACCGAATCTAACAAAAATAACTTGATGAATGCTGAAGGAAATCCTAAAAAAATTTTTAAAATGTTACTGGAAGTTAACATAATTCCCTAAGCAAGTCGGATTTCGGTTATCGGTCTAATCAATACATCGCCAAGGTTGTGCAGCAAAGTCCGAGATGTAAGATTGGCGACAATTGAAGTTTTTTGATTTATTCTTCCCTAAATCGGGATATTCTCTGAGACAGCTTTTGTTGCTAAAAAGTGCCCTTGGAGGTTGAATCTATTGCAAAATCACACTTTGCTCCTTTGTTGAATAAGACAGAATAGCCAAGATTGACTTATATCCACCTGGGAACAGTAGAGATAAACCCCAGTTTCGTGCTGTCACCGATAAAATGTATTTAAAGTAGCCACAAACACGCTTCCATGATTCCTATCGTTATTGAACAATCGGGTCGAGGTGAACGCGCCTTTGACATCTACTCACGGCTGTTGCGTGAGCGCATCATCTTTTTGGGACAACAAGTTGACAACAACATTGCTAACTTGATTGTTGCCCAACTGCTGTATTTGGATGCTGAAGACCCGGAGAAGGACATTTATATGTACATCAATTCTCCCGGTGGTTCGGTGACGGCTGGTATGGGCATTTTTGATACTATGAAACACATTCGCCCTGATGTCTGTACAATTTGTACCGGATTGGCGGCGAGTATGGGCGCTTTTCTCCTCAGTGCTGGTGCTAAGGGTAAGCGGATGAGTCTACCCCATTCTCGGATTATGATTCATCAACCTCTAGGTGGCGCTCAAGGACAGGCGACTGATATTGAAATTCAGGCGCGGGAAATTTTGTACCATAAGAAGCGGCTAAATGACTATTTAGCTGACCATACAGGTCAACCAATTGAGCGCATTGCTGAAGATACTGAACGTGACTTCTTTATGTCACCAGAGGAAGCCAGGGACTACGGTTTGATTGACCAAGTGATTGACCGCCATGCTGCTGGTAGCCGCCCAGCAGTTGCTGTTGTTTAGTCATTAGTCATTAGTCATTAGTCATTAGTCATTAGCAAAAGACTAATGACTAATCAAAATCCCGCTAACGGGTCTGGCTGAGATTGGAGGTATTGGAGGAATTCGTGTAATTCCTCATCGGTCAGCAAAGTACGCGATCGCTTACCATAAGTTTTAATCAGATGATCCCGTCCCTGCTCTGATGTCCAACCTAAGCGCTGCATTTCGACATCAGTTTTAGTCAGTACTTCAGATATGTCTGAGTATGTAGAAAAATCTTGTAACTCTTCATATTCCGCGTAAAGCTCAGAGTTGTCTTCTGGTATAGGGCGAGATCCAAGTATCTGAGGAAATCCAGTAATTCTTCCTGGGTAAGCAAAGTGCGAACAGGCTTGGTATAAGTTGTTATGAAATACTGTTCTTCGGCCATTTTTGTCCACCATAACCGTTCGATTTCAACATTACAGCTATTTTCAGGTAATATAGACCACGCGGTAAGGGCACAGCATTGCTCATTGGTGTCAACTTAGCGTAAAAACCTGCCTAGAACCAGCTTTTAGATTATCTCGTTCCCAGTCGGAGACTGGGAATGCTATTCTAGAGGCTCCGCCTCCCTTGCTGGCGGCAGAGCCGCCAGGAGGAGCATTTCCAGCCAGAGGCTGGAAACGAGGTTTTAAAAGGGTTTGCGCTTAAGTTGACACCTATGGCAAGATGCCCACCCCACAAGAATTAGTTGAGTATTTTTTTATTTGGAAGTCCCTTATTAGTCATTAGTCCTCACAAATGACTAATGACCAATGACTAATGACTAATGACAAATCAAAATCCCGCTATTGGGTCTGGCTGCGATTGAAGGTATTTGAGGAATCCGTGTAATTGTTCTTCAGTCAGCAAAGTACGCCCCCTTTTACCGTAGGTTTCAATCAGATGCTCCCGTCCCTGTTCTGGTGTCCAGCCTAAACGCTGAAGTTCGACATCTGTTTTAGCAATGACATCCGATAAATCCACTGGTTCAGCTTTCTTCTTTCTCTTCCCTGTCACTGACGGGGTGGCGACATCCTCTTGAGGGCTGTAACTCCGAGGTGTAAATGGTGTGACATTATTGGCAGAAATTGCTGGAAAGGTTTGATTTTCCATCTGGTCACTAGACGTTATTTCCAAGTTTTCAACTGGAGGATCAAATTCTAGCTCCCGGTTAGCAGTCCCAGAAAAGTTTTGACCTAAATCCTGGCTATAGGTATCGCTTTCTAGAGGCGTAGCATTGCTGTACTCGTACTGTTCATTACTGCTTATTACTACTTCTGGTTTGATATTGCGGACTCTGGAAGGCGGCATAGATATTTCTTTGTCACTGACCGGTGGCCATTGACTACCAACAAAATCCTCATCTTTTACAGACGAATAGGCAGATTCATTTAATCCACCTTTGGTATTTAAGGAAGGGTTTAGCTGCGCGGGGGAAATTGGATTTGAGGTAAATGCCACTGATTCGGGTGGGGCATTTGTAATACCCAAAACTATCAGCGCCCTAGTTCTGGCTTGGTCTTCTGCTGCTTCTACTGTTTCTGCTGCTGCCATACCCGTAGCACGGGTTACGCCTTCAATTTGCACGCTTGCCCGGACAATATATTTTCCTTGATAAATTTGCACTAATTCAGAAATCAGACTGCCCTTGGGATACAAGCTCTGGAATTGAGCCAACATAATACTGCTACCAATCTAAATCTTTTTAATAACGGGGTCGATACTGCCTGTATGCTCAAGCGAGGTAAACTGCCCTTACTTTAATTTACATCCACTCGATACCCAGGATGCCTATCAATATTGCATTTCTTTATTTTTAATTGCTTACCGAAACAGTGCTGAGTCCTAAGTGAGATTCCCCACTTAGGACTCAGCACTGATGGAGCAAGAAAAAGATTTGTGTCTTTGATTGCTTGCAACGAAACACAAATCTGACTTTTCATGGGATGTGGAAAAGAAAAATAGTTCGCGGCTGTAATTAGCGAACCAACTGTTATGACGTTACGTTGGAAAAATATCTCACCATAGAGCCAAAAGGGTCTGAGAGCAACTAAATTTATTTATGGGGATTCCTCCTGCCTGCTTAAGGCTGTCTAGCTGGACGATCCACCAGGCTTTTCAGAACTGTCTCCAGTTCGACTTCGCCCTTGATGGAGCCGGACTCGCCACTCTCGAACTCGATCCAGCCCTCGTTGAAACCATCAAGCATCTGAATGCGCGGCTGCGGGTCGGCTGTACCCTGAGACTTAAACAGCGCCTCCCAGGTTTCGCGAGGAACCGCCTCTGCATGGACTGGGTGGCCCAGGAGCTTGGAAAAGCTATTGGCAATGTGATTCGGCGTCACACGTTGCGGGCCCTCGATCTCGACGATCTGCCGTCCACTCCATGTTTGTTGAAGCAACTCGGATGCGACGCGACCGATATCCGCCGTAGCAATCATGGGCACCGGTTTGTCCAGAGGTTGCAAGAAGCTTGGGATGATTCCACTCTCCCTAGCTGGTGCTACATCCCAGGAGCCGTTCTCCATGAACCAGGCGGGACGGAGAAAGGCGATCGGCATCGGCAGATCCCCCAGTACCTGCTCCATGATCTGAAGTTGAGTGAGCAGGTTCGGCTGGGTTGCCTGCGCCCCAATTGTGGATAGGCAAACGACCTTGCCCGGACGTGCCGCAGCAAGTGCGGTATGCAGGGCGGCGACGATCGCCCGTGTTTCGGGGAAACCCCGCGATGGCGCGAAGTTCGGCGGCAGCACCACGAAGACACCCTCGGCACCTGCAAAAGCCGCTTTGAGCGCGTCGGCGTCGTTCATGTCCGCCAGGGCGACTGCACAGCCCTGTTCTGCCCAAGCGGTTCCTTTATTGAAATCGCGCACCACAGCGCGTACAGACTGGTTTTCGGTCAGCAATTTGCGGGCGACTGCACTGCCGACCTGACCCGTAATTCCCGTAATAGCGTACATTTCAATTTCCCTATGAATCGCAAACTACAGATATTCTTTGTACAGCTTTGCATTAATAGGAGCGCGAATTTATCGATCATCTGTGCCACTGTAATATCGCGTGCGAGAGGATTGGAAGCAAAATGTCCGCTAACGACTGATTGCTGCGATCGCGATAAAATTTCTACCTTCTTCAATGCCTGATTCTGAGCGAAAATTCAGGCTTTGAGGGAGGGATCAAGGTGATATTTTTGCTTTGTGCCGTGTCCCAATTGTAGCAGTAGCTCTTTTTTGAGGAAATTTTTGGCTAGTGCTAACTTACCTGGGTAGTCTTGCCTACAATGCTATACTAATTACCCAACTCGATATCTAGAACTATTTTCTGGAAGTGCGCTCTAAATCTACAATAATGAAGATAAGGTTCGCCCTCACTGCTTATAAAGCTGCTCACCTAATTGTTACCGATTCTACATGTGGGAAAATTGGGTTCATCGGCAGTTCCTCCTAGTTAAAAATCAGAGTCTAATGGCGTAAAATTACCTTCACTCTAGACAATCAAACACCTGTAGTTTCCCCTGCATAGCGCTTTTGGGCAGCATGGATTCTCTAAACCAGCTTCTCAAAAACCCGTCGCGTAACTACCTAGCGGGGCTAAATTTTAATCAGGCGTGCAATCTGAAGTTTGGTTAGGTGAAGAGACTTGAACGCAGGCGAACTCTGAGAGCATCGTGGAGTGAGAAGTTCGTAGACGCCCAGAGTTGTCCGTGGGTCGGCTTCCTTTGCTCGGAACTGCGGGAGTAGTTTCCCGCTCTTGCTGGGTCGGGCTTCCTTTCCTTAGAACTTAGGAAGTCTTGATTCAGGGCAATTCGTTTCCAGCTTGTTTCTGTAAGCCGTGAGGGTATACAGGAATGAACCAGATTAAACAAAAAATGATGTTTTGACCAAAGGTCGGTTCACTGCATGGAATTTTCAATCGCTACACTCCTTGCCAATTTCACCGATGATAAATTGGTAGCTCGGAAAGTTTTAGAAAAGAAACTTGGCTGTGAAGATGAAAAAAGTTTACAAAAACTTCACATTGCCTTAGATGTTCTCGAAAAAATCGGTATTTTAGTGAAAGAACGGGGTAAATATCGCCGTGTTTCAGAAGAGGGAATAATCGAGGCAAAACTCCGTTGTTCAAGTAAAGGCTTTTGCTTTGCTATTCAAGATGTGGAAGGAGCTGAGGATATTTACATCCGCGAAAGTCATTTGAGTAATGCTTGGAATGGCGATCGCGTTTTGGTCAGAGTTCTCAAAGAAGGCAGTCGCCGTCGCTCTCCCGAAGGAGAGGTGAAGCTGATTCTAGAACGTTCCAACCACACGTTACTGGCACGAATTAAGCAGGTGGAAAGCGGTTTCCGGGCTGTGCCTTTAGATGATCGATTGCTGTTTGAACTCAAAATCCAACCTAACGGGGCGAAATTGGAACAAGCGATCGATCACTTGGTTCATGTGGAAGTCTTACGTTACCCGTTGGCACAATATCCTCCCCTTGGTCGAGTAGTGCAAATCCTCGGCAGCGATGCCGAAGCTGCTGCTGATATAGATTTAGTTACATGCAAGCACGACCTTTCCCGGACTTTTCCAGATCATGTGCTAGAAGCAGCCGTCAAGTTGCCCAAAAAGCTACTCAAAGCAGACCTGAAAAATCGCTTAGATTTACGTAATTTGTTTACTCTCACCATTGAAGGGGTAAATGGCGATACCAAAGTTATAGAAAACGCTTTTAGTTTAGAAAAAAACTTAGCCGGAAACTGGCTTTTGGGCGTTCATATCACTGATGTTTCTCACTATGTCCAACCTGACGAACCCCTAGATAGAGAAGCACTTAAACGGGGCAAATCAGTGTATCTGGGAGAATTAGTGCTGCCAATGTTGCCAGCAATTGTGGCAGAACGCTGTTCTTTAGTACCTGGGAGCGATCGCTTAACTATCTCTTTTTTAATTACAATCGATCCCCAATCTGGACAAGTGCTGGAGTGGGAAATTCAACCCAGTGTAATCAACGTAGAGGCTGCACTAAGTACCGAACTTGCCCAAGCAATTCTCACAGGTGAAGCTCAAGATCAATCTCCACAGGTTTCCCAGATCCTCCAAGACCTCCAAGCCTTGCAAACAGCTGTGAAACAGGTACGGTTAACTCGTGGTAGCCTCCAGTTGAATCTGCCACCAAGTCAAAACGCCTACTATGATGAGGGAATTCTAGGGGCTGTGGTGGTGAATGATTTACCAGTGCGATCGCTACTCACGGAATTGGTGCTGCTAGTTAATCAACTGGTAGCAACTCACTTAAATGCCCTTGGTGTTCCCGCCATTTGGCGAGTCCAAGGCACACCCGATGTTGAAGATGTGCAGGAAATGCTGAAATTGGCAATCAATTTAGGCGTTGACCTCACACTAGATCCCGAAGTGGATATCCAACCCTTAGATTATCAGCATTTGACCACAGCTTTTGCCGAATCACCCTCTGAGCAAGTTCTTACCTATTTATTACAAGATACACTTAAGCCGTCTGCGTACAGCACCACCAAAGGATCTCACTTTGGTCTGGCACTACCGCAATATATCCACTTTAGTGCCCCCTTGCGACGTTACCCAGATTTGCTCATGCAGAGAGTGTATTACACGCTACTCGAAAACGGACGCGATCGCCGCAATACCCGTGTCAGAGAGCGCGTTAACCTGCGCCACTCCTCCAGCCATGAGGAAATTAACTGGAACGTTTTACCCCCAGAATTGCAACAAGAACTCCAAAGCGATTTGACTAGGATAATTGTCCAAATCAACGACCGAGAAAAAGAAGTCCAAGAAGCTGAAGCCGATTTAGCCGGACTGCAAAAAGCCCAACTGATGAAGCAGCGCATCGGTCAGGTATTTCAAGGTGTGATTACTGGTGTTCAATCCTACGGTTTCTTTGTGGAAATTGAAGTACCAGCAGCTGAGGTGGAGTCCAGCAGTAATCCTGGTGTGCCTTTAAGAGTGGAAGGATTGGTACACGTCAGTTCTCTCAAAGATGATTGGTACGAATATCGCGCCAGACAGCAAGCACTGTTTGGTCGCAAAAATCGCGCTTCTTATAGACTAGGCGATCGCGTCGCCGTGCAAGTTAAAAGTGTCGATTACTACCGTCAGCAAATTGATTTGGTAACAGTCGGCAGCGATGGTGTAGCCAAAGGTTTAACTGGCAGTGCTTCCAATGAGGAGCTTTCAGACCTCTACTTACCAAATGACATTGATTCTGATGACCTAGACCCTTACTCTGAGGATGAGTAAAATACACTCAAACTTACGTGTCAAATAACACTAAGCCTTTAATCTTAGGCGTATCGGGCGCATCTGGTCTGATTTACGCTGTTCGCGCGATCAAATTTTTGCTAGAAGCGGAGTATAGTATTGAATTGGTTGCCTCTAAATCAACTTACATGGTTTGGCAGTCAGAACAGGAAATTCGGATGCCACCAGAACCAACCGGGCAAGAACAATTCTGGCGAGAGCAGGCTGGAGTTGCACTTTCCGGGAAACTCCGCTGTCATCCTTGGAGTGATGTTGGAGCCGGGATTGCCAGTGGTTCCTTTGCCACTCTGGGGATGATGATCATTCCATGCAGCATGAGCACAGTGGCAAAGCTAGCGGTTGGCTTAAGTTCCGATTTACTAGAACGCGCAGCGGATGTCCAACTCAAAGAAGGGCGAAAGCTGGTCATCGTCCCACGTGAAACACCTTTTAGCCTCATCCACCTCCGTAACTTAACCTCATTAGCAGAAGTTGGAGTTAGAATTGTCCCCGCTATTCCCGCCTGGTATCACAATCCCCAAACTATCGAGGATTTAGTTGATTTTGTAGTTGCCCGTGCTTTAGATCAACTAGATATTGACTGCATCCCAATTCAGAGGTGGCAAGGTCGTCGCTAATGCCCTTAGCGGATTTATCGTAAATTTCACAATAGTCCTAAAAGGGTAATGATAGAGATGGCTGATAGTGTCAGTAGTCAGTGAACAGTAATTAGTGAAGAGTAATCAGACTGACCACTGACAACTGACAACTGACAACTGACAACTGACAACTGACAAAATTGCTATGGCTGTAATTCGCTTAATTCTATTGGTGGCGGTACTGGGAGGACTAACGCTGTTGTTAGCCCAAAATTGGTCACCTGCCCTATCGCTAGTATTTTTGGGCGTGCGAACTCAACCATTACCACTAGCGATATGGATTTTGTTCAGTACTGCCACTGGTGCTTTCACATCTATATTGATTGCTACCTTGTTTAACTTATCCAATTATTTTGTGGCAGGACAACGCCAAACTCCTAACCGCCGAAGCGCAACTTCGCCTCGTGCGAAGGCAACCCAAAGAGAAGAACCTACATCTCGTCCTGCCAGTTCTCCACCGCCAGCTAGTAAAAAAGAACAGCCTAGCAGTGATGTATTTGATGATTGGGAGACAAATGGCAGTAGAGATGATGATTGGAACTTTGATGAAAAGTCAGACGAAGCGCCTACCCCTAATCCTCAAGCTCAACAGTCTAGAGACTCAACAACTTACGAACGTCAATCAGAAGCCAAAAGTAGTTCTAAATCTGGTTCAGTTTACTCCTACAGCTACCGTGAGCCAAAAAATACGGCTGCGGGAAAAACTGAATCAATTTACGATGCTGATTACCGGGTAATCATCCCCCCTTATCAGCAGCCGCCGACTACCAATCAAGCGGATGATGATGATTGGGAATTTTTTGATGATGAGGATGATTTTGAGGATGATGATAAACGCTCCCGTCGGTGAGATATAGAAGGTTAGGTCTCTACTTGATGCCACACCGCTCTCTAGACTCCTGCTTGACCTTACCAGTCATGGCAGCTTCCTGCAAAGTCATGAAAGCATTAAAATCTTCCAGGTCATACCGGGTAGCCAACAGTTGTCGTAGTTGATTTTCAGCTTCCACTGTCAAATAGCCAGTTGCTAAAGCTTTTTGTACAACGTCACGAATTCGAGTCATAGTTGACACCTCATTCATACTATATTTATTCATTCAGGCTTATTGGGGTGAAATATGCAGTAGTCTTTGTGCCGAAACTTCAACTTTGCAAGGTTTTTTTGGGCAATCGCGGTAAATAAGTCATCATTTACACCTTTATCAGAAAGATTTAATTGAGCGAGGCTTGTTATAACTGAACTTTTAGAATAAATATGTTGTGCTGTTGGTAACACAGTATTGTGTATACTTAAAATTACCCACCAGAGTAAAAATCCTGATTATTTAAATAGACAGAAATTGTGTGGATAAAGTTTCAAACAAGCTATGTTAATTTTTTCGTTAACCATAGCGATCGCTATGCAGCAATTACCAAGTTACTTCAGGAAAATTGCTACATTCCTTAGAAATTTATCGCTGATTATTTATGGTAATTTCACGGAATAATCCTTCATCTATTGCATAAGTTACTTTAAATACATTAATAACGGCAGTTAATTCAACTCAAATAGAAGATGAATTTGTAGAAATTAAAACCAATTGGGAGTTAGGAAATTTATACGTAAATTTGATGTCCGTAAAGGCAAAAGCCTTGAAAAACATTGAAAATAGATTTATCAGAGGTTTACTTTGTAGTTGTATTCCTGCGGAAATTACTAATGTCGGTTATCAAAGTCGTAGTAGCAGTACTGTTAGAGTTTATCTTTCTAATTGATTATATAAATACATAGAAGAAATGCTGAGTAACCAAACTAGATACTCAGTCAAGGTGAAAAACTGGAGTCGCGTGACTCACTTATTATCAAAAGCTAGGTATAAAAAAGTTTGATTACAAGGCCAGCCAGAAATCACCGGACAAAAAACTAACAGAGGACAAGAGATTGTTTGCGCGTTTGATGTGTTTTGGTTGGATAGCAGTCATATAATGTTGGTTGAGGAACGAAACCCAACCTCCGAGCTAAAACTCTCCGAAAAAAGGGCCGCTTTTGATAGTGCCATCAGGCATAGTAGTATCGTAAACAAAATTTCCATAACTCCAAATAATGTTTGGAGCGATGTAAGCATTTCGGAAGTTAGTTTTAATCAGAATAGCGAACTCGAAACTACTGATGTTTGCTCCACAAAAGAAAGCGCTAGTAGCATTCATCTGAGCCAAGTTCGTTCCTCGCAAATCAGCTTCATGCAAACTACACCAATGCAAGTTGGCAGAATACAAATTAGCATCCCTGACAATAGCGCGTTTCAACCAAGCGCTTTCCAAAGAAACACCAAACAAATCGGCTCCAGTCAAATCAGCTTCACTCAAATCGGCTTGTCTCAAATAGGCTCCGCGCAAGTTGATATCTCGCAAAATAGCTTTTTGGAGGTCGATCATGTTATCTTGAGGTTCCTCAGCAGATTGGATCAACTCAATCCCTCGAAAATCTCGCTCTCCATCAGCATACCGAGCCAACAACTCCTCAGCAGTAATTTCCCAAGGCATGATTTAATACCAATTCTTTAAAATCCGGCAACAGATAGAACATCAAGTATATGCCTGCACCCAACAATTGATGCAATCAAAGTGGGAGCATCCCAAACTTAAACTAAGACATTTAAAGTAGAGTAAAAAGTTAGGATTTAAAAGTTAAGAAAATTCATAATTGGAGCGAAGCGACTGGTGGGCAGTTTATTACAAGGAGTCAATCTGTACTTAATTGGGATCATGGGCGTTGGTAAGACGACAGTAGGGCGCTTACTGGCAAAGGAATTGGCTTATGGGTTTGTGGATACCGATAATGTCATTGCCCAAGCAACAGGTAAATCTATCAATCAGTTATTTGCAGAAGTTGGTGAAGCCCGGTTTCGCCAGTTAGAAAGCGACGTGCTTTCACAAGTTTGTGCTTTTACAAAGTTGACTATAGCAACCGGTGGAGGCATTGTAATGCGGCGAGAAAATTGGGGTTACTTGCACCACGGTTTGATAGTGTGGCTAGATGCGCCAGTGGAGATAATTTACAGCCGTTTAGCTGAGGATACCACAAGACCACTCTTGCAAGATGTTGATTCTAAAGGTAAATTGCGATCGCTCCTCGAACAACGAACACCACTTTATTCTCAAGCCGATTTGCACATCATTGAGCGAGAGGGAGATACACCTGAAGACGTTGCCAAGCGAGTACTTGAGGCAATTCCTAGCGTTCTCAAAACACAAGTTTCTCATTAGGAAGACTCAAGTTACCAAATTTTGGCCATCCGTAGGATAAACCCTGGTAATTCTGGATTACCACTAACTGCTTCGGGATTTTCCAAAACTTCAAGTTGCCGATTCGGACGGTAAATGCAGACTTTTCGATTCTGCCGATCAATTAACCAGCCTAGTGATGCACCGTTATCGATATACTCCTGCATTTTGTCTTGTAATTTTATCAGCCGGTCGCTAGAGGAGCGTAACTCAATCACAAAGCTGGGACAAATTGGTGCAAATGAGGCTTTTTGTGCATCTGTTAAGGCGTTCCAACGCTCCAGTTCAATCCAAGAAGCATCAGGGGAACGCATTGCTCCATTAGGTAGCGTAAAACCTGTACTGGAGTCAAAGCCTATGCCAGTGCCATCTTCTTCAGTCCAATTCCCAAGCTGTGCAGCAATGTTAAAGTTACGGTTGCCCGTATCTGAAAAAGCTGGTGGCATGATGATGACTTCCCCATTGGCAGTACGCTCAATTCGTAAATCTCCATTGGCTTGGCAGAATTCATAGAACTGCTCAGTTGTCATCTGCACAAGTGAGGGGAAATTTACCGTTAAGGGTGTGCTTTCAGTTTGAATTAGCAGCGTGGTCATTTTCATTCCCTAGCTTCAGCCGAATGATTTCAATTTTAGAGGCTTGAAGGTGCGATCGCCTAATATCTGTTATGTTTGCAACGCGAGGTTTGAGTCGATAATAAAGGTATTGAATCGGCGAACTGGTTGCCGACAGTTTTCCTAAAATAGCACTGTGACTCCACACAGAAACGGAGAATTGTTTACCCTTCAACCCAATCTGGGCCAACAAAAATCCTACCACTGGGCATAATAGTATTGTGGTAGAAAGCCCCATGAGCGTGACCAAAGGAACCAATAGTTCCTCGAAGATTGGCATTTTCCAAGTTAGCACCAACTACGGAAGCTTCAGCAACATTAGCACCCTCTAGATTGGCACCACTCAAGTTAGCTCCATCTAAGAAGGCGTAACTCAGATTAGCGCCCTCCAGATTAGCACCACTTAGGTTAACCCCCAACAATTTAGCACCAGTCAAGTTAGCTCCAGCCAAGTTGATTCCGCTCAAATTAGGATCATCTAAGGAAATATCAACAAACTCTTTTTCTCCAGCAGCAATGCGTTTGAGCAATTCTTCAGTACTTGTATTGGGTGTGAAGAATCTATTGAGAAATTCAATATCTCCAGTATCAAAACGTCGGTTTAGTTCTCTTCTTTCTTCCGCTCTTCTTGTGTCTTCATCCATCGCTCAGAAATTGTATTCATTCAATACCAGTACAAATATACTCAACTTTGGTATCAGAGATTGTGACGAGTTACAAAGTCTTCTACACTGACTGGAATAGGTTTTAACTCTCTCTGTTAGGCTGCTCATGACGGTCAACGATTCTGAATACATCAGGCAAGCTGAAGCTACTTGTGTACAAGACGTATTCACCAAGCTACTGTTTGTAGGTTTTCAACCTCTTGAAAATGAGTATCTCGCGTAACAAGAATTAAATTATACTGAATTGCAACAGATGCAATCCAAATATCATTTTCGGGTAATGGACGACCTTTGAGGCGCAATTTATTCTTAACTTCACCATATTTACGGGCAGTTTCTACATCACATCCAATGACCGTATTTATGGCAATAAATTCCTCAATACGTTCTAAATTTCCTTGCGATCGCCCTGATTTTCTTGCACCGTAAAATAATTCACCAATAGCAACACTGGGAATAAAAATTTCTTCTGCATTTCCCATCTGATTATTTACTGCTCTATCATTTGCAAATAAAGCAATAATAATATTAGTGTCAAGCAGGTATCTACCACTCATCTATATCTACCTGTTCGCAATCTTGTTCAATTGCTTCGCGCATCAACTGAATATCATTTGGCGATATTGTTCCGGTAAAATGTAATAATCGTCTACCTGGAACACCATGAATTTGCGAACCTACTAAAGTTCTGGCAAACTCCAATACTCGATATTGCAAGTCTTCAGGCATAACTTTTAATTCTTCAATTAGCCGATCGAGAATCGATGTATCCATATTTCTCCTAATAATTTTCGATTCGGGTTGCTAGTCCTTATTTTAGGATAGTAGAATCGCAATTCATGGACTTTAAAAGTACTGAAGGAAGAAGAAGACGATCTAAAAACCATTTTACAATTCAGAACTACAGGATAAATTCCAGGAAAATCAGGGAACCTTACAAAAAAATAATTGTCTTCTTCAGACCATGAATCAGCTTTGAAATCGCCAAAATATTAACTAAACTTACTTCTTTCCTCTCGCCTCTGGCCTTATTGTTACAGGTTACAAAATCTTCTACACTGACTGAAATAGGTTTTAACTCTCTCTGTTAGGCTCCTCATGACGGACAACGATTCTGAATACATCAGGCAAACTGAAGCCACTCGTGTACGTGTACTAAGCGAAGCACTACCTTATATTCAACAATTCGCCGGTCGCACTGTTGTTGTCAAATATGGTGGCGCAGCGATGAAAGATAGCACACTTAAAGACAAAGTTATCCGCGATATTGTATTCTTATCCTGTGTGGGCTTGCGTCCAATTGTAGTCCACGGCGGTGGCCCAGAAATTAATAGTTGGTTAGATAAGCTGGGCATCGAACCACAATTTAAGAATGGTCTGCGAGTCACTGATGCCGCCACAATGGATGTGGTGGAAATGGTTTTAGTTGGTCGAGTTAACAAAGAAATTGTCGCCCTAATTAACCAAGCTGGTGGATTGGCTGTAGGACTTTGCGGTAAAGACGGTAATCTATTTACAGCCCGTCCCCAAGGTCAAGAAGGCATCGGTTTTGTGGGGGAAGTCAGCAATGTGAATATCAAGATTTTGGACACCCTCGCTAGCAATGGCTATATTCCGGTAGTGTCCAGCGTCGCCGCAGACGAAACAGGGCAAGCTTATAACATTAACGCCGATACTGTAGCTGGAGAAATCGCTGCTGCACTAGGAGCAGAAAAGTTAATTTTACTGACCGACACCAGTGGAATTTTAAAAGATTACAAAGACCCATCTACTTTGATTCCGAAAGTAGATATCCGCGAAGCCCGCGAGTTGATTGCTGATGGTATAGTTAGCGGTGGGATGATTCCCAAAGTAAGTTGTTGTGTGCGATCGCTTGCTCAAGGAGTCCGTGCAGCACATATCATCGATGGTCGCATTCCCCACGCCCTGTTACTAGAAATCTTTACTGATGTTGGGATTGGGACGATGATTCTCGGTTCGCAGTTTACTTCATAGGAGTGAGGAGTACAGACGCGATTAATCGCGTCTCCTGTACAGGAGTTAGGAGTTTTCCTTCTCTGCTCCACACTCCCTACTCTAGCGGGGATAGGTAATAATTACCCGCGATCGCCCACCGCTAAATGGTGTACGACGCCATGAATTATTGATAATCACCGGATTAACTACGGTTGAGTCTCGAATTGTCGGATTAATCAAAGTTGGATTAATCAGGGTGGAATTTCTCACGTTCTCCCTTACCTGGGGATAATAAGAATCGGGCTGCCTTACCTGGGGATAGTAAGAATCGGGCTGCCTTACCTGGGGATAGTAAGAATCGGGGTAATAATTGCGTTGTGGCATTAGTCCCGTTGCTGGGTCTACAGGCATAGGTGTGGGAATCGGACTACCATAAATAAAGGAACCGACAGCAGGCGATGTCTGACGACAAGCTGCTCCGCAGCTACGCCTGACTCCATAACCACCATCAATCACGATCACAGGCTGGGCCCAAGCTGGAGCAATGCTTACACCCATAACTGCTAAAGTCATACCTGCTAGGAGCCAATTTAGTTGCGAATGCTTGATTTTCAACATATTTTGCTCACCTGCATTTGATACCGGAATTTTTAATCAGAAAATAGTCGCAGCTACCTATTAAAATTTTAGAAGTTTATCAACTCTCAGATTGCCAGCCTTTGAAAAGATTCCAAAAAGATTGCTGGCATTGGCAAAATTAAAACAGTGCTGATTTGTATATAAGACGTGAGTGCAGAAAGTTTAGAAATTGCTAAAACCCGCTACCAGACTGGCAAAGTTGCCTTTGAAAATGGGCAATACCGCGAAGCCGTAGAAAATTTAGAAAAGGCCAGCGCCCTGTTAGCTCGTAATTCTCGCCTTGGGGGCGAAGTAGAAATTCATCTAGTGACAGCTTATGAAGCAGCTGGACGCACGGATGATGCGATCGCTCTTTGCGAAAGACTCAAACGCCATCCCCATTTTGAAACCAGCAAACAAGCGCGACAGATGCTTTACATCTTAAAAGCACCAAAGCTGAAAAGACCCAGCGAATGGATGACCCAAATCCCCGATTTGGGTACACTACCTGATAATGAACTCAAAATTTCTGTAGCTGCTAAACCTACTAAATCTTCTGTGCAGCAGAAGCCTAAACCTACAGAGCCAGAATTAGTTGACCTCAGTCAGGTCAATACCAGAGATAATCGCTTTATCTGGGTGGCGCTAATTGCCATTGGTTTAACCATCTCGTACTTGGTTTGGTTGAGTTTTTCAGGAACCCCTGGCTGATAACAATTTTGGATTTTGGATTTTAGATTTTAGATTAAAGAATCTTTTGGTTCATGTCGGACTAACGTCCCGCTACGGGCTTTCACCCTTGTGGCTGACACAAATCCTCTCATCCAAAATTTAAAATCTTCGAGCTTCATCCGTTTATTGGTGGGGTTAATCCAAAATCCAAAATTTAAAATCCAAAATATGTTGACTTTTGGGGAGATTTATGGTTTCAAATTCTTTAACTTTAGGAAAGATTTTCTTGTGGTTAATCAGAGCATTTAGTTTTGTGTTGAGGCTGAATGGTCGAAATCGAATCAACCGCGTCTTTCCCATGCGAAATCCTATTCTGTGGCTAATGCTGTTAACATCCCTGCTACTGACTGGCTGTGTTAAGTACGATGTGGGGCTTAACTTTGACAACTCAAATAGTGGCGAACTAGTACAGCATATTAAATTGGGAGAGCGGCTAACTAGTTTTAGTGGCGATTATGTTTACGAATGGTTGAACAGCATAGAGCGCCGCGCCCGTCAACTAGAAGGAAAAACACAGCGAGTTTCCCAAGAAGAAATCATCGTCACAATTCCTTTTAGTAGTGGTAGGGAATTGCAAGAGAAGTTCAACGAATTTTTTAACTCCCGTATTAATCAACCCTCTGAGTCTATGCAGAGCGAATCTGACTCAGAACTGCCGAAAATTGAATCAAATGTCCTCTTGGAGCAGAATTATTTTTTACTTTTAGTCCGAAATCGGTTGATTTATGATTTGGATTTGCGATCGCTGTCTCTAATTGCCAGCAAAGGTAATGTCCTGGCTAATGCTGGTGCAATTCTCGATTTGGAATTTAGCTTGAAGACTCCTTGGGGAGCCAAAAACATTCAACTAACTGAAACTGCGATTGCGCCTGAAAAAAATGGCAATCAACTACTGTGGAAACTCCAGCCTGGTGAGCTAAACCATATAGAAGCTATATTCTGGCTTCCCAGTCCCCTTGGTATTGGTGCGTTGTTAATTATCCTGTTTGTCTGGGGAGGATTGTACTTGAGATACAATTTCATGCCAGATCCCAGAATTCAGTTTCCTGCCAAAGTAGCAGCGATTCAGGAACAGTAGACTATTCATCTATTCAATATTGTCAGCGAAGCCGATGCAGAATGTATCGGCTTTTTTACATTTCCCCCAGCTTTTTGCAAAAATACGCCTTCTATGCAGGAACAACACATCAAGAAGATCAATGAGATTCTACTTGGCTACTTCTGTGGTGGTACATTACTCGACATTAACCCGACCAAGGATAACATTCCTCTGGTTGCTGCTAACGTCCAAAAATCGACGCATTCTTTTTCGGAAGGTCAATTGCTGTACATCTATAATGGATTCTGGGGTATGAACAAACACGCTCAAGTTGTTGGTCGCCATCGCCGCAAGCATCGACTGATCCTCGGTGTCTGCCCGATTGCGTCATTGATCAATTTCCGACCAAAACTAGTCTATGAACCAGCTGTCATCCGCAAACTGCACGGGAGATATATTCATGCCGGTATCTTTATGAGATTCTTCGATCTACCTGGTGAGTTTATTTATATTAAAGATTACATTCAAGCAATCAGTTAAACATTAGTGTTGCTATGTTCTCGTTGTTCGCTGCCATACCAGCGTTCAGCTAGTGCATTGAGTTTATGAAGCACATCAATTAATTCTTGACCACGTTCTGTAAGCCCGTAAGTTACTTGGGGTGGCACAGTTGGTTCATATTGACGATAAATAATCTTTGCTGCCTCAAGCATCCTCAGTCTTTCGGTCAGAACTTTGGTGGAGATGCCCTCGACTAAGTGCTTCAATGCACCAAAGCGAGTAGGCCCACTATTACACAACACCCACAGTATATACATTGTCCAGGGCCCTGATAGTAAGGACATCAGAATATTGACAGGGCAAGCATCAGGATTTTTAGAGACAGACATCGATGAGTTAGCCAAAATTGTCCAACAGTTACTTTATGGTAACTACTTTACTTTAGTAACTAGTTACTTTTAGTATCTGATGTGATGCTTTAAAATTTAGACTCAAAAAAAGTCAAGGCAGTAAATCCTAGCTAATCAGGAGATATCTGGTGGTAAACATTCTACATATTGATTCCAGCCCCCGTGGTGAACGATCGCAGTCAAGAGAACTATCCAAAGAATTCGTCAGTGGTTGGAGGGCAGCGCATTCTGAAGATGCGATCGCCTATCGAGATTTAGGGCATCACCCAGTTCCTCACGTTAATGAACCTTGGATTGCGGCGGCATTTTCACCACCAGAAACCCATACCCCAGAATTAACTGAGGCAATTAGGATTTCTGACGAACTGGTTGATGAGTTTTTGGCAGCCGATCGCTACGTCTTTGGAGTACCAATGTATAACTTTAATATACCTTCCACTTTCAAGGCTTACATCGACCAAATCGTTCGCCCTAACCGGACTTTTGCTATAGATGCTCAAGGCGGTTATAGAGGTTTAGTTGAGGGTAAAAAGGCAGTTGTTATTACAGCTCGCGGTGGTGACTTTAGCGCGACATCTCCTGCTGCTGCTTATGACTTCCAAGAACCATACCTGCGGGCGATTTTTGGCTTTATTGGGCTTACAGACATTCAATTTATCAACGCTAATAGTATGAATGAAGGTGATGCTGCCCGTACCCAATCTTTATCAGAAGCACAGGCAGCAATTCAAGGTGCGATCGCCCAGTGGTAAACTAATCGGCATTTAACATTGGGCAATTCAATTTTGGATTTGGGATTTTAAATTTTGGATTAAATTTCAATCTAAAATCTAAAATCTAAAATCTAAAATTCTTGCTCCCCCTGCTCCTGTGCCTCTTCTTCAGGGTGATAATCGCTCAATTTTCCAAGTGCCATTATCTAAACGGCTATAGAGCAAGCGATCGTGCAGACGGCTAGAGCGTCCTTGCCAAAACTCAATTTGTGTGGGGATCACTCGTAAGCCTCCCCAATGAGGCGGTCGAGGAATCTCCTCATTTTCATATTTGCTGTGGAATTCCTGCAAGCGTCGCTCCAGAACTTCTCGGCTTTCTATCACCTCGCTTTGATTAGATACCCACGCACCCAGGCGACTATTGGCAGGGCGAGTGTGAAAATACTGATCGGACTCAGTTTCGGAAACTTTTTCCACATACCCACTAATTCGGACTTGACGCTCCAGTTCTGCCCACCAGAAGACTAAAGCCGCCAGAGGATTTTCTGCCAGTTCTTGTCCTTTGCGGCTGTTGTAGTTGGTGAAGAAAGCAAAGCCCCGTTCATCGAAATCTTTCAGCAGCACCATTCTGGCTGAAGGCTTAGCGTCTGGTGTAACGGTAGCAATGGTCATAGCATTGGGTTCGGGGAGTTCCCCTGCTAGAGCCTGATCGAACCATTTTTTAAATTGGATAAAAGGATTGAGGTCTACTTCGAGTTCGCTCAAACCTTCCAAGGTGTAGTCTTTACGAAGGTCAGCTACGGTTTTGTCCATTTTGATTTACTTCCTTGCTATCAGATACGCTTATGCTTTTCTATATATATCTTTGTTAAAAAAATCTATGATGATAATCACTGCCATCAAGAATTTTACAAATTCTCTCAAGGTATATCTAAAATAGGTTGCATAAAATGCGCCGTTCGGCCTCCCTTCAACGCCTCTTAATTTATGGTCTGAGCGGTCCTATTATCGCTCTTAATGTCTGGTTGCTGTCTGTGCTTTTTCGCTATTTCCAGCATCCCATTACCGTCTTGAGCATTGCGGCGATTCTGGCTTTTCTCCTAAATTACCTAGTTAAGTTCTTTGAACGGGCTCGGATCACCCACACTCAGGCGGTGATCATAGTTTTACTTGCAACATTAACCCTGCTTGGGATTCTGGGTGTCACCCTAGTGCCGTTGATTATTGACCAAACAATCCAACTGTTAAATAAGATCCCTGATTGGTTAGGCGCCAGTCAAGCAAACCTAGAGCAGTTTGAGATGCTGGCAAAACAACGACGTTTGCCAATTGATCTCAGGGTTGTGAGCAGTCAAATCAATGCCAACATTCAGAATGTAGTGCAACAGCTAGCTTCTGGTGCAGTGGGATTTGCTGGAACACTGCTGTCAGGATTACTTGACGTAGTGTTAGTGATTGTGCTTGCATTTTATATGCTTTTATATGGCGATCGCGTCTGGTATGGTCTAATCAATCTTTTGCCCTCTAATATTGGAGATCCCCTTACCGCATCCTTGCGCCTAAATTTCCAGAACTTCTTCCTCAGCCAGTTGTTGCTAGGACTGTTCATGGTGCTAACCCTGACGCCAATTTTCTTAGTGATGAAGGTGCCCTTTGCCCTGTTGTTTGCCATATTAATTGGTATCTCAGAACTCATTCCCTTTATCGGGGCGTCTCTAGGCATTGCTCTGGTGACGATTTTAGTACTACTGCAAAATTGGTGGTTAGCAGTTCAAGTTGCCATAGCGGCAATTCTCATGCAGCAGGTTAAAGATAACCTGTTAGCGCCCAGGTTACTCGGCAACTTTATTGGACTGAATCCTATCTGGATTTTTGTCTCTATTTTGATGGGATTTGAAATTGCTGGGTTGTTGGGGACGCTTGTTGCTGTTCCCATTGCTGGTACTATTAAAGGCACTTTCGATGCTATCAAGAGCGGCAAGCCGAGTGACTTTGTATCAACTGTCACTATTGCCCATGACCCGCCCCTAGATTGAGCGGGTAGGGGGAGCAAGAATTTTAGATTTTAGATTTTGGATTTTAGATTGAAATTTAATCCAAAATTTAAAATCCCAAATCCAAAATTGAATTGCCCAATGTCCAAAGTCAAAAGTTGCACAATCTGATCTCACAATTCACAATGGTGATTGATTACAAATTTCGGGAGATACTGCCAGCAGGCAATTCCTGAATAAAACAAGCGCAAGGGAATTCATAAAGTACACGCTTTGTCAATAGTCAATGAGTTTAGTGTTGAATTTACGGTCTTTTGATTCTCATTAATTAACTTAGAACCCGTTGATGGAAGCTTCCGAGCTATTAGAAACAATCACACTCCTGATTTCCCAAGCTGAACAGGGAGAAATTGACCCTTGGGATGTCCAAGTGATTGAGGTGATTGACCGTTACTTAGAACTGATGGCACCGGAGTCAATAGGAAGAGGCTATGAAGCAGATTTATCTCAATCTGGACAGGCATTTTTGTCAGCATCAATGCTGGTATTATTCAAAGCTAATACGTTGACGCAGTTGTCAACAGTAGTAGCTCTAGAAGATGGTGTATTAGATGATGCTCTATTAGAAGATGAAGACGGTGTATCACATCAGGGTCATCGTTTACCATTAGAACGGCAATTGCGTCGTCGTCCATCGGCAATGCCGCCACCAAAGCGCCGGGTGACTTTGCAAGAGTTAATCAAGCAATTGCAGATTATGGCGAACCAACTGAAACTGGTAGAAAAAGTCAGCAAACCTATCCGTCCTAGACGTTTGCCTAGCGTCCAAAGTATGCGGGAGGCGCTGGAGTTAGCTCACCAGGAAAATCTGACAGAAGTCGCCAGGGAACTAGAGCAGGTGTTGAATTTGTCAGCAAGAGAACTAAGTTTAGAACAAAATTGGTTGAATTTAGAACAACTTGTAGAGTTGTGGACTCAAACAAAGCTTCCCAACCAAAATGGCTCTGGACATGAGTCTAAACGCAGTCAACTAGTTAGCGTTTTCTGGGCCCTACTACTACTCTCGGCTCAATCGAAAGTAGAGCTATTTCAAGAGGAATTTTACCATGAGATAAAAATTCGCTTACTTAGAGATTCAGCTAACACCTGCAAACCGTTTGAGTACCCGATGAACTAAGAAAACCAAAAGTAGCCCTACAGATAATTTATAGATTTGTGCTTCAGCCCCAAAATCCGAGTAAATTGAAAAGATAAACGATCGCTTGTCATCTAAGTATACCTATGGTTGCAATAACCACTAAATTCCTGTTATCCCTGTTTTGAGAGATAACTTAGAGCAGAAATAAAACTGATGATTAGCTTATCACTTGATAAAAGTAAACTGGCTTGTGGTTGAGGAATAAATTTTTATGAAAGCGATGATTCTCGCGGCTGGTAAAGGTACTCGCGTGCGTCCAATTACCTATACAATTCCCAAACCAATGATTCCCATCCTGCAAAAGCCAGTGATGGAGTTCTTGCTGGAACTGTTACGCAAACATGGATTTGACCAAATCATGGTCAACGTTAGTCATTTGGCTGAAGAAATAGAAAACTATTTCCGTGATGGTCAACGGTTTGGGGTACAGATTGCCTATTCCTTTGAAGGTAAAATTGATGACGAGGGGAAACTGGAGGGGGAAGCAATAGGTTCAGCTGGCGGGATGCGCCGCATCCAAGACTTCTCACCGTTTTTTGATGATACCTTTGTGGTTTTGTGCGGTGATGCTTTGATTGACTTGGATTTAACTGCGGCGGTTAAATGGCATAAAGCTAAAGGGGCGATCGCTACTATTATTACAAAATCTGTCCCCAAAGAAGAAGTTTCTAGCTACGGTGTAGTTGTGACTGACGAAGATGGTCGTGTCAAAGCTTTCCAAGAAAAACCTTCAACTGAAGAAGCTCTCAGCACCAACATCAACACAGGTATTTACATCTTTGAGCCAGAGGTGTTTAACTATATTCCCTCTGCTGTCGAATATGACATTGGTAGCCAATTGTTTCCCAAATTGGTGGAAATCAAAGCCCCCTTCTACGCCATTCCTATGGACTTTGAATGGGTAGATATTGGTAAAGTACCAGACTATTGGCGGGCGATTCGCGGTGTGCTGCTGGGTGAAATCAAAAATGTGCAAATCCCTGGTCATGAAGTTGCCCCTGGCATCTACACTGGCTTAAATGTTGCCGTAAATTGGGACAAAGTGGATATCACAGGCCCAGTTTACATTGGTGGGATGACCAGAATCGAAGACGGAGCTAAAATTGTCGGCCCAGCGATGATTGGCCCCAATTGTTGGATATGTAGTGGTGCAACAGTAGATAACAGTGTGATTTTTGAATGGTCGCGCCTGGGCCCCGGAGTCCGGTTAGTCGATAAGCTGGTATTTGGACGTTATTGCGTGGATAAAACTGGCGCTGCGATCGATGTTCAAGCGGCTGCTTTAGATTGGCTGATTACCGATGCCCGTCAGACAGTGCCATCACATACCCCTGTTGAGCGACAAGCAATAGAGGAATTGCTGGGGACAAATGTAAATTAGGGAGTGGGGAATGGGGCATGGGGAATGGGGAATGGGGAATGGGGAATGGGGAATGGGGAATGGGGAATGGGGAATAGGGAGTGGGGAGTTGGGAAGAGTTTTCCAATGCCCAATGCCCAATGCCCAATGCCCAATGCCCAATGCCCAATGCCCAATGCCCAATGCCCAATGCCCAATGCCCCATTCCCAATCCTAACTATTTAGATACGTATATCTTCTAAGACTCTGCTCGTAGGTTTGCAGTAGTCGCTGAGATTCCGCTAGGGTGATGCGCTTTTCTTCTAATGCTTTTTCGCAACGCTGGCGGATGTTTTCTACCATATCTTCGGAGTCATACTGGACGTAGCTCACCACTTCGCTCATGGTGTCACCTTTGACAACGTGTTCAATTTGGTAGCCTTTGGGCGTTAATTGGATGTGAACGGCGTTGGTGTCGCCAAATAGGTTGTGCAAATTGCCCATGATTTCTTGGTAAGCTCCATTCAAGAACATCCCCAAATAATAGGGTTCTCCGGGCTTGTAGGTGTGCAACTCTAAAACCGATTTGACATCGCGCAGGTCAATAAAGCGGTCGATTTTACCATCACTGTCGCAGGTTAGGTCTGCTAAAATTCCTCGCCGCGTTGGTTCTTCATCTAAGCGGTGGATGGGCATAATTGGGAATAGCTGATCGATCGCCCAGCAATCTGGTGCTGATTGAAACACTGACATATTCACGTAGTAGATGGAAGCCATAATTTTTTCTAGGTCTTCCAGTTCATCGGGTACGTATTCTTGCTGTCTAGTGATGTTGAGAATTTTCTGACAACAAGCCCAGTAGAGGCGTTCGGCTTTGGCTCGTTCTCTAAGGCGTAAAATTCCTAAGTTGAAGCGGCTGATGGCCTCTTCTTTGAATTGTGCAGCGTCGTGGTACAACTCTTGGTAATTCTCTTGGTTGATCGATTGGTAGCTTTCCCAAAGATAATTAATAATTGGGGATTCTCCTTCTTGCGGAGGTTCTGGCGCGTCGAGGGGGACATCGCTAGTACTCAGAACATCAAAAATCAGCAGCGACTGATGGGAAGCGAGCGCTCGTCCACTTTCACTAATCAGTGTTGGTACGGGAATCTGCCGTTCAGCACAGGTATCTTTTAACTCTGCCACGATGTCGTTGGCATAGTTCTGCATGTTGTAATTTTTCGATGCATAGAAGTTGGTTTGGGAGCCATCGTAATCTACACCCAAGCCACCACCAACATCAAGGTATTTCATATCTGCCCCCAGCATCGACAATTCCACATAAATGCGGCTGGCTTCTTGGATGGCATCTTTAATCACATTGATGGCAGAGATTTGGGAGCCGATGTGGAAGTGCATCAACTGCAAAGAATCGAGGAGGTTAGCTTCCCGTAACTTGTCAACAGCCTCGATTACTTCAGGCATTGTCAAACCAAATTTAGCGCGATCACCACTAGAGGCTCCCCAACGTCCCATGCCTTGGGTACTGAGTTTAGCACGAACACCTAATATCGGCTTAATACCTAACTGGCGATTGGCATCAATCACCAAATCAACCTCTTCAATCTGTTCTAAGACGATGACTGGTGTTTGCCCTAGTCTTTGGGCTAACATTGCCGTTTCGATGTATTCTCGGTCTTTGTAGCCGTTGCAAATTAACAATGCTCCTGGTGTATCCAAGACAGCTAAAGCAATCATTAATTCTGGCTTGGAACCAGCTTCTAAACCAAATTGATGGGGCTTGCCAAATCTCACTAAATCTTCAATCAAATGCCGCTCTTGATTGCACTTGACGGGAAACACGCCACGGTAGACACCAGGGTAGTTGTAGCGGGCGATCGCTTTATTAAAACAAGCGTTCAAGCGCTCAATCCGGTCTTCCAAAATATCGGAAAAGCGAATCAACATGGGAAGCCCCAAGTTGCGATCTTTCATGGCGTTGACCAATTCAAACAAGTCAAGAGATCCCCCGCGATCGCCCTTGGGTGCAACGGTGACGTGACCAGCAGCGCTAATGGAAAAATAAGGTTGTCCCCAACCTTCAATCCTGTATAACGCTTCGCTATCCTCAATTTTCCAGGAGCGAGGTAAATCTCCTGTGGTAGTACTAGGTGGTAAGAGTTTTTTTTGCTTATGATTTTTCACTTCAGATTTTTGTCCATTGGACGGTAGTACCACCTCGTCAGATGTAGCAGTTGAATCAACACCCATTTCTTCCTGACCTCTGTTTTTCACCCACAAATTAACAATTTAGCGCATTCATCTGGGAACGTATATGCACCCAAAGATAATTTCTGAGATAAACTCTGATTGGTCATTAGTCATTAGTCATTAGTCATTGGTCATTAGTGCAAAACCTCTGGACAAAGGACAAATGACTAGATAAAAACTTTATTAAGCTTTGGGAAACAGCAATGGAACGTACATTCTTAGCAATTAAGCCTGACGGAGTACAACGGGGATTGGTGGGGGAAATTATCCGTCGCTTTGAAACTAAAGGTTTTACCCTAGTTGGTTTAAAGTTCCTGAAAGTCAGTCGGGAATTGGCTGAACAACATTATGATGTTCACCGAGAACGTCCCTTTTTTGGTGGTTTAGTGGAATTTATCACTTCTAGCCCAGTGGTGGCGATGGTATGGGAAGGTGATGGCGTCATTGCATCTGCGAGAAAGATTATTGGTGCGACGAACCCCTTAACAGCAGAGCCGGGAACGATTCGCGGCGATTTTGGCCTGAATATTGGTCGCAATTTGATCCACGGTTCTGATGCTCCAGAAACCGCGCAACAGGAAATAGCCCTGTGGTTTAAGGATGAAGAATTGGTAAGTTGGCAACCACACTTAACCCCTTGGTTGCACGAGTAAAACATTAGGGAGTGGGGAGTGGGGTCCCCTCTGGGGATAAGGGGTAATGGGGAGAGCAAATGAACAATTATTATTCTTCCTCATCTCCCTCATCTTCCTCTTCTTAGGAACGTGGATTAAATAAAATGCAAAACTTCATCCTGTCTCACGATCCCTCTCCTTTATAAGGAGAGGGATTGAGGGTGAGGTAAGATGGGGACATAAATTGTATGTTATTTAATTCTTAATATCATGTCCGCCAGATTACCCATAATAAAAGAACCCCACCCCCAGCCCCTCCCCGCTCTTCGGGAGGGGAGACAAAGCATAGCTTTGGCGGGGTGGGGAACTCCTGAGTTTAATAAGTAATCAAGCGGACATGATATTATTCCTTACTTCGAGACTTCGCTCTTTTCCGGTTCTACTTGGGGTAATTCAGTGCCAATACGCTTGGAAAATCCCCAGCCTAAAATTAGGAAGATCGCAGGAATCATGATCCATTCTGGTGGAACTAAATCATCGTTCACCACTTTTAACAATAGGCGCAAGCCCACTAAGGCTACAGTTACATAGCCTGCATCCTCTAGGTTTTCAAATTCGTCTAGCCAACGGATAAACAATCCCGCCATAAATCGCAGCGTAATAATACCAACTGTTGCACCCGTCAGCACCAGCCATTTTTCTTGAGAAACTGCGATCGCAGTTGTCACGCTATCCAAAGAAAATGCCAAATCTGTAAATGCAATCACGGGTATTGCTTGCAACAACGAACTAAAACGCGGTTCGTGATTCTGCTCGTCTTCACTTTGTTGAGAGGTAAAGTGTTGAAATACCAACCACAGCAGGTAAGCAGCGCCCAATAATTCAAATTGCCAGAATTGTTGCACCCAGGTGGCGGTAAGAATCAGGGTGATTCGCAGTATATATGCAACGACTAAACCAAAGTTGAGGGCTTTACGCTCAAGTTCTTTGTCTTCCAGCCCTTGAGCGATCGCAGCCAGGGCGATCGCATTGTCGGCAGATAACACCGCCTCTAAAAATATCAGGATCAGCAGAACTATTGGGGCTTCAAGGCTGACATGAAAGTTGAGGTAATCAAAAATTTGGTCTAGCATTCCAGGTTTCTCAAGCAGAAAAAATTAAAATTTGGCAGTCACAGAGATTTTCATGTTAAAAAGCGCAATAAATTGCTACTCTAATCCAGCTTAACGTGGTTGTGGTGCATTTTGAAGGGGGTTGAATGGATGCGATCGCCGTACAACTTGGGTATATTGTGTGTTATTCAATACGCCAAAGGTTTTAGTATCTAGCTCAATGCGATCGCAATGGACTGCTGTCAGTTCGCATCTAGAATTAGAATATGAGAACAAAAATATGGTAATAATTCATGAATATTTCCTTAACAACCCAGCTTGAGCAGTTTATTCAAAGTCAGGTTGCAAGTGGGAAGTACACCTCATCAGAAGAAGTGATTCTTGCAGGTATTAGGCTGTTGGAAGAACGGGAACGTATTTATAAAGGTCGGTTTGAGGAACTGCAAAGGGAAATTATGATTGGGGTTGAGCAACTTGATAGCGGAGAACGACTCGACGGTAGAGAAGTAATCGAGCAACTGCGTCAAAAGAACCAAGCTTTGAGAAAGGCTCAGGCGCAATAATGAGTTTATATTTTCTATCGCCCCAAGCTGCCCAAGACTTACAAGAAATTAACGATTACCTATTTGCTGGTAATCCAGATGTTGCAGATAGATTGCTCACACTCATCACTCAAAAGTTGGATACTTTAGCACAGTTTCCCAGTATGGGACGTAGACGGGATGAACTTTTACCTGCGCTGCGTAGCTTTCCAGTTGATGATTATTTGATATTTTATCGGTCAATTGCAGAGGGGATTGAAGTTGTGCGGGTAGTGAGTGGCTATCGTGATTTAGAGACGCTGTTTTTAGATGATGATTCAAGGTAATAATTTTCAGTCTATTAAAAAACAAATCTTGTTACAGTAGACTTTAGCTTCCCGTTCTAGACGTTCAATTTCTCTTTTCCACGGCTCAAGCCTGTTTTCTCGCTTTCGTAATTGATCTGGTGTAGGGTTTCTGGAAGGCTGGGTATTTGGATTAGGCAGAATTCCATGATTTTTAAGCCAAGTGGGGGAAAATTCCTGCCAAAGAAATAGATGATCGTGCTTATCGCCACCCAGACAACGAATCCGCTTGACTGAAAGAGTGGATTCACCAAAAAGGATTTGCTCATTTCTGGAATTTTTTGGAAACAGGCGTGTCTCACTACCTCTTCCACGAAAGAATTCGACTACAAACCACTCACCAAAATCAAATATACAGACTTCTGTTGGGTCGCTACCATCATCCTCTAGTAGATCAACATCATCTTGAATTTGATACCCGATGGCAATTTGTGATGTTTTAGGTAACAAGATGCGAAGCCGTTCAAAGCGGTTACTGTAATTAGCCCAAAAGTCTCTGCGTCTACGTAGCTGATTTGACTCGAAGTCTTGTAAATCCAGCCTATTCAATATGAGATTTACTAACTTTTGGAAGTCACCATAATTGATACCTCCAATCCACTCTCTAAGTTTTTGCCTTGCTGGATCTAAAAGTTTATACCACTTTTCACCATTTCTATAGTTATTTCGCAACCAATCAACCAGTAAAGAATGATTGGTTGCTATATTATTGGAAACATTAGTGAGTAAATAACTAACAGCTTTTATTTGCTGAGTATCTGACATTTCATCTAAACATATTAACAGCCATTGTACCTGCTGATGATTTGGAGAAGTAATTGTAGAGAAATCGGGAGTTATATCTTCTATAAATTGGCTAAACAATGGAATATAAGCAGGTAAAATGTCTCGGATGTTGTTTAGCAATCCAGTTCGATTAACACGCTTTTCGCAAGCAATTTTCGCTAATTCTCTACCTGCTTGTGTACTGCGAAGCGCCCGAATAATTTGAACTGGTAGCAGATGACTAACTAAGCCAGAATTAGCAAAAATATCAAAAGATTCAGCTAGAGACTGTGCTAAAACCTGTTCTTCCTGACCACTAGAAT
The DNA here is from genome assembly GCF_036917655.1 of Nostoc sp. Lineage (GTDB taxonomy): Bacteria > Cyanobacteriota > Cyanobacteriia > Cyanobacteriales > Nostocaceae > Nostoc. The sequence goes on from NZ_JBALCY010000076.1 coordinate 157,355, forward strand.
AAAGAGCTAAACGCCACAATAGCTGATGTTGCAACCATAAGTTAGAAATTGCTACCTTCCAAATAGCTGCTGATGTTTTCCTGCATCGGTCAATATTTTGCTGATCCCACTGCGCTTTAGCATGGATGCAGTAAATCCAGTCCAACGGACTTACTTGATCAGCTTTACCCTGTTCAATAGCTTCCAATATTTTATCAACACTTGGTATTGATATTGTTGCATCTGGTAACTTACTTGCAAGCTGAATAAGTTGATTAGGACTACACTGGGGAGTTTCAGGTAGGGAAGGAATGGAAAACTGAAAATTCAAAATTGTTTCTCCTTTAAAGAGAGCTTTTGGTGATATCTTTCTTTAACTCATCACTGCGAAACTGAAAACGGAAAACTACCTTGCGATCGCCTGGATTATCACGTTTCTTATCAGATTCAATCTCTCCACGACCAGCAGCTAATATTTTCTGGCTTAAAGATGCTTTGGTAGGGAAATTCATGTCATAAAAAATGTATGTATAAACTGATGATGCTCGCAACAAGCTTAGTTGTAGATTGGTTTTGTCATCTCCTTCTGAGCTAGTATGACCTTCTATAACTACACGGCTAATTTCCTGATCAAATTCTGGTTTAGAGAAAATCACACCACTGTAAACAGGAATAAAGCGGCGTAGGAAAGCTTTACCTTCTGGTTTAAGTTCTGTACTTCCCTTGGCAAAAAGAATTGATTCTTGGATACTGACATCCCCATTATCTGGGTTGACTTTGACGTTGATAAGCTGTCGCGTATATAACTTGCACTTTTCATGGTCTGGAACCCTTGTTGCAAGGAGAACACTCTGGAAAATTAAAGACGCGACAGCTTATTATTGCTTTTCATCTGTCCCACAACATTACCAATTACTACCCGTTTTGGTACATCCTTTTGAGCAAGCTGGAGTAGGGCAGTGATAAATAGCAAAGCAAAAAACATTAGTAAACTAGACATTAAATCGGCAATAGACAGATAGATACTAGAGTCATCATCCTCTATAATCTCTGTGTTGATTTCACCTCTGATCAAATCATCCATGATTGCTTCCACCAGTACCAAATTGGCGGTTATCATGTGCAGCAACTAGAACTTTTGCTGTCTCTAGTAAACCTCCGCAAACTCTAGCCATAGAAGTATCTGCTTGTTGGAAAAAGCTTACCTGTGAGTCAACATTCCTTTGCATAGAAACTTCAAGATGACTCTGCAAAGACTGAAGGCTATTGTCAAATTTTCGATTCAAATTCCTGTACGAATCGTCCACTCTTTGCACTTCCTGACCAATACCACGAGCCAGATTTTCTAGTTGTATTAGTCGTTGTGCATCATTTAATCCAGCCGCACTAACTAATCTGTTAATTTGTTCGACAGACTCCTGAATTTTAGTCATACTTTTGTCTACTTCTTGAGTCAATTTACTACGTCTTTCAAATTCCTCACGGAAGACTTGATCAAGATTTTTCACAACCCCAGATAATCCTTCCTGTTGTTTGCCTAGTGTCCCCTCAAGTAAGTTGTTTTGTTCTTGAAAAAACATCTGTAAATTCGCTTGATATTCTTGCCGGAATTTTGTCAAATCTTTCTCTACTGTTTGGCGGGTGGCTGTGAGTGTTGTGTCAATATTTCCTAAAGTGGCCAGAAGATTATCCTTTGCATCATTCATCAAGCCAGAGGCTTGATCACCCACTGTTTTTAGAGTATTAGTTTGCTCATGAAAGGTTGTATTTGCTTGGGTAAGAATTTGGATAATTCCAGTCCGAGTAGCTTGAAGCATCAGCTGTTCTACTGCTGCGCGTTCTTGTAGCGCTGTTTGCAGTTCCTCTCGAATTCCTTTGAAGGTAGCAGCCGCTTTTTCTGCACTGGCTTCAAAAGCACTTCGTTGGGCTGTCATTCCTTCGATACTCTGAACTACACCTCGATTAATTTCGTGGGCTGTTTGTTGTAGAACTCCCGTAGTTTCAGTTTGGAATTGACTCAAAGTTTGCCCCATATTGTTAGCAAATCCTTGAAGCATATTCTGTTCTATTACTGCGCGTTCTTGTAGCGCTATTTGCAGTTCTTCTCGAATTCCTCGGAAGGTAGCAGCAGCTTGCACTGCGCTGGCTTCAAAAGCACTTCGCTGGGCTGTCATTCCTTGGATACTTTGATCTACAGCTCGATTAATTTCCTGTGCTGTTTGTTGTAAAACACCTTTTGTATCTGTTTGAAATTGATTGAGAGTGTATCCCAGATGGTTCGCGAATACTTTGAGTTCTACCAAAGTTTCTTTTTGAAAGTTCTGAATTGTCAAGATGGAACTTGCCAAATTTTGAGATATACCACCCAATTCTCTATGCAGTGTTAGCACCGCGGTGGAAGCTTGCTGTGTTAACTCTGCACTTCTATCTAATCTATCTGCAATGGGTTCAAGTACCTGAACTCGCAGATCCTTGATGAGTTCTTCTAAAACTTTCTGTCCCTGATTTTCTTGGAGTTCTCGGAGTTGTTTCTGCTCTTTGAAAATTGCTTCTAAAGCTGGAAATATCTGCTGACGCACCGCTAGGGCAATAGCTTGGGCTGATAACTGATTTAAACCTGCAAACTGTTCTGCAATACTCCTACCTACAGCTTGACCAATGCCTTCTGCACTTAACTGCTTTAGCCCGGTCAAGTTTTTTGCTACAAGACTAAGTGCTTCAGCTACTTCACGGTTGGCATTTTGTTCTGCAATACTCCTACCTACAGCTTGACCAATGGCTTCTGCACTGGGTTGGTTTAACCCTGACAATTTATTTCCTACACGGATAAATGCCTCAACTAGATCGCTATTGCTATTATCTGCCGTTTTTAAAGTTGCGATCGCTTTCAATTTCTGACGCAAACTATCACGCCGTTTCTGCCGTAGTGAATCACACCCAAACAAAACTAGAAGAAACAAGCTACCAGAACCAAGCCCCATCATGGAAGTGGAAAAAGCTGTTTTCATTCCCACCAGTAACTCTTTACTGGCAGTCATCAATTCTTTGGGATTATCTGTAGATAAATTAATTCCTTGGAGTCCCTGTTGTATACCATAAAAGGTTCCTAAAAGACCAATAGCAGTACACAAGGTTGTCACGAAACGCAGGGAACTTCGAGGTATTGGGCGGGCTAAGACAGATGGATACTTTATCAGTACGAACTTGCCATCCTTTTGCGCTTGTTGAATTATACTTAGATCATCGGTTCCTAAATGCTTTTTTAACCAGTTGCGAACTTCGTTTGAAAGGTTTACATTTTTACCCTTTTTCATCAAAATTTTAATAGAGGCTCCAGTCGCGCCACACTCTGAGCGCCAATACTGCCATAATGTGTAAAATTCAATAAAAATTGCGGCTACTAACACAAAAGCAACTGTCCAATGAAAAGGTTCGTTATGCCAAATAATGCCCCAAACTTTTGCTATATCCATGCTGTACACCTCTTGTTTATCTTGGTTATATCTTTTTGAATTGCTTTAATTCTTTATCCGCAAGAACTTCTTCAGCTATCCGCATTGGGAGATGTTCTGCATACAGGCGGTTTCCTATAGGTTCCCGGAGACGTAAGCTATAAACTGGCTCACCTTCTGCCTTTTTGTCCTCAATTAGATAAACCTGTTCTGGTGCATAGCTTCGCAATAAACGCACCTGCAAACAGGTTTTTAAATCCCGTGAAGAAGTAGATAGGGGTGAATCATGCCCAAATAATTCACAAGCGACTTTCCAAGCGTGGTTAACCGCCACAATTTCTTCAACCAATTTCTCCACAGAAGGGTATAATAGTTTCGCAGTTTCATCAATCAATGCTTTTGACCTACTTGTCTGAGCTTCAATAGGTCTATAATTCCCAAAATGAAAATTTATTTAACTTTTCTTGATAAAGCTATATTGATAAAAGTAATTTCTGATGCCAAGCCCCTCTTTGGGTGTTAAAAAGTTGGGAGTATCACCAAATGTATTCGCACATTCTCTATTTTCCTTGTTATGCCTGAGAAAAAGAAAACAAAGTCTGCTTACGCAGGCTTTGTTTCTAAAGCAGTAAATTATAGTTTAATGGCAATTTAATCTACCACTACTCAATTAAAAATCTCACAAAATCTCTGCCAACTTTACCACCAGAGTATTTGCTAAATCCACTAACCTAATATCATCTGTATCAAAACTATTTTCTTCACCAGCTAAAAGATTTTTTACCGCAGATAACCTGTCATTGGTTTCAGAAATTCTCCAAGATTCTTCTAAGTTTACTGCAAAATCAAACAGCGATCGCTCTCCTAAATGCTGTCTTACCCTAACAGCTACACTATCATTACTTACCAAAAATTCCTTGATAGCATCTAATCGAGAATTACCTAATATTTCGTCATTTCCCCACGTTTCCAGCCAGTCTCCATCTACATCTTCAACGTAAAAATTGACAAAATTAACCCCGTAAGTTAGCCAGTTTTGCTGCATTTGTCGGGCTGTTGCTAAAGCTTCCGCAAATGTATCTACTTGATTGTTGCAGCTGTGAGTTTCTCTTTTATTAGCCATAAAAGCTGTAATTGGCACGTAAGTATATAAGGCTATAACACAAATCTGGAATATCAAATTCCAGAAAATTCACGAAAATTTTAAATATTTGCCACCAGAAAGATAATCACTGTTATACAGGGCCACGTTGACTAACTGGTTGACAAAATTAGCATCCTTGGGATTGTAACTTAAGAACAATCCTCTCTCTATTTCCCACGATCGCAGTGTATTTTGCCAAGCTTGGTACTTTTGGTGATTAAGTTCTTCAGAAACACTAGTTACTTGAATACACAGTGGTTGATTGTTACGACTAACAATTAAATCTGTTGCCATCGAAAGGTCGGCGATATAACGCTGCCAAAAACTACCTTCTCGCTGAACAATATCTTGAGCTATTGATTTAATGATATCATGATCAACCTGATTAAATTCGCCTGCCATCAATTTTTGCTTCCAAATATAAAACTTGGAGTCACTTGCATTAATCCATCTAGGAAAGAGATAAGCATACCAATATCTCTCGATCGGCGTCATTTGCTCAAACTTTGCTTTTTGTTCTTCTTCTGAAGGTAAGGATTTGATTATCAGCCAAATGGTAGAATCCGTAATCACCTCTAAGAGAAATGCAATGACAAATGGTTTTGCAGTCAGGGAACCTGGCTTGATATTCTTTACCCAACGATTGATTTCATCTAATTTTCTCGCTAAATTATGATCTATCGAGGAGGCTTGCTCGATAAGGGACTTTAGCTTATCCTTAATTTCTTTTGCTTGCAAACGATGCCCTACTTTCAGAAGATAATGCTTTTTTTACACACTAATAAGTAAATCTTAACTTGAAAATGTACTTAATTAATTTCCTGATGTCATTAAATATTCTCTAGGTCGATGCCCTGTATACGTAAAACCTCCCGCAGTCGAGCAATTTCTTGGTCTGCCTGTTGGGCGCGTTCTTCTGCTTGTTGGGCGCGTTCTTCTGCCTGTTGGGCACGTAAACTTTCTTGTTCAGCCAATTCTTCTGATGATAGTATTAATTGGTTTTCCGTAGTGAAGAATCTTAATTTACCTTCATAAACTCCCAAATAAAGTTCTAACTGCTGACTCCACAAACGTCCATCAGTGGTGGGTTGAATTTCTTGATACTTACCATCAACTAAATGAAATCCCTGAAACTCCATTGTTACAGGGTCAAACCAGAAATAATCTGGTGTACGGAAGGTATCCTGATAAACTTGTTTTTTTAAACCTTTATCAACTGCTGCCGTTGAACTTGACAAAATTTCCACAATCAGATTTGGATATTTGCCGTCTTCTTGCCAAACTACCCAACTCTTACGGTCTTTTTTCTGAGTTCCCAAAACTACAAAAAAGTCTGGGCCACGGAAATGTTCTGATTTTCTTTGGTTGGGACTATAGTAAATCGTCAAATTGCCAGATGCATAGAAATCTTGCCGCTCTCGCCACCATAATTTAAGTATGCGAATCAGCAAATCGATTTGGTCACGATGCAGATCACTTTCCAAGGGTGGTTCGTCACTAAGTAGATCGCCAAGAGGAAAAATAACTTCGTCCTCTGAAATCCCATCAGAGATGAATTCTAGGGTAGCAGGTTCAGACATCAGCGATCGCTCCGCAATTTATTTACTGAAAATTCGCTAATTTGCAGATGGCTTTGAAAACTTGTAATAACTCTATTGCATCTGGAGATTCGTTTAAACTTAATAATGGCATTAACTGATAAGTTGACTGCTCGTCACGTGTTAAATGAACAAATTGATAACGCAGTCCGTTAGTTGCTAGTCCCCAAATTGATGTTTGTTGCTCTAGACTCTTAAAAGCATAAGTGAGTAATTGAGGTAAACCCTCACCAACTTCGATTGCACTATTTTTAGTTTCAATCACTACAACCCAAAATGGCGGCGTAATCTTACTTTGAAAACTGTTGATTGCTAAAATATCCATCCGTCCGGTAATTCTTCTGTCTTCATCTTCGACTGCGATCGCAATGCTATCTTCCATTGTCAAGCGAATCGGTACATCGTAAAATCCTGCTAACCGCATTAGTGGCGCGATTGTTAAAAATTTAACTAACCCCTCAGAAATTTTACCCAGCATTAAATAACGTTCAAAGTCGCTTCTGATTCGCAATAAATCCTGCTGTTCAAACTCTGTTAATGGTTCTAAATTTAAGAAATCTGTAAATGAACCATTTGAAAGCTTGTCTAGTTTAAGAAAGCGATGAACATCGTTGAGAGATAGGCTGCTAGCTTCGACGGTAAGTGTCATAGTTTGAGGCGTTGTTTGTCAAGACTACTTATATTTTGCAACATTCGCGGTAGATAGACTGCAATGTAACGTCTTTACATTTCTTGATCACTTGCTTTTAATAGATGAAAATGAATGTAAACTAAATAACTCAGCAATTTCCACCTAGCTTAACGAAAATCTAAACACTGTCTAGCACAACTGGGCTAAGAATAGTTTTTAGTAACAATAGCGATCGCACTCATAACTAACCATGTCTCAACCAACTATAGAATCAATCCTACAAGAGAACCGCCTCTTTCATCCTCCTAGTGAATTTTCACAGAACGCCCATATCAAAAGCCTGGATGACTATCAGCGTCTCTATGATCAAGCCAAAGCTGATCCGCAACAATTTTGGGCAGACTTGGCGACAACAGAATTAGAATGGTTCCAAAAATGGGATACAGTATTAGACTGGCAACCGCCTTTTGCTAAGTGGTTCGTTGGCGGTAAGATTAATATTTCTTACAACTGCCTTGACAGACATCTCACTACCTGGCGCAAAAATAAAGCAGCATTGATTTGGGAAGGAGAACCAGGTGATTCGCGTACCCTCACCTATGCCCAATTGCACCGAGAAGTTTGCCAGTTCGCTAATGTGTTGAAGCAACTGGGTGTACAAAAAGGCGATCGCGTTGGTATTTATCTGCCGATGATTCCCGAAGCAGCGATCGCGATGTTAGCTTGTGCGAGAATTGGCGCACCCCATAGTGTGGTATTTGGTGGTTTTAGTGCCGAAGCTTTGCGCGATCGCTTGATTGATGTTAAAGCTAAACTGGTAATTACCGCTGATGGTGGTTGGCGCAAAGATGCGATCGTTCCTCTCAAGGAACAGGTAGACAAAGCCTTAGCTGATGGTGCTGTTCCCAGTATAGAAAATGTCCTGGTTGTCAAGCGCACCGGACAGGAAACTTATATGCAGTTGGGCGGACGCGATCATTGGTGGCATGATTTGCAAAAAGGAGTATCAGCAGATTGTCCCGCCGAACCAATGGACAGTGAAGATATGCTGTTTGTCCTCTACACTTCAGGTAGCACAGGTAAACCGAAGGGCGTAGTGCATACAACTGCGGGTTATAATTTGTATACCCACATGACTACCAAGTGGATATTCGACCTGCAAGACACAGATGTGTATTGGTGTACCGCAGATGTAGGTTGGATTACGGGACACAGCTATATTGTCTACGGCCCCCTTTCCAACGGTGCAACGACGCTGATGTATGAAGGTGCGCCCCGTACTTCTAATCCTGGCTGTTTCTGGGATGTAATTGAAAAATACGGCGTTAATATTTTTTATACTGCACCTACGGCAATTCGGGCATTTATTAAGATGGGAGAACAACATCCTAAGGCGCGAAACCTGTCTTCGTTGCGTTTGCTGGGAACCGTGGGCGAACCGATTAACCCAGAAGCTTGGATGTGGTATCACAAAGTAATTGGTGGCGAACGTTGTCCAATTGTTGATACCTGGTGGCAAACGGAGACAGGCGGTATTATGATTACACCGCTACCAGGAGCAATTCCTACCAAACCGGGTTCAGCAACTTTTCCCTTCCCAGGAATTATTGCAGATGTCGTGGATTTAGAAGGAAACACCGTACCCAATAACGAAGGCGGTTATCTGGCAGTGCTACATCCGTGGCCAGGAATGATGCGAACAGTCTACGGCGATCCAGAACGCTTCCGCCGCACCTACTGGGAACATATCCCGCCCAAAGATGGTAACTATACTTACTTTGCTGGTGATGGTGCAAGACAAGATGAAGACGGCTACTTTTGGGTAATGGGTCGTGTGGATGACGTATTGAATGTATCAGGACATCGGCTTGGTACAATGGAAGTAGAATCAGCCTTAGTTTCTCATCCAGCGGTTGCAGAAGCAGCGGTAGTGGGTAAACCGGATGAACTTAAGGGTGAAGAAGTAGTTGCTTTTGTGACTCTAGAAGGCACTTATCAGGCAAGTGAGGAACTGAGTAAAGAACTTAAGCAGCACGTTGTCAAAGAAATTGGTGCGATCGCCCGTCCGGGAGAAATTCGCTTTACGGATGCTTTACCCAAAACGCGATCGGGTAAGATTATGCGCCGATTGCTGCGGAATCTAGCTGCGGGTGAAGAGGTATCTGGGGATACTTCGACATTGGAAGATAGAAGCGTGTTGGATAAATTACGAGAAGGCACGTAAATAATTCCAAATGAGCCTAGTAGGGGCGCATATATATGCGCCTTTACCGTCTGTCTTGTAATTTCTTACGCGCTAACGCACCTCAATTTATCATAAAGATTAGAACATTATTGAGGCATTCAGGGCGATGAAGTTGAAGCACAAACCTAAATCAGCATTTGTTCAATCTTTTAGCGGCATGACGCTGAGTATCATCACTGTAATGGGGATATCACCATTAGTGTTAGCGGTTCCTGCAAAACTTTCTTTGGATTCGTCTGAACAGTATGCACAGAGACAACCACAAAAACTAGCACAGTCTTCAGATACAGGGACACCAGAGCGATCGCAGATGATGCAACAAGCCAATGCTTTATTTAATCAGGGAGACTTAACAGGTGCAGAGGAAAATTTACGCAAGTTAATTAAAAAATTCCCAGACGATGCCTTTGGACGCTTTCAACTGGGAAATGTGCTTTTTCGGCAAAAGAAATCAGAAGAAGCAATTAGCTCTTATCGAGAAGCCATTCGCATCCAGCCAAAATATGCTCTAGCCTACAATGCGATCGGTATTGTTTATGCTAGCCAAAGTCGCTGGGAAGAAGCCATTACTGAATATAAAAAAGCTCTAGAAATTAATCCTAATTATGGCGAGGGGCTAACTAATTTTGCACTGGCATTGTGGCAAACAAATAAAAAAGATGAGGCACTATCTTCTCTACAAAAAGCTTTAAATATTTTTAAAGCACAGAATAGAGGTGAAAAAGTTAACCAAGTCGAACGAATCTTGAAAGAGATTAAAACTGGTGATGAGCCTAGTGTTTCATGAAAATCATATTATTCAGTGCGTAAAAGTTAAGAAGAGTTGCTGACGATTAGCTTTAAGGATGTTTAGATAACTCCACAATTGAATCGGCTCCTGTATTATATCAAGTCCGGTTAATCACTTATGATTACCGGATCTGTGCAAAAATCCCAAAAGCCTCTTTTCCCCCCCTGCGGTCTAAATGATAAGTCATTGACCGGACATGATATTACCCGCGATCGCATCCAACAAATCCATACAGGCATCGCTACATGATTCAAAACAGTTGTGATATCATGTCCGCATAATTCGTTGTGATTCCCATAGTCATTGCACCCCACACGCCAGATGCTCCACTTGGGGAGACCCCAGACGCTCTCTACGAGACGCTGCGCGAACGCGGACTCGCTACCGCTTCGCTATCGCTTTTAGCGTCTCCCCTTCTCACATTGGGAGAGGCTAGCGCCCGCCGTAGGATGCCCGTTCGCAAGAGCGTCTCCTTTAGGAGAAGGGCTGTAGGGAGAAGACCGCACTGGCTCCCCTTAATCCCCTCCCCGCTCTTCGGGAGGGGAGACAAAGCATAGCTTTGGCTCTTTGGGGAACTCCTGAGTTTAATAAGCAATCAAGCGGACATGATATGAAGTATTTGTCTAAAATCCTGGAATTGCACAAGGAAATTGATTATGATTAAATTTAGGCATAGCCATCAGTATCTTCTTCAAGACAATTTGTAGTTAATATTACTATGTGTTGGAGAAGATATTGATGGCTATCCTTTTTTCTGCCCGTGCTAATCACCGATGGTTCGAGACTGTGAATGCGTAAAACTTATTATTAGACTTAAACCCGCCTGGGATGCGGCTGTAGCCAGAACCCCAGTACACTGTACCATCAACCACTGCTGCACCTGCAACTACTGATCCCCCACTGTTAAAATTCCACAGAATGTTACCAGTCTTTGCATCTAATGCATACATATTATTCTTATCGGCTCCAAATGCCATCGAGCCACCATACACCACTCCATTCGCTACTGTGATTGGAGCCATATCCCTTTCACCTGTTGGATCTGCTGTCTGCCAGATAATTTTGCCAGTCGCTGCATCAAGCGCACTCCATGACCCACCCTTAATAGTCTTACGTGATGGCTCTAATGTGTACTGCTCAAATCCGTAGTTTGAAATCGCAACATAAATTTGTTGACAATCCGTAGCTGAACCCCACATTATTCCACCAATAGGACCACCAGGACCAACAATTCGGCTCCAGACAACTTTTCCAGTATCCCGGTCAAGCGCCCAAAAGGCACCACTCTTCTGACCAGCACCAAGTAGATCGCGCGATTTTCCAGCATTTTTAACAGTGAAAAGCATCGGTGCCTGACCGAAATCATAATCTGGTCCTTTGGGGTCAGGGCAATTGGAGATAACGCCATAGTAGCAGGCAACAGTCCAGGTATCGTATCCCTGTAGTTTATTTGCCCACTTAATCTTGCCAGTATCGAGATCAAGTGCCATGATCGCGTCAATATAATTATTGGAATCGAGGCATTGCGACTCATCAGGAACTGTCTGTGAAGAGAGTTTTGCAATACAATCTCTTACCTTTTGAGGCACATTGTAGTTATTGCCTGTTGCAATATATACCGAATTTCGCTTCGGATCGATTGCTGGTGTGCTACCCCATACTGCTCCACCTGAGTAGCCATCCGATTGACCATAATTTTCCGGTACGATGTAAGTTTTCCACAGAAGCTTTCCAGTATTCAAATCTACCGCCGTCATGCTTCCACGGAATGTGCAGCATGGGTATTTCGGATTGTTAGCCACTGTTTCCTCAGAAGAGGCAACTCCAACATACACACGATTGCCATAAATGGTCGGTGACTGAGTAATAATAGCATACGGGTGTTTGTCAAGTTTTGTTTTCCAGATTAGCTTCCCAGTATCTTTGTTAACTGCTATCAGGAAAGCACCTTCCTGGCTACCAATAATCACTTTATTCCCTTTAAGTGCTGGACTTGTGCGCGAGACAGCTTTTGGGATACTTGGATCATTAATATAGCTGGCAATGCTATTTGCCCAAATCTGTGTACCCGTCTGTGCATCAATCTTAAAAAAATTACCGCCCCAGTCAGGCATATATACAGTTTTATCTACAACTGCTGGCGTAGCAGAGAGTTCACCTCCGGCACTGAAAATCCATTTGGGAGACAAGTTTGTTACATTCTTTGGACTGAGGTATCTCTCACCTGCTTGATAGCGAGTATTGTTTAGGTTCTGACCACCTAACCTCCACTGATTATCCGATCTCCACTGATTGTCTTTAGCACTACTACTAATTGTTGGCATGATAAAGATTAATGCCACTGTAACAATTCCCAGCGCTCGTTTACAGGATGAATAAGTTTTAATCAAAGTCACTAATTTCCTTTGCTACTACTAAGGTGACATAAGCTAGAGTTAAGTCTAAGTAAGTAGGCGTCAAAAAATCAAGCTATGTGACAAAATGTAAAATCTGCAAATAGCCAATAAATTGGTCATTCCATAGTTTTTACAAAACTAAACATACATGGGTTTTATCGTACCGACTTACTTAATGCAAATGATGGGAGGATATAGAAAATATTCGCAATCATCGTAAGACCCTTGACAGTAAAATGCGGCGTTCATACGTCCTGTGGAAGGAGTATGTCGCGCCCTTGATTGTGCTGGAATTTGTCTCTGGAGATGGTTCAGAAGAACGAGATAACACACCGCCATCTCAAGGGGAAGGTGGAAATGTTGGTAAGTTTTGGGTTTATGAGCAGGCAATTCGAGTGCCTTATTATGGAATTTATGAAGTAGCAAAAGCGCAGGTAGAAGTTTACCACCTAGTCGATAATGCTTATCAAGTGATGAAACCCAATGAACGCGGACATTACCCAATTGTTCCTATGGGGGTAGAGTTAGGAATCTGGCAGGGATTTTATCAGAATGCAGAGTTACCTTGGTTACGCTGGTGGGATGCACAAGTAAATTTATTGTTAACAGGTTATGAAGGCACTGAAGTTGAGCGACAAAAGCGGGAGAGAATTGTAGAGAAATTGCGTAGGCGTAGCCCGTCGTTCGCGTAGCGTCTCGTAGAGAAGACATCGCTCTCTGCTAAACAACTCAACGCTTTAGGAATTGACCCAGAAATGTTGGATTAAGAAATATTATCGTCTACGTCAGGCAATTTTTTTTAGCTAAGACTTGTGAAATCATCTACTTAGTAATGTATAATTAATCCCAAAAGTTGAGGGTGTTTGTCAAGTATTAAACTACTTGCTGGTACTGCCAAAGCATGTTGTATGTCTAAATCTGCAATCACCGTTACCGTCAAACTGTTTGCTGTTTATCAAGAAGCCTTTAGGGTTTCGGAACTGGTGCTGGAATTTCCTAAAAGTATGCCAGTCAAAGCAGTATGCGATCGCCTCATAGCTGAACACCCGGAACTCTCCCAATGGCGTGACATCACCCGCTTTGGGATTAATTTAATATTTGTCGAACCAGATACCCTACTACAAGATGGGGATGAAGTCGTGTTGATTCCACCAGTCAGCGGCGGCTAGCAAAACAGTTATGAGTTAGGAGTGATAAGTGATGAGTTAAAGATTCAAAACTTCTAACTCATAACTACTCATTCCTCACTTGCTATTATTTCACTCTGGCGCGGAAGCGAACAAAGCCGTAAGAATCTTTGGCTAAATTGGGTAAATCTGGACTCCGCGTGATATTCACCGCCACAGCTCCATTAGTGTTAGTACCGCAGTATGATGGGGTTGGCTCGTTAGCAGCATAAAAGCGTCCGCGATCGCTTGCATCCTCTATATTGCTGAGGTAAACTGTGGGACTGCTAGAACTAACAGCAAGGGCAATACCTTGATCTGCTCCTCCTAAGCCGCCATCATGAGGAGTATAACCATTAAACGCAGTCGGAATAAAAGTAGTACTGCTAGGAACTAGGTCGCAGAATTTAACATTAGTAGCATCACTCGGGCCCTTAGAGAGAAAGTAGATAGTGTATTCCAACTCATCTCCTGGTTTGACAGTCCCAGCATTAATCAATCCTCGCAGGTAACCAGCAGGCCATGTAAGATAGTTATCATCAGAGGCATAGGGTTCTGGGACATAATTAGCAGCAGTAATCGCAACGTCGCTGCGACCATCTACAATGTCGGTGATATCTTGGTTATTGATGCGGGTGATGCGTTTTACTAACAAAAGCTTTGCATTCACAGCAGTAGCACCGTTATTGCTTTCCCCGACGCTGGTAACACGGCTACCTGTAGTATCAGTGTCTCTAGTTGGTAAGTAGTTTGGACACCGGGTTTTGGCGTTTCCACTGGTGGTTGCTTCCCAACAAGCACTGACATTAGTATCCTTGCCATTGGGGGTCAAGCTGATAGACTGGCCCGAATTAGCCCCAATTAAGGAAGACTGATAGGTGTTGTCCCAGAGATTTAGAGAACTTTGGGGAGGTGTGTTAACCTCACTACCAGCACCATAGGCGATATAGTCAATAATTTTATTCTGGTTATCGTATAACCAGACATCATCACCGGAATTATTGAGTTTGGGAGTCTGTCCCAACCAAGCTTGAAAAGCTGCTGCTGTTGCTTGATGGTTGGCATTATTATTACCAATCCAAATGACAGCATATTGCCCAGGTTGTAAAGTCGTGCCACTGGGGAAGGTATAATGAAAGCCATTGGCAGCATCGCTACTACCGACAATGAGGTTGCCATCTGTCAGCCTCACACCACTCAAATCTACAGGGGATGTAGAAGCATTGTAGAGTTCAACAAACTCATCATTGGTGTCAGTAGTAGTACCTGTTTCGTTGTAAAGCACCTCGTTGATGATAACTTGTCCCGCTAATGGTGAAACTTGGTAAGAAGTTGTTGGGATAATATTTAAATAGGTTAGAACCGCATTACTAGGAACATAAGTCCATATATCTAATCCTTTGACATCACCAAAGGAGCCTGTACAAACTGTATTAGTGTTACCACCACTGGCTGTACCGAAGGCACGCTGAGTGCTAGTAGTATTAAATCCTGTTGTCAGGTTACTGTTAGATATAGACGGTGGGGAATTTCCACATAGGACACTACCTGGTGTTCCCACATCCATTCCAGACAAGGTACGATAGCCGCGATCGTCGTAAAATCCTGTATTATTTCCCAAAGGATTGGTAACGTTGAGGAGAGTAAAAGTTGGCCCTCCCTTGGTACTGTTTTCAGCATCTATAAGAGGAAAGTGGTATTCACCAGCATGAGTTGTGATATGAACTGGGTAGTCTGTGCCAACGGGGAAAAAGTTGCCACTATTATCTTTACCATCCCAGGTAACGGTTTGACCTCCAGATGCCGTCATCGTTCCCCGCAGGACTCGGTTTTGTAGATTAGCAGGATCAAAATCATTACCATCTCTGCTGATGACTATTTCATAGTTGCCTGTTACACTGCTGTCAAATTTAAAAACTCCACCTGTGCTTTGATTCGAGTTATTACCCCCAGCTGTACCAGTAAAGCTAGAATTACTGATGCTTGGAAGTATAGCTATTGTAGGGATACCACGGGCAAAGAGAGAGTCATTTGTTCCAGCGCTACTTTGAGGATTACTGAAGAAAATGATGTGGTTGGGTAAGGCGAAATTGGTTCCACCTTGAAGTTGTGGCATTAGAGCATTATTAACTGCACTCAGAACATCATGGTAGAGCGGTGTCTTTCCATCGCTGTCATAGTAGCCGACATCATTGCCATAAATGACAAAACCATTGGGGTCTAAGCCATTGAGGGCAGTTTTATATTGATAACCGTCTTTAGTGACAATGTAGAATGAAGATTCGATCGGTCTGGCATTGTTTCCGGTATATAGTGCTAAGTAGTCGGCAAACAGTCGCCCGTTAATATCTGTTGTGGAAGTCAAGCTGCTACGTACTGTCACGTCCCACGCAGCTATACTGGTTCCTGATGGATCTTTAAAGTTGTTACCCAAGTTAATTGTTTCTGTAGGAGTTCCATCAAAGTTACTATTACCTCCTTGACCTCCATAGAAAGCTACATAATAAATCCCGTCACCGCCGACTGGAACTTGATAGTAACAGGGTACATAAGCGTTAGTGATTGCTCCACCAGGTGTTGCAGTTGCGGGGTTTGTGATTGTATCTGGGCCTGCTAATTCTTGGTTACGGCTAGATATTTTACCCTGATTTGTATTTCCAGTCTGGGTTCTTTGGGTAGAGCATTGCAACTTAAGATTAGAGAGGCTTTCATTACCTATTCGACCTGTTTTGCTGCCATAGATCAAAATATCACCACTATCGACTCCTACGGAAGTAGAACCCAAGAGGATGTATTCTCCAGCTTTAGCATACACTTGTAGCAATGTGCGCCGCAGAAGAGAATTATCCGCAGGAGTCGTAGGCCCAAACTTGTCTGTCGCCCGCCATTCAAGGTTGGCTCTATAACCAGTAGCACCGCTAGGGTACAAATTCCTACTGCCTTCTGCTTGAACTGGTTGCATCCAGTAACCCCAAGTACACAGTAGTAGAGCCAGCCTACCAAGCCATCTTCTTTGGTGTCTGAGAGATTTGAGGTTGGCGCAGCGTCTCGGCAGGAAAATTAACCCTGAAAGAGATTTAAAAAATAGGCTCATAACTGGTTTACCAGATCCTCACATCCAGGCTTTAATTGGTAACAAAAAGCGAATTACGGCATTCATGGCAAGCGATCGCCTACTTTTAGGTTGCCCAATATATCCGAGAACCTACCATCTTGATTCACATTCAGTGTGGCGATCGCTCTGACAGCAATTTTGTTTTTTATGGATCAATACACTTGAGTTAAGACTTGATCCTCCCTAACCCTCCTTAAAAAGGAGAGAACTAGATGTAAGCCTTTTTAAGGAGCAGGGCTTGGGTTGGGGGTATTTTCTAAAGCCAAATATCACTAAGAGCAAGCGTATTGCTTTATCGATCACTTTTAAAATAGGCAGTGGTGTAGTTCAATTAATTGAAAAACGCAGTAAATAATTTTTGCGCTCGTCACCATTGGCAGGATAATCCTCGTGCCGTCCTTACTCATATGGAATCAAACTAGGTTAGAAGTTGAACGTGCCAATTCTACTCAATAGCTTTAGGACTTAGCAGTTAGCTTCACTAGTTGGTCTAACTCTTGCTGCATCTGACTAACAACTAATTCATAACATTCATTGACATAGTGGCGATCGCTTGCTGCTTCTCGCCCGTAGCGTTCAAATACAATTCGCGGACAAATTTGCGTGTACATGGGCACAGGTAATGGAATGTTGGGCAACGGGCCAATTGCTAATCCCCAAGGCAGTCCCAGATAGATAGGAAAAACTTCTGGATCAATCCCAAACAGCCAAGGCATTCCCCATTCATGGAGTTGCCGCACAATTTTGTAGCAGTCAGCGATCACAATCAGCGTATCGTGAGCGCCCCAGGATATCACAGGCACAATCGGCACATTTTCCCGCAACGCTAACTTGATAAATCCTTGCCGCCCCGCAAAGTAGATTTTATTACGTAAATAATGCGGTCGGAAGATATCTTCGGCTCCACCTGGATAAACTAGCACACTAGCTCCAGAGTGCAAGGCAGTGTAAGCCATTTTCGGATGGGCGATGATTGCTCCAGTCTTGGCGGCCAGTTGTGCTAGTGGCGGGCTAACCTGCCAAGCATTGGGATGCATCAAACCATAAACGGGTTGCTCTACACCAAATCGTCGAAACCAGTCGTACATCACCATCGTCATATCGGGTGCCGCGAGTCCCCCATTATGCGAACCGACAAATAGGACTTTTTCTTGGGGTGCAATATTATCCCAGCCACTAGTTTGAACTCGGAAATAGTAGTGATAGAAAAAGCCCAACAGGGGCATCAGAAATTCTATGAACTTTGGATCTCGCTCATCCAAAGACCAACCGGGTTTTTTGTTTAACAGGTGTTGCTTTTTTGACATCGATGCATTTTAACAGGATTGGTAAAGGTCAAACAATCCTTTGTTAGATATAACCAGGTTCGCGCTATGCACAAAACCTGATTCTTCTAAATACTTTAAGTCAATTTCTTCTCTAGCAGCAGCTAATTCCCAGATAATTACTTCTGCTCGGTCTTTGACTCTGTGTTTACCTTAGTACAGTTTTGCGTAAAAGCGTAGGTAGCGTTTTTAATGCAAGCCGACACATTAACAATGCAAGCCGACGCATTAACAATGTAAGCCAACGCATTAACAATGCAAGCTGACGCCTTAACAATGTAAGCTGACGCATTAACAATGCAAGCCGACACATTAACAAGGCAAGCCGACACATTGGCATTGCAGGGGATTGCTAAATTTAATTTGCTACGAATAAATGAAATGCTGTACTTAGTCACCGCTGTGTTGCTTCTGATTGACTAGCCAAACAGAGAGCAGAGCGATCGCTACACCAGCCACAATAAAACAATAAATGTAACCGAAGTTATCCACAATCCTACCAAATACCGCTGCGCCGATTCCCTGGCCGACAAATAGGTTGAAAACGAACAGCGAAACAGCAGTACCTCGTGCTTCCGGGGAAAGCTCAGTGGCTTGGGTCTGGAGGGTGCTGTGCATCATATAAAAGCCCAATCCCATTAAAATACTCAAGGGGATAAAAAGTATCCAGTTCTGGAACAATGCGATCGCTAAGAAGCTGATAGACATCAAGCCTCCTCCCACGCCCATTAAACCAATTTCACCCAGTCGCTTAACTAACCATTTAACTGAGCGACTGTAAATCAGTCCACCCAAGCCAAAGGCACTGAGCATAAACCCGATCGCTACATAACTTAGACTATAGCGATCGCGCAGAAATGCGCCGACGTAAGCAAATGCTCCAAATAGGCAAAAGCCTTCCACAAACACCCCGATAATTACAGTCCGGGCGATCGGTTGAGTCAATAGTTGGTAATAAGGTCGAAATGTGATGCCACCTACGCGACTTTGGGGACGATGCTCATCGCTAAGATGGCGCGTTCCCCGCCATAAAAGTCCAGCGATGGTAAGAGAGACGATCCCAAATAGGAGAAAGATATCACGCCAGCCAATATATTCTCCAAAGATGCCGCCCAAACTACCACCGAGGATTTGACCCAACACTAGCGCACTTAAATACTTACCGATCGCAGCTTGGCGTTCTTCATAAGGAAAGTTGTCACCAATATAAGCTAGGGTGACAGGGATGATCCCAGCAGCAGCCATCCCTGTGAGAAACCGCAATAAGGTAAGTAAGACGATATTTGACACAAAGGCACAAACAGCCGTACCGACAGCAAATGCCGCCAGTGCTACTGTAATTACCTTAATTTTGCCGATGCGATCGCCTAGTGGCCCATAGACTAACTGAAATAATCCGTAGGGAATCGTGTATGCGGAGATAATCACCGCAGCACTGCCAACGCCCACTTTAAACTCGTCAGCAATGATGTGCAGCAGGGGGTCAATCACTCGTGCATCGGCAATCACCATGAAGGCAGCAGCCCCCAACAGTCCTAATGAGACAGGTGTTTTGTCTGCTATATCCTTTGCTAACCTGCCCACGCAATCCTCCTATTTTTTTATGCCCAGAATGCTTAAGGCTGAATAGTCTTCGCCGATTGGTTAAATAACAAATCTCGTAACTTATCTTGATCAGGCGCTTGAATTTTGAATGCTTCTGCTTTCTCATAGGCGCGAATTGTTGCCGGACGGGTCTTAATTGTCTCAAACCAGCGCTTGAGGTGAGGAAAATCCTCTAGATTCTGACTTTGGAGTTCATGGGGGACAATCCAGGGATAGGCAGCAATATCGGCGATGGAATAATCGCCAGCCACAAATTCTCTATCTGCTAGTTGCTTATTCAGCACTGCATATAAGCGTCCCGTCTCATTCACGTAGCGCTTAATGGCATATTCAATCTTTTCAGGAGCGTAGGTGCTAAAGTGATGATTTTGTCCCGCCATTGGCCCCAGTCCTGCCATTTGCCAGAACAACCATTCTAAAACTTGAGTGCGATTACGTAAATCTTGGGGGATTAATTTCCCGGTTTTTTCTGCCAAATATAGCAAGATTGCACCAGACTCAAAGACCGAAATTGGCGTACCTCCATCTGCTGGTTCGTGGTCAACGATCGCGGGCATCCGATTGTTAGGAGAAATCTTCAGAAATTCCGGCTTAAATTGATCCCCAGCCGCAATATTCACCGGAATTATGGTATATGGTAAGCTGACTTCTTCCAAGAAAATGGTAATTTTATGACCGTTTGGGGTTGCCCAATAATAAAGTTCAATCATGATTATTTTTCCTTGTATTCAGGGTTGGAATTTAAACGCAGAGAATTCGCTACGAATTACGAATTAGATGGCGGTGATTTGGCGATCGCTGCCCAAACTCTGTGGTGAACTTGAAGAATTGGTGTGGGATATTTTGCTTCGAGTAATGTCGCCAATTCCTGGTCAAATACTTCTACTTTTTCTGGTGTCAAGCTGGCTCCCACACCAGCACTAGCACGAATTCGCCCCCGCCAATCTTCGTGTGTATAAGACACAAATACATCGTAAGAAAATGTGCGAATTTCTCGGAATCCTCCTTCACCAATATCTTGTAACCACAGGGGATGCAAGCCATTACCACCAGCCAGATTCCACGCGGGGTTATGAGCTTTGATCAGTTGTTCTGTTGCTTCAACCACATTACCTTTTAAGGGTATCCAATCAAAATGAGCGATCGCAAGCAAGCCATTTCCTCTCAATATCCGAGTAATTTCCTCGACGACACGGGGACGATCAAACCAATGCCAACACTGTCCAGCTGTTACCACATCCGCACTTGCATCTGGTAACTCGGTATCCTCGGCAGTTGCGACTCGATAATCTACTTTGAGTTGGGCAGATTCGCTTAACTGGCTTGCTTGTTCTAAAAGTGAAAGTGATGGGTCTATACCGATTACATAAGCACCTCTATCCGCAAAGCCCCGCGCTAGTGTTCCTGTTCCTGTGCCAAGGTCAACAATGTTTTGCCCTGGTAAACCTATACCATATTCAGACAGTTTGTTAAATAATGAACTGGGAAAGCCAGCGCGGTGTTTTGCATAATCAGTAGCAGTTGCACCAAAATCAATTTTCATACCTGCAAAAATATTCTTGTAACAATTGTCTAGGCTAGAAGTTCTCTACCCACGGACGTAGTTCTATTTCCCATGTCCAAGCACTGCGGGGTTGGTTGAGAATGCTGAGATAAGTTTGAGCGATCGCATCCGGGTCAAGAGTACTATCAGGATTATGTGCTGGATCTTGGCGGTCTGTTGAGCGGATTGCACCATCAATCACGAAATGCGCTACATGGATATTCTTTGGTGCTAATTCTCTGGCAATACTCTGAGCCAAACCGCGCAGTGCAAATTTACCCATTGCAAAGGGAGCAGACAGAGGATAACCCTTAACACTTGCTGAGGCTCCAGTAAAAAATATAGCACCACCGCCAAGTTGTAAAAACCTTTTAGTAGCAGCTTGGGCGACAAGAAAGCCACCATAAGCTGTTACATCTAGGGTTTTTGCCACCTCACCTGGGTCTAGATCAACAAGAGGCCCCCGCACCCGAAAACTGGGATTGTAAACGACAATATTCGGGGAAGCGAGTTTGTTTTCAACATCAATAAATAACTGTTCTACTTCGTCTGGCTTTGAGACATCAGCAGCGAAACTAACTGCGCTAATTTCACTGCTCAATTGAGTGAGTTTTTCAATTTTACGAGCCGCTAAAGCTACGGTGAATCCTTCTTTGGCAAATAGGCGGGCCAAAGAAGCACTCAGTCCACTACCTGCACCGACAATTAAAGCTGTTGTTGCCATAAATTTAATTCTCCTTGTTAGGATTAACAGTTAAGACATTTTATTCAAGCGCCTCTTTTCTTGATCAAATTCCTTGGCGAAACTTGCTGATCTTTTGACTTTGGCGGAGGGCAGCGCTCACAATATTATATTGGTAGAGATGGATAGCAGATACGTTCTACGGTTGCTGATTAATAAGTTTTGCTTTGGCGATCGCTGATAATGTCGAAAGCTCTTATAGCTTTTCCTAGTCAAATGAGTTACATCATAGCCCCTCATCGCTTGCGGAGAGGGGTTGGGGGTGGGGTTCTTGTACCTCACTCAACTGAGAACCGCTATAGTTTTGATTGTATATCAACTTTCATCTTCATAAACCTTACTGCGATGCCCTACTTTAACTACACTTATTAACAAAATATCGTCATATATTTCATAAATCACTCGGTACTCGCCTACTCGAATCCGATAAGTATTTTCTTCATCCTTTAATTTTGTAACCCCATTGGGACGCGGTTCTGTAGCTAAATTTTAAATTTTTGAATCGATGCGGTTTTTAATGTTGCCTGGGAGTTTATTTAGTTGTTTTGTTGCACCCTTCGTAAATTCAATTTGATCCATTACGCAGTTTCTTTCTCATATCCTTTATATTCGTCCCAAGACACAGTACCGTTGATGTGTCTATCTTCCCTAGCTTCTCTAATAGCTTTTATATCCTCTTCATCATCTATACGCTTTAATAGAGCGTAATTTCCTCTAAAGTACTGTCATAAGCTTGATTTAGCAGTACATTGATATCTTTAATTAATTGTTCACGTTCGTGTTCGCTTTTCATTTTAGTCATCCTCTGCAATTAATTTTTTTGACACTTTATCAAATTTGTACAGTATGTCAGCATCAGATATATCACTAGCCTGTTTTACTGTAAGAGCTTTATGAACCAAAGGATTTATTTGATGAAATCAAGGTACATATAGAACTCATATTTGATTTTTGAAAAAACTCAGTACAACTCAAAGAGGCTTCTTCCCTACTCCCCACTCCCTACTCCCCATTCCCACCCTACGCAAATAATTTCAGAAATCAAATCGGATTGCTATATAGGACTAGTATTTGATTTTTGAAATATACGTAGGGTGTGTTAGACGTTCCGTCTAACACACCCTACAGATACTTAATATTGTCTCAAAAATCAAATACTAGTCCTATATCAGCTAGAGATTAAGAATTGAGCGTGACTGAAGATAACTGTGAATTGCCCTTAGTGGGACTTTGACCAATTTGCAGTACACAAACTGCGGCAATCAGACAGAGAACTCCTGATAAAATAAACGCTTGTAAATAGCTACCCGTCCAAGTTCTCAACACTCCGGCTCCGAATGCTGCTGTGGCTGCACCAAGCTGGTGTCCTGCGACAATCCAACCGAACATTACGCCGACATTTTCTTTACCGAAGATATTAGCAACAAGACGGACTGTCGGTGGTACAGTGGCAATCCAATCAAGTCCATAGAAGACGGCGAAAATGGAAAGTCCGTAAAAGGAAAAGTCGAAACTGAAGGGTAAGAAAATCAAAGACAAACCCCGTAGTCCGTAGTACCAACACAATAAGTAGCGATTGTTCCAGCGGTCAGATAGCCAACCGGACATAGTAGTTCCAAAAAAATCGAATAGTCCCATGATTGCCAAAAGTCCCGCAGCTTTGACTTCCGGGATACCGTGGTCAATACAAGCAGGAATCAGATGAGTACCAATTAACCCATTTGTGCTTGCGCCACAGATAAAAAAGCTACCAAATAACAGCCAGAAGTCTCGATTATGCATTCCCAGCCAGAGGGCGTTGAGGGTAGAGGCGATGGAATTCACTCTAGGCTGTGAGATTTCCACAGTTTCGCTGTTGTCGCCAAAGGCCCGCAAACCGACATCCGCCGGCCGATCGCGCATAAAGGCTGCGATCGCTGGAATAATTAGAAGTGCTGCACCAGTCAGACCTAGAGCGGCAATTCGCCACCCAAAACGATCGGTTACTGAGGCTAGCATGGGCAGAAACACCAATTGCCCCGTGGCTGTACTGGCGGTTAAGATGCCGAGAACTAGACCCCGCTTTTCAAAAAACCAGCGATTGACAACAATAGCACCCAAAACCAGGGCGATAACTCCGCTACCACAACCGACAACTACACCCCACAGCAAGACTAGCTGCCAGGATGCTGACATCAAAGTGGTTAAACCGACACCGAGAGCAATGACAGCAAGTGAGAACACCATCATCCGGCGAATGCCGATCCTCTCCATGACTGTGGCGGCAAAAGGGCCAATTAATCCGTAAAGTACTAAGTTAATGGATATTGCCAAAGATATAGTTGCTCTACTCCAGCCAAACTCTTGTTCGAGAGGCACTATAAAAACTCCAGGAGCAGAGCGAATTCCGGCCGCCACCAGCAAGGCTAGGAATGTTAAGCCTGCAACGAGCCAGCCATAGTGGAACGAACGACGCGCTAGAAAGGAGGCTAAGGACATGGTGGGGAGTGGGGAGGAGGGGGCAGGGAGCAGGGAGCAGGGGAGTGGAGTTCAAAGACTTGTCAGCGAGTATTAAAGACTCATTAATGGAGTTCAAAGACTCATTAACGGAGTTCAAAGACTCATTAATGGAGTTCAAAGACTCATTAATGGAGTTCAAAGACTCATTAATGGAGTTCAAAGACTCATTAATGGAGTTCAAAG
>NZ_JBALCY010000077.1:0-84900 GCF_036917655.1 Nostoc sp.
TGTAGATGCTGGTTTATCATTGTCTGCTCTTACACTTCTCAACTCATCCGTATTATCTCGTAATCTTTTTCAAAAATCAAATAGGATTCCTATAGTGTCCGCAGAAACTGATTGATTACCGCGACTCATACCATTTCACTTTAATAATGATACAAATACGTTGGTAAGGGCATGGCAATGCCATGCCCCTACGAGAAATTTATGTGTATCAAAGTTTTCGTGAAGTGGTATCACTCAAGAAGACAGTCAGTGAGCAAGGCGAGAAGTTGCTAGGTGATAAGCATATTCAGAGAAAGCTGATGAGCAAGGTGGTAAATCTGCTGTTCCAGCAATTGTGTAAAATAATTTCCGTAACCTGATGTCAAAAACCCTTCATTTGGATGAAGGCTTTTAAAGTCTTGAAACTTTCAGTTACCCTGAAGTTAGTTGCCCAACTAGCATTGACTGTCCCATAAATAGACATAGATGACTCAACAAACTTCTAGAATTTGTATCCTTGGCGGAGGCTTTGGTGGTCTCTACACAGCCCTGCGCTTAAGCCAGTTACCTTGGGAATCTACGCAAAAACCCGAAATTGTTCTGGTAGATCAAAGCGATCGCTTCCTATTTTCTCCCTTACTTTACGAATTACTCACTGGTGAACTGCAAACCTGGGAAATTGCCCCACCGTTTGAAGAACTTTTACAAGGTACAGGGGTGCGTTTTTATCAAGGAGTTGTGTCTGGAATTGACATCAACCAGCAACGGGTAAATGTACATGAAGGGCCGGAAATCCCTTACGACCGATTAGTGCTGGCGCTAGGAGGTGAGACACCGCTAGATTTAGTACCTGGTGCAACAGCCTACGCCTACACATTCCGCACAATATCTGATGCCTATCGTTTGGAAGAACGCCTGCGATTTTTAGAAGAATCGGATGCTGATAAAATTCGGGTGGCGATCGTTGGAGCTGGCTACAGTGGTGTAGAGTTAGCCTGTAAGTTAGCCGACAGATTAGGGGAAAGAGGACGCTTTCGGATCATTGAAATCGCTGACCAAATTTTGCGAACTTCGCCAGAGTTTAACCGGGAAGCAGCAAAGAAAGCAATAGAAGCCCGTGGCGTGTTTCTTGATTTAGAAACCAAAGTGGAATCAATAGAGCAAAATACCATTTCCCTAGAGTACAAAAACCAGTTAGACACGATTCCTGTGGATTTGGTAATTTGGACTGTAGGAACTAGGGTTGCGCCTATAGTGAAATCTCTTCCTCTCAAGCAAAATCAGCGTGGTCAAATTAGCACTACATCCAATCTGCAAGTCTTTGATCATCCAGAAATCTTTGCCTTGGGAGATTTAGCAGACTGTCATGATGTCGAAGGACAGCAAGTCCCCGCTACCGCACAAGCGGCTTTCCAACAAGCTGATTATACCGCTTGGAATATCTGGGCAACTCTGACTAATCGCCCCCTACTTCCCTTCCGCTACCAACAGTTAGGAGAAATGATGGCACTAGGAATAGACAACGCCACTCTTACGAGTTTAGGAATTAAACTAGATGGGCCCTTGGCATACATCACCCGGCGGATTGCCTATTTATATAGATTGCCAACTTTAGACCATCAACTCAAAGTTGGTTTTAATTGGCTAGTCCGTCCGATCATAGAAACGCTTTCTCGGTAACTTAAGGTTGGGCATTAGGGAGCCAGTGCGTTGCTTTGGCGTCATTGAGCATTGGGGAGCTAGCGAGGTCTTCTCCCTACAGCCCTTCGGGCATCCTACGGCGGGCGCTAGCCTCTCCCAATGTGAGAAGGCCGCACATAGCGCAGCGTAAAGCCTTCTCTACGAGAGCCTGCGCCAACGGCATAGATTCGCTTAGAGTGAGTCCGCATACCCCTACGGGGAAGTAAGCTAGCAAGAGCGGATCGTAGAGAGCGTCTGAAGGTTTCCCCCATGAGTGATTAGCGTTATTGGGCATTGATGCCCCATTTCCTATTCAATTTTGAGTTAGTCGAGTAATAAAGCTTTTAACAAGCCAAAATCTAAAATTCAAGATTTAAAATCTTTAGACTTTGATGGAACAACCGAAAGTTATTTTTTTAGATGCTGTGGGTACACTTTTCGATGTTAAAGGCGGTGTGGGTGAAGTTTATAGTCAGATAGCACAGGAATTTGGCGTTACAGTTTCAGCCGAAACATTAAATACAACCTTTATCCAAAGCTTTAAAGCAGCGCCGCCGCCGATATTTCCAGATGCAGAACTGCAAGATATTCCCCAACGCGAGTTTGATTGGTGGCGGATAATTGCGCTGAACACTTTTGAAAGTGCAGGTGTTCTCAAGGAATTTTCTGACTTTTCGGCTTTTTTTAGCGAGCTTTACATTCACTTTGGCACTGGCGAACCGTGGTTTGTCTATCCCGATGTCTTACCAGCTTTAATCAACTGGCGGCGGTTGGGAGTTACCTTGGGGGTGCTGTCCAATTTCGATTCCCGGATTTACTCAGTATTGCAAAGTTTGGGATTGAGAGAGTTTTTTACCTCCGTTACCATTTCTACCCAGGTACGTGCAGCTAAACCCGATCCTCAAATTTTTGCCATTGCCTTAGATAAACATAAATGTTCCCCAGAGGGAGCATGGCATATTGGCGATAGCATCATAGAAGACTATCACGGAGCCAAAGCCGCTGGGCTGAGAGGCGTTTGGATCAACCGTCAGTAGATCGAAAACTCACTTTGAGACAAGCGCGATCGCTGTGAAATCCCCTCTTAATCGACAAGTTTTTATTATGTCGATAGAATTTCCGCAGCCGAAGCATTTTCAAGAGGAATATATATGGTATCAACAACTTTAAAGAAACCTCATCTATGTTGATAACCATTGATCTGAATTTAACTCCATATTATGGAGAGCCATCATCATCAGAAATTCCTTATATTTATTGAAGTCAAGCCTGCATATGGAACTTGTTCGTTTTATGCGCGATCGCTTGTCTGAAAGGAAGTTTTCGATCTACTGATATTCGTTCATCCCCATTTCATTCTCATTCGCCACTCCCTTATTCCTCATGCTGCCCCAACACTCGTATGATCAAAATATCAGGAAAACATAACAGCCAGATTTTTACCGCAAAATATGGGCAGTATTTGGGAAATCGATTTTTACTCTCGTCCGATTCTGGACGCTAATCAGAAAAAAATTTGGGAAGTCTTAGTCTGCGAAAGTCCCTTGGATATTGGCACAAAAGCAGATTCTTTGTTTCGCTATGCTGAATATTGTCCCAGTACCCAGGTAAATTCGGGCTGGTTGCGGACAGCATTGCAGGAGGCTATTAACCAAGCTGGAAAAGCACCAATTAAAATCCGCTTTTTCCGCCGCCAAATGAACAACATGATTACTAAAGCTTGCCAAGACTTGGGCATTCCCGCCCAGCCTAGCCGCCGCACTTTGGTTCTGAACCAATGGTTAGAACAGCGCATGGAGGAAGTGTATCCTCAAGAACCAGGGTATCAAGGGGGGACTAATCCCTCAGTCCGCTTGGAAAAACCTTTGCCGCAACGTTTACCAGATGCTTTGGAAGGACAGCAATGGGTATTTGTTACCTTAGATGCTGCGGATTTGGCAGAAATGCCAGAGTGGGAAATTGGCTTTGGTGAAGCTTTTCCCCTAGAGTTGGCGCAAGTTTCACCCGAAGCCCGTATTCCTGGTATTTTGATTTTCTCACCGAGAGCGTTGCCCTTGGCAGGCTGGATGTCTGGTTTGGAGTTGGCTTTCTTAAGATTTGATACCAGCGAAGAGGCGAGATTGCTTTTAGAAACTGGTGTAACTGAAAGCTGGATTGTGGCAAATATCAAAAAACCTCAAATCTTAGCAGAAGCCAAGGGTTTTGAAGAAGCCAAGCAAAAAGCTAACGGAGTGCATTTTATCGGTATACAGTCTGATCCTAAAGCAGAATCTTTTGCTGGTTTTTGGCTGTTGCAAGAGGTTAATCTCTGAAAATGGGGATTGGGCACTTGTACTGAGCGTTCGCGAGTGCGTCTCGTAGAGAAGCCGTAAAGCCTGCGGCATAGCTTCGCTTAAGGCGCAGCCTCTCCAAGAGTTGTATTGGGCAAACAGGGCATGGGGGGAGAATGACTAATGACTAAATCCGTCGAGAGATGGCGATGATTTGGGATAATTAATTGCGTCCATCAGCGTTGATCTGCGGTTCCAAATCGCAACTGCAAAGACACGCTGATGATTTTTGGATAGTTATCTGCGTCCATCAGCGAAAAGTCTAATCGTCGGCTTTTGGCGATCGCACTTTCTCCAACGTGCGTTGATATGCGGTTCAAAATCCACAATTCACTAAGGGTCATGGGTTCTGAAAATTTGTCACAAGATACACTAGCCGAACAGTTGCTGGAACTAGCTATAAAATCTGGAGCAGAAGCTGCTGAGGTGTATCAGTCGCGATCGCTTTCTCGTCCAGTGTTTTTTGAGGCAAACCGACTCAAACAGCTAGAAACCAACCAATCTGAAGGTACAGCACTACGGCTTTGGCGAAACGGGTGTCCGGGACTCACGGTGGCTTACGGTTCTGTCCTAGCCGAAGTAATGGTGGAAAAAGCTCTGGCACTGAGTCAACTAAATCAACCAGAAACAGTAGAATTAGGCTCTAACTTTCAACCTTCCTACCCAGATTTAGGGGAAAGTGTGCCGATAGAGATTTTGATCAGCTGGGGCACAGAAGCGATCGCACTCATCCGCGATGCCTATCCAGATGTAATTTGCAATGGTGACTGGGAATGTGATGTTGAAACCACTAGACTAATCAATACCAAAGGTTTAGATTGTCACTATACCGACACTACCCTCAGCTGCTACATATCAGCAGAATGGGTGCGTGGCGATGATTTTTTGAATGTTTCCGATGGACAAACTCAGCGGGGTGAACTCCACTCTGAGAAATTAGCTAATCAAATTTTACAGAGGTTAATTTGGGCCAGAGAAAATGTCTCACCTCCTACCGGTCGCGTCCCGGTTTTGTTCACTTCTAAAGCCGCCGATATGCTTTGGAGTACTGTGCAAGCAGCTTTGAATGGCAAGCGAGTTTTAGAAGTAGCTTCGCCTTGGGCAGAACGCTTGGGTAATCCAGTAGTTGCACCCAGCCTCACCCTTTACCAAGATCCGGAAGCGGGCCCTTACAGTTGTCCTTTTGATGATGAAGGCACTCCTACTCAATCTTTAGTATTTATTCAAAACGGGACTTTACAGCATTTCTATGGCGATCGCACCACTGGACACCAACTGAGTACTGACACCACTGGAAATGGTTTTCGCCCTGGTTTAGGTAGCTATCCCACCCCTGGTTTATTTAATTTTCTCATCCAGCCAGGTTCGGCATCACTACCAGATTTGATTCAACAACTAGATGATGGCTTGATTGTGGATCAAATGTTGGGTGGTGGCGGCAGTATTTCTGGAGATTTTTCAATCAACGTTGATTTAGGCTACCGCGTGCAAAATGGTCAGGTAATTGGGCGGGTTAAGGATACGATGGTTGCAGGTAATGTCTACACAGCCCTCAAGCAATTGGTTGCACTGGGCAACGATGCTGATTGGAATGGTTCTTGTTATACTCCATCTCTGATAGTAGAAGGGCTATCCACCACGGGGAGAAGCAATTAAATAATTCGTAATGACGCTCCTACGTCGCTCTAACCGAACGCGAGTAGCGTCTCTAAGAGTTGATATCCCGTTGGCGTACCCCTTCCCTACGGGACGCTCCGCGAACGGGGAAGCAAGCTACGCCTTGGTGTCGCAGACAAGCCTCTCTAAGAGTTGGCTTTACGCTACGCTAATGTAATTCGTAATTGAGGACAGTGATTGTATAGTAGCGAATTATACTCATTGGCAACTTTTCAAACATCCTCTCAGATGGCACATTTGCTGCCTACATTATTATTGTTGAATTTAGCAGACCCCTATCTTTTATTGTGGAAAAATGAATCAGATTCAGGAGTTACATAAACAGGCAATGGATTTAGCCGAAGCAGCCTTTACTGCTAAACTCAGAGGAAACGTGGAGCAAGCCAGTCAAATGTCTCAACAAGCCTTTGACAAAGAATCTCAAGCTGCTGCACTCATTGCCAACCAAATTGATGCTGAACCAACTCGTTCAGTGTTACATCGTAGTGCTGCAACTCTTGCAATTGAATGTGGGGAATTACAAGCAGCAGAACGTTTGATTGCGATCGCATTATCAGAAAATCCACCCCAAGAAATTGCCCAAGAACTAAAGGATTTATTCATTAAAATAAACTTGCGCCCGTATTTTAAACGTCAGGGCTGAGTTTTGATGAAGAAATTTGTCGCTTTTTTCTTGTGAATTCTTGCAAGATATAAATATTGAGTCTTAGAGGATGAATGAACAAGTATTATTGCTAACATCAAAAGCTCAGAAACCTAACCCCCCTAGCCCCCTTCCCTACAAGGGAATGGGGGTTTCAAAGCCTCTCAGGAGTGGGGGAGAGGTTTGGAAGCGGGGTTTTTGGTATACTTTACGACTTTTCAAACATCCTCTGAAGGATTAGTTTGCTCGATTTTTTGTTTAACTCTAGCTCTAACCCTGCTATCATCTGCTTTACGTATACCTGAAACTTCCAACCGGACTTTATTTTGAAACGGAAGTTCACCTGCTTCCTCTTCGCTACCTAACCAATAATAAAATCCAGTGCCTTTACGCGATCGCTCAATCACTGTAAACTCAGTCAATTGTCTGATGAGCATAAAGGCAATACCATAGGCTGCTTGTTCTGTGGTGAACTCTTCATCATTCCAGCAGCGCAGCATTTGCTGTGTAACAGGTTGCCAATATAGTCTGAAGGTAGTGTTAAAGTTCCCGTTAACAGTGAGTACTACACCCTGCAAATGACTTTGATCATCCAAACATACTGCATTTCCTACCAAATAACATTTACATCGTACTGCGAAATTAAAGGATCTATAGTCAGAATTGGTAGATTTTCCAGTTGGCTTTGGGCAACCAGTATTCGGTCAAATGGATCTTTATGATGACTTGGAAGATGATAAACTCTAACAGCGTGGCTTATATCTATTGGTAAGC
The DNA here is from genome assembly GCF_036917655.1 of Nostoc sp. Classification (GTDB taxonomy): domain Bacteria; phylum Cyanobacteriota; class Cyanobacteriia; order Cyanobacteriales; family Nostocaceae; genus Nostoc. The sequence goes on from NZ_JBALCY010000077.1 coordinate 7,084, forward strand.
TTTGAATAGAATTAATCAACAATTGCTCAGAAATAAACTGCTCTGGAATTTTTGGCAAAATTAACTTACCTAGCTTGGCTTTAGTCGCTATTTCCCAAGCACTAGCTGCACTGAAAAATAGCTCGTTGTTGCTATCACTGATATTTGTCCTAACCATAGATGATAAACGAGAACTATCAATGATCCACCACAGAAAAGTATGAGTGTCAAAAAGTAATCTCATCCTTCAAAACTAGCCAGTATATCATCAGGTAAAGGAGCATCAAAATCTGGAGCAATTGTGATTAATCCCTTAGCACTTCCTGGTATTCGCTTGGGTGGATTTTGATTAACAGGTACTAAACGGGCAATTGCTACTCCATCTTGAGTAATTGTAATTTCTTCGCCCCGACTCACTCGATTCAGAAGTTCAGAAAAAACAATTTCTGCTTCTTGAATATTAATGTTTACAGTCATAGCAAAGCTTCTCCTAAAAGCTAAAGCTTGCTTTTATTATTCATTTCTATTCTACAGAGGAGCAGACAACTAAGCTATAAATCCTCTGTAATGCTACTCCAGCATTAATGCAATACGCTTGGGTTAAGGCTAAAAACTCAAACTGGCGTAGGTTGGGTTGAGGAACGAAACCCAACATTATCTAGGCTTTGTTGGGTTTCGCTGTTGCTCAACCCAACCTACTATTCGAGCATAAAGGCCAGGAAAATGTACCAGGAGTAACAGAACAAACTAAGTAATGCAGACTATAAACTCCTGGTTCCAGGTGGTCGGCGTAGGCGTAGCCCGCCGTAGGCATCGCCCCTTTCAAATTTTCGCACTTCAATTACAATGCGTAGGCACAGCCCAACCCAGGCATCGCCAAAAATTATTAAAAAATGAATTACTTCCCATCTTCCAGTATTAATGTAGACTCAGCAGTACGCCCAAATTCTTCTGGTGCATATTGCAGGTGAACTTCTGCACCAGGCCAGGAAAACGCACCAGGAGTAACAGAACGGACTAAATAATGCAGGCTATAAACTCCTGGTTCCAGGTGGTCGGCGTAGGCGATAATGCGATCGCGGTACACATTCTTAAACCCAAGTTCCCAGTTATCGGCTTTTGCTTGTAATGCAGCTGTGGTAGTTTGAAAACTTGCATCCACCGCCTCAAAACCTGATGGTAGCGGATCTTTAATCACCAGATGATCCACAGGATGATCGGCAATGATTTCTAAACCAATATCAAACACCTGTCCAGAGGCTAAAGTCAAGGGTTTATCGAAAGCGTAAAGACCTGTTTTTTGTAAAACTTTCTCTTCATTTACTTGACTAATTTCTCGTGTTATGCGTAAGCCGTTAAATCTGCCTGATTGATTTCCCTGCAAGCGATAATTGTAAGCAACCAGATAGTGTAAAGTCCCATTACCTGATTTTTGCAGCGTTAAATCATTACGACCACGAGGTAATTGATTCATCGGCACATTTAGCTGTAAACTAGGATTTTGATAGCCATTAAACCGATTTTCTCCTAACTTATTACCAGCTAATTGCACTGTGGCAACAAAATTAGGCGGTGTGGGTTGCAGTTGGCTATATTCTACCAAAGCTGTTAATGCTTGGGCATTATTATAGTTAGTTTGCCATGTGCCATCCCGTCGCAATGCGAGAAGACTTTGAAATAACTTATCTATAACTTCGGGTTTACTTTGTTTGGCAATAAATAAACGTAAAGCTTCCGCCTGCGTCGCGGTAGATGAACTCATCCATCCCCAACTATCTGGTAAACTTACAACTGCTGTGCGACCAGTTTCATAGATATTCTGTTGCAGCTTGTTCACTAATTGTTGAGATTCGTCTTGCCATTCTGGGAATTGAGATAAGTATCGCGCCAATTTAATTTGAGTTACTACATCAAAATTATTACGCTGTTCATAAATATCTGCCAGGAAAGTATTGCGTTTTTCCCCAATTTGTGCCAGTGCAATTAAAGCATTAAGTTGCAGTTGCCTTTTACATAATTGCTGTTTGCAAAAATCATATTCTCCAGGATTCGCTAGAACTTTTTGCAAATAACCTTTCAGGCGAGACAGCATTGCAGAATCGGCTAAATTAGGGAATACCTGACTGGCTTTAGCTAAAGATTCAGCCGTATATGAAGAAACCCAAGGGTCAGATTTTTCTTGTCCGGGGAAAGTAGTAAAACCACCATCTGCTATTTGGAGTTTTTGTAATTTTTCAATTGCTTTACTTGCCTGTTGGCTAGGATTGAATTCTGCAAATGCTTGACCATATTTTTGGGCAATAGTTTGCAGATTGGCAGCAATGATTAACTGACTTGCAGCAGGTTCTGTAAACGGCAAATCATCATCTTCTAAAACCTGCTTTGCTGGTGCTTGAATCTCCGTTATCAAAGTACTCGCCAACTGAATATCTAAACCTCCCGCATCAGGGAAGGTATTTTTATCAACATTCAGGGGAATCTTCACCTGTTTTTCAGTGACACCAGTTTCAACGACTTGTTCTGTAATTTCAATTGGCTTAATTTCCAAAGGTACTTCAAAAGCATCTGTGGCTGTATTTAGCTGAGTGGTAAAGCGAACTTTAGCAACTCCCACACTATCCACCACCATTGGAAAGCGATAAGCATGAGTTGCAGATTCAGCTTTCGTTTGCAAAGAAGTAGTTGTGGGGTTTTTGTCAGCAAACTTGACATTACCGCTAAGTTCGCCATTAATTGAGAGATTTCCTGTATTTCCGGTGTTGTTAGTTACAGATAAACCAGCAAGGATGCGATCGCCTGGACGGGCAAACTGTGGCAAGATGGCATTAGTTAGCAGTGGCTTTGTACTGATAAACGTCGCATCGCCGTTACCAAAACGCAGATTTCCATCGGTGGCCACAGCCATCACCCGCCATGTAGTTAAGTCATCCGGCAATTTAAAGGTTATCTGTGCATTACCATTAGCATCGGTGAGGACAGAACCGTTGTAGTAAGCTAAGGCTTGAAAATCTGTGCGAGTGCGAGTATTTGCTGCACCAGTTGAGAAACCACCGCCATAACCCCAACCTTTGGGTTTAGCTACATCTTGTGGTTGTAATATTACATCCGGTCGATTATCGCTAAAGCGGGTAGATATTGGCTGTTCTGCATAAACTGTATCCACCAAATCTGGCGGACGATAACCAGAAAGTTGTAACACCGCTTCATTTACCACCATAACTGTAAACTGTCCTTTGGTGGGGTTTCCTTGATTATCCTTTAGTTCTAGTTGTACTGTTTCCTCTGCACCAGGTTCTAATGATGCTTGTACTGGCTTAACTTGCAGTTTTAAATACTTATCTTCTAAATTAACTTTAAAAGGTATAAAACCAATCTTCACCAACTTATCTAAACTTCCTGGTTCCACTTGGTTTATGGGTTTACCTTGCCTTACTAATACAGCTTCGATGGCTGCATTTGGTAGCATTTCTGGCGTGACTTGAAACTGAATTTTTGGTGTGCCTCCCTGAACTTTGATAATCTGCTGATAAAGGGGTTTGTCTTTAATCACAGCAAAGTACAATTCTGCATCTGGATAGGGAGATTGAATTATTGCAGTAGCAGTTTCACCAGGTTTAAACTCTTTTTTATCTAATTTAACTTCTAAGACATCTTGTTCTCTAGAACCCCAAAATACAGGATTTTCTCCAGTTGCCCAAATTTGTAAATCTGTGGCACTTAATTCGCTTTTGGCATCGCTAAAATTAACTCTAATCCGATATGAAGCAGATTCAGGCGCTATCAAACTTACCGATTGCGGATTGCTAGCAGATGTAATTTCTGCTTGTCCGACTGTTTTATATTCAACTTGATTTTTTGGTGTTTGGCTACCTTCAACTAATTGGGTGACGCTGCTATATTTAATCTGTTGTAATTCCAGGCGCACCCGTTGACCTGTTATCGGTTTTCCTGTAGGGTCAGTAACAATCACTTCAATTGGAAAAGCTTTGCCAGCATCAGCGATAAAATTGCTTTTTAACCCGATGAGGCGATTACTTGGTAGGGCTGTAAAAGTTTTGGAATTCCCTACAGACAGATTAGAAACATCTGCAACTTGCACATCTACCTGGTAAGTCATCGGATATGGTAAATCATTAGCCACATTTACACTTTGACTACTTTTACCATTAGCATCTAGCTGGGCATTAGTTTGCGATACATCACTAGATATAGTAGGAGTTTCTTCCGGCCATAACCATTGCCTACCAAAAGTAAATTCCTCCCAACCTTTAGGAACAAAATTAGCCTGTTGGCGAGTAATAAAGTATTTTGCTTCTCCACCTTGTACAGGCGCACCAAATAAATAATTACTTGTAGCATTAATATCCACTTTATCGTCAATAAAAGCAAATTTTTTATCTAAGTTGAGTTCGACTTTAAAGTTGGGTGGCTTAAACTCAGCTACCCGAAATTCTCCAGAAATTTCTTGCCCGTTTTTTCCCTTAGCCTGGATTGTATGGTAGCCTAAGCGCTGAGTAGTATTGATTGGCAATTCTAGAGAAAATGTGCCAAATTCATTTGTAGTTTGCGTACCTAAATTGGTCTTTTGTCCATCAGGATTTACCAAAGTTAATTGGTAAACAGCATTTTTATCTTGCTGAATTACACCATTTTGTAAGAAGTCTGCAAACCCAGTTAACCAAGCTTTTTCACCTGGTTGATACAACTGTCTGTCTGAGAAAATTACCCCGCGTGATTCTGGCTTAATATCTTGCCAACCTGTATCAATACCATAGCCATAAACGCCGCTATATTCCTCAGTTCTGGCAAATGCCCAATCTTGATTTTCACGGGCAATTACTAATAATTGTGGTGATTTGCTAGAGCTTTCATTCCCAGAATAACATTGCTGTAATCCTTTACGAACAATCCTAAAAGTTCCATTTTCATCAGTTTTACCTGTTGCACAAGGTACAGGTTCCGGGCGAGATTTGGCCTGTAATTTTGATTGATAAATTTCAATAGCAGCTGCTTTAACTGGTGAACCATCTGTAAGATGATTGACGCGAATGAAGCCTGACTCAGGAAACCACTGAGTAAATACGCCCAAATTCGTCAATTCAACCAAGCCATAAGTCGTAGGTTCACGCCACAATTCCTTACCATTCTCCTGATATTTATTAGTGCGGGCTTGCACTCCGTAAGCTAACATTCCCGTAGCTGCATTTATTTTTTCCCGGAGAGGAACAGCAACGTCAACTGATTGATTTTTCTTGCCCGATACCTTGAAGCTTTGCCAATCAGAAGGTTGGGGTAATAAATCATTACTATTATTAAAATAAACTAAATCTGTCGGTTTAACTACTCGATAAGCTGCTTTGTAGTTAGATTCTGGTAGATTTCCCGTACTAATATTTAGTTGTAAATCTTTATCTGTGGGGAAAATATTCAAATCTGATGGTACCCAGATATCCCCAGCTAAATCTCCAGTATCATATTTAACTATGACAGGTTTACCCAAAGTTTGCCCAAACTTATCTTTGAGATTAGCACCCATAGTAATTGTATAAGTCTTGGCAGGTTCTAGCGCATAAGGATTGATGCCGACAATTTTATCTTCGTCATTTATTTGCAGAATTCTCGAAATTTCTTTTGGTGCTGGATTAATAGTAATATTTTCTTTAGCTGAATCTGCTAATAAGACGTTATTAAATTCTAGCTGCGGACTGCCTTTAAGAAATCTTCCAAAAGTTCCACCTGCATCTGGCTGTCCGTAAAAGTTAATTTTCTGAAATGCCAAAGGCGAATAAGTTACTAACTTACTGGCAAATTCTTTCGCTGTAGTTAGATTACCATAAGCAGGACGTATTCCGGGAGAAAATACCAGGCGATAACTGGTTGCTTTTTCGAGATTTTGCTGTGGTATGAGATTATAAATCCAATTGCGTGCTGAAGGGTCAAATTTTTCTAAAGGGTCTTCTTCGTTTTTTAATGGTTTTTCTTCTTTGTTTAATTCTATTTTGAAGCCTACACCCTTGTTTTTTCCTTCAGGTATTAACTGTAAATGCTCTTGTACAGAAGCTAAATCTAATTCTACATTTGAAGTAAACTGTAATTTTTGTTGTAAATCAATTGGTTCAACATCAGCCTTCTCAATGGGATTGACACCAGGGAGATTAGTCAGGTTGATAGATTCGGTATTGAAAGTCCAAGGTAAATCTTTGTCTAGGCGATGATTTTTTAAATCGGCTAAACCTGCTTTGAGAGTTACTTGAAATCTTGTCGCTATTGGCAATGCTTTCTCAGCTTGAAAACCCACCATGCGCGGTGTCAAAAAGCGAAATTGACCGGGTAAAGGCGGCGATAGTGCAAATTTTTGTAATATTTTTTGCTGTTCTGGACTGTCAAGGCTTTCAACTGGGATTAAAGCTTCTTTAAAACGGATGCGGATTTGGTTAAGAGGTTTGGCATCTCCAATGGGACTAATTTGTTCAATCCAGTCTGGTAGTTTTGGTGGTGTGAGTGGGGATACTGCTGGGAGTTGTTCTTTACTTGAGTTGATACCAAAAAAATTACACCCTGTCATCGCTAGTATAAATGTAAAGAGAAGAAGAAACTGTGTTGTTCTCTTGCGACTTGAGGAATGACTAATTTTTTTTAACGCGCCGCGAAAGACGCGAAGAACGCGATACGTAATCTTATGGTGGAAACCCAGTAGAACTCTGATAATCATCTTTTTAGTAATTCAAAATTAAAAATTCACAAATTATAGCTAACAAAAGTTTGCACTCCTTCATTAAGTGGGCAATGCCAAGACTAATAAAGGACGCCAGATAACTAGTTATTTGTACCCAAGCTTTGGATTTAACTATGTTTATTTACATTGATAACTAACTCAGTGTGATTGTTCCAAAAAATAACTACAATTCTTAACTATAAAGAAGTATTTAAATTTCGCAAACATTAATTTACATCTGCTAAGTTAGTAAAAATTAATTATTAAAGATTTGACATATTTACTGATGTAGATATAAGTAAATCGGCGGGACAATTAAGGTAAGTTTTCTTAGACAGGGGATTCCCTGATGAAACTAATATCACGATCGCTAACCAAAATTAAGTACAGTAGCAAAGTTATCCTGGCTGTGCTGGTAATCTCCCTAGTGGTACGCTTACTACCTTATTTTGCACCCATTCGGGCCGCAGATATTGCCCAAAATCAACTGGCAATGCAATTTAGCGATCGCAATGGTTTACCATTAGGAACATTGCTCACCCGTGACCAAGAGCATACATCAGTAGTACCACTAAATCAGGTTTCACCCCAGTTTATCCATGCCATTTTAGCCGCCGAAGATGGTAGCTTTTACCATCATGGGGCGTTGGATATGAAAGCTGTTATCCGCGCTAGCAAAGAAGCCATCCACGCTAAAAGAGTTCTTTCCGGCGCTTCCACTATTACTATGCAATTGGCGCGGATGTTAGATCCCATCCCCCGTAACTTCTCTGGTAAACTGAGTGAGGTTTGGCTATCTTGGCGGTTAGCAGCAGGGATGAACAAAGATGAAATTCTCTCTGCATATATCAATCGGCTGCCAATGGGAGGCAATATATATGGTGTAGAAGCAGCTGCGCGGACTTATTTTTCCATCCCAGCTAGTGAATTGAATCTTGCTCAAGCTAGTTTGTTGGCTGCTATTCCCAATAATCCCACATACTTTAACCCTTATGAGCATTGGCAACGGCTGAAGCAGCGACAAAAATACGTCCTCAATCGGATGGTACAGGATGGGTATATTAGTGGGGCGATGCCTACGGCGGCAAGCTACGCAACCCGAACACACACCGAAAAGGTTGTGTTTCAGTCTCGCCAACGGGGAATTATCGCCGCACCACACTTTTTATTTTGGCTGGCTAATCATATCCCCCCAACCCCCCCTTACAAAGCGGGGAATCAAGCCCCCCTTTTTAAGGGGGATAAATCCGTTATTCGCACCACTATAAATCGCCCTTTACAGCAGTTTGTCGAAGCACAGGTGCAACAGGTAATTTCCTCCCTAGCTGCAAATAATGTCCATGATGCATCTGCGTTGGTAATTGACAACTGCACTGGTGAAGTTTTGGCTTATGTCGGTTCGCCTGATTATTTTAATGAAGCCAAACTGGGACGCAATGATGGAGTGCAAGCGCTACGTCAACCAGGATCTACCCTCAAGCCTTTTGTGTATGAATTAGCTTTAGAAAAAGGTTTAATTCGCCCGAATACCATTTTGCCAGATGTACCCGCCCATTATGCAATTCCTGGCGCGAAACTTTACAGCCCAACAGATTATACCGAACGGTTTCTTGGCCCAGTAAGGGTGCGAATCGCTTTAGCAAATTCCCTGAATGTACCAGCAGTGCGAGTGTTAGAAAAAGTAGGTGTGGAAACTTTCTTAGAACGACTGCATCAACTAGGATTTGAACACCTCAATCAAACACCAGAACATTATGGTTTGGGTTTGACTCTGGGTAGTGGCGAAGTCAGTCTCTGGGAATTAGCCCGTGCTTACCTGACCATAGCACGACAAGGAGATGCTACCCCTTTAGTAAGTACATTTTCCAATTCCCCAATCCCAAATCCCAAATCTAAAATCCGTCTTGAAAAGTTTGCTACGCAGGGAAACCCTCCTTACAACTTTTGTCTCCGACACGCTACGCGAACGCAAAATTCGACGACGATATGGCAACTAATTACCAACATCCTAAGTGACAGCCATGCTCGTGCAACAGCGTTTGGTGTAGACTCGGTGTTAAATTTACCCTTTCCTTCTGCTGTTAAAACTGGTACTTCTTCCAATTTTCGTGATACTTGGACAGTTGGCTTCACTACCGATTACACCGTCGCTACTTGGGTAGGCAATTTCAACGGCGAACCGATGCGACAAGTTTCAGGCGTTACAGGGGCTGCACCTTTGTGGAATCGGATTATGTTACACCTGCACGAACATCAAGAACCAGCAGGTTTTCCATCTCCAGAAGGTTTAGTGCAACTACCTGTTTGTGCAATTTCTGGGTTACGACCAACACCAAATTGTACTTCAGTGGTGCAGGAATATTTCTATCCAAAAGATAAAATTGCCTACGAAGGTGAAAATCAATTCAATTTACCACCAGAGTATGATGAGTGGTTGGCAAAACAACAGCAATCAAATTTTACTTCTACCAATTTGAGAATTTTATCTCCGCATCATGGTGATTTATTCTTACTGTATCCAGGTGAAGAAGCGAAGCAAAAACTCGAATTCAAGCTAGTGGGAAATAAATCTGCGCCTGTAGAGTGGTGGCTGAATGGTGAAAAGTTAGATACAAACTCAGCTAATTCTTTATTTTGGAATTTGCGTCCTGGTAATTGGACTTTGGAAGCGAAAAGCGGGGAAATGAGCGACAAAGTAAGTTTTCAGGTGGAATTAGCTAGTCTTAAACCCACGCGTCGGGGATTTTCTATTAGTAATTCTCAGGTAAAGAGGAATCGCCCCTAATTAAATAACAAGGGAATTAACAAGGATAGAATCCTGACACTCACAGCTACAGAACATAAATATAGCAATCCGATTTGATTGTTGAAAAAATCTAAGTGTATGTAGGGTGCGTTAGGACGAAGTCCTAACGCACCAAAGCCTTCGGACGGTGCTGTACTTTCGTCTAACACACCCTACGGATATTTCAAAAATCAAATATGAGTCCTATATGTACAACTTGATGAGCGTGGTATACCCATAATTGCAAGTACAACTATGAAAGTTGTTGACTTTGTAATACCATTTCACTTTAATAATGATACAAATACGTTGGTAAGGGCATGGCATTGCCATGCCCTTACAAAAAATTTATGTGTATCAAGAGACTTCTTGCATAAATCAGAAATAAGAACCCCACCCCGCTCTTCGAGAGGGGATTAAGGCTGGGGTGTTTGGGACTTTTGCAAGAGGTCTAAGGTTTTCGTGAAATGGTATAATATCATGTCCGCTTGATTGCTTATTAAACCCGAAGAACCCCACCCCGCCAAAGCTATGCTTTGTCTCCCCTCCCGAAGAGCGGGGAGGGGATTAAGGGGTCGGGTGCAATGACTGTGGGAATCGTAACTAATTATGCGGACATGATATAACTTATCAATTTGCTTATGGTTGAAGTCCTGAGGAGATTCATTTTCAACATCATGATCTCTGTATAAGCCAGATTCATTCTACAATAGCCTACTACTGTGATCATAAAGAATAAATTAATATCGAAAGATCTGTCCCGGAAAAATTATCTTCCGCGTGACAAACAGTTTAGTTTGTATTTCAACAAAAAAGTCTTGCACTGAATAATAAACTCGTACCCAAGACAATAAAGTTCTACACTCAATACCTTGGGCTAAAAAGAAGGATGAAGATAGAGGACTAATGTCAGTAAGCTAACAATAACTTGTATTTGAGTATCGCCACTTTTTGCTAAAACATAATATTAAATTCCAGCTTACGTAATTTTACCACCGTAAATTTACTCTAAGAATTTTTTATATAAAATTTAAATATTAGTGAATATACGAGTTACGTTTCACTTTTATCTCAATAGGATGTAACCAAACATAGGAATCCGACTTAATGATAAGTATACTGAGACTAAAGCCTTAATCAATCAAAGCTTTTATCTGAAAAATTTTTCATTAATTAAACCGGAGTTCTATATATGCTAGTTAAATCTAGCCCAGAGGAATATTAATCAATCAAACCCGCAATTCAGATATTTTGAGGTCAAAGTTAGACTTGTCTGCAAATTTATAACCCAGTCTGTTTAAGGGTTTTAGACAACATTTATATATATGTCTTCAAACAACACAGCAATGAGTGTTTCAGATAGTTCCTGATAGTTTGAAGACGGAAAATAGTGTTGTTTTATTTTGAGGATCTGACCGATTTTGGATGTTATTTAATCCGCACTAGTCTTTTGGAGCATTAATTTGAGTTAACAAAGATAGCATTTATTTCCTTGGTTTAGTCTCAGGAAATTTTGGGACTGGTCTATTAACTATAATCACCTTTAATCATCCATTTTAACTAAGATTATTGGCAAATAGACTCAACTCATTGCCAGTCCCATACTCTAAGAACTAGCAGAAGTTTAAAAAAGCTATCTCTGAATTGACACAAATTAATAATAAAATCTTTACTGGTTTTTTTCTTGGAAAATAAACAGTTTAAGGTTTGGAAGTCTGACTAGTGTAAGTAGGGCTACTTAACCAAGTACATAAGTATTGAGTAATTTTTCATTCACTCAGTACTTGATTCTCAGCACTCAGCACTGAGTGCAGCTAAAGCGTTTTTAGCTGCTACAACTAAGGCTCTAAACACAGTCTGAAGTGTAGTTACGTATTTTACTGCTCACATCAAAAGGAAGTTGAAAATGTCAATTCTGTTTACTCATATACAGCCGAGACAGTGGCTCGGACGGATAGTATCTGCGCCGCTAGTTAGTTTGCTCGCCCTGCTTACTACTGTGATGCACTTCGAGGTTATTTCAACGCCAGCGTTAGCCATCCCAGCAGCTGCGTCTGTTGAAACGAAGCTTAAGGTGCCTAATACAATGAGCTATTCGCCCTTCAATATTAGCCGTTACTTGAAAGTGCCGCCCAATTTCTCCATCTCCGTTTATACTCGCATTCCGCAAGCCCGCTTTATGGCAGTTGCTCCCAATGGCAATCTTCTAGTATCGCAGCCCAGTATGGGCAAAGTGCTAATTGTCAGGTCAAATGGCAGCAAAGACCCAATTATTTCTAACTTCGTGACAGGTCTACACAACCCGCAGGACATTGTGTTTCACACGATTAACAACACCACATATATCTATATCTCTGAGAGTAATCAAATTAACCGCTTCATCTACAAATCTGGAGACATAACCGCGCAGAATCGCCAAGTTGTCGTAGCTGGCTTACTAGACAGCAGCACCCCAGAACTCAAAGGTGCTTACGGTCATGAACTGAAAAATATCGCACTCGATACCAACCACAAACTATACGTGTCGATCGCCTCGACATGCAACGCCTGCCTAGCAGATACTGTGAGTAATCCACGACGCGGTGCAATTTATCAGTACAACGCTGATGGAAGCAATCAGCGGCTCTTTGCCCAAGGTTTACGCAATGCAGAAGGACTGGCATTCATTCCTGGCACAAATGAACTCTGGGTAGCCGTTAATAATCGAGATAACATCGTCTATCCCTTCAAGGATGCCACTAACAACTACGGTAAGGTTATCCCGTCCTACGTGGACAACCACCCGCCAGAGGAGTTTACGCGAGTCCGAGATGGCGGTAACTACGGTTGGCCATTCTGCAACCCCAATCCTGACACGTCAAATGGCCCCAATTATATGCCCTTCGACCGCGACTATCAGTTCAATGCTGATGGACATGTTAATTGCAATGCGATGGACAAGATTATCAAAGGTATCCAAGCACATTCGGCTCCGTTGGGACTAACTTTCTTACAAAATACGAACTTTCCCAGCCTGTACTCAAATGGGGTAGTTGTGGGGCTGCACGGTTCATGGAATCGGCAACAGAAAACGGGCTATAAAGTAGCTTACTTTCCTTGGGACAGGATGAAAAATCTCCCAGGAAACCAGATAGATTTAGTAAGCGGCTGGGTAATTGCAGCAACGCAAGAAATCTGGGGGCGACCCGTGGATATGGTAGTGGATCAGCAGGGTAATTTGTTAATCTCGGATGACTACAGCGGCACCATCTACAAGCTCTCCTACACGCCGCCACGCTGACTTGTCATGGGATGTGGAAAAGGGGGAATGTTCGCAAATGATGTTCGCGAACCACTCTCAAGATAAAAATGATTTTCAGGTTTCAGGTATTGTAGTTGAAAGGTATCAGTAACATCTGACTTTTCAGGGGATGTGGAAAAGTCAGATTTGTACATACTGACGAATTTTTTGCAATGATGATTCATTACGAATAATGTGGAGATAATCATTACGCTGCCAAATTGGTATTCCAGGGGCATTACGAGCAAGGTTGATGCGTCTAGTCGTAGCCGAGAATCCAGTAACAAATGATGATAGCGATCGCGGTCTGCGATGTAACATAGGCTTTGGTAGGAGCGCACAGATGTTCGCCCTCATAACAGATGGGGAAAATGTCAAAGTCTATATAAAAGCAACAAACTCAAACTATGACTCAGCAACCAACTGATCTAGACAATAAAGCTGTATTTGAGCAGTTGTGGGGAATTACCAAGGAACTCCACCAAAAACTGGAGGCTCGTTTTCAGTTACATCCAGACCCTTCTACACAAGATTTACAGCAATACCGCAGTCTCGATGGCAATATCAACGGATCGCTGACCACTTTTTTCGGGTCAGAAATTGACTGGCTAGTTCATTCGTGGCTAGGAAACCCTGAAAGCTCAAACTTCAGCACCATGCGTCTCACTACTTGGTTGAAGTCGCATATTCAGGTTCCTCATTTAGCCTTTGAGTTTGGCACACTTCCCAATATTTTCTTTTATATAGATTACATTCCCAGGACTGAGCTTTTAAGCGATTTGGAATATCTCGATCGCTACTATGAGCCAGTTAACCAAACATTCTTGAAGTTGCAAGAGGATTCGCGGCTCAAGTTATTTACCAGCAAAAGTGTGTATATTCGTCTATTTCAATCGCCTGTTAGCTTGTGCTACACCGGCGCACCTACTTTTGATACCCTGGAACTAACTCGCACACTTGCACATGAAACATTGGATCGCTGGCTAACTTGGGTAGATGCAGCTGAACCTGTGCCAGAAAATGTACGGGAGGCTTTGGCGGCTCGTGATTTGGCGCTGCGCCGGATCAGTGCTGAACGTGACTCAGGTAATAAATTTGCAGTACAGATGTTTGGATCGGAATTGACAGATAAACTTGTGCGATCGCTCTGGGGTGGCGATCGCAATCTATAGAATATAGTACTTCTTGTTTGAATGCAGTACACCACGATAAACGGTAAGGGCACTAGCAATGCTGTGCCCTTACGAACGTTTGTATTTGACGCAAACGAGAACGGGTATAAATGAGGGAATTTTGGATAATAACACCGATAATCTCAACTCATTCCGGGCCTTGACCACAGTGTACTAATCCGATCACAGACTCTCGTAGGTGAGTTCCGTATTTGCCCAGTTGGTTTCTGCCAGAAATTCCCTAAATGTGGTTAGAAGTCCAGGAAACTCCTCTTTTCGTAAACGCTGGACATCGGCTTGATAACCTTGTTTGCGATACCACTGAATCAAATCGAACAGTTCCCTTTGCAGCAAGAGTAAGAAAATCCAGGCGGGTGTCTCTTTGTAGACAACTTTCATCCCCTGCGCTTGGGAGAATGCCTCTGCCATCTGCTTTGGAGTCAGCATATCGCCAGCTAGCTCAATTTCTTGACCAATATACTTGGTGGGATGTTTGATTACGTAGGCAGCAACGCGGCCCATGTCCTTGGTTGTAATTAGATGAAGGGGCTTATCTGGCTGAATGGAAAATGGGAAACTACCTTTGAGGATGGAAGGTCGCGTGTACTTCTTCCAAAACTCCTCCATAAACAAGCAGGCTCGCAACATAGTAGTCGGTAAGCCAGCTTCTTTGAGAATTTTCTCTACTTGGTATTTTTGCTCAATGCGGGGGATTCCTGAATTCCTGTCCGCCCCACCTGCGGAATTGTAGACAAAGTGCTTAATGTCAGCAAGCTTTGCAGCTTGTGCAACTCGCCTCGCTCTCTCCACCTCTAGCGGGTCAATTTTAGCGGAGTCCGCAGAAGTAGCATGGCAGTAAACAGCCGAAATTCCTGCAAAGGCTGCTGTGAGGGAGCTTTCATCGTCGAGGTTGGCTTTTACCAGTTCAACTCCGGCATCGTTTAGCTTTGCAAGAGTTGGACGATTAAGGTCAATTTCTCTAGTGATGACTCGCAGGTTGGTAACTCCCTGTTCGAGAAATCCCTTAACGACATTTCCACCTGTGCCGCCAGTAACTCCGATGAGTAAGACTTTATCGGTGTTTGACTCTGTGCGATTGGGGAAATTTGACATTCTCTCTTCTACCTGGAGTTCTTTATTTAAATTAAGTTTATACAAAGACAGGAGAAGCAAACAATAGACCTCTTGCACGAATGCAAAACCAAATTGCTATGCGGCTATTTGGAGCAGAAATGACAGATAAACCTGTACAATCGCTCTGGGGTGGCGTAGGCGTAGCCCGCCGTAGACATCGCATTCTATGAATTGGTGAGGGAATTGTGGACAATAACACCGATAATCTCAACTCATTCCGGGCCTTGGCCCTCCAAGTTACCTGTCATGCAGTCAACCAAACAAGCGATCGCCACCAAGCGCGATCGCTCATGCAAAACTCTATCAACCGCCTAGCTCAACAAATTGCTGCCAGTATCGCTTTCATTGGCTTTGACTGTCGTTTAATTGTCCTGCCAGAATATTTCCTGACTGGTTTCCCGATGGGAGATTCTCTCTTAGGGTGGGCTGAAAAAGCCTGTATAGAAATGGCTGGTGCTGAGTATGAAGCACTTGGTAAAATTGCTCAAAAGCATAAAATCTTTTTGGCTGGCAACGCCTACGAAGTTGACCCCAACTTTCCCGGATTGTATTTCCAAACCTGTTTTATTCTTGATCCCTCTGGCTCAATTGTCTTGCGGTATCGGCGGCTAAATTCCTTATTTGCTCCCACCCCCCATGATGTTTGGGATAAATATCTTGACTGCTATGGTTTGGAGGGAGTTTTCCCCGTTGCCAAAACTGCGATCGGTAATTTAGCAGCTTTGGCATCAGAAGAAATTTTGTATCCAGAAGTGGCGCGGTGTCTGGCGATGCGAGGAGCGGAGATTTTTGTCCATTCCACCTCGGAAGTATATAACAAAAACCTCACGCCTAAAGACGCAGCAAAAATCACTCGCGCCGTTGAAAATTTGGCATACGTAGTTTCAGCTAATACAGCAGGCATCGCTAATATTGCCATCCCCATAGCTTCGGCTGATGGTGGCTCTAAAATCATTGACCATCGCGGAATCGTTTTAGCAGAGACAGGTGCAGGTGAAAGCATGGCAGCTTTCGCAGAGATTGACATAGCCGCATTACGCCGCGATCGCCGCCGACCAGGGTTAAATAATTTACTTGCCCGCCAACGCTTTGAGCTATACGCCGAAAGTTATCGCCTGTCACACTTTTACCCTGCTAATACTATGCTAGAAGGAGAAGTAGACCGCAAACACTTCCTCCAAACGCAGCAAGCCACCATTGAGCGGTTAGCCAAATTGGGGATAATTTGAATTAGGAAATTGGGCATGGGGCATTGGGCATGGGGTATTGGGAATTGGGCATGAGACATTGGAATACAAAGAAAATAACTCCTAACTCCTAACTCCTAACTCTTAACTCCTAACTCCTAACTCCTAACTCCTCCCTCCTCCCTCCTAATGACAAAACCAATAGAAGTCCGCAATCCCCGAACTGGCAAATTTGACTACGTAATTATCCCGCCGCCTCCCAGGCTGCTGGCACAGCAATGTAACCGCAGCCGCAGAGCGCAAGTTCGCTGGCAGCAGTTGGGTTTAGAGGGGAGAATTGAAGCTTTACAGCAGTGGAAACAAGCGATATTATCTGGACGCGATCGCTTAACGGAAGCTTTGGTAAATGATACGGGAAGATTGTCAGTCTCAGTATTAGAAATAGATTCCTTCCTCTCTAGCATTGATCGCTGGTGTAAATTAGCGCCGGAGTTGCTGCAAGAATCTGCAAAAAATACAGCCATTCCGTTTATCGCCTTGCAACAAACATCGGTTCCTTATCCCCTAGTTGGGATAATTAGCCCCTGGAATTTTCCCCTGTTACTGTCTACGATTGATACCATTCCGGCATTGTTGGCGGGTTGTGCGGTGATTGTCAAACCCAGTGAAATCACTCCCCGCTTCGTAGCACCAATGATTACAGCACTCAACGCCGTTCCCAAACTGCACGATATATTAACTTTTGTTGAAGGAGCAGGCACAACCGGATCTGATTTGATTGAAAATGTAGATTTGGTATGTTTTACAGGCAGTGTAGCGACGGGACGAAAAGTAGCAGAAGCCGCAGCTAAACGGTTTATTCCAGCTTTTTTGGAATTAGGGGGAAAAGATCCTGCGATCGTTTTAGAATCAGCCAATTTAGAATTAGCAACCTCAGCAATATTGTGGGGTTCCGTCGTCAACACTGGACAGTCATGTCTATCAATTGAGCGAATTTATGTTGCTGAATCGATATTTGAAAAGTTTTACCATCAACTAATAACCAAAGCTTATCGCCTTGGGCTTGCCTACCCTACAGTCGAAAGTGGAGAAATTGGCCCCATCATTGCCGAAAGACAAGCAGCAATTATTAGCGACCATCTCTTAGATGCAGTGGAAAAGGGAGCAGTAATTCACTGCGGCGGTGTAATTGAAGACTTAGGTGGAGGTTGGTGGTGTCGTCCGACAGTTCTCACCCAGGTTAATCATTCCATGAAAGTCATGACCGAAGAAACTTTCGGCCCGATTATGCCAATGATGCCTTTTTCCACAGTAGAGGAAGCAGTCTCTTTAGCGAACGACTCAATTTATGGATTGAGTGCTGCTGTGTTTGCCGAGTCAGAAGCAGAAGCCTTAAAAGTTGCCCACCAGATAGATGCAGGTGGTATCAGTATCAACGATGCCGGACTCACCGCCCTCATGCATGAGGGAGAGAAAAACGCCTTTAAATTCTCTGGTCTGGGTGGGTCACGCATGGGTGCAGCAGCGTTGAAACGGTTCATGCGAAAAAAAGCTATTTTGATCAAAACTAACGCTACTAATGATCCTTGGTGGTTTGATAATGAAGCTTGACACTCTCAGTTAATAAATTTAAATGTAGTACGGCACCATGAAGAGTGCTGAGTTCCTCGGCTTAGAGTGCTGAGTTAAAAGACCACCCACAAGGGGCCTTGCTCGTACCAAGTAGATAAGTGCTGAGTAGTTTTTTACTTGACTCAACTCAGCACTCAGGACTGAGTGTTGTCAAAAATTCAAGGTGCGTTAGCCTACGGCATAACACACCCTAAAAATTTATGTGGGTTCATATACATTGAATTTTTATCGCCGACTTACTTAATGCATCGACTCACAATAAGATTGTATCGACTTACAATGCTATTGCATCAATTCACAATGGCATTGTATCAATTCACAATGCCATTGTATCGACTTATAATGCAATTGCATCGACTTATAATGCCATTGTATCGATTTACAATGTTAATGCATCGACTTACAATGCCAATGCTAATATTTAGCAGTTTTTGTATGGTGAGCATTGCTTACCTGCTCAAACTGTTATTTTTACCTTGTGTTGTGCGTCTTACCTACGTTTATTGAGAGGTGAATTGCAATGTCAAATATTCGAGAAGAAATGCCCGTACTTGCCCGTCATGAAGGAGATTGGGTAGGAACTTATACATTAATTGATACAGCAGGAAAAATCCTCGACAAGTATGAGTCTCACTTAACTTGTCAATTTCCAGAAAATGGCCCTCATCCCTACTACCAAATCAATCGCTACAATTGGTCTGATGGGAAACGAGAAGAGTATGAATTTCCCGGAAGCTATAAAGATAAGAAGCTCTGGTTTGACACCGATCGCATTCAAGGAAAAGCTTGGGAAGCAGATGATTCAGTTGTGATTTTGTGGTTTGCTTATAAGACAAACCCAGAAATGACCATATATGAAATGATCTACATTAGCCCTGACAATAACAATCGTGCCCGCACTTGGCATTGGTTTAAGAATAATCAAATCTTTCAACGCACCCTAATTCAAGAAGAACGGCTAAAATAGTAATTTCTCTCCTCAGAGATAACCACTCATTTCTTTATTCTCCAGTCCGCAGGCAGTAGTTTTGTAGAGTCTGTTATGCCCCAGGCTAACGCACCATCCAAGATTTTTGGTGCATTATGGACATTAGTCCTAATGCACCCTACCAGATTAGTAAGGTACATGCATGGCAAAAGGTGACAAAATAAACTTTTCTACTCCGAGCGGTTTTCCAGAATTTCTGCCTAGTGAAAAGCGTCTAGAATTATATTTGCTAGATATCATCCGTAGAGTTTTTGAAAGCTATGGATTTACGCCCATCGAAACACCTGCTGTAGAACGTTTAGAAGTGCTGCAAGCTAAAGGAAATCAAGGCGACAATATCATTTATGGAATTGATCCCATCCTCCCACCAAATCGACAAGCCGAGAGAGATAAATCGGGCGAAACTGGTTCGGAAGCAAGAGCTTTAAAGTTTGATCAAACAGTTCCTTTGGCGGCTTATATTGCCCGTCACCTAAATGAGTTAACCTTTCCCTTTGCCCGCTACCAAATGGATGTAGTTTTTCGGGGGGAACGAGCGAAAGATGGGCGTTTTCGTCAGTTTCGTCAGTGCGATATTGATGTAGTTGCTCGTCGTGAACTCAGCTTGCTCTATGATGCTCAGATGCCTGCAATTATCACTGAGATATTTGAAGCAATTAATATTGGTGATTTTCTGATTCGCATCAATAATCGCAAAGTTCTTACTGGTTTCTTTAAGTCAGTGGGAATTGCTGAGAACCAAATTAAATCATGTATTGGTATTGTTGATACTCTGGAAAAGATTGGTGAAAATAAAGTTAAACAAGATTTAGAAAAAGAGGGAGTTTCAGGAGAACAGACTCAAAAAATTATTGATTTTATTAAAATTGATGGTTCGGTTGATGAAGTATTAGATAAGCTGAAGCACCTCGTCGAAAATCTGTCAGAAACTGAGCAATTAAGCCTGGGAGTTACTGAATTAGAAACGGTAATTGCAGGCGTGCGTAATCTCGGAGTTGCCGAAAATCGTTTCTGTATTGATTTATCCATTGCCCGTGGTCTTGATTACTATACCGGCACAGTTTACGAAACAACCTTATTAGGACATGAAGCTTTAGGTAGTATTTGTTCTGGCGGTAGATATGAAGAATTAGTCGGAGTATTTTTGGGCGAAAAAATGCCTGGTGTAGGCATTTCTATTGGCTTAACTCGCTTAATTAGTCGCTTGTTAAAAGCTGGTATTCTTAGTACCTTAGCTGCTACCCCAGCCCAAGTGATGGTAGTGAATATGCAAGATGATTTAATGCCAACTTATTTAAAAGTTTCTCAACATCTGCGTCAGGCTGGAATTAACGTTATAACTAACTTTGATAAGCGCCCCTTGGGTAAACAATTTCAGCTAGCTGACAAACAAGGAATTCAATTTTGTGTAATTATTGGTTCTGAGGAAGCAGCAACGCAAAAGTCTTCGCTCAAAGATTTGAAAACAGGTGAGCAAGTAGAAGTCCTACTGGTAGATTTGGCTGAGGAAGTCAAAAGAAGGCTTGCCTAATTAAAGGAAATGCAAATATTAACTGACTTTTCACGTCATGTAGAAAAGCTAACGCTAAACCTAACCCTTAAGTAAGCTTCCTTACTAGGGAATAGAAGCGACGTTTTTCAGATAAGAGTGAAAAGTCAGGTCTTGGGATGAGTGGAAAAAGAGATTGTGTCTGTCCTACCGCCAAGTAGAATCAATGCTCAGTTCACCTGGAACTAAGCTTAATAAATGAAGGCGGAGGGATTAACCACGACCCCAGTCGCGCTCATGCTCATAGCGAAGATTATTGTCACGAATGTTGCGAAGGTTATTATCGCGGTCATAGCGGCGGTTATTATCGCGGTCATAGCGGCGGTTATTATCGCGGTCATAGCGGCGGTTATTATCGCGGTCATAGCGACGGTTATTATCGCGGTCATAGCGACGGTTATTATCGCGGTCATAGCGACGGTTATTATCGCGGTCATAGCGACGATTATTATCGCGGTCATAGCGGCGATTATTATCGTCACGAATGTTGCGAAGGTCGTTCTCGCGGTTATAATCACCGTCTCTGTGGTAACGACTCTGACGTTCGTAGTTATCATCATCGTTGCGCTGATAACTGTAGTTATCTAACCCAGCAAGATAAGACACTGGTGTCTTAGCATCAGCTTTTGGAGAAATAGCCAAAGCTGATGCAGATGCTATCAAGCCGGCGAAAAAAATAGAGGTAAAGCGGTTCATGATGTGAGTCAAAAGTTGTTGATAGTAATTTATGCAAGTCTAGTCTGTTTAGGAAGAGCAGATTCCACAAGTCTTTGAATCAATCCTATCAGTGTTAAATAACTCGAAAAGTTTTCTTGAGTGCGGTGATTGAGAAAAGTTTTGTCGTCTGTGATACTTTCTGACTTTCTACATCCCTTCAAAAGTCAGCTTTTACAAAAGCCGCCGCTCATCCGGCCTCCCCTAAGAAAGTTGTAAATTTTAAATCCACGTTCCTAAGTGCGATCGCAATCTACTTCACCAAAACTATGATCAGCATGAATCTCAATCACTAGATCAACCGCTGTTGCATCTTTTACCAACGGCTTGATGAATAATTCGGGGTGAAGCGATCGCCTTTCTAAAAAACTGTGACTATAATTTTGCTGTAGGTTAATATTTGATTAACTGACAAATGTTCTTCATTGTAGCATAACCAAGCTGGTCAGTCAACCAGAGGTTAAAATAGGTTTTATGTAGATAATTTGGATTGGGTTGTACCTTAATCAAGCAAAAATATATGACAATTCTCAACGCTCGTAATTTATCCTTGGAAGAAGTCCAGCGTCTGTTTGGCTTTCAAGAACAATACAGTGACTCATTTTCTAATTACTTATCTCTAGAACCTCTCCTCGAAGTGGAACAACAAGAACTTCTGCAAGTTAGAAATGACTTTCGACGCTACCTTACAGCAGGCAAAGTTTCTGAAGGTCAGGTAAAGTTTCTTGCAGTTGCCCCTTTACTAAGATTAGCTGGTTTTTATCGCTATCCTATTGAGATTGTTTTAGAGGAGAATATTGCTGATATTGAAGTTGAAGATGAAGATATCAAAATTAAAGGAAGATTTGATATTTTAGCTATTAGTAAAGCTAAACATACAAAACCTCAAACATATTTTTGGGTACTTTTGATTGAATCTAAAAATTGTCAAGTTGATATATCAACAGGTTTATCTCAGCTACTCACGTATGCTTATAAAAATTTAGATAATCAAAAATCAGTTTGGGGATTAACGACTAATGGTAGAAGTTATCAGTTTGTCTATATTGAACAAGGAAATCCGCCTATTTATTATCTGTTGCCAGAATTAAATTTAATGGAAAGAGAGCGTTCAAGCTATTTGCTACAAGTTTTAAAAGCAATTTGTCAGCTTTAAAAGGGAATTTAAATATACATTTAACAATAATGTAATTACGAATTACGAATTAGTATGAGACTACCTTGGGATGAATGGGAAGCAAGTAACCAAGAAATAGAAAAAGTAGCGAGTAAATTTATCTTTGCTAATTGCTATGACATTCAAAAAGCTAGCATTGTACTACAAGCACAACAAGAAGACTTTTTTATGCCCCGTACCAGGTAACGGAAACGTAGAAACCGCACTACTTCATGTGAAATGACTTGTTTGTGAATCTTTGCCGTTCTAACATGCTCAGGTGTTTAGCTAGTTCATCCCGTAGAGCTTCATCTTTGTGAGAGTAAGAAAAGAAAAGCTGTAACGATACCTCTGGCATTTTTGGTCTAAGGAGTAGGATAAATCACGCTTTAAGCAAATTATAGTGTTTTTAGCTGATTAGCTTGAGAACTAATATCATGTCTGTTTGATTACTTATTAAACTTCAAAAACCCCACCCCGCCAAAGCTACGCTTTGTCTCCCCTCCCCGCAAGCGAGGCTACGGTGTACACACAAGTCGGAAAAACTTCATTCACCAAAGATTTGCGGTGAAGCAGCGCTGCGGGAGGGTTTCCCTCCGCAGGCGACTGCTGAACCCGTTCGCGTAGCGTCTCCGATAGGAGAAGGGTGCGTTACGCTAGCGTGACAAAGCTAAATTGTTGCAATCATGGCGTGGCGATGCCTGCGGTGTTCTCTGACTTGTACTGAGTTTGTCGAAGTGTCAAAGTAGGTTTGTCGTAAGCTGTCGCGCATTTAATTTGCACAAATAGGGCGGGCAAGATGCCCACCCCACAAGAGATTTATTTTTTTAGGGATGCAAATTCAAAGATTTTTAGCTTACCACTTCGTGGAAGCAAGCTACGCGCAGCATCTCCTAGAGAAGTGCGGGCTACACCAACTCATTTGTTATTTCGGCGAACTCATTTGTTATTTCGGCGTCTCCATAACGCACCCTACGAAACAACTAGAAGAATTGAAATCTATGCGGGTCATATTTGTGTGTACACCGTAGGCAAGCGAGGAGGGGATTAAGAGGTGGGGTGCAATGACTGTGGGAATCATAACTAATTACCCGGACATGATATTAGGAGTTAGAAGTTACGAGTTACGAATTAGCCCGATCGCAATACACTTCACCAAAGCTATGATCGGCATGAATCTCAATCACTAGATCAACCGCTGTTGCATCTTTTACCAACGGCTTGATGAATAATTCGGGGTGAAGCGATCGCCAAAAATAATTGACAAATTGCTCTATATCTGCATTGCTCATCCCCGATTTACCCGCAGAAATCATCTGCTGTTCCGCCTGTTTGCGCCACTCCAAAGAACAACGGTAATCGGTGGGATAGAGCAAAATTAAGCTGTCTAATCGCTCCCACAGTGGGAGATAATCGTGGAGGCGACGATTAATATCACGGGCAAATGCTCTATCCTCATCTGTGAGAATTGGCGGTGGTGCAGTATCAAATACATTTGGGTCGATTGGCCGCACACCCACAAACCAACCTTCAAATAGTACAATATCTACACCTGTGACCATTTCTGAAGTAGTGCGATCGCCAGCGCCTCCATAGGCAGATTTATCAAAGCGGGGAACCATAACTGGGCTTTGTGACTGGCGGATTTGGTCTAGTACATTTAAGCCTAAATCTACATCGTGGGTTCCTGGTGGGCCGCGCCAA
Source organism: Nostoc sp. (assembly GCF_036917655.1). GTDB lineage: Bacteria > Cyanobacteriota > Cyanobacteriia > Cyanobacteriales > Nostocaceae > Nostoc. Next base: position 31,079 of record NZ_JBALCY010000077.1, read on the forward strand.
ATTAAGCGGGGATCTTGCTGGGTTAAAACCAAGCGATCGCTGTAAGTTTTATATAAGTCATCCAAAGACAAACTCAGAGTCCGGTATCCCAACTGCTCAAGAATCAAGCTGAGAACCTTGGACATTGTGGTTTTACCAGTACCTTGTCCTCCCAATATTCCCTGAATTAACGGGCGTCTCAACTGTTGGCGCACTGATGCTAGTTTGATCCCCAAAGGCAGCCACAAGTCCCACAACACCTGTAACATCTCCTTGGGTTGTACCTGAAGAGTAGTTTGGCAAAATTGGCTAAAAGCTGGCAGGATAGATTTTAGTAAATGCGATCGCCTTTCTATCACTTCATCGACATTTTCCGGCGTGATCCCAAAAGCTTTTGCTCTTAACGTATCTGCCAGCGCTGCTTCTCTTGCTTCTTGCTGCCAAGTTTCGGTGACTGTTTCTGAAACTAAAATTTCACCCAACCACAAATTCATAAATTCCCCATCTCCCTACGATCCCAGCTTAAAGGCTTCGAGAAACAGGCTGTAGATCAAACCCACTTTGAGGAGATTTAGTGAGTCTACCAAGAGCGATCGCCTTGACAAAAAGCTGCGACTATAAAATATCCTGCTGGTAATTTCCGTCAACAGTACTAAAAAAGCAGCTACTACAATGTCCAATACACCCTGTTGACCGGCTGTAGTGGAAACTGCATTTCCCAGAAAAAAACCGAACAAAAAACTAATTATTAGCAACGATAGTCGCCGCCAAGGATTTAAAAACCATTGCCCTAAGCGTTTAGCAATGGCATCGAACAAGTTATTTAGACGAGTGTTTTGCATCAAAGGGACTTCTGGGGAAAAGTCAAGATATCTTGAAATATATCTATATTAAATTAAGGAGGATATTGGTTTTAGCATCAGCTTGTTTGTTAATATTGTATATATCTACTGGGCTTCCAGTGTTTATTCAAATTTGACCATTTTATCATCTTCAGAGAAGTACAGTTTCTTAGAGGATGCTTGGCAGGCATAAATATTTAGTTTGATCCCCATAAGCAAGCCTTAAGAAGGGGGAAAATAACTGATAGTCCCCCTTTTTAAAGGGAGCTAGTCCGTTACGTGGGTTTCCTGACTTGTATCCCTATGGGGAAGCAAGCCACACCTATCGGATCGCAATAGGAGAAGGGGCTGGCATGAATTTAGGAGGATCTCAAGCACTTGCTATATCACCAGGGACTTTCCAAACATCCTCTTAAAAGGTGGCTTTTCATAGCAGAAGATAAAATATACCACTTAGATTTATCTGAGGTTTGGCAAAGGACGCCTTGTTGAGGCCGCTAACGGTTTCAGGAAACTTTTATTTTTTATACAAATGAATTGGCTGGCTTGGTATCAATTTTTTTATTTTTATCCAAGCCTACGGTCAAGAATCGAAGCAATGGGTGTCTGTATCCCTTGTTTGTCATACATAAAGGAAATAATTTCCTCCAAATGTTTTCTACTCAAAATGATACTTATAATACATTGGTATCCCTAATTTTGGGAAAGTAGATATTAGGCTACTTTCTATGATTGCCTTTTGTGATAATAGGCTACTATTTGGTCAAGCCTAGACAAAATATTTATTTCTAAAAACTATCAATATGAAATCTTCAGTGTATCGTAACGTCGGTGTTACAGCTTGTTGCTTGGGACTGCTTGTTGCTCTGGTGGGATGCTTTGGAATTAGCGTATCCTTTGAGTCCACAAACCCAGATACATCTTCACAACTGCCAACTGAAACTCAAGAGTGGGAGACAACTTCCTCTAAACCCGTTTCACCTGAAAAAAGTATTTCCGCTAACCTATCGACTCCAGGAGCAACCCCAACCAATCAAGTAGAACATAGCAGTAGAGAGAATAGTTATCCTGTCTTGGCAGAGCGTGATAAATCAGCAAGCAAAGCCAACAATCAAGGGACTTTGCGAATGAGCAATCAAACAAATCAGCCTGTGCGGCTGGCTCTACTGGCGCGACAGTCGGTAGCAAAAGGCTCTGGTACTAAACAGACTAACTATGATGTACCGGCACATTGGGATTTTGCTCCCCAAGAAGGTAGTGATAAGGGACTGATTCTATCCTTACCTCAGAATAATTTAAAGCTGGAGAAGGGAGATATTTTAGTTGCCTTTGCAGAAGATGGTTCCCGTCGTTACTGGGGCCCCTATGTTGTCGGCGAAACTGAATTACCTAAGTGGAATTCCCAAAACAGAGAATGGCAACTAGTGCTGAGTCCATAGTCCATATTTAGTAGTACTGAAGAACTAGTACGGCTTGGCTTAAATTCAGTTATCATCAACAAGACTTGGGGCTTAAGTAACTGGTGAAAGCTAGGTAAACTTTCACCAGAGTAGACCAGTGTATTGGATAACTTTCTCTGGCGACTTGGAGCAACTGGCGTTACTGAACAGGAAAAAGTGTAGAGTACTGAGGAGAAGAAAATTGTTGAATTTAAAACTCCGAAGAACAAAAGATAGATAACCAACGACTATTGATTAGTGATTGTTGACTATTGACTAATGAGCATGAAATTGAGTGTTAAGCACACTGTTGATCAGTGGTTCAACAAAATAGCAAAGAATCCAGCCCTTGGTGTAACTGTATCGATTTTGTGGTTGATATTGATTGGCTGGATAGCTTTTGGGTGGAATTTGGGCAACACTGGCTTAGTTGATGAGACAGAACCGCTATTTGCCGAAGCTTCCCGCCAGATGTTCGTCACAGGTGATTGGATTACCCCATTTTTCAATGGTGACACTCGTTTCGATAAACCTGCTTTAATTTACTGGTGTCAGGCGATCGCTTATGCAATTTTTGGGGTGAATGAGTGGGCAGTACGCCTTCCTTCTGCGATCGCTGCCTTAGGCTTAATTTCTTTAGCTTTTTATACCATACAGTGGTACACGGCTAAACAAGACGAATTAGAACAAGTTTCACGTCCGACTCGCCGCTACTTAATATCTTTTATCGCAGCGGCGCTCATGGCACTCAATCCCGAAACTATTATTTGGGCGAGAACGGGTGTCTCTGATATGCTGCTCACCGGATGTATGGCATCAGCTTTGTTATGTTTCTTTTTAGGGTACGCAGGGAAGGAAGGGAGCAGGGAGATCTTAGCAGGGGAAGCAGGGGGAGCAGGGGAAGCAGGGGAAGCAGGGGAGCAGGGGAGCAGGGGAGCAGAATTAATAACCAATACCCAATCCCCCATGCCCCATGCCCTATTCTTAAATAAGTGGTACTTAGCTTCTTATGTGCTGATTGCTGGCGCAATTTTGACTAAAGGCCCAGTGGGAATTGTTTTGCCTGGGATAATTGTTGGGGCCTTTTTGCTTTATGTGGGAAAGTTTCGAGAAGTATTGCGGGAAATGCGCCTTCTCGTGGGTATATTGATAATTATAGGTTTATCAGTGCCCTGGTATGCTTTAGTAATTTGGCGCAATGGCTGGAATTACATTAACTCCTTTTTTGGTTATCACAACCTGGAACGCTTTACAGAAGTAGTTAATGGTCACTCAGCACCTTGGTATTTTTACTTTTTAATCGTGCTGCTGGGTTTTGCGCCATACTCAGTGTATTTACCAGTCTCTATAGTAAGACTAAAGTTTTGGCAGCGATCGCACTGGCGATCCCTTGAACGTTTTCAGCAGTTTGGTTTATTCGCCTGGTTCTGGTTTGCTAGCATCTTTGCCTTTTTCACCATTGCTGTCACCAAACTCCCTAGTTACGTCTTGCCTTTAATGCCAGCAGCCGCAATCCTGGTAGCCCTGTTGTGGAGCGATCTTTTACCAAACATGGAGACAGGGGAACGCAAGGACACGGAAAATCAAGAGGGCATGGGGACATGGGAACACAGCAACACTAGTTCATCCCGTCTTCCCCTCTTACTCGTCTGGAGTGGTTGGGTGAATGTAGTGTTTTTATCATTTTTGGCAACAGCACTGTTTAACATAACCCACATATTAGGTACTGATCCAGCTATAAGTAACTTCCACGAACTAATTCAACAATCTGGTTTACCAGTAATAGCCGGCGTAATTTGGCTGGTTTGTGCGGTTTTGGTTGCGGGTTTTTTATTGAGTCGCCGTTGGAACTACATTACCAGTATTAATTTATTAGGGTTTGTGGCGTTTGTAATTTTTGTCTTAATGCCTGCTTCCTTCTTTATTGATCGAGAACGTCAATTACCCTTAAGAGAGTTGTCAGCAGTCATCCTAGAAACAAAACAACCAGATGAAGAATTGATCATGCTTGGCTTCAAAAAGCCTAGTGTGGTATTTTACAGCCACATCCACGTAAATTATTTAGGATTTCCCCAAGAAGCTGTAGAGCATATTAAAAACCAGGCTGCCAAAGGATTGAAACCTCCCTCAGTGCTGCTGTTGGCTGAACAGAAAAAGTTTTTACAAATGGACTTACAGCCAGATGATTACAAGAGTTTATCGACCAAGGGTGCTTATAACTTGGTTCGAGTTCCTTTTAAGAAAAAGAAAAATGAAAAAATAGATATATCATAATTGGGCATGGGGCATTGGGCATGGGGCATTGGGCATGGGGCATTGGGCATTGAGGAAAGAATTCTTATAACTCCTAACTCCTAACTCCTAACTCCTAACTCCTAACTCCTAACTCCCCACTCCCCACTCCCCACTCCCAATTAACATTTGCCATTGTAACCATTGACAGCTAAAGCTTGATTGATCTGGTTTAAGAGGTCTTCCATTGATATCGATCGCGGTAATATTTGAGTAGCGATCGCACTAACAACAGTTTCTATCGATTCCAAACCATTCTTCTTCTGCTTGTCAATCTCCTTGTAAGCTACCCCAGGCTGAAAAGCGGTTTTTGGGCGATTTAATCGCTGATTAAGTACCAAAATTGGTGGTAATTTGTCAGGTGAATCTCCCAATGTCTTCAGTGCTTTTAGCAGGTCTTTGTGGATAGCTGATTCTCCTAAACAAATTAGCAGTAAGTCAACGCTTTGGTGGCGAATTTGTTGTAACACTTCTGCCCAACAGGGACTTATCGCCGCTTTGAAGCCTGCTGTTTGTAGGTACTGAATTAAAGCTTGGAACCACTCAGACCCCCGTTCAACAGTTTCACTACTAATTGAGCAATTTTTTTCTGTCTGATAACCCTTAACTTGCTTGCGTCTTACCTGTGGAAAATCACGCAGCATTGTTAAATCCACTACCAAGATGTTAGGAGGACAGCAAATACCAGAAGCAATTTGCAGTACTGATAGTAAGGCATCTGTTTTCTCGGTACGACTGCTGTTGTCTTTAGCAAATGGTGTTAAGTAAGGAAATACAGATAGCTCTGGTATCTTAGAAGCTATTAGGGTGGTTGCAACATCGCAAGTAACCAGTGGTATAGCCGCCAAACGTGGGTGCCCAATTAGTTGTTGCAGATAAATTTGGGCAGTGGTACTTTCGACATCTAGCAAAATCACATCAAACTGCCATACTCGCGCCAAAAGTTCTGCCTGATCTAGGTCATCTACTTCAATCACCCGGTGTTCTCGAAGTGAAGAGTGAGGATTGACCGATTCCAACTGGGGATTCACCAACCTGAGAATTCGCAGTGGAGTCTTAGTTGGGATAATTGCGCTTTTGTCTAACCCTAGCTGCAAAACTGCTTGTGCGGTACATAATTTTTCTAGAACTGGTGCTAAAACCTGATGCTCTACTGGCAAACTTAAGAAACCATCGGCTCGGTTAGCAAATGCTTGCTCCTTTTCCGCTCCTGTCGCTGTCACAATTACAGATATATGACGGGTTGCGGTATCAGATTTCAGTAAAGTCAGCACATCCCAGCCTGATAGCAGGGGTAGCAACGGATTCAAAAATATCGCTATTGGTTGCAAGCGCCGAGCTTTTTCGACTGCTTCTGTGCCCGATCGCGCAATCACTACCCGATATCCTAAACCTTTGAGTTGTTCGGTCAAGTCTTCAATATATCGGGCTACTGCCTCGACTACCAAGACCAACCGTTGCGAACTCGCGGGATAATGCTGTGTGGCCGTATTAACATGCTGACGAACTGCTACGGGGTTTTCCCGTGTCTGTTGGTATCGCGTCTTTTCGTCTTCTCTGATTTCCATCTCTGGTTCAGAAAAGCTTGTTTTCGGAGGGCTGGGCGGCAGAAGTAGTGTAAACTGGCTACCTTTTCCTTCACGAGATAAGAAGCTGACATCTCCTCCGTGGAGACGAGCCAAGGCGCGAGTTAATACCAGCCCCAAACCAGTGCCTTCAAATTGGCGGGTGAGGGGATTTTCCAGTTGTTGAAATTTTTGAAAGATTAAGTGTTGCTGGTGTTCAGGAATGCCAATGCCTGTATCCCAAACCGTAAAAGCAATCCATCCTTCCCAACGACTTACCCGCAGCCCAATTTCGCCAGATATTTCGGTGAATTTAAAGGCGTTGGAAAGTAGGTGTACTAGCATCTGGCGTAAGCGCAATTCATCTGCCACCATCTGATCTAAGCCTAGTTCAATGGAGAGGCAGAATTGGGGGGCAGATAAACGGGCATTTTGAGTTGATGAAGCAGATGTCGTTTTGGTAGTTTGAGTGTGGATGGCTTTGGCCTCCGATAGGGCGCGATCGCACACAGCCCGAATTTTCACCGGAGTCAGCGTCAAATCCATTTGTCCCGTCTCCATCCGGGTCAAATCCAAAATGTCATTAACCACACTCATCAGGTGGCGTCCACTTTGATGAATCAGTCCTGCATAACGGGCTTGACGCTCGTTGAGTTCTCCCAACTGCTGATCCACAAGCAAGCGCGATAATCCTAAAACGGCAGTTAGGGGAGTTTTGAGTTCATGACTAATACAAGCTAAAAATTCATCTTTCAACCGATTTAGTTGAATTAAATCGGCATTTTTTGCTGCCAATTCCTTGCAAAGCTGTTGCTGTTCAGTCACATCAGTAGCTAAAACCAACCACAAATCATTGCTGAGTGTAACCTCCTCTTCAGCACTCATGACTTTAAACTCAGGACTATCTAAGGGAATTTTGGCAAACTGCCAGATTTGCTCCTGACCATTTTCCACTTGGACAACGCAGGTACAAGTACCCACCTGACTATCCAAATAGCACCGACTGTATACAGCCTCTGGTGATGCTTCTTGCTGAGTCGGTTCTTGTTCACCACCATCCTCATCCTCCCTACCATTGGGATGAACCTTGATTGCTCGTTGGGTGACATATTCTGGATTTTCGGAGGGTTTAGGGACAAGTATCGCCTCCACTTGTTGCCTAACTCCTTCTGGATCTTTCAAGCCTCCTAATTGCTGCCACCAAGCCGGATTTCGTGCTATTACCTTACCAGTAGCCGTTTGCAACATCAAAGGCCAAGGCAGTCTTTCCAGCAAGTGTACTAGTGGCTGGTGTCCCAATGATTTGGGTTCATTTGCTGTCTGCACACCAGCATCATACTCATGGCGATGCTCACCTGAGCTTTGTAACCCAGCCATCCGTTCCTTAGCCAGCGATCGCAACAGGCGTGAACTATCCAGCAGCCCCAAATATTGACCATCAGAGTCAATCAACGCCCAATCTAAGTTCTGGTGTTTTTCGGCTTGGGGATAACACAAGCGCAAGCTTAATTGCTCTACACGCTCAGAAGCTGATATTGTCTGTATTGGCTCAATTAGACCTTGACCCCAGCTAGAAAGTGATTGGTGTAAATTTAGATTTTTATCGTCACTATGTGCTAATAATTTTGGGATTAAACGGGCAGAATACAGCAATCCGATGGGGCATTGCTGTTGATTCACTACTACCAAGCGATCGCACTGCTCTTGCTCAAAAATCTCCAACACCACTGCCAGAGAACTTGTTTGAGGGCAGCTAGGTACGGTTGCCTGAAAGTCATAAAGCGGGTAATGTAGCATTAACATAGGGCTTTGGGGATCATTCTTCCTGTGGAAACTTCCGGCATCTCCATCTGCCAACTGTTGATGGTCTTTTCGCCTGAAGCCATATCCTCTAAGAAGACTCATATAAGCAACTCTGGTTATTTCAACGCTATTAAAACAACGGGATTTCTCCTAACGGACACTTCCTTGCAAACGAGTGCATTTTTCCAAGAGGCGACGTTTCTCATTTCTAGCAACTAGCTTCCCCAGTGTCTTACTGGTATTTAAACTCCTCATCGATAGCGACGGCTAAAACAATTATGGCCCCAAAGAATCGCTTTAGAACCTTGAGGAATTATAATGATTTAGAATGCGACAATCCTTTAAGTTCGTTTAAGTATCTTATCAAGGAGCAAAATAAAAAAATTTATCTATCTATTTGTATAGATATGCAAATAATAAATTAGCTACTGTGTCTTGCTATGCCAACAGATACTTCATCATCAAAGACTTACTAAGTCCTAGCACTCAGTTGCTGCACTAGTTTGTTGAGTGACTAGTACTATCTGCTAATACAGAGCGTTATTTGGGGGTGGAATCACCAGTTTACTGCACACCCACTATTACCCTAGAAGCGTTTGCCAAACTTATCAGCCCACGTTTCTTGGTCAGGGCGATGAAAGAGATAGATTCAAGAATAGATGTTATTACCGATATTGATTCTGCAACCTGATGTTAACAAATGTTTAGATAATCCAGTTGACTTAGCCAAGCAAAAAGGTTTGAGCACATGGGTATGGAAATTGATTGACGCGATTATTGCCCAATTTTGCTACCTACCTATTGCTGCAACTACCTCTGGAAAAATCAACTACTTACCAAATTGGCCGCAACAAAATCCAAGTAAGGCATACATTGGCAAATACATCTATGTATTTGCGAGTCAGATGCAAAAAAGCCAACAGCATTTCCAGGAGATGACTCCCACAGAAAGACAAGGATTATTAAGACACCTTAAATTAGATTACAGCCTGATTCTTATAAATTATTTTACCACAGACAAAACACTCAAAGAAAAAATTGATAAATTTATCAATACTATATTTTATGCTAATATTCCTGTGCCCCAAATTATCGAAATTCATATGGCAGTAATTGAAGACTTTTCTAACCAGCTAAAATTAGAAGGAAGAAGCAATGAAACGTTACTTGATTACCGCCTAACGTTGATAGATATCCTGGCTCATCTGTGCGAAGTATATAGGAGTTCGATCTCTAAATAAATTAAATTTATCGATGTTAAAGTTGGTAGAAGCTACTGCTATTAGTGACTCCCAATGTGCAAGCAAATATTGTGTTTATATGCTCACGACTAGCCATTAAGTATATGAATAAAGCCAGAAAAACCTACGTTCTCAAGCTTTACGTAGCAGGGAACACCCCTAATTCAGTCCGAGCATTAAAAACACTCAAAGATATTTTAGAACAGGAGTTTGAAGGTGTTTATGCTTTAAAAGTGATCGATGTCCTAAAAAGCCCGCAACTGGCGGAAGAAGATAAAATATTGGCGACGCCAACATTATCTAAAATCTTGCCTCCACCTGTTCGCAAAATTATTGGGGATCTTTCAGATAGAGAAAGAGTACTGATTGGATTAGACTTGCTCTATGAAGAACTGAGTGAAGAAGATTTTGAAGAGTAAAATTTTAATTATAAAAAAATTGAGTACAAAGTTTTAGTAATAAAAAACCAAGTTTCATCCTAATTTGTTATCAAGCAATGAGTGAAAACGAGCAAGTAAAATCAAAGCAACCACCGATAATTGAGGGTATAGAAAAAATTCGGACGATGATCGAAGGATTTGACGATATTAGTCACGGTGGTTTCCCAATTGGTAGAACTACCTTGATTAGTGGCACATCCGGCACAGGCAAAACTTTATTCTCTCTTCAGTTTCTCTATAATGGTATCACCTACTTTGACGAAGCAGGAGTATTTGTTACCTTTGAAGAATCACCCAGTGATATTATTAAAAATGCCCATATTTTTGGTTGGAACTTACCACGCCTAATCGAAGAAGGCAAGTTGTTTATTCTTGATGCATCTCCCGATCCTGAAGGTCAAGACATCATTGGGAATTTTGACCTTTCTGCACTCATTGAGCGCTTGCAATATGCCATCCGCAAATACAAAGCTAAACGAGTTTCAATCGACTCAATAACAGCAGTATTTCAGCAGTATGAAGCGATGGGAGTAGTGCGACGCGAGATTTTTCGTTTGGTAGCACGTCTCAAACTACTGAATGTCACCACTGTAATTACCACTGAACGTGGTGAAGAATATGGGCCAGTTGCCTCTTTCGGAGTAGAAGAATTTGTTTCCGATAATGTAGTAATTGTTCGCAACGTTTTAGAAGGAGAACGCCGCCGTCGCACAATTGAAATCCTGAAGTTGCGCGGTACAACTCACATGAAAGGCGAGTATCCCTTCACGATTACTAATGAAGGAGTTAACATCTTCCCACTGGCAGCAATGCGCTTAACTCAACGGTCTTCTAATGTCAGAGTATCTTCTGGTGTCAAAACCTTAGATGAAATGTGCGGAGGTGGTTTCTTTAAAGATTCAATTATTTTGGTAACAGGAGCCACAGGTACTGGCAAAACCCTGTTAGTTAGTAAGTTTATTCAAGATGGCTGCCTGAATGGAGAACAGGCAATATTATTTGCTTATGAAGAATCACGCGCCCAACTGTCTCGTAATGCTTCCTCTTGGGGAATTGATTTTGAAGAATTAGAAGATCAAGGTTTACTGAAAATCATCTGTACCTATCCTGAATCAACTGGTTTAGAAGACCACTTACAAATTATTAAATCAGAAATTGCTGTCTTCAAACCAGCTCGCATCGCCATTGATTCTCTATCAGCACTAGCTAGAGGAGTGAGCAACAATGCATTTCGGCAGTTTGTAATTGGTGTGACGGGTTATGCTAAACAAGAAGAAATTACTGGTTTCTTTACCAACACAACTGACCAATTTCTGGGGGCGCATTCCATTACTGACTCTCATATTTCCACGATTACCGATACAATTCTGATGTTACAGTACGTAGAAATTCGCGGAGAAATGTCGCGGGCAATTAACGTGTTTAAAATGAGAGGATCTTGGCATGATAAGGGCATTCGTGAGTATAATATCACTGCTGATGGTCCCGATATTAAAGATTCTTTCCGAAACTACGAACGGATTATCAGCGGTGCTCCTACTCGCGTTAGTATCGATGAAAAGGCGGAACTTTCTCGCATTGTTAGACGTTTTGAAGACAAACAGAGTTCCGAACCCTAAATTTAGTATCGTAGTATATTCTTTCCTAAGTTTAGTATCGTGCTATATTCTGTGGTGAAGAAAGGTTTTCTGCCGCTAGATTGATTTTCGTGTGAGGGATGCGGTGAAAGGACAGCAATTATTTTATAGCTTCTTACCTGGTGTAACGGCAGCGGTCTTAACAACTCAGCCTGCTTGGGCTGGTACTGCGAAACTAACTGGGGTACAGCCGGCGTCTTCTCCTAGTGTTTTGACTTCTACTTATGGTCAAAACTTGGTTGTGGACACCATGAATACCAAACTGCCTAACAGTGCAGATGTTAGTGTTCCAACTTTAGTACCTGCTTTTGGTTTTACTCAACTTAGTGTGAAGCCTTTAAGTAATAAGAGTATTCCAGTGTTTACGGCTGGAAATACTGGTGTGCTAATAAAACAACTACTTAAGAAAGATAAAGGTAGATTTTTCAGTTTGACACCTAGCTCTAATCCTTCCCAACAGCTTGATGTCAGCCGTTCTGCTCAAAATAACCAAAAACAGAGTAATTCAAACGCCTATTGGCAGAAATTAAAGCGGATAGTAGTTCCCAACTACACTTCAAAATCCCCTTCTGTCCAAAAAGAAATTTTGTCCCTGTCTTCTGCACAGCAGCCAGTGGTTCAAAAGATAAATACTGTTACTCAGTTGCAAAGATTTTTACAAACTTCAGCCACAAGTGGAGGAGCAGCAAAACTGTTGTCAGCGCAGACGTGTCCACAGGAGTTGGGAAAAAGCAAAACTGACTCCTTGGCTGATTTGCTACTGACCTCAAGCACCTGCTCACAACAAAATGCTATTGGCCTGGTGGCTCAGAGTAATACCCCGATTCCGACAGATTCGACGCCAACTCCCACTGTACCAGGAACCGTAACTCCTGTACCAGGGGGTTCTGTGCAACCTTTCACTGTGCCGGGAACCGTAACTCCTGTACCAGGGGGTTCTGTGCAACCTACCACTGTGCCGAGAACCGTAACTCCTGCGCCTTCAGGTCCGGTGCAAATTCCAGAAAACCTGATTCCTAGCTCAAATCCCTTGCAATTTCCCACCAAAACGGAGGAAGTGAGACTTCAGGCAAATCAGCCGATTACTTTGGCACAGGCTCTGGAGTTAGCACGGCGTAACAATCACGATCTACAGGTGTCCTTATTGGAGCTAGAACGCAATAAAGCGGCTCTACGCGAGGCGCAAGCGGCTTTATTGCCCACTCTGGGAATTAACACTGGTCTTACTCGTGGTCAGTCTTCTAGTAGTCAGCTTCAGGACGAATTAAGCGCGCGAAATGGGTTTCCCTCTAACCAAGATAAACCCAATACATCTTTTACTGGCCAAGCACAACTTTCATATAACCTTTATAGTTCTGGGAGAGTGCAAGCTACCGTCAGAGCGGCTGAAGAGCAGGTACGTTTCTATGAGTTGGCTGTAGAAACTCAGTTTGAGACAATTCGTCTGAATGTTGCCACTGACTACTACAATCTGCAACAAGCTGATGAACAAGTCCGTATTACCCAGTCAGCTGTGCTGAACTCCGAAGCTAGTTTGCGTGATGCGGAAGCTTTAGAGCGAGCTGGGGTTGGTACTCGCTTCGATGTGCTACGCTCTCAGGTGAATTTAGCAAATGCCCAACAAGATTTGACTAATGCTAGATCCCAGCAAGCAATTGCCCGTCGTCAATTAGCAACTCGGATAAATTTGCCGCAGGCGATAAATATCAGTGCCGCTGACCCTGTACAGTTAGCTGGTCTTTGGAACCCAACGTTGGAACAAAGTATTGTGCTGGCTTATCAAAATCGTCCAGAACTGCAACAGCAGCTAGCACAACGCAATACCAGTGAGCAACAGCGTCGGCAGGCCCTTGCGGAACTGGGTCCTCAAGTTAATTTGGTCGCCAGCTACGACCTGCTAGATCAGTTTAATGATAATGTCAGCGTTACTGATGGTTATTCATTCGGAGTTCAGGCAACCCTAAATTTGTATGATGGAGGAGCAGCAAGAGCAAGGGCAGATCAGTCAAAAGCTAATATTGCGATCGCAGAAACTCAATTTGCTGAACAACGCAACCAAATTCGCTTTCAGGTAGAACAAGCCTATTCTACCCAGCAATCTAATTTGGAGAATGTTCAAACCGCTAATACCGCTTTAGAACAAGCTAGAGAAGCTCTACGTTTAGCCCGTTTGCGATTCCAAGCTGGTGTAGGCACTCAAACGGATGTGATTAACTCTGAAAACGACCTCACACAAGCTGAAGGTAATCGAGTCACAGCAATTTTGAATTACAACCGCGCTTTAGCTCAGTTACAACGGTCTGTTACCCTTAGAGCACTACGCTAGTTAGCCGAAACTCAACCGTCAATACTTTTGACTGCTGTTGTGTTTTTTAATACACTTTGCATCTATCCTCAGGGCATCACATAGTCCAGTAGTATTTTTTATTAAAAGCTCCAAGAAGCCTCATTTTTCAGTGTAATTACTGAAAAATGAGGCTCTTTTGGTAATAAAAGCTATATTGAAACCAGTCTTGGCGCTAATTGTATAAATTGAAAACAGTTCCGTGGGCTAACAAGTAGAGAAGTTGCATTGCAACGTCTCTACTTGTTAGGTCATTGGTGGTGCAAATGATCTTATCTAAACCGTATTGGGATAAAAGCAGCTTATCTTCAGGTAAAGTCTCGCCCCCGGAAACTGTCTGAGTCAACATAGCGCTTCTACTGTGTGTGGTTCTAAGAGAGATTATTATTATGTCAATTTCCGATGTGCTTCGTACAGTCTCATTCTTCCACGATTCCAGCGGCAAACAGTTAAAAGTCGGCGGTTATCGACCAGATCCTATTGATTCAAGAGATAAAAAATACAGTGTTGGACGTTATCAACCACAACAGTTACCGCCAATGGTCGATTTACGTCCCCACATGACAAAAGTGGAACAGCAGGGAGAATTGAACAGTTGTACAGCTAACGCGATGGCGGGAGCTTACGAGTATCTGGCGATGCGTCAATTTGGCTCGGCAGAGTATGTGAGTCGCTTGTTTATTTATTACAATGCCAGATTGTCTGATGGAACCGTTGAGCAGGACGAAGGAACTTATTTACGCACCTGTATTAAGGTACTGCGAAAATACGGTGCTTGTATAGAGAAAACTTGGCCTTATAGTCAAAATAGGGTATTTGAAAAACCCCACGAACAAGCTTATGAGGAAGCAGAAAGCTTCTTGATCGATGACGCTGAACGAATTGACTTGGATTTGTACGCAATGCGCCACTGTTTAGCGGAAGGTTATCCCTTTGCCTTTGGTTTGCAGCTGTTCAGTTCCTTTGAGCAAGTTAAAGATAGTGGACGAGTACCGATACCAAATTCAAGCAACGAGAAACTTTGTGGCGGACACGCAATGCTGTGCGTGGGATATTCTGATCAAGACCGCATGTTTTTGGTTCGTAACTCTTGGGGGCCAAATTGGGGAGACAAAGGCTACTGTTATATTCCCTACGATTACATTACCAATTCTGAGTTAAACGGTGATTGCTGGACTATTAAAAGTGTAACCGACCTCGACTTAAGTCAGGATGTCTGGTGCGATGAAGGCTCTTTCTTTGATATGGTTCTCTCTCAGGCTATTAGTCAACTAGGGTTTGCACAGGACGAAGATGAAGATGAATCCGAGGACGAGGATGAAGATGAATCCGAGGACGGGGATGAAGATGAATCTGAGGACGAGGATGAAGATGAATCTGAGGACGGGGATGAAGATGAATCTGAGGACGGGGATGAAGATGAATCTGAGGACGAGGATGAAGATGAATCTGAGGACGGGGATGAAGATGAATCTGAGGACGGGGATGAAGATGAATCTGAGGACGGGGATGAAGATGAATCTGAGGACGAGGATGAAAATGAATAGGAGGCAATACGCTTGGGTTAAGGCTAAAACTCCTTCTCAAAGTCAATTTTTTTAATTTCCACTCCTATATCTAAAGAAGAATACTGAAGGCAGCTAAAGCCACTACCGACTTATCCATTCGTCTAAATCCATTGGCTCTGCGTCTAGTTTTTGGGTCAAAATTGGACTAACATAACTGAGTGTTCGCTCGCCTTGTCAAAGACTCATGACTAAAGTAACATCTCAAGAAATTGCACAGTTTCGCTCTCAATTGGCAGATGATCCCAGCGATATGGAAGCGCTGGATTTGATTGAAGACTGTGATGGAGATTTAGAAGATGCGGCGATGACGCTAGCTATCCGGGCAGGACAACAGCCTGAAAGAGCAAATTCCGAGTGGTTAGATGCTTTAGCTAGAAAATGGCGTGTGGTCATTTGCGAACAAGAATATCGGGAAGATTTGCTTAATACTTCACTTCAGAAGATGATGGAACATCTAAAAACAACGCCGACGTTTCCGAAGATTTTGGCAACGCCAGTTTTGATATATGTTCTCAAACAAGGCGTGAGCAATTTTTGTGAGCCACTAGATTCGCTAAAGTGACCAGCCCATGTACACTTAACTTGTGCGATCGCGGTTTGCAGTTGAGTTCAATACAGACCTAACCCCCAACCCCTTCCCTATTAGCGTTGGGGAGTAAGAATCAAAGCCTCTCCAAATTCCAAACTCCTGTACAGAGGCGATTAATCGCGTCTCTACTCCTGACTCCTACCCAATGCAAGATTGATTCGACCAGGACTGATACGCTGTTAATTAAGGCAAAACTTCTATTAGACAAATTGTAAAATCAATGAATTATCTTGTTGCCGTATTACCAGACCGCATTCAAGCCGAAGCTGCTTACTTAGCTTTAGAAAAAGATGGCATAAACAGTACTATTTTGGGGAGGGGGTATAAAACGGCTGACGAGTTTGGCTTAATTGACCCCAAAGACCAAGCCAAAAAGCAAGCACAACTGATGGCAACCTGGCTGATACCATTTGGCTTTTTTGCAGGTTTTACATTCAGCCTGATCACTGGTTTAGATACTTTTGCCTGGGCGGGTGAAGTTGGTAATCACATCGTTGGCGGACTGCTGGGTGCTGCTAGTGGTGCTATGGGTGGTGTAGTTGTCGGTGGTGGAGTCGGTTTACTCGTAGGTAGTGGTGATGCTTTACCTTATCGCAACCGCTTAGATGCGGGTAAATACTTAATTGCTGTTCAAGGCTCTGAAACTCTCACTCGCCAAGCAACCCGAATATTACGTCAGTTTGATCCAGAAAATATCCAAGGTTATGCTGACACAAATACCGTGTATTGAATGAATCATAGTTTACACATTAGGAGACAGCGACTTGAGTTGCTTCCCTGTTCTTTGGAAGTGGCGCAAGCGGTGATTACAAGAAATAAATTACAACAGTTTAACTTCTGGCGGCTCCACATTCTCCACTATTGGATTTTCTTCTTGATTATCTGACATACTCTCATTCACACAGCACTCTGAGTAGATGGCGACTTTAATGGTACTTCATCAGTCTCGGCACTAAAAGCATCTGCCAGTTCAGGACTAGCGATCGCTACGGCGCTTTCATGCCATTCATGGATGATCGCGTCAATTATCTCCCATGCTGTAGTTGAGGAATCTATCAACCGAAAACCTTCACTCAACTCCTTGATAAAGTCTTGCAGATCATCTTCTTCAAACACACTCAGCCATCCATAAGGATGTTCAAAACCGATTTCCTTTCCCAGTAACAAAGAGAAGGCGACAGTTAATGCCTCAAAAATAGCTTTACTCTGTGTTGCTGCCTTTACGAGAAAAGTCACTTCCTCCCGGCGCAACAAAGCAAAAGACTGATCATTGCGAGTAATTGTCACTGGACGTTCTAAAGCTTTGTCCAGAACTCGCCCAGGCTGACGATTCAACTCAGTGGCTGTAATTAACTCATCTGAGTAAATATTGCCGAAAGTCCCGATAGACATAGGTTATGCGTTTTTAGTCAACGCCGATTTCATAAAATTATTAGTCCCTACGTATAATTGTACGTACTATTCATCAGGGGTCAATAGGGATTAAAACTCTGGGTGCTGGAACTTCTTCCAGAAAAGCCTGAGAGATTTTTAGACTAGAGAAAATGCCGTGTCATAGTTCCACAGAAGTAAGCAAGAACTAAGCGGGGAGTTGTTCTCACTTCTTAAAGTGCCTTATTTATAAAGGTTTTAGACAGGTAGTACTGCTCACGTTTTTTGCTCCCATCGGGGTTGCCCCTGGTGACAGACTCGCTATATCGGTAAAATTTTTAAAAGTAACTTTCAATTTAAAAGCCGCCCAAAATCCAAAATAGTTTAATGTAACATAAATACTTTTGAAAAGATTAAAGAGGAAATAGAAAATTTAGAAAAGATAGCTTAGAAATTAATATAATTACATCAGAGCTTCTCTTGTTTTTTAAAATTGCACCACCAGCATTAGCCTTTAACTTTAAGGCTTATTGTAATATTTCAATAACATTATCTCTATCCTTTAAAACCCTGGCAATAAGTTTCTGTTGCTTCACACCGCGCATACCGGGGAACATTAGCCCTGGTTTGGGTTGATATTCCTTCAGGATTGCTGCAAGTCCTGGTGAGATGTCTACAATTCGGATTTTATGCTTATCTTTGGTGGTAGACTTGCGAAAAGCGATCGCACCAGATTTGATATCAGTCGTCTGGAAGTCGTCAGGAGTGCCAACGCTTCAGTAACACGACAACCACTGAACAGGCAAATCCCAAATAGAGCGCGATCGCGTGGGCTAAGTAATGCCTCCGTGAATAATCGCTTTAGAAAGTTAGAATCAAGACAGTTATAGAGCTTAATTCTCAATTCATAACTTATAATTTTTAAGAATGTTGCCACGAGAAGAACTTTTAAAAGGTGTTGAAAATCGAGATAGTGTAGCTCGTGTAATCGATCAAGCCGATCAAGCCATCAAAACTTGGGAAGTGGTTTTGACAGATTTTCTATCTCCCCCAGAATTGGCGGAAATTCAACGGGTGTTTAACCGATTAACAGAAGTGCAATTGGCGGCGTGGGGTGGATATCCGCAAGCTGAACGCCAAAGAATAGCGATCGCTCGTTCAGAACTTCCTTTAGATCAATCTCAAGTCAGCCTTGTCGCCGTGGAAATTGCTGGTAATTTCCTGTTTGATACCGCCTCTCACCGCGACTTTTTAGGCGCAATGTTGGGAACGGGAATTGTTCGGGAAAAGACGGGAGATATTATTGTCTTGGGAGAACGAGGGGCGCAGGCGATTGTCACACCAGAGTTGGTGGAATTTTTGGAAATGAGTCTTAAACAGGTGCGATCGGTTCCTGTGAAAACTCAGCGGATTGAGGTAACTGAATTAAAGGTTCGGGAACCAAAGAAAAAAGAATTAACTACTGTGGAGGCTTCTTTGCGATTAGATGCGATCGCATCTGCTGGTTTTGGCATGTCTCGCAGCAAAATGGTTGATTTCATTGATGCTGGTGATGTCCGCGTCAATTGGAAGGAAGTTACCCAAGCTAGTTCTCAAGTTAAATCAGGCGACTTAATTGCTATTCGCT
The DNA here is from genome assembly GCF_036917655.1 of Nostoc sp. Classification (GTDB taxonomy): domain Bacteria; phylum Cyanobacteriota; class Cyanobacteriia; order Cyanobacteriales; family Nostocaceae; genus Nostoc. The sequence continues at coordinate 49,816 of NZ_JBALCY010000077.1, forward strand.
CTAAAGGACGTTTAGAAATTGGGGAAATCGCCGTTACAAAAAAAGACCGTTACCGAGTTCAATTAACAAGATATATTTGACACACTCCCACGCCCTGAAGGGCTGGGGATTCTGGGAGCAAAGATTAATCCATTCAGATAAGCGCAACGATGAGCAATAACTTGAGGAACATTCTCAATTTTCCATTGCGCGCCGGAGATTTTAGTTCGACAATCAATCTGTTTAACAGTAGATTCAATCGCACCAGAGCCAATAGAACAAATAGCGATCACTGTGATTATCCTTTCAGCATCTTACATTGAACTTATCTTTATTGGAAGAATAAAAACTGGGATGCTCCCTATCAAAAGTAAACGACACCAAACCTTCTTCTTAGCATCGATGGTTTGGAGTTGATGCCGCTAATTTCGCAAATTTCTAACTTAGAGCAACTAAAAGAGATTTTACGCAGCATTGTTGTAGCAAATACAATTGAAGACTTACGGGATGCTTTATAATCAACTTGCGATCGCAACTAAACTTTAGCCAGAGTTACAATCTCTAGCTGATCTTGATACTTACCCTGTCTTGCTTCATAACTGATAGCGCATGGTTCGCCTTCTAAAAATAGCAATTGTACTACGCCTTCATTGGCGTAGATGCGACAGTCAGCACTAGAAGAATTAGAAAACTCTAAAGTTAAATGGCCCCGCCATGCAGCCTCAGCAGGCGTTAAGTTTGCTATTATGCCACAACGTGCATACGTAGATTTTCCAATACAAATCACAGTAATATTCTCAGGAACCTCTAGTTTTTCTAGAGCAACCCCAAGTCCATAGGAATGAGCAGGTAAAATAAAATAATTGCCATTGGTATCTGTGTGCAGTGCTGTTGGCTCCAAATTTTGGGGATTAAAGTTTTTCGGATCAACTACAGTTCCGGGAATGTGGCGAAAAATGCGGAACTCAGCCGGGGAAAGGCGTATATCGTAGCCATAAGAAGACAAACCGTAGCTAATTACAGGTTGAACCGCTACAGACTCATCTTTTTGTACTTTTCGGATTAAACTTGGCTCAAAGGGCGAAATCAAACCCTGTTGAGCCATTTCAGTAATCCAAATATCGTTCTTAATCACAAGTTCGCTACTAACGTTAATTTAAACAGACTTGATATATTAGCACGAACTGAGTATTTTCTTTAAGGTCGATAACTCCGACGGATTTCTGTAATTTGATCTGCCACATCCAAAAGAGATTTCGGCATCTCTGGCCCTGTGAGAATGATATCGACATGGGGAGGACGTTTTGCCAGAAAGGCTAAAACTTCGGTTTCAGGAATTAAACCAAAGTTAATCGCTAAACTCAACTCATCTAAGACAACCAGAGAATACTTACTCTCACACACTACCTGTTGTGTATACTGCCACAGCTTTTGTAAAGCTTGGTTTTCCGTATCGTCTAAATGTGGTGTATCGATACAACGAGGCAAATCACAGCGAATCCAATCTAAATTTTGTCCTAGTTGTATGGGTCTTTCCTGTCCTTGACGAATACCTCCTTTGAGAAACTGCACTATTAATACTGGCGTTCCTTGTCCAGCTATTCTCAGTGATTGAGCCATAACACTCGTAAAAAAGTTGCGATGGGAGCTAGTGAAAACTTGCACTAGTCCTTCAACTGGATATGGTAAGGTAAGGGGTGAATTTATACTTGGAGTTTCTAGCTGGGCAACCATAGGGTAAAGTTCAAAAAGTTACAATAAATTAAAGATTTGTGCTGGCAGTACTTATTACAAATTTGCCTGTATAATCAATCTGTTTTTCACAGGCGTGGTGGATTTGGCAAATTGCATTCTTAGTCAAACACTACATTTGTGCTGAAGTCAAGAGTTATTTTTGTTTTTTCTCTGAAAGCAGTTGTAAAAACGAAAACACATAAGTTAGAGTTCCAATTATTTAAAAAAGCTAGGTATAACGGCTGAAAATCGCTAAATGTTAGATTTGGCGGTTGTTTGGGCAAAACAGACTTAGCAAGTAGTGAATTTGACAGGATGAGGAGTTAATTGTTGTGAGATTGGTGATTCTGGGAGGTTCAGGATCGGGTAAAAGCACTCAAGCACAAAGGCTTTGCAGATACTTTGATATTCCCCTGATTTCTACAGGTGAGATTTTACGGGAAGCAATATCTGGCGATCAGCCCCTGCCGGAATTTCGATGGTCGGAAGCCGATCCTCGAACTTCTCTTTCGGTTTACGCTAGCCTGAGTGAACTAGGCTACCATGCACGCCCCTACATGCAAAAAGGGGAGTTAGTTCCAGACGAAATGATCATTGAATTGATCCGAATCCGCCTTACACAACCAGATATTAATTGCGATTGGGTCTTAGAAGGCTATCCCCGTACTGCCTTCCAAGCTGAAGAATTAGATTTTTTATTGGATAATTTAGAGCAAAAGCTAGATTGGGCGATTTATCTCCAAGTCCCGGAAGCAGTCATGGTTAGCCGATCCTTGGGGCGATCGCTACCAGATGATCAACCGGAAATCGTGCAACGCCGTGTAGAATTATTCTATGATCGCACCATTCCCATCCTAGAATATTACGACCGTTGTCGCCGCCTATTGACCATCAACGGCGACCAGTCACCAGATATGGTGCTGCAAAATATTTTGACTCTGCTTTCAGTTCCTTAGATGAGTCGGGAGTGGGGGGAGCAAGAATTTTAGATTTTAGATTTTGGATTTTAGATTGAAATTTAATCCCAAATTTAAAATCCAAAATCCAAAATTGAATTGCCCAATGCCCCCAAAATAATGATTTGCAACACTAAGGTAACCTTAAGGCAGTATTGTAAAACTTGAGGCAACTCTAATGGCTTGGCAGCGTCCTGACGGTCGGATTCCCTACGAACTACGTCCGATCAGCTTTTACCCTAGTTTCACCCGCTTTGCCCCCGGTTCTGTTCTCGCAAGATGCGGTGATACTCAAGTACTTTGTACTGTTAGCGTTAATAAGGGGGTTCCGAAGTTTCTCGAAGGAAGTGGTAAAGGCTGGTTAACTGCTGAGTACCGGATGCTACCATCTGCTACGCACAAACGGCAAGAAAGGGAATTATTGAAATTATCTGGACGGACGCAAGAAATTCAACGTTTAATTGGCCGTAGCTTACGCGCAGCAGTGGATTTTGAGGCACTGGGAGAACGCACGCTAACTGTGGATGCCGATGTGTTGCAAGCAGACGCTGGAACTCGGACAACAGCGATTACAGGCTCGTTTGTAGCGTTGGCTCATGCGATTTCTAAATTGTTGCAGGAGGGCGTGTTGGAGCGATCGCCTCTGTGTGGACAGGTAGCAGCAGTTTCCGTAGGATTACTGGAGGGAGAGCCATTTTTGGATCTGAATTATATCGAAGATGTAGCTGCAACAGTAGATTTTAATGTGGTGATGAATCAACACTTGGGAATCATTGAAGTCCAGGGAACAGCCGAAGAAGGCAGCTTTAGGCGCACTCAGTTGAATCAACTACTAGATGTCGCCCAAAAAGGAATTCAGGAATTGTTAATCGCCCAACGCGACGCGATCGCAGACTGGGAAACGCTGTTTGTGATTAATTAGTTTTATTAATTTTTAATAAGAATTAATAAATGTATCCTCTATAGCGTTAATCAACCAAGTATCAAGTAACTGGGTGTAAATAAAAATAATCATCAGAATAGTTAGTAGTTAGTATGACTGACTACTGACAACTTACCGTTGAAGGTGATAATGAGCGTCTGTGTTTTTCCAGCCTACCTAATCCACGATGTTAAATGTTTCAAAAGTTAAAAAGGGGGATTGTAATAAGTTCGGTATTGTATTGCTGGAAGCCAGCAATATGATGATGAAGCCATGAACAAAACCGTTGAAGTTCTACCGGATCAGCCAGCGCTGGTTGCACGAGCGCTAGAATTAATTTTGTCCAAGTTAGAAACTGCCATTGAGCAGCGGGGGCGGTTTACCATCGCTTTATCTGGCGGTAGTACACCTAAACCGTTATACGAAGCCATCGCTAATCAAAAACTGCCTTGGGATAAAATTCATATATTCTGGGGGGATGAGCGTTACGTACCACCAGATCATCCCGATAGCAATGAACTGATGACACGTCGGGCGTGGCTAGATCACGTTGATATCCCAGCAGGTAATATTCACCCCGTACCAACTTTAGAAGCCAATCCAGAACAGGCTGCCGCTAAGTATGAACAACAGATCAAAGAATTTTTCAATTCTTCTGGGGTCGAGTTTCCCTCGTTAGATGTAGTATTACTAGGAATGGGTGATGATGCACATACCGCATCTTTGTTTCCCCACACAGAGGCTCTCAAAGTACGCGATCGCCTAGTTACCGTGGGTAACAAAGACGGAAACCCCCGGATAAGTTTCACATACCCCTTCATCAACTCTGCTCGTAGCGTGATTTTTCTGGTTGCTGGTGCTAATAAACGACCAGCTTTGGCGCAAGTCTTTGCACCTGTAGCCGATGACTTCACTTACCCATCCCGCTTAATTCAGCCCCAAGGAGAACTTTGGTGGCTGCTGGATGCGGCAGCAGGTTTAGAACTCCAACATTGAACAATGGGGCAAACAGGGCAATTCAATTTTGGATTTTGGATTTTAAATTTGGGATTAAATTTCAATCTAAAATCCAAAATCTAAAATCTAAAATTCTTGCTCCCCCTGCTCCTTTCTCCGTGTCCAAAATTCATCGTTTGATCAGCAGTAATTGCTAGAATTTAAAGCTAGGGCCGCCCTCTGCTTGCCAGTCCTACCTATATTTATGATGATCTTGAACAAAGGCTAAATATCGATGATCGTCTGCCCTAATTGCAATCATCCCAACCCTGACGGCGCTGTCCAGTGTGAAGCTTGCTATACACCCTTACCCGCGACTACTAACTGTCCCAGTTGTGGGGCAACTGTGCAGGCAGATGCTGCATTCTGTGGTCAGTGTGGCTATAACCTACACTCCGCAGGAGTTCCACACGTTCATACTGCGGTAGCTGCGACAGTTACTCCCGATATTCCTGTGGAAGTACCGGCGTTAGTTCCACCCGATCCACTGTTAGAACTTTTAGAACCAGATGCCTTGGGAATTAGCGGTTCTACTAACTCCCATCCCTCTAGCTCATCTTTACCACCAACTGCGATCGCAGTTCCCTCAGCAGCGCCACAAGTACCTGTTACAGAAAACAGCGCCCCAGAACCAGCGCCAGCCGTCGCAGCTCAACCCGTAGTCTCTGGACAAAGTATTCCTACTCCACCACCTTTGGAACCAGCGCCAGCCTCTGAAGCCGAACTACCCCCGCCAGCAGCACCAGCACCAACTGCAACTGCTTCTAGAACGCAATTACAGCAGGTTACAGCGCGGTTAATCCACGTTCAAAGCGATCAGTTAATTGAATTGCCGCAAAATCTCTCTGTGATTCATATCGGCAAGCTCAATGACCGGATTCCCCCAGATATAGATGTTTCCGGATTTCCCAATTCAGAAATTGTCTCGCGGATTCATGCAGATATTCGCGTCGAGGGAGATGCTCATTATGTAGAGGATGTGGGTAGTTCTAATGGCACCTACATTAATAATTTGCCGCTTTTACCGGGGAATCGCCACCGCTTGCGACCGGGCGATCGCATCAGCTTGGGTAAAGGAGACTTAATGACATTCCTCTTTCAACTTGCTTAACTGATTCTCGATTAATTGTGATATCAGTCTAGGCATTTTCTGCCCATCCTCCGACATCCTTTTGGAGGAGAAACAAATGAACCGCATCAGACAAGCGACGGATAACTATGTTGTTTTTGATCGCGCCATAGTTTACAGCCGTCGCTTTGATGTGCGAATTGTTGCATTGCCCAGCAACCCCACTACCTTAATAATTACACTAGGATGGATGAAAATACACTCCAGCAGTTAGGGTAATTACCTTCAGGAAAGTGACCGATGAGGGAACCAAGCAAAAATTTTGAAACCTTGCTCACCAAAGAAGCCCCGCTAGTTGTTGAACGTATGGGGCTAACCTGGCTAATTGCAGCAGCGATCGCAACTGCTTTACTGTGGCAAGTACCAGGAGGTGATTATATCTTATATCCGTTTACAATTCTGGCAACCTGGTTTCATGAAATGGGTCACGGCTTAATGGCACTCCTGTTAGGGGGACAGTTTCAGAAATTGCAGATTTTTAGCAATGGTTCCGGTGTCGCAACTTATGGCATCCGGTCGTCATTGGGGCCATTTGTCCCGGCAATGGTGGCAGCAGCAGGGCCAATGGGGCCGCCTCTTGCCGGTGCAGCTTTGATTCTAGCTTCCCGCAGTTTTAAAGCAGCAAACCTCTGTTTGAAAATTTTAGGGAGTTTTTTGCTGTTTTCCACATTAATTTGGGTCCGTTCCTGGTTTGGATTGGTGGCAATTCCCTTGTTGGGTTTAATAATCTTGGGTATCGCCCTGAAAGCGCCTCGCTGGGCACAAGGGTTTGTCATTCAATTTCTGGGTGTACAAGCTTGTGTAAGTACGTACCATCAACTCGATTATCTATTTAGTAGCTCTGCTGGCCCCCTTGGAATTTCTGATACAGCGCAAATGCAGCGGTATTTGCTTTTACCTTACTGGTTTTGGGGTGGGTTGATGGCGATCGCATCTCTGGTGATTTTAGTCCAAAGTCTCCGCGTTGCCTATCGTTCAGAATGAATATTATAGATGAGCGATCGCCCTCTTGCAGTCACGAATTCAACCCTCAGTACCTTGATTGCTGAATTAGGTACAGAATGCCTGAAAGTACAAGCCTTAGTTAACCAGTTACAGTTAACTAGTTTAACTGCTAACCAACAAGCTGAAATTCTCGCAGAACTCCTAGCTGCTGCGATTCATCTGCATAATCATTGTGACGAAGATTTTCAGACGCTAATTACTGAGGAAATGGAGAATTTGCCCGATGATCAGGATTGACTGGTGATTTTAGTCCAAAGTCTTTGCGATCGCCAACCTTTACCTAAGCTGACGCTTGAGCGCGAATTTCATTAGCACAAGGACGACCCTTTTCAACATCAGCAATATTAGCAAAAGTTGTTTCTGCAATATTGTGGAGAGCTTCTGCTGTAAAAAAGGCTTGATGTCCGGTAATCAGTACATTGGGGAACGTCGTCAGACGCTGGAAAATATCATCTTGAATAATTTCACCAGACAAATCCTCAAAGAACAAATCCGATTCTTGTTCGTAGACATCCACACCGAGATAGCCAATCTTACCAGACTTCAATCCCTCAATCACTGCTTGGGTATCAATCAGCGCTCCTCGGCTAGTGTTAATTAGCATCACGCCTGACTTAATATGCTCTATAGCCTGAGCGTTAATCAAGTGATGCGTTTCGGTAGTCAGGGGGCAATGCAGGGAGATGATATCAGAGTTGGCAAATAACTCAGGTAGTTCTACATACTTTCCACCTAGCGCCTCCAATTCTGGATTGCGATAAACGTCATAGGCGAGTAGGTGACAGCCAAATCCCTTCATAATCTGTCCTAAAATCAGACCGATTTTGCCGGTGCCGACAATCCCCACTGTGCGCTCATGCAAATTAAATCCCAACAGTCCATCTAGGGAAAAATTGCCTTCTCGGACACGGTTATAGGCACGATGAATTTTGCGATTCAGACTTAAAATCAATCCCACGGCATGTTCTGCTACCCCGTAGGGTGAATAGGCAGGAACGCGCACAACAGTAATTCCTAAATCCGCTGCGGCTTGTAAGTCTACATTGTTAAACCCTGCACAGCGGAGGACAACCAGCCGAGTTCCCCGTGAGGCGAGAAGCTCTAAAGTTGGGGCATCAACCTGATCATGCACAAATACGCAAACCGCCGGAAATCCGGCGGCGAGGATAGCGGTATCCCGATTTAAACGGGGTTCAAAAAACACTAACTCGTGTTGGGTGGGAGAATTTGCATCTGACAAAAACTGCCGATCATAGGCTTTTGTACTAAAGACTGCTACTTTCATGCAAAACCTCAAGCTGTATGCTGCACAATGTTCGACTACATAATACCTTGACGTTTAGAGGAGCGATGTCTACGACGAGCGTAGCAGCGGCACCTTTGAACATTGTCAGTCTTAGGGTTAGAAACTGTAAGCTAATTCCCGCCCAAAGCTACCCATTTATGGAATGTTTGTCCATAAAAGCTTGTTGCCAATATTGGGTATTTGTTTCATATCATGTCCGCTTAATTACTTATTAAACCCGAAGAACCCCACCCCGCCAAAGCTACGCTTTGTTTCCCCTCCCGAAGAGCGGGGAGGGGTGCAATGACTGTGGGAATCATAACTAATTATGCGGACATGATATCAGAGGTCAAAACAATTCATAATTAAAACCCCATACACGCCACTTGCTCCACTTGGGAAAACCTCAAGTGGAGCAAGATGGCTCATAAATGCAGGATATTGATTGAGGAATAATTTATTTTTATCCATCAATAAATTGATTTCCTCTGTACCCAAAATTATGAATTATGAATTATTAATTAATCATTATTCAGTCATCTTAGTTAACCTGATGAATTGATAACTGCCAGAGTTGGATTTGATAACAGAGATGATTATCAAAAATGGTGCGTGCTGCTAACCCCTCGACAATCGGCTTTTCCAGCCAGCGTTTGAATGCTAAACGACCGAGTGCGTGTAATGGTGGGAGAGCGATCGCTACAACATCAGCAATATATTTGATGGTAGTCAGTCCAAAAGTACGAAAGTTCTCAACACACAAGTCAATCGTTGGTGCAATTTGGGTAGAGATGTCTTCAGTCTTAATTAACTTGAATCCAGCCTGCATCAACGCTGTTTGAAGCTCGCTAGCGACGTGACAATTAGAAAAAATGCCCTCTCGATATCCAGCATCAGAACGCATCATATCCGCAAGCAATAGGTAGCTACCATTACTTAGTAAACGAGCTGTACCCTGAGCCAAATCGTCAGCAGCAATATATTGGCTGCTTTCACTGAATAGAACTAGGTCGTAGGAGCTTGAGGTGTGAAAATCTTCAAATCTCGTTAAGTAGAAAGGTACTTGACCGTTGGTATTCTTGATAAACTTCTCTTGTTGGATGGCATCGGGTGCTAATCCTTCAACAATGAAACCGCGAGCGCACAAATATGCTGCGTTACCACCAATACCACAGCCTACGTCAAGCACAGTTTTTGTCCCCTCTGGAATAAAACTGAAAAGCTTGGCTGCATATGCTTCCTGAGCCGCACGCATCCGAGTTATGGTCAATTCCTCACCCGCCGTAGGTAGTGGCTCCCAATAGCCGTAATGGAGATAGGAGGAATCTGTGAGTCCCATGTAATAATCTATCGCTGCATTTTGGTAGCGAGTTGGTTTGGGAATGTTGATTGATTTTGACTTAAGCATTGATGAATAAAGTAAGTTTTAGGGTATTACAGGGTGTTTGAAATTCTGACCAACGTTTGCAAACTTATTCGTAGCAATCGGGTGGAGTAATTTTTAGTTGGTGTAAGTAATTGACCTCAATCTGAGGATCAGCCTTCTCTACGAGACCAGAGGCGAACAGCACCAGAAGAATATCTTTGGGTGTCATTGCCTCGCTAGATAATTACAGTAACCACGATGATGTGAAATCTCTTGGGTTTGGGCGTTGGCCTTCTCGGAGCATTGCGTTACGCAGATAAAGCGATAATGTTATAGTAATATAGGAAATACGCTAAGATTTCCCTTACTTCACGGCATTTGAATATAGAATAGATACTCAAATCTGTGAATGACATAGCTGGAGAGGTGTCCGAGTGGTTGATGGTGACGCACTCGAAATGCGTTTTGGGGAAACTCAACGGGGGTTCGAATCCCCCCCTCTCCGTTTTTCCTTATTGTGTAAGCATTTCAATTATTTAAGCTAGAAGTTACCTAGTTTTGGAGAGAATAAACGGTAACGAGATTATATTTCCGTGTTTACTTAGTCAGATATTGCCCAAAAAACACTGAAATATACACCGCGCACAGAGATTTTTGAGATAAATTAATGCCATCGTGTGAGGAGTGAACGATGGCAAATCGCAGCATGGGGAGAGTGCTCTCATTTAGTTTTATAAGCATCTGTTTATATCTGGGTATTAGTATAGGAGTCATGATCAGGCTTGGGCAATCACAGCGATAAAACGCTGCTACTACACCTACCAAGCCTGTGCAATTTCCATTAGCTATCCCTGAACTTACGCCATCAATAACAGAACAACAAACCTTTCCAGACACTATTACTATTAAAGCCGTTGGAGATATTATCCGCGTGCGGATGGATCGGCAGGGAATTCCTCATATTGATCAGCGTTTTCAGACTGTAAGACTTATGCGTTATTTGAATAATCAAGCTTTTCCCAAAAACCCGATGAAGATTAATCAGAAAGGGGAAATTGTTGTACACAATAGCAAATAACGCTGTGCGATCGCCAGTCACTTCTCCTATTCAAAGACCTAGGCCCAGCTTTGCTTTACCGTATAAGTATAAGTCGGGAAACCCCTGTTAGCACCTGACTCACCAAAATCCCAAATTCAAAATCTAAAATTGACTAATTATTGTCATCTTGGAGATTTTCCTTGGATTGCTGATTATTTTGGGGTTGACTATTAGTCGGTGAATTTTGTTTTTCCAGCGTTGGTACTACTACAGCAGAAGGATCTGACTGTTTGGATTCTAGTGGTGGCGTTGCTGGTATAACCACAGAATTTGACGGACTCACCGGTTGAGGGGAAGTAGAATTCTGATTAGATGCGGGTGAGTTTTTTTGTGGTAATGGTGCGTGGGAAGCACTACGAGATGACCGGATCGCCCGTAGTTTCTCCACTAGCGAGGGTGTAGGTGAAACGCTAGGTGAAGGTGTGGATTGTTCGGAATCGCTGCGTTGCAATTCTCGTATAGGGCTGCTGGGAGTTTCTTGTGGGGAAGAACGACGATTACGCCGCCGCTGTTTGGAATTAGAAACAGGTGCTGATTCCGTTCTTGAGGTGGTGTTAGTCTGTTCACCATTCTCGAAGCTAGGTGTTTTCGCGGCTGGTTCTTTAGTTGGCTGTTCAAAAAGCGGCTTTGCGGTTGGCTGTGGCTGAGATTTGGGTAAGATGCTAGTGATGCCAAAACCTGCTGTAGCAGCAACCAGGGCTACACCTATACCCATAAATATCTTAGATGACCCCAGCTTTTTAGTCGGTACATTTTCCTTAGCGATGCCTGGGTTGGGCTGCGCTAACACAGATAGTCGATGAATGCGATTTTGGGAAGTTTTCCCAATTAAAGTTGCTGCTTGCTGGGCAGATAAATTGACAGTTGGCACCGCGTAAGTAGCTAAGGCTTGCGGTGTCATATTCGCCCCATTTCCAGGTAGCAGTTGTAACCACTCAGCAACTGTCGCTGGCCGAAAACGAGACTCCACCGCCATACCGCGCATTATCGCCTGGTTGACAGCAGCACTCAAGTGTGGTTGCAGTTCGCGGGGGGCTGGCATTTGCTCGCGATCGCGCAATAATGCTGGCATAGGAACCTGGGCTGTCAACAGTGCATACAAGGTTGCGGCTAAACCATAAACATCTGTGGCGGGTGTGCGCGGCGCTTGCGTCAGATACTGCTCAATTGGAGAATAGCCTTCAGAAACCAGACCCGTGTGAGTCTGTCTGACACCGCCATTAAATTCCCTGGCAATGCCAAAATCAATCAATACTACTTCCTGCGTTCCAAGGCGTTGGATGATATTATCTGGTTTGATATCCCGGTGCAGCAAACCGTTATTGTGTACTACCTGCAAGGCTGCCCCAATTTGCCAGATGTAATGAATTGCTGTGGCTTCTGGCATTGGTATCCCTGGTAATACAAATGCGTCTCCCAAGGTTTCGCCAGGAATGTATTCCATTACCATGTAAGGCAGTCCAGCTTCCACAAAAAAGTCACTGACTCGGACTATATTTGGGTGGATACACGTAGCTAATCGTCTGGCTTCATCTTGGAATTGGCGCTCGAATTTTGCAAAATCAGGATGTTGTTGCAGCCGTTCATTGATGGTTTTCATCACCACCTCCTGACCCAAGTAGTGATGCGTAGCTTTAAACGTAATGCCAAAGCCACCCCGCCCTATTTCTTGAATTAGGGTATATTTTCCATCCTGCAAAATTGTGCCTGCTAACATAGAGAGTCCTGAGTCTTGAGTGAGCAGATAACTAGCGAGTTCTGAGTCTTAGGGGATTTCCAAAAAATTTTCCCATACTTTATATAGGGCAGGGTTTTCACTTGTCTATCTTACGGGATGATTTGGTTGTTGGAATTCCCTAAGTGGAAAAAACCTCCCCATGAGCATAACAGTTTTATCTTTATAGGATAACGCGGGAGTCAAGAAATCCTGAAGTAGGAAACAGGCTCAATTTTTCTCCCACGTCCGTGATGTTAGGGAGGAAGTATGACTAACACCTACTTGCTAAAATGTCAAAGAGCAATTCAGTGACTTGGCTCTAGAATACCAATTCAGTAATCTTTAATAGTTAATAACCAGTATATTTCAGATATTTTAGTGAAACGCGACACCATTTATTACCAAATCTTTAAGCGATTTCCTTGGTTTATTTTTGAACTCGTTGATTACCAGACTGAACAGGCGCAGAACTATCGGTTTGAGTCCGTTGAGGTAAAAGAAACCACCTTTCGGATTGATGGGGTCTTTTTACCTCCAGAGGGTGCAACACCCAGAATTATCTTTTTTGCAGAAGTTCAATTTCAGAAAGATGAAGCTCTTTATCATCGCTTCTTTACCGAGTCGATGATGTATTTGAACCGGAATCAGTCTCAATACGATGACTGGTATTGTGTCGTAATTTTTTCATCACGCAGTTTGGAACCTAGCGATACAAGAACTCATCGATTATTTTTGAACAGCGACCAAGTGCAGCGAATTTATCTGGACGAATTGGGCACTGCCAATCAGCAATCAATAGGCGTCAATTTAATGCAATTGACAATCGCCTCAGAGAAAGCGATCGCACAGCAAGCAAAGCAATTAATCAAGCGGGTACAATTAGAGTCAAAGGATGCACTGTCGAAAAACGAAATAATAGATATCATTACCACAATTGCTGTTTACAAGTTTTCATCTTTGAGTAGAGAGGAAGTGGAAGCTATGCTAGGACTGACTTTAGAGCAAACAAGGGTTTATCAGGAAGCGAAAGCTGAGGGTCGGGAAGAACAGAAAGCTGAAATGTTGTTAGAGCAAACAAGGGTTTATCAGGAAGCGAAAGCTGAGGGTCGGGAAGAACAGAAAACTGAAATGTTGAAAGTTACAGTCCCCCTGTTACTAAAAACGGGAATGAGCGTGGAGCAGATTGCTCAACAGCTAAATGTTGATTTAGAATCTGTCCAGAGCGCCGCACAGCAGAGCGCCTAAAACAATGTTACGCAATGTAAATTAATCAAATTGGCTCGTAAGCTAAAAAACATCTAATTTGCATAATCGAATTAAACATAACTCTAGGACTTACACACTGAAAACCTGAAACCTCGATCCCCCCTAACCCACGCCAGTCGCTCCACTTGGGGAAACCCCAGACGCTCTCTACGAGACGCTGCGCGAACGCGGACTCGCTAAGGCTGCGCTATGCGCGGCATCGTCTCCCCTTCTCACATTGGGAGTAGCGCCCGCCGTAGGATGCCCGTTCGCAAGAGCGTCTCCTTTAGGAGAAGGGCTGTAGGGAGAAGACCGGGCTGGCTCCCCTTTTTTAGGGCTACGGTGTACACACAAGTCGAAAAAAGCTCGATTTCTCATTTCTCCTTGTTCTCTCGTTCCCATGCAAAGCTAGGAATGGTTGATTAGAGGCTGCTGCCTCCAGTCAGATATTGAGTCAGAGACTCAATGAATGCATTCCTCATGCAGAGCATGGGAACGAGTCAAGCCTAATTCAAGCTAGGTTTTTAGGACTTGTGTGTACACCGTAGCTTTTTTAGGGGGGATCTGAAAGAGCCAACTTTTTGAGGGGGTTGGGGGATCTCTTCTGCGTAAGTCCTAAACTCTTGTGGGGTAGGCATCTTGCCCGCCCAGCATATGCAGTTTAAATGTGGAACAGCTTAGTAAGCGGCTTCAGCCCTTACTACAAACCTTTAATTATTCAAGTCTACTTACTTAGGGACTTCCAGTTAAAAAACATCCCATCGTCGGGGCGCAAGGTCTTGCTCCCTTATAAATGTACAAATATTTGGGATAATTTATTTTTTGTCAGTCCTTTAGACATAGTTTAGATGTTGGTGCAGAAAATGAGCGAACGGACAGTTTTGACTCCTCTTTTTTCGGAGAAATCCGGGTTAAAACTCTGAATTCTTATTTTCTTAAAACCGTTGACCGATGCCTAAATGCACCTTGCTTTCTCCCTGGTCATTAATGCCATAATCAGCCCGAATTAAGCCTAGTGGTGAATTTAAGCGCACTCCAGCCCCATAACCAAAACCATAACCTGGTTTGCCTCGCACACCCGCAGGATCTCCTAATACAGTATCACCAGAGCCTAAGTCTGAGGCAAAATCGGCAAACAATACACCACCTACGATTGGTAAGACAGGGAAACGATATTCTGCGGAAGCTAAGACATAACTGCGACCACTCCCAACATCTCCAGAATCGTAACCGCGCACTGAGTTGGAACCACCCAAGTTAAAGCTTTCGTAAGGCGGTAAATTACCAAGGACGGTACCAGCTTGGAGATTCACAGCAAACACTTGTGGCTGTTTGCTGTTAAATAACTGCACTGGTAAATATTTGCTGTAATTGGCTTTAAGGCGATTTAGGGAAATATTACCTTGACCGATGGGCACAGATTGCTCTGTACTCAAACTCAGAAGAGAACCTTGAGTTGGGTTGAGGGGATTATCTCGTTGGTCTTTGGTGGCGGTGAAGGATACGGTAGTTAGGTCGTCAACGCCAGTTCCACTCGCAGAGAGAGGATTCCCTTGAGCGTCAGTTGGGGTAATATTACCTTGGCGATCGCGAATACTAGTTCGGGTATAGTTAAATCCTAATGAGGTATTCCAGTCATCAATTGGTCGCTGAAAGCTGATACCTCCACCAATTTTGCCTTCCCGCACTTTGTCGCCGTTAGCTAGCTTAATCTTGTCATCAAAAGTTTCCGAAAGTTCCTGACTACGAAAACCATTCACAGTGTAGCCTAAGCGATCGGGGCTAGTTGTCCGATAAGGACTGATTAATTTGGTATCAAACTGTAAGTCTCGGCTACTTACACCAACATTTACAGCTAAAGTATCATTAATACCGCCGACATTCTGATCTTGATAGCTGATTGTGCCTACTAATCCTTGATCAGCATTGTAACTACCACCCAAGTTAACACCACGCGCTCCAGTTTCTTTGAGTTGGTAGACTAAATCAAGTTTTGTCGCATCTCCTTCTAAGGCAACATTTACAGTCTCAAATAAACCAGTCCGATATAGCTGTTGTATATCTTGTTTAACTACATTTTCTTGGAAGATTTGACCAGGTTTCAATTTGAGTTGCTGTTGCAGGAAATCTGGTTTGCTGCGTCCTCCTACGGGATTACCTTTGCCATCAACAGTTTGGCCCTCATCGTTGACAAAGCGAAATTTGATATCACTTACCAAACCTTCAGCAACATTCACAGTGAGGATGCCTGCACGACTGGGTTTAATTGATAGCACCCGTGCCAAGTTATAACCATTGTCAGCGTACCACTTGTTAATTTCTGCCACTGCTTGCTGGAGTCCAGCAGGACTGATGGTGGTTCCAATCTGAGATTGCAAACGTTGTTGGGTTACTTGGTAGGTGAGGACTTTAGCACCAGATAGTTGCAGCGCTCGCACAATCACTGGTTGCACTTGGTATACTACATTCAATCCAGCCGATGTGCTGCGGTTATTCACACTGACACTGCTAAATAAACCTGTATCCAAAATTGCAGCTACATCTTTTTGTAGCTGGCTTTGACTGGTTTCTCCACCAACTTGGGTTTTAATTACCTTGCGAATAATCTCCTGCAATTCCAGATTTGCTCCCACCACCTGTACATCTGTAGCTGTGACTACTAAATCGCTTTCATTAGCAGGGGTTTTGGGGGATGAAGGGGAAAGACCAGAAGTGGGGAGTGTTATGGAAAAGTTTCCCTTGTCTACTATATTTGTCTCCTTGTTTTCAGCAGGCGGCTTGAGAGTTGGTTTGGCTATAGGGGAGATGGGGAGGATGACTTGGGAATTTTCCTTTTGGGCTGACTCTAAGACTACTGGGGAATTTTTGTTTGCACCTGTTTGTCCGACGACGGGATTTTGGGAAAATTGTTGTGCAACTATAGTTTCTGGGGAAGCAATTGTCTCTACCCGTGCGGGAGTGTCTTCAATTATCGGCACCACCAAGTTACCAGCTTTTGCAATTGGAGTAACGGTTTTAGCAGGTGCAGCCGTTGCTTGCTGAGTGACATTGCCAGCAGCTAAAGTAGCTAAAGTAAAAATTGCAGTAGCAGAAACTCGCATAATATTTAACCTAATTAACTGGGAGTTAGTTGTAGAGACGCTAGCGAATAGGGATAATACTAACTTCCAGCTTCTTCGCCGATTTCCCTATTTATACCTCTTACCCCAACAGACAGTTAATTTTGATGTTTTGTTTCTTATGAGTAATGTATCTCGGTTATCTCTAGCTTCTAACTCGCAAGCTGCAACTTCTCCTTTGCAGTTACTTGTATTAAGTAATGGTCATGGGGAAGATGTAATTGCAGTTCGGATTTTGCAAGAACTCCAACGACAATCAAACCCACCACAAATCTTTGCTTTGCCTCTGGTGGGTGAAGGACGTGCTTACCAACAGTTACATATCCCCCTCATCGGTTCAGTCCGCACTATGCCTTCTGGCGGCTTTATTTATATGGATAGCCGCCAATTAGTGCGAGATGTACGTGGTGGTTTATTGCAACTTACCCTCAGCCAGATTAAAGCTGTGCGCCGTTGGGTGAGTTATCAAAAAAAAGTAGGTAATAAAAGAGCAATTTTAGCAGTGGGAGATATTGTCCCGCTGTTGTTTGCAACTTTCAGTGGCGCTAATTATGCTTTTGTGGGTACGGCAAAATCTGAATATTATGTGCGAGATGAAGCTGGATTATTACCACGGAAATCCCAAGGTGCGCGTTGGGAAAACTTTTCCGGTTCAGTTTACCATCCTTGGGAACGTTGGTTAATGAGTCGTCGCCGTTGTAAGGCGGTGTTCCCTAGAGATGCACTGACGACGGAAACATTAAAACAATGGCCAATTCCCGCTTTTGATTTGGGTAATCCCATGATGGATGGTCTGCAACCAAGCTTTTCACGCCAACAATTTTATAGTCGAGATAGTCAACAGCAAGAGACAGTTCGACCTTTAATGGTGACTCTTTTACCTGGTTCCCGTCCGCCAGAGGCGTACACCAACTGGGAAACAATTATGATTGCTGTATCTGCATTGATGGCAAGTTTCCAGGAGCGAGATTCAGTCTTTTACACTTCTGGCACAGTGGTGTTTTTAGGTGCGATCGCTCCTGGTTTAGACTCTAATATTTTATCCCAAAGTGTGCAATCCCAAGGCTGGCGCACTGAATCAGCATCTCCTATCCAACTTCCCGATCCAAATATTTTGACATTTAAACAAAAAAATGCATATCTCCTGCTCACACAACAAGCTTATAACGACTGCTTGCATTTGGGAGATTTAGCGATCGCAATGGCAGGTACAGCCACAGAACAGTTTATCGGTTTAGGGAAACCTGCGATCGCGATTCCCGGTAATGGGCCCCAATATAACCCTGCCTTTGCTGAAGCTCAAAGTCGTCATTTAGGCTCATCTTTGATTTTAGTCGAGCAGCCAGCAGAAGTTGCCAAGATAGTCCAGTCCCTATTCAAAGATCCTGATATTTTGCAAATTATTGCCGAAAATGGTCTGCGACGCATGGGAAAACAAGGTGCAGCACTACGCATTGCAGAATGTTTACAGCAACGATTTTGAATGGGTATTGAGCATTGGGCATTGGGCACTTGTACTGAGCGGCGTCGAAGTAGCAAAGCCGAGGTAAGCCGTTGGCGCAGCCTCTCCAAGAGTTGTATTGGGCATTGGGCATTGGTTAATCTTCCTCATTTCCCCCACTTCCTCACTCCCTCATTCAGCACTCAGCACTCAGCACTCCTCACGCCACCAACCCAGAACGTAGGGCCCTCACAGCAGCTTGAGTCCGGTCATCGGCACATAGTTTATTTAGAATATTGCGAACATGGGTCTTCACAGTACCAACTGTAATGTAGAGTTTCTCGGCAATTTGCCCATTGCTACACCCAGCTACAATCAACTCTAGGATTTCCAGTTCCCGTTGAGTCAGAGGGTATGTTTCCAATACTTGCTCGTATTCTGACGCCAGCGCCTCAATTTTTACAGTCTTCGGCTTGTCAGAACTTTGGCTCTCTCCAGGAATACCTTGCCGCATCTTCCGCAATACCACGTTGGCAATTGCCGGATCAATCCAAGAGTTACCGCCGTGAGTTGCTTGGATCGCTTCCGTTAATTTACTGATGCTTGTTTCTTTCATGTAATAAGAATCAGCACCCGCTGCGAAAGCTGCAAGTACAGCATCCTCTGTGTGATCCATTGTCAGGATCAGAATCTTCGTTGTCGTTTGCCCAGTTTCAGCTTGGTGGCGTTTGAATTTACGGGTGAGTTCAATGCCATCCATGTCAGGCAAACCGATGTCTATAACAGCTACATCTGGCTTTGCAGTTTCTAAAAGTTTTAATCCTTGGGTAGCATTTGCCGCTTCGCCAATTACTTTCAATGCACTGTGAGACTGTAATGCCGCTCGTAGCCCCATTCGCGTTAAGTCATGATCTTCAATTAAAATAATACTAATTTCATTCATTGCTACACTCACTCTTACGCTATTTGCCTCTTTTAAAGTATGACCTTTTGTAAGCGCTATCTGTTATTTTCCCTAACTAAAGATAGATGATATTTCAACCAGTCTGCATCCACCGATAGAGATAAGAACCACCTGGTTTTTTTCTATTTGGATAGAGGACAAATCTAGCTGGAGATATATAGATACTTGCACAAAAAGTATGAAATATTGAGACGAATGCCAAATTGCTCCCTCTTATTTAGAATTCAGCTTTGAGTTGCCATGTTCCATTAGTTAATTACTCTTGTATTGTATAATATAAAGCTTTCAAAAATGGATAAATTACAAAGGGTCAAAGTTTCTTACGAGAAAGTGAACGAAGATTTCGAGCTATTTTTAACCAGACCTTTGAATTCATCGGATTGATGGAGCTGATGGGCATCCTTATGGAAGCGAATCAGACGGCGTTAAAATTTGGTGGAATCACCAGCAGCAAAGTAATTCGTTGTCCTTTGTGGGAAGCTTGTTGGTCTGACTTTTCACCGGATGTGGAAGACCTATCTCTTAGAAGGAGGGAGGCTTTGAATTTTCGCCCAATCCTTATAGGGAAGCTTGCTCAAGGGTTAGGTCTTTATGTTGGTTTTTCCACATAACGTGAAAAGTCAAGCTCAATGATCTTCACCAGAAGGTATTTGTAATTTTCCGTACAGTGGAAGACCGCGATCACCAGGAAAATACTAACACAAGTCTGGCGATCGTTAATAAAATTGTCGAAATTCCAGTAGGTAGATTACTTCAGATTCACAAATAGGTATAGGCAGTACTTTCTTATTTACCTAGTCTAACCAATCTGATGGGTAAAATTGCTCAAGCTTATGGTACACGATAATGGTATGCAACTCTCACCAATGGCTGACGACGGTCGCTTGCTCACTCATTTACAATTGTTTTAAGCTTAGTAAAGTATTTTATCTTACTTTATATCAGCTCTGTTTGCTGTCTTCAAAGCAAGAGTTTTCGGTTTGTTAATTGCTAATTTTTTGAAAGCCATTGGTCATTTGCTAGGAGTTTAATTTCAATCCTCTGGTTTATTAACCAGATTGAGGATACAACAGACTGAATTTAAACCAAGGAAATGCCCGGAAGAGTGATTAACATACTACTAGTGGAGGACGATGAAATTGATGTGATTAATGTCAAGCAGGCATTCAAGAAAATTAATATTATTAACCCGGTTCATCTTGTGGAAATGATGGCAACGCTCAACAAGTATTGGATATTGTGCGAAATGCCTTAGTCAATCAAGTTACAGATTTTTAGATGTCCGAAAATCTTATATTCTATTAGTTGGATAATCTGAAAAGAGAAATGTTATACATCAACCTATGTTTGGCGGCGAAAATAAAAACCGATGGAAAAGACGCTAAAAATTTTGGTTGTTGACGATGACGAAGTAGACCGGATAGCAGTCCGTTGTGCCCTGACTGAAGCAGGTGTTCAAATGGAACTGTCTGAAGTAAGCGATGGCAATGATGCCTTTTCTGCCTTAAGCGCTACTGCCTATGATTGTGTTTTCCTCGGCTATCGCTTACTAAACCAGGATGGACTAACCTTGATTCAACAGCTACGTTCTTCGGAAATTAAAGTTCCTTTAATAGTCTTAACTGGTCAAGGAGATGAACAAATTGCTGTCCAATTAATCAAAGCTGGTGCTACAGACTGTCTCTTTAAGTCTAGGATATCCCCAGAAAATTTAGCACAGGTTTTGCGGAGTGCAATTCGGGTTTATCGGGCTGAAATGCAGGCAGCTTTAGCAAACCAGCACCTTAGAGAAAGTCATGAACAACTCATTCGTAAGAACCAAGAATTGGAGAGACAACAGCAACAGATTCAAATGCAAAACTCCAAGCTATCGGAGGCATCACAGCTAAAATCACATTTTTTGGCAACTATGTCCCACGAACTCAGAACGCCGATGAATGCGATTATTGGATTTTCACAGATACTGCTGCGTCCTAAGTTCTGTCAACTAACGCATCAGCAAGAAGATATGGTTGAGCGCATTTTGAATAATGGGAAACATTTGCTGATGCTGCTGAATGAAGTTCTCGACTTTTCTAAGCTGGAGGTAGGACGATTAGACTTAAAGGCGGAAATATTTGATGTATCAAAGGTAATAAATATCGCTGTAGGTGAAATGCATTCCCTAGCCGATGCCAAAAATCTATCATTGTTAGTGCAAACCGATTTGCAAAATAGTTTGGTATTTAATGATCCAGTTCGGATCAAACAGATTTTAATTAACCTGCTCTCCAACGCCATTAAGTTCACCGAATGTGGTGAGATTTGGGTTGAGGTTAAAGAACTACCTGCAAATCGAGTGGTAATTACTGTTCGGGATACAGGTATTGGCATAGCACCCAGAGATTTTAAACGTATTTTTGAAGCATTTCGGCAAGTCGATCAAACTATCACTCGCAAATATCCAGGCACTGGTTTGGGTTTGGCAATTATAGATTCGTTGGTAAGAATGATGGGCGGCAAAATATTTCTTGAGAGCAAATTGGGGATCGGTTCAATGTTTAAAATTGAATTGCCGCGTCAAATTACATTATCGACTGGAGCAGCCGATCCTCCAGCTTTACAGTTAGATGACAAGGGGGTTTTATCCTCTGCTAAAAATCCGCATCATTCATCTTCTAAAGCTAGGCAAGCACCAATAGGATATCCGAAATTTAAACTATAAATTACTTCCAAAAAAACTGATAAAAGTTGATAAATCATGTCTGTAGTTGAAAATAATAAAATTTATCGTATCCTCGCAGTTGACGATACTCCAGATAATCTCATTTTGGTTCAAGCAATTTTAGAAAGTGAGGGATATGAAATTAATTTGGTTTCAGATGGAATAAAGGCTTTGCGGCAAGTTGAACAATCTCCACCCGATCTGATTTTGTTAGATGTGATGATGCCGGGGATAGATGGTTATGAAGTCACACGTCGGATTCGGAATAATCCAGCAATTAGTTATATTCCAATTCTGTTGATTACTGCCTTTCACGAATCGAGCGTTGTCGAAGGTTTGGATGCTGGTGCTGACGATTTTATTCGTAAACCATTTGATACTGATGAACTACTGGCAAGGGTGCGATCGCTGCTACGTCTCAAGCACAGTCTGGACGAACAACAAAAAATGGCCCGTCAACGGGAAGATTTTGTTTCCCGTCTGACTCATGATTTGCGAACTCCCCTAGTAGCTTCCGATCGCATGTTGAATTTGTTTGAGATGGAAACATTCTGCAAAATTTCGCCGGAAATGAAACAGGCGATCGCAGTTATGATTCGCAGTAACCAAAATTTGATGGAAATGGTGAACACCCTCCTAGAAGTTTATCGCTTCGAGGCAGGTAAAAAAACGTTGAATTGGGAGATATGCGATTTACGTGAGATATCTCAAGAAGTAGTGAGCGAACTAAGTCCTCTAACTAGTGAAAAAGGCTTGACTCTGGAAATAGATACCCGTGAATTAGAACCACTGAGTAAAAGCCCTGGTATTATTATGGGCGATCGCTTGGAACTACGCCGGGTGCTAAACAACTTAATCGCAAATGCTATCAAATTTACAGATACAGGAGGCATAACAATTCGCATTTTTGAAACATCACCTAATCCACGAAATCCAGATTCGGTAACAATTGAGATCCAAGATACAGGATATGGGATTGCGCCAGAAGATCAGGCAACAATTTTCGAGCGATTTCGCCAAGGCAAAAATAAACGCTCAGGTAGTGGTTTAGGGCTACATCTATCCCACCGGATTGTAGAAGCGCACGCAGGAACTATCCAGGTCGCCTCTGAAATAGGTAAAGGTAGTTTGTTTACTGTGCAACTACCTAAGAACACTTAATTTCTTCTCCTTTGAAGAGAAAAAAGCGTAGGCGTAGCCCGTCATAGACATCACTCTTATCCATAATGCTAGGTAAATTCCTATCTAACTAGCTGATTGCAAAATAAGCATCAATTTTATGTAGTAATGCTATTACTACGGATTTCCTATAACTTTACAGATGCGATTCTAATATGTGGGAATAAAGATGGATACCCCTGGTTGACACCAGGGGCTTTTTATTTCACTCTGGCTCGTCTGAATTATCTTAGGACTTACGCACTGTACAAAATAATCATGTTGTGTATGAACGTAAATACGCCGTTTCAGGTTTTTATTAATCAATTCATGGATGGTAAGTAGACCCGCGTCGTCGGGGCAATTCATGAATTGCCCCGACGATGAATGTGGTTTTTCAAATCACCCATACTTGGTCTTTTCTGTCAATGCGTAAGTCCTATATCTGCCAATACGAGCAAGTAAGTTTTGAAATAGACCTTCTTGAGCTAACTTTTCAGCATCAATACATGCCAATAAGCTTCCTGCAAGAATCTTTGAATTGTAAGAATTCCTGATTTCTTCCCTAAGATAGGGTCTGATGTACCAACACAAAAGCTCAGTAAAATCATGCCCATGAATTTTATATCGTATTTCTATCAGTTCTTTTGCACGTAATTCTTCGAGTTTAGTTATGAATCTCGATTCTTGTGAGCGATTACTATTACTATTTAAATATTTAGTAATGAAAGTTGTTGAATCAAACTGAATCTGATTTTTTTTATTCAATTTACAGCAGTCCCCAAAATTTTTTAGCCATGTCATATTTAATTCAAGTGCTTCATTTGTAGCCCTAATTAAGAATAAATACTCTAATACTTTAGAAACTTGATTAAGTATTTCCCCAGCTTCGGGCTGAGGCAAACGTAGTCCTAAACGCAGGCATTTATCTAAAACAACCTCGTTAAATAGGTACATCTCAAGACACGAATAATCAGTAAATAATAGTAAATCACACTGATACTCTTTGCCAAATAGCAAATCAAAATCTTTATCTGCAATACATATAAGATGCAGAGGAGTTTCTGATAGTTTATCTTGTATATATAGGGCAAGAGCAATAACACGACTTCGATTATTATCTTTTAATCCTTGTTCAAATAATAATTGGGCAGGAATTTCAACTGTATCAATTTCATAAACAACGAAACCTTGATGTTCTTTCTGGTCTAAAAACCATTCTATCAATAGCTTATCTGTCTTACCTTCAACATAGATATCACACAGATCAGGCTCAAGTTCATATCTATCTACAAGTTCGTCAAGCGTGCGTCGTCTTTCATTCTCCATTTCTCAATTATTTCTCCATCTTCACAAGCTTAACGACATTGTTGTTGTACTGAGAAAGTAATTCAATTGAATGAGTAGCTAATATAAATTGAACTTGGCTTCCTTTTGTCAGTTCAAGCAATGCACGAATAAGTTGACGTTGCCATTTAATATTTAGTGATATTTCTGGCTCATCAATAATAAAGATTGTTGCCTTGTCTCTCGCCGTCAGAGTATTACAAAAAAGTAGTAGGAGTTGCTTTTCTCCTGAAGAAAGCGTTTCTGAAGATAATTCTTTTCCTTCTTCAGTAAATATTTTTAGTCCGTCTCTGACATGCAACCTTATATATTTATCACGAAAAAATAACTTATTGATGGTCGTTTCAAAAATGGTCAATAAATTTTGTGTATCCTGGAGAGCATCAAAACGTGCCGCTACACTATCTAAGTATGGTTTTAAAACTCTTGATATAATCGAGTAATCAGCTTGAGCATTAGATTGCAGTATCTGAACAATTTTCTGAGCCTCCAATGGTGGCATTAACCCAAAGCGAGAAAAATCTTTGCTGCGATTCTCATGAGCTTTGAGTTCTTCAATTAGCATTGCAGATGATGGTGGTAGTTCTTCAACTATCTTGCCTGAACTTTGAATAATTGTTAGAATAATTTGCTCATATATACTATGAACATTTTCTGCCCCTTGGTTAGCGCCTCTTAATGCCTGTTCACGAATCCATTCTTCAGTTCTATGAATAGATGTTTTAAGAGCATCTTCTCTATTTATGCTATATTTATCTTCAAGCGTATTGCCAATATTTGATAATAATATGCGCCTTAATTTTTTTTCATCTTCTATATCTTCAGTTTCAAAAATGTCACTATCTAAAACTCTATTATCGCCTAATAAAAATAAACTTAATTGAAGTTGCGAAGTATTCTTATAAAATTCATATCCTGGTAGATAATCATGTCTTCCTTTGATGCTATTATCAGACTCAGCCTGAATATCTTCAGTAAAGAGAATGTTATTTCCTTGTGAAAGCTGAAGTCGATATGATCCAATTAATACACCATTTTCGCGACTGGCAATAATACTTGTTTTATCAGCAAGAAAGACTGAAAACTTGGCAAAAGGGGTTTTAGCTAAAAAAGTGCGATGACCGCGATGGTGCCCTGTTGAGAGCAGGTGAAATAAAAGTTTAAGGATGGTCGTCTTACCAGAACCATTGTCACCATAAAGGATGATTAGTGAAGAATCTATGTGAGGATTATTATCTTTTTTTGATAAAGTATATGTATACCTACCAAAGAGCCGTTCTACTTCAATGCGAACTACAGATAGAGGAAGGCTAGCTGTGTTTATATCGAGCATCTGCATAAAATTGCTGTTCCTTATTTGAAGAGATAGGGTTGTAAAAGCTGAAATTTCTTTTACTCCCCTAATTACACTTTATCGTTCAATCAGGTGGCAAGAAACTCTTGAACTGCATTTAGACAAATCTAGCTGCAATAATTCATTGCCTTTGACTAATTCACAATCTCTTACGCCTTAAACGTCAACACCGGACTCAATCGCGCCACAACGTCTACCATTTCTGCCTCAACCTGCACATCAATCACAGACTGAATCGGTTTATAAGCGGCGGGTGCTTCTTCAATTCGGCGTTCTTCACGCAGGGTGATGCAGTCTATCCCAGTTAATCCGAGTTCTGCTTCACTCTGAGATGCACCTCTGCGGTTGAGGTCGAAGCGAGAATAAATTCTTCCCGCCCCATGTGAGGCAGAATTACAAAATGCTGGATTGCCTTTACCCACCATCAGATAAGAATAAGCACCCATTGAACCAGGGATAATTACTGGTTGCCCTAAATGGGCGGGACAAGCGCCTTTGCGTGTTACCCATCCCTGACCTTCTGGTAAGGTGATATTATGCGGCAAGTCATAAACTAGAGGTGCTTCCACATCTTTGTATACTTCTCGCAAACGCAGACGTAGCAGTTCCGCTAACAGCAGGCGATTGACAAAGGCATAGTTAGCAGCAGTGGCCTCAGCTTGCAGGTAACTCGCAACTAGTTCGGGGTGAGAATGGGTAGAGAGAGGGAAAATTTGAGAATCAGGGTACTTCAGACCTTTTTGCCAAGCTGCCTTAGCTTTATCCCGCCACATTCCCCCAATATACTTACCCACATTTCGAGAACCAGAGTGAATCATAAAAGCTAGTTGCCCCTCGTGCACTCCCCAGGCGTGGGCAAGTGGGCGATTTTCGACTTTATCAACCCGTTGCACTTCTACAAAATGGTTGCCGCCGCCAATGGTTGCCAGTCCGGCATCGGGAACCAATTCTTCAGGCGCAAGTTTCCAGTCACCATCCATTGAACCACCTAAGAAGATGCGATCGCTCTCTTGGGCAAGTTGTTGCAAATCAGATTTGACTACACTCCCGGTAGGCTGAACTAGCATTGCATCCAGCCAACCGGGAACTCCGTACTGAAATAGCGATCGCATTGCGTCAGCAGTCATTGTCACATCACGCGTACCAAAGAAGTAATCTCCCTTCATCTTTTCTACGAATTGGTCACGCTTTGCCAGAAATTCCTCCATTGTCAAATCAACAACATGCAAGCGCATTCCACAATTGATATCAGAACCGACAGCGCCAGGGATAACCTGACCCACAGTTTCCACAATTGAACCAATTGCAACACCCGCATCACCTGGGTGAAAGTCAGGCGTACCACAGGCACGACACACGCATCCACCTGACGGGTGGCGGACGCTTGCCAAATTTGCTAACTGCTTGAGTGCCTTAGCTTCTACGGGGAAGTCTTCTGGTAGCAGCACTTCTGCTACAGGAGCATCAGGAGAATTAACTAAACGGACAGAATAAGTGCGATTATTGTAAGTTACATCCAAACCCTGCCGCTCTAAAGCACGCAAGAGACGTTTTAAATTTTTTGGCTGCATGAAAACTCCAAATAGAGCCTTAAAAAAGACCCTTTGTTGTGAAGAGAGTAGGAGACTTGGGTTCAGCAGCCGTGTCTCAAGTGTCATTTTCCCAGAACTGTGGGGAAAACAACAGGTTATATAGCCTTGATAACACATACTTGCATCGACAGACAAGTGTTTTGTAGTATTTTGTATTTTTAGCGATTTATATACTACGCCTGTAAAGAAATTTGAAGTTTAGCGAAAAACTTTTAAAATTCTCTAGACTCTCTAGCCAACTGGAGAGTCTAGGATGAATTCAAGGCGATTTTCTTTCCAGTTATTTCTGACTGTTGACGGTTATCCCTCAGTCATCCAGTTTGGTATGGCTAGGTTGTTCATTTTATCCCGTAAATCTATGACTCTCCAACTCACAGTTCCCAACATGGCTTGTTCTGTTTGTGCAAGCACCATCACCAAAGCACTTCAGGCAGTCGATGCCAATGCTAGCATTCAGGCTGATCCAACAACCAAGCTTGTCAGTGTAGAAACTCAAGCATCAGAAACAGCAATTAAGGAAGCGTTGGCTGCTGCTGGCTATCCAGTTGCTTAATAGACTTCTTGCATAAATCAGAAATTTGAACCCCACCCCGCCAAAGCTACGCTTTGTCTCCCCTCTCCTTAATAAGGCTATCCATTACCCGGATCTTTCTTAACATTTGTGAGAGCGATCGCTCACGTTTTTTCTAAGCCTGATTCGTTCGTTGTTCATTCTCAATAAAAACCTAATTTTAGCGAGAAGACAAATAGCTAATTTGTCAAGTATGCCTGACACCTCAGTGTTCAAGATACTTGTAAAACAAGCGTTTCAAGATTGTAAAGAAAGATGTGACTAATGGATAGCCGCAAGCGAGGAGGGGATTAAGACTGGGGTGGAATGGCACTAAGAAAAGCCCAAAGGCTTGTGTCGCCTCGTTCCCAGCCTGGAGGCTGGGAATGTATTCAAAGAGGCTCTGCCTCTGGTCAAGCTACTGGAGGCGGAGCCTCCCAGAATGGGTTCGCAGCCTAGAGGCTGGGAACCCGTCAGGGTAAGGGCTATATCTTTTCTTAGTGCCATTCGACTGGGGTGTTTGGGACTTTTGCAAGAGGTCTAATGTTTAAGATCCTGCCATACCAATTACAGGGGTTCATCTAGTTATGGATACTCTCACACTCAAACTTCGAGGCATGAGTTGCGCTGGTTGCGCCAACAACATCGAAAAGGCAATTCGCTCTGTTTCTGGGGTGATTGACTGCAACGTTAACTTTGGAGCAGAACAAGCCACCATCAAGTACGATCGCTCTCTAGCCAGTTTAGAGAAAATCCAAGCTGCGATCGCTGCTGCGGGATACTCTTCCTACTCACTCCAGGAAGAATTGCTCACCGAAGAAGATGATGCCGAGAAAGCAAGTAGGCAAGCATTACAACGCCAACTCTCTCTCAAGGTAGTAGTGGGAGGTGTAATCAGCATTTTCCTATTTTTGGGGTCGTTGCCCATGATGACTGGGCTGAACTTGCCTTTGATTCCCAGCTTCTTGCAAAATCCTTGGGTACAGTTAGTGCTGACAACACCCGTCGTGTTCTGGTGTGGTGGATCTTTTTACCGCAATGGCTGGAAAACTCTCAAGCGCCATACGGCGACGATGGACACGCTGATTGCTTTGGGTACAAGTGCAGCCTATCTATGTTCTTTATTTGTGACTGTTTTCCCGAAATTTTTTATTGCTCAGGGCTTGATACCTCATGTTTATTACGAAGTTGCCGCGATCGTCATTACCTTAATTTTGCTGGGGCGGTTGTTGGAAAATCGCGCTAGGGGGCAAACTTCTGAAGCCATCCGCAAACTCATTGGATTGCAAGCCAGAGATGCCAGAGTTATCCGTGATGGTGTGGAAATTGATCTTCCGATCGCCGAAGTCAGAATCAACGATGTAATTTTGGTGCGTCCTGGTGAGAAGATTCCGGTAGATGGCGAAGTGATTACAGGCGCTTCGACGGTAGATGAAGCGATGGTGACGGGTGAAAGTTTGCCAGTCAAAAAGCAGCCAGGAGATGAGGTGATTGGGGCGACGATTAACGGTACGGGTGCATTTCAGTTTCGGGTGACACGAGTCGGAAATGATACGTTTTTGGCTCAAATCGTCAAATTAGTCCAACAAGCCCAAGGTTCTAAAGCACCAATTCAGCGCTTGGCAGATCAGGTGACAGGATGGTTTGTACCAGCTGTGATTGCGATCGCGATCGCCACTTTCGTCATTTGGTTTAATTTCACAGGTAACCTTACCTTAGCAACAATCACAACGGTAGGTGTACTAATTATCGCTTGTCCTTGTGCTTTAGGTTTAGCTACCCCCACTTCTGTAATGGTGGGGACGGGCAAAGGTGCAGAAAATGGCATCTTGATTAAGGGTGCCGATAGCTTAGAACTAGCACACAAAATTCAAACCATTGTTCTAGATAAAACTGGCACTTTGACTCAGGGGAAACCTACGGTTATAGACTTTGTGACTGTCAACGGCACAGCTAATGGTAACGAACTCCAGCTTTTACAGTTAGCCGCAACGGTGGAACACAATTCTGAGCATCCTTTAGCATCAGCGGTGGTGAAATACGCCCAGTCTCAAGAGGTGAGTTTAATAGATGCAAAGAACTTTCAGGCGATCGCAGGTAGTGGTGTCCAAGCAGTTGTTTCAAATCAGCTTGTGCAAATTGGTACACAACGCTGGTTAACAGAACTTGGAATTAACACCATCATTCTCCAGCAGTATAAAGATGCATGGGAAGCAGTTGGTAAAACAGTCATTTTGATTGCTGTAGATGGCGAAATACAAGGAATAATGGGTATTGCCGATGCCCTCAAACCTTCATCAGCAGCAGTGGTGAAAGCTTTACAAAAGTTAGGTTTGGAAGTAGTAATGTTGACCGGAGACAATCGTAAAACTGCTGATGCGATCGCTCTACAAGTTGGCATCCAGCGAATCTTTGCCGAAGTGCGTCCAGATCAGAAAGCGGCGATTATCCAATCTCTACAAAGAGAGATAGAGAGATTTCCAAAATCTAAAATCCAAGTTGCGCTGGAAGCGCACCAAAGGTGCGACTCAAAATCTAAAATTGTGGCGATGGTTGGCGATGGTATAAATGATGCGCCAGCCTTAGCACAGGCTGATGTGGGAATTGCCATTGGTACGGGAACAGATGTAGCGATCGCAGCTAGCGATATTACCCTAATTTCTGGAGATTTGCAAGGAATTGTCACAGCAATTCAACTTAGTCGCGCCACCATCAATAATATCAGGCAAAATCTCTTCTTTGCCTTTATTTACAACGTTATTGGCATTCCCATTGCGGCTGGAATTTTGTTCCCTATTTTTGGTTGGTTACTGAATCCAATTATCGCCGGAGCTGCGATGGCTCTCTCTTCACTATCTGTTGTTAGCAACGCTCTCAGATTGCGTAACTTTCAACCAAAAACTACCTCATAATTGCAGGGTAATTTAGCAAATGTTCAGTAAAAAAATGCTTTGGGGAAGCCTTACAGCTTTAGTGCTTTTCACTGGAACATCAGGCGTAGCATTAGCAGAAATGCCAGATCACTTGTCAGAGCAAACCAGTCAATTTCAACACATTGAGCAACCTTTGGGCTTGAAAGTTGGTGTTGCGATCGCAGGTTTCGCCTTAATTGGACTAGAGTTATGGTGGTTTCTTCTTTATAAAAGTCCTGAGTCCTAAGTTCTGAGTGAATAATCAAGAAATTGCTTAGAGGATGTTTGAAAAGTATTGGGCGAATAGAATTCGCTACTACACAAACTCTCGTCCACCTCCGTGGACTAAGAGAAAATCAAGGATTTTTAACCCACGCAGGTGGGTTTTGTCTGTATAGCCAAGCCAGTGCGTTGGGCGGCGAGCCACTCTTGTTGCACCTGGCGCGCGACTTCTAGTCGCCAGGGCAGTAATAAATTAGACTTGTTCATTCATCCTCTTAAACTTCATTTCTTGCTTTTTCTTTCTCAGCACTGAGGAATATTTTGAAGAATCGGACAAATTGTATCCTTGTGATGGTTGTCGATATTCTTCCAGCCTGAAAGTAATCCATCTATTTCAGAACGTAAGGTTAACAATTGATCAATTTGGTGATCAATTTGCAAGAGCTTGTCTTCGAGCTTTTCTTTAATTTCGCCACAGGGAGCTTGTCCTTGGTCATAGACTTGAAGAATATTTCCAATCTCTTCTAGGCTAAGACCAAGATTTTGCGCCCTTTTAATAAATGCTAGACGAGTCAGCACATCCAATGAAAACTGGCGAAAGCCTCCCTCTGTTCGTCTTGATGATTTGATTAAGCCTAAACTCTCGTAATAGCGAATTGTCCTAATGGGGATTCCGCTTATATCTGTTACCTGACCAATTAAAAGCAGTTTTGTCTCCTGAGTTAACACGGCAGATTTTCCCAAATATTGTAATTATTATTACATATTTTACTAATTATTAAGCAGTTTGAGAGTTTAGCAAAATATTGGCATCAGTAGTTAAAAGTTTTATCTAATTAGAAATTTTATTAAATTTTAATTTTTCCCATATCTATCCTGAATGAATATTAGCTTATTTTAGCTGAGATTTGATTAGGATAATCTTGACGTTGCTAATAATATCTGCTTAAAATCTTACCTTCTTAATTTTATCCATTTATTGGGTAACTGTTTGTCATGGTACTGAAAGTAACTGTTTTTTTTAAGTTCCCATGTTACTTCTAGATCAACTGCTTCACTTCAAGTGAAACCATAAAAATGAATCTCAACTCGCAGACTTTTAGCTCAACCCGTAAACCTAAAAATTTTAATAATCCAGAGCGTTTTATTGAAGGATGGTATTGGGTAATACCATCTCAAAATCTGCGGGTGGGTGAAGTAAAACCTATCACGATTTTGGGCAGAGAATTAGTGATTTACCGTGGTAAAGACAAAAGAGTAGTTACCTTTGATGCTTACTGTCCACATATGGGCGCTCATCTTGCTGAAGGCAAAGTTGAGGGTAATGCACTACGTTGTTTTTTCCACCACTGGAAGTTTGATGCTGAAGGGATGTGTATTGATATCCCATGTTTAGATGCGCCGCTTTCCCTAAAGTTACAAACTTGGCCCACTGCTGAAAAGTACGGGATGATTTGGGTTTGGACTGGAGAAATACCACAACAACCCCTACCTTTTGTTCCAGAATTGGAACAAAAAGATTGTGATGTCGCCATCCATTCTCACTTTGTAATGAACTGTCACCCCAATGTGGTGATGATTAATGCGATTGATGCTCAACACGTCAATGCAGTTCACAAACTGCCAATAGAAATTATTTTTGAAAGACAGGAACTGAACGAAAATGCAATTATCTTCAGTAATATTACACCCATCAAAGATAGTTCATCTTTGATTAAGCTCATCCGTCTTTTCTACAAAAATGCCATAACTTACAGTATTTGCTATTGGTACGGTAGCATTGGCATTGTGACACTTGGCCCCGATTTCTTCCATGTCCATACGATGTTTGCAGTTCGCCTCCACGAAGGCGGAAAAGCTGAAGGTCAAATCCTGTTGATTACTAAGAAACGTAAAGGATTTTTTGGTTGGTTATGCAATCGAGTTGTGTTATGGCTGACTAAGATTGCAGGTAAGTACTTTCTCATGGGTGACATCAAGATTGTCCAAACAATTAAGTTTGATTTGAAAACTCCCATCAAAGCAGATCAATCAATCATGCAGTTTATTAACCATGTTGAAAAACAGCAATCCCTAATGTGGGGGACTTGGCAAGAAGCGCGATCGCGCGATGTGGAGACTAAGCCCAAACGTGAGAGATGGCAAGATACAATGAGTAATGATTAATATCATGTCTATATGATCAGAATTCCATCAGACTACTTGGCTAATTAAACGAACACGATCTCATCCCATTGTCAATTATCTTTGCAACAAATGAACCAGCGTAGGGGCGTAAGCTATACGCCCCTATTAACGTGTATGTAGCAGGTATTTTCTGAAATGGTATAAGAATTAATAAAGGTTAAAAGTTCAACAAATTTACTTTTAACTTTTAATTTATTTTTTACTGAGCTACCAGATCAATAAAAAGAAGTGGCAAAGCCACTTCCTAATTCCCAGGTAGAACCTAAGTTATGAGTATAACGACTACAAAAATTTGAAATAGTATAAACAAACACCAATTAACTGAATATCTCTATTTTCCTTGTTTTCTGGGTAAGGAAATCCTGATTTTCATCCGCCAAATAACTGTATATTTACATAAGTTTCATGATTGCAATGCAGACTCAATTTTATCCAGTTCATCGCTAAGATATGCCAGTTTTGTCTCTTCATCAAGAAGCTGCTGTTCTAATTGAAACTTAACTGCCGTACCAGCCTCAATAACTACAGCTTTCTTCATCTGCTTTAACTTCTCGCTGCGGATGTCAAATTCTGCCTGAAGTGCGTCTCGTTTTTGTTGCGATCGCCGTCGCCCTCCAGCAGTTAAGCTAGTAGCAGATGGACTAGTTTCAATAGTTGCTGCTTCACCAGGCAAAAATTTACTTCCACCTGCGTAATAGCAAAGGGGAAAATTATCGCCCAAATCCAGCACTTTATTTACAAACGGGTGCTGCGGCCCTGATGCTCTTTTTGGCACTTGGTCAAACAAGTAAACTAAAATATCAAGAATACGTGCATAGCCATCCTTATTCACCGCTGCTTTTCCTTGCAAGGCTGACAACAAGCAATCAGTGAAAGCACTGTAGGGTTGACCCGTGTAAGAATATTCGTCTTCTCGCGAAGAAGCAACCACAACTCGACCGCTTCCCGTTCCTAGCACATTTAACAGTTGCGGCGGTAAGGGTGATTTTACAAATGTTTCTCCTGGTTCCTTCAAAGCTGGAACGCCACCAGCATGACAGCAATCTAATAAAACTACGAGTTTACGCGCTGTAATTGCTTCAATCTTTTGGGTAAATTCTACACCTGAGATGGCTGTGTCTGCGCGTTGGCTGGGGTCATAGCCGTAGGGGACAAGGAAGTATTCATTGGTGCGCTGGATGCGTCCACCGTGACCAGAGTAGTAAATGATGACAGTCGCATTAGGATTTTGATTGACTTGGGCGATGATTTCGTCAAAAGCTGCGAGGATATTTTGCCGAGTTGCAGAGGTTTCGGTTAGCAGTGTGACTTGTTCTGGTGGATAGGCGGCGCGACTTGGGTCAATCAGTATATCTCGTATAGCCGTTGCATCTAGTACAGTGACAGGTAAATCTGCACCTACGCCAATAAGTAATGCATAACCGTTGGTAAAAGTTTGGTTTGTCATACGGTGGGTAAGGAATGCGATCGCCTTTTATACTCTATATACTTGTGGGGATGTGCGATCGCATTTCTTTTGAGCAAGCTGATCTATTTTGATCAACGATTAATACGCTTTAAAGCAGAATCAGCATTCTGACGAACACCTGGATCTGAATCTTTCAGTGCTTCAGTCAGAGCAGGGACAGCAGTCTTTGCTTGTGAACCTAAGTTCCCTAAAGCTGAGGTAGCAGTTCGGCGAACATCTACACTTGGGTTTTTCAGGGCAGCTATGAGATTATCAACTGTTGCCCTATGCCAGAGAATTACGTCATTTCCGCTAGCACTGGCTAGTGTTTGAGCATCAGGGCTAAATGCTATGGAAAACACAGCATTTTGCAGATTTAGAGTTTGCAGTTTTTTACCATCAAGGCTCCAAATTTTAATAGTATTATCATCACCGCTTGAGGCGATAGTTTGGCCATCAGGACTAAAAGTGATGCTGTTGACTGCACCAGTATGCCCTGAGAGAGTTGTAAGTAATTTTCCGTCCCTCCTCCAGAGTTTTACTGTTCCATCCTGACTGGCTGAGGCGATAGTTTGGCCATCAGGACTAAAAGTGATGCTGTTGACTGCACCAGTATGCCCTGAGAGAGTTGTAAGTAATTTTCCGTCCCTCCTCC
>NZ_JBALCY010000078.1:0-5394 GCF_036917655.1 Nostoc sp.
ATCAAACCCGCCAATATTCTAATTAATCCCGAAACCAAACAAGTTAAATTAATTGACTTTAGTATTGCATCTTTACTGCCACGAGAAACTCAAACTCTTATCAGTGCCAATGTGTTAGAAGGGACACTCGCTTATATTTCCCCAGAACAAACAGGAAGAATGAACCGGGGGATTGACTACCGGACTGATTTTTATTCTTTAGGTGTAACTTTCTACGAATTACTTACAGGAGAGTTACCCTTTCAATCAAACGATGCGATGGAGTTAGTGCATTGTCATATTGCAAAACTTCCACCAAACATGAATAAACCTCACCTGTCTTCAGCACTCTCTCCTTACCAAGGAGAGGGTTGGGGTGAGGTTTGTTTGACTATTCCCCAAGTTCTCTGTGATATCGTAATGAAATTGATGGCGAAAAATGCCGAATCCCGCTATCAAAGTGCATTAGGGTTGAAATTTGATTTAGAAAATTGTTTATCTCAACTCCAAGAAACTGCTGAAATTAAGACTTTTCCAATTGCGCTTAGGGATATGTGCGACAGGTTTATTATCCCTGATAAACTCTATGGAAGAGAAACAGAAGTATCAACCCTACTCCAAGCATTTGAAAGAGTTAGCCTTGGTGCAACAGAAATGATGCTGGTAGCTGGTTTTTCGGGTGTTGGTAAAACCGTTGTAGTTAACGAAGTTCATAAACCGATTGTTAGACAACGTGGTTATTTTATCAAAGGGAAATATGACCAATTTCAACGAAATATTCCCTTCAGTGCATTTGTGCAAGCCTTCCGGGATTTAATGGGTCAATTATTAACAGAAAGCGATGCTAAAATCCAGCAATTTAAAACCAATATTTTAGCGGCTGTAGGTGATAATGGACAGGTAATTATTGAAGTCATCCCCGAATTAGAAATAATTATTGGTCAACAACCACCCGCTACAGAATTATCAGGAACTGCGGCACAAAATCGATTTAATTTATTATTCCAGAAATTTACCCAAGTCTTTACCAGTGACAAACATCCATTAGTGATGTTTTTAGATGATTTGCAATGGGCTGATTCGGCATCATTGATGTTAATGCAGTTATTAATGGCTGATACAAAGCATCTTTTCTTAATTGGTGCCTATCGTGATAACGAAGTCAACCCAGCACATCCGTTAATGTTGACTTTGAATGATATCCAAAAAACAGCAGCCACGATTAATACGATTACTTTAGCACCACTGAGTCAAGGACAAGTGAATCAATTAGTTGCTGACACGCTGAAGTGTTCAGAAAAT
This sequence comes from Nostoc sp., assembly GCF_036917655.1. Taxonomy (GTDB): domain Bacteria; phylum Cyanobacteriota; class Cyanobacteriia; order Cyanobacteriales; family Nostocaceae; genus Nostoc. The sequence goes on from NZ_JBALCY010000078.1 coordinate 1,282, forward strand.
TTAGCTTTGCCTCTTTCTCTATTGATATATCAGAAAACTCAAGGTAATCCGTTTTTCGCTACACAGTTTCTCAAGGCATTACACCAAGATGGATTAATTGAATTTAACTTGGAATCAGGGTGTTGGCAATGTGATATCACACAAATAAATCAGCAAGCAGTTACAGATGATGTTGTTAAATTCATGGTATTTCAATTACAAAGACTGCCTCAATCAACTCAGAAGATGTTGCAGTTAGCCGCTTGTATTGGCAATCAATTTGATTTACCGACTTTGGCAATTGTTTCGGAAGAATCAGAAATTGAAACGGCTGCTAGTTTATGGAAAGCTTTACAAGAAGGGTTGATTTTACCAATTAGTGATGTTTATAAGTTTTATCAGGGAGAAGATCATGATAAATTGGCGCTATCAAATGGGAATACCAGTAAACAATTAGCCAAATATAGATTTTTACATGACAGAGTGCAGCAAGCTGGCTATTCTCTAATTCCTGATAACCAAAAACAAGCAACTCATCTCAAAATTGGCCAATTACTTCTACAAAATTCCTCTGCGATTGAGCAAGAGGAAAAACTGTTTGATATTGTTGGGCACTTGAATCTAGGAATTGAGTTAATCATCCAATCAAACGAGCGAGAAACCTTGGCTCGACTTAACTTGGCAGCAGGAGGTAAAGCCAAAAATTCTACCGCTTATGCTGCGGCCAGAGTCTATTTACAGACCGGGATTGAGCTACTCACAGCCAACTGCTGGCAAGATCAATATGAATTGGCTCTGAGTCTCTATGTTGCGGCTACCGAAGCCGCCTACTTGAATGCTGACTTTGATGGCATGGAACAGATAGCGGTACAGGTGTTGCAATCAGCCCAGACGATTTTAGACAAAGTTAAAATTTACGAAATTCAAATTGCTGCCCAGACTGCCCAGTCCAGAATGTTAGAAGCGATCGCAGTGGGCAGAGATGCACTTTTACAATTGGGGGTTGAGCTACCTAGTGAGCCAAACGATGCTGAGATTGGGAAAGCTCTACAAGTGCTTGCCAGTCAACTTGAAGGCAAACGGATTGAGGAACTGGCTGACCTACCAGTGATGACTGATCCCCAAGCACAGGCAGCCATGCAACTATTAGGAATGTTGTTTGCCCCCGTTTTCCAGGGAATGCCGGGTTTATTGCCGCTAATTAGCTCCAAAATGGTGAGTCTATCGCTTCAGTTTGGGAATCCGCCCGCTTCTACGGTGGGGTATGCGCTTCACGGAATGGTGCTGTCTGCCTTTTTAGGAGAGGTCGAAACAGGCTATGGCTTTGGGCAATTGGCGCTCTCATTGCTAGATCGGTTCAATGTGCAGAAATTCAAATCCATAATTCTAATGTTGTTTGGCGGCTTTATTCAGCATTGGCAAGAAGCTCTCAGGGCAACGATACCGATGATGAAAGCTGGTTTTACGTCTGGTATGGAAACTGGCGATTTTTTACATGCTGGCTATAACGTATGCTGTTACAGCTATGCAGTCTTTTGGAGTGGCACTGAACTAAGCAGTTTGGAATCAGATATAGCAAGTTACAACGCTGCCTTGACTCAGGCGAAGCAACATTCTGCCCAGACCTATGTAAATATCATGCGGCAGGCGGCACAGAACTTCAGGGAAACCCAGATTCAGCCGGATTGTTTGAGCGGCACTATCTACGATGAAATCATGATTCCTAAGCATCGCCAAGCTAATGAACTCACGGTGATTGCTGAGGTCTATATTTACAAACTGTTGCTTGCCTATTCTTTTGGTAACTACAAAGCTGCGATCGCTTACATTGAACAAGGTAAGCAGTATTTGCTCGCAGTATCAGGATTAATTTTTGTTCCGATTTTCCATTTCTATGCAGCCCTGACGCACCTGGCACTATTTTCTACCCAGCCAGAAATTGAGCTTTCCGAAATTCTCGCCCAGGTAGAAATCCATCAAACCACTTTGCACCAATGGGCACAAGATGCTCCGATGAATCATCTGCATAAATGGCATTTAGTTGAGGCTGAAAAACAACGAGTGTTGGGCAATAAAGCAGAAGCACTTGAACATTACGATCGCGCCATCTCCCTCGCTAAAGAAAACGAATACCTTAATGAAGAAGCACTTAGCAACGAACTGACAGCTAAATTTTACCTCGATTGGCGTAAAGAAAAAGTTGCCCAAGCATATATGCACCAAGCATACTACTGCTATGCTCGTTGGGGTGCAAAAGCCAAAGTGGAAGATTTAGAAAAACGCTATCCCCAGCTACTCCAACCCATTCTGCAACAGCAACGAATCAACCTCAACCCCTCAGAAACTATTGCTTTTCGTGGGAATTCCTCTTCCACTCGCACTTCTAGCGCTGGCAGCACCAGTATTTCCGACGTTCTAGATTTTACCTCAGTTCTGAAAGCGGCTCAAGCTATTTCCAGTTCTCTAGAATTAGATCAACTCATTACCAGCCTCACCCACATTATCCTAGAAAACTCTGGCGCGAAAAAATCTGCACTAATTCTTCTCCAAGACGACACTTGGCAAGTACGAGCAATTACCTTTATTGAGCATGAGGAAATACAAACTATCCTCGACACACAATCACTAGATGATTGTCAAGATATTCCCGTAAACATTATCCATTACGTCAAAAATACCAAGCAAACAGTTGTTATAGACAATTGCAAAACAGATATTATTGGGTTGATTGGGGAATATATGCACCGAATCCAACCCCAGAGTGTATTATGTACCCCGATTATTAATCAAGGGCATTTGGTAGGGATTCTTTATCTAGAAAATCAACTGACTCAAGGGGTATTTACTAGCGATCGCCTCAGCGTCATTCACTTATTGTCTTCCCAAACTGCAATATCTCTAGAGAATGCTCGACTGTATCAACAAGCTGGGCAAGCATTAGAAGATTTACAGCAAGCCCAATTACAAATTGTCCAAAGTGAGAAAATGTCAGCATTGGGTAATTTAGTCGCAGGGGTAGCCCATGAAATGAATAATCCTTTAGGCTTTATTTCTGCTAGCCTCAAACAAGCTAAACCCACCGTTGCAGATATTGTTGAACACTTGAAACTATATCAATCAAGTCTACCAAATCCGAGTGATGAAATTACCGACCATGCTGAAGAGATTGACTTGGATTATACCTTAGAAGACTTACCCAAAGCAATTGATTCAATGGTGATGGCGTGCGATCGCCTCAAAAATATTAGCACCAGTCTCCGCACTTTCTCCCGTGCTGATAAAGATTACAAAGTGCCTTTTAATATCCACGAAGGTATCGACAGTACGATTTTAATTCTCAAACATCGCCTGAAAGCAAACGAACAGCGTCCAGTAATTGAAGTGATTAGCAATTATGGCAATTTACCTAAGATTGAGTGTTTTCCTGGACAATTAAATCAGGTATTTATGAATATTCTGGCAAATGCAATTGATGCGCTGGATGAATCAAATACGGGACGGAGTTTTGAGGAAATTAAGATCAATCCTAACCGAATTATAATTAAAACCTCTCTGAAAAATGAAGGCGTGAAAATTGCTATTGCTGATAATGCTAAGGGGATGGATGAATCAGTAAAACAAAAGATTTTTGACCACTTATTTACTACAAAAGCTGTAGGTAAAGGGACGGGATTAGGACTCGCGATCGCCCGTCAAATCGTTGAACAAACCCACGGCGGTAAATTGAGTTTTAACTCAGTTCTGGGTGAGGGTACAGAATTTGTAATTGAAATTCCGGTGTAAATTTTTTCTCTGTTTATAAACAACCGAATATATAGCAATCCTATTTGATTTGTGGGAATTAAAAGTTACAGAGCCGTGATTTAGTAAAAGTTGCCGGGGATCTGATCTCTCACGAATGATTTAGTCGGGCTGTATCTGGGAACACTAAATCTAGAAATAATCAGGATTGAGTAGTATGGTCAGTACTCTAGTTAGTATTCCCGGATATAAAATTACCGACAAACTCTACAATGGTTCGAGAACCCTAGTTTATCGAGGTTATCGAGAAACTGACTCATTACCTGTAGTGATTAAACTGCTGAAAAATCCTTATCCCAGTTTTAGCGAACTGGTGCAGTTTCGGAATCAATA
>NZ_JBALCY010000079.1:0-103307 GCF_036917655.1 Nostoc sp.
TCCTCCCTGATAATTGGACAGTGCAGTGTCTGTTGAGTTATCAGTTCCGGCTTATAAGTTTTATGCAGACCCAGCCAATTCTTTACAAAAGTTCATAAAAAATCCTCCCTGATAATTGGACAGTGCAGTGTCTGTTGAGTTATCAGTTCCGGCTTATAAGTTTTATGCAGACCCAGCCAATTCTTTACAAAAGTTCACCAACTGCGTTACAGTCAACGTTTTCCCCTTATGCGTGGTCATAGTTTTGTTTTGGTCGCTTGGGCATGGTGGTAAACCAAACTTTTCATGACCTCGTTTGATAATTGAATTTACTTAAGAAGTGAGCTTTATTTTTTACAAAGTTATTCTGTCGTTACAATATTTCTTCATACCCTATTTAAGTTGTCAAAGACTTTAAGGATAATGATAATCAAAAAGAGGGGGAGTAGGCGAAATAGGCTAGCCTAGTCCCCCTCTCCCCACGCACGATTATCATTTTTATTTAAATATTTTGGGTATTTTAACTGATTGACAAAAAGCGCTTTACCTTAAGCCCTCACGGATGGGTAGGGGTAGGTTGAGGTTTTGATGGTTTGGCTGACTGGGCAGTTGACCCACTCCAAATTTGATTGAATTGATCTGCCGATAACGACTGTAAAATACTGAGATGAAGCGGCTCTTTACTGATAAATGTGGCGTAGGAAGGCTGCAAATAGGAGCGGTATTCAGGGCGATTGAGGAGATGGGTTTCCATAAAAGCTACACTCAGGGCTTTGAGATAGGAATAAACAGCAGCACGATCAGGACCCAGTAAGGCAGGTGGCACAGGTAAGACATCGTTTTGAGAAGTGGGTTCGGCGATCGCCGAAAAGTGGGTAGCGTTTTCGATCAAAGCCAGGTACTTATTGGGATCAGAAAGCCAGGTGAAGGGGCGAATTTGCTCAAATACAGGTGGGGCGAAAATATCTTGACTACCTGCTACCAGCATTACCGGAATTTTAATTTCACTCAGACCACCCTCACCCAAAATTGAGCTGTCAATCGGATTAATCGCCATGATCACCTTGATGCGATCATCTTTGAGTTCATAATTTGTCGCGGGTAACTCAGTTGCTTGACACTGCAAAAAGAGCGACAAATTAAAGGATGAATTATTGGGATTACAGTCTTGGCGCAGTTGCTGAAAGTTAATCTTTGCTCCTGCTAGAGTCAAAACAGTATAACCGCCAAAGGAATGACCGATCGCCCCAATTTGCTGAAAATTAAGTTTTCCCTGGAGGGTAGGATCAGATTTGTCTAGACGCTGGAGTTCATTAAGTAGATACTTGATATCCAAAGGTCGGTTGATAAATTCTGCTGCATCTGGCGGCCCTGCCAAACCCGCAAAATATTGCTGAAAGCGTTCGGCATTACTACCAGGGTGTTCCAGTACAGCAACGGCAAAACCATAGGATGCTAGATGTTCAGCCAGGTAGACAAAGGTAGAGCGGTCTGAGGCGAGGCCATGAGAAATTACAATCAGGGGAAAGGGAGGCGAAGGCACGTCTTTAGTGCTTTGTGAACCGGCTTCCGGGAGATAGATATCCACGGGTAGACGGCGCGAGCGAGAAATGTCATTTAGATCTAGGGTTTTTTTCTGCCAACGGTATTTTCCTGGCGATCGCAAATCTGGTTGTTTGGAGAAGTCAATGGTTGAATTGGCTGCTTCGGCGATCGCTTCTTTTTGAAGAGAGGCAAAAACTTCATCCTTTTTTTTGATCAATTGTGACAAGTCATCGACTAACCTTAACCCCTCCGTGAAATTCACCCGGATAGTATTGCTAGGAAATTTCCGCAGCAAATTCACAACTGTTAAGCCCTTTTGATCAGCAGCAGACAAAATCAAAGAGGCACGTATGGCATAGAAGCCATTCTTTCGAGACTCAGTGAGAAGTAATTTTCCCAGTTGTTGCACCAGTTGCTCACCTATAGGTGAGTAGGTAACTTGAGATACTAGTGTAGGAGTGACATTGAACCTTTGCTGGAGCAGATCCCGCAGTTGAGCGAGTTGTTGAGGAGTAGCACGACTAGCATAAAATGAAAAATCTTGATCGATTTTGCCTTCTTTAGCAAAAGTTTCCAGCGAGTCCACGGATAAGGAAAATTCGCCGAAGGGAGGATAAAAAAAGCTAATGCGTTCAGCTCCCAATCCGGGAGTAGCAGTCAAGAACGTAGATAGCAAACCTAAACCCAGATATCTCAAAAATTTTTTCATTAGAAAAACCCACTGTCTAACCCTGCCAAACAAGTTTGGGCAGGGAGGAAAGCGGGGCGGGATCTATAACCGCTTTCCTATTTAATTGGTTTAGATACATCAAACAGGCTACAAGCACAATAAAGCAAGTATTTACATCCATAGTTTCGCACATAGGCAATAACCAGCACTGAACCAAATTGCGGGATGCAAGAGGCGCACAGTTGTCCTCAATTATCAAAACACATAGGTAGCAAATTTTTCAGCCAAACAGCATCAGTAGAGCGATAATAGATATAGAGATCAAAATATTTTATATGTCCTTCGCCTCCTGCCCCTGTTGTGTTGTCGTCCTCAACCAACAACAAGAGCAAAATGTCTCCCACCAAAACCAGTGCCAGGATGTGCCAGTTAACCACAGCAAGAGCATGGTTAAAAGTTACACTGTAGTTGAAAATGGTCGGGTTGTCGTTAAACCGTTGCAACCACCACTCAATCAGACTTCCGAGTAAATTTCAGGAATTTAAATCCTTTAATCTAAAGGGAAAACATCGTGGAAACGGTTGTAATCAATGTAGCGATGTCCATCGGGTGTGTGGTAGAAGATATCGACAAATTGATTGTTCCACAAAATCTCATTAGCAGCATAAGTATGACGGGCATGGACGACTTGTGCAACCGTTTCATCAATGCCACTCAAAGAGACGATCAGTATAGTATTTGTCTGGGTTAACGATTCTGGTGTCATCCCATATAGAGGACTAAACTCATCAATGACATGCATCACTGACCAGCTTAACGTGAAGCTAGGTGTTTGGTTCGTTAGCAGTTTGAGATCGTAGAACCGACGGATGAACTGCCCTTCTAGAGTCACTTCGTCGCGCATCAAGTAGATTCGCATCTGCGCCTCCAGAATTATATTGCGACGCTTATTAGCGCTGCGAAATATGAGAGTCGGCATCGCATTATGAGGTGTAATTACAGCAACACGGCTAAAGACCACACGGGCTGTGGGCCGGGAGAATCGAGCAAACGCTAATCCCGTCATCACAGCAATTCCCATCAAACCGATCATTGCTTCAATCGTGACAATAATGTTGGCGTAAGTTGTTTTAGGATACATTGCCCCATAGCCGATGGATGCTAGGGTTTGCACGCTAAAGAAAAAGACATCTAAAAAAGAGCCAGGTCGGGCGTTGGCAATACAATCCCCTCCTATCAAGTAAGCTAGGGCAAATAGAGCATTAATAGTTATATAGAAAGTACAAATCAGGATCAGAAAGCCAGTCCAGGGAATCGTTAGCAGCAAATGGTAAGGATCGCGCCAGTAGGAATGCCATGCACCTATACCCATAATCTCAAATTTTCCATCTCGAACTTGAATCTGAATAGGTGGGATCAGACGCTGTCGTTTCTTCAGTGAAAGTCTCTTCAGTCGAAATTTCATTGCAAGTAGCCAAAAGAACGGCAACTGCTTAGTATTGTAAATTAAGTTGCTTTGAAGACATTCCACTTACCCGCAAGGGAACGGAAACTTCACCTTTCTTTTCTTAAATTAGCAAAAAAATAGGGTGGGCAATGCCCACCCTACTAATTCAGAACTAGCCCTTTCAAGCTGTGGTTAAGGCTGCACTCAGGAGTTTTACTCGGATGTTATAGAGCGGAAAAACCCCAGGCGGCAGAACCAAATCTAGCCTCCGTTCCAAATACACCCCTACGAACAAATCAGCAAAATCCAGAAAGGCTTTCAACTCCTTCTACCCTTGTAACTGCGACAGGCGACTCAGTTAAACAACTTCTATCTACCAGAAAATGTCAAGGCTGTAATTTCCGAGGCGCTGACTTAGATAAAGTTGACCTCAACGGAGTAGATTTGAGTAATGCCATCCTGATTGACGCTGACCTGGATGAAACTAATCTGAGTAATGCTAACTTCAGTGGGGCTGATTTAACGGATGCAGATTTAGGAAAGGCAAATTTGACGGGAGCAAATCTCAGTAGAGCTAATTTTACGAAAGCTGATCTAGAAGATGCAAATCTGACCAATGCTAATGTAACCGATGCAACTTTTACAGGAGCAGACTTAGAGCGGGTAATTGGGTTGCGTCGCTAAGGCGCGATCGCTATTGATGACACGCCCTAAGTCTGACTCCAATTCATGCCCAATTCTGACGGCTGACACCTTTCTTTTTTTTTGTTAAACTTCTCTACCGCCTGTATGTGAGGAAGTTAACGTCAATAGATAGCCGTCTGGCCCAGTCAAAGTAAATGAACTGTGGATTCTGCCTGTTTCGATCTCAGAAACAGTCAGTCCCCACTTCCTAAAAGTATCTCGGGTGGCGCAAACATCATCTACCATCAGATCAAAAGGCGCGTTGATTCCAGGAGCAATAGTCTCTGAACTTGTTCTCAAAACTAAGTGCGTTCCTCCCCGTAATTCTAAAACAGCTAATTGTTCTGATTGGGTAATCAACCGCAGCCCTATCCTGACGAAAAAATCGCTAGCCTCCGGTACATTACTCACATATAATCTCACATGCCCAATCGCCACAGCGGGACGGGTATCTTTTTCTTTTGCAATAGTTTCTGGTAGTGACATCGCTTTAATCCAAAAATATTTAGTTACCGTTTAACTCTGTTGACTTCAGTAAGTTTGCCATCTCCCAAATCAGCTTGGTCAAATTTATCTCAATCTTTGATAGAGTATCAAGTTCTACTTTAGCATTTTGGAATTGTAGTAACTCCATGAGCTTTTATCTGATAAAACTTGCCATCAAATCCAATTATTTCCCCATCAAGATATGATGTTTAAAATAGGATATTTGATGACGTATTTTACTGATATAAATTCTATCTGAAGCTGCACAAAATCAACTTTGATAAGATAAGGGGCTTGAGCAACTGGTTCTATGCAACCTCACAGATAATCGGTATGAGTTTTTCCTAGCAAAATGATAGCCAATAATACAGCAATGGGTAAAATATTTATCCATAAATAACGCTTGATTTTCATCGGATAAAACAGATAAGATTTCTTAATTTTAAATTCCCTCATACTGCACACCATAATCCATATACGTCTAAAGGGCGACTTCTCGTAGTCAGGTAGGAGGTTGACAGCGACTAGCTTACAACACACCAATAGATGCAAGTATTGATGAAACAAATTTTTTCGCAAGGTGCTTGATTCTTTTGGCTGTCTGTGATAGGTTTCTTTTTACGTTCTACAAAATACTATAAATCTATTGACTTACCGTAGTTTATGAATTTTCGTTAACCTAGTTACAGGATTTGCAGTTAAGAAGAAATAGTTAATCTATCGAGCTTATCTATTGCAGGCAGTACATTGCGATCCAACGAACTAGAAATTAATCTCTAAGCCAGGGCATTCTCTATGAGTAAAATACGTGCTGTGATTGTTGATCCCAATGTGCCGGGGCGTTTGGCATTGAGTGAAGTGACTGCACCAAAGCCTGCCCCAGATGAAGCTTTAGTGCGGGTAGCAGCAATTTCCCTGAATCGGGGAGAGGTGAAACGTTCAACTTCTGCTGAGGCTGGTTGGCAGCCAGGTTGGGACTTGGCAGGTGTAGTGGAAACCCCGGCTGCCGATGGTTCAGGGCTTCCTCAAGGGGCGCGTGTAGTTGGCTTGCGCCGTGCCGGTGCTTGGGCAGAACTTGTCTCTGTTCCCACCAACGCCTTAGCAGAAGTACCGCCATCGGTATCCTTTGCTCAAGCTGCCACACTGCCTGTAGCGGGTTTAACCGCGTATCATGCAGTACTCAAAGGTGGTTCGCTGTTAGGTCGTCGAGTTCTAGTTACAGGTGCATCAGGAGGTGTTGGTTACTTTGCTATCCAATTGGCGCAACTTTCAGGGGCGCACGTCGTAGCATACATTCGTCAAGCTGGCTATGAAACTTTGGTTAGAGAAGCAGGGGCAGAATCAGTGGTGATTGCTGAAGACCTCTCACCCGCAAGCGAATATGGCCCCTATGATCTAATTATAGAGTCAGTCGGTGGCAAGACTTTGGGGGTAGCCCTTAGCTTACTGGCACAGGATGGAAAAACTGTGTTGTATGGAGTATCTGGGGGAGCAGAAGTGACATTCAACGCCGCTCAATTTTTTGGGACTGGTAGCGTGAGCTTGTATGGTTTACGTCTGTTCGATGAACTGAGATTTGAATCAGCCGCAGTCGGTCTAAAACGGCTTTTGAGTTTAGTAGAAGCAGGACATTTGCGTCCTCACATTGATTTAGAAGCTTCTTGGACACAAATAGCTGATGTAGCACAACAACTACTCGACAGGCGTTTTCCTGGGAAGGCTGTGTTACACATTTCCAATTGAGTATTAGCTGATGGCATGGGGGATAGTACTGACTTCTGGTTCAAACTAGATCAACTTGTAGCTGCTAGTAATCTCAAGATAGATCGTCCAAAAGGGACATCACATCCACGTTATCCATCCTTCGTTTATCCACTGGACTATGGATACTTAGAAAACACTTGCTCTGGAGATAGAAATGATATTGATGTCTGGATAGGTAGCTTGTCTAGTCAAACAGTAACTGCCGTTATTTTCAGTGTTGATTTGGAAAAGCGAGATACAGAAATCAAGATACTTCTGGGTTGTACATCAGGGGAAAATCAAGTCATCTTGGATATCCACAATACAGGCTCTCAATCAGCAATATTATTGGTTCGCAAGTAATAGAACTTACGCAAAATTGTCTCAAAAACTTGATTTGTCGTAGCGGTAATTCATGAATTACCGCTACTTCAGAACCTTTTTGCGTAAGTCCTGAGTAAATTACATTTTTGAGGGTAAGTTTGTATGAGCTTAGAACTAAAACTATCAGGTAAAACAGCGATCGTTACCGGAGGAAGTGCGGGAATTGGTTTAGCCACCGCCAAAGCACTTTATAGTGAAGGTGTGAATGTTGCGATGTCTACGACGGGCTACGCCTACGCAGCCCGCAATCAAGAAAGACTAGAAAATGCACTAGCTGACATCCAATCCTTACCCACGCCAGGGGCGAAAGTGATTGCCATCAGCGCTGATTTAACAAAAGCAGAGGATGTTGAGAAAGTTGTTTCAACCACCTTGGCTCAGTTTGGTCAGATTGATATCTTGATTAATAATGCCGGATCAGCCCGTGCTGGGTCTTTCCTAGAATCCACTGATGATTTATTTTTGGATGCTTGGAACCTAAAATTATTGGGCTATATCCGCCTAGTTAGAGCCGTCGTCCCCCATCAAAAAAGTCGCGGTGATGGTCGAATTGTCAATATAGTCGGCGGTGCAGGACGTACACCTCGCCCTAACTTCCTAGCTGGTGGTACAAGCAATGCGGCTTTGCTCAACTTTACAAAGGGCATTTCTAAAGAGTTAGCCGAGTACAAGATTCGGATTAATGCCATATCGCCCGGTGCTACAGCTACTGAGCGTGCTGAACGTTTAGCCCAGCAGAACGCCCAAGCGCAAGGGATCACCGTTGAGCAAGTGAAGGCACAAACCATTCAAAGTATTCCTTTAAAAAGAATCGCCCAGCCAGAAGAAATTGCCGCGCTGGCGTTATTTCTGGTATCTGATCTTGCTGCATCGATTACAGGAACAGAGATTATCGTTGATGGCGGCTCTACCCCTGGTGTTTAGCAGACGCGATGAATCTGTTTAGCAGACGCGATTAATCGCGTCTCTACATTGTAAAAACATAAACTTCTTGGAGATAAAAAACATGGGTTCTCAACACTTTGACATCAAACCAGTTGCAGGACGTATCGGTGCTGAAATCATCGGTGTTAATCTGAGTTATAACCTCAGCGATGACATTATCAGCGATATTCGCAAGACTCTAGTCAAATACAAAGTGATCTTTTTCCGTGGTCAGCAACAGCTCGATGCTGATGGACAAGTCGCCTTCGCTCGTCGTTTTGGTGAAGTCACTACAGCCCACCCCACTGTACCATCGCTTCCAGAAAACCCAGAAGTCTTAGACCTGAATTATGGCCGCACTGCTTCCCGCGCCAATAGCTGGCATACCGATGTGACATTCATAGACCGTCCTCCTCTCGGCTCTATCTTACGAGCGCTTGATATTCCCCCGACCGGTGGCGATACAATCTGGGCAAACTCCGTGACTGCCTACCAAGATTTACCTCCCCATCTGCGTAATCTCGCGGATCAACTTTGGGCAGTACACAGCAATAAATATGACTATGCAACTGGATTCGACCTACCCGAAGATGTCAAGGCTTACCGGGCTGTCTTCACCTCGACTGTATACGAGACTCTGCACCCAGTTGTACGCATCCATCCCGAATCTGGCGAACATGGGCTATTCATCGGCGGATTTGTGCGCCAGTTCCGTGGCTTATCAACGACTGAATCAGATGAAATTCTCAGACTCTTACAAGCTTATGTAACACGTCCTGAGAACACAGTCCGGTGGCATTGGCAAGTTGGTGACGTAGCCTTTTGGGACAATCGGGCTACTCAACATTATGCGATCGCAGATTATGGCGACCAGCCCCGCCACGTTCAACGAGTCACAATTGTCGGCGACCTCCCAGTGGGCATCGATGGTAAACAAAGTGAGGCCATCAAGGGAGATGCTTCTCAGTACAATCGACGTGAGGCAGTGACTGCGTAATATTTGAGCATTGGGCATTGGGCATGGGGCATTGGGCATTAGTTGTTTCCCCTTGCTCCTCTGCTTTCAAGGGTAGGTATTTAGGTTTCTGAGAAATAATTGAGAACATTCCCAATTATTGAACGTAGTTTTAAGGTTTGAGACAATCATTTTGGTTCTAAAACCCAAAAAATTGGTCTAATCTGAAAAACCTACCCCTCTTTTCTTTATGAACCGCAAGTAACAATACCAGAGTCTTAATAACCGACACTTTCTTGTTCTAAACAAGAGAACGAAAAAAGCATGAGTACGCCCTCGCAGATAGAAATATGAGTACGAAAAAACAACTTAAACTCGGAGCATTTTTACCCGTTGCGCGAAAATCTCGGTTTACCCCGTCCGGGAAACCAGTTCGCCAAAAATATTGCAAATGAACCTGTGAGCGCCGGTTCCTTTGGATAGTTTTTAGGAATTACGCAAAACTAGACGCGGTAGGGGCAATTCATCAACATTGGTGTCAACTTAAGCTCAAACCCCTTTAAAAGCTCGTTTCCAGCCAGAGGCTGGAAATGTTGATCGTTGCGGCTCTGCCGCCAGCAAGGGAGGCGGAGCCTCTAGAACGGCATTCCCAGTCGGAGACTGGGAACGAGATAAAAACTACACGCGGTAAGGGCAATTCATGAATTGCCCCTACAGGAAAATCAAGGTTTGGGCTATTTTTTGTGTAAGTCCTGAGTTTTGATTGAACAACTGGCAGTGTTTTTACAGCGACGGCTTTGATTTCCTCAAACTTCATCTGGTTTGTTAGGTTTTAGCAATACAATCAGGTCGTCTCTAAGGAAACTTTTTATCGTGTTGGGCATCTTGACGGTTCTTCTATCCTCCTTTGTTTTGACGTTTCACAACGTTACTGTCCGAGTTTTGTTTTCAGAACATCTCGTACTAGGTTTATTTTTACTCGGTGGATACGTTAAACCGGATTTGCAGAATTCATTCTTGCTGATGTTCATGCGAATGCTGCTAGTGGTTCCACTGATGGCATCTCTATCATTCAAGCTATATCCATCTGCTTGGACTGAATTAAAAGGTTTGTTCACCTCGAAGCACAGGGATGTTCTAATCCAAGCTTTGGGCTGTGGGGTACTGATGTTTGTGTATATTGCCTCACTCTACATTGCTATTGGCTTGATTCCCACAGGCATTGCCTTGACCCTCTTCTTCACCTATCCCGTATTTACAGCACTGCTATCTTGGAGGTTTTTTGGCGATCGCCCCACCCGCTTCCGTTGGCTGGTGATGGGTATTATCCTAGTAGGAAGCGCTCTCACCATTCCTCAATCTTCTGCCACCTACAGCAGTCATACCATTGCGATCGGCATTTTCGCTAGTTTTGGCGCTGGGATCGTTTACGCCTTTTATTGCATCATTGCTCAAAAATGTTTAGAAAAATTCCATCCAGTTCCCTTTACCTGGATCAGTTTTGCCTCTACTCTACTGCTTTCTGGTATTAGCTTACTATTCTGGCCAGCTGCGATCGCCCAACTTGACTGGACACCCCTATGGATTGGCAGTATCTTTTCGGGTCTAGTCAGCTTTCTCGGCCACACTCTAAACAATGTGGGGATTCGGATGGTTGGCGCATCTACCGCTTCTATAATTGGTTCTAGCAGTCCAGCATTAACGGCGCTAGTTGCATGGGTAACGATTAGCGAAACTTTAAATGTGATTCAGAGCGTGGGGATTGGTGTTGTCACATTGGGGATTGCGTTACTTAGTGCAGAAGGCTTTTTTAAATCGCTCAAAATTAGAAGTTAAATTGGGCATTGGGCATTGGAAAATACTTTCATGTAATACCAATTATCCCCAAGAAAGTTACAGATGCAAACCTGGGAACCCAGATTAAAATTGGCTTTCTTAATTACGAATTACGAATTAATATAAGATATGCTTTCCTCTGCTATCCTTTTTGATTTAGACGGGACATTAACAGATCCCAAACGTGGCATTACTCGATGCATTCAGTATGCGCTATCTGAACTCGGTTACAAACCACCGAATGCTGATGAATTGCATTGGTGTATTGGCCCACCACTAAAAGATAGCTTTTCGCAGTTGCTGAAAACTTTAGATAGCACAGTAATTGAACAAGCTATTTCACTGTATCGTCGTCGCTTTGCCACGATTGGATTATTTGAAAACTCTCTTTATCCCCAGATTCCAGAAATCCTAAAAGCGATTCGTTTTGCTGGTTATAAAACTTTTGTTGCGACTTCTAAACCATACATTTATGCTACGCAGATTATTGAATATTTTGGATTGTCGTTGCTTTTTGATGGTGTTTATGGTAGTGAACTTGACGGAACGCGAAGCATAAAAAGCGACTTAATTCAATATATTTTACTAACAGAAAAACTTTTAGCCTCTACTGTGGTGATGGTAGGCGATCGCTCACATGACATCATTGGAGCCAAGCACCATCACATTGCTTCAATTGGTGTTACCTATGGCTATGGAACTGAGGAGGAATTGAAAGCTCATGGTGCTGACTTGATTGCCCATTCTCCAAGTGATATTCCCGGATTGATAATTCGTAATTTAAAATAATGCCGCCATCATTAACATTTATCCATAGCTTACTTCTCTTTAGCACCGCTTTCATTGCAGGCGGGTTAAATGCTGTAGCGGGTGGTGGAAGCTTTATTACATTTCCAACTCTCATTTTTACTGGTGTACCGCCGATCGCAGCTAACGCCACCAATAATACCGCGATGTGGGTGGCGGCTCTAGCAAGTGCTGGAGCATATCGTCAAGATTTAGGCATCGAGCGGCGAGATTTTTTACTTCTATGTGGTGTCAGTTTAGTTGGTGGCATGATTGGCTCCATAGCTTTGTTATATACATCGCCAGATGTCTTTAAAAAGCTGATTCCCTATCTGTTGCTGCTGGCAACTCTGGTATTTACCTTTGGGGAACCGTTCAAAAAGTGGTTGCAGCGTCAAAACCAGGATAAATCACCGAAATCTGTACCCTTGTTTAATTTGGTACTGGCTCAACTAGCGATCGCAATCTATGGCGGTTTCTTCGGCGCAGGTTTAGGAATTTTAATGCTGGCAACTCTGACATTTTTAGGTATCAAAAGTATTCACACAATGAATGCTTTTAAGACATTTTTAGGGAGCTGTATCAATGGTATTGCGATCGTTCCTTTTATTTTTGCAGGTGTGATTGCTTGGCATCAAGCTATTTTGATGGCCGTGGGTGGTTCCCTTGGTGGTTATTTAAGCGCCCACTATGCTCGTAAACTTGAACCCCATTTAATTCGGAAATTTGTGATGATTGTTGCCTTCACTATGACTGCCTACTTTTTTATTCACGGTTAAAAACTGGAGCTACTCAGGGGTGATATATGGAAGCATCAAAAAAATCACAAGTCATGCTGCGTGCTTTTAGTTCCAGAAATTTTCGCCTCTACTATGCAGGTCAGGCAATTTCTCTGATTGGTACGTCAATGACCCAGGTGGCTACTAGCTGGCTTGTATATCGCCTCACCGATTCCCCTTGGTTACTCGGTCTAGTGGGGTTTGCCAGCCAAATTCCCACGCTTATGTTGATTCCTCTGGGTGGAATTGTTGCCGATCGCTCCAACCGCCATCGCATCCTGACTGTCGCCCAAATTCTAGGGATGCTTCAGTCTTTGGCTCTGACATGGCTGGCTCTGAGCGGTACTATTAATGTCTGGCAGATTGCACTTCTTGGTGGGTTACAAGGGATAATCAACGCCTTCGATATTCCGACCCGACAGGCATTTCTACCAGAAACGGTCAGCAAGGAAAATCTTGGCAATGCGATCGCCTTGTACTCCTCCCTTGTCAGCGTTTCGGTAATGCTTGGGCCTGCGATCGCGGGTCTATTAATTGCGGCCATTGGTTCGGGCGCTTGTTTTCTGATTGATACTATCAGTTATATCGCTGTAATTTTTGCCCTCTTGGCGATGCGGCTTGCCCCCAGAAAAGCCGTCATTTCCACACGCAAACCTTTAGAAGAATTGAAAGCTAGTTTTAACTATGCCTTTGGGTTTTTACCAATTCGATCAGTCTTGATTGGTTCGGCTTTAGTCTGTTGCGTGTGGGGATTTTACTTAGCTTTGGGGCCGATTTTTGCCAAAGAGATTTTGCAGGGCGGGCCTAATAACTTCGGCTTCTTGATGACAGCTTCCAGTTTGGGAACGTTAGCTGGTGGTATTTATTTAACTAAGCATAGCAATGTACTGGAGTCAGGTAAAGTTCTGGCATTGGGCATAGGTTTTATGGGGATAAGCTTGATTGTCTTTGCCCTATCCCGCGTGTTCTGGCTTTCGCTGCTTTCATTATCGGCGGCTGGTTTCGGCTTTATTTTGCAGATAATTGCGGGACGGACTCTGCTTCAGTTGTTGGTGAGCGATCGCAATCGCGGACAAATTACAGGTCTTTACGTTATGGCATCTACAGGCGCAGTACCTATAGGCAACTTAATAGCTGGCGCACTAGCAAGCAAAATTGGTAGTAGCAATACTGTCATCCTCGGTGCAAGTATTTGTATTGCAGGCTCAATTTTCTTTATGCAGCAAATCTCCGCCTTCCGTGATCTGGTTCGTCTGAATCTACATACTGAAAGAGCTTAAAAGAAAAATAGCTCTGACTATTTGAAAAAGTGCATAATCAGCCATAACACCAAAAATTTCTAAAAACAATGAATACTATAAATGATCCTGCTGTTGTAACTGAAGTAACTGATTTGTACCTCAAGTATGAAGAAGCCCTTGGTAATAACAATTTGGAGGTGATGGATAGCTTATTTTGGGATGCACCCGAAGTAGTGCGGTTTGGCATCACAGAAAACCTCTATGGCGGT
The DNA here is from genome assembly GCF_036917655.1 of Nostoc sp. Taxonomy (GTDB): domain Bacteria; phylum Cyanobacteriota; class Cyanobacteriia; order Cyanobacteriales; family Nostocaceae; genus Nostoc. The sequence continues at coordinate 13,729 of NZ_JBALCY010000079.1, forward strand.
GATGAAATTCGTAACTTTCGCGCCTCTCGATCAAACCCGAAAATAGAGCGAGAAATCTTGAATCTTAAGGTTGTAACCTTTGGGAAAGATGCAGCAACAGTGACATTGGAGTTTCGCCGCAATATCAATGGTGTAGAACGTTTCGGACGACAAAGCCAGACTTGGTACAGGTTTACCGAAGGATGGAAAGTGGTTTCAGCCCATGTTTCATTATTGCCAGTGTAAATTTAAAAACTATGACTAGCATTACCGAAATTGCCCCAGTGGTGCAACAAGCAGAATCCTTAGCTGCACAACTTGAGTTTACCCAATCTTCGCTCCCGGAAGTTGGTCGCTTGTTGCACGTCCTCACCAGCCACATTACACAGGGTCAAATTGGCGAGATTGGTAGTGGATGCGGGGTTGGTGCAGCGTGGATTGTGAGTGCATTACATCCAGATAGTACATTCATTACGATTGAAAGCGATCGCCACCTTGCCCAACTTGTGCAACAGCTATTTGCAGATAAGTCTAATGTCCTCGCACTTCTAGGCGACTGGCGCGACTTGCTCACTTATGCTCCCTTTGATTTGTTATTTGCTGATGGCGGAAAGGCAAAACTCAGCGAACCTCAAACATTAATAAATGCTCTCAAACCAGGAGGCTTTATTTTGCTAGACGATCTCACACCCGAAGAATACTGGCCTCCAGAATGGCACGGACGAACAGATCCAATCAGGGAATTTTGGCTCAAAGATGCTCGGATTGCTGCCACAGAAATCCGCGTGACCGCAAAAAACTCAGTGATTCTAGCAACACGCATTCAATAGAAATAATTACTGTAAAAAGCAGACGAATAGAGGTTTAAATATGGTAAATTCATTTGATTGGATTATATTAAAATCTAGACAGATAGTAAAAGATAGATGGATTTCAGTCCGGTCTGATACTTGCCAAATGCCCAACGGAACAATAGTTGACCCCTATTATGTTCTTGAATATCCGACATGGGTCAATGTTGTAGCTTTAACGAAAAATCAGGAAGTTATTTTAGTAAAGCAATATCGCCACGGTCTGAAAAAGACAATTCTAGAATTGCCTAGTGGTGCTGTAGAGGCTGAAGATGTTTTACCAGTGGAAGCTGCAAAACGCGAATTATTGGAAGAGACTGGTTACACTAGCAATAATTTTATTGAAACTGGTATATTATCACCAAATCCAGCTAATCATACCAATTTAACCCATTGTTTTTTAGCAATAAATGTAGAAAGTGTAGCTGATTTGAAGTTAGACGTTACAGAACAAATTGATGTAGTTATATTGCCTATAAAAAAGCTAATAGAAAATATTGATAATGGTATCTTGCTACAAACATTACATATTAGTTCATTATTCTTTGCTCTAAAAAAACTTGGTAAAGTGCAATTTTCTTAGTCATCTGACTGTATTTGCCTTTGTCAATAACCATCAAGAAAGGATAAAAGATAGCATGACTGCAACAATTTCATTCGATCGCGTTTCTGATATCTACGATGCTACACGGGCACTACCCCCAGGTATTTCCGAGCAAATCACAGATTTTATCCTCAATCTAGTTTCACCAACAGCAGAAACCAAATTCTATGAAACAGGTATCGGCACTGGTAGAATTGCTGTCCCGATCGCAAAAAAAGGCTATTCCTACACTGGTGTCGATATCTCTGAAAAAATGCTAGCTGAGTTGCACCAAAAACTAGAGGGTGTGTCTCACCAACTTACAGCAATCAAGGGAGATGCAACTTCTCTACCATTTAGTGATAACTCTTTCGATGTGGCGTTGACAGTTCATGTGTTTCACTTGGTTTCTGCTTGGAAACAAGCACTAGCAGAAATTCGCCGAGTCCTCAAACCAGGGGGAATTTACCTCTACACTCACGGTAATATGAATTTTAGCAAAGTTAATGAAGATGTGAATCAGGGTAGGTTTGATTTTCAGCAACGTTGGCAAGATATTATTTCTAGCTATGATTACCCTTTACCTGGCTATGGTGCAACAGAAGAAGAGATTTTAGGTGAGTTGCACGAACAAGGAGCAAATTTAGAAACAGTGGTTGCAGCCAAATGGCAATCTGAACTGACTGTGGGTAAATTGCTTGAATATTATAGAAACAAGGTTTATCGCAATACCTGGCACATCCCGGATGATATCTTTGCCCGTGCAATTCAAGATTTGCAAGACTGGGCTTTGCAACACTATGGCTCTTTAGACTACGATTTGTCTGGTGAAAGTAGGTTCAAGATTGTTGTAGTACGCAACTGGGCTTAATACAGTTTTGCATAGAAACGTAGCGTTTTGAATGCAGGGGAACGCATTAACAATACAAGCCGATGCATTAACAATACAAGCCGATGTATTAACAATGCAAGCCGATGCATTAACAATGCAAGCCGACGCATTAACAATGCAAGCCGACGCATTAACAATGCAAGCCGATGCATTGGCATTGCAGGGTATTGCCAAATTTAACTGGCTACGAATTAATGAAATGCTGTACTTAAAATTGGATTAAACTCTCATGATATTAGAAACCGATCGCTTACTATTACGGGAAATTTCTCTCTCCCTAATCCCTACTCCTCAACAAATAAATCAGCGCCTCCACTAAAGCCTGATTTTGTTCATTGGTGCCAATAGTAATGCGTAATTTATCATCTAGTCCAGGCTGCTTGAAGTAGCGGATTAAAATTCCCCGTTCCTTTAGTTTTTGATATAGATATTCTGCGTTTCTTTGTGGAGGTTGTGCCAGCAAAAAGTTAGCTTGGGAATCCCAGATATGAAAACCTAATTGTTTTAAGTCTGTTGCTAGCTGATTTCGTGATGCTTTAATCTTTGCTACACAAGCATTTTTATAAGCTTGATCGGTAATAGCAGCCGTGCCAATTGCACAAGCGATCGCATCAATATTATAGCTATCTTTCACCTTAAACAACCCATGCAAGAGTTTGGGATTCGCCACCCCAAAGCCCAGTCGTAATCCTGCCAATGAGTACCCTTTAGAAAGTGTCCGAATCACGATGACGTTTTCGTATTCCTTTACCAAAGCCAATGCATTCTCTTCGGTAAAATCTATATATGCTTCATCAATCACTAAAACTCCAGATAATTGGCTGGCTAGTTTTCGTAGATCATTTGTTGCTACCACATGCCCCGATGGACTATTAGGCGATGCAATAAATGTCACAGAACCATTGACAGCAACCAGTTCTCTTAAAGGTAAACTGTAGTCCTCGCTGTAGGGAATCTCAATAATTTCCGCAGCTTGCATTTCTGTTAATGTGCGATATAGCACGTAAGTTGGCATTGGATAAACTACTTTCTTCCCAGGTTCTACACAGGCTCGAATCACCACACTCAACAATTCGTCACTACCATTTCCGACAATTATCCAATCACTAGGAACTCCTAAAACTTTACTTGCAGCTTGCCGGAACTCCCCGCCGAAAGGTTCTGGATATCGCCGCAACCACTCGCCATCGATATTTTGTAACACAGCTAATGCCGCAGGTGAAGGAGGATAGGGGTTTTCGTTACTGTTGAGTTTAATAATCTGTGTACCGTGTTGGGGCTGCTCACCTGGGACATAGCTAGCCATTGCATCAACGTTGGAGCGAAAGTAATTAGTCATAGGGCATTGGGTGTGTATCTTAAGTAAATTTCAACCCACAATTTCTGACGATATCGTTTTTTATCGTTTACATCAAAAAATACGGCTTTATAAATTACGAATTAGGAATTATCAAGAGATGCCAGATAAATGGAATCCAGAACTATACGAACGATTCGAGTCAGAGAGAAGTCGCCCGTTCTACGACTTGGTAGATATGATACATCCGCAAGAAAACTTACGAGTTCTCGATTTAGGATGTGGAACCGGAAAGTTAACGAAGTATCTGCACGACACCTTAGCAGCACAGGAGACTTTAGGGATAGATGCTTCTGAGAAAATGCTGCAAAAGGCTCGTCAGTTTGAAGGTAACGGACTACGGTTTGAGCAAGGAAAAATTGAGGAAAACCCAGGATATGGGGAGTTTGATGTGATATTTTCTAATGCGGCATTGCAGTGGTTGACGGAACATGAGGCGTTATTTGATAAATTGCGGGGTAAGTTAAAACCTGGTGGACAGCTTGCTGTACAAATACCAACGATGGATAATGAGCCAGTGCATAAGATAGCAGTTGAGACTGCAAAAGAATTTAGTCAAGAACTGGGAGGATATGTGCGGCGTTTAGAGGTACTTTCTCCAGAAACATACGCTAAACTGCTTTATAAATTAGGTTTTGTGAAGCAGGAAGTAAAGCTTCAGATTTATGGACATGTGCTGCCTTCACGAGAAGCCGTAGTAGAGTGGTATCGCGGGACACTGCTAACGGCATATGAATCGCAGCTAGATGCCCAAACCTATGAACGATTTGTAGAACGTTATCAGCAGAAACTGTTCGAGTTGGTAGAAGATGAGCGTCCGTTCTTTTTCCCCTATAAACGCATCTTAATGTGGGGACGTATTTGAAGGCTTCAAACCCCTTTAAAACCCAATACGCTTGGGTTAAGGATAATTGTAGGTTGGGTTGAACGTAGTGAAACCCAACAAAGTACCGAAAATGTTGGGTTTCGTCCCTCAACCCAACCTACGCTGGTTTTGGTTTTTGACTTTAACCCAAGCGTATTGCTTTTAAACCTCGTTTCTAGCCAGAGGCTGGATAATGCACCTCAATTGCGGCTCTGCCGCGAGTCTTGAGGCGGAGCCTCAATGAGAGGCATTCCCAGTCTCCGACTGGGAACGAGATACGAGATAATCTATAAAACTGGAAGTCCCGTTAGAGAATAGAAGCAGGGGAAGCAGAGAAGAGAGGAGCAAGAGAAGAATAACAATACCCCATGCCCAATGCCCCATGCCCAATGCCCAATGCCCAATGACAAATGCCCAATGACAAATGCCCAATGACAAATGCCCAATGACAAATGCCCAATGACAAATGCCCAATGACAAATGCCCAATGACAAATGACAAATCATTACCAATATATTATTTTTTACAAACCTTATGGCGTTCTCAGCCAGTTTACAAAAGATGCTCCCACACATAGCACCCTGAAAGATTATATTGATGTACCTGATGTGTATCCTGTGGGACGTTTAGACTGGGATAGTGAAGGGTTGCTGCTGTTAACGAACGATGGGCAATTGCAACATCGCCTCGCCCATCCGCGTTTTGGTCATAAACGTACTTACTGGGTACAGGTAGAGCGAATTCCAGATGCAGATGCGATAAAAAGGTTGCAAACAGGTGTGGAAATTCAAGATTACCGCACTCAACCAGCAGAAGTTAGGCTTTTACCAACAGAGCCACAGCTACCTGAACGCACCCCGCCGATTAGATTTCGCAAAAATGTAGCGACAGCTTGGCTGGAAATAACCTTGACAGAGGGAAAAAACCGCCAAGTACGGCGGATGACTGCGGCTGTTGGGTTTCCGACTTTGCGGCTGGTCAGGGTCAGCATTGCCCACCTACAATTAGATGACTTACAATTGGGTGAATGGCGCGATCTCACCACATCTGAACTCCAATTTTTGCATAATTTCAGTAAATCGAAAACTTTTCCTCCAAAGGCGAATGCTCTCTAACAGGAATTCGACTTTCTATTGTGAGCCAGTGACTTCCAGTCTGAGGGACATTTTGCACATTTGGAATGCGATCGCAGCGATCGCATTCTCGCTAGATTCAACCAAAACTTTGAACAATATACATATCATTACCCGTATCGCCCACTAAAAGCAAGCTACTGTCATCACTTTCTAAATTTAGACTGCCAGTAATACCCTTTTGGAGAACTTTAATTATTCTTTGGGGAGTGAAAGATTCCAATTCCACAAAATTTCCTGATTCTAACCATGTTAATTCTTCAGCAGATAAACTTTGACGAACTTCTTCAGGCAATTGTTTAGCTGCTTGCGCCGACTCTGGAGAAGATTGAATGAACATTCCGCGCTTAGTAGCGATAATTTGACGTGGCATTAGTCCGATATCAATAATCACAATCTCGCTATTGAGAAACCAATTAGCGTTGGTTCTCAAATTATGAACTAAACCAATTCCTCGTGGATTGCACTCATGCACTGCATAGACTTTCAAATCAGGGTTGCGGCGCAGCATTTGCATTGTGATGTCAAAAATGCTTTGGGGATATCCAGTAATGCTGAGAATTGCACAGTTATTTTCAAAGTGAAAATTATTAGCAATTAATAGTTGAGCAATGGCAGCACTATCACAAACGACTAATCTATCAAAACTGTAAGCAGTCACATCAGGATTAACCGTGGCTGGTGTATTCTCCTGGCTTGGAGAAGGGAGAATTTTGAGAATTTAACCATTGATTTGCTGCCAGCGATCTAGCCAATCTTTAACTTGAGATTGCGAAAAGAACAATTCCTGTGTTACTAATCTGATTCTACCTAACTGTCGAGTTCCTAAGTATATGGATAGCATCCCCATACTAATGAAAATAACAAATATAGCAAATGAATTCACGCTGATACTAAATAAAATTCCTCCAGCTATAATGATTCCTCCTAGAATTTGTAAAGCCCTGGCATTTGCTTGACGAGCTTTGTTATTAAGTTTGCTAGATTTGCTAGATTTAAAAAATATTATAAAAGAAATAAAACTTAAAATAAACGGGGTTATAAAATAACTAGAAATGGCTGTAAAAAAGCTAAATATTAGAAATGGAACCAACCAGATAAATCCTGAAAATGATTTAGCCCTCAAACGATTATCTAACAAATACAAAAGTTGCCTGGGTGTAAAAAATAAGGTGTTATTTGCAGAAATGTCAGCGATCGCCTTTGCAAAAAAAGGGTCAGTAATCTTAACATTACTCATCGTGGTGGGTTCAAAGGCAAAGGGATGATTGCATTTTATACACCGACCTTGATTAGCTGTCCGGTCTTTTAGTTTATTGTCAGTTCCACAGTTAATACACTTCATAATGGTTGTTTTATGTTAGTTCTTAATTGTTAGTTATCCAGCACCTGATTTGTTAGCAAAACACTGTATTCTTCCCGTTGGCGAATCAGGCGGTTTGTGCCATTTTCTAGCAAGACTTCCGCAGGTTTGGGGCGGTGTAAAAAGTGAGACGACATGGCATAACCATAAGCACCCACATCTAGAATGGCAACGATATCACCAATTTCTAGGGCTGGGAGTTGACAATTTTTCCCTAGATAATCTCGTGAATATGTGGTGTTCCCACAAATATCAGTTGTGAATAGGGAGTGGGGATTGTCTGCTTGCTTCCAAGTGATAATTTTTCGGTAGCCGCCATGTACTGATGGTACTGAAAGATTCGCAACGGTGGTATCAACTCCAACAATCTGTTTTTGTCCTTGCCATTTCACAGAAACAACTTGAGCAAGCAAAGTTGCACATCCAGCGATCGCACTTCGTCCTGGTTCAATCACCAAATCAATTTTCCGTCCTAAACGACTAATTCTCTGGGTTAACTCAGCCCCAAATATTTCCCAGTCAAAGGCTGTTTTGTGGTGGTGATAGGGGTAGCCAAAGCCACCACCAAAATCTAAATATTCCCAATCTGGTAACTGTTGTGCTGTGGCGATTACCGTATCGATCACTTGGGTAAAAGCTTCTGTGGCATTAGTTCCCGTCCCTCGATAGAAGTGTAAACCACTCAGCTTTAGTCCAACCTCACGAGTTAAAGCGATCGCATCACCAAATTCTTCTGGACGCACACCAATGCGACTATCTCCCGTAATTTCCGGTAAATTGAGACGTAAACCCAGCCGAATATTTTTCTCTCTGCGTTTGGGCAAAACTTCGCAGCACAACTGCAACTGAGTGAGGCTATCGAGATTGAGAGTTGTAACTCCCCAATTCAGGACTTGTAGCATCTCTGCCCGATTCAAATTACTACCGCTATAAACAATTTCACTAGGATCGAAACCAGCTTGTAATCCCAGGTAAATATCTCCTGGTGTATTGGCGTGAAGTCCCCACCCAAATGAGCGAAAAATTTTTAACAACGCAATATTGCCATTGGTAACACTGGCAAAGCAAAATTGCGTGCGCGGATATCTAACTGCTTTGGTAATCCGCTCAATAGTTTCGCCTAAGCGAGCGCCATTATAAACATAAAGTGGAGAACCATAAGTATTTATTAACTCCTGAGCAAGTTCCTCAGAAAACGGCAGAGTAAGGCGATTTTGAATTAGATTATTTGATAACATTTACCGAGAATCCTGATACAGTAAATTACGAATTATTTTGTAATTTCTCCATAGCCAAGGATGCAACCAAAACGGATGATCCCAAGACTGTTTGCTGAGTTTTTCATTTAAGACGTGCGATCGCCAAAGTTGCCACATAATAAGTAACCAGAGTGTCTCACCAATCCGCCGGCCTTGAATAGCTGCTCCCAGTTTGCCTTCAACGATTTGCGCCGCAATGTGAGGATAAAAGTGATTGTTGGCGCGAAGTATTTCTGGATTGAGCCAGATGCCCAAATGATGCCAAAAATCGTTTAAACACCAAGAAGTTAAGGGAACCCCCATCCCACGTTTTTGTCGCCAGACAATTTCCGGCGGGAGCCAATTTTCTACAGCCCGCTTGAGGATATATTTTTCACAAGCTCCCTGCAAACAGAGTTCTCCAGATAGGCGGAATGTCCATTCTGCTAGAGGTAAGTCACAAAAAGGCGATCGCACCCATAATCCATGAGCAAACCCCAATGCAGTCGCACGGGGATGGATATTCTGCGCTCCTTTGAGCATCAGACTGGCACGGCGGAGGCGATGCAGCAAAGATGGACACTCATCTTTATCAAGAGCTGCCAATAACCAATCTTCGGGATGCAAATTTTCTATGTGTGCATATACCTCTGGCTGATAAACTTGAGATTCGTATCCCCCAAGACGGTGAAAGGTGCGGAGATATTGCTGGATAAAAGTTTCCTGTCCGGCGGGATTTTCTGCCTGATAAACACCTGCGGCAATTAAAGGTTTGTTCGTCCAACCGGCAAACAATTGATCTCCACCTTCGCCATTAAAAATTACTTGAGTTTCCTGACTCGCCCTCTGAGATAGGAGATACAACGGAACACACACACCATCTCCAAAGGGCAAATCTAATGCTCGTACAGTAGGAATTAGGGCATTTTTGATAGAACTTGGGGTTACTGCAACTTTAATCAGCGGAATTTTGAGAAACTGGGCGACTTGTTCAGCATAAGAATATTCTGGAATGCCTACATCACCGAAATCTAGAGTGTAGGCGCGGACTTTCACCCCTGCTTGCACCAGCAACGCCGCCACCACTGAAGAATCGAGTCCGCCAGAGAGAAACACCCCAACAGGCTCATCTTTTAAATCGGCAATCTGTCGCCCAATCGAGTCTTTAAGGAGAGTTTGCAATTCGGTAATTGCTGTAGTTTTATCTGTTAACTGTTCTGGGGCTTCCTGCCACGAGTGGATGTTTTTAGATTCAGGCGTTTGCAGCTTACCTAATTGGTAATTACTCTGCCAAACTAGTTCAGTTCCGGCCGGAACTGCAAACACTTCATTAACGGGGGTTAAAGGTGTAGGAACGTAGGAAAAACAGCTATAGCCATATAAGCCAGAAATGCTAACTTCTGACTGTTGCAAAATCGCTAAGAGTAGTTGCAGTTGGGATGCAAACCAGATGACTTGTCCTTGCTGAGTCCAATACAAAGGCATCTTTCCGAAAGGTTCTCTACCCAAAATTAGGCAGTTATTTTCCTGTAGACTTACCCAAGCATCAGGTGAAGTCAATAGTCCTGATGCTGAGATGGCAGCAATTTGATTATTAGGATTTATGCAGAAGAGATCCCCCAACCCCCTTAAAAAGGGCGCTTTCAAGGTTTCCTCGTTTTTAAGCTGGGCTTTCAAGGTTCCCCCCTTTTTAAGGGGGGTTAGGGGGGATCGAGGTTTCAGGTGTTCAGCGTATAAGTTCTGATTTTGTTGCAATGGGGAATTTCCATCAAATCCTATATAAACAACATTCCAGATGGGAAAAGGATAATTTTCTTGTGGAGATAACTGATTTTTCAGACCTAACCCGCTAACCCCCAACCCTTGTAGGGAAGGGGGAAAATTCAAAGCCTCTCTCTTTCTAGGGGAGAGGTTTGGAGAGAGGTTTTCCAGAACATTACTTAACAGTGCTTCCAACTCATGTTGAGCGCCGTAACCCCAATAGCCAAGAAAGTGATGCGGGATGTTGCCCATCTGGACTATTTCACTTCAAAGGTTTCATCGCTAATCTGCCGACCTTCCAGGAACATCTGCACCTTCCAATTGCCAACAGTTGCAGCCGGATTAATAGTGTAGCGACACTGGGTATCCCAGACAGACGTACTAATTTCGCGGGTTTGATAGTTGTTTTGCTTGACAATTTGACCGCTTGGGTCAATCCAATTACAGGAGAGAGCCAGCTTTTTACCCAAGGGTGCATCCTTCAAGGTGACACCGTAAAAAACTTCTGGATTGGTTTGACGGGAAATTGTCTTCAAGTCACCGCCACTATTTTGTACCAAAGTGATGCGGTCTTGTTGAGCAGAAACACGAGAGAGTACAGAATTTTGCTGCTGCATGAAAAATATTGTCGATGCGATCGCAACTACTAAGACTGCCACTACTCCAGAGGTAATCCATCGATTCCGGCGTTGTTGTACCTCTAGTGCTTGGCGGCGATTTAACTGAATCAGCGCTTCATCTAGTAACTCTGGCGGTAAATTCAACTCCTGTAAAATTTCTCTAACCTGCTGTTGGTCTAGTTCCGCTTCCCGACGCACTTGTAGACCTTCTACTTCCGTGACTATTTGTAATAATTGCTCTTGAGTCAGTCGCTGCGTCATAGCTTAACTCCTATAAAAAAACTTTATGGCGATCGCTGATTACGTCTATATTCAGTTCCGTCTCACTTTTGTAGGTACATCATAAGCTACAAAATAAAGTTGTTGCTTTTCGGATTCTTTCTGAGATACTTTTGTAAACACTTTCTCTCGTTCCTATGCTCCGCATGGGAATGTATTCATGTGGGCTGCTGACTAAATATATTACTAGAGGCAGAGCGTCTAATCAGCCATTCCTATACTCTGCATGGGAACGAGGAAACGAGTAATTTTGACCCAATCTAAAATCCAAAATTGGTATGACTCAAGAACAACAAACCGCAATTGAAGGGATCTATGAAGTTTGTATCGGCATCCCAGAGCCAATTTCTGCAATTCAGTATTGGGAGCAATTTGGCTATCGTATTGGTCAAGTAGGTGAATTAACCGCAGATGTAGCCAATCAATTATATGGTGTGAATTCATCTTTACGCTCAATCCGCCTCTATCACCAAAATGCAGATCATGGTTTGATTCGGCTAATGGTTTGGCAAAACCCCACTCATCAAGGTTTGGGAATTGCGTCGATGAAAATTAAGGGAAATCGCTGGGCAACAAGCTTAACGGCGGATGTGTTGAGTATCTTAAATCATATAGAGGATGCTAAAGCCGCAGGTTTGCCTATTCGGCATACTAACCCTTATTGGGAAGTCATCTACAACAAAGAGAGGAAAAGCCGTCCTTTTATTGAGCCAGCGGTTGGTGTGCGCGAAATGCTGCTACTGCAACCCTTAGCCCGACAGGTTTTATTTCAACGGTTTGGCTATACACTGCCGGATTACGGACAAGTTAACCATAATGCTGCTCTTAAGGCTAGTCAGTTTACCCACATGGGAATCATCGTTCAAGATGACAGCAAAGAAACCCTGAAGTTTTATGAAGAAGTTTTGGGTTTGCTGCGTGTGCGTGATGATGTCGAAACTAGCTATGAATCTTCGCTAGCCGGTCGAGATATTTTTGACCTTAACCCTGGCGAAAAGTTTATTGTCACTACCTTTGATGATCCTCGTTCTTCTAAGTCTGACCTGATGGCTGCACGCAGTGGTAGACTTTATATCATTCGATTCCCAGAAAATATTAATTTAGAATCGCGCTTTGAGGCTGCCCAACCAGGTAGCTTGGGTATGTCTTTATATACCTATCGGGTTAAGGGAATACAGGAGTATTGCGATCGCATTAAAGCAAGTACTGGACAAAAAGTTACAGACATCATTAGTAATGAGTTTGGCGAGACAAGTTTTTCCTTTGTTGCGCCAGATGGCTACTTTTGGACTTTGCTAGAAGCTAAGTAGCCATCATTAGTTGATTGCCGGACATGATATTACTTTTCAGATATATAGATTTTCAGTTGAACGCTTTCTCTCAACCTGCTAAGGTAAGCTAGCAGCGCATAAATAAAAATCACAATTCCGATCATTTCCAAAGACTCTTCCACAATTATGCCAATTAACGTTATTAGGCTGCGTCGCCCAAAATCTCCTCTCAGCGAACTATTACAGAACTTTGACTAAGGAAAACCCTAGATTTTTGAACTGAATTGCTAATAGACTAGATTGAGTAAACTAATTTCAGCTAACAATACTATTAATCAGCACAATAATAGCCGCTGTTAGCAGTAACATCCTTCAAAAGGAATGCTCGTAGTTAAATATAATTATGAGTTTTGATACAAAATTTCTATCACGAAGAGATAAGCATAGAAACTGGGCTAACCTTCTTTTATGACTCTAGTGAGAGTAAAATCAGATAAAAGTTTATAATAGACCTCTTGCAAAAATAAATTATGGTATGATTCTGGTTTTAAAAATTTCCTTTCTATCTTTATCAAACATCCCAGCGAGGTAACAAAACTTCTCTGTATAGGTTCTGGTATGGATTTTTTATAAAACCCTTAATAATACCACAAAACTTTTTTGCAAGAGGTCTAATAGTTCGCGCATTATGTTAAAAGCTTAAATTTCTTGATTTCCACCAATAGCCAGTTCCTTTTTGCTATATTTCAACTGTTTCCAAAGCGTCTTAATTTGCTGGTAAGCTTCTTCTGGAGACAACTTTCCGCCTGTTTCTAGGCAAGTAATGTAACTAATTTTCTGGGTAAATTCTTGGAGGTTGGCATTAAACGCTAAGGTCTCTGGCTGGAACTTACCATAATATCGACTACGAGGGAAAAGAAAGCTATTTTTGTCTTCCGAGTTAGGCTGTGTCATTAGTTTGATCTGTGTAATTTTTTCTTAATAGTTCTAGACTTGATTTTTATCTAAGTGTAAATACACACCAGAAAATTCAATTTCCAGAATAAGTTAACATTGTAGTTAAAAATATATTTTATGGCTAGTGCAGCAGGGCGGATATCTAGCCACCATCTCAATTAACCATACACGGGGCTTAACAAGGGGATTTTGCCCTTTGTTAAAGGCAGGCAAACTGACGCCACAGTGTACTAGTCATTGCGTATCTTTTCTTGCTTTGACTACTGCGCTTTTTGATTCACTTGTAACCAAATTTCTAAACTCACTAGCAACCACAGCTTTACGCCATAACGACTCCAAGTATCTCCTTGATAGTTTAACCAATTGCGAATTGGCAACTGGTTCAAGTAAGGAGTTATAGCCGCATTCCGATTGAGCAATAAATCTCTGGCTTCTTGCTGCCAATATTTCCGAAATCCTAACTGTACCGGCACCATCATGCCGCTTTTGGGACGATGAATAATTGCGTCTGGTAAAATATCTGCGTTCGTCGAAGACGTACCGGAGGTAATCGCTTCTTTTAAAACTGCTTTTTCTTCCACTCCAGAAAGCTTATACTCTGGAGGGATTGCCATGCTTAAGTCTACTACTCGTTGGTCAAACAGGGGAGAACGACCGTGTAAAAGGGCTGCTTGAGTCAAGTTACTGACTTTCGTCAGAATTTGGTCAGCACCTTTAAATTTGATGTTCATTGCCATCAAACGATTCAGATAGCTGGCTTGGGAATATAAATCTTCTTCAAAAACCCAAGGTGCTGTTTGTACTGCTGTCCAAACTTCTGGTTTTAAAAGTTGCGGTAAGTCGACAGCGCACTTTTGGAAGGAAATTAAATAAGCTTGTAATGCATCCTGATTGGTGACAGAACCATATAAACTATTAATTAGCATTGGCTGATTTTTTGGCCCACCAAAACAAGGGTCGCCACCTTCACCATTTAAAACTACTTCTGTGCTTTCTCTCGCCAGTCGTCCCAGCAAAAGGTTGGGAACAGTCAGTGGGTCGCCAATCGGGTCATCTAAATAGGCCATTGTTTCCGGCAGCCGTGACCACATATCCTTAAAAGTAATTTCCAAAATGTGGTGCTGCGTCTGGCAATGGGATGCGACGAGACTGGAAAATTCTAACTCATTGGGACATTCAGCACCAAAATGAATCGAGAAGGTGTGAACTGGTGCTTTGTGAAATTTTGCTACCAAAGCAGTGATAGCGCTAGAGTCCAAACCACCAGAAAGAAAAACACCAACGGGTTCATTGGCTGGTGGTAAATATTCTTGAACAACTTGGTCTAGGAGTTCTCGCAAGCGATCGCCATGCCATGATAAAGGTTGATCTATGGCTATAATCTGTTCTTGAAGCTGCCAATAAGCTTCAACTTTGTGGTCGGGAAATTCTAAAACGGTTCCAGGTCGCAGTTCCCGCACTTGTTCCCAAAGCGTTCGTTCTCCTGGAACAAAGGCACAACAAAGATAATCTCGCAACGCCACCAAATCTAAATCGGATGAACGATGGGGTGATAAAGTTCTCAGTTGAGGCGCAATCCAACGAACCGAACCAGTGGTAGTGTAATAGAGGGTACGAACACCGATGCGATCGCGAACCAACCTCAACACCTGTTTTTCTCGATCCCAAATCACTAGCGCAAACATCCCCACAAGTTGGCTAAGACATTCAAAACCCCATCGTTCCCAAAGATTGGCAACCAGTTGCAGAGAACTTCCTTTAAAGCTATCTGGTTCAATTCCCAACTTTTGCAGCAACTGCACTCGGTTAGTTAACCAAACATCACCAACAACAACAAATCGTCCTCCAGAACTGATTGCTAATTTCTCCGTCAGAAATCCAGAAGCTGTGCGTGGTATAATTACAGAAATTTTTTCATCTCGCCAAGCGATTTCTTCATAATTTGGATCAACTGTTCCCCAAGCTACGCGCCAGGTTGGGTCAGTTTTGATAAATTCGATTTTAGGGGATTTACGATTTTTAAACGCATCAAATAGCATGGGAAATTTTCAACGCATAATCAGTAATTTTAGGGCATTGCTTAATGCAGTTTTAAAATTAATAGACCTCTCTCCTAAAAGGAGATAAGCTTTCAATTTCCCCTTTCTCTACTAGGGGGTTAGGTCTAACCAAAAATCGCTGTAATTGCAGTATGAATAACTCTCATACCTTTTTCCAACATGCAAGCAGATTTTATCCCTAAAACGATCGCCCAAGCAAGTCAGCTTTGGGTCGGTTTAAAGAACAAGAGTATGTAGGGCAAAACCAAAAAGGTTTATGCCGAAGTCTTTCGGCAATCTTTGCACTCGGTTCTTGTTTGGGTTTAGCGATCGCCACTACTACCAGCAACTCCGAAAATGCTACAGCCGCATACCCGATTGCGGCCAACTTGTCAAACGTGACTCTACGTGCTTCTAAGTACAAAGGCGGTTGGGATTTGCAACTCAAGTTAGCTGGGGAAGATAAATTTCCCTATAAAACTGAGTTCACAGAATTTACTGGGGGAAACTTGATCGTCCAGGCAATCAACGCCAACGCCATCGACATCGGTAGTGCTAGCGAAACCCCACCCATTTTTGCGGTTCAATCCCAAGGGGCGGTGAAAATCATCGCTTCCATCAAGGGCCCAACAGTGGGTCAAGTCGTACTTGTGCCAAAAAATTCCAAGGCGAAAAAGTTTGCTGACCTCAAAGGTAAGAAAATCGGCTATGTCAAAGCTACTACAGCTCATTACTTCCTGATTAAGATGTTGGCACAAGAAGGATTGACGCTCAAAGATGTTAATGCCGTGGCGCTAACTATTCCAGACGGACTCTCTGCCTTCAGGAGAGGTGATTTAGATGCCTGGGCTACCTACGGTTACGCAATCCAGCAAGCCGAGAAAGATGGGGCCAAGGTACTCAAATCAGCGAAAAATATTCTCAGCGGCAATTTTACGATTGTAGCAGCGCCGAGTGCGATCGCAGACCCCGACAAAAAAGCGGCGATCGCAGACTTCCTCTGCCGCATCCAGAAATCGCAAGATTGGCAAGCATCGCATATAGAAGCGTGGTCAAAGAACTATGCAAAAGCAATTGGAGTTGATCAAACCTTTGTCCTTAAAGAAGCCAAAGAGGGGTTAAAACAGCGGCGATCGCAAGTGCTGCCGATTTCTCAACAAGCGATCGCTTCCCAGCAAGATGTAGCTGATACATTTTATCGTGCGGGTGTCATCCCAACGAGAGTTGACGTAAAACCATTATGGGATGGAAGCTTTACGAATGCGATTAATCAATGCAAATAGTCAATCAAGGGTTTGGCTGACAGTATCGAAGCTTCTAAATTAGACGTGCCTGTAATGGTAAAAATGTTGCTATCTTAACAGTAGTTGTAAATTAGGGAGGTACAGAACCTAAGTTTGAAAGCCAGATATAAAGCCTATTTTACTCCTGAATCCAGACTGATTTCTTGAAAAAAATTAACTAAAACTAAGGTGAAATATGTCAATTCAAGACACAGTATCTAATTGGGAACAACTGTTAGAAATTGCCCAAAAAAATACCCCTGCTCGACGGGTGCGTAGACCAGGGCAATCCCCTTCTACTGCTCCCATCCCTAGCAGTCTCCATAAACTGCCGCCAGATACAGAACCGCCAGTACTGCTCTACCGAGATACTAACTCTTGGTGTCCATTTTGCGAACGGGTTTGGTTTGCTCTCGAAGAAAAAGAAATTCCTTTTGCGACAGAGTTTATCGACTTGACTAACAAGCCTAAATGGTATACTGACATAGTTCCTACTGGCCTTGTCCCGGCTGCCAAAATTGAGGGAAAGTTAGTCTATGAATCCAAAGACATTCTCTTAGCATTGGAAGAACGATTTGGGCCTAGCTTGCTCCCTGAAGACCCAGAGGAAAACGCCGTTGCTAGGCAGTGGCTTGAGGATGCTGAAACCAATGGTGTACATATCGCCTACAAATTTCTCAGACAAGCCCCTGAAGATCCTCATGAATTAGCAAGCTTACAGGCAGCTTTTGAAGCGAAATTAGACGAGTTGGAGCAACTTCTCGGCAAGTATCCTGGCCCCTACTTTTTGTCAACATTTAGCATCGTAGATATTACCTATAGCCCCCATTTAGACCGATTGGCGGCTAACTTACCCGTTTATCGGGGATATCATCTCAAGGGAAATCCCCGGTATCCTCGGATCAACGCTTGGTTTGAAGCACTCAAACAGCGTCCCGCCTATCACCGCGTCAAATCGGATGATACCACCAACAATTTACTCTTGCGTCGCCGATGGGGCGTGACACCAATCGGCAATCCCTTGCCCCCAGACCCAGCAACTAGCCAGGAAATTCAATTTCGGGCAGAAGCGGCTGAGAGGTTGACTGATAATCGAGAAGTTGCTTTAGGAGACATCTTGAAAAACTCCGGGGTACAAGCATTGGCAGTCAATGGCGACACAACAGCCGTTAAAGAAGCGGTTGATTTTCACCTCAGACTGCTGGCTGACTATTTGATTAATGGCAATGGTGCAGCATTACCGTGGGGGCGCGTGGGTGGTAAAGACAATGCCGATCCGATTGTGTCTGCGGTTGGAGCCATCACACTCGCCTATGTGAGAAATCGCATCTGTGCGCCACGGGATATGAGCGCTGGTGCAGCAAGTGCATTCCGGGCAGCAGCAGATAAGGTGTTGGCATCTATTTATTAGCGATCGCTAGTGATATCATGTCCGGTAAATTACCTGTGATTCCTGCCTTACCTCTCAAGAGCAGCCCCTCCCCTAGTAGCTACTGTGTACACACCAGTCTTCTAGAGTTGCCCCACAGGCTTTTGATCCCCCCAACCCCCCTTTTTAAGCAGGGTGGTTTCATCCGAACAAAGAAAAATACATAAGTCTTGATTTCTCGTTTTGTGGCATGGCTTTTTATCCCTCTCCAAACCTCTCGCCCACGGGGGGAGAGGCTTTGAAACCCAGTTTTAATTTTTCTCTGTCGAGAATGAAACAACCCTGCCCAACCCCCCTTTTTTAGGGGGGCAAAAACCCTCAAAGTCCCCCTTTTTAAGGGGGATTTAGGAGGATCTACAACGATTTTGGTTTTATATAGAGATGTGTGTACACCGTAGCCCCTACTAGGGGAGGGAAGCCGGAGCCTCTAACTTTAGCTAGAATTTGGGTGTTGCTGATTGAAAGTAGGAATTAGCCTCATATCACCCTAGATATACCTTGCTGAAACTATTGCCGTACAAGGATTACAGCCAATCGCGTCCAATTAGACCGTTTCGGCATCATGACCCCAAATACCCAATTTCCTATCTGTCATTTCTGTCATTTCTGTCATACCTGCCGTTTCTGCGATCGCCAACTGAGAACTCAGCTCGGCAACCATTTTTCACCCAAATACGATTACCCCTATAGCCCCAATTTCCTCTACAACTGGCGCCAGACAATTGCCTAACAAGCCTTACTCTACCTCTAGTAGGTATTGAACAAGTATTCCTGTGATTGTTCTGGCTTGAACAAGTGATTATCTCCTGAGCTGAAGCGGGAGCTGCAACGCCCAAAAGTGTACCTATACTAATGCTAGCAACCATGAAGGTGGCAGCAACTATGGGAAGACGCATTACCATATTCAATGTTAGACCTCTTAAAAAAGTAAAAAACAAAGACTATAGTAATTGTAGCGAACTGGATTAAGAGCTAATTTTCAAATCACATTAAATGCAAAGATTCTTAGCATTCTCAACAGCATTAGATACAACAGTTCCCATCAAGCAGATAACTACTATTGGAGTTTTAATTTAGCTTTTTCAAGCATTCGAGCCGGCAGCAACCCGATCTCCGAAAATATTTAATAGATTTATTTAAAGGATAATAACGGCATTGATTTGAGCAGATTTATGCCAATCAAAAAAGGAGAGTATTGCTACTCTCCTAAGGTAATATGAGCGAAAATTTATAGCTTAGTTACGAAAACGAGCTTGACGTTCACGCAATTCACGAGCATGTCGTTCACGGGCTTGACGTTCACGCAATTCACGAGCATGTCGTTCACGGGCTTGACGTTCACGCAATTCACGAGCGCGTTGTTCACGGACTTGACGCTCGTGTTGGAGTTTATTGTTATTAAAACCTACAGTAGTATTACGATTAAAATGATCATGCTCATATTTAAATTCAGCAGCATTAGCATTTGGAGAAAGAGCAGCAATTGAAGCAGCTGCTAATAAGCTTCCAAGAAGAATAGATTTAAAACGATTCATATATCTTTGTAATGTGCCTTGCACTACTTGATTTGTATAGCCTCAATCTAATCGAAATAATCAGGCACACGCCTGTGAAAAAAGTCATGTTTAAATAGTTACTTTTGTCACTACTACTAAGATTTATACTTGATTTTTGAAATCGTGTAACGGTAGAAACCTTACCTGAGATGGGTTATACCCTCAGTATGCCTAGTAAAACTCAAGTCGGATTCCTATATTAGAGGTGATTATTCAAAACCATCGCCTAGCGATGGTGGGATAGAGCATTAGTCTACACATCTCAATGTTTCAATCCCTAATAGGGATTTTAGGTAATTGCAATTAGCAGACTTGATTGAATGGCACGCAAAGATAGAGGTTTCAATCCCTAATAGGGATTTTAGGTAATTGCAATTTCTGTGACTTCTTTTTTATAAGCCACAAGCTCAGTTTCAATCCCTAATAGGGATTTTAGGTAATTGCAATTTGATTTAATATTTTCAAACTTAGAGATATAAGCAGTTTCAATCCCTAATAGGGATTTTAGGTAATTGCAATTTTACGTCCTTATCTTGGTGCTGATCCTACAACTGTTTCAATCCCTAATAGGGATTTTAGGTAATTGCAATCAATTTTTCAAAGCGCGATCGCTTCCACCCAGGAGGTTTCAATCCCTAATAGGGATTTTAGGTAATTGCAATTTCTGAAGCTATACAGAGTGGGAAATCAAGCATAGTTTCAATCCCTAATAGGGATTTTAGGTAATTGCAATGCAGCAATTCTTCTGTGGTAATCAGATTTTAAAGTTTCAATCCCTAATAGGGATTTTAGGTAATTGCAATAGATTACTTTTGTCTCTACAACCTGCGATTCGTTTCAATCCCTAATAGGGATTTTAGGTAATTGCAATGGTTGATAGATTGCCAAATACAGAAATTGTTAAAGTTTCAATCCCTAATAGGGATTTTAGGTAATTGCAATTCGAATTGCGGCGTTATCGCGGCGGTAAAAATCTCCCGGTTTCAATCCCTAATAGGGATTTTAGGTAATTGCAATATTAAGAGTTGGGTGTACTGGTACTTGTCTAGTTTTTTGTTTCAATCCCTAATAGGGATTTTAGGTAATTGCAATACTGCAATCAACCTTGAATGGCAGGGCGATCGCATTCGTTTCAATCCCTAATAGGGATTTTAGGTAATTGCAATTATACTCTAGAGTTGATACGTTTGGAGGAGTTCGTTTCAATCCCTAATAGGGATTTTAGGTAATTGCAATGATATTTTTCATCAGTCCAGCTTCCATACCCTGGATGTTTCAATCCCTAATAGGGATTTTAGGTAATTGCAATTGGGGAGGTAAAGTTTTTATAGTAAGTTCTCATGTTTCAATCCCTAATAGGGATTTTAGGTAATTGCAATAGTGTCTTTTGTTTCACTGCCTACTAAAACACCATGTTCTCATGTTTCAATCCCTAATAGGGATTTTAGGTAATTGCAATTATTGATTTGTTAAAGGATATTTGCGTAACAACTGGTTTCAATCCCTAATAGGGATTTTAGGTAATTGCAATATATGAGTCAAACAAATGATGAGTTTGAAGCTTGGTGGAGTTTCAATCCCTAATAGGGATTTTAGGTAATTGCAATCCAAGGGGGACAAAGGGGACAAAGGAGATAGCGGGTTTCAATCCCTAATAGGGATTTTAGGTAATTGCAATAATAATTTTCCATTGATATCAAATACCCATTCATTTGTTTCAATCCCTAATAGGGATTTTAGGTAATTGCAATCAATACCTCCGCGGCGACACTCAGGCTTTGCCCGTGTTTCAATCCCTAATAGGGATTTTAGGTAATTGCAATAATATAAATCAACTTGGTAAAGCTGGTCTAATCTGTTTCAATCCCTAATAGGGATTTTAGGTAATTGCAATCGCTAGTTGATACCAAGATGAGCGTGTATGTGAGTTTCAATCCCTAATAGGGATTTTAGGTAATTGCAATAAGGCTTAGTACTTCCACTCAAATAATCCTGAGAGTTTCAATCCCTAATAGGGATTTTAGGTAATTGCAATTCAACCATCTCCTTCCACCGGCAGGCCACCGCCGTTTCAATCCCTAATAGGGATTTTAGGTAATTGCAATGCGTGTGTTTTAGAGTTTCTCTCTCCAATCATCCGTTTCAATCCCTAATAGGGATTTTAGGTAATTGCAATCTGTAATCCCTGTGGCTGTAGCAATTGGTCCAGCGTTTCAATCCCTAATAGGGATTTTAGGTAATTGCAATTTGAGTGGAATCCTTCTGATATACTCGAAACTTGTCCTGTTTCAATCCCTAATAGGGATTTTAGGTAATTGCAATAATAAGTGCCATTCTTTATCCCCTTTTTTTCTATTGTTTCAATCCCTAATAGGGATTTTAGGTAATTGCAATATCGCAATTACGATTCATCAGGCGGGGTTTGAGGTTTCAATCCCTAATAGGGATTTTAGGTAATTGCAATAGGCGATCGCTTGTGTTAATTTTTTCAAATCTCTGTTTCAATCCCTAATAGGGATTTTAGGTAATTGCAATATCTATATACAATAGAATCAGAATACTACCCAGATGGGTTTCAATCCCTAATAGGGATTTTAGGTAATTGCAATGATATACAATCCTTGTTTATGGCGCATAGATTGGCGGTTTCAATCCCTAATAGGGATTTTAGGTAATTGCAATTAAGTGTTGTTGGATCGTAGATTTGAGGGAATTTCGTTTCAATCCCTAATAGGGATTTTAGGTAATTGCAATAGCTGGCTTCTGAAAGCCTTGCCTTATTTGGTTTTCAAGGTTCGGTTGCGCGAATGTACAAATCATAACACGAGGAATTGTGAGTTGGCTAGAGGCAAATGGCTGAAAACTAGTCCCCATAAGGTGCGCGGATGGTTTCCAAATGCTAAAGCTTTCAAGTTATTGCATATAGGGCAATTCAGCCATTTTTCTAGTTACCCTTTTCCCAACACCTACCCATCCGCGCATTTAGCAAAAAAACTAATCGATTGGAAAGCTGCTTACTTAATAGATATTCTACTCGATTAGGTTAGCTGACCTCAGGGCGATGCCTGGATTGGGCTACGCCTACGCAATACCAGCACCCCCATGACCAACTTTATTTGGCAACGTCTTCAAAGTCTGTTATCGCACAAGCAAACTCCCTAAAAGCTGTTTTAATCAAAACCTCTTTCGTTCCTCTTTCCAGCGAAGAATTGCGTATGAGGTCTGTTAATTCTATGAACAGTAGAGAAAACATAAAACGATCTTGGCGGTCAACTTGTTTCAAGCAAGACGATATAAACTGATAAAGCTCTGTTTTTCTAGGTTTGGTTTGTTCTTCCCATATTTGTAACCCAAGCCGGAAGGTTCTCAAGCGGATTTCATTAGTATTGAAGGACGCGTCTTTGTAGCGAACTGATACGCGTTGGGGTATTTCCATGAGTTTTAGCTATACATATTCGATGTAAAGTAATTATTCAGTTATATTTTGGCTCAACCGGAAAAATCTGATATTTAGCTTGAAAATAGAAAACAGGTGACAGGGAATAGGGAAAGAGATTTTCAATCTGATATCTCCGTTGAATTGCCCATAATAAGAGAACCCCACCCCGCCAAAGCTATGCTTTGTCTCCCCTCTGGAGTGGGTGAAGGCAAGACTCGGCTAACTTTCAAGAGAACCCCACCCCGCCAAAGCTATGCTTTGTCTCCCCTCCCCGCTTGCGGGGAGGGGATTAAGGGGTGGGGTGCAATTACTGTGGGAATCGTAACTAATTATGCGGACATGATATCACAAGTAATTTGCCAGACATGAGATGAGTGTCAAGTAAAGGCGAAAAGCCTACATCAATTTAGAGGATGCCCCAGAAATGGAGTAAGCCTTGACCAGAAAAAGCTTCAATCAAAATTGCAGATAGAAAACCAATCATTGCAAGACGACCGTTCCAATTTTCACTCTGAGGAGTGAAGCCAAAACGCACGGCATTAGGATCTTCTGAAACAATAGGCGCAGGATTCTTAAAACCTGACATAAGTAAAACTCCAAAGTTCAAGTGTTGTAGCAGTTATAACCGTCTGTAAAGTAATGTAACAGATGTTTAAGAAAATGCAACGAGTACTAATAGTTCTGCTTGCAGGTTGAGTTTGAAAACATCGTGCGATCGCTAATCTTGTAGATGTTGATCTTGTCGATTGGGTTGACGCTAGAAAGCATCGACTTGCAAAAGCCAATTTTCTGAAAATGAAAACACAGATGGATACACATAAATCATTAGTATTTATCTGTATCCATCTGTGATTGTCTGGTTTCAATACCTGAGAATTAAATGATTAGACTTGTTGTATTCCCGGACGACCATTTTCAACCACAAATGAAGCCCGCTTACTAATTGTGCCAAATGGGGTTGTGACGTTTGATAAAACTAGATAGTCTGTCTTGCAGCTTGTGGGAGTCAGCGCACAGCGAACATATCCGCGTTGACCGTTGAAGAACTTAATGTGTGGGTTATCGGGTAAGTAAGCTTCAACATTTGGATTGGTATCTGCCCCATCTCCACCGGAGGTTATTGAGGTACAGACGAATTCACTCCCGACTGTAGTAGATTCTGGGTTATTAAAGTCAGCCTTTAAATTCATTGCCCAGTTGGAATGGATATCGCCTGATAAAACTACTGGATTAGATGGTTTGCGCTGTTCTAAGAAATGCATGAGGCGATCGCGGGAAGCCACATAACCATCCCACTTATCCATGCTGTAGGTTCCGCCTTTCCCTGGTTTTGTGTCTATCTGAGCAACTACAACTTGCTGTGCTAAAACATTCCACTTAGCCTGTGAGCTATTTAGACCATCATATAGCCAATTTTCCTGACGCTTGCCAGTAATCGTTGCATTCGGATCTAAATTTTGTGGGCAACGTTCTTTGGTACCATCACCACAGGGCTGATCGGTGCGATACTGACGGGTATCTAGGACATGAAAGGTGGCTAAGTTACCAAAGGAGAGCCGACGGAAAAGTTGCATATCAGGGCCAACCGGACGCGAGAAGGGGCGCAGTGGCATGTGTTCGTAGTAAGCTTGATAGGCAGCAGCCCGCCGTTTTAAGAAGATTGCCCGATTCTGATCTGGTTCAGTATCAATTTCTGAGATATCGTTGGCGTAGTTGTTTTCTACCTCATGGTCATCCCAGGTGACAATCCAGGGAAAGGCTGCATGAGCTGCTTGCAGATTGGTATCAGTTTTATAGAGGGCGTGACGGTTGCGATAATCTTCCAAGGTCACAATTTCTGCACTATTATGCTGTCTGGGGCGATCGCTTGAAATTCCTCCTTCATAGATGTAGTCGCCAACATGCACTACCAAGTCGAGGTCGTCCTGGGCAATATATTTGTAAGCAGTATAGTAGCCCTGCTCATAGTGCTGACAGGAGACAAGGGCAAAGTTTAATTTATTTAAGTAGCCACCTGCTAGCGGAGCTGTACGAGTGCGACCAATGGGGCTAGCGTCTTGGCCGACAAGAAAGCGATACCAGTACCAAGTATCAGATTGCAGTCCCTCTACCACAACTCGAACTGAGTGAGCTAGTTGTGGAGTTGCCAGTACCGTACCTCTGGAGACAATGCGCTTCATGTCGGGATCGGTAGCTACTTCCCAGCGAATTGGCACATTAGCAGGTGGCATTCCACCTCCATTTAAGGGTTCGGGAGCTAGACGAGTCCAGATCACTACGCTGGTGGGATAGGGATCACCCGACGCTACACCCAAAGTGAAAGGATAATTGGAAAATCTGCTTTTAGCGTAGACGCCTAGCGGCTTGTCAGCAGACATCGCTCTTTGATCAGAAAATTGGTTAGCGATCGCTAACCCAGACAATGCTCCTGCCCCGATAATTAAGTTGCGTCGTTTGATTCGACTGTGTAGGAACTGCTCAAAATTCCGGTAATCTACCATTCTCTACTCCTGACTAACAGGTAAGTTAAAGCGCAGCAACAGCTAGCACGAAGAAGGCAGGGTGGTCTTAGGCAAACTTCGTAAGTAACTCCCTTACCAAAATCAGGTTTTAATTCCCAATTTTTTCTTCTGGCATCAATTTATTAGATGTTGTTTTGCCACATAAAAGCATATTAGTAAGAGATTAATCCTTGGCAAAGAAAGCGTTAATATCAACTTAACCAAGATTAGATTTTAACCTTTTTTATAGATGTTACTTTTCTCTTCATCATCCAGCCTAGACTACAAGCAAAGAGAGCGCCAACTAAGGGTGTAGGTTCAGGTACTTGTGTATACGAAACTATACCTGATATCGGTTCATCATCTGGAGAAGTTCTAGAGAAAATTGTAAAATCATCACCAATGATTTCGTAACTGATAGAACTGGAAGGATTAGCTTTATCGTTGAACAGATAGTTTAATGCTAAAGATGTTTTTCCTGTTAAGGATGTGGTTTGAAAGACAACAGGAAAATTTGGGTATTTGGTATCATCTTGTTCAGTGTAAACGCTAGAATTACCGTCAAATTTGAAAGACAGTGACTTAATAGTAGCTTCGGGATTATTTTCATTACTAAAAGTTGAGTCATCAAAGCTAAAAAAGCCATTTCCCTTAGTTACGGGGCTATCAACTGTGAAAGCGTAATTAATAATTGCAGCCGATGCAGATTTTGCATCTAGAGTAGCAAAACCTAAAGTCAAAGTAGCAGCAGCAAGCACTAATTGTGGAAAAAATTTCATCTCAGTTTTCCTCTCGATAAACTTTTGTCAGCAATCCACGCTGCAAGGTATAGAAATAATTAGTTTCTAACTTACTTATTTCCCAAATGGGTATTCATCACTGATTACAACAGTAATCAGAATCAATGATTTTTACCTTTTTAAGATAAAAAGATAAGTCTCCAAGTCATTGGAGTCACCATATTTTAGAATGATCAGTTTAAGCAAACTTTAATTAGAGGTAAAAATAAAATCGAATTTATGTTTCCTAATGAAAGACTTAGGCGATAACTAATATCATGTCCGTCAAATTACCCATAATAAAAGAACCCCACCCCCAACCCCTCCCCGCAGGCGAGGAGGGGAGACAAAGCGTAGCTTTGGCGGGGTGGGGTTCTTCGGGTTTTATAAGTAATCAAGCGGACATGATAAGCTGTTCCACATTTAACTTGCATAATTAGGGCGGGCAAGATGACCACCCCACAAGAGAAACATCTAATTTGGTTATACAAATTAGATGTTTCTCAGCTTATTAAAAGTTTTGGAGTGATTGTTACGCATCCAGTTTCAGGAGTTTCAGCCCTATCCTTGAAGGTTGGTAGCGCTGCTTTGAAAGTTAAAAAGAGTTGGTGCGTTAGCCTCCGGCATAACACACCCTACGAGAATACTTTGATATTCTCTTCCTATTGTTCTAACATTTGGAAGAATCGGGTAAAGTAATCTGGAAAGGTTTTCGCTGTACAGCCAGGATCTTTAATCACAATTCCTGGAACCTTCAAGCCAGTGACAGCAAAAGCCATCGCCATTCGATGATCGTGATAGGTTTCAATCGCCGCTGGGGTAATAGGGCTAGGCTCAATTTTCAGTCTATCTGCAAATTCTTCAACCTTAACTCCTAGCCGACGTAACTCTGTGACAACAGCTTTAATCCGATCGGTTTCCTTATATCGAATATGTTCCACATTGCGGATGGTAACAGGTGAACTGGCAAAAGGCGCGATCGCAGCTAATGTTTGCACCAAATCTGATATATCATTCATATCAATGTCGATGCCTTGCAATTGCTTCGGCCCCGTCACTTCGGTGTAATCATCCGAATCCTTAATCTGGCAACCCATCTGTTCTAAAACATCCAGCCACAGAATATCACCCTGACAGGATTGTTTAGTCAAATGTTTGACGCGCACCCGTCCACCTGTGACAGCGGCGGCGGCAAAAAAGTAAGAGGCATTTGACGCATCGGGTTCTATTGTGTAATGTCGAGCTTGGTAACGTTGACTCGCTTTAATCTGAAATTGATTATCGCCGATTTGAATCACCTTCACGCCAAAATCTGCCATCAGACGACAGGTCATTTTGACGTAAGATTGAGAAACTAGTGTACCCTCAACCTCAATGCTCGTATCTTGTTGAGCATAAGGCGCAATCATCAGCAATGCCGAAAGTTGCTGACTTGTTTGGTTCGCTTTCAACCGAAAATTTCCGCCAGCGAATTGCCGACTATAGAGGGTGTAGGGCATAAATCCGGAGTTTCCCTCAAAGTTAATGGTTGCTCCGCCCGCTTCCAGCACCGTCAGCATGTCACCCATCGGTCGTTCTCGCATTCGGGGAACGCCATCTAGCCGATATTCGCCGTTTCCCAGTGCCACCAGCGCCGAAATAAACCGTGCTGCTGTACCTGCCAAACCCACAAATAAATCTGCCTGTTTAGCTGGAATGTCGCCTCCTCTTCCCGCCACTTGGATTTCAGCCAGATGAGGATTCAGCGTAATGGAAATGCCCAATTGCTCTACGCATTTGGCAAAATACTCGCTGTCTTCACTAAATAAGGCATTTTCTAAAATAGAGTCACCTTGCGCCAAAGCAGCGACAAGCAAGGCCCGATTGGTAAGACTTTTAGAACCGGGAATTTCTACCGTGGCATCCACTGGCCGATTTAGAGCAGGAATTGCAATGGTATCCACGTTCAACCTCTATGTGGGCGGTCAGCTACAACTTTATATATTGCCATATTGTGACTAAAAGGGGCAGATAACAATTCGTAATTCGTAATTCGTAGTTGAGTGAAAAATCTGACTCTGCTTTTGGGAATACTCTATTTATTCACCTGACTAATCTAGAACCCAGGCATTATCAATATGAAATGGATTAAACCATCTCTATATGTAGCCTTTTTCTTACCTTTGTATTTGGTTTCTGCTTTGACAGTACAGGTACAGGCTCAGTCATACCATTCCCATAAAACTTGGCAAATTAGTCAGACATTTAAGCCACCACAGCGGGGAAAACCTCCCGCAAGTGCTGGTGGTTCTACCCGTGGTGGCTCTTGCCTAACAAGGAAAAAACTCATAATTCCCTTAATACCTCCAGATAAATTAGGGCTGACATTTGCTCAACGTCCAACATTTTTCTGGTATGTACCTCCATCTCAAGTCAAAACAGCCAAGTTTATGCTGCTAGCTGAAGACCAGAATGTATTTTATGAAACATCTTTTACACTTCCCAATAAACCCGGAATTATTAGCTTCAAACTTCCTGAAAGTGCCCCTGCACTCGCTGTAGGTAAAACTTATCACTGGTATCTAACAATTGTTTGTGATGCTCAAGACTCCAGCGAAAATCCGACTGTAGATGGTTGGGTGGAACGCACTCAACCAGGATTACCCTTGTCGGAGGCGTTAGCAAAGGCAAATTTGTACAAGTTGCCCACCATGTATGCAGAAGCTGGGATTTGGCATGAAGCGCTGACAAGTTTGGTGAAGCTACGCCAGACTGAGCCGAATAATTTCAAAGCGAGGCTGGATTGGAGACAATTTTTCAAGTCAGTAGGTTTGAGTGCGATCGCTTCAGAACCATTGATTGATTGTTGCACATCTAAGAATTCAGCACCAAATTAAAAAAGGGCATTGGACATTGGGAGAATTCTAAACTCTTAACTCCTAACTCCTAACTCCTAACTCCTAACTCAGCACTCAGCACTCAGCACTAAATATTATGTGGGCAAAGCTGAAACCGCAAATCTGGCAATGGCGAGGTGTTTTACTCGCTGTTCCCAATATTACAGCCCTGGTGATTGCAATACGCTTGACTGGATTACTGCAATTGTTGGAATTGGCGGCACTAGATCAATTTTTTCTCGTCCGTCCACGAGAGTCGCCTGATACCCGCATCGTCATAGTTGAGATTAATGAGGCAGATATCCGCAAGCAGGGTCAGTGGCCTATGTCTGATGGAACACTTGCCAGTTTGTTAAAGAAAATAAAACAGCAGCAACCCAGAGCAATTGGTTTAGATATTTATCGTGATTTACCCGTCAATCCCGGTCATCAAGACTTGCTTAAGGTGTTTAAGTCTACTCCCAATTTGATTGGAGTACAAAAAGTCTCCGATACTATTGATAGTTCGGCGGTTGATTCGTCTCCAGAACTGAAGCAACTTCATCAAATTGGGTCAAACGATTTACCCATAGATGGGGATGGCAAAATTCGGCGAGCATTATTATACGTAAATTTAAATAATGACGAGATTCTGGAAAGCTTTGCCTTAAAACTGGCATTGTTGTACTTGAAACCTGAAGGTATTACCGCGAAGCCAGCAGCAACTAACTCCAATTACTTGCAGTTAAATCGGGGTATTTTCCCGATTTTTGAAGCTAATGATGGGGGTTATGTCCGAGCAGACGCGGGGAGTTATCAAGTGCTGTTGAACTATCGAGGGCGGATACAGCAGTTTACTAAAGTCTCTCTCACCGGAGTGCAAGATAACCTCATCCCACGAGACTTAATGCGAGACAAAGTGGTATTAATTGGTGCTACTGCTGAGAGTTTGAAGGATTTATTCTATACGCCTTACAGCAGTAATGTCTTTACTGACCCGGAACGGATGGCGGGTGTGACAATTCATGCTAATTTGATTAGTCAAATTTTAAGTGCAGCAATGCAAGGTCGTCCGTTAATCAAGTCTTTACCTGAGCCGGCAGAATGGCTATTAATTTTGATTTGGTCAATTATTGGTGCTAGCTTGTGCTGGCACCAACGCCACAGTAGCAACCAGAAAACCCTCATGGCTATTAGTGTAAGTCTTGTGGGTGGCGGGTTAATTGGTGGTAGTTTTCTGGCGTTTTTGGCTGGTTGGTGGATTCCCGTTGTCCCTTCATTGTTGGCATTTGCAGGTTCTGCGATCGCACTCACTCAGTATATTGCCCAAAGCGCTACCGAGATGCGAAAAACCCTCGGTCGCTATCTAACTGATGAAATCGTCGCCAATATCCTGGAAACTCCTTCTGGGTTAAAGCTGGGGGGAGAACGCCGAAAAGTTACGGTTCTCGTGTCTGATTTAAGAGGATTCTCGGCTATTTCCGAACAATTGCCACCTGAAGAAGTAGTAAAGATTTTGAATCTTTATCTGGGAGCAATGACGGATGTGATTAACCAGTATAAAGGCACGATTAATGAGTTTATGGGTGATGGGATTTTTGTGATATTTGGTGCGCCAATTAGTCGTAAAGATGATTCTCAACGAGCGCTCGCCTGTGCTATTGCGATGCAATTGGCAATGCAGCAAGTGAACAAACAAAATCAACAAATGAATTTCCCAATCCTCGAAATGGGAATTGGAATTAATACAGGCGAAGCCGTGGCGGGAAATGTCGGTTCTCAAAAACGCGCTCAATATACAGTTATTGGCAGTCATGTGAATTTGGCTGCCCGAATTGAGTCTTATACCGTAGGAGGACAGATTTTAATTTCCGAAAATACCTGGAAAGATGCCAATATTGACCTCCAAATTGCTGGACAACTACAAATAGAACCTAAGGGAATGAAACACCTTGTGACAATTTGTGAAATTCGTGGCATTGGCGGTCAATATAATTTATTCTTGCCTAAAGATGATGAAAAAATGGTCATTCTTAATCAAGAAGTCCCTGTAGAATACAGTATTTTGCAGGGGAAACATGTCGTGGGAACAGTATTTCTAGGAGCATTGATTAGCCTCTCAGAAAAAGGGGCGCAATTGCGCTCACCACACTCTTTAGAACTCTTGAGTAATCTCAAACTCAAGTTATTAATTCAACCAGGACTAGCAACAGAAGAAGAACATATCTATGCCAAGGTGATCCAACAATCTAATGTTGACGAGCATCTTTTTCTGCTTCGGTTTACAGCTGTTCCCCCAAAAGCGATGTCTGACGACAAGTCGCTAGGCGTCTACGCATTTCTCAATGCACTCCGTCAGCCTGGGTGAGATTAGGGGATCAATATTGAAATGGTAACGAAGGGAGGTGGATGTAAATACGGTCAACCCAAAAAGTAGGTAGTCTAGCTTTTTTTAAAACAGTAGCAATTGTTGCTGATAGAACCAAGCGATCGCGGTAAGATTTTGGACTTAAGCCTGATCCAACTCCAATAACTCCTAACTCTGACCGAATAATTAACAATTCGTAATTTAAGGTATAGAGCAACTAACTTGAGTTATGGAGATAAAAATATGATTTCTTCTAAAACTGAGATTAAATTACATCCAAAGGACAAATGACGCACCTAAACAACTTTCAAAGACTAGTGGAACTTGCAAATGATCATGGAATTATTTGTCAGCCCACACCAGAAGAATGTTTGATTGGCTCCTTGCCTGGAGATGATGATTTCTTATTAGCTTTTACTTGGTCTGGTACAGTTGAAGGAGAGCCACCAGAGCATGAATTAATCGCAATTAGTGTACAGGATATAGTCAAAGAAGTTACCGTTGCTGCTTGGCAGATTCCTATTTATTTATTCGGAAACGTTTTAAGGCAGGCTCAGATGCTTGTCGCTGCCCACAAAGATTTTGTTAGTTAGCAGACAAGCCCTAGCTAAAAATTACTATCCCTGTCTACTGTGGCAGGGATTTTTATTTGAACTACTGCGCCCAAGGCAAGAGTTGCTTTTTTGATTTACCAATCTTTTTCTATTCTCAATACCGCTTAGAGCTTAACCGAACCGTATTGAGTGCGATCGCACTTCGCACATTCCCAAAAGCGATCGCCTTTCAGAAAATCTCAACAACACAGCGTAGACGCATAACGCGGAGCCGGAGACGTTTCCGTTAGCTCTGGGCTTGTCGTTAGACATCGCCACCTCAAAAACAAAGCGTAGACGCATAGGGGCTTTTATCTGTCCACTGCATTGCAGTATTAGGTTCGCGTCTGCCACGATTTTGGATCTCTGCGACCATGAAAAATTGCTGTGATAATCACTCGACTCGAAACAATTCGATAGTACACAGCATAGGGAAATCGTCGTACTAATGCTCGTCGAATATCACGGTAGGCAACTGCATAGGATTCTGGCATCTGGCAAATTAGATTCACCGTCTCGTCTACACAGTCCAAAAACTCGTTGCCCAGACCAGGTTTCTGGCTCTCATACCAACTGTACGCTTCATTGAGTTCTTCTTGAACTTCTGGGCGAAATACCAGGACATAATTCATTGCTGTCCCTTAATTGATGCTTTGATTTCCTCCCAAGTCAGCACATTGTCTGGATTTGAATCGTAATCAGCTATTCGACGATCAAGCTCTTGCTTCTGTGCGTCGGTTAAATCAGGGTAAACTTTCTCTGCTGCGATGCTATCCCAAATTGCCTGCACAATACGGATTCTATCTTCAACACTCAGAGTTGCAATTTCGTTCAAGGTAGCTGTGATATCCATGCTGATTAATTTGGAGGAAAAAGTAAGCGACTGATACACCTCAAATATAACGGAGAAGATTTTGGCTATCAAATTGAACTGCTGCAATTGACAATCCGACCGTCTAAAAACTTCACACATTCCCAAAAGCGTAGGCGTTGGCGTAGCCTCTCCAAGAGTTGGCATCGCCTTTCAGAAAACCTCAAAAATAAAGCGTAGACGCATAGCGCCCAGGCGAGACTCCGAAAGCTCCGGGCTTGTCGTTAAACATCGCCTTTTATGGAAAAGCAAGTGCTGTGTGTATATTTGAATTAAAACAAAAAAGTATGATAACGAGTATCAAACGTTATTTGTTAGAATGTCATTTGTTACTAATCAGAGAGAAGTTATCTTGTGGATTCTACATTTAACTGGAAACCAGAACAGACTTTACTTGAAAAAGTAATAAATGTGGCTAGTCAAGGAGGAGAATCTCCTGAATCAATTGTTAGTGAAGCTGTTAGACTGTATCTCGAAACCCAATTGGTAGAACCAGTTGATAACTATGGATCTGACCCATTAATTGGCTTATTTGCAGGAACACCTGATTTTGCTACAAATTCTGAAGATATTCTCCAGCAGGAAATTACTGAAAAATCTGGTTGGACGTGGAAATAACCTCAGTGGTGGCTGATACGGGTTTTGTTGTAGCATTGTTAAACCGTTCAGTTTTATGCACAGTATTGTCACAACAGTATATATAGAACAAAAACAAATTCTGTTGCCACAAACAGTATTGGCGGAGTTAGCTTATTTGGTCGGACGTAATGCAGGTGTAGCGACGGTAGTAGCTTTTTTACAAGGGCTATCTGCAAGTCGATTTAGATTGGTAGCTTTGACAGACCAAGATGTAATTCGTGTGGCAGAAATATTGGATGAGTATGCAGATAGTCGGATTGATTTTGTAGATGCAAGTGTTATGGCTATAGCTGAACGCTATGGTATTAAAAAAATATTTTATTTACCTTAGATCTAGCGAGATTTTAGATTATTTCGACCTAAGCACTGCAATAGCTTTGAGATTTTTCCATGAAGAAAATAAACGCAGTCTGTCTGTTCATATTTGACTTAGAATCCAGACAAGTGGAAGTGTAAATTTTATGTCTAATTATCAAGAAGTACTACTGCAAGCTCAAAGCCTAACTCCTGAAGAGCAAATACGCTTAATTGAAGACTTGTCAAGCTTAATTCGTCAACAGGTGACTATGACACCTAAGCCAAAGCGTAGCATCCTCGAATTACGTGGGTTAGGTAAAGAAATCTGGAATGGCGTTGATGCTCAAGAATACGTTAATCAGGAACGTGATTCATGGAATGGCTAGTCCAGCTACAGGGGCAAATTGTGGGTTTGGATACTGCTCCACTGATTTACTTTATTGAAGAAAATCCTAATTATTTGAATGTTACAGGTGCTTTTTTTGAAGCTATGTTTCGTGGTGAGTTTAGCGTTGTAACATCAGTTTTGACTATCACGGAAGTGTTAGTCTATCCCTTGCGACAAGGAAACACAGTATTAGCTCAACAATATCGTGACATTCTGCTCAATTCCCAAGGTTTGACTACTATGGAAGTTTTTCCCGACATCGCTGAAAATGCGGCACAATTGAGGGCAGATTATAACTTAAGAACCCCAGATGCTATTCAGATGGCTACTGCTATTCGTGGAGGTGCATCATTTTTCTTGACAAATGATGCGCGGTTGCCGTCTTTACCAGCGTTATCAGTATTAGTGTTAGATAGATTAATAGTTTGAGTCTTTTTGTATGTTGCGATCTTCGTAGCTTACCGAAGGTATCGCCTTTCAGAAAACCTCAAAAACAAAGCGATCGCCTGTTGTTCCAGAGTCAGCGATCGCCTTGCAGAAAACCTCAAGAATAAGGCGATCGCTTGTTGTTCGAGAATGAGTGCGATCGCTTTGCAGAAAACTTCAAAAACAGAGCGATACCTACAGCAAGCTACGAAGATCGCACTTCGCACATTTCCAAGAGCGATCGCTGAAATAACAAATGCTGTCGCCGAAGTAGCAAATGTAGTCGCCGAAGTAGCAAATGTAGTCGCCGAAATAGCAAATGCGATCGCGTGTTGGGGAAGAGTAAGTGCGATCGCACTTCGTATATTCCCAAAAGCAATCGCCTTGCAGAAAACCTCAACAACACAGCTATCGCACTTCGCACATTCCCAAGAGCGATCGCCTTGCAGACAACCTCAAAAACAATGCTATCGCCTGTTATGGAAGAGTGAGTGTGATCGCCTTGCAGAAAACCTCAAAATAAGCGATGTCTACGACGGACTACGCCTACGCACTTCGCATACTCCCAAAAGCGATCGCATTACAGAAAATCTCAAAAACAATGGGTAGATGCGTAGCGGCTTGTCGTTAGACATCGCCTGTTATTATATTTCTGGTTGTGTTTGTTAAATAACTCTTAAAACCCAAAAGCTAAAGCATCCAACATATATTTACTTTTATCCCGCCCCACTTCCAGATAGATTTCTAATAATTCTTCATAAGCAGTTGCTCCCCCTACAATATTCCAAAATTCATTTCCGATAATTACAGCCTCTTCAAAAGGTAAATAGCTTTTTGCCTGTGTCCATTTATAATCAGCTTTGGTGACACCGTATGGATTATAAGGCATAGCATAGTAAGCTTGTAATTGAGGACGATTTACACCGCGCAATAAATGAAATCTAAGCAGACGTTGCAAGACTTCTAAACATTGTCCTTTGTTTGGTTTAGGAGCTTTGATTTCAAATAAAAATTCTGTGCCGTCTTTCGCCAGAATATAAAGATCAGCGCGAACAACCTTTATTTCTAAATCATCACTACGACAAGCATTAATAACTGCTGTTATCATCTGTTCAAAAGATGGCTTTGCTTGTTCTTTTTTAGCAGCCGATTCGTAATTTTGTTTTTGAAGTTCAGCTTGTGCAAAAGCAGCAAGACTTACTTCCGATTTAATATCATAACCTCGACGTACATCTTGATGATGTTCTAGAGCAATTAAGCGAGCGCATTCTTCAAAAGAATTACCTAGCTTTGTACTCAAACCTCTTTCAAATTGGTTGATACGTATTAATTCTGGTGGAATTAGTGCTGCTTGAAATGGTTTTAATTCTCCATTAGATGAGAATCTTGATAAATACTCTGCTGCATTATCTGGCTTTAAAATTTTACGCCCTTTATACTCATCTACAAGAGCTTTAATAAATCCTTCTAAATAACCTTTAATTACTGCACGAGTGTTTGAACTAATAGCTGCCATATTTAAATTTATTTAATCTATGGGGATTATTTTTAACAAAGCTTTTGCTAAATGGTAAACGACAGGAACAGAAACCGCATTCCCAAATTGATGCTTGGCTGTACTC
Source organism: Nostoc sp. (assembly GCF_036917655.1). Lineage (GTDB taxonomy): Bacteria > Cyanobacteriota > Cyanobacteriia > Cyanobacteriales > Nostocaceae > Nostoc. The sequence goes on from NZ_JBALCY010000079.1 coordinate 49,963, forward strand.
TCACTCTCAGCGATTTTAAAAGTTTCTGGAAATCCTTGTAATCTAGCGTAATCTGTGGCTGTTAAATGTTTATAGTTCTTTTTGACATAAATTTCTTGAATAAAAATTTGCTTATATGCTTCTGGCTCCTGACATTCTATAGATATAGTTGCAATAAAGTCTCTAGTTCCAGTTGCTGTTAAAGTTGCAATAGCCTCAGCATGAGGCAAGAATATTTTAGAAATGCCATTAATTCCTGAAGAAATTTTAGAATTAACAAATTCATAGCCTTTACCCTCGACAAGATGTAAAATTTCTTTGGCTACTAAAATATTTATTTCTTCAATCTGTAAACTAGGAATGAGAGCTTGTAATATTTTAAATTCTAAAGGATTACCATCTTTAAGTCCATAAATTTTCTTTCTTCTATTTCTCAATATAGTTTTACAAATGAACTTTTCTCTTAAAGTTGTTTCTATTAAGTCCCAAGAATGAATAGTAGTATGTCCATCTCTGATATCAGCAAAAGTGAAAAAATCATTTAATTCATCTATTTTTTGAAATCTGCCTCTAGAAGCTGGAATTTTACCATCAGGAAATAAAGTTTCTGGTGAAAATCTTTTTTTGGCAAAATTACTATGTTGAATACCAGCAATTACTTCATAAAGCTTTAGCTGTTTATTTAAAGAGTTAGGAAACGTAAAAGCCCAGCATTTTTCAATATCATTTCTAATTCCAACAATAAATATCCTGTCTCTATCTTGAGGTAAACCAAAATCGTAGGAATTAAGCACCTGGTATTTTACTACATAACCACATACTGTTAAATTATTAAGTATATATTCCAGGCTTTTTCTATTTCTTGGCTCTGTTAAACCTTTAACATTTTCAAATATAAATGCTTTCGGTTGGTTAGCTTTTACCACTCTAAAAACATCAATCCATAGCTTACCTCTGGGGTCGTCTAAGCCTTGTAATTTCCCAGCGATTGACCAAGGTTGACAAGGAACACCCCCGACTAGCAAATCTATCTCAAATGGGAGCTTATTTAAATTAGTAATATCTCCTAAATATGCTTCGTTAGCATTGGCATCACGAATAAAGTTATTTTGGTAAACTTTAATAGCTTCTTTATCAATTTCCGAATAGCCTAGACATATTCCTCCTAACTCTTGCAGAGGGATTCTAAATCCACCTATGCCAGCGAATAAATCTATAAATGTAAATTTTGATTGAGAACTTATAACATTTACAGGTTCAAATAACTGAAATAATTCTAGTTGTTGAGCATAAACACCTGTTTCGATGTGTTTCTTTTTGATCATGCCGGATTCATAAATAAAATAGCAAATTTAGGCAGGCATCTTGCCTGCCCAACTAGTACTAGTCTATCCCTTCAATTCGGTCTTCAACTTCTTGGTACAACTCGCGTAGACGATCCAAATTGTCCTCGCTAGTCTCCCAATAACCGCGTCCATTCACTTCCAACAAAGTTGATACAATCTTGCGGAAAGAATGGGGATTAAGGTTCAGCAACCGTTTCTGCATTTCTTCATCTTTGATGAAGGTTTCGTTAGTATCCTCGTAAATCCAGTTATCCACAGCGCCAGCTGTCGCACTCCAACCTGTTGTATTCACCAACCGCTTGGAGAGTTCGCGCACACCTTCGTAACCGTGAGACAGCATCCCCTCGTACCACTTGGGATTTAACAATTTGGTACGAGCATCCAAGCGCACGGTTTCTGATAATGTCCGCACTTGCGCGTTAGCTGTGGTGGTATCTGCAATATAAGATGCTGGTTTTTTACCATCACCCCGCAGACTTGCAACTAGTTTGGTGGGATCGGAATCAAAGTAGTGGGAAACGTCCGTTAAGCTAATCTCCGAAGAATCGAGATTTTGGAAAGTTGCATCAGCAGTTTTCAATGTACTTTCAAAAATCCCGCGCGATTCGTCCATAATTCCGGGGTTATCAGAATTGAAGGAGAAGGATTTCCGGTTGAGATACATTTCCTGCAACTCGGCTTCGCTATCCCAAGTGCTGTTTTCTACCGCCAAGTTGATATTTGACGAGTAGGAACCAGAAGCATTGGAGAAAACACGAGTCGCTGCTTGACGCAGATTAATCCCCATTTCTTCAGCTTGCTGCAAAGCGTGTTTGCGAACAAAGTTCATATCTAAGGGTTCATCTGCCTCGGCTGCCATTTTCACCCCTTGGTCTAGCAGGTTCATTTGGTTGATGAACAAATCGCGGAATACACCAGAACAGTTGATTACCACATCTATTCTGGGGCGTCCCAACTCTTCTAAAGATATCAATTCCAACTTGTTCACCCGTCCCAAGGCATCGGGAACTGGACGCACGCCCACCATCCACATAATTTGCGCTAGGGATTCGCCGTAAGTTTTGATGTTATCGGTTCCCCAGAGGACGCAGGCGATGGTTTCTGGCCATTTTCCTTCGTTTTCTGCCTTGTTACGGATCAAAAGCCGATCTACGACGATTTTGGCTGATTGGACTGCTGCTGTTGTTGGGATGGATTGGGGATCGAGGGCATGGATATTCTTACCTGTGGGCAATACATCCGGGTTGCGGATGGGATCGCCACCAGGGCCGGGTAGGATGTATTCACCTTCCAAGCCTCTGAGTAATGCTCCTAGTTCGTTGTCGGCACAAACTTGTTGCAGGCAGAATTCCAAATACTCAAATAGGGGTTTGAGTGTGGCTGTATCAACTTTGGGATAACCTGCTTTATGCAATGCTTCTACCCAAGGTTCTTTTTTGCCCATGTTGAAGAAATTCAACCGGGAAACCAGAGAAACTCGTCCTTCCGCGTCTATTTGCTCTTGGACAAGGGCGGTAACTGCTGCACGGGTTGCCAAGGTGATATCTTGCAATAACTGGACATCTTCTAAAATGCCTCTGTCATTACTTTGGTAAATATCGTCAATATTACGCCCAATGCTATTGGCGATAATTCCCGGTAAGCCTTGAAGTCCTTCTTCCTGACGATCTAGACTAGCAATGTTCACCAGAGTTGCGATCGCCTCTTCTGCACTTGGGGGTTTACCAATGACGTGCAAACCACAAGGCAACAACCGGGACTCAATTTCCATCAACTTGCGGTAGACGTTGCCAACAATATTATCGCGATCGTCGGCACTCATCTCTCTGGCATCGGTTTCTGGCAGATTAATATCCTTATCCAGATTCACGATCCGGCATTTATCCATGATGCTGTTGACAATGGAAACACCGCGTCCACTATCTTTCAAGGTTTGGTAAGAAGCGATTAATTCGCTGAGTTCCTTCAAACCTTTATACAAACCAGCATTTTCTGCCGGAGGTGTCAAGTAGGAAATTGTTTCGGCATAACTCCGACGTTTGGCAATTGTCGCTTCACTCGGATTATTGGCTGCGTAGTAATACAAGTTGGGAATTGAACCAATTAAGTTGTCTGGATAACAATCACCAGACATCCCCATCTGTTTACCTGGCATGAATTCCAAGGAACCGTGAGTACCAAAGTGCAGTACTGCATCAGCTTTCCAAACTTGCTCTAGGTACGTGTAGTAAGCAGCAAAACCGTGGTGAGGACTAGCTGAACGGGAGAACAACAGCCGCATCGGATCGCCTTCGTAACCAAATGTGGGTTGGACACCGATGAAGACATTACCAAATTGCTTACCATAAATCAGCAAGTTTTGCCCATCGCTGTTGAGATGTCCCGGAGGTGGTCCCCAGTTTTCTTCTAAACGTTGAGAGTAAGGGGTCAGCGCCTCATACTCAGGAACCGACATTTTGTAAGCAACGTTGAGTTCTGGGCTGTTGTACTGCGCTTGGGCGTCGTGGATGACTTCTTGCAGCAGCGCTTCGGCTGATTCTGGCAATTCTGGTAAGTCGTAGCCGTTATTTTTGAGGGCTTTCATCACCTCGTAGATTGAGCCGAATACATCCAAGTAAGCGGCGGTTCCGACGTTGCCTTTATCTGGCGGGAAGCTAAAAACGGTGATGGCGACTTTTTTATCCAGCTTCGGCTTGCGACGGAGGTTAGCCCATTTTAAGGCACGTTCGGCCACAGTTTCAACCCGATCGCGCAATGCGATCGCTTTCCCTGTAGTCCCATCCCTACCTGATAATACAATCGGCTCAATTGCCCCATCCAATTCGGGAATCGCAATTTGCAAAGCTACTTGAATCGGATGTAACCCTAAATCGCTATCCATCCACTCTTCTGTGGTTTGGAAAACTAAGGGTAACGCCACCATGTAAGGACGGTTTAAGCGTTTGAGTGATTCAATTGCTTTGGGATGATCTTGTCTGGCTGGTCCACCCACTAAAGCAAAACCAGTCAGCGAGATCACTGCATCTACTAACTGGGTGTTGGTATTTGGTTCGTAGAAGTAGGCTTCAACAGGTTTGGAGAAATCCAAGCCACCAGCAAACACAGGTAATACCCGTGCGCCTAATGCTTCCAACTCCTGCACCATTGCTACATAATGGGCATCATCGCCTGTAACTAGGTGAGTGCGTTGCAATACCAACCCAACACAAGGAGCTAAGGGATCTTTGAGATCGTTAGAGATATCCTTACGAGATGTATACCAGTTGAGGTACTCTCTGACATCCTCAAACATACTGGGAGCCAAAGGATGCCAAATCCCTAAATCGGGATAAACCACCGGCTGCTGATATGTAGAAGGTGCAAAATTTTGTTTCTCTAAACCTTTAAATACGTATTTATCAGCTAGCATCAGCAAGAAGTTTTCCAGATTTTCTGGAGAACCACCTAGCCAATACTGAAAACTGAGCATGAAATTTCGGGCATCCTGGGCTTTTTCCATTGGTAAAAACTTCAGCACTTGCGGCAGGGTTCGCAAAAGCTTCAGCATTCCATCTTGGAATCCCGCACCGGATTTTTCTTTGCGTTTCCGCATGAATTGCGCGATCGCACTTTTTGACTGACCCAATTGTGCCAGAGAAAAGCTGCCCATTTTACTCAGGCGCATTACTTCTGGCATCGAGGGAAAGACAACGGAAACATCCAGGCGATCGCGGTGTGGTTCTACTGCTGCTACTACTTTCTGTGCTAAGTCTTCAATGAAAATGAGGGAAGCGATGAAGATATTCGCACTCTCAATTTCTCGTTTGAACTCCTCATAGTTCTCTGGGTCGCGGAGTTCCTCAATCAAGTACCCACTGATTTCAATCGCCAAGTCGGGATTGTTCGCGTTAATCGTGCGAACCGCTTGCGACAAAGCACTCTGGTACTGGGACTCTAGCACGACATAGACCACCTTGATTAAATTACGTCCGCGTAAGTTATCTGGCGCAATGTGTCTAATGGTGGACTTGACGTGTGTGAACATGCTTCTTCGGCTCCTTTGATGCGTGTTCTCGACTCGAAGTTCATAGCGGCATGATCAGCCACAGTTGACTTCGTTATTTTTCGGCAATATGTGTTTTTTATCAGAAAACGCTTGCCCACTGGGCATTTTATCCTGTATCTGACACAAATTGATATAAAAAACGAAATATTTCTTTGTAATTATTTACTGTGTATAAAAGTATTTGCTCACCTATTTGTAAATTTTTTGTAATATTTATTTAATCGTTAAATAGTTATATAAATATAGTGTTGTAATGACAAAACAAAACCCGCTTGTGCAGGCTGTAAAATTGGTATGTTTGGCGAAATGCGTAGGCGTAGCTCGTGGTAGAAATCGCCTAATTACTATATTTCTTAACTAAGAATAAAGTTTAGCTTCTAATTGTTTCAAAATCTTCTTCGGATCGTTCTTATCTTGAGCTTTTTGTTCAATACCCTGTTCAAAACCTGCCCAAGCAACTGGCTTAACTTTCGGCTGAATCCTCCACTAATTGATTCTGGATTCTGATATGCTAATTTTTAAAATAGAACTAGAACAAATTGAATTTGAAGAAAAAATTGATAGTTACAGCAGAGGTCATCTTACTGTTCAAGGAAGATATGGAATCATATCCTCAAAACTATCAAATATAAATCATTCGATGATGGTTTTTATATCTTTATGCGATCTTCTTGATGGTGTTCGTTTATTTTTAATTAATCCAATTAAAAATACATATCATTTTGTGGGAGTTGGTAGCTCTTTTCAGTTTTTTTTAGTTAAAAAAGGAGCTAGTAAATTGATACTAACTAGCGTAAAAAAGGAGGAAATTGATGAAATTACACGGTTGGAACTCATTGAAGATATTTGGAAGGAAGTAAAATTATTTATGTTAAAGTATGGTCATTCACTTAATGAAAAGGAAATTGTTAAAAATGATTTGACAATTTCCATAGAAGAATTTAAAAAGCAATTTAATCTATAGCAATAATGGTTTAATCAAGCAACGTGCTGATGGCAGCTAGACAATTAACTATGATTGGATTAATGACGGGGAAAATCGGTCGATTGGGGTGACTAGTTCTTCTGCTTCTGGTACTTACCAGCAGAAGTATATCTACGATGCTTTTGGTAGCCGTGTTGCCAGTAAAACCAGTAAGATTGAAAAATATGAAAATTATCTATGACCCAGAAGTAAATATATTAAGAATTATATTGATTAATGTACCCATAGAAGATGTGACGAAGAAAAGCCAGGGGTAATTTTAGATTACGACGAAGATGGAAATATTATCGGGCTAGAAATATTAGACGCTTCCAAAAGAATCGATAATCCACGTTCCCTAGAGTATTCGATATTCTGAATTCTGCATTATTCTTCAACCTTCGCGCACCATCCAAACCAACATTCCCAATAATATTTCCACAGGGGGAACGGGATAATCATTCAAATCAATACTCAGTGTTTGCCCATCTAATTTCAAAAATCGCCAAGCCGTACCACTGCTGACGCCGCCATAAATTATCTTAATTGGTATATTATTGATTTCATTGAATTTTTGTGCGGCAATCATTTCTGCTGCACATTGCCCTAAACCCGGTTTTAAATCACCTTTTTTCGCTTCTATAATCACGATGACAGGAGCTTCAATAAATATTTGTTCGGGTGAGCGGCTAATTAAAAAATCACACACTCCACTTAAGCCTAAATCCGATGCAACGGTAAAATCTTCACCCGAAAAAAAGCTGACTTTGCGTTCGAGAATTTTCCGAACTTCTACGAGGATAGGACTAATAATTAACTCTGAGCGAGCTTTTTCTGAACCAGTCGCTGTTGCTAGCGGTAGTCCTTCGTTTAATGCTTCTTTGAGATAAAGACTAGGTTCTATAGACTGCGTTTCGGGTAAAAACCGTCCATTTTCAACCGTAGTTAAGTTAAAGTCGCGTTTGACTTTTGAAAGCGAGAAATCGCTATAAGACATTATCAATATGATTAAATATTAATCTATGAGTACTGATCCTATCGCGTTTATACCTGTTTTGTTGGGAATGGGATCAACAAGAGCGATCGCTACTCCTTCATTGAGCATATTTACTGCAATTTATTGAGCTTTTTGTGCAAGCCCTTCTTGCAAAATATCTAGAGCAATCACAGATTCGCGCATGATATCACTTGGATTGATTACCAAGAGTTTTAGCGTGTAATTGTTGAACTTGTTCAATAGTTAAACCTGTGACATCTACTATTGTTTCAATATCGATACCTTTGTTAATCATTTTGATGGACATTCCTAGAACTTTTTGTTCAATACGTTGTGCAAGCGCCTGTTTTAATCCTTGTGCAAACCCTTCTTGGAAAATATCTTGATAAATCACAGATTCGCGCATCATATCACTCGGCTTGATTAGTGAGAGTTTTAGCCTGTAATTGTTGAACTTGTTCAATAGTTAAACCTGTCACATCTACTATTGTTTCAATATCGATACCTTTGTTAATCATTTTGATGGCAATTTCTTGAGCTTTTTGTTCAAGCCCTTCTTGCAAAATATCTTGATAAATCACAGATTCGCGCATAATATCACTCCGCAAAATTCTTTTAATCAACTGTTTATCTAATACTAGCCCAGCTAATACTGCTGTTGATGCAGCAATATTACTGCGGATTCGAGTGTCCTTTAGTGCTTCAATAACTTGGGCAACTTCTTCTAAAGTTCGCGTTTTATCTTCAGTTTGACTTAACGCTGCAAACGGTAGCAAACCTGGAGAATTGAAAAATATTTCAGTTGGCTGTTCCCAAAGTCGAATTACTTCAAATCTGTGCAGGCTATTTTCTAGAACAAATTCCGTTTGATAAACTAGCTCAGAATCGCTTGGTTTGAGGTAAATCACTACCTGACGCATTCGTTTATGGGGAAATTTTCGATACACCCGCAAACGATAATCACTCATGCGAAAGGGAATATCAGCTTTGGGTACAGTTTGGAATTCAAGATGGAGAACAACCTCATCCGACTGCAATAAAATTAGTGCGTCGGCCCGGATGGGTTCGAGGGATAATTCAGATGGACTAAGTTCGGTAAGTGTAATTGGTTCACCGAGTAGCCATCTTGCAAAGTCGGCTGAAAAGGACTCTGCGAGAAATTTGCAGACATTATCGAACATAGTGCGCAATTATATCATTAATGTTGTGCCTCTATAAATTAGGAACGAATTAAGTAATATTTGCCTCTTGACTAATGACCCCTAACTCTTAACCATTAACTAATGACTAAAGTAGATATTCTCATCTTATCAAATGGCCCAGGTGAGGTAACAACCTGGGTGCGCCCAGTAGTGAAGGCGTTGCGGCAAGAACTAGGGGATGACCGTTCTGTAGTGAGGATTTCTGTGGTATTATCGCCTTGCTCAAATGCCAGTGGTAAAGAAGCCGCGATCGCACTTTCTTACCCAGAAGTAGATAGAGTTCAAGGAGCAGAGCATTTTTGGCAATTTTTGCTTTGGGGTAAAACATTTGATAATTGGGACTGGAAAAGTTGCGGTGTAGTTGTTTTCCTCGGTGGCGATCAAATTTTCCCCGTAGTTATAGGCAAAAAGCTGGGATATCGTACAGTGGTTTACGCGGAATGGGAAGCCCGTTGGTATAACTGGATTGATCGCTTTGGCGTCATGAAAGCTCAAGTTGCTGCCCGTGTCCCCCAGAAATATGCTCACAAATTCACCGTTGTCGGAGATTTGATGGTAGAAGCTAGTAGTCATTCGTCTTTAGGAAAGGACAAAGGACAAATGACCGAACTAATAGGCATTTTACCTGGGTCAAAGGCGGCAAAATTAGCTCAAGGTGTGCCATTATGTTTAGCGATCGCCGAATACATCCACGCAAAAAAACCACAAACCAAATTTGTAATTCCTGTAGCCCCAACTTTGGATTTACAAACTTTAGCTAGTTTTGCTGATCCCCAAAAGAACTCTATTGCTGAAATCTTTAGCTTTGGCAGTGCTTCTTTAATTGTCCCGGAGGATGCTAAAAGCAAGGCATTGCTCAAAACAACAACGGGCTTAACTGTGGAACTGTGGCAAGAAAACCCTGCATATGATTTATTATCCCAGTGCTGCATCTGCTTGACTACAGTGGGGGCAAACACTGCCGAACTCGGTGCTTTAGGAGTACCAATGATTGTTTTGCTACCAACTCAGCAACTTGACGCGATGCGTTCTTGGGATGGTTTGCCTGGGTTGTTGGCAAATCTGCCAGGAGTCGGTACACCTTTTGCTAAGGTGATTAATTGGTTATTCCTGAGATTTGTCAGACGCAAAGGTTTATTAGCATGGCCAAATATCTGGGCACAGGAAGAGATAGTGCCAGAACTTATGGGTAAACTTCAACCGCAAGAAGTTGGGGAAATGGTTTTAGACTTTTTGGCGCATCCAGAAAGATTGGATAATATCCGCGCTAAACTCCGTAATATTCGCGGTGAAAGCGGTGCAGCCCGGAAGATAGCACAGATTGTTGGTGAGGAAATTGAGAAGTAGGAACACATCGGCAGAATTTAATTTGAATTTTGAATAGTGGGACTAAGACAAAAATTAAGCCCAAATGTAGCCCAAACTGGCTTTATAAGCAACAAACACGTCACGATGGATGCTAAACCAATCAAAAAATCGAAAAGGTATAGCCGTGTTGTTTTACGCTTTAGGTTGGGAATTATAGAAAGTAATAAATATATACTTTAAATACAATTATCTTTATGCGATTTTTTGTAGTACCCGCTTATACAAGTATTTTATTGGTAACTCTTTTAGCTGGGTGTTCATCACCAGAAAAAGTGCAATTAACAGTACAATCACCCATTTCCTCGCCAAACGCTGAATCATCTCCGCCTCTAAATAATTCTAAAATTTCATCATAATCGCCTAAAAATACTTTTCAAGATGCACTAGATACAGCTACTAGCGCTACTACTATAAGTCAATCATCTGTATCTAAAGATGATTGGAATTTAGTTTATAGTAAATGGCAAGAAGCAATAAATTTGATGAGAACTATACCAGATAATAGCGAAAATTATGTGATGGCTCAGAAAAAAATTGCTGAATATAGTAATAATTTAAGTTATGCAAAACAGCAAGCTACAAAAAAAGAAATTATCAAAGAAGAAAAGGTATTAATATTAATTCCTCCTGTAAGAAGAGAAACATGTCGAGAGAAGGAAATAATAGAGTCTTTATTTAAAGATGTTCAAAAATATCCTCAGATGATTAATGAGCCGATACCTAAATATGCCCCAGGTGCTTGGGGTTCGCCATTTCCTTTATTGCATACAGCAGTTGGATTTGGTTGTAAAGTATACGTCGAATTACTAATTTCCATGAACGCAGATGTTAACAATGTGAGTGATGAGGGCTTAAGACCACTTGATTTTGCATATAAAAAAGATATTGCTGCACTTCTCATTGCAAAAGGCGCAAATATTAATGCAACAAACGATAAAGGTTTAACTGCACTACACTATAAAGCGCAAACTAATACTAAAGAAGGTAAGGCACGTATTTATTTAAAAGATATTTTAGAAACATCTGAATTTTTGATATCTAAGGGTGCAAATATAAATGCTAAAGATCGTAATGGCAAAACTCCTCTTGCTTATGCAAAATCAATCAATTTTCAAGAAATGATTAGGCTACTGAAAAGCTATGGAGGACAAGAATAGGTATTATGATATCAAGCCACCCTTAAAAACCTTCTCGAACAATCTTGGTAAACTTCTAATCGGCCAGCACTTAATCCGAAGATTCGCCATTGCGTCGTCCTAGTTCAAAAATGCCACAACTAATACACGCAAGTATACCTAAGCTGATTCCCCAACTAGGCCCTAAACTGAGTTCTACACCCCAGTTACATAAAGCACCAACTACCAAAAAAGGCCCGATGCTAAATAATGAGGCATAGAAAGCGTTTTGGGATTCTCTGGCTTTACGAGTCTTTTCAAACTCTGTCTGGCTGGTGTAAAGCGATCGCTCCGCAAAGTTAAACCAGCGGTTGAGTTGCTTGATTACCCATTCACTGACTCCTGAAAAACCTAGATATAGCGCCAATGACCACAAACTCGCTCCGGCGATCGCGATCGTGTCTAACTCAAAGGAAAAAGGCAAAATTTCAGTTAGCATTGCTTGGGTGAGTCCTACAAAGGGTTAACTTTAGCTGTCAGTAGATGCTAAACAAACCTCTTGTGCAATTTTAAGCATAAAGGTTAACAAGATTTCAACTAGTTGACAACTTCAGTACCAAATAGTTGTGGATGAAAGTAAACTCCCCACCCATTACTGACAACATTAGCCATCTTCTAATGACTCATCCTCTAATTCCACACCTGCAATTAGTTCGTGGGCAGCGTCAGACATTTCAATTGTATAAGGTTGCAGTGTGTTATTTTTGAGCGTTTCTGTCAATCTACCTGAAGATATAAAACATTCTGCTTTAGATGAATTAATAAATAATTTAAGCTCATAATGAATGGGCAGTCATCTCTGAAAACTATTTTGTAACCGTTTCTCCAATTCCTCCCAGTTTGGCAGATAAGCAGACATAAAACACTTAAAAACCCTGCCGTGGTTGGGAACGAGTAAATGCACCAGTTCGTGAACGATCGCAAACTCACCCAACTCTTTTGGTAAATCTAGCAGTTCAGTATTCAGCGTTAAGCGTCCTGTAGTCGAAATAGATGCCCATTTGCGCTTCATCGGACGCAGTTGAATTTGTTTAACTTGGACTTTAATGCGATCGCTCCATTCTCCCACAGCGTCCTTAAATGCTTGCGCGTCTTTCCATTTGAGATTGTCGCAGGTAGCAATCATGATTCGACTCGTTCGAGTTTCAGCAGGTTGTTGGTGACTTCAATGGTTTGCTCAACTGAGCTTGTAATAGGATAAATAGTAGCGTAAAGTTCGGTTCTTAAATCAATTTCCTGACGCGCATCCCACCAATAATCAGGGAAGTTGCTATAAATGGCGTTGATGCCTTCGGCTTGGTTGATATCAAGGCGATCGCCTGCTTGCTTGATCACAGTGTAAATCGCAAAGGTGTTTTCATCAACCTTGAGCCGTTGCCGTTCTTCTTCTGCTTCTACGCATTCATTGGCAATTTCATCTAGTTGGGCTAAAGCTTGTTGTGCGTCTATTTGGCGCTTTTCAAAGCTGGCGCGGACAATTTCGGCACGTTCACCAATATTTAGCAAGAAAGGCGATCGCTGACTTTGCTCTTGTACTGCTTTCGACAATGCCTTACTCAAGTTTAGAACTTTTACTGTATCGGTTGTGCTACTTTGGCGGAATTGTTCTAATTGTTGGCTATTGAGTTCGTGGATAGTCCCTGGCATTTCCAACTCGCCGATTGTGACGTTGCGGCGTACTAATTCTTTGGTTTTGGCGGTGAGTTGAATATCAATGTAGGGACTGGTATTGTAAGCAGCGCGGATGGTTGCGTAAAGCCTGACGACGTTTTGATAATTTTCCATGAAGGGACGCAGGTCAGGGTCAGGAGAGAGGATTTCGTAAATTGATTGGAGTTGGCGGACAAATTTAAAGAATTTCTCGCGCAAATCTTTGTCTGCAAAATGCGCCGCCGCCCGTTCTTTTGCCTTGTCGTCCCATCCCTTAGTTAGCGGTAAATACTCAGGTGCAGTATTTGCCATCATCGTTTGCAGGAGGTTTTTGATCACATCGACATTTTGGATGATGTCGTTAATTTCTCCCGACTCAAAGGCCAGGGCTTGCTCTAGTTTGTCGCCAAAGATACCGATAAAATCTAGAACAAAGCCGTAGGGCTTGACTAAACCTTGTGCGTCTTCGTAGGGGCGATTCACACGGGCGATCGCCTGCAAGAGAACGTGGTCGCGCATCGGTTTGTCGAGATACATACAATAAAGTATCGGCGCATCAAACCCCGTCAGTAGTTTCTCGGTGACAATGAGAATTTTCGGCAAGGCTTTGCGGTAGTCTTCGGAAAGTTGGCGAATTTTTGTCACAGCATCAGCATCGTCACCGCAAAGGGTTTCTAAAGTTTGGGCATCTTCAGCAGAACAATAACCCGTAAAAGTTAGGGTTTTGGTGGTGTCGTAGTTAAAATCTTTCGGGCGAGATTCGATAAAGTCGATGACTGCATTGGGTAAGGATATTCTGGCAGAAACGACGGATTTTTTAATAAAGGCTTTGCGGACTTCTTTCTCTTCGGCATCAGTCAGGTTATACTCCCGCAGTCCTTCGGCTGTAGTTCGGGAATAAACGACGGTTGAATATTCGCTAGGGAGATATTTATCTAAAGCTTGTTTGTAAAGTCTACAAGCTTCCCGGTCTACACCAACCATAAAGGCTTTAAAGCCCATTGGTTCAACGTAGTTGCCAAAGTGTTCGGCGACAAATTTAGCTACTTTATTTACTCTATCTTCACTTTTGAGAAACTCTTTTAATTTAACCGCGCGATCGAGAATACTATCAAGTTCTTCTATATCGTTGATGTCTTCTGCGGCTTGGAGTTGGAGAAATTCTTTTTCTAAAATTTCTTTGGGAACGCGAAACTCTGATTTAGCAAGGGCATAATTTAGCTTCAGGGTTGTGCCATCTCGTACTGAGTCGGCGGTTGAATAGGAATCTAGGCTGTAGTTGTCGTCACTAGGTTCGCCGAAGGTTTGGAAAGTGCTTTTTCCTTTAGCTGCTTTACTGACAGGTGTACCTGTGAAACCGATAAATGTGGCGTTGGGGAGGGCAGCCATTAAATATATGCCGAAATTACCGCCTGTGCTACGGTGTGCCTCATCGACTAAGACGGTGATGGTAGAACGCTGATTTTCTACTCTCATCTTGTCGAATTTGTGAATCATGGCGACAATTAACCCGCGATAATCGTCTTGGATTAGTTTTTCTAAGTCTGCTTTACTGGTTGCGACTTCATAGCTTTTGATGCCGTAGGCTTTGAGGTTTTTGTCTAGTTGGTTTTCTAGTTCGTTGCGGTCAATAATCATGATTACAGTATTATCGCCGCTAATATTGCGGAGTTGGGCGGCAACTGTAATCATGGTGAGGGTTTTACCACTGCCTTGGGTATGCCAAATTAGTCCGCGTTTTTTATTCGGGTCTTGGATGCGTTGCAGAACTTTTTTGACTGCACGGGTCTGGTGTTGGCGTAAGACGACTTTCGTTAAGCCGTCATCGCGTTCTAGGAAAACAATGTAATATCTGAGAATATCTAAAAAGCGTTGATGGTCGAAGAAGGTTTTGATTTTCTCTTCATAGTCGCCTTCTTGAATAATGGAACCTAACCCCCCTGCCCCCTTCCCTGCAAGGGAAGGGGGAGTAATCTTGTTCCCATCCCCTTGTAGGGGAGGGGTTAGGGGAGAGGTCTGTTTCCATTCAAACAGGTTTTTGCGGTTGGTATTCCAGGTTAAGCCATACCAGAAATTCCACAGTTCTGTGACTTCAAAGATTTGGGGAAAGGCGAGTAATTCGGGGGTTTGGTTGTGGTAGCGGCGAATTTGGTCAATGCCTAGTGCTAAACCATCTGTTTTCTGTTCTCCTTTGGTTTCCGCGATCGCAACAGGAATACCGTTTATTAGGAAAATAACATCAGCGCGGTTGGGAAATATTACGCCTTTTTGCAACCATTCATCTGTGACTTGGAAGATGTTATTTTCTGGATTGTTAAAGTCGATGAGGGTAATGTTTCTGTCGCGGTTTTCTTCGGCGACAAAAATAGATTGTTTGCCTTGCAACCAGTTTAAGGCTTCGCGGTTGCCTTCGATGGTGTTGTCAATGTTTCGCAAGCGGCGGAGAATTTCATCTATATTGTTAGAGGTGACAACGCCAGGATTTAGTTTAATTAGTTGAGTGCGGAGAACATCAGCAAAGCACCTTTCTTTGAGCTTTTCCTCTCCTTTCCCTTCCCGCCGTTGTAATGCTTCTTTTCGAGTTAGATATTCCCAGCCAATTTGATAGGCATATTTCAGCATCGGTTTTTGAACGGCGGAAGTTTCACTCATACGTAAGTCTCGGTTAAGGGTTGGGTGGAAATTTTACCCGTCATCAGTTGTTCTAGCATGGCGTGGAAGAGTTCGTCAGTAAGGGCGATTTCTTTTTCTAAGGCTTGTATTTTGCGATCGCAGGTACGTAGTATACCCACAATCTTTAGCTGTTCAGGTATCGTTGGCAAAGGAATTAACCAATTTAGTAGAGATGTTCCTGATATATTTTTTTGAACAGCCCCTGATGCTAATTGAGTAATTCGTTTTCTCCCTAGATGAGAATTGATGTAGTATCTCAGAAAATACGGTTCTGCATATTCATTTAATCTAAACCGAATCAAAAAAGCTCCAGGAATAACCGGACTATTATATGATTCAAACACAGCAGCAATTCCACAAGTCCCGCTACGTGTAATAAGTAAATCTTTTATTTGGATTAAATGGGTTTTAAATTTACGAAGTTCTAAACTTGCAAATGGCATTGTTGAATAGTTAATATTTCCATCTTTATCTATATCAGTTGTTCTTAAAGTTGCTATAGTCCCGTTTGGATTGTATAGGTTTCCACTGAAGCGAGGCCCATAAGCACTGGACTCACATATTTGTCCAAGTTTTATAACCTTCCAACTATTCGGGATTTCGCCAACCTTAGTCTGCTTGCGGGGTTCGTTGTGAGTACCATGTGTAAAGAGATACTGCATTAGTGCTGCTTTGTGTTCCCGTTCCAGTTCTAACTCTCGCTGGCAGGTTTCTTTGGCTTTCTGGATGGTTTGCAGAGTGTGTGCGATCGTTTTTTGTTCAGAAAGCGGGGGAAGGTAGATAACTTTTGCATAGGCATCATTTCTATTAAGTCCTGGAACAGCCACTGAACTATTTAAAGCAGATAAATTAAGTCTTGAAAGAGTATAGTATAGATAATAAAAATCACATGGCTGCTTAACATCATCTATATAATAAGTTGTATCTATTGGAAAGCATGGTATAGAACTAATATTCACTTTACCTATAGAACCTTTCCTACCAATAACAATAGTTTGAGTAGAAGTAATAGCCTGATTATGCCAATCTATAATACCGTTAGAACCATAAACAGGTATAGAACCACTTTCACGCTGAGATTTGGGAAGTGTTTTACCATAAATAAATTCACACACATCTCCTAATTTAACAAGTTTCCAATGAGGCGGTAATTGAATCTCACCCATTCCTACCTCTCTCATATCCCATCAGCAATAATCAAATCAATCATCTCATTCTTATTCTTCCGATAAACCCGAAAATCACTATCCAACGTCAACAAACAACTCCCTGAAATCAACTCACTCATCCTTACCAAACACGCATCAGCTAAAGACATAGGAACATTTTCATACCGCTTCAGCAACTCTCTAACCGTTCTTATTTCATCACTGAGATTAAAAGGGATTTGAATTAAGCCAGTATCTAATAAAGACATAACCGTATCCTGTCCACCATAAAAATCTCGCAATAGAAAACACGCCTCATTAATTACTACTTCGCAAGTTAAAAACGGCGGTTCAATCTTTTTCCATTCATTAACCGCCCAATCATGCGAATTTTCCCGATTATTGATAAATGCAACTAAGGGTCCTGTATCTAGAAGTACCTTTTTCCTCATTTCCAACCGTAGCCTTCTAAATACTTCTTATTGGTAGCTAAATCACCAGGGCCTCCATCAACGCAGCCAGCAAACTCTTTGGCTGCTTCATAGGCGGAAATAGGTTCTTTCTCTTCTTTATGTTCTACATCCTGCTTTTTCTTCTCCTTATATTGCAAAAACTGAATAAAATCAATTACCTCGTCCAGCTTATCAGGAGGTAACTTTTTAACTTCATCAATGATTATTTGTTCTTTATCAATTGCTTGAGTCATTGCTGTTTCCTCAATGAAAATAAAAATGATACTTGTAGCTGATTTAATTTTACCTAAAAGGGCGGTTAGAAACCAATACGTTTGGGTTAAGGATAATTGTAGGTTGGGTTGAACGTTCGCGCAGCGTCCCGTAGGGAAGTGAAACCCAACATTAAACGTTAAGTGTTGGGTTTCGTTCCTCAACCCAACCTACGCAGATTAAGGCTTTTGGCATGAGGTACAAGAATCCCAACCTAAGCGAGGCTACGCTGTGAATTACCCCCCTTAATCCCCCCTTGTAAAGGGGGGAAATAATAAATCTTGTTCCCTCCCCTTTACAAGGGGAGGGTTAGGGAGGGGTAAAACTTACGCTGAAATTTAACTTTGCTAACACCTCAGCTAAATCTTTATCTGCCCATTCTCTCTCTTGTCTGGCTACGGCCAAATCTGTCAAAATATCTGTAATATCACGATGAATAAACTTCTCGCTAACATCCACAAACTGCGAGGGACTAAGATTATAATCCGCTTCCCTCAATTCTTCTAACTTAATAACTTTACTCAGCTTCTCCCGCGTTTCCCAATTACAATAAACCTCAGCAACCGCTTTAATCCCTTCCTTCGTCAAAATATTCTTCGGATCGCCTTTCACAAAATAATCAGCAGCATTAATTAGCAAAAACTCGCCCTTACGATTCAGAGGTTTCAGGCGATTTAACAAAATTATTACCCCTGGTGCAGTCGTATTATAAAACAGGTTTTCAGGCAGCAAAATCACCCCTTCAACTCTGTCCCTTTCTACAAACATCTTGCGGATGTCCCTTTCTTGATTTTTGTTCTGACTCCCCGAACCGCGAGATACCGCCCCTGTATCCAAAACAACCGCCGCCCGTCCGTTATCTTTCAGCGATGCCCAAATATGCTGCACCCATCCCCAATCTGCTGAAGATTTGGATGCAATTCCGTCCTGAAACCGTTCAAAAGAATCTTCATCATAAGCATCTGCGCCGTAGTTGTCCTGATTCCACATCGGATTAGCAACCACATAATCAAAGCGCATCACCTTCTTGTCAACCGTAAATTTAGGTTGCCGGAATGTATCGCCAATCTCTATTTGAGTATCAGTAAAATCCTGCAAGAACATATTCATTTTAGCGATCGCAAAAGTTGTCGGGTTCAACTCTTGCCCAAATAGCCGAGGTGCTTTACTCTCCTCTCCTGGATGTTTGCGGTTGAACACCAGACGCGGCTTAGTTAACAACCTCCCCGATCCACAAGTGGGGTCATAAATCTTCGTGTAGGGTTCAGGGTCAATAATTTCTGCAATCAACCAACCCACCTCTGATGGTGTCAGAAACTCCCCCGCACTTTGCCCTTGTCCTTCGGCAAACTTCCGCAGCAGATACTCATAGGCTTCCCCCAAAACATCGGCATTGGTATTCTTTAACCCCAACCGATGCCGACTGATGACTTCAATCAAGTCCTTTAAACGATCATCATCCAAAACGCGCTGATTGCTTTGCTTCTCGTTATAATCCTTCAGCGTCAGCGTTCCCGATAACCCAGGATTGCGCTTTGCCACCTCCCGCATCGCCGTTGTGATAAATTCTCCTAAGTCATCTTTCGGATGAAAGCGAATCGTATCCCAACGGTATTCGTGGGGGACATAGTAACGGACAATCGGCTGACGGTTATTTTTAATTGCATCTTTGTGATCCGCTTCAATGAAAGCACGGGCTAAGTCTCCACCGCCAAATTTCTCGGCGCACTTTTCATACTCATCATCAAACACATCAGACAGCCGTTTGTAGAAAATTAGCGGCAGAATAAAATCTTTGAATTTTGGCGCATCCGTTGCACCGCGTATCTTACAAGCAGCATCCCACAGCCATTGTTCCATTGCGGGAATGTCCAAGCGATCGCCAGCTTGGTTCGCTAACTCCAGAAGTGGTAAATCTTCAGAACCGTTTTTCTCTGCTGGCTTTTTACTGTTTTTCCTTGTTCCACGCGGCACTGTACTTAACTCCTGCGATGCTTTTATTTTATTTCGAGAATCCATTTTTTCAGTTAGGACTTACGCACGAGTTACGGAGTAACATAGACGCGTAGCGGCTTGCCGCAGGCGATCGCCTTCTTTAGACTTCTTGCATAAATTAGAAATAAGAACCCCACCCCGCCAAAGCTACGCTTTGTCTCCCCTCCCCGCAAGCGAGGAGGGGATTAAGGCTGGGGTGTTTGGGACTTTTGCAAGAGGTCTTTTCTGTGTCTCTAAATTTTAATGATGATTTGTAGTAAGCACTTTGGGTGCTTAGAAAATAAGGACTAAAGTCCTTACTACTAACTTGCTTACCCATCGAGATTTTGCAGCCCCATCGCAATCTTACTATGCTTCTCAATTTGCCCCATAACTTGTTTTGCTCGTTGAATCACCACCGCAGGTAAACCCGCCAACCTTCCCGCTTCAATCCCATAAGACTTATCAGCGCCTCCCGGTTGGACTTGGTGCAAAAAAATAATTTGGTCGGGTAATTCCTTGACTGTCACCTGATAGTTAGCCACATTCGGTAAAATACTGGCCAGTTCATTCAATTCATGATAATGAGTAGCAAAAATCGTTCGTGACCGAATATCGACTGCTATATATTCCGCCACCGCCCAAGCTATGGAAAGACCATCAAATGTTGCCGTCCCGCGGCCAATTTCATCTAACAATACCAGCGACCTCGATGTGGCATGATTGAGAATATTTGCCGTTTCATTCATCTCTACCATAAACGTAGATTGACCAGTTGCAAGATCATCCACTGCACCTACACGGGTGAAAATGCGATCGCATATTCCCAATCTGGCAAACCTAGCTGGTACAAAACTACCAATCTGCGCCATTAACTGAATCAATCCCACCTGACGCAAATAACAACTTTTGCCACTGGCGTTTGGCCCGGTGAGGATAATTAAATCGGGGAGTGGGGAGTAGGGAGTGGGGAGTGGGGAAATTTGTTCTTCACTACTCCCTACTCCCGATTCCCCATTCCCCAATTGAGTCGAATTCGGCACAAAGAAACCCGCAGGTAAAGACTGTTCCACCACCGGATGACGCCCATCAACAATGTTTATCTCCCTTCCTGGCAACATTTCTGGACGACAGTAACCTTGATGCACTGCCAACTCAGCTAAACCACACAACACATCCGCCGCCGCCACTGCACGAGACAGATTGCGAATTAGTTCCGCCTCTTGTCCTACCTCTTCCCGCAACGCCGTAAAAATCTCATATTCCAACTGATTTAAATCATCCCGCGCCGTAAGAATCCGGGCTTCTCGTTCCTTCAAATCAGGGGTGATGTAACGTTCCTCATTCGTCAGAGTTTGCTTGCGGATATAATTAGCGGGTACTTGATCAGCTTTGGTGCGGGAAATACTGATATAATAACCAAAAGTTTTGTTAAATCCTACCTTCAGTGTGGAAATTCCCGTCTTAGCTCTCTCATCAACTTCTAAATTGGCAATCCATTGCTGGTCTGCTTCTACAGTCGCCTTCCTTTCATCCAACAGGGGATTTACGCTAGGGCGAATTAATCCGCCTTCCTTGATTAGTATGGGTGGCGACTCCACAAGATGCGCGTGTAATTTTTGTGCCAATTCTTCCAACACACTTGGGACTTTCTGCAAAGCTTTGAGAAAGGGGGAACGCGCCTCAGTTACTAAGCTGGATAATTCTGGTAAGCGTGAGAGGGAATCTGCCAAAGCTACTAAATCTCTAGCATTAGCTGTACCAGAACCCGCCCTTCCTGTAAGACGTTCCAAATCATAAATTTGGCGTAATAACTGCCGCAAATCTTGACGCAGGGGCGTATTTTCCATCAATTCTTGGATGGTATCAAGACGTGCCCGAATGCCTTTAATATCGAGTAGCGGTTGCAATAACCACCGTCGCAGAGCCCGCCCGCCCATCGCTGTATTAGTTTTATCTAACGCCCAGAGTAGGGAACCGTGAAAAGTGCCATCCCGGACAGTTTGAGTAATTTCCAGGTTACGGCGGGTTTGATTGTCAACAATTAGGTAGTCGGTGACAGTGTAGGTGCGGAGTCTTTGAAGGGTGACAGGGTTTTCTTTTTGAGTATCTTCCAAGTATTCTAGAAGACCGCCAGCCGCACGAACGGCGAGGGGAAGATGATCACAACCGAGTCCTTCGAGCGATCGCACCTTAAATTTCTGCAATAATCTAGGTCTAGCTTCGCCTTGGGAAAATGGAACTTGCGATCGCAAACTATAGCAAAATGATGATGGCAAACACTCCGGTAGATGCGGCGAAGTTTCTCCTGGACGCAGCAAACTACCTAAATCGGGCGCATTTGTCGGAACTAACACCTCTGATGGTTGCAAGCGCATTAATTCCTGTGTCAAATGTTCTAAATCACTACCTTGAGTAGTAACAAATTCCCCTGTGGAGATGTCTGCATAAGCTAAACCCCAATGATTTGCGGCAATTACTACTGCTGCAAGGTAATTATTGCGACTTGATTTCAGCATTCCCTCTTCCAGCAAAGTGCCAGGGGTAAGAATGCGCGTTACCTCCCGGCGCACTAATCTACCAGCAGCTTCCGAAGCATCTTCCACTTGGTCGCAAATTACCACTGCATAGCCTTTTTCGACTAGCATCGTCGCGTAGCGTTCCCATGCGTGGTGCGGAACACCAGACATCGCTACTCGTCCCTGTTCCCCAGCTTGCTTACTAGTGAGAACTAATTCCAATTCTTGTGCTAATTTTACAGCATCTTGGAAATAGCATTCAAAGAAATCTCCTACCCGATACAGCAATACGGCGTGAGGATATTTATCCTTCGTCTCGACATAGTGCAGGTACATTTGACTTAGCTTGCTGCGGTCTACCTGTCGATGGTCGGAAATAAAAGTACTCGCGTCGGGTTTATTAGATGGAGTTTCAGAGTGAGAAGCGGTCATAGATGCTACTGAGTTACGCACGGAAATTCCCCAATATTCGATGATAGCTTGATGTTAGAGAGGAATGGCGATCGCTCAAAATTTTTTTACCCTTCGTTATATTAGCTTGCTGATGTAGCCATTGTTGCTGTTAAAGTGGTGAACAGGCGATGACTTCGCCAAAGCTTGGCAACTCGTGGCTACTATGACTTAAGTATCCCAGTAAATTTACGCAAAAAATTAACCTGCTTTTATAACTACCTTTGCCAGACCACTAGTAACTTCTCAATAAGGGTTTAACTTGTTGGATCATGTTAAAATTTTTACTTAATTAAAATTGGACAATAAATATATAAATTTTCCAGAATGTTTGATTTTAATGTTTACTTGATTTTTGATACTGTTCTGTCGAGATTAATCTTTAGCTCAATTTTTAGTGTTGTGATTGCAATTCTGATTGGAGGTGTCATTGGATTACTAGCAAGGACAATCTCTCATCACAACCAGCGTACAATTTTACCTGCTATTATTGGAGCATTTTTCGGCATAATGCTGATTGCCATGTTGCCTATATTGTCTACACCAGGGTTATCAGGTGGTGGGGGACTTGGGGCGCTAACAATAATTCAAATGGCTATATTCTTAGTACCTCTAGGAGTAGTCTGTGGAGCAGTAGCAGGCATTATTTGTGGACTCAAGCTTTCTCAAAAGCGCAAAGAGCAAGTGTTTCTAGTGATGCTGGCTGTAACTTACAGTATTATAGCGATTACTATTTATACCAGATTCACATTGTATTGCAACAGTGACCCTTGGCGTAGACAAGATTGCGAACCACAAGCGATGCTGCTTTATGTTCCCCTAAGAATGGGGATTATGTAAGGTGATGTTATATGGAAATTGCGATCGCTCAAAGTTTTTTTACCCTTCGTTATATTAGCTTGCTGATCTACCCATTGTTTCTGTTAAAGTGGTGAACAGGCGATCGCAGTATGACGAAGCCTGACGTACTTTGTCTACGTCTAACAATTCTAAAAGCTTCGAGGCATGTTTGATTTTTTGGTACTCACCCTTTGTAGTGCTACGAGTTGCAGCTTTTAAGCTTGGTTCTAAACTATCTTTGTCAATAATCTCCACATTAGCATTCTTGGGAATAGAATTTTCTTTAAATCCCTGTCCGTAAAATTTTTTCAGAGTTGCCATATCACTAATAAACCAAGCTTCCATTGCTTGTACCATTAAGTGGCAATGACTATCATCAACACCTGATGGTGCATCCCAATTATCCCTAAACTTCAGATGCTCCCAAGGAGACAGTGTGGTAACAGATGCTTCCGCATCAACAAGCAACAAATTAAAGGCTTCTGGATGAGATTTTAAAGCATTCCTAAAATCACGGAAAGCGTTATTACGAGAACCACAGATAGTAATATCCCATTTAATTTTTTTACTTTTAGCTATTTCTACAAGTGGTTTTAAAAATTGACTAAATCCTTGCCTAATTAAAGCTTTCGTATTCTTTCCGTCTCCACCACCTTCTATATAAATTCTCACCTCTGTTACCATCGATTTCCTCCAATTTCACCCATCCGCCAGATGTCGCCAAGAGTATAATTTTCTAGCCAGTTTTTTAGTTTATCAGGTTCAAGGCGGCGCAGATGAGAGCCTTTTTCATCGCGTTCACACACCAACACTGATTCGGGATATTCACTCAAAGCAGAAACTAAAGCATCAGAATGAGTTGTAACTATTAATTGTGTTCTCTGTGATGCTTCGATTAGCATTTCTGCAATAGTCGGTAGAATATCTGGATGTAAACCAATCTCTGGTTCTTCAATACAAATAAGTGGTGGTGGAGTTGGGTCAAGCAGTAAAGCCATTAAAAATAAATAACGGAGTGTACCATCAGATAAACGATTTGCAGGAATTGGTTCAATAAAACCCTCTTCACGAATAATTATCTGTACTGTACCACCAGATATTATTACACCCAGTTCTTCGGCTGATTCATAAAATTTTTTCAGTTTCTCAATGATTTTTCTATGACCTATTCTATTTTTTAAGTTGTTTAAAAATAGACCAAGATTACTTCCATCTTCTAGTAGAGGATGTTCGGGTAAGTCAGGTTTTTGAGCATTTCTTGGTATTGAATACCGCCCCATCTGCCAGTCACGATATAAACCTATATTAGAAAATGCAGTGCTGAGATAAGAAAGCTCTGGATACAAATCTGGATCTGTTCGCTGAGAGAAAATAGATTGGTCTGGTTTGAGATTGAGTGGGTTAACATATAAGTCTCCCCTACGCAAATCTGGATAACCACTGTTATAGCGATAGTAAAAAATGGCAATATTGTCAACTACTTCGTCTATCAAATCTAGTCTTTGTCTAGTGGCTGTGAACCTCAACTCATAGCGTAAGGGCTGGGATCTTTGAGGATAATTTAAAGTAGCTTCTATTTTAGCTACCGGAGTTTCCTGTCCACCCTTCCACAGAAACTCACTAATCCCTCCCCCTTGCCGAAATGGAACAGGTAAGTCTGTGGGTGTTGCCTTTAAAATTCCAATTGCTTCAATTAAATTTGATTTACCCGAAGTGTTAGCCCCAATTAAGACATTCAGCGGTTGCAGTTCAATTTCTTTACCCTCACTTCCATAAGAAAGGAGGTTTTCTAATCGTAAGGTATGGATAAATCTTTTACCTTCCATTATATTTACCTATTTAGCTAATTTATAGTTGCTAGAAATAACTATGCACGGAATTACCATAATATCTGATAATAAAGTGATGTTATATGGAAATTGCGATCGCTCAAGGATATTTTACCCTTTTGGTGCGATCGCTTCGACGCGTAGGTGCTGGGGTAGCTGGTTCATAAGCTTTCAGTCCCCCATCACCTGTGAAAATTTCTACTTGAAATGTGCTACTGGTTTTAGCGTAATATTCAGCTACAGTCTTAATTGTGGCATCTCCGATAGAAAACTTTCTAGATGCTAGAGTCGGCCATTCAGTAGCCAACTGTTTCAATTGTGCTGAATTCCAAAGTTCACCCACTTGGGTTTCAAAAATTCCCCAAGGTATAACTCCATCTGCTACTTTCACTAAAATATCAGCGAAAGCTTGAGCAATTTCATATCGCCTAGAGTTAGCTTGTGCAATGTGATTACCAGTTTCTATAATTGTCGCTAGTGGTAGTATAAACTTTGCACTTTGTTTTTCTTCTTCTTTAAAACGGGCTTTAACTCTTTTCTGATCCCATTTATCATTATCATCCAAATAGTGCCGTCGTCTAAAGTTACTTCTGCTTGAATGGGGCCATCAGCATAAATATTATCGCCAGAATGGATGAAAAAGTCGGGATTAAGTTGACGCATACTTTCGTAAATTTTCATCCCACCGAACTCAGGATTAATCCCCCATCCCTGACCAGCAGTGTCTCCACTCCAAACAAAGAATACATCTCGCCCAGATTTGGAGGGAGTTCGGAAAGTGCCATGAACAGGAGCGCTGTAGGTGCCTTGATAATCTAAATCTTGGAAGATTACCCGATAAAATAATTTTTGGTCTGGGGGCAGGTTCCTCAGATAAAGTCGGGCTGTAAAGTCGCTATTTTGTAATGCATTGGGCCCCACAACTCGCTGCACATTTTTAAAAGATTCGCTGGTAGAATATTCTACGATCATTTTGGCGGGGCGATCGCTGCGACTCCAAATGACAATGCTATCGTTGCATATATCTCCGCTAGCTACGCCATAAGGTATGCCAGGACGCATTTTATCAGAGGTGATAATGGCAGGTGCTTGGGCAAAAACTTGTGATTTTGATACAAGATTTGTGGCAATAATTCCACCTGCTGCGATCGTTGAACGGAGCAAAAACTGGCGGCGGTTTAGCTTCAATGAGTGATTAGATTTCATGCTAAATAATGGCAAGCTTAAGAAGTATTACAGGATAAATTTTTACCACATTCTGTTATTACAACAAGTAAAGATTGAGTTATCCAATGGTTAATAAAACATCCGTAATATTGCTTGTGGTTTTGGTTAGATATTAAAGAGAAAGGCAACATCAATAAAGCAGGTTAAAGTTTAACCTTTATATTGGGCGCATATTTCGATATGATTTGTAATCAAAAACATGATCATAGCGCCTAACGCATTGCCATAGGATATGGTGCGTTATGCCTTTAGTCATAACGCACCATACTTAAGATTTACTTTATAAATAGCCTCTAACGACAAGCCGCTAAACGTCTACGCACTCATAAAAGTATTGGATTCGCTGAAGTACTCTATATTCCCACATCTACACTGTGAACTTTCGGTAGCAATCTGGGAAAGATAAGTTTGTAACGATTGATGAACTTTGAAATTATAGAGACGGATATTCAAGATGTTACCAGAAATATTATCTCAGCAGTCAAGCCTTGAGAGTTTGCTGAATATCGGTGGCATGACAAATGCTAATAAGTCAAACTTGCGATTAGAGTCAACTTTGCAAGAATTACCCTCTTGGCAAGTTAACATCGAAGTAGAGCGTCCGGGCAATGATTTAGCTATGCTCTTTAAGCAAGAGCCTTTATTGCCAGGAATTATCCTCAATAATAATCAACAGTATGTGGGGATGATTTCGCGGCGGAAATTTTTTGAGCAAATGAGCTACCCCTACAGTCTGGCACTATTTTCTCTAAAACCGATTAGAATTCTTTACAAGTTTTTCCAGCCAGAGATATTAGCATTTTCTGAAGATACCCTCATTGTCAAAGCCACTCAGATAAGTTTGCAACAACCACCCCAAATTACCTATGAGCCGATTTTAGTTAAAACTACGTCTGGAAAATATAAGCTGGTCGATTTTCATCAATTACTCTTAGCCTACTCCCAAATTCATGTATTAACACTTGTTCAACTACAACAGGTAGAGGAACAATCTAGAGTTGTCAAAGCAGGCTTTCGTGATCTTCAGCAAAACTATACCAGATTAATTCAGAATGAAAAAATGGCTGCATTAGGACAACTGGTTGCTGGTATTGCACACGAAATCAATAACCCGATAAATTTTATTGCTGGGAACCTTGTTCACGCCATCGAATATAGTCAAAATCTCCTCCATCTCATTAGATTGTACCAACAATGTTACCCTGAACCAGAAGCGGAAATTAAAACTGCGATCGCCCAAATTGAACTGGATTTTTTGACTACCGATCTCCCCCGTCTTCTCACCTCTATGGAGGTTGGCACCAAGCGAATCGAGCAAATCATTCTTTCCTTACGAAATTTTTCTCGTCTCGATGAATCTGACAAAAAATTAGTTGATATCCATGAAGGTATTGATAGCACTCTGGTAATTTTACAAAGTCGTCTCCAAAATCACCAAATTGGTGAAAGCATAAACATAATTAAAGAATACGGTGATCTTCCCCAAGTTGAGTGCTACGCTGGGTTACTCAATCAGGTATTTATGAATATTTTGGTGAATGCTATAGATGCTCTAGAAGAGTCATTAGTCATTAATAATCCATCCTTAGTAAAGGATAAAGGAAAAATTTGTATTCGGACTCAACTCACTGATGACAAGCAAGTAATTATTCGCATTTCCGATAATGGCCCCGGAATTCCAGAGAGTTTGCAAAAGCAATTGTTTGATCCCTTTTTCACGACTAAACCCGTTGGGAAAGGAACTGGATTAGGTCTATCTATCAGCTATCAAATTGTTGTGGAAAAACACGGTGGTCAGTTGGAATGCATCTCGACTTTTGGCGAAGGGACTGAGTTTATTATTAAAATTCCAGTTCCACTTAATTATGAACAAGTTCAGAAAAACAAGCCGTAAAAATTTAGGAAAAAAACAAGAAGCAAATGAGAGACATTTTCAGTCAGTTTTCCTTTACTTATATATTGAATTTTAACTAAAAGTTCCTGCTCTCTCACTAATGATCTTTACAGGTTCTGACTCGATATCATCTATTTTACTAAACTCTCCAGCCCGCCAGCTATCTGTTATATCCTTGATAAAACTGGCAATAGGGATCGCAATTAACAAACCCAGGACTCCTCCCAACTTTGCCCCCAACAGCAAAGAAATCACTACCCACACGGGATTTAAACCAGTCAAATTACCAAGAATTCGAGGTGCAACAAAATTAGAATTAACTTGGTCGATCGCAACAGCTACACCTAAGACTTCAACTCCTAACCAAAAATTTTGCAGCGCCACCAACAAACTTACTATGGCGATACCTACCCCCGTACCAAAAGGGAAGAGAGAAAACAAACCAATACCGATGCCAAAAAGTAGCGCTAAGGGAACTTGCAGCGCCAAAAACGCCAGTGTAATTGTCACCCCTAACACAGCTCCCAATGTTGCTTGACCGATAAAGTAATTGTGGAAATCCTCTCGCAGTAATTCCCGCACTTTTGACCCAATGTTAGGGGGAAACCACTGAAAAATTCCGTCCCAAAGACGTTCGCCGTTCAATATTAGGTAGATAGTCAGCACTACCGCCAGCAGCACGTTGAGGACAATACCAATGGTATCGACAGCAAAACCAAGAATTCTACCAGTGAAGGACTGAAGTTGGTTAGATAATCGGTCGAGAACTTGGGTAAATAAACCACTTAAATTAATCGGAAGCTGTTGTTGACTTAACGCCCAATCCTGGAAAGCTTGCAGCTGCTGAGTACCAGAATCAATCCAACTAGGCAAAATATTAGCTAGCTCGTTGAGCTGTTGGATAATCAGGGGAACCAAGGTGATGCCTAAACCTACTAAAAGCACCACAGTCAAAAGCAACACTCCTCCGATCGCTAGGTTGCTTTTTACCCCTTGTTCCTGGAGAAACTGGATTGGATAGTTCAAAACAAAAGCCAGTAAGATGGCGGCGGCAATAATGCTGACCAAGGGTTGAAAATACTGCACAACCTGGAGCAATAGCCAACCATTGAGAATGGCAATAGGAAATGCCAATCCTATAGTTAACCATCGTGGCAGTTTGTTTGCTGATTGCATTAGTGGTGACTCCACAAGTTTATTTTGGCTTTTGGCTAGTAGACTCATAAAAAGGCATATCGCTATCTAAAAGATAGGGCTGTCAGTCAGCAAACTATAGAATATTAAATTATCTAGTTAGGTAAACTGAGAATCAAACTCTTTTTGTATCCAGTGGATGTAGTAGTGCCTTCCCTGAAAGGGTTGCCGTAGGCATCGCACTGCCTTCTATTATATTGATCTGACATAGATAATCCCATACCTGCAAAAATAGCAATGACAAAAAACCCATAGCCCAGACTAGATTAATGGACTTGCGCCTAAGAGAATTGTTAGTTATGGCGATTCTCATTTGAATGAGGTACACGGGTAGGGGCGCAAGACCTTGCGCCCCTACAAATATACAAATAATTTTGGATAATTTATTTTTTATCAGTCCCTATTGGAAAATAAATTAGGTGTAATTTTATCGTTTAGTGTCGGTACTCAACCCTACCGACAAGATCGGCGATCGCACTATAGGAGAACACCTCGGAAGCTGCGTAAACTTTCCGGACAGACTCCTAGTAGTCACGCGCTAAACAGGATTCCACTGCGCGGAAAAAGCACCGTACGCATTTTGGATCAAATTGGCTGTGCTGATAAAAATCGTGTTTGCTTCCATCAAACCCACGATCTCCTGTTGTCGTTCCAGAAGTTGTTGCAAGTTGGGCACCATTTGGTTTGCACGTATTGTGTTTTCAATCTGATTTTTTTCGTTGACCAAATCTGCCCACTGCGGTTCATCCATCGCATCTCGAAAGGCAAGCGGCGTATAGAATGGTGCCCGTGCATCGGTCACATGCCTTGCGATGATATACTTAATATTTTCTTGCTGTGCAAGCAATCCGAGATGGTAGGCCAAAATTTGACCAATTCGCTTGCTTCGAGGACTTGCATCGACGACCTTGATCTCGATGACCGTCGCTTTTCGATAAGCAGCCCCTAATGCGCTGTTGTCCACCTTTGCAAGTGGCACGGATGTCCTGGTAAAATCTAAATGTGCTTGGATAGGGTCTACACTTATGGCATCACGCCGCAAATCCCCGGTCATCGTAATCTGATTAGCGCCTACCGCCACATCCGAGGAAATACATGAACCATCAGCACGATCATAGCCTACCCTTTGCACTAAGCTGGGGGTTCCGCCTAAATCCGTGCTCTGATTAACAGGAATATAGTGTGCTGCCGGAGCACGTTGAAGAGGAGGTGCAGATGGGGTTTCGGTGGCGGGGTGTTGCGGTAACTGCTGCGATGGTAGAGCCGATCGCTGCACCGCCCCCCCATTCTGCTGCACAACATGGGTCAACTCATGTGCCAGCAACTCCTGACCGCCCCGACTCCCAGGATTATATTCCCCCTGCCGAAAGAACACATCCTGTCCCGTCGCGAAAGCACGCGCCTGAATTGACCGATTCAACTGGTCAGATTGACCATCCGTGTGAACCTTCACCCTACTGAAATCAGCGCCAAATGCCTGTTCCATTGGTTGGCGGATATTGTCCGCCATCAGCTGTCCACCACCTCTTGCTTGGTTGATGGACGCTTCCAAGTCTGGTGTAGTAGCCATCCCACCTTCAGATTGACACTGCACCATCGGCGACTTTTGCAATTCTGACTCATCCTCTGGCACTTGTTCTCGTTGCACCAAAGGCGTGATGGAATTTGCCAGAGGTTTCATCTGCAATTCTTCTTCTGACTCTGGCAATGCTTCTCGTTGAATAGACTGGCGATTTACAGGCTGCGCCATTCTTTGCATTACTTGCTGTGCTACGCTATCAGCTTCCTGTTCGTAAATGTCTCCAGGCTGGCTAATTGAGAGTTTTGCTTGGGAACGCAGTGGTATGCGACTTATATCGTGAGTAACTGGTTTATGGAGTGGTTGTATTTCAGGAATCGCTTGGCGTGAAATTGCCGACGACTCTAAACCAAAGCCGCGTGTCGGGTGTTTCAGGGATGGGATTGAGAAGCCTGTAGTAGTTTTTTTCTGCCGGCTGACGTGTTCTCTCATTTTCTTCTCCTGATGCCCAAGCAGTCGCTTGATGAATATTTTGCTGTTGCTAACAATCTAGAGTACTGCGATCGCACTTTTAATACAATTGTTCAAAAGTCTGAATCCAGGCAAAGGCTAAGTTCGACTTTTGGCTACTTTTGATTCTGATGCAGTACCTTTAGCCTTGATTTTAGGAGAGATTTTTTTATGGACTCAAATCAACAACAAAGTTTTTTCACGTTCGATGGAGATGTTGGCGGCACTGCTGGATACGCCGGGATTTCGGCGACATCTGATGCTAGCAAGGCAGCTATTGCTGCAAGTAAATACCTCAACGACTCACGGCTTTTGAATGAACTCACAGAGCATGTGTATAAACTTTTGCTAGAAGACCTGCGATCGCAGCGGGAAAGGCTAGGTAATTATGGTTCCCAAAGGTGGTTGTGATGGCTACAGGCGCTAATAACGGCAACATTACTCACGAATTAAATTATGTCACTACTAATCGTTTCTACGTAGAAATAGACAGTTCTATTGCTGCATCTTTCGCTGAATGTACAGGATTAAGTGTTCAAATTAAGAAAAATGTTTTTCAGGAAGGTGGTGTTAACGATCAGCAAAGAATTTATTTAGGTCATACAGAATTTACAGACATAACTCTTAAACGTGGAGTTACCGATCATCCAGGTTTTTGGAACTGGATGAATGCAGTTTTTGATGAAAAAAAGAAAACATCTCGACGCAATGTCAATATTCTGATTTTCAATCAAGCTGGTGAAACGATGATGAGTTGGACTTTGATTGGTGCTATTCCTATAACCTGGAAAACACCTGCACTACAAGCAGATGGAAAGGCAGTTGCTATTGAAGAATTAACTTTAGCTTATGAAGGTTTACAAGTCGCAAGAACTACAGGAGGAGGCATTTCTGTACAACGAAATCAAAAAACAGGATATTTCGTTTCTAGTTAATTGGCTATTTTTCAACTATAACTATGCAAATTCTTCAATCTCCATTAGGAAACAATATTCATCCCCTTGGGGTAATATCATCCTTGTCTCATCCTCACAGAATGGTATTGAGAAAAGAGTCTAATTCTCTGCATTCACGAAATAATTTTATCAGCCCCATCCAAACTAAACCACCATTAATCACATCCTCGAAATTTTTCTTGTCTGGTGAACATGAACCGTCGATCCAACCATTAATAGGTTGGGATACTCAGGATATAAATAGTGAGTTTCCATTACTTGAATTTGATTCTTTTGATTCAATAGCTCAACCTGAAAATAGTAATATTAATAGTAGCGACTCAGGAAAAGACAGTGTTCCAGAGATAATGCCAAGTCGCGCGGATAAAAATCAGATTAATGATATCTCACAAGAACTAAATACTAGAGGTAAATCTAAATCAACAAAAGCAAATAAATCTCAACAACCACCAGAAAAAAAATCAAAACCGAAATCTAAGACTAAAAAAACAGTCAAATCATCAGCAGCTAAGAATGTTGAGCAATTTGTTGATGAAAGTAAGATTTCTATTAGTTCTAATGAAGATAGCTTATTAGCATCAAATGAGCCTTTATCTGTTGAAATTAATTCGGATATCCCCACATTACAACGGGATATTTATTCAGAAAAGACTACAAATGATAATGAGCATATTAGTAGCATAACGGCATCAACTTTGCCTATTATTGAAGATGAATCAAGTTTACTTAGCAATATTGCTAACGATAATTCGCAAATCAATTCTGAGATAAAATCTAGCTTTTCCAGTGCAGATTCGTCTGTACAAGAAAGCATTCTGTCATCACCAGAAAAGATTGAACTAGACAAGAATACAAGTGACTTAGCCATAGATTTGCCTATAAAACTTCCTTTGCATAATAATGTGGAGGAAATATTTACCCCATCTAGTAACTTTACCAATAATGAACAAAAAGTAATCCCTGAAGCATCAGAATCATTTAATATATTAGATATCCCAGTCAGTCCAACGCCACCACAACAGGGTATTGAAACAGATAAATTTACTTCTATAGTTGATAATCAAGGCACCGCTTCCAAAACAAATTTAATCCAAGCGAAAGAGGTTTCACCAAGCTTAAACTCTCCATCGCAGGAAGAATTACTAAATACCAATAGTAATTTTGAGGCAATTACAGCCATTGAACCAGACTTAATATTAGAAACCACCGCAAATGATTTTGTCACAGATAATGCGATCGTTGATAATTCTCTAACTTTGTCGTCAGCACTTCCCTCACCTAATGTCGATGAAGCACCTACGTTACTCCATCCTTTAGCAAATGATGAAAATGCGGTAGTAGCACATAGCTATGCGCCACTACCGCATGTTACAGCACCTAATTCTGAGTCTTCAGTTGCAAAAAGCCCTATTGTAATACAACAAGAAATTGATTCCAGCATTACGAGTCAGTTTCCAGCCAGTGCGCCTGTTCAGTTAACACCCACCTCAACCGATATTGAAGATACACCTAGTTTATTCAGAAACTCTGATAGCAATGAACAGTTAGTAACTTCAGAGTCACAGTCTGCTATGATAATTAATGTCTCAGATGTCTCAGATGTCTCAGCAAATGTGACTTCACTGCAACATGACAGCAATGTTGAGAATACTACCAGCGAGTCTATAGAAAGTCATCCCATCTTAGCACTACCTGAAATTGGTGAAGCACCATTAATTACCCCCATATCACCTGAAATTGGTGAAACTGCGATCGCACCACTTACCGCCAGATCACCTGAAATTAGTGAAACTGCGATCGCGCCACTCACCACCAGATCACCTGAAATTAGTGAAACTGCGATCGCACCATTAATTACCCCCATATCACCTGAAATTGGTGAAACTGCGATCGCGCCACTCACCACCAGATCACCTGAAATTGGTGAAACTGCGATCGCGCCATTAATTACCACCACATCACCTGAAATTGGTGAAGCACGACTAATTACCCCCATATCACCTGAAATTGTTGAAACACCATTAATTACCCCCATATCACCTGAAATTGTTGAAACACCATTAATTACCCCCATATCACCTGAAATTGGTGAAGCACCACTAATTACCGCCATATCACCTGAAATTGCTGAAACTGCGATCGCACCAAAAATTACCGCTACACCACCTGAAATTAGTGAAGCACCAAAAATTACCGCTACACCACCTGAAATTGGTGAAGCACCACTAATTACCGCCATATCACCTGAAATTGCTGAAACTGCGATCGCGCCACTTACCGCCACATCACCTGAAATTGCTGAAACTGCGATTACGCCAACAATTACCGCCATATCACCTGAAATTGCTGAAACTGCGATCGCGCCATTAATTACCACCACATCACCTGAAATTGCTGAAGCGCCATTAATTACCACCACATCGCCTGAAATTAGTGAAACTGCGATCGCGCCACTTACCGCCACATCACCTGAAATTGCTGAAACTGCGATTACGCCAACAATTACCGCCACATCGCCTGAAATTGCTGAAACTGCGATCGCACCACTTACCGCCACATCACCTGAAATTGCTGAAACTGCGATCGCACCACTTACCCCCATATCACCTGAAATTGCTGAAACTGCGATCGCGCCAACAATTACCGCCACATCGCCTGAAATTGCTGAAACTGCGATCGCGCCATTAATTACCACCACATCACCTGAAATTGCTGAAGCGCCATTAATTACCACCACATCGCCTGAAATTAGTGAAACTGCGATCGCACCAAAAATTACCACCACATCGCCTGAAATTGGTGAAACTGCGATCGCGCCAACAATTACCGCCACATCACCTGAAATTGCTGAAACTGCGATCGCACCACTTACCGCCACATCACCTGAAATTGCTGAAACTGCGATCGCACCACTTACCGCCACATCACCTGAGATTGACGAAACTGCGATCGCGCCACTTACCACCACATCGCTTGAAATTGCTGAAACTGCGATCGCGCCACTTACCGCCACATCGCCTGAAATTGCTGAAACTGCGATCGCGCCACTTACCGCCATCTCACCTGAAATTCCTGAAACTGCAAGTATTTTCCGGAAAATTATTGACAATGAACAAACAGTAGAATCAGAATTTCCCTCTGCGGTAACAAATCCTGAAATATCAACCTTTCTTGATACCTCAGATAATCCAGATATCCCAGAAGAAGCAACTTCCCCGCAAAATGAGGTAAGCACACCACCTGAAGTTGAGCAAAATACGACCATTAAAAATTTGCCAGCACCTAAAGGTTATGCTACTAGTGGTCATGTGACAGACTTCCACGTTGAAAATCGTCAGCAGATAGCACCCTCGGATACTGTACCTGCAATGCTTACGCCTGGGGAGTTTGTGATTAATACCACGAATGCACAGAAGAATTTACCTCTACTACATCACATCAACACTGGTGGGACACCGCACGATATTATCCTTCCAAGTTTACAGACACCCAATCCCACGGAACCAGAAGAAAAAACTTCTCTAGAGACTCCGACTAAAGTCGATTCTTTTGCAGACACTTCATTACAGCTAAAAAGCGCCCAGACTCCCTCACCTCAGATATCCAATTCTTTAATTCCTTCTTCCTTGGGGTTGGATATTGGAAAACAGAAGCTTTCGATCCTCAATTTTCCACAGCTTAATCCTCTTCAAAACGAAACAATCGATGTGGGTGAACCTTCACCTCAATACTCATCGCCTCCCCTAATTTTCCGAAAAGCAAATTCCACCACTCAGACACCTTCCCAATGGTCAAATACACCTTCTCAATGGTCAAGTGTGGAAGATTTACTAAATGGAAATAATGAAGAGTTCACTAGCTTCAACTTTAGTGATATGGAATCTAACAGCAAAAATTCTGAATTTTCTCAGGTTTCCGAATCGCCACAAATTTTTGCTAAACACCTTCCTAGAGGCTTTGCTGATGGTGGAGAGGTCACTCCACCCGACATATCTAGAGAAATAGAACCAGTAACTGAGACGATAGAGAGTGCATCCTCGACTTCTGAAGCAGATGATAAAAATGATCCGGCTAATCTTGAAGCTCTAGCCCGTGAAATTTATAACAGATTACGACAACGGATAGAAATTGAGCGAGAGCGTCATGGCGGTTCCTCAGGTCGATTACCTTGGTAAATTTTCATTCAATAATTAATTTTCGGAGAAATACTCAAATGGCAAGTCCAGCAATTATTGTTATTCAAAAGCGTCAACCAAAACTTGAGAAAGCCAAACTTGTAGCTTATAACGGTGAAGCGCCAGATATTGAATTAATGTTTAATCCCACAGATATTAGTTTTAGTCGAACTGTTAACTGGCAGAGTCAACCAGGTAATAGAGGTAGCGAGCTTCTCCCTAAAGTTAACTTTTCTAGCGTTGAGCCTTACAAGTTCACACTTAAACAGTTACTCTATGATACTTATGAAACGAAAGAGTCGGTGATGAAAAAGTATATAGACAATATTAAGAAAAGTGTAGAAACTATCAATAAAACACCTGATAAACGTCCACCTGTTTACATATTTACATGGGGAAACGAGTATTTTTATTGTGTAATCACGAGTTTAACGTACACTTTAAATATGTTTCTGAGCGATGGTACACCAGTCAGGGCACTGGTAGATATAGCCTTGCAAGAAGTAGATAAACATAACCTTCCTGGAGGACGTGAATCTGCTTCTACAAACGATGCTCGTGAGGGAGATAAAAAGGGGCAAACACTTATTAAGTAAAAGAACTAAAGTGATAAATACTAATTTATCACTACTTTATCATTCAAGGCTACTCTGAACATTTCATGGTTATAAAATAATAGTTATGCCTCCTAAAAAAAACCTTTATTTAAGTGAACCTAAAATCCAGATAGAAGGAAAAGCTGCTTCTCCTGAATTAATGAAGGATTTGTTGCAAATCACAATAGAAGAAAGCCTTCATTTGCCAGCAATGTTTACGCTAGTCATACATAATAGCTATATTCCCACATCTGACCGACCACAAAACAAGCCTTGGCGATATGAGCAATTGTTTAAGATTGGTAAAAAAGTGAATTTGGGTTTTACTTCGAGTACTACTCTAGATAAGAATTTTCAAGATGTGGAAGACAAATTCCTGATTGAAGGTGAAATTACAGGGATGGAAGTTCACTTCAATGAAAAATCTGAAGCTGATATCATTGTTCGCGGCTATGATATTTCTCATCGTCTTCACAGAGGTCGTTATAATCGTTCTTTTTTGAATCAAAGGGATAGCGATATAGTCAAAAAAATAGCTAAAGAAGTAGGGATAAAACTTGACAATATAGATCCAAGTGGCGAAGTCCATAAGTATGTCTTCCAAGAAAACCAAACTAATATGGAGTTTTTGCGGGAAAGGGCTGCCCGCATTGGTTTTGAATTATTTATTACAGATGGCAAAATAAATTTTTGCAAACCAAAAGCTCAGGGCGCTTTACCACTAAAATGGCTAGTTGATATTAATAAATTTAGTACTCGCGTCACCAGTGCTGAACAGGTGAGTTCTGTGGAAGTACGTGCCTGGGACTATACCAAGAAAAAATTGATTACCGAAACAGTTAAGAAAGAGAAGCAACTAACTCAAACAGGTAATAAGCTAGGAAGTAGTACCAGTACTGCATTTACCAATCTTAAGCCCCAGGAAATGATTGTTGTAGATAAACCCGTTGCCAGCGCAAAACAAGCAAAGACTATGGCTCAGGCTCTGTGTGATGAACTGGGAGGAGAATTTGTTTATGCAGATGCCAAGGCAGAGGGTAATCCTGACATTCGACCGGGGCAAGTTATTGATCTTCAGGGTATGGGCGATCGCTATAGTGGTAAGTATTATGTTACAGAAACACGCCATTTCTACAGTCAGCGTGTTTATAAAACTGATTTCAGCGTGCGGGGACTACGTTCTGGTGACTTATTCACAACTCTATCTACAGAAAAACGTCTACAGCCATCTGAGACTTTATTAGTAGGAATTGTAACTGATAACCAAGACCCAGAGGGATGGGGTAGAGTGAAGGTCGAGTTTCCCACCCTCACAAAAAAACATACAAGTGACTGGGCGAGAGTTGTAGCTTTGGGAGCAGGGCCAAACAGAGGTTTCGACTGTTTACCAGAGATAGGCGATGAAGTACTGGTAGGTTTTGAGCATGGCGATATCCACCGTCCTTACATAATTGGCGGAGTATGGAACGGGCAGGATGCACCACCGGAAAAGGTGCGTGACTCAGTTACTAAACGTGGCGTAAGATTACGCACCTTTCAAACTCGTGTCGGACATACTCTACAGTTTATCGACGAAGATAAACTAGCTAGTAAAACAGGGATTCGCCTAGAAACTAAATACGGTCACAAAATCTATCTCAATGATAGTCAAAAGTGTATAGTGATTGAAACCAAAGGCGGTCATACAATCACAATGGATGATATCGCTAAGTCTATTTCAGTCGAATCAAAAGGTAATTTGTCATTAGATGCTGTTGGAAATATAGACATTTCAGCCAGGGGTACGATTACAGTCAAAGGTGCGATGATTCGCCTTAATTAATTCGTAATTCGTAATTTAATTGGGAATTATTTTAATTGGGCTTTTTTAAAGTTTGGTAATGAGAAACACTATTAGGAGGTTGTCATGGGTAGACCAGCAGCAAGAATTACTGACAATGTAGCGCATCCCTTACCGCCAGTATTGACAGGAGGGCCGGGTAGTCGCAATGTCTTGATTGGGTCTTTACCTGCGTGGCGGGGTGTGCTTGCACTAGCAGTACCGGGTTTGCTATCTGCCAAAACAGCTTCTGATACGATTGTCCTAGCAGCTGAGACTGCTACCAAGGCAGCGGCTGGTACACCAGGGGCACCTGCTGCCCTAGCCGCCGAACAAACTGTAAAGACAACAGCAGCATCTACTATGGGTAGCGCAATCAGTGCTGCTGCCGCAGGTGCTGATATTCATAATTGCGTCACACCCTCGCCCGTACCTCCCCACGGCCCCGGTGTTGTAATTGACGGTAGCAAGACAGTGCTGATTAACAACCTGCCTGCCTGTCGTATGGGCGATACTATTCTAGAAGCATTAGGCCCACCGAATAAAATTACCAAAGGTAATCCTACTGTTTTGATTGGCGGCTGATTGGGGTGGGACTTCTCACCAGCCAAAAATTCATTAACGAATCTTTATTTCTAAGCAGTTATATTTAGTATTAGGATAAAAAAATTAATTATCTCTGAGGCGTTTAGCACGTTTATGCTCATACATTAGCTTGTCAGCCTCTTCTATCAATTGTTCTAGTGAAACGTTTTCATTCAAGACGCATTGTGTCACACCAACACTTATGGATAGTTGATATGAGTAATTACGCTCTTGATTATAGCGATCAATATTTGCTTGTAATCGAGGATGAAATTCATCTGTATTCCTGGAGCCGACAATAATAAATATTACAAACTCATCTCCTCCTAAACGGGCAATAATATCCGAATCACGGAAGGTTTGCTTTAGTAATTGGGCTGTGTCAACAATCATTCTGTCTCCTATTTCATGCCCTAAAGAGTCATTAATCTGCTTTAAACTATCTAAATCAACAAACAAAAGACAGCAGAAGATTTGTGTGCGTTGGGCAATTTTGAATTGCTGATTTGCCAGCCAAAAGAAACCACGTCGATTATATAATCCTGTCAACTCATCAGTTAGGGATAGATGTCTTACCTCTGCTTCAGCCTTCAGGCGTTGCTGAATTTCATACTCTAGGCGTTGATTTTGTTCAAGAAGTTGTTGGTGTTGCTGTTTGATGAGTAGCTGGTTTTTGACTCGTATTAACACTTCAAGTTCTTGAAAAGGCTTAGTGATATAGTCTTGTCCACCCAGTTCAAATGCCTGCACTTTATTATTGGTTTGGTCAAGGGCACTAATAAAAATAATAGGAATTTGATCTGTTATTTTTGATGATTTCAACTGTTTACAAACTTCATAGCCATTCATTACGGGCATATTGATGTCAAGCAGAATTAGATCCGGCGGATGTCGTTCAGCACCTTGTAGTGCCATTCTCCCGTTGAGGGATTTACGGATGGTATAACCCTGTGACTCTAGTATTTTGGTTAACAACCGGAGATTGTCGGGGGTATCATCCACGATTAAGATATTCGTTTCCGAAGCGGATTTAATTAAATTAACCATAGTCTTTCTCTTGATTTTGGATCAGAGTTGCGATCGCTTCCAACTGGAAGTTATCTACCAGAGATTTCAGAGCATTGGCGAGAACTTGCTCCTGGTTGGGGATTTGGGCGATGAGATTGTATAGTTTGGCATCGTTGAGATCCAGAACTGCTTGCTGCACCTGAATAATCCACTCTGGCGACATTACTTGTAAATCTTTGGCGGTTAGGGATTTCTGAAGTAAGATTTGCTGTTCTAACCCTGGTAAAGCTTCTTCGCGGTAGCGGTAGCGGACTTCCAAGTAGTGGGCAATCCGATCAAATAGGATGGCTTCTGTAAATGGTTTGGTGATGTGGTCGTTGCAGCCTGCTTGAATGCTGGTGGTGTAATCTTCCTCAAAGGCATAGGCTGTCACCGCAATGATCACTACCTCTTTACCTCCCTCGTTCCCTCGAATTTGCCGGGTAGTTTCGTAGCCATCCATCACGGACATTTGAATGTCCATCAAAATCAAATGGGGATGCCATTCTGACCACAGAGCGATCGCCTCCTTTCCGTTCTCGACTGCACAGACCTCGAACCCAACTAATTCCAATAGCCTGACGAGCAACAGACGATTTTCTCTCAAGTCTTCCGCCACCAGAATGCGATAAGTGGGCTGTCCCGGTTCCAGACCAATAACAGTGCGAGTCGTTTCCGGCGCAATGATATCCACTGAGCTTACCAGACTCAGTAAAACCTCACAAATGAAGGTTGACTTCTGATTCAGGGTGCTTCGCGCTGTAATATCACCACCCATTAAACGGGCAAACTGACGGCTAATTGATAAGCCTAAGCCTGTACCTTGAACATAGCGACCTGGTTCTGTTTGCGTGAAGGCTTCAAACACAGTCTCGATATCGGACTGAGCGATACCACATCCAGTGTCTTCAACTTCAAAATGAAGAGTGATGATTGGTTTGGAATTATCGGTAGAAATTGAATCAAGTGAGTTGACGCTGGCCACTCTCCTGGTCAAAGCTTGGAATCGCAGGGTCACACTGCCTGTTGTCGTAAATTTGATCGCATTGCTTAATAGGTTGAGCAGAATTTGCAGCAATTTTGATTTGTCACCATACACATAGCGAGGAACGCTGGGATGCTGCTCTGTGATCAGATCAATTCCTTTCTCTAAAGCTTTGAGAGCAACCATATCCCTGATGGAGTGGATTAGCTGATGCAAATCGAAAGAGCTTTCTGTTAACTCTAACTGACCCGCTTCAATTTTGGACATTTCCAGCACATCGTTGATCAGAGTTAGCAAGTGTTTTCCACTGCGGCTGATGATGCCTAAATCTTCTTGAAACTCAGATGGAATCTTCTCGTTGCGATTCATCAACTGAGTAAATCCCAAAATGGCATTTAGGGGAGTCCGTAGTTCGTGGCTCATTTTAGCGAGGAACTGGCTTTTGGCGCGGCTGGCGATCGCGGCTTGTTCTGCTGCTTTTTCTAGGGCGATCTGGGAAAACTCCAGCACTGCCAACATCAGCGTATTTCGCATCTCAGTAGCGGCTTCCAGTTCCATAACCTCCCAAGGTAAGGAAGTTTCCCGCACGATTTCCTTCCACATTTCAAAGGACTTCCGGGGAGACAATAGCATCTCTCCAATTTCGTTGATTGTTAACGTATACTGGGGGTTGCCTGCCCAATTCACTGTGTGGATTTGCTCCGGTCGAAACCAGATAATGTGGTAAGACTTTTGTTTGACATGGTTGAATAAAATTGAAATTGCCAGGATGCCGCTAGCTTGATCTTTGAATGCCTTCGCTTCTGGATATAAACGTGAGAGGGAATCGGTAGTAAACACTCGTTCCCCCTTGTGTTGCACTAACCACGTCACCAGATCCTCCACCTGGGTAGCCGATGGCGTTTGACGAACTAATGTCAGATGACCGTCAAGCAAAATCGCGGCTCCTTGAGCATGAACTAGATCCAGCAAGTGAGAAGTATTTCGGATCAACACTTGCTCAATAAAATTGGACTCCTGCAATAACGTCTGTTGCAGTTCATCCTGAATCCCTTTCACCTGCGTTCGGTAAACATCCGATTCTCGTTCTTGCTGATGCACCACTTCAATTGAGGCAAACTGTCCTAAAAATTCACAGGCTTTGCGAGTTTCATAATCCACTAATTTCGGGCTGTAGTGGTGACAGGCAATTAATCCCCAAAGCCCTTTGTCGTTGATCAACGAAATCGTCATCGACCCAGCAACTCCCATATTCTGTAAGTATTCAATGTGACAGGGATACACTCCTCGTAACACAGAATTACTCAGATCAAGGGGTGTATCCGTCAGAGGATGGTTGGTGGGAATCAGGCAGACAGGGGTGTAATTGATATCGGGAATGAATCGCATCCAGTTGCGGCAAAACAACTTGCGGGCTGGCACGGCAATGTCTATCGCTAAATAGTGCAGTCCCAAGTAGCTTCCTAAACGCCTCTGTTTTTCCTCCGCAATCACCACGCCACTGCCGTCTGCCAGAAAGCGGTAGATCATAACCCGATCAAACCCAGTCATTGCTTTCACCTCTCTGGCAAGGGTTTGAGCCAGATTCTTCAGGCTAGTGGCATTACGGAAATTGGCGATCGCGGCTTGCAGGCGGTGATAGGACTGGGTTGAATCGGTACTTTTGAGCGATCGCACAGGTTCTAGTTCCAGGATCAACCCATCTACCATCCGGTGCATTACACCTGTAAATGTCTGATTTTTCCGTTGCCAATCAGTCTCGGCAACCCTCCGCCGCGTTTTTAGCTCAAACGGATTGCAATGCTCCAGGTTATCTTCAGCTAGATAGCCAGCAAGTCGCTGCACTTGATCGCCAGAAAACAACCGTTGTAAGGGTTGACCCAGCAATGCCTCTGCCGAAATCCCAAAAAACTGTTCCACATTTTCACTAATCTGCAAAATTCTCAGGTGTGGCTCTTGCAGCATCAGCAACATTCCATGCGGCTGAATATAACCGGGAGCATATACTGATTCATCACTGCACACTTCTAAACCCGTCAGCATAGAGGTGAGTGAGGAAAGTGAGATCGGATTTGGTGATTGCATAACTGATAGTAAGCCGTTTTGGAAATCAAAAGTTGTGAATCTAAGTTGAAAATTAAGACAAGGAGAATTGCCTTGAATCAGTTGAAGTATTGTATTTAAACTAATATTTGCTGGCAAGTTATTTTAAATACAATACTTCTCGGATAAGGATTGAGTCGTCCTAGATTCAGATCCCCCCGCCTACGGCGACCCCCTTTTTAAGGGGGTAAAAGAGGGTTAGAAGCCCCCTAATTTATCGGGGAGCCAGCGCGGTCTTCTCCCTACAGCCCTTCTCCTAAAGGAGACGCTCTTGCGTTCGGGCATCCTACGGCGGGCGCTAGTCTCTCTCTTTGGGAGAAGGGGAGACGATGGCGCGCATAGCGCAGCGTTAGCGAGTCCGCGTTCGCGCAGCGTCTCGTAGAGAGCGTCTGGGGTTTCCCCAAGTGGAGCGACTGGCGTGGGTTGGGGCGATCTGCAACGACTAATTGCGTTAACCGAGAAGTATTGCCTTTAAATAGATCGCAAGTTGGGGGAAGTTGGGTGGACAGTTCGCCCAATAATAAAAGGTCGCTCTTTAAGATTCACCTTTTTGAATTCGTAAGTACTCAGTAATTACGCCAAAAATTATATAGCCCACATTCCGCACATCATCGTGTAATCCACTGAGATTGGCAACATCTAGTTAATGGTAGTTAAATAGCAATCATAAATCACCAATATTGTCAGTATTAATACTTAATAATTAACCATTATAGGAAATATTCTTGAATACCGATGTATTACATATTGAAGTGCAGAATGTCGGATATAGCAATCCGAATTGAATCGTGATCAAGTACGTAGATTTGACATCAAAACT
This sequence comes from Nostoc sp., assembly GCF_036917655.1. Taxonomy (GTDB): domain Bacteria; phylum Cyanobacteriota; class Cyanobacteriia; order Cyanobacteriales; family Nostocaceae; genus Nostoc. The sequence continues at coordinate 94,277 of NZ_JBALCY010000079.1, forward strand.
ATAAAGTCAAATTTTATTCAGCCCTAGCGATCGCCTGCCTCTTCAACCTCGACCTTTGGCGAATAGGCTTAAACCTTCTGTGCCGATATCTTTGAAGATATCCATGTAACAGCTGTCTAAGTGCCAGATATGGTTTATGGTCGTCAACGAGCCTATTTGGGAACAGGTTGGGCTTATCCACTGCATTTAAGTGTGCAAGGTGGGATACAACTTAGCCGTGAAGATCAAAAAGTTAAAGAATCTATTTGGATTATCCTCCGCACGGGAGTAGGTGAGCGAGTTTATCGACCTACGTTTGGTTCGCGCTTGTCAGAACTGGCGTTTGCAACCTTGAATAGCGAGACCTTGCTGCAAATCCGCCTTTATGTTTTGGAAGCGCTAGAGGTTTGGGAACCACGCATTATTATCGATGAAGTTCTCACCGATCCTGATCCTGTGCGTGGCAGAGTGGATATCATCATCAATTATCGACTTAAAGACAGTCCCAATATTTATAGCTTTGTTTATCCTTATTATTTAGTTTCAGCTGGGGAGGAATCGTGAACTTTGACTTTCTACCAAAATTACCTTCTTCCAACTTAGACGATCGCGCCTTCGATGATTTGGTGGAAGAATGTATTATGCGTATTCCTCGCTACTGTCCAGAATGGACAGACCACAACCTCAGCGATCCTGGAATTACGCTCATTGAGTTATTTGCTTGGTTAACTGACCAAATGTTGCTCAGATTTAACCAAGTACCTCGAAAAAATTATGTAGCTTTTCTAGAATTACTGGGTATTCGTCTCCAGCCTCCCGCCCCAGCCCGCACAGAATTAACTTTTTATTTAAGCGCTGCACTACCTGAAGCCTACACAATTCCGGCAGGATTAGAAGCTTCAACTATCCAAACTGAAACCACAGAAGCTATTACCTTTAGCACAGATTCTCTTCTAATTATCGGCAAACCCCGGATACAACACTTCTTAACTGCCCAAACCACCGAAGATATTCCCCAATCTCTGCGAGAAAGAGTCACAAGTTTATGGACTCGTGAATCTAACGGTTTCTGGACAGGTAATGAACAGCCGATATTTGAAGAGGAACCTCAGCCTGGTAACTGCTTTTATTTAGCGATCAATTCTGATGATCCTCTAGATAGTAATGTTCTAGATATTACTTTTCAAGGAGCTGCGGCTACGCCTGCTGGCATTAACCCCAATCAACCACCTCGGAAGTGGGAAGCCTGGGATGGGGAAAATTGGCAATCGGTTTTATTGCAAGAGTCAGATGATGAGACTCGCGGGTTCAGTTTTTACGAACTCGCAGAACAGGGTGGTAATCCATCTGAAGGAGCAGATGTCCGTCTGCATTTACCGCAAAATTGGCCTGTTACCAACTTTACCTCTTACCGGGGTCGCTGGCTACGCTGTAGCTTTATTACTACTGAAGCCAATCAATCTGGTTACAATCGTCCACCAAGGATTATTGGTTTAGCAGTGCAGTCAATTGGCGGTACAGTTAGGGCTAGTCACAGTGCGCTGATTCAAGATGAGCGATTGGGAATTAGTGATGGTACACCCGGTCAGACTTTCGAGTTACAAACAGCACCAATTTTAGAACGCAGAGAAAATGAGTATATTTTAGTTACTCCCGCTGGTGGTTTGCCTCAGAAGTGGACTGAGGTGAGAGATTTTGCTGATTCTGGGCCCTATCACTTTCATTACACAATCGATTCGCTGACTGGTACAATCCAATTTGGGCCGCTAATTCGTGAACCTAGCCAACTTAAACAGCAAACTCAGGTGCGCTCGCGAATCCAGCAACCACAACTAGATGACACATCTGTACAAGTTAGTACCCTGGAAAACAATCAATCTGAACACCAGTACGGCGCAATTCCTCCGCGTGGCTCAGAGATTAAAATGGTTGGTTATCGTACAGGTGGTGGTAGAGAAGGCAATGTTCAAGCTGGGGCAATCCAGTTTTTGAAGTCTGCATATCCTTATGTTGCTAGTGTGATAAATCGTGTACCAGCAATCAATGGTGCCGATGCCGAATCACTGGAGCAAGCTGTGATCAAGGCTCCCCGCATCCTCCGCACGCGCGATCGCGCCGTCACTGCCGAAGATTTTGAAGTTTTAGCTCAACAAGCAGGTGCAGGTGCGATCGCTCGCGTCCGCTGTTTGCCAGCAAATTCTCGTAGACAAGCTGGTATAGTTAGTTTACTGATAGTTCCCTATGCAAACACAGATGCGATCGCTCAAGGCGATGGGATGACACCTGAAGAATTTGCCCTAAGTAATGCACTCCAAGAGCAAATTTTGACTTACTTGGATGAAAGACGTTTATTAGGGGTACAAATAGAATTACAAGAACCGAATTATGTTGGTGTTTCTGTACAAACAGAAATTGCTTTAGAGCCTGCCTATGACAACCCTTTTGCCAGAGAGGAAATTCGCCGGAATTTAAGGGTATCGCTGTATAAATATTTAAATCCATTAACTGGAGGAATGGATGGGAAAGGTTGGCCATTTGGGCGACCTGTTTATACATCGGATATTGTAGCCTTACTGCAACAAAGCCCAGGCGTGCGTCATTTAGGCCCCGTCTTGCTGTTTCCCATCCGCAAGCAAGGAGAAAATTGGCGACGACAACCATCGCCAGAACAGCTGATTGATCCAGGATCGGAAGGTTTAATCTGTTCTTGGGCTGATACAAATCTGCGTTCTAATCACGATATCCAGATCATTAATCGCTGATACTAATTCGTAATTGGTATTGTTTGAAATTTATGGAACAGCCTTGTAGTAAAGACTTTTAATCCAAAATCTAAAATCTAAAATCCAAAATTGGTAGATAAGTTATGGTTCAAAGTCGCTCTAGTCCATCTGTACGCATTCAATTAACGCCAATGCAAATCCCCGAAGCTTTACCCGTGGCAGGTTTAGCATTTGCAAATGCGGAAAACATGGATGTAGCTGGACGTAGTTTACTCTTGCATCCTGGGCATCCCAGCGAGATGATTGTGCAAGTGCAAAACTTAGAACAACGTCCTTTGCGGGTGAGATTAAGCGTTGAAGGAAACTTTCCGTCCCAGTGGTGTCAGATTGGCACAGAAGGCAGTGAGATACCGCCTCGTGGACAAATGGATGCCGTCCTCTACTTCTCAATTCCCGACACATTTTTTGAAGACCAAGAAGCGATCGCTCCTGGAAAAAAAGACAAACTAACTCTCAATTTTCGCAGCCTAATTACTCTACATATAGACCCAGGCGCAGACAACGAAAAAATCGAGAGAAGCGAGTATTTTGATTTATATATCCGTCCCTACACTGCCTACATGGAATTCTTGCCAATTTTGTATCGGGAAGTGGACTTTATTGGTCGCTTCATGAAGATATTTGAGCAAGCTTTTCAACCAATAGTTGATAGTTACAAAGTCATGTGGGCAAACCTCGATCCCTTGACAGCACCGCAAGCATTACTACCCTTTATGGCTCATTGGGTTGCTTGGCAAGTAGATTCAATTTGGGATCTCCAGCAACAGCGGCGTTTAATTCGCCGGGCTGTAGAACTTTATCGCTGGCGAGGAACTCGTAAAGGATTACGTCTTTATTTACATCTTTATACTGGTTTACCTCTAGACGAACATTTACCTAATGAAGCTGATAAGCATATTAGTATTACAGAACCTTTTGGCCCAAGTTTCATTATAGGAGACGCACAATTAGGAAATGCAGTTTTAGCAGGTGGGCAGCCATATCACTTTATAGTGCGTTTGCGTTCAAACATTGCTAGTGGCATCATCAATGAACAGCTTATCCAAAGAATTATAGAACAAGAAAAACCTGCTTTCTGCACTTATGAATTATCTATCGAAAATTCCCCTAATTAAATAATTCGTAATTCGTAATTAAGTAAGTAAAATTAAATTGTAGAGTGTGTTATCGCTTTAGCGTAACCCACTATAGCAATCCGAATTGAAACTGAGAAAATACGGAGATTAAAAGTACATATATATAGGATTTTCAGCGATTTTCTTTCTCACAAATGATTTAGGATTGCTATATCAATAATTCAAGGTGCGCTAGCCTTTTGCATAACACACTCTACATCTACATCTAATTTAAAATCCAAAATTGAATAGCTAGTATTGTTTAAAATTGCTGGAACAGGCTTTTAATCCCAAATCTAAAATCTAAAATCCAAAATTGATATGTCCCATCCTTTCCCACCCCCACCAATTAAATCCTTTGAACGCCTGCAAGCCGCAGACGGGTTACTAATCAATGCGGAACGCTGGCGCACAGCCCATGATTACCACCGGAATCGGCAAAATGCTCAATATCAAAGTTTAAACCAACCAGGAATTGTCTGCGGTTTAGGCGTCCGAGATGTGACTGCCCCAAGCCAAGTAGAAGCTAAATATCGAGATGGACGTTGGGTGCAAATTCAACCTGGTATTGCAATTGATTTAGCTGGTAATCTAATTGTTATACCGACTTCTTATGATTTTCCCATTGATATAGAAGTAGCAAGTTCAGAACCGCTGATGATCTATTTAGTCGTTAGCTATGTAGACCCTGATGAATTGCGGCGCGGACAGCAAAGAGATATCGTTCAAGAAACTTATCGAATTGACCAAATAAACTCCACACCAGTCAGTTCAGAAATAGAAATATGCCGGATACTTCTGCAACCCGGACATACTGAAATTAACCAACCTGCGGATGCTTTCTTTCCTGGATATAACAATATTGATTTACGTTATCGCCGTCAGGCACAAATGCGTCCCCAAGCACTTGTGTGTATGGCGCAGGCGAATCATAGTGATCCTGAATGTGCGCGTAATTTTTTCAGCCTTTCGTACTTATTACAAGCAGTAGAACCCCTATATCCCAGTTTGCGAGGGGCTGATGAACCAGGTCAGGTTTCTTTAGGGGAAAATATCCAAGACTATGACATACTTTATCTGACAGGTGGACAAGCCATATCTTTAAATAGTCTCGAATTTGAATCTCTAAAAAATTACTTAAATTTAGGTGGTGTACTTCTAGTTGATGCACCAACAAATGCTAATGCTCTAATTGAGAGTACTCAAGCTTTAGCACAACAGTTAGAAAGTCCGTTAAGACCTTTAGAAGAATTGCAACGGAGTCATCCTTTAAGGACAAAACCTTTCTTATTTGCTGCCTTGCCAATGGTTAATCAACAGCAGATTAAACTATTAATCGGTGGAGGAATTATTTTAGCGATTGGAGATTTAGCAACTGCTTGGGGACTGGATAGAGATTTGAGTTTACCCAGATTGACCATTCGTACAGCTCAGGAACTCGGAATTAATATTCTTCACTATGCTTGGAAACGGCGACAGTTGATAGGTTTGCAACAGGAAGATAATTCCGGGCAGTGGTGAAAGCCAAGTTAGTAGGATGGGCATTGCTTTAAATAATATTGCACCTATTCCACATTTTTTTGGCAATTAATATCAATCTTCTGCCCGCAACAGCCAAAAGCCGCTATAAGTCATCCCGGAATCATCTGGTTGCACTAACAAAAAATGCAATCCTCGGCTTTGCTGTTTCCGTTGTTGATATGCTTGGGCTGCTGTTGTAACTTCTGAATCTTCAAATGTGGCAACAATCCACCTGTCTACCAAGCCAGCTTCTAATATTAAGCCGTCTGGTGCGCCAGAAATGTAGTTTAAGCCTACGGGACGGGCTTGCTGCAACCACCGTGCTAGGCGCATCGATTGCCGTCCACCATAAATTACCACACCAGGGACGGGCACTGTTGACGCTAAACCCAAATTGATGGGTTTGAGAAATTCTGGGATGTGCAAAATGGGAATGGGGCGATCGCTAAATCTCGTTTCTACATCACTAGCAGCTAGAGTCGCAAAACGCCATTGTTCTCCCCAGAGGTTTTCTGATAATGGTGCTGGGGGCGGTTTATCCAGCGTTGAGGGATATTGTTTTTCTTGTAGCCACTGCTTCAGTGCCAAAGTGTGGCGGGTAGGTTCGACATTAATACCCAAATTGCGTCCAGCCGCCTCAATTAAACTTAGAGATTGAGGACGAAACACCTGAATCACTTCTGGCAATTTGTCGCCAGATGCTAACTCAAGTTGAGCCGCAACCCAATTAGAATTTGCTGCTGACTGGAGACAGGTAGCTTCATATTTAAAGCTGCGAGTTGCGTCACAAATCAACAACTCCCATAAAATTTGTCCAGATGCATCCTGTAAGGGACGACGATAAAAATCAGCCTGCCAAATTTTCATACGCTGGGAGTGGGGAGTGGTAGGGGGAGCAGAGGGAGCAGAGGAGTGGAGTTCAAAGACTCATTCACGAGTATCAAAGACTCGTCAGCGGGTGTAAAAGACTTATACCCTATTCCCCATACTTAATTTAAAAAGCCTGAATCCATTCTTTGACAGAATATTCAGTCCAGATGCCATTTTTCCAGTAGGGGTCATTTTCAATTAACTGGCGCACGGTGGCTTCGTCTTCGGCTTCGTAAATCCCAAAAACTTTTGTAACATCTTTGGTGGGGCCAATAGTAATCAGCACACCCGATTCTTTCTGTTTTGCTAATCCGTCTAAATGAGCTTGACGGTGGGGGGCGCGTTTTTCGAGAACGTCTTCGCAGTAAGTTCCCCAGACTACATATTTAGGCATAATTCCTTGTTACTCCTACTGATTAATAAGATAACGCCGTGTGCAACTTTACTCTCAGACCTAACCCCCAACCCCTTCCCTACAAGGGAAGGGGAGCTAGAATCAAAGGCTCTCGACCTTTCGGGGAGAGGAATGGAAGTGGGGTTTTAACAATAAGTCGCGCATCGCGTAAGATATTGCTTGCTTTCACCCTAAATTTTCTCTAGAAAAGAAGAGTTAGTACTATGCCAAACTCAAAATTTAGACTCACTTTGTTGCCTCAACCAATCACGAAAACTAGCATGATAAAGACTATAATGCATTTCGGCTGCTATTGATTCTAAATGTAAAAACTCTCGCCACTTGTCTAAAATTACCTTGATTTCATATTCATCTACATCTAATCTTTCTGCTATTATTTCTATTGATATTGATTGCTCTTGAATTAAGATATTTAACACCTGTAAAGCCATTAGTTGCTGTTTACTGGTTGCTAAATTCATCTTTTCTAAGTGATTTTGGTAATAAAGTTGTAAATTTGGGTGGTAAATATCCTCATTAATATCTGCTAAAATTTCCCTAACATACAGAAAATTAGTTTCATTTTTGCTAATTTGCGTTAATAATTGATGATTAATATTGGGAGAATTTAAATAATTTTTAATATATTCCTGGATATCAGCGCGATTTTGTTCAGGGTAATTTGATAAATCTAAAGATTGGGCTGGTGTTTCAATTAATAAACCTGATTTATCTGTCAAAAAAGGACGACGACTCAGGATAAAATAAACTTTTTCGGGGAGATAACGGGGTAAATAGAAAATATTTGAGCCGCGTGGTTGATTTTTGATATCAATTCTATCGCAGCCATCTATAGTAATAATTAAACGTTGTTTTGGTTGCAATCTATTGCTGATTTGTTGCAGTAATAACGATAAAAAACCACTGTCTTCTGTGGTAGACTTAGTAAAGTTAGTGGTGAAATTTTTAATGCCTTGATTGTGGGCGATTTCTATTAATTGAGTGCAAATTGTCGTCAGAAATTCCTCAACGCGATTTTTACCTGTGATTTCGACGTTGTAATAAACAACTCCCGAATTTTGGCTGACATAATGGGCAAGAATGGCACTTTTACCAATTCCAGGCTCACCGATAATAGTAAAGTAGCCTCGGTCAGATTGATTGAGAAAGTTGTTGATAGCAGCAAAGACAAATTCACGACCGACAAAATTGTGGTTTTTGGTGGTAATGATTTGCTGAAATTCTGGGGGATATCTGGGGATATTAATTGTATTTTGGGTGATGTTATTCATTTTCTGAACCCCCTTCTAAACGGAGTAAATGAACACGCCCTGAGGATTCTCCTGCTATAATTGTCAATCCATCTGGGGAAAATGCACAGCAATATATAGAACTATCACCAATAAAAGTAGAGATTTCCTTTCCTGTCTCTAGATCCCACTGTTTCAGGGTGTTGTCATCTGAAGCAGAAACGGCTGTTTTTCCATCTGGGGCGATCGCTACTGCAATTACGCTGGAGTTATGACCTGTCAGGGTAGAGATTTCCTTTCCTGTCTCTAGATCCCACTGTTTCAGGGTGTTGTCAAGTGAAGCAGAAACGGCTGTTTTTCCATCTGGGGCGATCGCTACTGCATTTACAAAGGAGTTATGACCAGTCAGGGTAGAGATTTCCTTTCCTGTCTCTAGATCCCACTGTTTCAGGGTCTTGTCATAAGAAGCAGAAACGGCTGTTTTTCCATCTGGGGCGATCGCTACTGCATATACAATGTCGTTATGACCAGTCAGGGTAGAGATTTCCTTTCCTGTCTCTAGATCCCACTGTTTCAGGGTGTTGTCATTAGAAGCAGAAACGGCTGTTTTTCCATCTGGGGCGATCGCTACTGCTCTTACAATGTCGTTATGACCAGTCAGGGTAGAGATTTCCTTACCTGTCTCTAGATTCCACTGTTTCAGGGTGTTGTCAGATGAAGCAGAAACGGCTGTTTTTCCATCTGGGGCGATCGCTACTGCTCTTACAATGTCGTTATGACCAGTCAGGGTAGAGATTTCCTTTCCTGTCTCTAGATCCCACTGTTTCAGGGTCTTGTCATAAGAAGCAGAAACGGCTGTTTTTCCATCTGGGGCGATCGCTACTGCATATACAATGTCGTTATGACCAGTCAGGGTAGAGATTTCCTTTCCTGTCTCTAGATTCCACTGTTTCAGGGTGTTGTCAGATGAAGCAGAAACGGCTGTTTTTCCATCTGGGGCGATCGCTACTGCTCTTACAATGTCGTTATGACCAGTCAGGGTAGAGATTTCCTTTCCTGTCTCTAGATCCCACTGTTTCAGGGTCTTGTCATAAGAAGCAGAAACGGCTGTTTTTCCAT
>NZ_JBALCY010000080.1:0-61159 GCF_036917655.1 Nostoc sp.
ATGGACAACAGTTAGCTTCTGCTAGTGTTGACAAGACGATCAAAATCTGGGATGTCAGCAGTGGTCAACTCCTCAAAACCCTGACTGGTCATAGCAGTGAGGTCTATAGCGTCGCCTACAGCCCCAATGGACAACAGTTAGCTTCTGCTAGTGTTGACAAGACGATCAAAATCTGGGATGTCAGCAGTGGTCAACTCCTCAAAACCCTGACTGGTCATAGCAGTGGGGTCATTAGCGTCGCCTACAGCCCCAATGGACAACAGTTAGCTTCTGCTAGTGATGACAAAACAATAATTTTATGGGATTTGGATTTCGAGAATTTATTGCTCAGTGGTTGCAAATTGCTGAATAATTACTTCATTGGCCATCCAGAAGTGTTAGAAGAGTTGCAATCATGCCAAACTCCATCCCGTAAGGCGCAAGGGGCGACAACGTTAGTCATCCAAGGTGAGAATTTAGCGCAAAATGATGATATTAATGGCGCTGTGGAAAAGTTTGGCAAAGCCCAGCAGTGGGATAATAAATTAAAGTTTGATTCCCAGGCGAGGGCGAAAGAGTTGGCGAATCAAGGTAAGACAGACCTAACCCCAGCCCCTTAAGAGCGAGGGAAGGGGAATAAGAAAGGGAGTAAGCCTCAAAGCCTCTCTCCTAAATGGCTACGGTGTACACGTCGAATTACCCCCCTTAATCCCCCCTTAGAAAGGGGGGAAAAAAGAAATCTAGTTCCCTCCCCTTTATAAGGGGAGGGTTAGGGTGGGGTAAAACCCTGCTTAATCAGCTATTTCAGACTTGTGTGTACACAGTAGCCTAAAAGGAGAGAGGTCAAAGGTGTTGCATCCAAACGAGAACTGCTATAAATAATCACAAGGTAGAAGGATGGTATACAGCGATTTTAGTCTCGCTAAGGTGAAAAAGAGTTTTGACTTAACCCTCGATGAAACTCGGAATTTATTTGCTGATACAAAACCTGTTACACCATCAGAAACTCTCAGAACGATTTTAATTGATTACATTCCTTTAGCAAGTGCGATTTCAACCGAAAAAGCCAGGTCAGAGTTTTTAATTGCCCCAATCCTGGCAGAGGTCAGACGATTATTAAATAATAAAATCTCCCTGTTTTCGGGGAATGAATTTAATGTTGATGCAACTCAAGGCTTGCAAGGTTTTTGCGATTACATCATCAGCAATTCCCAAGAGCAATTATTTATTTCTGCTCCGGTAATGTTTATTTTTGAGGCGAAAAAAGAAGATATTATCGGCGGTCTTGGTTAATGTGTAGCGGCAATGATTGCGGCACAGTTGTTCAATCAAAATCAAGGCAATGAAGTTGGGCGGATTTATGGCTCGGTTACGAGTGGAACTAACTGGAAGTTTTTATTTCTAGAAGAAACGATTGTTTATATAGATTCGACTGAGTACTATATAGGACTCATATTTGATTTTTGAAAAAACTCAGTACAACTCAAAGAGGCTTCTTCCCTACTCCCCACTCCCTACTCCCTACTCCCAGCCTACGCAAATAATTTCAGAAATCAAATCGGATTGCTATATTAAAGAAGTTGATAAAATTTTGGGTATTTTATTGCAACCTTTTGGGCCTATTTTAACTACTGTTTGAATATATAGCAGGTAATAGCCAGTAACCTGCGATTCTCCTTAAGCCAAGCGGATTGTGTTATAAGATTAAGTTATCTCAATATCCTAAGAGAGATTAAAGATGCTAAGTGCAGTTGAGTTTCAAGCAAAGATTCAAAATGGTTTAATTCAGATTCCCGATGAGTACAAACAAGAACTCAGTGAAGGAGATGATATTAAAGTAATCATTTTGGTGAAAAAAAAATCATCTAAAACAACAGATATGATTGATGAATTAACAGAGAATCCTGTTCAAGTGGATGGTGTACTCAGCCGTGAGGAAATTTATAACCGATAATTATGAGTTTTACTGCATCTTTTATTGATACGAATGTTTGGCTTTATCGTCGTTGCACTGTGGTAGAGTTCAATCTGACTATTTTTGAATCTGCATCAGATATCCGCAGTCGATATAATTTTTATTTTTGGGATAGTCTAATTATTTCTTGTGCGCTATCTACAAGAGCAAGTATTCTCTATTCTGAAGATATGCAAGATGGGTTAGTAGTAGCTGGTCAATTAGAGATTATGAATCCATTTAAAAAAGGCTAGAAACGGCATCTAAGCTGTCTCTAGCCTTAATTTACTTAATGGGCAGTACCAGACTCGAACTGATGACATCCTGCTTGTAAGGCAGGCGCTCTACCAACTGAGCTAACCGCCCTTTTCACTAATCCTTAACTAATATAGCAAAAGATTTCGTGTGGCGCTAGTAGTTTTAAGAAAATCTTTTTTCTCTTATACTGACTCAGTATTCAGTTACTCAGCACGGGCTAAACGCCCCGCTATCGCTAACAGGATTTAGGATGCCCTCTGGTCGGACGCACGATCGCATTACTATGTATGCTCTGCCGTTGGTGGCGGGCGTTACTTTGTGGCAGACTCGCAGTAGCAATGCGACTTTGTTGGTTGCAGGCGGATTTCTCTTTGGCGGACTGATGTTTGGCCCCGATTTGGATATTTACTCTGTGCAATTTCAACGCTGGGGTTTCTTGCGCTGGATTTGGCTACCTTATCAAAAAAGTCTCCGTCATCGTTCTTTCTTATCCCACGGGCCGATTATTGGCACGATTCTGCGGATACTTTATCTAGGGTGTTTGCTAGCTATTTTGGCAATTTTCGTTTTGGGAATTGCTCAAAGGTTATGGAATCTGAGTTTTACTTGGCAGGATTTGGGGGAAACTGTGGGGCGATCGCTCGTACAATACGATACTGAATATATCGCTTTGTTTTTGGGGTTGGAACTCGGTGCGATGAGTCATTCTCTCAGTGATTGGGGCGGTTCGGCATACAAGCGCTTTCAAAAACAGGGGGTTCGGGGGTTGCTTCCTAGTGGCAAAATTAAGAAGCGGAAAGTTACAAGTCGGGGTAGTCGTCGAACTACAGTTAGCAGAAAGAGCAACGGGAAAACGACAAAGGACAAATGACAAATGACAAATGAGAAAGTTGAGACTTTGGCGGCGTTGCAGGAGTTAATTGAGGTGGTGGCGAAGTTGCGATCGCCTGATGGTGGTTGTCCTTGGGATTTGGCGCAAACTGCCGAAACGCTGATGCCTTATGTGATTGAGGAAGCTTATGAGGTGGTGGACGCGATTAAGAGTGGGGATAAGGGTGCGATCGCAGAAGAGTTAGGCGATTTATTATTACAAGTGGTACTACAAGCCCAAATCGCTAGCGAATCTGGACAATTTTCCCTCAAAGAAATAACTCAAGGGATTTCCCAAAAGTTGATTCGCCGTCATCCCCATGTGTTTGGTGATGTGTCGGTGACAAGTGTGGATGAGGTGCAGCAAAATTGGGAACAAATCAAAGCTGCGGAAAAAGGCGAAGCATCTCCAGAGGCGCAAAAACTTAGTGCTAAACTCGCTCGTTATGGGCGCACCCTTCCCCCACTGACGGCGGCGATGAAGATTTCTCAAAAGGCTGCGGCGATCGGGTTTGAATGGGAAAATATTCAGGGTGTCTGGGATAAGTTTCATGAGGAGTTGGGGGAGTTTCAACAGGCTTTAGCTGAGGAAACACCCGAACGACAACAAGCAGAATTAGGCGATTTACTATTTGCGGTTATTCAGCTAGCGCGTTGGCATAATCTTGACCCTAGCGCTGCTTTGCAAGGCACAAATCAGCGATTTGTCCAGCGATTACAAAAAATGGAGGCAGTTGTTGACCGCCCCCTTTCTGATTACAGTTTAGATGAGTTAGAAAACTTGTGGCAACAGGCAAAAGCCCAACTTGCTCAAGATTCTTTAGGAGAGAACCACTTATCATATAGCGATTGATAAGTGCCATCTTCTTTGAGATTCAGTAGGGCCTGATTAATTGGTTTGCGGTAGGGACTGTTGTTGGGCAGAATAATGCCGTAGCTTTCTTCACGCAAGATACTGCCAACAACCTGTACCTTCCCTTTGCCTTCATGGGCAGCATAGAAGAGGAGTACAGGCGCATCAAACACCACGGCATCAGCTTTTTTTGTTTGCAGAGCATTGTAAGCTTCCTCAATCTTGCTAACTTCTAGAAGTGAAATATTATTTTCTCGCAAGTATGTGGCCGCTGTGCTACCCGCAGTCGTGACTACTACCTTGCCGGGTAAATCGTCTATACTCCTGATATCACCCTGAAGTTGCTGCACTGTTAATGAAGTAGTAGCGCTGGCTGTAAAGTAGGCGACAAAGAGGACTCCGATAAACATCCAGACTACAGCCATTAGACGTCCCAGCACTCCCTTGGGCATTTCATCGGCTTGAGTCGCTAATGTGGCAGCTGCCCACCAACAAGCTTTGAAAATGCCAGGAAAGTATGATTGAGAAATCATCCCTTCTTTATGATTGCGCTCAGATAACCAAATAATGTGGGCTGCTACGACAATTAACACTAAGGCAATGCCTATTACTTGCAAGAGGCTAGTAGAAAAAAACAATTGCAAAATATTTGGAAAGGCACTGTTTTTACTCTCTGGGTTTCGTACCATAATTTGCAGCCCCCCAGCAAAAATGGGTAATGAGAAATCAAAATTCTGCTCGCGTTCGGCTGTAATCGAAATCGCTGAAATCCCTAAGTTGGCTTTGCCCTCCTTAATAGCAGAAAGCAGTTCCGGCACACTGGAATATTCAATAAATTTAGACTCTATACCTATTTGGTTAGCGATACTGCGCCAGAGGTCGATACTGAATCCCGATAGCTCACCTTTGTTTGGTAGCACGAAAGGCGGTATAACTCGTGTAGCTACTAATAACGGTTGTTGGAGTTGTGGGGATTGTTGGGGTTGCGGTTTTTGGGCCAGTCCTGGGGATGCTATTAACAACAATGCCAAAATTCCCCCTACTAATCCTATACAGGTATACAGTGCTAAGGAACGCCTGGTTTTGTTTTTGCGGTCATATCTGTCAAAATAGCTAATCGGGCTTTTTCTGGCAGCCATAAGTTGGCGAAATCTAGTAGCGATCGCATTTATCATCAGAGTTTTCATGGGATTGTATGCAACGTCTATTTATCATGCCCACCCCATATCAAATATCACGTTCATCATCCCCCTAACACCGATTTTTTTCAGATTTAGGGGGATGAACATGGCTAAAGCTAGACTCAAGTCGAACTAAAATTTGATGGTAACGGTCTTAACTTCGGTGTACTGCTGCAAGCCATATTCGCCTAGTTCCCGGCCAATGCCAGATTGCTTGAATCCATCGAAGGGTGCAACAGCATCAAATCCGTCGTAGCAATTTACCCACACAGTACCAGCCCGGAGATTGTTGGCGATCGCAGAAGCTTTGGTGATATCCTAAGTTCACACAGGGGCGGCGAGTCCATACATTATGCCATTCGCCTATTAAATAACTTTCTCGATATCTTTAAATTTGATCATGCTCATCAGTTCACCTCGCCTGTAGTCGGGTTAATTGTTTCAAAGCGGCGAGATCGCTGACACTTTCTACCCACTCATTGTTAATCAGCAACTTGATTGGGCCAATTTTGACCTGTTGTCCTGGTACTGTTGCTGTAACCATCAGGCCCTCCTTAAGTTATAAAAAAATTTGCTTAAATCTACTTATTATGTTTGTTGCTGTACAGCCCTCTAGGTGGATTTATTTATGAATTCTTTATTTTAGGATAATAGTAGTTAGAGGTTGAGGCCCCTATATTTTGTCTAATTCACTTTGTATAACTCATTTTGGTGAAACAAATATCTATCTTCTGATCAATCGTTCAGAGATCAGCTTTTAGCTTATATTTGGACTTATACTTGCTTAGTATTTCCTTTCACGTGCGCTTCTTAGTCTTACTACAGTTTTGCGTGAAAGCGGAGGTTTTTAATGCAGGGAAACGCATGAACAATGTAAGTCGATGCATTGGTATTATAGGGTATTGCCAAATTTAATTCGCTACGAATTAATGAAATGCTGTACTTAGCAAAGTGAGCAACATGGATGTAGACGATTTTAGTCAACAAATAGAGACATTGCGCTCACGGGTGACGGGATTATTGCAAGGTACTGCAAGTGAGCCGCACTCACAACAGGAGCTAACAGCAGAAGCTTTTGAAGAACTTCATATCGCTTTGGAAGAACTGAAAATCGCCTCCGAGGAACTACAAGCAACACGAATGGTAGTAGAAAAGGAGCGTCAGCGTTACCAAGAATTATTTGATTTTGCCCCTGATGGTTATTTGGTAACTGATATCTATGGCACTATCCTTGAAGCTAACTGTACCGCTACCATACACCTTAATGTTTTACAGCGATTTTTGATTGGCAAACCGCTGCTTACTTTCATCGCCAAGTCAGATCATCAAGCTTTTTTTAATTACCTAACTCAGTTGCAGCAGATCGATCGGGGTGAGGAATGGGAAGTGCGTTTACAACCACGAGAAAAAGTCTCTTTTGATGTTGCTTTGACAGTAGTTACCGTCCGTAACGAGGAAGGTAAGCCAGTTGCTCTGCGCTGGCTAATGCGCGACATTACCAAGCGCAAGAATTTAGAGTTAGAGCGCGAGCAGTTATTCGCCAATGAGCAAGCCGCCAGGATTGCAGCCCAAGCAGCACAAAAGCGCTCTAATTTCCTAGCTGAAGCAAGTAGTGTACTGGCATCTTCCTTAGACTACCGCACCACCCTAACTAGCGTCGCGCAATTGGCAGTGCCTACCCTGGCCGATTGGTGTATTGTAGATGTCGTTGAAAATAATTCGTTAGTCTTCAGTAACCCAGTGATAGCTGCATCTGAAGCGCAGAAAGAAGCACTAGTACGAAAACTCCGACAACTCTATCCAATTTCTGTCGATGCTGATTATGGACTACCAAAGGTTTTACGGACTGGTGAGCCGGAACTAGTTACAAACATTCTTAAGTCTTCATTCCAGAAAAACGCATGGAACGAGGAACACCTGAATCTGCTGGAAGTGAAGTCTTATATCGTAGTGCCACTGCTGGTGCGTAAACGCAAGCTGGGGACAATTGTATTTGCGTCTGCACAACCAGGACGCCATTACACTATTGTAGACCTAACAATGGCTGAAGAACTTGCCCAACGGGCAGCGTTCGCCATTGAAAATGCCCAGCTTTATCGCGAAGCTCAAGAAGCTAACCGATTTAAGGACGAATTTTTAGCGATCGTCTCCCACGAACTTCGTACACCTCTTAACTCTATGCTGGGTTGGGTTCAAATAATCCGTAATCGAAAATTGGACGAGACAATTACTATTAAGGCACTGGCGACAATCGAGCGGAATGCTAAACTTCAGAGGCAACTGATTGAAGATATCCTGGATATTTCACGCATTGTACAAGGTAAAATCCGCCTAAATACCCGTAAAGTTGACCTTGGACTTATAATTAACGCCGCGATTGAAGCTGTACATCCCACATCTGAGATTAAGGCTATGCAAGTTGAGTCTAACCTTGATCCCTCAGTAGGTGAGGTTATAGGTGATGCAGACCGCCTCCAACAAATCGTCTGGAATTTGCTAACTAACGCCGTCAAGTTTACACCCAGCGGGGGGCGAGTTGAAGTGCATCTAAAGCAGGTAAACTCAAATGCCCAGATAACTGTCTCTGACACAGGTAAGGGAATTAGTGCTGACTTTCTACCTTATATATTTGAGCGTTTCCGTCAAGCTGATAGCACAACTACTAGAGTAGACAATGGTTTAGGGCTGGGACTGGCAATTGTGCGCCACTTAGTAGAAATGCACTCAGGCACAGTCTACGCATTTAGTGAGGGAGAAGGACGGGGAGCAACATTTACAGTGCTGTTGCCTTTAGTAAAATCGCAACAAGAGCAGTTAATTAAAGAGAGTGAAGTAAAAGTCGATAACCTCTCAATGCTCGACGGCTTGCAAGTACTCGTTGTAGATGACAATGCCGATACGCGTGAGTTAATTGCCTTTATTCTTCAACAGTCTGGAGCGCAGGTAACGGCGGTTAGCTCAGTAAGTGAAGCCTTGGAAGCGCTGGTAAGATTAAGTCCAGATGTTTTAGTCAGTGATATCGGAATGCCAGATGAGGATGGTTATTCGCTGATTCGCAAATTGCGGGCGCAGGAAGTTTTTCGTGGGGAAAAGATTCCAGCTGTAGCACTAACGGCATTTGCTAGAGATGAAGAACGCAGGCTCGCTCTGCAAGCTGGATTCCAAGTTCATGTATCCAAGCCAATCGAGCCAGAAGAGTTGGTGAGAGTGGTAGCGAAACTTGCCAAAAGCAGCAAACAAATTTAAGGCATAAATCAAATTAGGGAGTTTCTGCGATCGCCAAAGCTACAAATGCGATCGCCAAAGCTACAAATGCGATCGCTAAAGCTACAAATGCGATCGCCAAAGCTACAATTGCGATCGCTAAAGCTACAAATGCGATCGCCAAAGCTACAATTACGATCGCCAAAGCTACAAATGCGATCGCCCAAGCTACAAATGCGATCGCCAAAGCTACAATTGCGATCGCCAAAGCTACAATTGCGATCGCCAAAGCTACAATTGCGATCGCCAAAGCTACAAATGCGATCGCCAAAGCTACAATTGCGATCGCCAAAGCTACAAATGCGATCGCCAAAGTAACAAATGCGTAGGCGTAGCCAGCAGTCAGCATCGTCGAAGTTGCAAATGACCTAACCCCTAGCTCTTTTCCCTGCTAGGGAAGGGGAAAATTTCTCTCATTTCCATGCTCCGCATGGGAATGAGGAAATGCTCCGCATGGGAACGAGGACGAGGAAAGCCTGAAATAGCTCACCCTGCTTATGCTACGCAAAACCTGTCCCTCTCCTTACTAAGGCTACGGTGTACACACAAGTCGAAAAAAGCTCGATTTCTCATTTCTCCTTGTTCTCTCGTTCCCATGCAAAGCTAGGAATGGTTGATTAGAGGCTGCTGCCTCCAGTCAGATATTGAGTCAGAGACTCAATGAATGCATTCCTCATGCAGAGCATGGGAACGAGTCAAGCCTAATTCAAGCTAGGTTTTTAGGACTTGTGTGTACACCGTAGCCTTACTAAGGAGAGAGATTAAAGATAGGACAGGGTGAGGTTTTTCTTTTGTTTTGGGTCACGACTTATGCGTACATCTGTACGCCCCAACAGCCGATTCATAAGTTGCATGAAAAAAAGAGGCAGTTACTAACCGCCTCCTAACAAAATTAAAGCTTGGATGGACTGAGAAATGCTTTGACAGCAGCCTAGAAACTCAGCTATCTACTGCTCAAAAACATAGTCAAGACGACTCCCAGGATAATCGAGCCACTGCCAAGGATGAATGACCAGAAGCGATGGTAACTGTTGACAATGGTGCCATTTTCACTTTGAAGTTGAATCAGATCCATCCAAGGTGCAACACCGCGACGGAACCAACCCACAGCCCCAACTTGTTCACCAATCAAGCTTTTGACTCGCTTCATCCCAAACAAAAAATTGCCGATAGGGCCAAAGCGGGAAGCGTAATGCAAATAAAGCATTCCGCTACGATCCTGAATTTTTAAATCGGAACCAAACTTATAACCAGCGTCGCCACGACCAATTAGTTGACCTTCAAGTTTTGCAGGTTGTCCGCGCAAGGGACTGGCATAGGGGTCTGACATCAGGGTGAGAATGTCGGTTTCCGGTGCTTGCTTGTAGTCGGGGAACATCACCAAGGCTTTGACCATAATTCCTATCCCTAAGCCAATTAGTGGCGCACCAAATGCTAAACCTGTGTTTGGAGAACTTGACCACAGAATCACACCCATTACCAACCCAACAAAGAAACCAATTGTTTCAGCCCCGTACAGTACAACATCTAAAAAGAAGTTGCCGTAAAGCCTACTCTTACTCAGACTTTTGCCTTCTCCAATAACTCGCCCCATATCAAACTCAGTCGGTAAACCCAATTGTTCAGCATAGGTGCTTAATGCACGAACTCGTTTACCTGTCAAGGGGTGAGTTGAATTTAACTCCATCCACCAGCCCCAAGGGTTAAACATATCCCACAGAAAGACGCGACCAATTTTTTGCGGATCGGATGCAATGCGGTAGGCGGTTCCTGTGGAAGCGGCGGCTTTATGGTCATAGATACCCAAGGCGCGAGTCCCTTCAATTAAACGGCTGGGTTCTGGCGATCGCGAACCTTCTTCTAATATCCCATAGGCAATCTTCACCAAAGCGCGGGATAATCCATTGGGATTACCTGTACTTTCGGCTGAAAAATGGTCAGCAAAGTATTCCCGTGTGCGCGAGAGGTACAGCAGTAAATAAGTACCGAGGACATAAAACACGTAAGCAGCTAAGGCAGCAGTTTGCATCGCATCTTTAATTTTGCTATCGCCACCACGCCCAAATCTTCTGGCTGTGCTGTAAATCAAGTAACAAATTTGCACTAAGGTAGAAGCTACAGTCATCACTGCAAAGTCCCAGTGGACGATGTGTCCCAATTCGTGGGCGTAGACAGTAGCAATTTCATCGTCATCCAGGTATGTGAAAAGTCCCTGACTGACGACTAAACGGGCGCTGTTTGGCAATGAACCATAAGTAAAAGCCGTGGGGTTTTGGTCGTTAATGATTCCCAGTCGTGGCGCTTTCAGCTTTTTCTGCTCACAGACTTGGCGAATAACTTTAGCTGTCTCTGGACTGAGGGTTTCAACTTCTGCTAACTCTACCCAGCGAGTTTGGTAAAGCCAGCTTTGAGTTAAGTCCATGAGAAATGGCGACAGGAAAAAGGCGGCGATATTAAAAACTAGGGTAATACCAATAGCGATCGCTAGCCCTTGGAGTGGATCGTCGCTACCCACAATAAATACTAAGCTCAAACCTAAAGCCAACACCATGCCAAACAGCAAGGTCATGGTGACACCAGAAGCTAACGCCAAACTACCACCCACACCCCCCATCGTTAATTTCATCCCAGTAGTAGCAGCGCGACCAGCTTTTTGGATATTATTAGACTGGTTTGCTGGCGTTTGGCGGAAAGATTGACTAGCTTGTTCTGCCCAACTGCGAGTCTGTGGGTTTTCACTGATCATTAACTTTTGACACAGGATCTTGGCTTTTTCGATTTCGCCTGTGGCTTGATAGGCTTTCATGAGCCACATCTGTGCTGAAATATAATCAGAGGAATCGTGTTCAACACAATTGCGGCAGAATTCTTCGAGTAATTCAACCGCTTCTTGATAACGCTTGTCTTTTAAGGCATCTAATCCAGATTGCAATGACATAGGATCTCCCTAGCATAGGAGTGGTATTTGATCCATCAATACACAATAGATCCAGCGATCGTCACTGCAATTTCGTAAAAATTAAAATAATGGCAGTATAAATTATTTACTTAAGTAAAAGACTAGAGAAACATAAATTACTATGTCTTTCTAGTCTTGGGAACGCATAAATCATATTTAAGATTTTCAAATAAAATATGTAATAATACCTGCTATATTTTGAATACGGTGAATTTACTACCTCTAATTTGTCTGTGTTCGATAATCACAGAATAAATGTTTTGAACCAAGTCTTGCTTCACCCGATCAGAGTAATTATTGATTACCCAGATGGTTCACCCGATTGGAGGAAGACGATATAGCTTTTTTTAATCAAATGAGGTACATCAGAGCAAGCTCTCGAAGAGCGGGGAGGGGGTTGGGAGTGGGGTTCTTGTACCTCACTCAACTGAGAACCGCTATAAGCAATGATCAACTCAGATTGATAAGATGAAGAAAAGGTAAAGATTTCTGCTATGACTATTCTTGACATTGCTTCTCCCCTAATTACGATCGCAGGGCAAACCCGCCAAGCTGCAAGTAAGCTAGCGATTCTCTCCACCGAGGCAAAAAATCAAGCACTTGAAGCGATCGCTCAAGCTTTAGAATCAGCTAGAGATGAAATTTTACAAGCAAATGTTGCTGATTGTGAAGCTGCCACTGCGGAAGGAATTCCCAAACCACTTTATAAACGCTTGCAGTTGGATGAACATAAATTAAGAGATGCGATCGCTGGGGTACGAGATGTTGGTAAGCTAGCAGATCCAATTGGTAAAATCCAAATTCACCGCGAACTTGATACTGGTTTAATTCTCAAGCGGATTACTTGTCCTTTAGGTGTTTTGGGGATTATTTTTGAAGCCCGTCCAGAGGCGGCGATTCAAATTGCTTCCTTAGCGATAAAATCGGGAAATGGTGTAATCCTCAAATGTGGAAAGGAAGCTGTGCGTTCTTGTGAAGCAATAGTTAAGGCAATTAAACAGGGATTATCTCAAACTGCTGTTAATCCTGATGCGGTACAGTTGCTGACAACTAGAGAAGAAACTTTAGAACTTTTGAAGTTAGATAAATATGTGGATTTAATTATTCCTAGAGGCTCTAATTCCTTTGTCAGATTTGTACAAGAAAATACACGGATTCCGGTACTAGGTCACGCCGACGGGATTTGTCATCTTTATATAGATAAAGCCGCTGATATGTCTAAAGCAGTTCCGATTACCGTTGATGCTAAAGCGCAATATCCTGCTGTTTGTAATGCGATTGAAACTTTGCTAGTTCACCAATCAATTGCTACAGAATTTTTACCAAAAGTTGCTGAGGCTTTGCAAGAACGTCATGTGGAATTAAGGGGTGATAAACGCACATTGGAAATTTTACCTAACATTAAAACTGCAACAGCAACAGACTGGGAAACAGAATACAGCGATTTTATTTTGTCGATAAAGATTGTAAACTCTGTAGAAGATGCGATCGCCCATATTAATGAATATGGTTCTCGTCATACTGACGCGATTATTACTGAAGATTCAGCATCTGTTGAAACTTTCTTTGGACTAGTAAATTCAGCTAATATATTCCACAATTGTTCTACCCGGTTTGCTGATGGCTTCCGCTATGGTTTTGGTGCAGAAGTAGGGATTAGTACGCAACAAATGCCTCCCCGCGGCCCCGTTGGTTTAGAAGGATTAGTGACATACAAATATCAAATGACTGGCGATGGCCATATTGTGGCTACTTACACTGGGGCGAATGCTAAAGCTTTTACTCATCAGGATTTAATGTAAAATATTCTCTAGTAACGCTAGAAATACACCGGATAAATCGGTGTATTTTTTATGTTAATAGCTTTTCTGAGTTGTCAAAAGTTTTAATTGAGCCATGCCATCGGTCATCATTTAAGAAAATCTCGTCAAAGACACCATTAGTATATTGACTAATTACCTTACTCCAAAAAGCTTGTGCGCCTAAGTTCAAAGCAGTCTGCCGTACCTCGCAACTGCCAGGAAACTTGTCAAAATTGGGAAGCATTGAAATCGATGTCAGATGACGACATTGATTATTCTGAATATTCCATTATTACAACGATGAGTTTTTCGAGAAGGCAATGTTGAGATTGCCAGCAACTCAAGCACAGAATTTAATTCAGATTGATCCAGATATGATAGCTTGGTTTTAATTTCAGAGTGTCGAACACAAAACACTTATCAATTTTGTCTTGCGTCAACACATCAAATCTTTGAGACGAAGCGATCGCTTCAAGAATGCGGATTCTGATATCATTGTCGTGACTGTTGGGGTGCAGCAAAAACAAGGACAGACCCGATTAGATACGTTGAGCGATAATGCAGAGATTATGCGTTCGACGATGAAAGAATTGGATCGAGTTGCACCAAATTCAATCGTACTTATCGTTAGCAATCCAGTGGATGTACTAACGCGGATTGCGTAGGCGTAGCCCGTCGTAGACATCGCTAGTTCCACTAGGGCAGAAAACCTAATTTTCGGTTCGGGAACTGTTATTGATACTGCTAGACTGAGATATCAACTTGGTAAGAGACTGAATGTTGCTCTTCGAGACGTTCATATTTATGTGATTGGAGAGCATGGAGACAGTGAATTTATCGTTTGGTCTAGTGCATTTATTGGAGGAATTGCGTTAACTGAATTTTTCATCCCACAAGGAGCAACACTGGAACAAATTCAGCAAGAGTACTCAGAGTTAACCCGTAAGCGAGGCTATAACATTTTAGAACGTAAAGGAAATACTAGCTATGGCATATCAACAGTCGTTTCTCAGTTAGTTGATACCATCTTGCGAGATGAAAAACAGATATTTCCAGTATCGGTGAGAGCAGATTCTAAGTATGGAGTTAATAGTGATATTGTTTTTGGACTTCCATGTATTATTAGCTCAATAGGTATTGAGCGCCATCTAGTGTTACCAAGAAATGCTCATGAACAACGCTTATTAGAAGAGTCAGCCACCAAACGGAATGAAGCCTACAATTCTTTGCATAATTAAAATCAACTCATATAGTCTGTTTAAAGATGCCCTTTTTTGAATATGTATTAAGGGCTTGCAGGATGAAAAAAAGGGCTAGGATGCAGATAAAATAAGCCTCATCGCCCTTTCCCCTGGTTGATAGTTGTCGATTAACACGACATTTGTCATCGTTCACCACGAGATATGCAACGGGAGCATCTCAATGAGTGTAAAAAGCCTTGTAAAACCTCACCCCAACCCTCTCCTTGGTAAGGAGAGGGAGCAAGAATCTTGTTTCTCATCTGGTATATTTGCAAAACTGAGATACTCCCATATGCAACGCGGTAAGTAAAAAAAGTAAACATGTTATTTGTCGTCAATCGCCTAGATTTCAAGTATTACCCAAGTGCCTCAAACAATCAAGTCAGCAGTATA
Source organism: Nostoc sp. (assembly GCF_036917655.1). Taxonomy (GTDB): domain Bacteria; phylum Cyanobacteriota; class Cyanobacteriia; order Cyanobacteriales; family Nostocaceae; genus Nostoc. Next base: position 14,755 of record NZ_JBALCY010000080.1, read on the forward strand.
ACAAATAGCTGCACCCAACCCGCGCAAATTTTAGTGATTGAGCGTTGCAAAATCATCGGCGGCTGAAAAATTAGCTATTAAACTAATGCTTTAAGTAAAGCCTGAAGTTTAAGTTGCACCTCTGCAAATTCCTTGTCAGGATCAGATCCCGCAACTATACCAGCACCAGCATACAATCTCGCGCGATCGCCATCAATCAATGCTGAACGAATTCCCACAATAAACTCGCAGTTCCCCTCAGAATCTATCCAACCCAGAGGCGCAGCATATAAACCCCTTTCAAAGCTTTCATAACGACGAATTTCGGCACAAGCAACATCTCGTGCTGCACCGGCGACGGCTGGTGTAGGATGCAATTGTCCGACAATCTTTAAGGGATGGATGTTACTAGGAACTGTAGCACTTATTGGTGTCCATAAATGCTGGATATTAGATAATTGTCGCAGGCGGGGTGCTAATATTTTGGGTGATAAACCTAGCTGGAATAGAAGTTGAGTTATAAAATCAAGTACCAGCGAATGCTCGTGCTTTTCTTTTTCACTATTGAGTAAGCGATTGGCATTAGCTGCATCTTCAGCAGGGGTTTTACCTCGTGGTGCAGAACCAGCCAAAGCATCAGTGATTAACTGTTGATTATTAATACTAATTAATCTTTCTGGACTTGCACCAATAAAATTTTGTCCTTTGCCATTACTTGTAGAAAAAATATAACAATTAGGATGTATTTGCCTAAGATTATTTAATGATTTAACTAAGTTAAAGTGATTGTTTGACTTGACATCTAATATATCTGCTAACACAATTTTACTTAAATAACTAGACCGAATTTTTTCTAAAGCAGATACTACTGAACGCTTAAATTGAGCAGGATTCGTAACGGTTTTTTTGTAGAACTTTGCTGGAAAATAATCAATATTAGCAGGGTAATATTCTAAAGATTGGATAAATTCAATTTTATTTTGCAGAGTGTCCAACAATCTTTGAATATTTACATTTGCATTGATAATTATATTTGTTACTAATATACAGCGCTGATTTTTTACAGCTACTTGCCAACGTGGAAGAAAGATGGTAGCAGATGGAAATGGATAATCTAGTTGGGTATTTTTATCAAAAAAGCTGAAATAACAAAAAAAGTGAGGGCCAGAAAAAGGTTGGTTAGCGTTACCAAAATTAATTATATTGTTTAGACAAGATTTGATAAAATATTCTGCTTGAGTGAAACGGTCTGCGCCATCAATCTGTAATTTTGCTACAGCATCAATTGCCGCGATCGCTTCTGCTTTACCTCTGTTCTCAAAGTAAAAATTTATTTCATTTGCTTGTGTAAGTTTATCCAATACAAGTAAAGGATCAACTAAATCGATCTCTTGAGAAACACTGACAATTTGCTTGCCATTATTTTGGAGGCACTTTTCTTGGACTGATAACAGAAATTGATATAAATCTTTGCGCTCTACAAACAAGTTGCTACGACATGGTGAAACTGTCATGGATTTAACGATAGTAAATTTTTTTTAAGTTAACTTCCTAAAGTGTAATTAATCGTGGTCGTATTTCTACAGGTAACATATTAAGTTGTCATTTTACCAGCGTAGGATTTGCCTTGATCGTGGTGTTCCTAGACCCTGACAAGCCAGTTCCAGCCTTGGACTGCGACGTGAGGGTGGAGTATTAACAAGACAAGGTTAACCACCCACAGTAAAAGTGGCAGTTATTTTTAGCTCATGAATATCTAGCGTCTCTTTAAATCATAAAATCTCAAGTGTGAGTAATATTCCGGCAATTTAATCAATCACAACTGATGACTACCAAGCAGATTTTACGTCCCAACACTAAGTTATGGATGGCAGCGATTAAACCGCCAATGTACAGCGTTGCCATTATGCCCATTTGGGTAGGAACAGCAGTAGCATTTGCCGAAACTAAAATTTTCAACGGTGTAGTATTTTCTACTTTTGTAACTGCGGCAATCTTAATTCTTGCCTGGGAAAATATCACTAATGATGTCTTTGATTCCGAAACAGGTATTGATCAAAATAAGCACCATTCTTTGGTGAACTTAACAGGCAATAAGCCATTAATATTTTGGATAGGAAATTTGTGTTTAAGTTTGGGGTTGCTGGGCATAGTAGCGATCGCTTTGTGGCAACAAGACCTAACTGTTATCGGTATAATTTTACTGTGCTGCGGTCTAGGCTATATGTACCAAGGGCCTCCCTTTCGCTTAGGATATCAGGGTTTAGGCGAGATTCTTTGCTTTTTTGCCTTCGGCCCTTTAGCAGTGGAGGCAGCATATTACAGCCAAACCCAAACTTGGTCAATAACGAGTTTAGCAGCTTCAGTGATTGTTGGGATTGCCACAACCTTAATTTTATTTTGCTCACACTTTCACCAAGTTAAGGATGACATAGCGGCAGGGAAGCGATCGCCTATCGTCCGTTTAGGAACCCAAAAAGGTGCCCAACTCCTCCTTTGGTTCACTGCTAGCATTTATCCCCTCACCTTGCTGTTTGTGCTGTGGGGAATTTCTCCAGCTTGGACGTTACTGAGTTGGGTGAGTTTACCCTTTGCCTTCAAATTATGCCGCCACGTTCAAGAAAATCACAACCAGCCCGACAAAGTTAGTAACTGTAAATTCATCGCCGTAGCCGTGCATTTCTGGGCTTGCTTGCTGTTGGGCTTGGGATTTATGGTTTAGCAATTACTAAATTGATGCGTTATCAATTTAAATTTCGTCCCTATCGGCGAAGATTTTTGCGAGCGCTTACCACCAATCACGGTAATTGGGATATTCGTGAAGGTATTATCCTCCGTCTCACCGATGAATCAGGTAAAGTCGGCTGGGGAGAAATCGCCCCCATTAGCTGGTTTGGTTCCGAAACTCTAGAACAAGCTTTAGACTTTTGTCGCCAACTCCCAGCAGAAATCACAGACGAAATGATTTTTTCCATCCCAGATGAGTTACCTGCTTGTCAATTTGGCTTTGAGTCAGGGTTAGAGGGAGTGGGGAGTGGGGAGTGGGGAGTAGGGAGTGGGGAAGATGAGGGAGATAATTGTATAACTCCTAACTCCTCACTTTTCCCCTACAGTGCTTTACTACCAGCCGGGGAAGCGGCTTTAAATCAATGGGAAACTTTGTGGCAACAAGGATATCGCACGTTTAAATGGAAAATTGGTGTGTATGCGATCGCTGATGAACTAGAAATTTTTGAGTCACTGATACACACCTTACCAGCCTCTAGCAAACTGCGATTAGATGCCAACGGTGGACTCAGCTATGAAGAAGCTAACTTATGGCTCTGGACTTGCGACAATCTCAAGGTAAATGGAGAAATAGCCCTAGAAATTGAATTTATCGAACAACCGCTACCCGTTGAGCAATTTCAGCAGATGTTGGAATTGAGTATGAGTTATGAAACTGCGATCGCTTTAGATGAATCTGTCGCCACACTTAGGCAACTCGCCGCCTGTTATCAACAAGGTTGGCGAGGGATTTTTGTCATCAAGCCTGGGATAGTCGGATCACCATCTCGTCTGAGAAAGTTTTGCCACCAACATCAAATTGATGCTGTGTTTTCATCAGTATTTGAAACTGCGATCGCAAGACAAGCATCACTCAAACTAGCAGCAGAATTATCCCGAAATAATCGGGCAATTGGTTTTGGCATCGACCATTTTTTTGAACAAGAAGAAACGTGGTTTCAAAGCTTATGGAACGACCTTTAGACTGTCTTAATAACCTGGCTCAGAATGATTGGCTTCTCGGTTATGATAGCAATCATTTTAATCAAATAACTCAAGAATTATATTTAGAACTAACACAATTATCAGCGTGTGGAACGCCACCAAAAATTATTTTAGCTGAACGCGAACCATTACGGTTTTTAGCAAGTTTTATTGCCGCTTGTGCGGCTAATTGTCCAGTCTTTCTTTGTAACCCCGACTGGGGAACACAAGAATGGCAACAAGTCTTTGATTTAGTAAAACCAGATATTATTTGGGGAGAACTTCCCTACACTCCCACTCCCCCACTCCCTCACTCCCCACTCCCTACTCCCCACTCCCCACTCATAATGATTTCCACAGGTGGTTCATCGGGGCAGATTAAATTTGCCATCCATACTTGGGAAACTTTCATTGCATCTGTACAAGGATTTACAGAATACTTTCAAATCAAGCAAGTAAATTCATTTTGTGTATTACCGCTATATCACGTTAGCGGTTTAATGCAATTTATGCGCTCTTTCACTACCGGAGGTAAACTAGCTATTCAAGCATTTAAAGCAGTAGAATCTAATCAAATATTGAATATTAAACAATCGGAATTTTTCATATCTTTAGTACCAACACAGTTACAACGCCTTCTGCAAAATCCAGAATTAACTCAATGGCTATCCCAATTTCATACTGTACTTTTGGGAGGTGCGCCAGCATGGAAGGAACTATTAGAAAAAGCTAGATTTCATCGCATTCGGTTAGCACCTACCTATGGCATGACAGAAACAGCCTCTCAAATTGCCACGCTCAAACCAGATGATTTTCTCAGAGGTAAAATTAGCAGTGGTCAAATTCTTCCCCATGCAAAAGTAACTATTCGCAATCAGCAAGGCGAAATTTTAAATCCCAATCAAATCGGAAATATCACTATTCATGCTCAATCTTTATCTCTTGGTTATTATCCGATAACCAAAGAAAATCAAACTGATTTTCAAATAGATGATTTAGGCTTTTTAGACGACCAAGGTAATTTAAATATTGTCGGACGTAACAGCGACAAAATTATTACAGGTGGTGAAAATATTTACCCAGCAGAGATTGAATCAGCGATACAAGCCACTCAAATGGTTGTCGATATTTGTGTCATCGGCATCCCAGATAAACACTGGGGACAAGCCTTAACAGCGATTTACATTCCCAAACAATCAGATATCTCTACCTTAAAAATTCAAACCTTACTCAAAGACAAACTCAGCAAATTTAAAATCCCAAAATATTGGATTCCCCAGCAAAACCTACCCCGTAACTCCCAAGGTAAAATTAACCGCCAACAGTTACAGCAAATAGCCACAGAATTCCTACAAAATCCCATCACATAATCTCTCTCGACTTTCTTCTCTCTGCGCCCTTTGCGTCTCTGCGGTTCGTTTCCAACCACTGGATTATATTTTCAGGTAATTCCCGCTTAATTCTACTACTCACATCAATACAAACATGACGAGTAATAGCCTTAGCAGCTACCACCTCACCCACACTAATTTCGTAAGTAATTTCAAACTTCTCAACACCTAGTTTTTGGGGTATTAAACTAATTAGCAACTTGTCCCCTACAAACATAGGACGCAAAAAATCAACACTAGCGTGAACAATGGGAAACGCCACAGATGGATTAGTAAAAAAATCTTTGAGATTAATACTTAATGCTTCTAGAGATTCTTCATAAGCTTCATGGCAAATACCCAAAACATTAGCAAAATAAACTACGCCAGCAGCATCAGTATCTTGGAAGCGAACCGTGCGGTTATAAGTAAAAAACATTTTTGACAATTGAATTACGAATTACGAATTAGTAATTATGTTGACTCTAACGGCGGAACCTCGAAGTCATTAAACGAGGAAACATTGTAAGACGAAGCGGCTATTGCTTTTACCAGCTTACCATCGAGAGTCAGCAAAGTAGCACCTACCTGCTGTGAAAGTGCAACATAAGAGCCATCGTAGGCGGAGATTCCATAATTTAATGCGATCGCAACTGCATCCGCCATCAAATCATCTGTGGAGACAACACGCAAAGGGAAGCTTTTGAGAGTTGCTAAATCTGCTGGCACATCAGCAACAGCATAAAGTCTGGCGCGGACATACTTCCAAATGATGTTGCCACACTCAATGTAAAACAGGTCTGGGACAAAGATTGCAGTTTGGGGATTAGCAAGATGAGCAAACAGTTGATTAACCTTCGGAGTTAGTGGATCGTCTGGTATAAATTGCTTAATAGCTACACTTGCGTCTACAACACACCTGAGAGGGATAGTCATCTGTCTCGGTCTTCTCGGATTAACGCAGTACTATCAGGCCATTCGCCATCAGTCTGGCGACTCTCACGGCGAAGGCGGATTTCCTCTAGAAGTTTTGGGACATTTTTTCGTCTTTCTTCTTCCGTTTGCTGTGTTTTTGTTTGCAAGGCGTTCTGCAAAATTGTAATAACTTGAGCATCAACTGAGCTATTTTCAGCTTTAGCTAACTGTTCCAGCCGTTCGTATAACTCATCGGGAATATCTAGCACATGAAGGCTAGCCATTGATTGACCTCCCAAAAGAATTTATTGGTAATGGTAGCATGACGGCAGTAAGGGGGAAAGGTTAGGGGGCGATCGCTAATAATGTTGGTGTTTTAATAGTCATTGTTTGAGCTACTACTTTCTTGATACCTCTGTTACCTATCTCAAAAGCTATATATTCGGTTATCCAGAATTTTGTGTTCGGTTAACCGAACAATTTTCTCGTATTCCAGATTAACCTAATATATTATATTTATGATTAATCTTTTATTTTTTATAAATGCTGTGGCTACAGTAAATATACTGTATAGATTTACAGTATATTTACTGTTGAATAAAATTGCGGCTCTAAATAATTTTACTACTTAGAAAAGTTGAATGTATAGAAAAGCAGAAACAAAATACTTTTTATACGTAGATTCCAAGGACAAACTGATCATGGAATTAGAAGCTGAAATCAACCACCTTAGAAACGTTGTTAGTAATCAAGCAGATATCATCGCAGAGCTTCAATGTCGCATAGATCCATACTCTCCAAACGGAGATGCTATATGTAACTCATTTTATGATGATAAATATTATATGAATGATTAATGTTTTAAATTATTAAGGTATGCTAGAGAAATTATCATGAACAGGAAAATTACTAAATCTAAGCCAAGCAATATTCTTGCTGGACAGTTAACACTCTTTGATTTGTCGAAATTTAACAATCAAGCAATGAAGATAGCATATTCGGCCCAACAACCTGAATTAAAAAAATCTATTTCTACAAAAGAAGCAAAATCTACATATACAACCAACCAAGATAACTCTGGTGAGGTTGTATTAAATACAAATAATATTAAACGTGTCGTTGTACCTATAGAAATTGCTTTCGATGTATGTCAAGGAATTAGAGATGTCAAACAGTTCTGGCTGCTGAATAATAAGCCAGAGTTAGAGGTAATATTTGATGCTAGACATTTAGATTTGGCAAATTATTACGTAGCTGGAAATAAAGAAGTTTTTGAACCACAAGAACAGTATTTAGTAGGAAAAGGTGGACTAATTAATATTTCAACTTTTTTTAATTTGCTGAGATGTAAAGAAACTTTAAATAATTGGTCAAATGATGAGTGGAAAAAGACAGAAAAACGACCAATCAATAAATTTGATTTTATTTCACCAAATACAAAGGCTGTAAAGCAGCTATGGAATAATTTGGGTATGCCAGTTCCATACATGAATAGTAGTTCTAATGTAGCTAAATTTAGGTCTCGGTATATTACTCCCATACTCTGGGTTGATGAGTTGAGTGAACAAGAAGTCTTTGAGCAATTTAGTATATGGACTCACAAAATTTGTCAAAATTTGAGTAGTCACTTAAAGTCCGATTTACTGATGAAAGCTATCCCAGAGATAACTTCAAATTTAGTTAAACATGGATTTGGAGGATTATTTTGTGTGGCGGTTTGGCGTTCTGGACAAATAGAAATTTTTTGGTCTAATCTTATAAATCACCTTAAAGATTGGCCCCCGGAAGATACCGCATATGGTCTTGCAGAAGGATTGCAAAACCGTGGAGGAGGTGGAGCTGGTATGAAACACATTCGTGAAAAATTACTACCTCGTTATAACGGTACACTAGAAGTTAACTATAAAGATATAGATTTATGTTTTTATTCTGAAGGGGGATATGAAATATTGGGGCAAGGTAGTCGTAGGGATGAATCAGATCCAAATAATGGTAATGATTTATTGCCGAACAGTATCCTATTTACGATGCATCTTTTTTGTGAACCAACTAGAGATAGCGAGGTATAAATAATGGTCATGAATAGTGAAGTAAAATTACTTCAAGTTTTAGAAGCAGAGCGAAGTAGCTGGGTTGTTAAATTTAACGTAGATGGCAATAATACAACTTTGTTTAAGCTTGGTTCAAAAGATTTTTTTGAAGAAAGAGATTCTCTTATTCAGGTTATAAAGAAGCATTTAGAATTGACTAAAAAGCATACTATCCATCTTATTAATATGGATAATATGGACTATTTATCACCGTCGGCTGCTAACGTATCGATGTCCGCGGCATTGGAAATTTCAAGGCAAACTAAGATACCTGTTATTTTTACTCAAGTTTTATCGGAAGTTCTAGAAGGACTCAAAGCTGCCCCGTCTGCCGTTAAGACAGAAGATAGAATTTTGTGGGCAGTAGATATTGCCGGAAATCCACATATACTGGGTACTATTCCAGATAGGCTAGTAGAAATACTAGACATTCTTAAAGATAAAGGTCGAGTTAGTGCTAGTGAAATTGCAGCACTACACGGAGAACAAAATTCTAAAAAATATATCAATAAATTCAGCGTTTATTTGCAGGAACTATTTAATACAGGATTGATTAATAGAGAGAAGATAGCGGGTTCAGCAAGAGATGAAGCAGGGCGGGGTTGGACTTACGTTTATCGTCCTGCCTACGCAGATATTTTTGAAACTTTGATGAAGAGGTTTTAGGCTGTGGATGGTTTTGGCAACCTTGTAGCTCACACAAAGCGTATAGAATTAGGTTTACAAAGGCAAGATGTCGAAATTCCTAATTATAGAACTGTACAACCTCGTATTCTAGATAAGACAAGGTATATAGGAGCGCTTGATGGTTCAGATCAGCAGATGTATGCCGTTCCAGGCATTGCTGAGTTAGGAGTTGCTGTTTGGGCTACTCTTTTTTTAGAGTTTGATGTAAGACACCCAGATAAAGAAATTCATCGCAGTGGGCCTAATTCTAGCGGCCCTTGGACAAAGCGTGATTTAGCTAATTATCGTATTTCAATCGAGCTACATAATGAACAAGCGAATAAAAAATTTCGCAATGACTATTATTCTTGGAGACAAATATTGTCTCATGCAAGACCCACAGAACCTCCTATATTTAAAACTGCTGAAGAGAGAAAAATAAAGGGTGTACGTCAACAAGCGGCTATTGAGCGTGCTACAGGAGAATGGCTTGCATGGCAAGCGGCTATTACCCGCCACCTACCACCGGGTTCTTTAATGCTTAGAGATGGTCGCTTCAACTGCCAGATTGAGCAATCGGCTTCTTGGGTAGATCAGATGGGAAGACGTGCAGTGCGTAACCAAATCCGTGCTGTAGCTGTTGTTAAATCAGGTTTACTATATGGTCAGCTTTTCCCTATTGTTAGAGAAATTGCTACTAACAGGACAAAACAACCTTTTTATTTCATCCTTCCCAAAAATGTAATTGAAGATTGTTACGGAAAGAACGAAAAAAACCCTATCAGAAAAACCTTAATGGTTGGCGGCAAAGATCATACAGACTTAGCTGGTATTGGAGCATTATGGACAGCTTTCTGCCCTAATCCTGATGATTTTAAAAGTTTTGTAATTCTTGAATTTAATTTATACGATCTCTACAATTACAAAACACCAATTATAGATAGAGAGCCAATAGACTTACGAACGTGGCATATTGAAAAACTAGAAGAAGCAACGCATGATACACCAAAAGGTACAAAACATATCTGGGTAACTGACCTCAAAATTAATGAAACGCGAGATATTGAAGATTTAGTTGAACCTACTATTCAAGAAATACTTGAGTTATGCGAACGAGAAGTAGGTCATTTTGGATATCCAAATTTGTTAGGTAAGGCTCATCGTGAGGTTGTTCTTACAAATTCAAAAATGAAATTACTTCGTGAGCAATATAAGGAGCTATTTGCTTACTCTAACAAAATAATTGAAGAACTTGAAGGTAATGAATTTGTGGAGAATCCACATAAAATTCATCATATTTAGCAAGGTTTATTAATTACAAAGACTCACAAATTCAGTAATTATGAATAATTCAAATTCTAATTCTGCTCAATCATGGGAAGAAATTAATGCAATTACAGAACTCTTCCCAGATCGCCATATACCAGAGCCAAAACAAATAAATTTCGTAATTGATACAAAAATCGAAGGAGAGCAAAAACTATACTTAATAGAATTAGATACCAACTTTGATGCTCGTGTTGGAGATTTATTAGAAGCTAGAGATTCTCGTACACAACGCAATTATTTACTGATGATTGCAGATATTGGGTATGCCTATCCTCATAAAGAGGAACACGCTGAGATGCTGGATTTACTTCGCCGTCGTCCAGATAAAGAAATTGATAGCCCAACTTTTCGCGCTTTGTGCAAAAACCTTGCTATATGTACTCTTTTGGGAGAAATCCGCATTGGAGAGATTACTGAACAAGGATACCGCCCTAGTAAGTACACTACAACAGCTATTAAAGCTAGCGGTAATACTGAAAAGCTAATGGCCAGTGAATGGCAAATTGGTATAAATATTGGTTCTCTACGTGTAGGCAGAGATAAAAGACAAGATGTTCCTGTACATTTTTCTACAGTAGATTTAGCTGGCAAGAGATTTTTAATCGTGGGTCAAACTGGTAAAGGTAAGTCTACAGCAATGCGTCAACTATTAGATGGTCATTTACACTTGATGGATTCATATAAGGATAAAAAAGATAAGCGAAAAGTTGGGTTTCTAGTAGATGATTTCAAAATGGAGTATCCCTTTGATACATATAATCAAGCAGGAGAAACTGTACCAGGATTAGTCAATAAGTTAGGAAAAATAGCTAAAGAAAAACTTATTATTTTGACTTGCAATACTAGTGAATATCAAAACCATAAACAGAAAGTTAGAGATACTTTAAAACTTCAATTACCTTTAGAAACTCTTTCACTCTCAGTTTTTTGCGACTTATCTAATTTAACAGAAGCTCAAACTAATGTCGTGCGATTAATAGAAGATACTAATAGAAACCCATCAGATTTTTTTAATGATCTGTTAGCTGTAGATCAGTATGGTATGCCAGATACAGTTGTATGGGGTAAAAAGTATGGCCCAATGTTCTATAGCGAAGCAGGGAAGAAAAAAGCTAGGGCTAATAAGGAAAGCAAGCAGAAGTCTCAATCTTTAAATCAAGGATCACAGGAAGAACTCGAAGAATCAGATATTGATAAAGGTTTACGCGATCGCTTATCTTATATTCGTCGTGCAGTACAACGTCTTTTGAAGATGCCTTTTATGACTAAAAATGCAACTCAGGGTGACTGCACTGGGAAATTACTTCAGTATTTGCGTGAAGGTTGCACTGTAATTGTTGATAAAAATCATCTTGAGGATCACCAGCGTGAAATGCTAACGGTGATTCTTCTCTATCACATATTTCGTCACAATCAGGCATTAGCGAGTGGAAGCGAAGAGCAACGCAAGCAGATGATTCCAGTGGTAGTCGCCGTTGAAGAAGCCCAATATCTTTTATCAAAAGATAAGGTAGCTGATCCAGAATCAATTTTTGCCAAGATAGCCTTTACTGGACGCAGCTATCAGATTGGATTACTCGCAATTACCCAACGTCCTCAAGCCATTCAGAAAGAATTATTAGGCCAATTTGACGGTTTTTTAGTTCTACCATTAGAACATGCAAACGACTTTCGCCATCTGGCAGATGCTTGCCCAGTTCTTTCAGGTTATCGCAATGATTTAGCATCTGCCCCACTTGGTGGAGGCGTTCTGGCTTATGGTTCACCAAAAAAAGTAGTATCAGTTCAAATTGAGAATTATATTTAGGATATTACGGCTCAATGTAACTTAGCCTTGAGATGTTTGAATTGGAAATTACTCAATCCACCCCTATACTTTTTGAATAACCAGGGGTGGTAAATCTTGTTTTTACAATAACTCTAATGCCTTCGCAATAGTCTGTTTACCATCTATAGAACATGAGCATCGGTTATTAGCACGCTTTAGACAATACCGTCCTTTCCAAAATTCTGCTAATTCCTGGAAAGGCTGATCATTGTATATTGGAGTTTCTTCTTTTCCTGCAAGAATATCTTCTAAATTGTCTGTGTGAGATATAATAAACACTTCTCTTTTGATATTATGCTTAAGATAAGTTTGAGGTAAACATAATTGTCTAAGTACATGGCTAATAACTAGTTGTTTAACTTTTGGGCCTGTACCAAATCCTCTAACTGGTTTGTCCGGAAATAACTTTTGATGAAAAATTTTTATTTTTCGGTAAAGATCATCATTGAAGTAGAAAGTACCCCAACCCTTACAATTTCCCAGAGAAGCTGTAGCCCATAAGTTTTGGTTGCCTTTCTTTCCCTTACTTACTCGGTTGTACAAAGAACTACGCCCAAATGCACTTAGTGTAGTCACCGCTATTAAATAAGCAGGCAACACTCTTTTTTCCATTTCAGTTATTCGTCCTTCATAACGTTGTTCATAGTCTTGACGCACGTCCTTTGATGCGGCAGCCAAAACAGCAAGCTTACCTCCAAGTAAATCACTGTAAGGTGGTACTGCGCCTACCGAGTAAGCATCCATAGTCTGATTTACTATTTCAGGTTTCCGTTCTCTAGGGATATTAAACGTTGTATCTCGTGCTGAAAAACCGATTGGTGGCGACTGTAAACCAAGAATACCCATTAGTTTGTGGTTGGAATCATCCCATATCAAATAATTGAGTCGTCTACCGTAACCCATACTATATGGTAGACTCCAAGATAAACGGGCGATACGAAAAATATCTCTTTGTACTTGTTTTGTTACTAATTCCAACCTCGGTTGAATAGCTTCAGGAAAGACTTCTTTTGGTTCAGCAAAAACATTACTGTATTTTGGCCAGTTTTTATCAAGCCATTTCTTATGTTTACCAAGAGTCACAAGGCGTGAAGATGAATGTGCATTCCGGTAATCAGATTTTGGATTAGTACCTACAAGCCGTATCAAATTACGACGCATAGCATGAATCTCATTCATTAGTTCTTCCGCCTCTGTCACTAGGTCTTTCTCATATACAAGAGGAGAAAATTTGCTCTCCTGCACAGATTCAACGCAAGGTAAATTCATTTATTTATCCTTTCTAAGAGTCTAATTTCAGGTTACGAATCCACTCTCTTAAGACTTCTGTTTTTGTTTTTCCGTGTTTAGTACAGTAAGCCTCAAGAAGCTCAAGTTCGTTTTTTGGCAAGCGAATTTTAAGTTCTTTATCAGATGGTGGTTTTGTCCTTGCCATAATTTTTAGTCTATCATATATGTGGGTACAAAGTGTGAACAAAATCTAAGCCAGTTTTACTGGCAATTCGCTTAGATTTACAAATTAAACTTTTGCCCAAATAAGTTAAATAATGAAAGGGTCGCTCCATCTTCTTGGTTTACAATAAAACCTGAAAAGCTGGCAAGCACATGGAAGCCCACCAGCAAGCAGTATCCCCAGCATCGGGAACTATAGTATTTAGATGCAAGTTTGAACAAGTTTTATATTTAAGAACGGAGAGGGGGAGATTCGAACTCCCGGAGGTTTTAGCCTCATCCGATTTCAAGTCGGACGCAATCGACCACTCTGCCACCTCTCCAGTAAATCTGTCAAACTTGTGCTGATCCTAGTTTCAGACGCTATTCAGGCGTTTTTGTTGGTTAGCACTAAACTTGACAGATCATACTATACCCTATTGTCTACGCAGATTGCACTACTGGATTCGATCGCTCATACAAAATTTCCTCCTTAGCTACCTGGAAGTCATTGCCAACCCAAGTTAGGGAAACTTGCGAAACCACACCCGCCTCTACGGTGACAATAGAAAAGTTACGCAACTTCTCGCCACCATCTTCCACAATCCTGGGGACACTAGCCGCATTCAAGTAAATTGTTCCCTCTGGACTTCTAAAGACAGGTTTGCGCTGCACCTTCTTGGTATGGCGTAAATCTCGGTGCATGTGACCAAATGTCACTAGGGGAATGGTTTTACCAGCAGTCAAGGCTTGAGAAATCGCCTCGCCAAAATCTGGATCGCCAAAGTCGCCGCCAATTGGGTGCCAGTCTTTGCCGCAGGGGTCTTCGGGGCGATCGCCTAACCCACTAGGCCCATTGTGACCCAAAAATATAATCGTCTCGTAAGCGGCACTTTTCACCGCTTTCACGATGCGATCGGCAGATTCTTCCAAACTCGTCACACCGTAACGTTCTTTACAGATTTCCGCGAATTTCCACTCTGGGCCACCCCAGGTAAAGGGACGACCCCCCACTACAGTTAAATTCCAAGCGGGAAAATCCAACTTACCGTAACCGACATGGGACGCGCCTAATAAATCGAGTTGTTCCTGTACCCAGTCTTCCTTAGAGCGGTCATAAGGAGCCTTTTTACGTCCCCATTCGGTGGCGGTGTACCAGGCATCGTGGTTGCCCATCACGGCTGCTTTGGGAATATCGAGGGAGGCGATCGCTCTGACCACTTCCACCGACTCGTTGCCAAAATCCCCGACAAACAGCACTAAGTCAACACCCAAATGCTTGAGTGCAACACCATCTTCCACTTCCCATTGGTCGTGAATATCTCCAACTACAGCAATTTTGAGGTTTATCGATTGAGTTTTCTGACTGGTCATGCCACTTTCCTTGCCGTCTATCTCCAGGATATGAAACTCAGCCAGATTTGGACACAACCCCAAAATATCAACCGTCCACTATTTTTGGTAAAAACTACTATAATTGATTCCACAGGACATAAATTTGCAACTTAAAGCACCCCTTAATTGTGTTTACCACTGCACTAGCTCAACGAGAAAAAACCCAACTGGGTGAACTACCACTAGATTTGTTTGCCGCCATTGAGAGTCTCAAAAAAGACCTCAATGCAGTTATCCTGGCACATTATTATCAAGAGCCAGATATTCAGGATATTGCCGACTTTATTGGGGATTCATTACAACTGGCGAAAGCAGCAGAAAAAACCAATGCGGATGTGATTGTCTTTGCTGGTGTTCACTTCATGGCAGAAACAGCAAAGATACTTAATCCCGATAAATTAGTACTTTTACCAGATTTGAATGCTGGTTGTTCTTTAGCAGACAGTTGTCCACCAGAGGCGTTTGCAGCTTTTAAGGCAGCGCATCCCGATCATTTGGTGGTGTCTTACATCAACTGCTCTGCTGATATTAAGGCAATGAGCGATATTATTTGTACCAGTTCCAACGCTGTGAAGATTGTGCAACAGATACCGAAGGAACAGCCGATTATTTTTGCCCCAGATCGGAATTTGGGGCGGTATGTCATGGAACAGACTGGACGAGATTTGGTGCTGTGGCAAGGTAGCTGTGTTGTCCATGAAACCTTTTCGGAAAAGAAAATTGTCCAGTTAAAAATTGCCCATCCAGAAGCAGAGGCGATCGCACATCCAGAATGTGAAAGTAGTGTATTGCGCCACGCTAGCTTTATTGGCTCCACAGCCGCTTTACTCAAGTATTGTCAAAATAGCCCCACCAAGGAATTTATCGTTGCTACGGAGCCGGGAATCATTCACCAAATGCAAAAGCTAGCTCCTGACAAGCATTTTATTCCTGCCCCGCCGATGAATAACTGTGCTTGTAACGAATGTCCGTTTATGCGGTTAAACACCCTAGAAAAGCTCTACTGGGCGATGAAAAATCGTACTCCCGAAATTACCATGTCAGAGGATATTCGTCTGGCTGCACTGCGACCAATGCAACGAATGCTTGAAATGAGCCTGTAACTAGTATTTTTTATACGTATGGTAGAGACGCAACAAAACTACGTCTCTACCCATAAGTTATTTTTTTCTAAACACTTGCTATTTATAAAATATGGTGCTAATATTATTAATCGTGAGACAAATCGGGTCGGTGTCCGAGTGGTTAATGGAGACGGACTGTAAATCCGTTGGCTAGCGCCTACGCTGGTTCAAATCCAGCCCGGCCCACCACTTACGAAGTTATAGGTTATAATGGCTGGGTAAAGAGCAAAGCTCCCAGCATTGTAACTTACAACTGAAAAATCAAAGTTATATTTTGCCCGTGTGGCTCAGTGGTAGAGCACACCCTTGGTAAGGGTGAGGTCACGAGTTCAATCCTCGTCACGGGCTTTTTGAATTTATAAAATAATCAACATAAAATTAAGGGTTTCAGGCTTTTTAAAGAATCTTGATGTTGAAAAGCTAATTCTCTTACTTGTATTTGTGACTATTTTGACTATGATCTTGACTATCAGATCAGAATTTGGGATATCCAGCTTGTTTTTTTGGCTATGAATTTGGCTATGATTTTGTAGGCTAAGTACAAGCCATAGAGACATTTATCCTACTATTCAGCAACGCCCTTTTTTCACTCTCTCCTCTAAAGTCCTTGGATTTCATTACGAATTTCATTATCAATCTGTGATTCCTGAATTACCGAAAAGTCATCCGAATCGGCATGTAATCCGTGAGAAAGGATAAACCTACTCCCATCTTCTACCTCAAACAGTAATCCAATTTCATTTGCAATATGTGCGTATAGTGCGCTGCTGTAGCTTCTTTTTAAAATAGTTATATTTGATATACGTTGCCCTACAAATCTAGCCCAAAAATTATTACTGTATACTTTATCTCTTGCATCTACTGGATAAAGCTCGTTATCTTCTTCAGCTATAGGAATCCGGTTTGATTTATGAAAAAAATTAGGTATTGTAGGGTGTGTTAGACGGAACGTCGTAACGCACCAAATCCTTATAAATAGTGCCGTCCTCTCGGCGGTAACACACCCTACGTGTCTTTTCAAAAATCAAATAGGAACCCTATAGTTCTTCACTTGTTTCACCAGCCTCGTTTTTCTCAACCCAGACAGTAACTGAGTTTTTTGATGGATGACTTGAATATCCAATAACTAGCCCTGAGTCAAAGCTCATGATAAGACAGCCGGCTGTCAGTGAAAAAACTTCTTTTGCTTCAATGCCGTATTCCAGAACCGCCCTATCAGGAGGCTCCCAACTATATCTAGTCAAATTAAGTATCGCAAGTCCCTTAAGGGAGTCTAAAACATCACTCCGATTAGATGGAATATCTGATGTATATAAAAAAGTTTTCATTTATTTAGTTTTTCTGAACAGACTCAATAAGTTTCAATCTTCGTCATCGATTGTTAACTGTCCTTCCACTTTTCCATAAGCTTTCTTTACCCAATACCCTCTAGGTGGCTTTTCTACCCCATAAGCCTTACACCACTTTTCTACAGCCTTATCAGACACGCCCAAATCTCTGCCAATTTGCGCTGTTGGTTTTTCCCACACCAATTTTTCTAGTTCTTCTTTTGATGGCCTTTCAACTTTCCTAGTATGAATCCTAGAGTCTGGATTAACCTTTCTGGTTGTTAAATCAACGCCAAACTCCTTGTAAGTTCGCTTAGATGCTGCTTCAGTTAAGTCTGTAAAATCCTCCCACCAATAAAAGGGTGTAGCTGAATTAGGTATCTGGGTAGTTATGTAGCAACCCTTAAAGTTAATTGATGGATAAACAACTTTATCTATATCAGGCAGATAAACAGCATAAAAGTCAAAGTCATTTACTTTATACTTCTTCTGATGAGTACCATTCTTATCTACCCAAATAGTTTTATTGACTACTCTATTATCTCCCGCGTATTTAGCTTGTATTTTATAAAATTTATCGTCTTTGTACCCAACAAAATCAAAAGGTAAATGCTCACAAACAAGTGGCGTGAGGACTAAATACCCTTTAAGCGTTAAATCGGCGATCGCTTTCGTAGCAGCAATATCGCCTTTGTTCTTGGTATGATGCAGCAATAGCTAACCCTCAAACGGATAAATTATCATATCACTTCACGGTGCTTGAGGGTTCATATTTAGTTAAAACGAGCGCGGCAGGGTTCGAACCTGCGACCGATTGCTTAGAAGGCAATTGCTCTATCCACTGAGCTACGCGCCCAACATAAAATTATGGCTCCCAAAAGAGTCATCTAAACTATTATATCGTTTGGGCGTACCAAGAAGCAATCGAAAATTGCAGATTTACCACTAGCAAGGCTAAGATGCTAGTCGCTAGCTAGTCAATTTACACTAAAAACGAAACAGATGGGGTATTCGTTTAGATATATTGAGTTGTCAAGGGGTTATTTGCCCGTTAGCGCCAACGACCTCTGGGCGGCTACCTTCGGGAAGGATCTGGCGATCGCTAGGCTCATTCCCACAGTATGCTAGGTAATTTCAGCCTTGGCGATGCTGCCAAATGCCATTATATATTCCATATTAAGAGTGCCCCTGTGAGGAGTTATTTGCTAGTGCCATGTTTATTCTCAAACGGCAGGATGTTGAAATATCAAGCATTCAGCACCCAAAACGGGATCAGCAGGTGCCGATCCTCAATTATCAAGGGCAGACTTTTCGCTTGATTAGTGTCTTCAAAGCTAGTCAAGAGGAAGAAGCTAGAGCCTTATGGAGAGAATTAACGGATAACCGGGGTAAAGCCTGTGTTTTACTGGAAGAACCAGAACGTTTTAGTGTCTGGGGTAAAATCCGTTTAGAGCAATTGGGTAATGACACAGGTGGCCATGGTAAAACGGGGATTTTAATCCAAGCCAGTATTTTGCTATTGCAAGGTGTTTCTATCGACATTGAAGAATTTTTAGGTGCTAGGCAAGCTGCATTATTTGAAAAAGATATTGCGGAGGTATTACAGCAGAAGCAATTTCCCCAAGCATCTTCCCTGGAAGCAGTTAAATATTTGGTATCTACTAATCCGTTGCCGAGTGCCAAAATACCTGATTGGCAAGAAAATCATGTAGTTATTTTGTTACAAGAACTACATCGATTAGGAAAGGCGTATTTTGGCAACGCCAATTTTACCAAACAAGTGATTTATAAGTTAGAAGATATGCCAGAAGCCGAGCGATCGCTGTTTATCAGTTGGCTAAATCAATCGCCACTGGGTAAACTATGGCAGTAGCATGGAAATTTTTTAACAAACTTCCGGCCACTGGCACTTGCTTTTGGTGTCTGATTGTGTGTTATGTGACAGACAAACTGCTAGCCACACAGTCCTTTAACTCAAAATACTGCCAGAGTGCATCTACATAAGTCTTGCCCTATGAATAACTCTTACGACAATTCGTTCCTTTCCAAATCAATTTTCACCACTCAAAATATTGTCTTAGCTAATATTGGCTGGGCGGTACTGGCACTGTTATACTTTTTATTATTTAGTGCCAAAGTTCCAGGAGCAGATGGCATAGAAAGCCGGGCCGAGTGGTATGTGATTGGCACAAATATTTTTGAAGCTTTAGCTTATTTGGGTGCCAGTATCTTATGCTTGAGGAACTGGTTGAGTCCGCAAATCGTCAGTGGACGGAATGTTTGGCTCTTAATTGGCTTAGGTATGCTTTCCTATTTCGTTGGGGGGATAATTTTTGGCTATACCGAAATAGTTTTAAAAGATGAACCGGATGTGTCTTTAGGCGATATATTTTTTGTACTGAATTATCTATTACTTGGCGCAGGCATGATTTTAGCTGTGGCTTCCAGGCGAATCAATCTGGAAAAATGGCAGTGGCTAATTGTGTTAGCAATTGCAGTATTCGGTAGTTTGTTGGCATGGTGGATTTCTATGCAACAGGAAACACCCTCAGAACTGCTAGTCGCTATTTTGAATTGGTTTTACGTAGTTAGCGATGTGGTTCTGTTAATTATTGCTACCACTCTGCTGTTAGCCTTTTGGGGGGGAAGAGTTTCCCAGTCTTGGCGAATGATTGCAGCGGCGGCCTTTTCGCTCTACATTGCAGATATGTGGTTTAAATATGCCCAAGGCCCCAATTATCAAAGTGGGGAGATATTAGAAGTGTTTTGGGTGTTTAGTGGAGTGTTATTTGGCATGGGCGCTGTCTTAGAATATGACGCATCACTAAGACGAACCCGGCGTACCAGCGGACGGAAACGAGCTTAGTAAAGATTTTTGGTATCTACCGTGAGAAAATTAACAGACTCTGACAAGCAAGAAATTCTTAAGTTATATCGAGAGACTGCCGAAACAACCTCAACTTTGGCAGACCGCTATGGTGTGAGTAACTCGACAATTAGTCGCCTGCTCAAAAGCACTTTGCCAGAAGATGAGTATGAATACTTGGTCTCTTTAAAGCGGGCTGCGAGAACTCCTGAGGGAAGGGCACAGGTAAGCTACGAGCAGTTACCCCTGCTGATTCAACCAGAGCCTGAGATAGTAGAAGAAGTTCCAGCCATCGAAAGCCCACCCTTGGAGGTGGTGCCAAAGGTTGAGCCATTACCACGTCGGGTAATTCATGTAGAGGAGGAACTTTACTCAGAGGAGACGGCGGAGTCAATCGCCGCTAGTAGACGGGTGCGGCGACGCCCCTCGGCGTCAGAAAAACCGAAGCTACGAGTAACAGAGAAATTAGAAACTCCAGAGCAAAAGCCGCTGGAAATTGTCAGCATCCCCATCCCACCGCTAAAGAATGAACATCCAGGAGCCGCCGTCATAGCGCACCTGCTGGGCGAAGATTTGCTAGACGAATCAGAGGATTTGGATGATTTAGAAGACGATGATTTAGAAGATGACGACTTTGAGGAAGAAGACTTTGATGACGATGACCTGGATGAGCAAAGACCTTTAGTCACAAAAAGAAAACCAGGTGAAGCATCAGTCCAAGTTTTACCACTGTCTATAGCTAATTTGCCCAAAACTTGCTATTTGGTTATTGACCGTTCCTCAGAATTAATTACTCGACCTCTGAAGGACTTTGGTGACTTGGGGCAAATTCCCAGCCTCGAAACACAACAAAGAACTCTGCCGGTGTTTGATAACCATCGCGTCGCAAAGCGCTTTTCTACGAAGCGCGATCGCGTGATTAAAGTTCCTGATAGTAAAATGCTCCATAAGGCTCGGACTCATCTGCAAGCTAAGGGCATCACACGGCTGTTGATTGATGGTCAGGTCTATTCGTTATCTACGGTTTAGGAGTTAGGAGTTAGGAGTTAGGAGTTAGGAATTTCATAATTCTTAACTCTTAATTTTTAACTCCTAACTCTAAGTGTAGACAGCCCTTGCAAAACGCTCTGCTAAGTAGATAATGTCTTGTTTACGAGCAATTTGGTTCATCCACTTTTGAGGAATATTTTCCACGCCGTAGTAAATTCCCGCCAACCCACCGGTGACGGCGGCGGTAGTATCAGTATCTCCGCCTAAGTTAATAGCTTTCAGTACCGCCTCAGAATAAGACGAGCTATTTAATAAACACCACAGGGATGATTCTAAGGTATCAATCACATAACCACCAGAATTAATCTCCTCTACTGGTACCTTGGCAATCTCACCACTCAAAACTCTGCCAAAATGCGGCTTCTCTAATAAAAATTCCCGTACAGAATAAATTGTTTGAATGTCTTGCAATCCTTGTAGATAAGCTGTTTGGAGGTCAGCCCCTTCCAAGAGCGCCACTGCAATACTAATATAAATACCGCAGGCCATTTGCGATCGCGCATGGGCATGAGTAATCGCCGAAACATCATGCACCCGCGCCAATAATTCGCCTAAAGTTAAGCTTCTGTGACAATAAGCCATCGGCAAGATTCTCATCAACGAACCATTGCCATTGCTATTTTCAACTTTGCCACCCGCTTGATGGGCAACAACTCCCTGTTTGAGGCGCATAATTGCTGTATGGGTAGTTTGACCAATATCAAAGACATCGCCACGAGGAGTCCAGTAAGCCTCCTTGTACCAGCGCCAGAAGGAATTAGCTATAGCATCCAAGGAATACCCTCTACAAAGACATTCTGCCAAGCAAAAGCTTAACGAACTGTCATCTGACCAAGTTCCTGGTGGTTGATTCCATGTGCCATAACCCAGCATTGTTGTCACTGGAGATTTTACTCGTTCAGCACGGCTAGTAAACTCCACTGGTACACCCAATGCATCACCGACACATAAACCCATCAAACCAGACAACGTTTTTGCAGCGGTTAGCATTATTCAATCTCCACGAGAATTGCTCAAAATTAACTTTATAGATTCCCTCTATAGCTTGTTGCAACAGATGCTACAGCCTACTTTTTCATATTATGTGAAAAGCTCGGCAACAAGTTGTTAATCAGGTATCTTATTTACCATATTCAGACTTAGTTTTAGTTCCAAATATTGTGCCAGTTTTAAAAGCGTCTATTTTTGAAACAAAGAACCCGTATGAAAAGACATTGAATGTAATTATAACAGCTTATTTATTATTTTAATGGAGAGTTAGCCTGTAAGCAGGATGCATCAATAACAACAGTCATTTAATAAAATTGGGGAATCATTTGGAACATTCTCACACGATTTTCGACTTGGAATATACAAGTAAAAAATACAAAATTTGGTAAAAATTATGAGACGCTTACTCAAGTCTTTCATGACAATTTCTGCATTGTCTTCTTTAATAGTTGCTCCTTTTGTTCTATCAGCTGGTCAAGCTTCTGCTGAAACCAAAAAAGGTACTGATGCTAGTTATATTGGTGCTGGTGTTGCAGCTGGCGTTACCAGCGGCGGACAAGGCATCAACGATGATGCCACATTTGGCGGTAATGTCACAGGTCGCGTGAAATTGGGAAATACGCCGTTTTCTGCACGCGGTAATGTCCTCTGGAGTGATAAGACGAGTGCTATTATCCCAGAACTTTCTGTGGATGTGCCCATCGCTAATAGAACTAATGCCTATTTAACTGGTGGTTATTCTTTTGTAGAGAAAGATGGTTCACCAACTCCTATAGGTAATAGAGATTCAGTGGTGGTAGGTGCTGGTGTTGAATCGGAAGTTGCTAACAACTTCCTCGTCTACACTAATGCCAAAGTAGGACTGGGTGCCTACCAAAATAGCGATGCTTCTGCTGTTAGCATCAATGGTGGTCTTGGCTATCGCTTCAAATAAAAGATTATTGAGTCCTCAGTCACCGAAACAGTGCTGAGTGCTGTTAGCAGTAGCGGGGCGTTTAGCCCGTAATCAGTACTGAGTAAAAAATAAAATTCATTGCATTCAAGACTCAGGACTTAGCACTTCTTCACTCACTACTCCAAAAAGCTGGTTTTGTTAAGTGTTACATTACTGACAAAGCCAGCTTTTGCCGTGGTAAAATTAAAATATTCCTCATTATTCCGGCCGGATTACCGGGGATAAAATAGCCGAAGGGTGCTGATTCGGCGTCTACGTAATGCTTTATTGAGAATACTATACAAGTCTAATGGTTAAATCTGCTCCTTCCCCCATCACTAGCCGTAAGCCTTCCAAAGTAGAAGGAATCAAGGAAAATAGTAATTTTTTGCGTGAACCTGTAGCAACTGAGATCCTTCAAGACACTACCCATTTTACCGAAAATGCGGTGCAGCTTTTGAAGTTTCACGGTTCTTATCAGCAGGATAACCGCGACAATCGCACTAAGGGACAGGAAAAAGATTACCAGTTTATGCTGCGGACAAAAAATCCGGGTGGTTTGGTGCCGCCGCAGCTGTATCTAGCTTTAGATAAACTAGCTGACGAGTATGGCAACCACACCTTACGAGTAACTACCCGTCAAGGTTTCCAAATGCATGGAATTTTAAAGAAGAATCTTAAGACAGCAATTGCCACAATTGTCAACAACCTGGGTACGACTTTGGGAGCTTGTGGCGACAT
Source organism: Nostoc sp. (assembly GCF_036917655.1). Classification (GTDB taxonomy): domain Bacteria; phylum Cyanobacteriota; class Cyanobacteriia; order Cyanobacteriales; family Nostocaceae; genus Nostoc. Next base: position 38,541 of record NZ_JBALCY010000080.1, read on the forward strand.
TAACCGCAACGTCATGGCACCACCAGCCCCTTTTAAGAATCGCCCAGAGTATCAGTATGCTTGGGAATATGCCCAGAATATTGCTGACTTGCTGACAGCCCAAAGCGGTGCTTATTACGAAATTTGGTTGGATGGGGAAAAAGCAATTAGTGCTGAAGAAGACCCAGAGGTGAAGGCGGCGCGACAGCGCAATGGGAATGGTACAGTCATCCATGACAACGAAGAACCAATTTATGGCACTTACTATATGCCCCGCAAGTTCAAAATTTGCGTGACGGTGCCAGGGGATAATTCGGTTGATTTGTATTCCCAAGACCTCACCTTGGTAGTAATTACCAATAAGAAGGGACAATTAGAAGGATTTAATATTTTTGCTGGTGGTGGCTTAGGTAGAACACACGGTAAAGAAGAAACTTTCGCTAGGTTAGCAGACCCCATCGGTTATGTGGCGAAGGATGACGTTTACGACATTGTGAAAGCGATTGTTGCTACCCAGAGAGATTATGGCGATCGCACTGATCGTCGTCATGCCAGATTAAAATATCTAATCAACGATTGGGGCGTAGATAAATTCCGTACCCAAGTTGAAGAATATTTCGGCAAACCAGTTGAAGCCTTCAAACCACTGCCAGAGTTTAAATATCACGACTTCCTCGGCTGGAATGAACAAGGTGATGGCAAGCTATTCTTAGGAATTTCCATTGACAATGGTCGAATCAAGGATGAAGGTTCGTTTCAACTGAAAACCGCCTTGCGGGAAATTGTCGAGCAGTTTAACTTTTCTATCCGTCTGACAGCCAACCACAACCTAATTTTTTACGATATCGAACCAGATAGCAAGCAAGCTATTCAAGACATTCTCAGCCGTCACGGTGTCGGAGACGACCCTAGTAAAATCGAACCTTTAGTGCGGTATGCAATGGCTTGTCCGGCTTTGCCCACTTGCGGCTTGGCAATCACGGAATCAGAACGGGCAATACCGGGGATTTTGGAGCGGATTCGCGCCCTGTTAGATAAAATAGGTTTACATAATGAACATTTTGTGGTAAGGATGACAGGATGCCCCAACGGCTGCGCTCGTCCTTACTTAGCAGAATTGGCTTTTGTCGGTAGCGCTCCAGAATCTTACCAATTATGGTTAGGGGGTTCGCCAAATCAGACTCGACTGGCGCAACCTTACACAGAAAAGCTGCACCATAATGACCTAGAAAGCTTCTTAGAGCCGATTTTTGTCTACTTTAAGAAATCTCGGAAATCGAAGGAAAGCTTCGGTGATTTTTGCGATCGCGTTGGTTTTGATGCAATCCGCGAATTTGTTAGCACCTACGAACCCCAAACACTCAATGGTGCAAACAAATCGCGCCATCGGGTAAATTTGAAAGAAGAGGTTTATAGCAAGTTGAAGGAAGTAGCCCAAAGCCAAGGTAAGCCGATGACTCAGTTAGTGACTGAAGCGCTAGAGGCTTACTTCCAGAATCTTTCGTAAGTAAAAAGCTGTTCTCTAATCTTCTTTCCATTAGTTTCAGTTGAGAGGAGGTGACGTTTCGTCATCTCCCCACTGCAAATAGAGATTTTAAACAGCTTATTATAGTGATGAATCTATACTTTTGTTGTAGCTTTTTGTTGCTGTTTGAGTCTGATAACTGAATTTGTACCTAAAGCACCAAATGCTAAAATAGCTAATGTTGAAGCAGGTTCTGGAACTTTTTCCGGAAACTTAGCATCAAACTGTACGTCATCGATTGCGTAAAATGTTCCAGTAATCTGCAAATACTTGATATCGAAGGCGTTTCTTGTGAAGCCTGCGTATTGATTGGATGCATCTACTGGTGAGACAGTTTCTAGCAATTTAAACCCAGCATCGTAGATATTGAGTACCTCAGATATCTTATCTCCACTGGCGATACCAATTCCTATTTTGCTAGCCAGATTTTCAAGTTAAATCAAAATTGAACCATTAAATACACTATTACCCACATAGTTAGGTGGGCTTTGACTTCCAAAACCGTATCGCTGAAGTTGGTTTGTCCCTGTAATTGAGGCAATACCAAAGCTGACGTAATCATCAAAATTAACTAAACCTGCTGGTTTATCATCAAAATTTACTAAAGTTCCAAATACAGGGTCAAGGTCTGGAGTCGGTCTTCCTTGGAACGAAATAGCACTAGCGGGTTTAACCCATAGTGCTGTTCCTAATACAGAAAATGCTGCTCCTAGAGTCGCTAGTGACAAACTTTTCACTAAACTTGATATATTCATAAAACTCCTAAAATTCAAATATTTGAGGTTCGTATTAATACGATATTCCAAAAATTTTTTATTTGGATAAAAAATAAAAATCGGTGATTTTACGGTAACTTTAAAAACTATGACATCAGGTTTCACAGTATTTATATGTAGTTAATTTGTCCTTAATGAATTAATTGAGCAAAAATCAAAAAGGCGGCAAAAAACCGAGTTTACTGACTAAAAATCCTCAATCCTATGTCTCAACTGCAAAGAATTGCGATCGCACCCTCCCAACTTCAGCAAGGGCAAATTTTGCTCACCAAAGAACAACAACATTATTTGGGGCGTGTGTTGCGCTTGCGGGAAGGCGATCGCTTTATTGCAATGGATGGTAAGGGAAAATGGTGGTTAGCGCAGCTAGCAGGCGAGCAAGCACAGGTTTTAGAATCGCTTTTGGTGGAAACTGAATTACCTGTATCGATTACGCTGATGGTGGCGTTGCCCAAAGGCAATGGATTTGATGAAGTTGTGCGATGTTGTACAGAGTTGGGAGTAACTTGTATTGCACCAGTATTGAGCGAGCGCACTTTGCTTCATCCTAGTCCTCAAAAGCTCGAACGCTGGCGGCGCATCGCTGCGGAAGCCGCCGAGCAATCAGAGCGCTCTTTTGTACCGACAATTTTAGAGCCTGTTGCTTTTAACACTGCTGTCACTGCTAATCAGACAATTCACCGTTACATTTGTGAGGCTCGTGGTGAGTATCCCCATTTAAACAAGGTGCTGAGTAGCATCTCTGAGGAGATTGTCATTGCCACTGGGCCAGAAGGGGGATGGACAACACAAGAAATTGAGAATGCGATCACATCTGGATTTCAACCTGTTTCCCTTGGTCGCCGCATCCTAAGAGCAGTTACAGCCCCAGTAGTAGCATTATCCTTGATTACCGCAATTTGTGAAGTATAAATGATTTATAGCTCACGCAAAAGTGATTTTGCGCGAGACATCACTCCAGCGTGTATTTAAAGTGATGATTGAGCAAGTTGCGATCGCCTTTGACCATAAAGACTATCAAACAGCGGCTAAATTACTCAAACAGCTGCTAACAGAATCACCAGACAATCCTTGGGTGCAATTTTATCTTGGTCGGTTGCATGAAGTATCTGGAAAGCATCAGGATGCGGAAAAAATTTATCGGCAACTGCTGCGAGATACAAGGAATATCAAAATAGTGACGCTAGCACGTCAAGGTTTGCAAAGACTACAAGAAATTGAGTTAGAAGAAAGACAAAGAGCCATTTCCCAAGCAACATCTGAACCTAATAACACCGAACTTGGCGTACTAGTTTTAGAGCCTCTCAGTAACGAGATGAAAACAGAAGCATCTCGAAAATTTGCCCAGATTATGCAGGTAGACCCCTACACCGCACGACTAATACTGCCAAGTCGTGGCTGGAGGTTGTACCGCACTGGTCAAGTGGGAGAACTAAAATTTTACGGGAAACAGTTACAGCAGGCTGGCATTCCTTGCTTTTGGGCAACAATAGCTCAAATTCAGCAAATTCAAGTTTATCAAGTCAAACATTTCCAAGAATCTACCCCACAAGCTACTGTTGTTTGCCGTAATCAGACAAATCAACTCGGTTCTCTCACCTTTGACTGGTCAGAAGTCACAGCGAGAGTAGTGGGACTGTTACCCATTTTTGAGGAAGTAGTAGATCGCTACGTGCGCGGTGAACCGGAACGGAAAACCCAAACACAAGACTATGCCCAGTTTTGTGATTTACACCTACCTGCTAGACGTTGCATTCTCCGACTTTATGATAACGGCTATGAATTTCAGCAAGGTTTAGAAATCATTCCCCAAGCTAGCCAAAATACAATCAGAATTAATTGGAATAGTTTATCAAGTTGGATTGACCAGCAACTACCTCAAGTCAAAATTTGGTCAGATTTCACGCCCTTTGCAGATACAACATTAGATCAAACAGAAATGCTGGGTCATATCAAGTCTTACATTCATCTGTTTCGTAGGAAAGAGACTAATTGGGACCCAGCTTTTCATTTATATAGTGGACTGGTGTTTGTTAAATAATTCGTAATTCGTAATTCAGTTACCTATTACCTATTACTTAAGTTAATAAGTAAGCTCACAAATAAAATAGGAGTGTTATATCAAATCTATGAATATAGTAAGTCCTAAAAACCAACATTTAGGGGGTTTGTACGTTCAATCCCCTCAAGGAGAACAGCTAGTTTTTCCGCTCAAGCATACAGAAATTCTAGCAAAAATTGCAGGTAACTTGTCACGATTTGAGGTGATTCAAAGCTTTGAAAATCCTTTCACGCAGTCTTTAGAAGCAGTGTATATCTTTCCGTTACCTGATGAGGCGGCGGTTGATGACATGGAAATCAAAATAGGCAATCGCATCATCAAAGGTAATATTAAAAAACGTGAAGAAGCTGTAGCCATTTACGAAAAGGCAAAACAAGAAGGACGCACTGCTGGACTTCTAGAACAGCAACGAGACAACATCTTTACCCAATCTCTGGCTAACATCAAACCTGGTGAACAAATTGATGTCACAATTCGTTACACCGAAAGTTTAAAATTTGAGGCGGGAAACTACGAATTTGTTTTTCCGATGGTGGTGGGGCCAAGGTATATTCCCGGAACGCCGATAGATAGTAGCGGTGACACAGATCAAGTTCCTGATGCTTCCCGCATTACACCGCCTGTAGTCCCAGAAGGAACCCGAACCCGTCACAATATTAATGTCACAGTAGAAATTGATGCAGGTTTGCCAATTTCTGAAGTGCGTTCTCCTTCCCATCAATTAAAAATTGAACACTCAGGTCAAATTGTGCGGATTCAATTAGCCGGAGAAGATACAATTCCCAACAAAGATTTAATTCTCCGCTATCAAGTTTCTGGTAAAGAAACTCAATCCACAGTATTAACCCAAGCCGACGATCGCGGCGGACATTTTGCAATATACCTGATTCCAGCTTTGGAATATTCTACTGATGAAATTGTCCCCAAAGATGTCGTATTTTTGGTGGATACTTCCGGTTCACAATCTGGCGATCCGTTATGGAAGTGTCAAGAATTAATGCGGCGATTTATCAATGGGTTGAATCCCAACGATACTTTCACAATTATCGATTTTTCCGATAAAGTCAGACAGTTATCAAAGAAACCTCTGCCGAATACACCAGAAAATCGTGCCCAGGCGATCGCTTACATTAACAATTTACAAGCTGATAGCAGCACAGAAATGCTCAATGGCATTCGTACAGCCATCAATTTCCCCACGCCAGCCGGAAGATTACGGAGTGTTGTACTCCTAACTGATGGCTACATCGGCAACGAAAATGAGATTTTGGCAGAGGTACAACAGCATCTACAACCAGGAAATCGCCTTTACAGTTTTGGTGTTGGTAGTTCAGTTAACCGTTTTTTGCTGAATCGCATCGCCGAAATTGGCCGGGGAATATCCCAAATTATTCGTCATGATGAACCCACAGAAGAAGTTGCCGAAAAGTTTTATAGGCAAATCAACAACCCCGTCCTCACAAATATTCAAATTTCTTGGCAAGGTGACACAGAATTGCCTGTCATTTACCCAGCAATAGCGCCTGATTTATTCAGCGAACAACCATTAGTTTTATTTGGTCGCAAACAAGACAAAGCCAACGGTAATCTGCAAATATCCGGCATCGCTGCGGGCGGTAAGCACTATGAAAAAACCTTTAACCTCAAATTTGAGGAAACAGAAAATCTTGCTGTAGCGCAGTTATGGGGACGTGCTTGCATCAAAGATTTGATGAATCAAATGGTGAGTTTTGAAACTAAAGCTGGTGTAGAAGCAGTTACAGAAACAGCCTTAACTTATCAACTGCTTTCTCAATACACCGCTTTTGTAGCTGTCAGCGATGACGTGCGAGTTGAACCAGGAAGTGAATACGTGTCTATGCAAGTGCCAGTGGAAATGCCTGAAGCAGTTAGTTACCAAGGAGTGTTTGGCAGTCCTCCGGCTGGTGGTTTTGCGCCTAAAATATCACTCTCAATGCCAGCAGCAGCCTCAGCAGAAGCTCCAGATTTTCTGCGGCAAAAGCGATCGCCACAATCCCCACTAGCGAAAGAAGCCGATATCTCTTTTAGCTTTGATTCCCAGGATATGGAAGAAGGTGAAATATCAGATGCAGCCATCAACCATCAGTTAGAAGTAATCAGCGTCACTGGCTTGGATGCCACAGGAATTGCTGACCTAACCCAACACCTTCAACAACTAAACTTGCCTTCCGGCTTCAGTGGTGAAATCGTTTTTGAGTTCACCGTCAAGAAAGGTCGGGTAGGACAGGTAGTTTTGGATGAGAAAGTCTCGACTTTAAAAGATGCAGTTTTAGTGGAGAAAATTAAGCGATCGCTCCTACTTTGGAGAGTTCCTCCATCTACAACTGGCAAAGTTATCTTAACCTTGCATATTCACGTTTAATCTCTAGATATCGTAAATTTACGTCCTCTATCAATTGTTAGGCGTTTTAATCTGACGTGCCATCTCTAAGTAAGCACTCATATTCGCTCCTGGACGACGACGACCATTAGAGCTAGTAGTCGAAGGAGCAAGATATTTTGGCGCAAAGGTGGTTTCAGTTGGCTGCTCTTTGAGTACTTTGGCTGCTGCGGCTTTTGCATTTTTGCCCGGTTCAATTTTAAGACCCTCAGCAGTTTGGACTAGCGTAACATCGGCTGGTTTAGGGTTTTTAGCTGATTTTCCATTAGCCTTACCTGCGGCGGTTTTTGTTCCGTTCAATGAATCTGGCTTGGATGAAGCTGGTGCTTCTGATGCAATTGTTGCCGTTACTTTTTTAGCATTCGATGCAACTGTCTCTGCTACTTTCTTCGCGTTCGATGCTACTTCTTTAGCAGCATCTTTGACAGAATCTTTGGCTTCGTCCAGTTCTAAGAAGTAGCCGTTGCTTTTCTTCTTGCCTGGTAACAGTCCGGTAATGAAACCCAGAAGACCCGAAATTAACTTTTTGATAAAATCCATTACAATTACTCCTGCCTTTTACCTTTTTTAGAACTCGACCGTAATTTTTAACAATTACGACAAAATGTTACATTTTTTGCTTGGCGTCACGTCGTTATAGTGACAACGCTTATAGGCTTGTGGTTAATCAACATTGTAGTAAAACTATAGGGCAAATGTTTTCTTGCAGACACTTGCAACCTCTACACACCGAGAATTAATTATTAAATTTTACTGTAGCTAAGAGCAAGATTCTGAAAGCAAGCTTGACAAAAATTAACATTTCTTTGTTTGGTAAATATCTAATTGAAGTGAAGCAAGCAGTTAACTTTCAACCAGTGGGAGGAGTGTCATAGCCTATTGGTAGATAGCAACGGTACTCAGTTACATTTTTTACATACTTAATTCAGCCAGATTTTTATAGATGAACACTAAAAATCAGCAGCGCAATCCTGTGTTATTGGTACACGGTCTTGACGACACAGAGGCAGTTTTTCATAAAATGAGGGCATATCTCATACAAAGGGGTTGGTCTGTATATAGCTTGGATCTGGTTCCTAATAATGGTGATGTCGGTCTGGATGAGTTGGCAAAGCAAGTAGCCGATTATGTTACGGCTACCTTTGCATCAGAAGAACGCCTAGATTTAGTAGGCTTCAGCATGGGAGGAATTGTCAGCCGTTACTATGTCCAGCGACTGGGAGGAATTAACCGCGTACAGAGGTTTATCACCATCTCTTCGCCCCATAATGGAACTGTAGTTGCTTATGGTTCCTGGCGTCCTGGTTGTATACAAATGCGCCCCGACAGCATTTTTCTCAAGGATTTAAATTCTGATGCTGTAATATTGGGGCAGCTAGATTTTACGTCTATCTGGACACCTTATGATTTGATGATTCTCCCAGCGAATAGTTCACAAATGTCCGTAGGACGCGAAGTAATAGTACCAGTTCCTCTACACCCTTGGATGCTGACAGACTCCAGGAGTTTAGCAGTAGTGAAAATAGTTTTAGAGCGTATTAAGCTTAAGCTACCCTTCCTTAAGAAAGCATCCAGTCAGTAGCCAGGATGCTTGCCACGCCTGATTTATTCATCTTTAATTACGAATTACGAATTACGAATTACGAATTTATTAAGTCCTATCCCCAATTTGTGTATGTTCGTAACTTCCAAAAATTGCCTCTGGGTTGCAATAATACTTGAACTCCATGAGGTTATAAAAGGGATCTTCTAAAAAGAAAGTGCGATGCTCAAGAGGAGAACCAACAAAGCGATTTTTGGTTCCTTCCCGAAAAAGTAGCTGTTGTTGTTCTGCCCTTTCTAGTAAGTCTTGCCAATCACGTTCTTGGGTAAAAATTAGCCCAAAGTGTCTAGGATAGATAGTCTGTTGCGGTGTTAATGGTTCTTTGGTGACGTGAGCCACTAGTTGATGGCCGTAGAGATTGAGAATCAGGGCGTGATGGTTTTCACGACCAGGAATGCAGCCCAAGCCATCCACATAATATGCTTTTGTTTGGGTAATGTCAGTCACAGGGAAAGCAAGATGGAATAAAGTTTGGCTCATAGCTTGTGTGGAAAAGGCTAGGGGTTGATGCTATCTATAATTTATGGTGTTAAGTCTTGATTGTGGTTAACTTGAACACAGTTTTAATTGACATTAACTTATATTCTTTATCTTTATGACTAAGACTAGGAACTGAGTACCAATTCAGCCGCCGCAACCTGTGGCTAGGGACTTCACCCTGTATCTACATAATTTACACTTAATTCTTTAGGTGAGGCTTTGTCTTGTGCAGCTATACTAATTTAGGTTTGTATTGGCAGACCCTTGGGAACGTAGATTATTTAATAACTTACAACTTTCATAGGGTGTGTTCGGAATTTAACGCACCCGATGAAAGTGCTTTAGATGCGTTACGCACTCGAAGACTAAACAGAAGTTTTGCATTTTGTTTAATCCACGTTCTTTAGTCAATATTGCGGTGTATATCTAAGAGATTGTTTGTAGTTTTACACTCAGCTTTCAGGGCGATGCCTACGCTATTTAGTTAATAATACAAACATATTACTTTAGCTGGGGAGGTGTCATAAATTAAGCACTAAGCATGAGAAATTCGTTATTCTGTTGATATTCAAACAAAATTACTCATGATTATTTGCTGATGTCATCCTTAATTAATTCTGTGAATCCCTGGTTGGTGGCAGTAGGATTAAACACAATTCTATTGGGTTTAGCTTGGATTGCTCCAAAAAAGCTGCTTACCCCAGCAGGATTATTCCACGCTTGGTTTCTGGCCATTCTAATTTGGGTAACTCTAGGCTGGCAAGGATATGCAGTAGTAATGTTCTATTTTCTGGTTGGTTCTGGCGTTACCCGCATCGGTATGGCGCAAAAGGAGGCAGAAGGAATTGCCGAAAAGCGTTCTGGGGCAAGAGGCCCAGAAAATGTTTGGGGTTCGGCTTTGACTGGGGCGCTGTGTGCTTTGGGAGTAGGAATAATAAATTCGGGATTTCTTGTACCTAGTCCCCAATCCCTAATCCCCAATCCCCAATCCCTACTTTTGTTAGGCTATGTAGCGAGTTTCAGTACTAAGCTGGCTGATACCACTGCTAGTGAAGTCGGTAAAGCGTATGGTAAAAGCACCTTTTTGATTACTACACTCCAACCAGTGCCTCGCGGCACAGAAGGGGCGGTAAGTTTGGAGGGAACTTTAGCAGGTATAGTGGCTTCTGTGGCGATCGCATTTGTTGGTTGGGGAGTTGGTTTAATTGATCTATTAGGAGTCGCTTGGTGTGTGCTGGCAGCATTTATTGCCACCAACATAGAAAGTGTGATTGGGGCAACACTGCAATCTAAGTATACCTGGTTGACCAATGAAGTAGTAAATATTTTTAATACTTTAATCGGGGCGATCGCGGCTGTGCTACTTGCCTGGACATCGATAAGTATCATTAAGTAGATTGGGCATTGGGCATTGGGCAAAACAGTTCCTCTTTTCTGTTAGCGGTAGCGGGACGTTTAGCCCGTTCTGAGTAAAGAAATGAGATTCTCCATTTATGACTCATGACTTAGCACTCATGACTCAGCACTCATTAGGAGCATTGGTAGAAAATAAGCAATCTGCTTTACTACTGCGCTACCGCTGATATTTTCAATCCTGTTTTGTCCCCGCTAGACTGTAAAAGAGATTATGGTAAATTATTTTATTTACTAGCTATATAATTCTCTGGCAATCTAGATGTAATTAGTTCATGGAATCTTTATTATATTTATCCATAAACGACCAGATGATTTCTATATGATTTAATTTAAAAGTCCTATAAGTGTTTAACCATATTCACATAATTAGTTCATGGAATCTTTATCATTTTTGACAATCAATGACCAAATAATTTCTATTGAGTCAGCAGTAAAGTACCTGCAAGCCTCTGGAAAATTGGGACAGTTCATTGGGGATATTCTCCGCCAGTACGTAATTGAAGAAGAAATCCGAAACCGAGACGATATTGAGATTGGTACAGCAATAACTGAACAGGCAATTATTGACTTTAGGTTGAAAAATCAACTGACCGATCCCCAAAGTTTTCAAGAATGGTTAAATACCAACAACACAGATTACGCTACCTTTTACACATCGGTTAGTTTTGGTTACAAGTTAGAAGAGCTAAAAGCTGTAGTGACCCAAGCAAAACTCCAAGAATATTTTATTGAACGCAAAATTTTTTTGGATCGGTTAGTACTTTCCCGAATTGTTGTTGATAATCGAGAATTGGCAGACGAACTACAAACCCAAATTGAAGAAGGAGGTAGTTTTGAGCAACTAGCTAAAGAGTATTCACTTGCAGATGACCGAATTGTGAACGGCATGATGGGAATCATCAGCCGAGGAAGTATGCCGGATATATTACGGGCAGCTATTGATATGGCGAGTCCCGGACAATTGATAGGACCAATAGAAATCGTTGGCAAAGACTCTCCCCAAGGAGAAGGACCTTATGGTTTGTTTCGAGTAGAACAATTTATGCCAGCGTCTTTAGAAGATACTCAACTAAAGCAAGCACTACAAAATGAGTTATTTGAGAAATGGCTAGCAGAGAAAATTCAAAAACTGACAGTCAAATTACAAGTGAGTTAAAAATTCTGGATAATGAATCTTTACGATTAAAAGTGCTAGCTTCTTTGCCTTGGGATCAGCCACCTTTATGCTGGCTGACTCCCGAACAACAATCCAAATTGGAAAATGAGTCCCAAACTCGTCAGTATCGTCTTGGAGAAAAAATCTGGTCAAACGATGTCGGCGGTTCCCAATTCTTAATTGTGGCTGGAAAAGTTCGCTTACGAGAAGAAGGCATTGGCAAACCTTTAGCAGCCCTAGATGTGGGAGATTGGTTTGGTGACTTACAAAAGCTATCTGCGGATTTTAAAGCTGTAGCTGCCAGTAAAGAAGTAATAGTAGTGTGTTGGGATACATCGCTGTGGGCAGAATTTTCTAACCCACAAATTCAAGAGTTCTGGCAAGTGTTACCAGTGGACATGCAGAGAGAAAAGGAGACATTTTCCTTCTCTTCCACTCGTTCACTAGCGCCAGCTTCGGAGGGAACTTCCAGCCCCCACAGCCTCCAACCCCAAAGAGGACTCCCAGCCGCCAATCTGATCGTCTCAAATTATCCCTTTGTTGCCAGTTGGAACACCGCAGCTGCCTGTTTAACAATGGTGGCGCAACAGTTAGAAAATTCTGTGCAACTGGAATGGGTGCAGCGCCAACTCAGAGGACAACGCCCAAAACAGGTTGTGGAAGCAGCAGAAAAGTTAGGGTTAGTGGTGCGGCGGTTACAAGTGAGTTGGGGTGAGTTGCGACAGCTGTCATTTCCAGCTTTACTACTGTGGAATTCTGACTCACCCCAGAGTCCATCTTGGGTGGTAGCCTATGGAGTTAAAGGCGATCGCCTAATTATCGCTAACCCTCTAAATCCCGATCGCCTTTGTGAAAGCTTGCCGCAGTCCATAGTTGAGGCGTCCTGGGATGGACAATTGTGGCAAGTAGAACTGATATCTCAGCAAGAAAAATTTAACCTCAGTTGGTTCACTCCAGCAGTTTGGAAGTATAAGGAATTGCTAACAGAAGTATTGTTAGCATCTTTTACCTTGCAGCTTTTGGGGTTAACAACACCACTAATTACGCAAGTTGTCATTGATAAAGTGATGGTGCAGGGGAGTTTGCCGACTCTCGATGTGATGGCGATCGCACTTTTTTGCGTAGCCATATTTGAGTCCATACTTGGCATTCTGCGCCTATTCATCTTTACCCATACAGCTCGTCGTCTCGATTTGAGTTTATCAGCACAGCTATTTCGCCATCTGATGCGTCTGCCTTTAGCTTATTTTGAGTCGCGGCGCGTCGGAGACACAGTAGCACGAGTTCAGGAACTCGAACAAATTCGTCAGTTTCTCACAGGTACAGCATTAACTGTGATTCTGGACAGCATCTTTGCTGTGGTGTACCTGGCATTGATGTTTTACTATAACATCCCACTCACCTTTGTGGCTTTAGCAGTACTGCCACTGTTTGCCACCTTGACGATAGTTGCAACACCAATTCTGCGTAACTGGCTCAACGAAACCTTTAACCGGAGTGCCGATAGTCAATCGTTTCTAGTAGAGACAATCACGGGGATTCACTCCGTTAAAGCCCATGCAGCAGAACCAGTAGCCCGCGATCGCTGGGAAGGCTTATTTGCTCGCTTCATTCGCACAGGTTTTAAAGCTTCTACTACCTCCAATATCAGCAGCAACATTGGTGACTTTCTCACCAATTTTTCCACCATGCTGATTCTCTGGTTTGGAGCCAAGTTAGTCATTGAACAAAAGCTCACAGTCGGACAGCTAGTTGCCTTTCAAATGCTTTCGGGCAGAGTCACAGGCCCTCTTTTGCGCCTAGTACAGTTGTGGCAAAACCTCCAACAAGTGCTACTTTCTGTAGATCGCATTGGTGATATTCTCAACGTCTCCCCAGAAGCTGAACTGGGAACTGGTCTAGTTTTACCGCCCCTGAAAGGACAAGTCACCTTCGAGCAAGTATTTTTCCGCTACCGGCCCAACTTTGAAGCAATTCTGCGGGGAATATCTTTCAATGCCGAACCAGGGCAATTTGTTGGCATTGTCGGACGCAGCGGTTCTGGTAAAAGTACTCTGTCTAAGCTATTGCAACGCCTCTATCAAATTGAATCAGGACGCATCCTGATTGATGGTTTTGATATTAAAAGTGCAGATTTAGCTTCACTGCGGCAACAAGTTAGTGTAGTTCTTCAAGAAGACTTTTTATTCAACGGTTCCATTTTGGAAAATATCACTCTCGGTACTCCCGACATTACCGCAGAGCAAGTAGTAGAAGCGGCAAGACTAGCAGTAGCCCACGACTTCATCAGTCAATTACCCTACGGTTATGAAACCAATGTTGGTGAACGTGGGACTGCTTTATCTGGCGGACAGAGACAACGTATTGCCCTAGCAAGACTATTTCTTTCCCAAGCACCGATTTTAGTTTTGGATGAAGCTACCAGTGCTTTGGATAGTGAAACTGAACAGCAAGTACTGCAAAACCTGCAAAAAGTTTCCGCTAACCGTACTGTATTTCTGATTGCTCACCGCTTTGCTCCCCTCAAACGTGCTGATTTGATTTTGGTGTTGGAGCAAGGCGTGATTGCCGAACGTGGTACTCACTCACAGTTGTTGCAACAAAAGGGTTTGTACTGGTCACTATATCAACGGCAGCAAGCAAACATTTAATAGATTTAACTAGCTTTATAGCTTGTGCCTACTTGATATCTGGAGAGTGGCTTAAGAATAGTCTTTGGCGAATGGAGTTATACACCATTCGTCATTTGAGTTTGCTTACAAACTTGTCATGCAACAGGATGATAACAATTCAAAATTCTTGCATTAAAGACATTTTCAGACGGGGATTTAAACCCCGACTGTAGCAAGATCCCGCAGGGGTAACTTCGCGGAGGCGGAGTGGCTCTGACTCCGCGCTACCTGTATTGTTGGGGTCTTAAACCCTTTGATTTATGATAAATTTTGCGATCGCAATGTTTTAGAATCAAGTATTTGCTTTTTTTCTTGCACCACTCGAACTGTACTAGTACCGCTACGCAAAAATCAAAAGGCTTTTATTTTGCGCTTTCCGGCTCTTTTGAATGGTAGCTTTATTTCCGCCGTGATCTACTGGAAATAATTATTTTTAACGTCAGGATTCACGTTGTTAAGCGCGTAATTGACTCAGGTTGCTAATAAACCGCCATCCACAACCAAAGACTGGCCCGTTATGTAAGCAGCTGCGTCAGAACACAGGAACAATACTGTAGACGCAATTTCTTCTGAACTGCCCATGCGTCCCATTGGAACAGAATTTATTAGTTGTTGCGTGCCAGCATCGGCATCTTCTCCTAAGTTCGCTGCGAAACGCTCAACCATAGCAGTAGTAATGAAGCCAGGATTGACGGCATTAATCCGAATGCCCTGTTTAGCGTAATCCAGCGCCGCAGATTTGGTTAAGCCCATGACAGCATGTTTACTAGCATGGTAGGGAGCAATACCCGGAAAAGCTATCAGTCCGGCGATGGATGAGGTGTTGACGATTACGCCACTTCCCTGTTGAAGCATTTGAATGATTTCGTACTTCATTGAGAGAAACACGCCGCGAACGTTGATTGCCATCAGTTCATCAAATTTATCAAGCGATTGCTCGTGCAGTGGAGTTACCGGTGACTCAATTCCTGCATTGTTAAAAGCGTAATCGAGTCTTCCATAAGTCTCAATTGTCTTTTCAATAGTTACCTTAATATCTTCTTCCTGCGAGACATCGGCTCTCCAAAAAGTTGCTTCTCCCCCTGTTTGTTTAATAACCTCAACGACCTTTTGTCCTTCTTCCTCTCGGCGACCTGTGAAGACTACCTTTGCACCTTCGTTAGCAAAGGCGATCGCAGTAGCCCGACCAATGCCTGAAGTCCCACCTGTTACAAGTGACACTTTGCCATCAAATTTACCTGCCATAATTTCCTCTCAGTAAAGTTTTTATACTATTAGGTTGAGCTAACAACTGATACTCTCCGATCATGTTACTTCTGTCAACTACCACCGACCTGAATTATTACTTTTTAACGTATAAAAATAGGTGCTTTAACTGAGTCTAACGCACACTACTGCTGTGACACATCTCATCTAAGCTCGACTTTATCCAAAATTAAGAACTCGCTTTTCTTTATCCGGCAAAACCCCTGGTTTTTGGCAAATACTTTTTCTACCTCATAAATTATCGATAAATATCAAAAAGTAAAACTGCCATCAGACAAAGGTTTCAGCTTATGTGTTCGCCTAAGCGTAAAAATGGATAAAGTCGAGCTAAGAAGATGTTTGAAAAGTATTGTTGGTAACAGCAAAACCTCCCAAACATTTGGAATTTATAAGTTTACAAGCATAAAAAAATTAATTTTTTATGCCACCAATTTATACTTACATCACTACAAATTTAATATTTATTTCATCAGTTACTTTATTAATAATAGTTCCACTATTAATTCTGCTTTTTGGTAATAGAATTAGCATTTTGTTATCAAATTCCATAGTAATTATTGACAATGGAGCTAATTCACACCTTAAAATCTTTTTCTTTTAAAGATTTTAACGCTTCAATCTGTCAAAAAAAGATTGCTATCTTTGAGAAAAAATACTTATGAGCATTGATGATGTTAATAACAATGTGTTGTCAAATAAACGGCTCAATGTCACTTCAACTTCCTCATTAGATAGCTTTAATACGAAGAATGACTACAGCCTCAACCTCAGCAGACGTAGTAGCTACAACTCAGCCGATGCTGATGTGCAGTTGCAAAATAGCAGTAACGCTACTGCTAATGCTTTAAGCACTGGGAATTATAACTCCACCAATGGCTATGGCTTAATTAATGCAGCAGCAGCAGTGGCTAAAGCTGCTGGTCAGAATACCTTTGCTGATGTTCCTGATCTTAGTGGCAATAATTGGGGAGCAGACCTGATTAAAGCACCGGAAGCCTGGGCACATGGATACACAGGTAAAGGCGTTGTTGTGGCTGTTATAGATACTGGGGTTGACTATAACCACGAAGATTTAAAGGATAATATCTGGACGAATCCCAAGGAAATTGCTGGCAATGGTAAAGATGATGATGGCAATGGCTATGCTGATGATACCCACGGCTGGAACTTTGTTGACAATACTAATAATGTCCTAGATGACAACGGTCATGGCACTCATGTTTCCGGCACGATCGCAGGAGAAAATAATAACTACGGTGTCACTGGTATTGCTTATGATGCCAAGATTATGCCCGTCAAAGTTTTGAATGCCTCTGGCTCCGGTTCTTACACTTCCATCGCTAAGGGCATTGATTATGCTGTAAACAATGGAGCTAACGTGATTAACCTCAGTTTAGGAGGTGATTATTCCAATCCTACTCTAGAGTCAGCCATTGACTATGCCAGCAGCAAAGGAGTAATTGTCGTCATGGCAGCAGGTAATGATGGTGACTCATCACCAGATTATCCCGCCCGCTATGCATCCAAGTCTGGAATTGCCGTTGGGGCAGTAGATAGAAATAATAATATGCCCGACTTCTCTAATCGCTCTGGAACGAAGGAAATCGCTTACGTCACAGCCCCAGGAGTCAAGGTCTACTCATCAGTTCCGAATAATCAGTATGCCACTTATAGCGGCACGTCTATGGCTGCTCCCCACGTTGCTGGTGTAGTTGCTTTGATGCTTAGTGCTAACCATAATTTGACTGATGCCCAAGTCCGTCAGATTGTCACAGAAACGGCAGGAAATAGTACACAAACTACAAGCTCTAGTTTTAATCTTTCTAATGTCAGTTCTCTGGCGAATCAGGTGATTGCAAACACAGCAGTAAATAATACACCAACTACAAGCTCTAGTTTTAATCTTTCTAATGTCAGTTCTCTGGCAAGGCAGGTGATGTCTGACGATAAACTGCTACGCATTAACGCACAAACCGCAAATTATCTTACATCACAGACAATTTCTAGTTTTAATAGTTCCAATTTTGCTTCTCTGAGCGGTCAGGCAATTACAGAAACGGCAAAGTATCTAACACCAGATACTATCGCTAGTTTTAATAATTCCGATGTCGGTTTTCCAATAGGTCAGACGAGCGCAGAAACAACAAAATATCTGACACCAGCCGAAGGTAATAACGGATTAGCCAATCCAGAATTATGGTCGCAATTCCAAAACTCTGAGAATATTCTGAGCAGCATCAATGTGGATAGCAATGATGATAATGATGATAAGAATAATCCTGATTATGGCAAATTATTAGAGGGAATGCAAAAACAAATAGAACAGTATAGAAAATTCTTGGGTATCGCTTGAAAATTATATAGCGATTTGCAGTTGAGTCCAATACAGAGCTAATACTGCTCGATTAAGAAAATCAAGCAACCTAAAAACCTTGTAGAGATGCGAATTTTCGCGTCTCTACATTTTTATAATTATCGCTCACAATCCTTAACTGAGTAGTATTGAATACAGACCTAACTCCCAAGCATTGCATCTTGATCGGATCAGCCAACGGATAAATACGCTGATTAATGCGGAGTATGGGACGAGACAGAGCGCTTAACGTCGGTGCAACCTTGGATATACGGCAATCCGAAATTCACACAACAGGAGAAATATATGAGTCAACATTTCGTCCTCATTCATGGTGCATGGCATGGAGGTTGGTGTTGGGACGGCGTGATTCGAGAACTCGAAAATGCAGGTCACACGGCAGTCGCTCCAACGCTCCCTGGAAACAATCCTGATGATGACTTCGCATCAGTAACGTTTGCTGACTACCTAGACGCGATCGCGGCAGTGCTAGAGCAACAACAAGAACCTGTTATTCTCGTCGGTCATTCAAGTGCGGGTTTTCTTCTGCAAGCAGTTGCACCCAAAGCAGCCAACAAGATTGCTCATCTCGTCTTTCACAATGCCTTTATCTTGCCAAATGGTGCTTCGCAATTAGATATGCTTCTCCCCGAAGTCGCCAAAATTTTGATTGATGCTGCGATGGCTTCTCCTCATAAAAGCGTACCTGTTCTGGAAGATTTAGTTCGCAATGCTTTAATGAAAGATGACTCAACAGAAGTACAAAATGCACTGCTGAGTCGTCTGGTACCACAACCATTCGTTCTCTTCAATACTAAGGTCAAGACCAATGACTTCTTTGCCTTAAATATCCCTCAAACAGTGTTGTTCTGCAAAGATGATCGCTCACTTCCACCGGGAACCTATCTCAAGATGGTACAAAGCCTTGGCACGTATGAGCTAATTGAATGCCCAGGAGGTCATGAAACGCTGTTCATTGATCCCAAAATTATTGCAGATGCACTGACGACAAAAATTACCACTAACCCTACATTTCATGCGATCGCATAGTGTGCTAGAGCAATCCGAATTGAATCATGAGAAAATACGGAGATTAAAAGTACGTATTTATAAGCTTTTCAGCCTTTTGCTCTCTCACAAATGATTTAAGATTGCTATAGCAACTCAGAGAACATTCGAGAAATATCGTGAATGAATGTAGGGTTTAGCATTGCTAAACCCTTACGTTTTAGGTATGGGTTGTGGGGTGCGTAGGCGTAGCCCAACCCAGGCATCGCTCTTTGATATGGTTATGAAAACAGGAGAAACTACAAACCTACCTAACTGAAAATGCTTCATTAAACCGTCGTGTCACAGGCTCAGTGATGAATGTCAAAATTGACTTTTTACGAGTGACAATTTCACCTGTAGCAGCCATACCTGGTGTAAATTCTACTTCTTGACCCCGCACATTCACCGAATGTTTACTTAGCTTAATTCTTGTAGGAAAAACTAAGCCTAATTCTTTATCAATAATTGCATTCGGACTGACTTGCATAACTTCGCCCTCCACAGTGCCAAATTCCTGGAAGGGGAAAGTCGCCATTTTCACTTTTGCCTTCATTCCTTGACGAATAAACCCAATATCGCGGTTGAGAACTTTCACCTCTAGGAGCATTTCTTCCCCTTCCGGCAAAATTGACAGCAATTCTTCACCTGATTGCACTGGGCCCTTGGTGGCTTTAACTCTATAAATCGTACCGGCAACGGGAGCCTCAATCGTTTCTAAAGCTTGCTGCTTCCTCGCCTGATCTAAGTTACCTTGAACAGTTGTCAATTCTTCTTTACGCTTGTTGAACTGGGTCAAAATTTCACTTTGGCGTTCTGATGTTACACGTTGCAACTGACTGCGTGCAGCGTTGTAAGCTTGTTGTGCTTGGCTAACTTCTTGGACTTGGCCAGCAATATCTTTTTCTAATGATGTGACTTTATCTTGAGCCTCTGTGATTTTATTCTGGGCGTTAGTAACTTCATCTTTTGCTCTGGTGATTTCTGTCTTTGCAAGAGTTAATTTTTCTTGGGCATCTAAATAATCTACACGAGGTACAGCGCCAGGAGTAATTAGGGTGTGTAGGCTTTTTTCCCTTTCTTGTGCAATGGCCAAATTACTTTCAATTTTAATGCGGATGCTATCTGCGTTGACAAGGTTGGTTTTGGCATTGCCAACGCTGCTTTTGGCATTAACTAAGTTGTCTTGCAACCGAGTCAAGCGGACTTTGGCTTGATTGATCAGTGCTAGTTGGCGATTTGCTTCTGCTTCTGCCGCAGCTTGACGCGCTTGGAAGTCTTGCAGGCGGGAGTTTAAAAGTTCATCTTGTAGTTTCGTCCCAGTAGTTTTGCCTCCGGTGCGTTCTGCATCCAAACGTTGCAAATCGTCTTGAATCAATCTAGTAGATTTCGCTAGGCGGGAAACATCGGTTATTTTCAAGTCTGGATCTTTTTGAATCAGAACTTCACCTTTAGTAACGCGATCGCCTTCTTGCACTTTAACGGCGACAATTGACCCTCCACCCAAGGATGTCACCGGTCTTACCTGTGTAGAAGCAATTAATTCCCCTGGTGCTGTTGCTACTTCATCTATTTGTGAGAAGTACGCCCAGGCGATCGCCCCAAATACGATGACGGTCATCGTTCCCGCTAATAATCTCGTGTACAGGGGTGGCAATTCCTGTACTGCCTTCCCTAATTCATAGGTGAGTTGTTCCTCTGGTTGGGCGAATCGCTCTTTTGTCTGACGGGCTTGAGCAGCATTTGCAGCTAGGGAAGATTTCATAGAATTTTGGATTTTAGATTTTGGATTTTAGATTATCGGTAATTGGGGATTGGAAAAACTCTTCCTAGTCACTAGTCCCCAGTCACCAGTCCCCAGTCCCCAGTCCCCATTCAAACTGCTAGATAGCGCCGCAAAAAACTTTCTAATGTCTCTAATTGGAAGTTAAAAATTGCCTCTAAATTGGCAATTTCATCTTTTGTACAGAAAAATTCATTTGCTAGCAATGTGCGATAAGTTCCCAAAGCTTTTTGGATTTGGGGATTGAATAAACCCAATGCACCTTGTAACCCATCAATGACAAACAGTGGTGAGTTAATTATTACTGGTTCTTTGGTGAAGATCCGACCAAAAATCCGGGGAATATCTTCTCGTAATAAAATCTCCGGCCCTCCTACTGGTAAAATCTGGTTGCGAGCGCCTTCAACTGTCACAGAATCTACGACTATCCTTGCCAAATCATCGGTACTGACAATTGAGGTACGGTTTTTGCGATCGCCAATCAGCAAATACAATCCAGTTTCCCGAAATCGTTCTACTAGTGGCAGCAAGTTAGATGCTAATCCAGCTGGGCGTAAAATTGTGTAATTCAAGCCACTAGCTGCTAAATATCGTTCTACTGCTCGTTTGGCTTTGAACACCGGAGCGTCTTCATATCCGCGATCGGCTCCCAATACAGAAATGAAGACAAAATGCTCTACACCATTGGCTTTCGCTTGGTCAATCAGTTCAATATTGGCGCGGTAATCTAAAGATAGGGCATCGCTATCAGAACCGTGGGCGCTGATAATATACTTCACACCCCGACTAGCTTTCTGAATATCTTTTTCCTGTAGCAAGTCACCGATAAAGATTTCTGCACCCCGATGTTCTAACTCGCTGTAGCGCGAGGTAAGGCGAACAAATGCCCGCACAGACTGTTCTCGTTGTCGTAGGAGTCGCACAACTCTGCGACCAATTCCTCCCGTTGCTCCAGTTACCAGAAACATATAAATACCTAAATTGAATACTTTCAGCGTTTATAGTTGTTGAAATCCTTGATAGATGCTCAAAATCCGTTGAGCAATACTTAAACAACATGAGCATATCTTTATACTTTCTTACTAGGTTGAAGATATCCTCACGCCAACTAAGCCAATAGGTCACACCTTATTTATCTTAATACTCTAAAAATTATCCCCCATATCTTTGTAGATGTAGGGGATAGGTTAATCAGATTACTTTTACTGGCTCAACAAGTCAATAGCTTGTTCAAGCGACATTTATAGCCTTGTGCAAGTTCAGCAGGTTCTCCTGGTCGTAGCGGTCAGGATAGCTCATTTTTCTGCCTTCTAAAGTTATCCGAATTAGTGCTGCTTGCTCATCTGTGGGTGAATTCATCTCCTCAATAGCAGAACTGATTATCTGGATAACGTTAAACTTAGGGAATTTTAACCCTTTACTTTGCTTCATTTGTTGTAGCGCTAAAAATGGAAATGCCATCAGAGTTACGATATACGAGGTTTTGTATCCTGCATTCCCGGTTGGTTTGATGCCGTATCTACGACACAAATCGCGTAATTCTTTTATCGTCTTGATTTCAAGTTCGGAACGCGTGAACATAAAATAGTAGTGTCCATTTTTTGAAATTGGATATTGGTGGTTGTACTTCCGGCAAGTTGTAGCAACCACTAAAAAACAATCTATTGTTTTGGCACCAAGTAAATTAAGCATTGTTTATATTTCTCAATAATGCCTAATCCTAAAGGGAACCCACAGAATTTACAACCAATTAAATCCAATAGGGAAGAATCATTAACAGAAAGGATTAACCTACGCATTACCAAGACTATGAAGGAAGAACTATCCACCAAGGATGAGATGATCCTCCAGAATTTTGCCGTCGTGCAATCCAGGAAGCATTAGAGAAAGATAGAGAAAAGTAATCTCAAAGGGATAGTTGTTACTAGTGTGTGAATTACTGGAATAAGTCAGCAAAATGGCATATTGAGATAGCAATATGCCATTTTGGTTGCGGAAAACACCGAAATGAGAAAGCAAACACAGCTTTTGAGTAAGTCAAATGCCATTTTGCTTGCGGAAAACACCAAAATGAGAAAGCAAACACAGCTTTTGAGTAAG
>NZ_JBALCY010000081.1:0-16189 GCF_036917655.1 Nostoc sp.
TTTTTCACCTACAAGGTCATTCAGTTGTCTGGCTAATGGAACCAGCTAACCGTCCCTGAGCATTACTACTCATTTAGGTTAAACGAATCGCACTTCATCAACCCGCACATACAAAATATTTGGGTTACAGCAAACTTGACAATCTTCAACGTAAGATTGCTGTCCTCCAGCACTCAAATCAATAAAAGTTAAGTTCGGTTCGCCGCAATAGGCGCAGTAATACTCGGCTGTGTTTTGCATCAAGTTTTCAGCTATGAATTCAATGGGATTGGGCATGGGGCATGGGGCATTGGATATTAAATTTTAATTCCTAGTCATCAATCCCTAGTCCCCAGTCCCCAGTCCCTAGTCCCCAGTACTGGCTGTAATTCCTTTGGGGATGGGTTGATATAACTCTTAGCATCAGCCAAATGCTTTAGTAGTGTAGACTGTGGCAGAGGCCCTTGCAAGTGGCTCCAGGGTAATACTTGCTCTGTTGACCATTCGGCGTGAACGTAGAAATCTAAGTCGGGGATTTGTCCTTTGAGTTGTTTGAAAGCACGTTTGTAGCTACCCAAGGAGTCGCCAAAGTCACGAGTAAGTTGGAGGAGTTGGGACACTCTGCGATCGCCTCTCGATAACAAAGCCTGTATAATCGACCAATTATAGCTTTCTGGGCGAAATTCTATCCCCTGTGGTTTTAGCTGTTTTTGCAAAAACTGCAACCGCTTTTCGGCTTGGCGATTTACCCCAAACCATTGAAATGGCGTGTGTGCTTTGGGTACAAAGGTGCTGCATCCAAATGTTAAGCGCAATCCCGGCGCAGCTTTTTTAATATTACGCATCATCGCCACGGTTTGCTCTAAATCCTCTGCTTCTTCACCGGGAATTCCTGCCATTCCATAGAGTTTCAAGCTTTTTAATCCGCCAGCTTTGGCATTTACGGCTGCTTGGATAATTTCATCGTTATGCAGCTTTTTGTTGATGATTTGCCGGATTTTCTCAGAACCACTTTCTATAGCAATGGTAAGCGATCGCGTGTCTCGTTTCGTCAAAGTTTCTGCTAGCTGGACTGTTACGGTATTGGTTCGTACTGAGGCAATACTGAGACGGACATCATCATACTTTGGCTGACTAATATAATCCAGCAAAGTCTCAAATTCTGGGTGCTGAGTTACAGAAGCCCCCAATAATCCTAACCGATTTGTAACTTCTAAACCTCTGGCGATCGCTGGAATTAATGAATCTTCAAGACTGGCTGTTCTAAAAGGCAGTGTAAGATAACTCGCCAAACAAAAGCGGCACATTTCTGGACAACTTCTCACCACTTCCACCATGTAAATATTTTCCCATGCGGCTTTTTCGGTGACTACAGTCGAAGCCGATAGAGTATTTCCCCGATAAGTCTGCTTTTGCACCACTGCGGGAATTTCTGGAGAAATTGGTTTAATTGACTTTACTGCACCATCTTTTGCATGATATTCGACTTCATATAAACTGGGAATATAAATTCCTGGTATTTGTGCAAGTCTTTTTAGTTGAGTTTGTCTAGAAGCATTTCTCACTTCTTTGTAAGCTTCAATGAAATTACCCAGCAGGTTTTCGCCATCTCCCAATAAAATTACATCAAAAAAAGCTGCAAAAGGTTCGGGGTTAGCTGTGAGAACTGGGCCACCACCAAAAATTATTGGATGAGAATCATCACGATAAGTTGCCAGAATGGGAATTTCTAAAGATTCCAGCAAATTTAAAATATTCACATAATCCAGTTCCCAGGAAATAGAAAATCCCACAATTTTCGGGGTTCTGGGGAGTTGTTCGTGAGTATCTGTAAATAGGCGACTCACCTGCACATCAGCACGCATTGCCAAGGTTGCCCAAACTACCTGATAGCCGAGGCTAGTGATACCTACGCTATATTCATTGGGAAAGGCGAAGATTATGGGGATAGCGTTGGTGTCTGGGGTGGCGGGGGTGAAAAGGAGGCGTTCAGAGGTAAATACAGATGATGTCACAGGTGTTTCTTAGAAGCAAGTTATCTATATCTAATTTTAAGCCATAGAATAATCAAGTTAAAAATAAATGTCACGCCGTTCGCAAGAATAATCGGTAAGGATTGTAAATATATTCCATAAATTAACCACAAAAAAACACCAATTATGAATGTAATTAGTGTAACTGAAGAAACATCTTTTGCTGATTTTGTTTGCCACGTTTTAAACATCTGTGGCAAAAAAGAGATTGTGGTTAGTGTAGCAGCCGCTAATCCTAGAATTGTCAGAAAATCCATTTATACAAACCTATAAATTAAAATTTTTATTAGTTAAAAACTTAGAAGGTGATTTTTATAATATTGTTTAATACTTTCGATTGGACATTTTAACGTGAAGTGGAAAATGGAGAAAATAAAAAGGTGAAAATTTCATTATTTTTTCTTGTAATTTAAGTTTTATCCTAATCATTAAAGGATATGTGATTGACACTAGCAAACAATACAGTTCAGTTAAGGATAATTGTAGGTTGGGTTGAACGAAGTGAAACCCAACAAACCCTGCAAAATGTTGGGTTTCGTTCCTCAACCCAACCTACGCTGTTTTGGTTTTTGGCTCTAACCCAAGCGTATTGCACTAGCAAAACCTATTAATTAATTCTTCACGGGATAACTGCAATAGTAAAGGCGTAAACTCTTCTGGTGGTAACGCTAATAAAGGTTCAATAATTTCTTGAAACTCATTATCTATTTCACCAAACCGAACTTTGAGCAAGTTTTCCACCACTAAGCGTTCTCCCTGCTGAATTCCTGTTTCGAGTCCCCGTTGTTCACCTTCTTGTATCGCCTGTTCTCGGTCTTGTTGGTAAAGTGGTGCTAATCGCATAAGTAATTCCCTATCTTCCTCGTCTTGATTTTGAGTGACTTGTAAGTTTTGTTGCAAGTTGTATAGCAATTCTAACGCTGCTTTTCGGAAAGGATTATCAGGAGTAAGTGCTTCTAATTCGTCAATTGCTTGCTTTTGAACGTTCCCTCTACCGATGATTCTCAGCCATAAGGTTTCTGAGATAGATGGTAACTGATGAATTGCTACTATCGCAGTACGCAAATATTCTGGCATGAAGTATATTCCAGGCAAGTAGTCATCTTTTGGGTTAGCACCAAATCCTGATAAGAGTTGCGCTGATGCTGTGGGGGTAAGAATCCATAATTTTGGTAAATCAGATTCTAGAATGCGAGTTTTATTTCGATTTGCTTGTCGTTGTAAATCGCCACGTACCTCTAATAATTTTAAGAGACAATCGCAAATTTCTGTAGCTGATGCTGCGTTACGAAATGGTTCAAGCAGAGAAGGGGTAGTGACAAGTTGACCTAATAATCCTAGTGTTTCTGGTATGTTATTTGGTTGTGGTTTAGGGATGAAATAAACGTCAATTTCTCTAACTTCTCCTGCGACTCGTCTAGCTGCTTGGACTTCGCCGTAAGGAGTGAGTAATTGTTCGAGGTAGTCTTTGGCAAATTGGTCATGAATAAATCTGGTCATGTCAGTAGTTTCGTGATGCAAGCCAGTTTATTTACCATTATCTTGCGATTTTTTGAGATAAGACTTAGCCCAAGAGTAGCGTTTTGAATCTTTTTTCAGTAAATATTCTGCTGCTTCATGTCGTTTGTTTTCATCTTTTGTACTCCTGATTACTCGTTTTCTTTCAGCATCTATATCTTCAGTTTCAGCTCCACGTTCAATGGCTTGTTCAAACCAATAATCACCTTTCTCATACTCATATCTGTCATAACATATAGCACCCATTAAGGTGTAAGGCTGATGACTATCATGCTGATACTCCATAGCTTTTTTCGCACAATTTTCTGCATCAGCTAAGTTGTCCATATCTCTGAATGCTGCACCTCTAGTGACTAAAATAGCTGATTTGAGATTACTATCGTTGACTCTATTTAAGTCCAGGTCAGTAAGTTTTAAAGCCCGTTTAGGTTCATTTGCTTTGCGCCAATAACCACTAGCTGTGGGGATATGCCACTTGTGTCCAGTACGACCAAGTTCTTGTTCATAAAACTCTGCTTCAAGTTTATAATAGGCGAGAGCGATTTTACCATTATCAAATAATAGTCCCTTTTCCATAAGCTGCAAAACAAACTTAGGATCTAGGCGTTCTTTTTTCTCTAGTTTGACCATGATCGCGTAAAATGGCTCTAGCGGAAGTGAAATATCTGTCAATCCATATTTTATTTTGAGTGCAGCAAAGTACTTTTGTTGTGCTAAAATAGTAATATCTTCATATTGATTATTTCTTAGCCACGCAATTTCTAAATCGCTCATAACGATTCTTGATACTATCTTTGACTTCAAAAACAGAGCATATTTATCATTAGCAATTTCAATTATTTCAGGCAATTGATACTGGGTTAAAAAATTAATATCTTGCTCATTTAAATGAGTTTCTGAATCCAGCTTTTTCAAAATTACATATAAATAATTATCAGATGATAAATCTTCATGTTGGCTAGCTTTATACTTTGCCTTCAATGCAATAAAATCTTGTTTTTTTTCGAGTTCTTCAGCAATGGCAATTGTTTCGGTAAGTCCTTGCTTTTCTAGCCAGTCAATTTCTGAATCCATTAATTTTTCGTCCGCATCAAGTTTTTGCAGTATTTGATATAGTTGACCTGATAATGATATGTCTGGGTGTTGACTTGCTTGATATTTGTTTTTTAGCTGAATAACTTTAGCCCGTCTTACAGACTCTTGTTTTTCAAAATTTTCTAGAGTTTCAAAAAGTTCATTATTTAACAGCCACTCATATTCGTTATCATTTAAACTTGCTTCTGCATCTAGCTTTTTTAGTATTCTATACAGTCGGCTATCAGGATGTGAATCTTGATACTTGGTGGCTTGATATTTATCCTTTAGTTCTGCAAAGCGTTTTATATCTTGAGCAATTGTAACTATTTGAGTAAGATTATTATCTTGCAATAATTTGATTTCTGAATCAGTCAAACTATTTTCTGATTCAAGTTTCCAAAGTATCGGATACAAAACACTACCTACTGATGATTCCCAATTTTTGGCAACTTTATACTTAGCTTTAAGATGAGAAAATTCATCTTCTAGTCTTTTTGATTCTCCCATCCTAAATTGTTGTAGCCAGATAATTTCAAGGGTTTCAAAAAGCTCATGTTCTTGTAACCAATTAAATTCTAAGTCAAGGAGTTCAATTCCTATATCAACTTTTCGTAGTATGAGATACAGAAGGTTAGAGGGTGATGAATCTTGATATTCAGTTGCTTGGTACTTGGACTTTAAAGCAGCAAAGTGTTTTAAGCGATTTTGAGACTCTTGAACCATATTGATAATAGATGCGATCGCACTTAATGAAATGTGTTATCTGCTACTATAGCAATACTGGTAAAAAAGGGCGAGTAAGATATCCACCACAGAAGAATAAATAGTCAGACATTCAGGCAGAGCCTCGACGAATGCATTCCCAGTCTGAGACTGGGAACGAGGAAAAAGATTTTCTGAAAGCTCACAGAAATTCAGGAATTAAAATCTTAACAAGAGGCACAATAAGCTGGAACGATTGTCAAAACATATCGTTAAAAATGCGATTGCCTTTAAGCTAGAGAATGTCGAAATCCAAAAAAAATTATATGAATGCTGAAGACTTCTTAAATCAAGGATTAAACCACAGTTTGCAAGGGGATTATCAAGGTGCGATGCCTCCGGCAACCCCAGAGGGGTACGCAGCTTACACTCAAGCAATCAAGCTCAATCCTAACTATGCCGAAGCTTACCATAACCGAGGGACTATTCTAATTGATCAACTCAAAGATTATCGCAGTGCGCTCGCAGATTTTAATCGCGCCATAGAAATCAATCCCAATTTTGCCACAGCTTACTGTCACCGAGGTAATGCACGTTACTTTTTAGCCGATTATGAAGGAGCGATCGCAGATCATAACCAAGCATTACAAATAGATCCCAATTTAGCCCAATCTTACCATAGCCGGGGTAATGCTTATTTTGCCTTAGAAAAATACGACAAAGCGATCGCAGATTATATCCAAACAATAGAAATGAGTACCCAATTAGCTGATAATATCAATATTGATATCGCCAATGCTTATCATAATCGGGGTGTCGCTCGTTTTGAGAACGGCGATCATCAAGGAGCGATCGCAGATTTACAACAAGCTCTACAATGGCATCCCCATTTTGCCGCAGCTTATAGCAATCGAGGTAATATTCATCATATTTTAGGAAATTATCACGAAGCGATCGCTGACCACGACCGGGCATTACAATTAGATCCTAACTTGGCGGAGGCTTATCATAATCGAGGTAACGCCCACTACTCTTTAGCAGAATATCAAAGTGCGATCGCAGATTACAACCGCGCCCTAGAAATAAATCCCAGCTTTGCCGGGGCATATTACAATCGAGGTCTGGTTCTTGCTCATCTCAAAGAATATCACCGAGCAATTAAGGATTTTAACCAAGCATTAAAGCTAAATCCTGATGATGTGCAAGCCTATTGTGAGCGGGGTCTTGTCCGTAGTACTCTTGAAGATTATGAGGGTGCGATCGCAGATTATGACCAAGCGTTACAAGAAAATCCGACTTTAGCTTTAGTATACGGCTTTCGGGCGAATGCCCTTCGCCGATTGGGAGACTATCAAGGTGCAATTGAAGATAGCAATCGCCTATTACAACTCAATCCTAGTTTAGCTGAAGGATATTGCGATCGCGCGGCGGCTCGTCGTTCTTTAGGAGATCATAAAGGAGCAATTAAAGATTATGATCGCGCATTACAGATTAATGATAACTTAGCCGCAGCTTATTATGGTCGGGGGATTGCCCGTGAAGCTCTGCAAGATTTACAGGGTTCAATTGATGATAATACCCAAGCAATAGAACTTGTTCCTGATTTTTCGCAAGCGTACTGCAATCGAGGAAATGCTCGTCGTCTTTTAGGGGATGAACAAGGAGCGATCGCAGATTATAATCAAGCATTACAAATTAATCCCAATTTAATTGAAGCATATTATAACCGAGGTTCTACGCGCTATGCTTTAGAAGAATATGAAAGTGCGATCGCAGATTACACCCAAGCTTTGCAAATAAATCCCCAATCTGCTGCATTTTACAGCGATCGCGCTAATGCTCGCTATGCCCTAGAAGATTATCAAGGGGCAATAGAAGATTACAGTCGAGCGATCGCGATCGACCCCAGCTTTGCAGAAGACTGGTACAATCGGGGTCGTAGCCGTTCATTATTAAAAGACTTACAAGGAGCGCTTGCAGACTTAAACCAAGCCTTACAGCGTCAGCCTAATTGGGCTTCAGCTTACATCCTTCGGGCAGATGTCTACCAAAATTTGGGAGACTCTCAAGCAGCAATTGCCGATTTCCAGAAATCCGCAGACTTGTATTACCAAGAAGGAAATATCCAGTATTACCAACAAATTATTGAGCTAATTGAACAGCTTCGATGAAGGGATTGGGGATTGGGAAGAGAGAAGAAACTTGTTCAATCATTCTCCCTTGTCTCCCCAGTCCCCAGTCCCGCGATCGCATATTCTGCTGCACCTGATACAGACACTGTGGCCGGAGTGCTGCCAATATCAATAGACAGCACATCAAAATCTACCACAAGTCCATTAGCACAGAGAACTTTGTTATTTTCCAGGTCTAGGGCAACTACTCTGTCAATATACAACTGTGCCTGAGCAAAGTTTGCTAAAGGTCGCAAGTCAATATGACATTCATCGTGGCTGTAAAATCCGGCAATATGTCCTGGTAACATTCCAGAGTTAGGCTGTCTTTTTGGCTGCGGTAATCAATGTCAAACGGACTCCGAGTAACGGCTTTATCCCAAACATTCTCAGGACAATCGTATGGCTGTGACCGCCACCAATCAGCACTAGGTCTTTAACTATCGGCTGTAAGTTTTGCTGCATTGAAGTACTTAATAGCAATCCTATTTGAGTTAATTGAACTGTATTGCTTTATCATTAGTGGCTTTTGACAAATGATTTATGACTGTTTTATCACTGATTAGACATCAATCAAAATCATCATGAGCAGGGTTAATTGATAGTGAAGAACGAAAAGTAGTGAGTACAACTAATGATTGAGGATAGTAGGCAGCATATATGTTAATGTCTACTTACTCAACAGTTATGTTCTCTATTTTGTTGGTTGCATTAGCATATTCAAATATTGGCCATGCATGAAACAATAGCATCCGCGGCTAAATTGTTAAAAACTACTGTGATTGCTTGGGTATGTTGACAGTAATTATTAATGCTTTTCAGACCATGAAACATATTTCACCGACAAATAACAGCCAATTATCAAAAATATATCTTAGGATACATGCTTTCCAGGAAAAAGTTAACCAAACTCAGCATCGTTCGCCAAAACAACGTTTAAGAATAGCAATTGAACAACTAGGGAATAAGACAATAGAAACCAGTCTAGCTGTAATTAATGATTTAGAGCAAATTGCCCATAATCATCCACAGTACCACTGGATAATCATGGACATTCTTACTACTTTTGTCCGAGAAAATGCTCCTTACATACCCCAAGAGGAAGTAACGAACAACCTTAGGGCAAAAGTTCGTGCAGATATTCAAGCAGCCCTTACCGTTATTGCTAGAAGAGATGTAAACAAAGACCCAGAAAATGAGCAACTTGATTTAAGTCACACCGATATGAGAGGGGCAAACCTACATGGGGCGAACCTAGAACAGACAAATCTCTATCAAGCTAATCTTGCTGGAGCCAACCTCAGAGAAGCCAACCTAGAAGGGGCAATTCTCAGTGCAGCTAACCTAGAAGGAGCTAACTTATATTTAGCCAACCTAGAAGGGGCAATTCTTAGTGCAGCCAACCTAGAAGCAGCTAACCTAGAAGGAGCTAACCTGCATTGTGCAAGTTTATATCTAGCTGGGTTGCATGGTGCAATTCTCAATGATGCCACACTTGATGGGGCAAATCTCAGGGAAGCCAAATTCTCTGAGTGACATCTACCACCACTAAATTGGAGTACCTTCTCTAGGAGACGCAGCGCGTACTCCTACGCAGAAGCAAGCTACGCATAGCGTCTGTTAGAGAAGCTAGAATTTGTAATTCTTGTACCGCAAGCGTTTTATTGTTTTGGAATGGGTGGTTTATTTCTGTAGTGATGTACAAGTATATTCGATGTCATTCACTAGTTCAATGAGTGTCTCGACACCTATTATAATTTTCTGCTAAATGCTATACTATTTTTCCCCAACATCTAAGTAATGATTCTAGGTTGTAAGGAAAATTTTTACCATGTCTTCTAAAAAGACAGACGCTCTGCTGAATTGGTTGATAACTATAACAGTTATATTTGGCTTCTCATTGACTGTAATTTTCTTCGTATTGTCCAGTGTTAAGGAATTGTCAATCCAGGAAAAAATCCAGTATAGAAACCAAGCATTAACAACTACTGCAATAGTTTTTCTAGCATCGGCAGCAATGTTTAATACTTATTATGCAGCCAGGCGTGCCCAAGCGATGCAGAAAAATGCGATCACATCTGAGAAAAACCTCGAAATTGGCATTCAAAATGCAAAACTAAATCAAGACAGATTGATTGCAGAGCGCTTTATGGGGGCAATTGCCCAGCTTGGTCATGAAAAAGTTGAAACCCGAACAGGCGCAATTTATGCATTAGAAAGAGTTGCTCAGGATTTTCCCAAAGAACACTGGACAATTATGGAAATTCTCACTGCCTTTGTGCGAGAGAATGCACCAAAAGAGCAGCTAAAAGCAGAGCAACAAAAGGCGGAATATCAAGGAGCAGCTTACCCAAGTCGGCACAGAGGTGGGTCGCGTCCGACACAGCAGTTGGAGCAAAACCTCCATGAAGAATTGCCAAAAATACGCACCGATATTCAAGCAGCCCTAACTGTCATCGGCAGGCGTAATTTACTCGAAGACCCAAAAGAGCAGAAACTTGATTTACGTAATACCGACATTAGAGGGGCAGACCTGCTCAAAGCTAACCTGCAACAAGCAGACCTGCGTGGGGCTGACCTCAGTGGGGCTGACCTGCGTGGCGCTGACTTGAGTGAGGCTGACCTCAACGGCGCTAAACTCGTTAGGTCTATTCTCTATGAAACCAAATTACTAAAAGCCAGCCTATGTGGAGCTAACCTCTGTTGGGCTAATCTCAACCGCGCCAACCTCTCTGGGGCAAATATGCGTTCAGCCAACCTCACTGGAGCAAGTCTGCGTGTAGCTAATCTGCAAGGAGCAAACCTCTATAAAGCTAACTTGCAACAAGCGACC
The DNA here is from genome assembly GCF_036917655.1 of Nostoc sp. Classification (GTDB taxonomy): domain Bacteria; phylum Cyanobacteriota; class Cyanobacteriia; order Cyanobacteriales; family Nostocaceae; genus Nostoc. Next base: position 10,314 of record NZ_JBALCY010000081.1, read on the forward strand.
TTGAAAGTCGCCAATCTCTCTGGGGCAAAGCTGTTTTTAGCTAACTTGCAAGGAGCAAAACTGGGGAAAGCCAACCTGCACATGACGGGTTTGATTGGTGCCAACCTCTCAGGGGCTAACTTGAATGGTGCCAACCTTTCTGGGGCTAACTTGAATGCAGCCAAACTCCAGCAAACAGAAGTTTATTTTGCCAACCTCTCAGAAGCCAGCTTAACGGAAGCTGACCTGTATCAGGCTAACCTCATCGGAGCCAACCTATATAGGGCAACCTTTTATCAAGCTAACCTGACTCAGGCAAACCTGATGGGAGCTAACTTCTCAGAAGCTAACCTCAATGATGTCAAACTGGAAGGGACAATTTTAACAGGAGCTAAAAACTTAGAGTTGCAGCAGATTAGAAAGGCACTTGGCGATCGCACCACTCGTCTACCTGATTATATCGAAGCGCCGACACATTGGCGGCAGTCTGGTTAAGTTCCCTTAGCATCAATTGGTTATTTCGGCGCATTCTACCGTTTTCACAAAATACTAATAATTTCTAACAATAATTTCCGTAATAATTGTATAACTAAAAATAACCGTATTATAAAAGTCTTAATTCATTCATGAATTCTCTCTTTTTCTTTCCTTGACGACGGACACTTTCCTCAAGTCGGGAAACCCTTGACGCTCGATTACTTGCTAACACCATGCTAAAACCACGCTAACACCACCTCAGTGTCCTCCTCTTGACAACGGCAGTCACTTAAATTTGAATTAAAATTACATGATTAGCATTCCTAAATTAAATAGAATTGACTTTCTGGTTTTGATTGTTATTGTCATAATTGGTCTTGTACATTTACCTTTTGCATTTGACGGAGATCAAGCATTTTTTAGGCTAGGTGCTTTGGAAATGCACCAAGGAAAGATTCTCTATCGTGATTTTTGGGATGTGAAGCAACCGGGGATTTTCTACTTTTATTTTTTGGCAGGAACTTTGTTTGGTTTTAATGAGATTGGCATCCATGTGTTTGAACTTATTTACATGGTGTTTTTTTCTATAATATTGCTGCTGACTTTAAAAAGCTATTTTCAGCATCGGATTATCGCAAGTCTAGTACCTTTATTAACGGTTGGTGTTTACTATATTGTTTCAGGTGCTTGGCACCTTACTCAAGTGGAAGCACTGGTTGGTTTTCCTCTATTTCTTTGTCTTTGGCTGACTTATAAATCTTTGAAATATGAAGGTAAGCAAAGATTTTACCTACTTTTACTGTCAGGTTTTTTTGGTGGAATTGTCCTCATATTTAAATTAATTCTTCTACTTATATTGCTTTCTTTTTGGCTAACTATATTGATATGTTCTGTATTAATAAAGAGGCGGAATGTTCTCAAAGAATTTATTGAAATTAGTCTGCCAATTTTTATAGGAATTATATTTCCACTTTTAGCTGTTGTCAGCTACTTTGCCTGGTTTAATAGTATCTCAATTTTGTATGAGACATTTTTTTTATATCCACCTCGCATTGTTGCTAATTTTGCATTTGATAAAAGGAAGTTAATTGCGGGAATAAAATGGTTTTTAAGTGCTTTTTATCCTTTATTTTTATTGGCTATTGTTGCAGTCAATGTCTCATTGCGTAAGTCTAAGAATATCTTGACTTTGCTACTTGTTGTTTGGTGTGTTTTTGATTTTGGTGTTATTCTTTTACAAATTGGGGCATTCTGGGAGTACCATTATTTACTATTTTTTGTACCTTTAGGCATTTTAGCAACTAAAGGATTAGATATATTATGGCAGCCTTTAAAAGAATTGCGTTCCCCAATCATTACAATTGCGTTCATCTTTTTATTATTTTTCCCTTTATTACACACTTTTACAAGAAAGAGTGTTATTCTGGCTCGGAATAACTTTGCTTTAACTGAAGATACACGATTTAAATATCAGAGTTTATTTAGACCTAAATATCCATCCCTTCGTTCAGATGCTGAGTTTATTTCTCAACCAGGAAGTCTTTCTGGTGATATTTATGTAGCAGGTGATCCATCTATTTATTACTTCTCTGGTCGGACTCAATCAACAATATTACGTGGTTGGGCACTTGAATATTTTCTGCCTGAGCAATGGCCAAAACTTATAGAGCAGTTAGATTTATCTAAGCCTCCTTATATCTTTATTGATTCTATTCAAGGGGCTATAATCAATAAAAATTTCCCAAAAATGTTGGAGTTTATTCAGCGAAGATACCGGATGGTACATCAAAGTAGTAACGGGATTTGGTATATCATTAAATGATAAGTAAGTAAAATAAATTATTGGAATAATAGTAAGAAGCCAGAGGAAATAGAGCCAAAACTAAATAAAACTCAGCTTGCCTTTACTGGAATTTGAATTACAAACTGCGTTCCCTGTCCCGAAGTTGAATAGCACTCTAATGTTCCGCCGTGTTTAGCCGTGATAATTTGGTAGCTAATAGACAATCCAAGCCCCGTTCCTTTACCTACAGATTTTGTCGTGTAGAACGGATCAAAGATGCGTTGGATCACAGATTCAGACATTCCTGAACCGTTATCTGCAATTACAATTTTTACCTGATTTTGGGTGTTGATATCGGTTGAAATTGTGATTTGGCTGAGATTCTCTGACATCTGTTGATTGCTGCGATCGCGAAGCGTAGTAGCGGAGTGCTGATCGCTATTATATTCCTCTAGCGCGTCAATTGCATTTGCCAGAATATTCATAAATGCCTGATTTAGTTGACCTGCATAACATTCCACTAACGGGAGATCGCCATAGTGTTTGACTACGTGAATTTCTGGGCATTCTGGTCTGGCTTTCAGGCGATGTTGCAGAATCATTAGCGTACTATCAATCCCAGCATGAAGATTAACAGGCTTTAGTTCTGCTTCATCCATGCGAGAAAATGTCCGCAGCGATTGAACAATATCCCTAATTCGCGTCGTTCCCACTTTCATAGAAGCAAGCGTTTTAGGCAAATCTTCTGCTAAAAATTCTAAGTCAATCTCCTCAATCACTTCCTGAATTCCCTGACTTGTTTGAGGATACTCCTGTTCATACATCTTGATCAAAGCCAGTAGAGCAATTACATATTCATCTATATAAGTCACATTCGCATGAATGAAATTGACTGGATTATTAATTTCGTGAGCAACTCCCGCCACCAACTGTCCTAAGCTCGACATCTTTTCTGTCTGTACCAATTGGGATTGAGTTTTTAACAGAGTCTCTAGCGCCTCTTGCAATTCTTGAGTTCGTTCTTCAACTCGATGTTCTAGCGTATCATGAGCTTCCTGGATCGGTTGAGCGATCGCTCTACTCAACAGCCATGCCAGCGTCAGTGATGCGCCCAATCCCACTAAAATGCTGCTCATAGCCGCAAATTGGTTTTGCTTTGCTGCCTTATTGGCAGACTCCTGAATTTTAACCGCAAAATCTTGATTGTTTTTCAGCAGACTTTCTAATGAAGTATTAGCTTTTTGATAGAGTAATTCTCTAGCTGGTCTATTAGACTGCAATTGAGTGTAGATAGTTAAAGCAGACTCGACGCGCTTTTCTTGAGGCAAATTCTCTTGCCCCTGATGCCGCAGTTTTGCTTGGATTAACTCCGGCTGAGAAATATTAAACTCATACAACTTTCGCTCCAAACTCATAAATTTTTGGTGGGCTTGCTTCCAGACTTTCCAATTTTGGATGAACTGTTCTGATAACTGTTGCTCCTCTGCATTGTTGAGCGGCGTATTCAATGCTTGCTGCGTATTCAAAGCTTGCTCCCATCCCTGATCAATTTGTTTCCAGGCTTTGTTAATACGCACCAAAGTCAACTGCCGCTGTTGCTTTGTCAAAGTCTGGTTAAGCAATAGCCGTTCAGACGACTCAATTTGAACCTGTCCTTCGCTGATTTTCCACAAGCCATCTACACTGGGTAAATCGTTGTTAGCTAGCTCGTTGATATAGCTTGATAGCTTTGAAATACTGCTATACGAACTTGTACCCACTATCAGAATAATTGCAGTAATCACCCCAAAAGAACCAAAAAGTTTTACCTGCAAATTTAGTTTGGAGAACATAGCATTTTTACCCAGAGTTCACGATGCTAAATACAGCATTCGCTGTTCTTTAGAATTCCCCAAACATCTGACAGGCTAACTATTTATTACAGCTATTTTCAGGTAAATAGACCACGTGGTAAGGGCACAGCATTGCTGTGCCTCTACGACAGATGTGGTTTGTCTCGTTCCCAGTCTCAGACTGGGAATGCCGTTCTAGAGGCTCCGCCTCCCTTGCTGGCGGCAGAGCCGCCAGGAGCAGCATTTCCAGCCAGAGGCTGGAAACGAGATTTGAAAAGGCTTTTAGCTTAAGTTGACACCAATGAGCAATGCTGTGCCCCTACGACAGATGTGGTTCAAATACATGAAAACTACTGTAAGCCCCATTGGCGGCAATCAGGTTGAGTTACCGCAGCATCATTAGTTATTTGGGCGCATTCTACCGTTTTCACTTAATGCTATAGTTTTTACCAAAAGTCTCCGTAACAATTCTGGAGATGAGGAAGACTAAAGCTATGTCTGATAACAACACAGACACACCCAAAAATTCGTTTATATTTCTAATTTCGTTTATTGTATTCTTTATTATTTCATGCGTTATAATCGCTTGCGTTGTCTGGTATATATCTCCAATAGATGAACGACTAAAAAATGCAACGGAAGCACTAAAAATTACTGCGACAATTTTCGGTGTAATTGCAGTGTTTATCAACGCTTACTATGCAGCCAAGCGTGCAGAAGCTATGGATAAAAGTGCTGAGGCTGCAAACAAGAGTGCTGAAGCTGCTTTAAAAAATGCTGAAGCAGCACAAGACAAGCAAATCACAGAACGCTTTGCAAAGGCGATTGAACAGCTTGGAAATAAAAAGATTGAAACGCGATTAGGGGCAATTTATACTCTAGAACGAATCGCCAAAGATTCCAAAGATGATCGCTGGACAATCATGGAAGTCCTCACGGCTTTTGTGCGAGAGAATGCGCCTTTGAAAAAAGACGAGGAAAAGGTAGAGAATGCAAAACCGTTAATCAATTATTGGATGAATAGTAAAAAGCCAGAGGAGATAGAGCAAAAACCAAAACTTCAGACGGATATTCAAGCAGCCCTTACCGTCATTGGACGGCGTAATAAGAATGACCAGCAAAATCAAAGACTGGATTTAAGTAATATCAATATCAGGGGAGCAAAACTCAGGGAAGGCAACCTACAAAAGGCAGACTTCAGTAAAGGCAATCTGCAAAAGGCAGATTTCAGTAAAGCCAATCTGCAAGAGGCAACCCTCATAGAAGCCAATTTGCAAGGGGCAATTCTCAGGGGAGCCAATCTGCAAGGGGCAATCCTCATAGAAGCCAATTTGCAAGGGGCAATCCTCATAGAAGCCAATCTGCAAAAGGCAATCCTTTGGAAAGGCAATCTGCAAAAGGCAGACTTCGGGGAAGCTAACCTGCAAGGGGCAATCCTCATAGAAGCCAATCTGCAAAAGGCAGACTTCAGGGAAGCTAACCTGCGAGGGGTAAACCTCAAGGTAGCCAAAAACCTAGAACAACACCAGATTGAATCGGCAAAAGGCGATCGCACAACAATCTTACCGGAAAATCTTCAACCACCCGAACATTGGAAAGCTCAAGTTTCACCCTTAAATACTGAACATTGACCTTCTGAGGCTCGACGTTGACCTTCTGAGGCTCAATGTTGACCTTCTGAGGCTCGACGTTGACCTTCTGAGGCTCGACGTTGACCTTCTGAGGCTCGATGTTGACCTTCTGAGGCTCGATGTTGACCTTCTGAGGCTCGATGTTGACCTTCTGAGGCTCGATGTTGACCTTCT
>NZ_JBALCY010000082.1:0-85094 GCF_036917655.1 Nostoc sp.
AAAGACTCATTAATGGAGTTCAAAGACTCATTAATGGAGTTCAAAGACTCATTAATGGAGTTCAAAGACTCATTAATGGAGTTCAAAGACTCATTCACGAGTATCAAAGACTCATTAATGGAGTTCAAAGGCTCATTCACGAGTATCAAAGACTCATTCACGAGTATCAAAGACTCATTCATGGAGTTCAAAGACTCATTCATGAGTATTAAAGACTCGTTAAAGGTAATGCGCTATAGCGCTTCTCAATTGAATCAAATACAGACCTAACCCCAGCCCCTTCCCTGCAAGGGAAGGGGAGTAAAATTCAAAGCCTCTCTCCTAAAAGGAGAGAGGTCAAAGTATATTGCATACAAACGAGAAGCGCTATATCAGTAATTGTCTAGTTATCTGCTGTAGTAAACTACATCTAAGTCAGAAGCCTGCATTCAATAGTTGATAGCGCTGTGAAAAAAATCCTGATTGTGTCAGCGAATCCCACGACGACAGATAAACTACGCTTGGACGAGGAAGTAAGGGAAATTCAGGAAGGGTTGCAACGCTCTCGCAGCCGAGATAAGTTTGAACTTATTACTAAATGGGCAGTGCGTCCTGACGATTTGCGGCGGGCGCTTTTAGATCACGATCCTCATATTATCCATTTTTCAGGACATGGTGGAGGAAATCAAGGTTTAGCCTTGGAAAATAATACAGGGCAAATGCAGCTGGTGAGTACAGAGTCACTGGTAAGGCTATTTAAGTTATTTAAGGACAAGGTTGAGTGTATCTTATTAAATGCCTGCTATAGCGAGGTGCAAGCTGAGGCAATTTACCAACACATTAACTGCGTGGTTGGGATGAATCGGGCAATTGGCGATCGCGCCGCAATTAAATTTGCGGTAGGCTTTTATGATGCACTAGGCGCTGACAGGTCGTATGAGGATGCCTACGAGTTCGGCTGTAGCGCTATTGACTTAGAAAGTATTCCAGAGTCTTCCACCCCAGTGCTGAAAAGTCGGAATAATTCCAAAGGTGCTATTTCTGCTAACGAAACTATTCCAGATAACCAGATAAAACAAGCAGTCTCCTTAGAAAATCCAGAAGGGCAGGTATCTCTAAACTCTGCTTTCTATGTCGAGCGATCGCCTATTGAGGTAGACTGTTATGAAGCGATTCTTCAACCAGGGGCCTTAATTCGCATCAAAGCTCCCCGGCAGATGGGCAAAACTTCGCTCATGTCGCGGGTTCTCCATCATGCTAGTCAACATGACTATCAAGCAGTATCCGTGAATTTCCAATCAGCCGATGCAGAATTTCTCAGCAATTTAGATCAGTTTTTGCAGTGGTTCTGCGCCAGCATTACTTACGAATTGAATCTAACCGATAGGTTAGACGAATATTGGAAAGGTGTTTTAGGTAGCAAGAATAAATCTACAAATTATTTTCAACGGTATTTATTACCCGCGATTAATAGCCCCATCGCTTTGGGTTTGGATGAAGTCGATGAAGTCTTTAAGCATCCCATAATTGCTGCTGATTTTTTTGGATTACTACGAGCTTGGCATGAGCGGTCAAAGAATGAGACAGTTTGGAAAAATCTCCGGTTGGTGATTGTGCATTCTAAGGAAGTTTATATTCCGCTCAATATTAATCAGTCACCTTTTAATGTGGGTTTACCCATTGAGTTGCCAGATTTAAATCAAATACAAGTACAAGATTTGGTACAGCGTCACAGCCTCAATTGGTCTAACTCACAAATTGAAGAATTAATGACACTGGTGGGTGGTCATCCTTATTTAGTGCGGGTAGCGCTTTATGAAATTGCCCGTGATAGGATGACGCTGGAAAATCTGCAAAAAATCGCTGCAACTGAGCAAGGCCCTTACAGTGACCATCTCCGCCGCCATTGGCTGAATTTGCAAGAGGATGCAGAATTGCTAGCTGCGGTTAAACAAGTGATGACAGCAAATCGCCCCGTGGATGTAGGCACAACTGAAGCGTTTAAACTCCGCAGTATGGGATTAGTTAAGTTTCAAGGCAATGAAGTGATACCTCTATGTGAATTGTATCGTCAATATTTTTTGAATCGCTTGGGAATTAAAAATTAAGAAATTACATTAGGAGGGCAATATAGCGTTTCCAAATCAGATGAGGTACATCATAGCCCCCTCCTCGCCTGCGGGGAGGGGAGACAAAGCACAGCTTTGGCGGGGTGGGGTTCTTGGGGTTTAATAAGTAATCGAGCGGACATAATATCATCTCCAATTAGCATTTAACAAGAAGGATCAACAATGGTTGAGGTTATTCAAGGAAGAGATATCACCCTAGCCGAACTCATCAATCAATTTGGGCTACAACTTGTAGACAACGAACAGTTTTTCTCAGAGTGGCAGCATGATTTACCTGAGTTGAGTGACTTAGAAAAGCAATCTCTCAACCAAGTCAAAGCAGAATATTTGCATCTATCGAAATATCCTATTTTGGAACCTGTAGTCAAAATGGTGGTGCTATCTCCACTATTGCATTTAGCAGGTTTTTATCAACCGCCTTTTTACATCGCCTCAGAACAAGAGGTAAAAATCTCTTCTGAAGATGAAGGCACCATTATCACAGGAGGTATTGACATCTTGGTGTTCCATCCTCCATTTTGGGTTCTCGTAATAGAAGCGAAACGAGCAGAATATTCTTTGGAGGTAGCAATTCCTCAAGCATTAGCTTATATGTTGGCTAATCCTGGTAATGATAAACCTACGTATGGTTTTGTAACCAATGGTCGGGAATTTCAATTTATTAAGTTGACAAAACAGGGCACACCAAGATATGCATTATCTTACACACTGTCGCTTAATCGTAGGGATGACCTACATACTGTTGTAAAAGTGTTAAAACGCCTAGCCGATTTAATTCGTAATTCGTAATGACGCTCTCTGCGAGACGCTGCGCGTAGCTTGCTTCTGCGTAGGAGTACGCGGACTCCTTCGCGCTACGCTAACGTAATTCGTAATCTTGTAGGGTGTGTTATGCCCTTGGCTAACGCACCATCCCAATACCAAACTAGCTTGTATTTCATAATTTAGAATTTAGAATTTAGAATTTTGAATTGTTTATGACCCAGTACCAATATCAAGTCGGTGGTAGTCTTCCTCAAAATGCCCCAACTTATGTTAGACGGCAAGCTGACCATGACCTCTATGAAGGCTTGAAGGCTGGGGATTTTTGTTATGTACTCAATTCCCGGCAGATGGGAAAATCTAGCTTGCGGGTGCAAGTAATGCAGCAGTTGCAAACTGAGGGATTTGCTTGTGCGTCTGTTGATATTACAGCTATTGGCACGGCAGATATTACCCCAGAACAGTGGTATGCCGGGGTGATTGATACTCTGGTGGGAAGTTTTAATATTTATCCAACTTTTGATTTAGATACTTGGTGGACTGATAACGGTTTGCTTTCACCAGTACAGCGCTTGAGCAAGTTTATTGAAACAATTTTACTAAAAACAATTACTGCAAAGATTGTTATTTTTATTGATGAAATTGACAGCGTTCTGAGTCTTTCATTCAACTTGGATGACTTTTTTGCAGTTATCCGAGATTGCTACAACCGACGAGCAGACCATCCTGAATATAATCGCCTCACCTTTGCTTTGATTGGGGTGTCTACGCCTTCAGATTTGATTCAAGATAAAGGGCGGACACCTTTTAATATTGGACAGGCAATTGATTTAACTGGGTTTAAACTCGCGGAGGCGGAACCTTTGGCGCGGGGATTGGCGGCGGTGGGTAATGCCCAAGAGTTGATGCAGGCGTTGCTGGATTGGACGGGGGGACAGCCGTTTTTGACGCAGAAGGTTTGTAAGTTGGTGGTTGGGGAGTGGGGAGTAGGGAGTGGAGGGGCAGAGGGGCAGGGGAGCAGGGGAGCAGGGGAGCAGGGGAGAGCGGAAGGGTGGGTGGAAGAGTTGGTATGCGAGGGGATTATTGAGAATTGGGAGACGCAGGATGAGCCGGAGCATTTGAAGACGATTCGAGACAGAATTTTGCGGAGTGGGGAACAGAGGACTGGGCGATTGTTGGGGTTGTATCAGCAGATTTTGCAGCAGGGAGAGATAGTAGCTGATGATAGTGCTGAAGAAACGGAACTGCGGCTGACGGGTTTGGTGGTGAAGCGCGATGGGAAACTGCGAATTTATAACCGTATATATAAGGAGGTGTTTAAACAGGAATGGTGCAACAAGATTTTAGCAAAGTTGCGCCCCTACTCCGATACATTGAACGCTTGGGTTGAGTCGGAACGTCAAGATGAATCGCGCTTGCTGCTAGGAAAGACTTTGCAAGATGCTCAAGAATGGGCAGTCGGTAAAAGTTTGAGTGATTTAGATTATCAGTTTTTAGCTGCTAGCCAGGAGTTGGAAAAACGCGATGTGCAGAAACGACTGAAGGCAGAGGAACAGGCAAAGCAAGTTTTAGCAGAAGCGAACCATAAAGTTAATCAACGAATTCGTATTAGTTATTTGGTGTTAGGACTGACTGTGCTGGGGGCAGTTGCATCATTAATATTTGCTGAATATCAATTGGGACAAGCACGAACAGCAAGGGTAGAAACAGATAATGCCCAAACAGAATTAAATCAGGCGAAGAGAGAAACTGAAGCAACCAAGCAAAAGAATCAGCAGATATCGGCAGACAATAAAAAAATATCACGTGACAATGAAAAGATATCGGAACAGGCAGCACAGGTAAAACGGAATCTTAGTAATGCAACTTCAAAACTGAATACAGCAAATGTCGAAGTGAATCATGCACAGCAAAACCTGAAACTAGCCCAAAACAAAGTGGCAGCAGCCAACACAAAGGTTAGTCAAGCTGAAGTACAGGCAAGCCAAGCAATTCAACAACGGCAAGAGGCAGTCAATGCCCGTAAAACTTCTCTTGAGGAACTAAAAAAGGCAGAAGCAGCCAGAAAAGTTGCTTTAACGGCTACGCGATTGGAACAAGACGGAACAAATGCGTTGCAGCTGTTTGACACTTCCAGCGAATTTGATGCTTTGCTATTAGCAATGCAGGCGGCAGGAACATTAAAAAGTCTGGTCAAGGATAAACAATCTTTAGCAGACTATCCAGCATACAGCCCTTTGTTTAGTTTACAGAAAATTCTATCTAGTACTAATATTCGTGAACAAAATCGTCTCGAAGGGCATAGCAGTTCGGTCTTCAGTGTCGTCTTCAGCCCGGATGGCAAAACTTTAGCTTCCGCAAGTGCTGACAAGACCATCAAATTGTGGAATATCGACACGGGTCAAGAAATTACCACCCTGAAAGGGCATAGCGATGCAGTCAACAGCGTCGCCTTCAGCCCCGATAGCAAAACTTTAGCTTCCGCAAGTGATGACAAGACCATCAAATTGTGGAATCGGGAGACGGGTCAAGAAATTACCACCCTGAAAGGGCATAGCAATGGGGTCATCAGCGTCACGTTCAGCCCGGATGGCAAAACTTTAGCTTCCGCAAGTGCTGACAAGACCATCAAATTGTGGAATCGGGAGACGGGTAAAGAAATTACCACCCTGAGTGGGCATAGCAATGCAGTCATCAGCGTCACGTTCAGCCCGGATGGCAAAACTTTAGCTTCCGCAAGTGCTGACAAGACCATCAAATTGTGGAATCGGGAGACGGGTCAAGAAATTACCACTCTGAAAGGGCATAGCAATGCAGTCTTCAGCGTCACGTTCAGCCCGGATGGCAAAACTTTAGCTTCCGCAAGTTTTGACAAGACCATCAAATTGTGGAATCGAGAGACGGGTCAAGAAATTATCACCCTAAAAGGACATAGCAATGCAGTCATCAGCGTCACGTTCAGCCCCGATGGCAAAACTTTAGCTTCTGCAAGTGCTGACAAGACCATCAAATTGTGGAATATCGACACGGGTCAAGAAATTACCACCCTGAACGGGCATAGTGATGCAGTCTTCAGCGTCACGTTCAGCCCGGATGGCAAAACTTTAGCTTCTGCAAGTGTTGACAAGACCATCAAATTGTGGAATATCGACACGGGTCAAGAAATTACCACCCTGAGAGGGCATAGCAATTGGGTCAACAGCGTCGCCTTCAGCCCGGATGGCAAAACTTTAGCTTCTGCAAGTGCTGACAAGACCATCAAATTGTGGAATCGGGAGACGAGTCAAGAAATTACCACCCTGAAAGGGCATGGCGATGCAGTCAACAGCGTCACGTTCAGCCCGGATGGCAAAACTTTAGCTTCCGCAAGTGATGACAAGACCATCAAATTGTGGAATATCGACACGGGTCAAGAAATTACCACCCTGAAAGGGCATAGCAATACAGTCTTCAGCGTCACGTTCAGCCCAGATGGCAAAACCTTAGCTTCCGCAAGTGCTGACAGCACAATCAAATTGTGGAATCGGGAGACGGGTAAAGAAATTACCACCCTGAGTGGGCATAGCAATGCAGTCATCAGCGTCGCCTTTAGCCCGGATGGCAAAACTTTAGCTTCCGCAAGTGCTGACAACACCATCAAATTGTGGAATCGGGAGACGGGTCAAGAAATTACCACTCTGAAAGGGCATAGCAATTGGGTCATCAGCGTCACGTTCAGCCCGGATGGCAAAACTTTAGCTTCCGCAAGTTTTGACAAGACCATCAAATTGTGGAATCGGGAGACGGGCAAAGAAATTACCACTCTGAAAGGGCATAGCGATTTGGTCAGGCGCGTCACGTTCAGCCCGGATGGCAAAACTTTAGCTTCCGCAAGTTTTGACAAGACCATCAAATTGTGGAATCTGAATCTTGATGATTTATTAGCACAGGGTTGCAGTCGGCTTAAGGGTTATTTGGCTAGCCATCCTGATGCGGCTAAGGAGTGTCCAAGGCAGTAGGTAGAGGGGAAGCAGAGGGGCAGGGGCGTAGCTGCGGCAGTTTAGAAGTCGGGGATCTATTGTTTGTAGTGATTCTAAGCTTAAATGTAGAGTCAAAGGCGATGGCACAAGAACCCCACCCCCAACCCCCTCCCCGCAGGCGAGGAGGGGGCTATGATATACCTCATGTGATTAGGAAACGCTGTAATCCTGAGTTTAAATGTAGAGTAAAAGGCGATCGCTTGGTAAAAAAGAAATGCGTAGGCGCAGCCCGCCGCAGGCATCGCACTTCCAATCTCAAAGTTTCGAGTTAAACCTCCGGTTCGACTCCCAACGCTTTTAACTGAGCGGCTAATCTCTCTGCACGCTGATTTTCTTGTTCCGCACGCTGGCGTTCTTGCTCTGCACGTTGACTTTCTTGTTCTGCAAGCTGTTGAACAGCGTTTTTCTCTTGGCGTTCTTTTGCTGCTAACTCCAAACCCCATAGTAATAGTTCGCCGTTGCCATCCCACCAACGTAACCAATAGCCTGTACGGTTTTCTCGGCTTCCTTGCCATACACCTAAAAACAAGTTCATTTCGGCAATCCAGTGACGATTATTTGCATCTGGTGTTTGCAGTTCATAATGTCCTAAATCATCTCGCCGATAAACTTCTAACTCTCCTTGCTCTGGTTCAAAAATGGCATAGTTTGGCACTTGTAAAATCTGCTCATAATAAAACCATTTACCTGGGGGATAGGTCGGTTTACTTGAATACTCTCCACCTTCGGTATCTGAGAGAAATTCCATCACAATTACGGGAATATCACCTTGCAGTCGTGGGGTATAACTGCGCTTCACTTCTTCTCGTGAGACTCGAATAGATGATACATATCCCCAATCTGGTGCTTTGACCACAAATCGATTATTCAAGGTGGCGCAGATGCCGTAGTTAGTGATGGTTAAAGCATCGGCGGGCAATCTGGCGGCAAGTTCCAAGCTTTCTGTTAAAGCAGCAGCCAAGAGTGGCTGATTAATGTTATCCACTGGCTCGTTGTCTAAAACAAAATCATCAGGTAACTTTTCCCAAGTAACTTCATGGGTGGCTGCATTGGCTAGCATAATCAGAATATCTCAAGTACAACTTCAATTTCTAATGGTTTGATTAAAAAATTGCCCACGGCGTTACTCCTGAGCAAGCGATGTCTACGACGGGCTACGCCTACGCACTTCTTCCACTGACAATCCTAAAGCTTGGGCAATCTGTTCAATACTCAAATTCATTTGCAATAATCGGGGTATAGCATCTTTTCTGGCTTGTTCTGCAAGTTCCGCCCGTTGCCGTTCTTGTTCAGCCCTTTGCCGTTCTTGGTCGGCGTTGCGAGAAATTTCTGTATAATTTAAAAACTGTTCTCCATCAGGGCGATAAAGCTGTAAACCCTCTGGTAATGGAGCAAACCGAATTTTTAACCGAGGACTTACCCAATCTTCCATTTGGGGGATGACATCTAAACCGTCTTCACCACGCAACCATTCACGCAAATTATTGCGATCGGGATCGTAAATGTAGTATTCTTCCACGCCATAGCGATCGTAGAAAAGTAATTTCTTATACATTTCAGTTTGTGTGTTGCTGGGAGAAAGAATTTCAAACACTACTTGTGGTGCAACTCCCTCCTCCTTCCATTGTTGGTAGCAGAGGCGATGTCTACGACGGGCTACGCCTACGCCTTTTGGTCTACCCAATACCACCATCACATCTGGGGTGTTAACAATTTTGTTGCGTCCCTCTACCGGATACCAAAATAAATCCCCGGCGACAAATACATTTGGATCGTCAGCAAATAGCCACTCTATATTCTGCTTGATTTCTACAATCCAGCCAAACTGTATGGTATTATTAGCCACTGGTTGTCCGTCACTATCTGGGTAGATGACCTCTGACTGGGTCGGCGGTTGGATTTGCAATACCATAGCTTCGCCCTCAGAAGGATTTAAATCGGGATGCTTCCAAATTAGCAGACTCTTAAGGATGTCTGCGGCATGAATCTAGAGGAAGAACTAATTAAAACAGTACGATTGTTCTACTATAAACTGATTAAAGATAGTATTATTAAGGACTGTTTCACAGGAAACTCCCTCTTCGCCGCCCAATATGTCAGACCAACAGCTAGCAGCATCCTTGAATGGACATCTTCCCGACCCCAGCCACAACAGCCAGAATACCATTCGGATTCGGGGTGCTAGGCAGCATAATCTGAAAAATATTGACTTGGAATTGCCACGCGATCGCCTGATTGTGTTCACTGGCGTTTCTGGTTCTGGTAAGTCTTCCCTAGCCTTTGATACCATTTTCGCTGAAGGGCAACGTCGCTATGTGGAATCCCTCAGCGCCTACGCACGGCAATTTTTAGGACAACTGGATAAGCCGGATGTGGAGGCGATCGAAGGCTTAAGTCCAGCAATTTCCATTGACCAAAAGTCAACCTCTCATAACCCCCGTTCCACTGTGGGTACGGTGACGGAAATTTACGACTATTTGCGGCTGTTGTTTGGTCGAGCTGGCGAACCCCATTGTCCGATATGCGATCGCTGTATTGCACCCCAGACAATCGATGAGATGTGCGATCGCATCATGGAATTACCAGACCGCACCCGCTTCCAAATCCTTGCACCCGTTGTCCGGGGGAAAAAAGGCACACACCGGAAGCTTTTGTCAAGTCTGGCTTCTCAAGGTTTTGTCCGCGTGCGGATCAATGGCGAGATCCGCGAACTGTCAGATTCCATTGAATTGGATAAAAATTTTACCCACAGCATAGAAGTGGTAATTGACCGCTTGGTGAAAAAGGCTGATATTCAGGAGCGTTTGGTTGATTCTCTGTCTACGTGTCTCAAGCAATCAGGTGGGATTGCGGCGATTCTTGTGAGTCTGCTAGGTGACGACGGACAAGAAAAAGAAGAAGAATTAGTATTTTCGGAAAATTTTGCCTGTCCAGAACATGGCGCGGTAATGGAGGAACTATCGCCGCGATTGTTCTCGTTTAACTCACCTTATGGTGCTTGTCCGCACTGTCATGGAATCGGGACTTTAAGAAGATTTGCGCCTGATTTGATCATACCCGACTGGGAAGCGCCAGTTTATGCTGCGATCGCGCCTTGGTCAGAAAAAGATAATTCTTATTATCTAGAATTACTCTATAGTGTGGGACAGATTTATGGGTTTGAGTTACAGACAAATTGGAGCAAGCTGACAGAAGAACAGCAGCAAATTGTTCTGTATGGAGAGAAAGATGAACGAGCCGCAGAAGCACAGAGAAAGCAGAGTTTTAAAGGTGCTATTCCAATTTTGCAACGACAATATGAGGGTGGTTCGGAATTAGTTAAGCAAAAATTAGAGCAGTATTTAATTGATCAACCGTGTGAAGTTTGTAAAGGAAAACGGTTAAAACCGGAAGCTTTGGCGGTGAAGTTGGGACAATATGGAATTTTAGAATTGACTACCGTATCAATTCGGGATTGTCGGGAGAGAATTGAGCAATTTAAGTTGAGCGATCGCCAGTTACAAATTGCTGATTTAGTCCTCCGAGAAATCAAAGCAAGATTGCAATTTTTGTTAGATGTCGGTTTAGATTACCTCACCCTTGACCGTCCTGCCATGACCCTTTCTGGTGGCGAAGCCCAACGAATTCGTCTAGCAACGCAAATTGGTTCTGGTTTAACAGGAGTTCTCTACGTTTTAGATGAACCGAGTATTGGTTTGCATCAACGAGATAATGGCAGGTTGCTGAAAACCTTAACTAAATTGCGCGATTTGGGTAATACATTAATTGTCGTTGAACATGATGAAGAAACAATTCGTGCAGCTAACTACATAGTTGATATTGGCCCTGGTGCAGGAATTCACGGCGGAAATATTGTCGCCCAAGGTGATTTTCAGGCGTTATTAGCAGCAGAAGATTCCTTGACGGGTGCGTATTTATCAGGAAGGCGAGTAATTACCACACCACCAGAACGCCGAGAAGGAAATGGGCGCAGTTTGGGAATTAAAAATGCCCATCGCAACAATTTAAGAAATATAGATGTAGAAATTCCATTAGGTAAACTTGTCGCCATTACTGGTGTGTCTGGTTCTGGCAAATCTACCCTGATTAACGAGTTACTCTACCCATCTCTGCAACACCATTTAACAAAGAAAGTTCCCTTACCCAGACATTTGGATAAAATTCAGGGATTAAACGCGATTGATAAAGCGATCGTTATCGATCAATCTCCCATTGGACGCACACCACGTTCTAACCCTGCAACTTACACAGGAATTTTTGATGCCATTCGAGATGTATTTTCCCAAACAGTAGAAGCCAAAGCTAGGGGTTACAAACCCGGACAATTTTCCTTCAACGTTAAAGGTGGACGTTGCGAAGCTTGTAGCGGTCAGGGTGTGAATGTTATTGAAATGAACTTTCTCCCAGATGTTTACGTGCAATGCGAAATTTGTAAAGGTGCAAGATACAACCGCGAAACTTTGCAAGTGAAGTACAAAGATAAGTCAATTTCTGATGTACTGAGAATGACAGTTGAGGAAAGTTTGGACTTTTTCCAGAATATTCCCAAAGCGATCGCGCGTTTGCAAACTTTATTTGATGTCGGGTTGGGTTATGTCCAACTAGGACAACCTGCGACTACCTTATCGGGTGGTGAAGCGCAACGGGTAAAATTGGCAACAGAATTATCTCGACGCGCCACAGGTAAGACACTTTATTTAATCGATGAACCGACAACAGGGTTATCTTTTTACGATGTCCACAAATTGTTAGATGTGTTGCAAAGATTGGTAGATAAAGGTAATTCAATTTTAGTAATTGAACACAACTTAGATGTAATTCGTTGTTCTGATTGGGTGATAGATTTGGGGCCAGAAGGTGGGGACAAAGGGGGAGAATTGATTGCTGTGGGTACACCGGAGGAAGTTGCAAAAAATCCCAGGTCTTATACTGGGCAATATTTGCAGCAGGTTTTGAAACAGTATCCGGCAAATACAACTATTATGAAAAATAGATAGACAAGCTAAGGGGTCTTTAAAAGGAGAAGCTCAATGAATGATCGGGAGTTAGAAATTCTCCTGAACGACCTGGAATCAGATCGGGTAGAATGTAAGGCTTCAATATCTGACCGGAATGTAATTCGTCAGGCTATTTGTGCATTTGCCAATGACTTACCGAATCACCAACAAGCAGGAGTCCTATTTATTGGGGTTCACGATAATGGCAGATGCGCTAACCTTGCCATAGACGATAAGCTTTTGCTTACACTCTCCGATATGCGGTCTGATGGGAACATTTTGCCTTTTCCTACAATGATTGTCCAAAAACGGACTATTGGCGGATGTGAACTAGCAGTTTTAATTGTAGAACCATCAGATGCTCCACCTGTACGCTTTAATGGACGTGTTTGGATCAGAGTTGGCCCCCGTCGAGCTACTGCTACAGCAGAAGAAGAACGTCGTTTAGCTGAAAAAAGACGCTCAAAAGACTTGCCTTTCGATTTACGACCCCTATCATCAGCCAGTTTAGATGACCTCGATTTAGAAATTTTTCGTCGAGTTTATTTGCCTTCTGCCTTAGCAAACGATATTCTTCAAGAGAATCAACGCACTGTTGAACAACAACTTCAATCAATGCGTTTTGCAACAGTTGATCTGTTGCCTAAACCAACTATCTTGGGCGTGCTAGTTGTGGGTAACGATCCTAGACAATTTGTTCCCAGTGCCTATATTCAATTTCTTCGCATTGATGGCATCGAGTTAACAGACCCAATTAAAGACCAAAAAGAAATTGGCGGCCCGCTTCCAGATTTGTTGCGGATGCTGGACGAAACTTTCCAAGTTAATATTTCAGTGGCAACAGACATCACTGCTCAACCAATAGAGTTGCAACAGCCTGACTATCCAAGAGTTGCCTTGCAACAATTAGGAAGAAATGCGGTTATGCATCGCACTTATGAAGGGACAAATGCCCCAGTAAGAATTACATGGTTTAGCGATCGCATCGAAATTCAAAATCCCGGCGGCCCTTTTGGTCAAGTAAATCGGCAAAACTTTGGACAACCAGGCATAACAGACTATCGAAATCCTCACCTTGCCGAAGCGATGAAAAATCTTGGCTATGTTCAGAAATTTGGGGTAGGAATTCAACTTGCTCGACAGCAACTTCAAAAAAATGGTAATCCACCTCTGGAATTCACTGTGGAAGATGCTCATTTATTGGTCATTCTTAGGAAAAAACTATGAGTGCAAAAATTATTGCTTTCTTTAATACTAAGGGAGGTGTTGGTAAAACTACTCTAGTTTATCATCTAGCATGGATGTATCAAGATTTAGGGCTGCGGGTAGTTGTGGCTGATTTAGACCCCCAAGCTAACCTCACTACTACTTTCTTAGATGAGGAACGCTTAGAATTATTTTCCTTAAACGAAAATAAAATAGATACTATTTTTGATTGTGTGAAACCCCTGTTAATGGGTATTGGCGATATTGATAATCCACATTTAGAATATATCCAAGAAAATCAGTTCTCAGAAGATATAGCCTCATTATCTTTGTCTACAGAAGTGGGAAGATTAGCTCTTTTATCTGGAGACTTAATGCTTTCTAGTTTTGAAGATGAATTTTCAACACAATGGACTAATTGCCTTGATGGAGGTGGTCAAGAAAGAGCTTTGCAGGTAACTTCTGCTTTTTGGAGAATTCTCCAAAAAGCAGCCGTTAATCATAAAGCAAATGTAATATTGATGGATTTAAGTCCAACTTTAGGAGCAATCAATCGTGCAGCATTAATCGCAGCAGATTATTTGGTGATACCACTTGGATTAGATTACTTTTCTTTGGTAGGTTTACGCAGTCTTGGTGATATCTTGCAATCTTGGAAAAATGATTGGAAGTATATATTAAGTAAAAACCATACTACAAGTTTGTCTTTACCAATTGGTGATATACAGCCTATTGGTTACGTTGTTTGGCAGATGCCAATGCGATTAGACCGTCCAGCAAAAGTATATAATAGAGCAATATTTGAAATTCAAAATACTTATCAAGAAATAATTTCAAATCAGCCTATTGAAAATCAAGTCGCTATCGAAAATGATCCAAACTGTTTAGGATTAATAAAAAGCTACCACAGCCTGATGCTAATGGCTCAAGAAGCTCATAAACCGATGTTCCACTTAAAACCTGCTGATGGTGCTATTGGCGCTCATACTAAAGCAGTGAAAAACGTTTATGGTGATTTTAAGAAATTAGCTTATAAGATAGCAGAACAAACGCAAGTGGGAATCTCATAATTCCATTTATTATCAAACGTAAAAGTATTTTTTTATTATTCAAACAAAATTGCGATGCCTGCGGTGGGCTATGCCTACGCACCTCTTTCCAAAATGAGCTAACGCAAATTATCGCTATATATAGATAAACTAGTTGTCTCTACGAAAAAGCGATCGCCTATCCTAAAATAAATAAACTTGCATCAACATGAAAAAATTTTCCCAAAGCCTCAGCTTGTTCTTTCGTGATTTCTAACTCGCCATTAATGATTTTAGTAAAAATCTCGCTTGAACCAAGAATTTCTACCAAATCAGCTTGTTCCAAACTTCTAGCTTCCATCAAATGCTTGAGTCTTGATTGAGGTGTTGAAACATTAAGCTGATAGTGCTTATCTTCAAAATCTTCAATCAGTTTTACCAATAATTCCAACAAAGCATCTTCTTCAGGAGTCAGATGGGAACGAGAAAGCAGTTCTTCAACAGTTTCTAAAAACTTCTCGTTTTCCTCTTCTGTCTTGATAATGCGAGGTTGATGTTGAGACAGCAATTGGCTGTAAATGTCTGAGTTAAAAGTAAGGGTCATTTTTCCAGGAGTCTTTGTCATATTCTGCATGAGTTAAGACATATTTTATATAGATGACCTGTTTTTCATCGTTAATACTAGCAATTAATATCATGTCCGCATAATTAGTTACGATTCCCACAGTCATTGCACCCCACCCCGCCAAAGCTATGCTTTGTCTCCCCTCCCGAAGAGCGGGGAGGGGATTAAGGGGTGGGGTTCTTCGGGTTTAATAAGCAATCAAGCGGACATGATATAAGCGGTATTTATTACCTTTGATGTTGAAAACTATAAACTCACCTACTGCTTCGGCTTTAGGATAAATAGTTTGAACTTCTAGCAAATTAGCCCAGTCTTCTTTACTAGCAGTTATGTACCAGTCATCAAGTGCTTCACAGCAATCAGCGTGTTTTTGGCAGAATTGTCGTAGCTTTTTCCGACTGATGAGGTGCATTAATTTCTTATTTCGGCGTTTCTCAGCTTGTTCTGGATAAAATTTTAACTCATCATGTATCTAATTAGCTATCTCTCCCCTTTGCCAAAACTGCTTTAATATCTCGCCAGGTTTGCGATCCCAGGTGTCGATATGCTCGTATATCAAATTATCTTGATTGAGTTTATATGTTGAATAGCCATTAAAAAGCAAACCTGCTTTCCAAGGAACGCGTAACACTCCCCGCACTGTCCACTTTGCTGAAATCGTGTCTTCGGCTGAGTGACATACTTCATGTACATCAAAGTAAATTTGGGTAAAAAATAGCCGAGCGTGAAATCGCAAAGTCCAAAATATAATCCGGTAGTTAAATTTGTATTTGAATGTATTTACCGGGTCTTTAAAATAGATATCCTGTGTATAAATGTCATAAGAAATATCTTTTTCAAAAAGTGTTGGTAAATCCTCTTTTAAAGTTTTAATTACCCGTTCCACCGATAATTGAGATTCCACGCGCATTTTTCCTTAAAAAATATTTTTTAACAACTTTTGCCAAATAGAAGATGACCTCTTGTTACTCACACCACCTGCACTCAAATCTGACAGAGTGGGAAATGATGCAGACTTAGCATAAGGGCCATTTCGCAAAACTTTAGCTAGGGTATTGTTATTCTCGCGCAAACCTTCGTAAAAAAAGAATACTTCTCCATGAATGCCAAGTTGGCGATTGTATTCAATTGCCTGCACCAGATATTCTGGACTAATACAATAACTGCCAAGCTTCATCAATATTCCTGGTGCTAACTTCGGCAACGTCGCATCTGTGAACTGCTGGTTTACTAGTTTATCAGCGATCGCCTGATAACTCCTAAAATCACGGCGATAAATCTGCGGGTGAATCATATCAACTATTCCCCGCTTCAGCCATGCGGGCGAGTCTTGCAGATATTCCTGGAATGCCCAATCATGGATATTGGGTGCGATCGCTACTAATAAATTAGGATTCACCCCTTTCACCTCGCGGTAGAGACGCGCCAAGAAGTCAGTGAGAATATCTGCACGCCACTGTAACCATTGCCTATCCTTGGGGTTCTGTGGCGGATTGTGATTAAATTCCTGGCGATAGCGGGTGACAGTTCCCTCGTCATAGCCACCTTCAGAGGGGAATGCTGGGAAGCGATCGTCACCTTGGACACCATCCACATCATAATTCTTCACAACTTCCAGCACCAAATTTAACAAGAATTCCTGCACCTGTGGGTTGAGTGCATTCAACCACTCAAAGCCGTTTTTCTTCAGTAAGTTGCCGTTACAATCACGCGCTGCCCATTCCGGTTTTTTCTGTAAAAGTACACCACCATTCAAATTGTAAGAGCTGGCAAAACCGTATTCAAACCAAGGAATAACTTTTAACCCAACTCGCCGCGCCTCAATCACCACTTCTTCTAAGGGGTCACGGCCTATACACACAGGGTCAATTTCGACTCCAAAAGTCTGCTGCATTGTTTGACTAGGATACTGAGTTACAGCTTTGTTCCAAACAACGGGAAACACCACATTAAATCCTGTCTCGGCAAGGAAATCCATCGCCTCGGCAATGCGTTGCTTTGACCTGAGAACTTTACTATCAGTAGTGGTCAGCCAAACACCACGCGTTTCTATTTTGCTCATTTTATTTGTGTCTCAAATAATCATATTATTGCCCTTGCCTTGACTGAAGAAACCGTTAAATAAATTTCATGAAGGGCAGTTTATTAATCTAGGTTGATATATTCTAGTATTTGTATCAAACATGAAACTCTGCTGATTTATTACCAATATCTATCCAAAGGAGAATTGCAATTTTAAACCTATCTCTTAGAGGATCTTTTAAAAAGATTTGGCTGTGACTTTAGGCACTTATTTATCCCCCTTAACCCCCTTAAAAAGGGGGGAACCAGAATCAAAGTCCCCCTTAAAAAGGGGGATTTAGGAGGATCTAAAACGTTTTGATACCTACAATAGGACTTTTAAAACATCCTCTTGACAAAAAACATTATACATAATAACCATCACCAACAAAAAATACTACATATGTCTGTAATAGAACTGACTTGGAAACACGATTATATAACTACCAATGGGTTGAAACTACACTACGTTACCCAAGGTGAAGGGCCCTTAATGTTGATGTTGCATGGGTTTCCTGAGTTTTGGTACTCTTGGCGGCATCAAATACCAGAATTTGCCCAAGATTTTAAAGTCGTCGCCCTTGACTTACGTGGCTACAACGATAGTGATAAACCAACAGAGCAATCAGCTTATGTAATGGATGAATTTATCAAAGATGTAGAAGGAGTAATTAAAGCATTAGGATACCAAAAATGTGTATTAGTTGGACATGATTGGGGAGGTGCGATCGCTTGGAGTTTTGCCTATGCTCACCCTGAAATGCTAGAGCGATTAATTATCCTTAATCTGCCTCATCTTGCTAAATTTGCCCAAGGTTTACGTACTCCCCAACAGTTGCTGCGTAGTTACTACGTGTTTGTCTTTCAACTACCGTGGTTCCCAGAATTACTTATACAATCTTCAGACTACCAAGCAATTGAAACAACTTTTAAAGGTACAGCAGTTAACAAGAGTGCTTTCACCAAAGCGGATATTGACGCTTATAAACATGCTGCTGCAAAACGCGGCGCCCTCACAGCAATGTTGAACTACTACCGCAATATTTTTCGACAGAGAATGCTAAATCCAAGTTGGGGCATTCTGGAAGTGCCAACACTAATGATTTGGGGAGAAAATGACACTGCACTCGGCAAGGAACTAACCTACGACACCGCAGCCTATGTCAAGGACTTTCAAATCAAGTACATTCCCAATTGTGGCCATTGGGTGCAGCAAGAACAACCTGAATTGGTTAATCAGTATATGCGAGAATTTCTGAAGACTTAACTTAACAGTATTTGCTAATATGTGATGAAATAAATTGATAAAGTATAAATACTTATCAAGGTAGCCAAATTATGGCGAGTAGTGGAAGCTCTTAAAAAGATTTAACAGTGATTTAACACTGGTACTTTTTTTGGGTTTATCGAGTAAAAATCGGACAAAAACAGGATATATAGCTTTTTTTTCCTCACGATTATAGCTGTCTCATATCACAACTAACTTGTTAGCACATAGATAGATTGACCTTATGAAGTTTAGTGAGATAATAGAGTTGTGAGGGACAGAACGGACGCAACTTGATTATTAAGGGGGAAAATTATGAAACTCCAGCTATTAGCGGCCATGGCCTTAGCAACTCCCCTATTTTTCGCTAGCTCGGTTAGAGCCGAAAATCCGCAGGACTTACAAAAGCTGCTTTCAACTGGGGAATGTATCCAGTGTGATCTATCGGGAGCTAACCTCAGTGGCGCTCATTTAATTGGTGCTGACTTGAGAGGCTCGAAGCTCCAAGGAGCCAACCTTGTAGGGGCTAACCTCGAAGGTGCTGACTTAACGGGTGCAAACTTGGCAGGTGCTAACCTAACATCAGCTTACGTAAGCAATGTGAATTTGAAGCAAGTCAATCTCAACGGGGTAAATTTTACTCGCGCTACGATCCACGATTCTAATGTGTATAAAGCATCAATGAATGATCTAAATCTTACTGATGCCGAAATATTTAACACTGGAATCGGGATCGGTGGAGAAGATGCCGAGATTCCCGATTGGAAATAGGCTGAACTGAGTAGGCAGATTAAAATAAACACAATATAGGTTTTTGCAAGTTTGAAATCAGAGAAACTGGTTTTTTGCCAGCATTATCCTTAAAATCTGCCTATACAAAAATAAAAAATGAACCCCCTCTGCCTTGTAATCACTTTACTATGACCAAAGCAAAGGGGGTTTCTTATTGGGATTGAGTCGTAGGGGCAATTCATCAATTGCCCCTACAACGCAGGTCTATTTACGCGAGAGACGTTGCATTGCAACGTCCCTACAGAGGTGTTGTTTAGTTTACAGCAGCACTGACTAAACCATTGTGCCTGAGCAAAGCGATCGTACTTGGTTCACGACCCCGGAAAGTTTTAAACACCTCCATTGGATGCTGACCACCACCAAGCGCTAGCACCGTATCTCGATAACGCCGACCTGTAGCTTTTATAGCCTCTTCATCTTCTAGCCCAGCTTCTTCAAAAGCGGCAAAAGCATCAGCACTCAGTACCTCAGCCCACTTGTAACTATAGTAGCCCGCTGCATAACCACCCTCAAAAATATGTCCAAAAGCACATAAAATTGAATCTTCTGGAAGTGGTGGTAAAACCATCGTAGTCTTGGCTATGCGATGACGCACATCTGAGGGGGTTTCATTACTACCAGGGTGATAGCGGTAGTGTAGTTCTAAGTCAAGACTACTCAGGTGGATCTGCCGCAACATGGCAGTACCACTCATATAATTACGCGCCGCTAGCAGCTTTTGATAATAATGCTCCGGTAGGGCTTCACCAGTTTCGTAATGCTTCGCCATTCCAAACAAAGTGGGTCGCTCATAGCACCAGTTTTCCATAAACTGACTAGGTAGTTCCACTGCATCCCACTCCACGTTATTGATGCCTGCGGCTCCGGGATAGTCAACCTTGGTGAGCAGATGGTGCAATCCATGACCAAACTCGTGGAACAAAGTCTCTACTTCATAGAAGGTCATTAAACTAGGTTTACCATCTACGGGAGGACTTTGATTACACACCAAATAAGCTACTGGTAAGCGGATGGCAGTGACACCATTCTCAGTGATTTTGCCCCGATTGATGCACACATCCATCCAAGCACCACCGCGTTTCTCGGCTGGACGGCTGTAGGGGTCTAAGTAGAAGTAGGCTATGGGAGAACCAGTTTCGTCAGCAATTTGGAAATAACGGACATCCTCATGCCATACTGGCGCTTGACCATCGGCAGAGGTGACAGTGACGCCAAACAGCCGCTTGACTAGTCCAAATAAGCCGTCTAACACTTGGGGAAGGGGGAAGTAGGGACGCAATTCTTCAGCAGTAAAGGCAAATTTTGCTTCTCGTTGGCGTTCTGCCCAAAAGCTGATATCCCAGTGTTTTAAATCCGTAGCTTCTGCTGCTCCCTGTGCTGCGGCAAAAGCTTTGAGTTCTGCCAAGTCTTTGACAGCAGCATCATAACTAGCGCGGCGTAGTTCTTCTAAGAGGGCGTTGACTGCCTCAACGTTGGGAGCCATTTTACTAGCCAGACTCAATTGGGCAAAACTTTTAAAGCCTAATATATCTGCGAGTTCTTGGCGCAACTTCAAAATGCGCTCAATTAGGGGGTTGTTATCCAAATCGCCACTAGAAGCGCGGGTAATATGAGCTTTGTAGAGCTTTTCACGCAAATCTCGACGGGTGCTGTGCTGCATGAAAGGGCCATAGCTGGGGAAGTCTAAAGTAATCCGCCAGGGGCCATTTTCTGGTGTGGCGTTGCTTTCGCCAGCTGCACGAGCAACTTGGGCTGCTAAACTTACTAAACTTGGTGGTAAACCGTCAATTTCCGCTTGGGTTGTGAGGGTTAAGCTGAAGGCTTTAGTGGCATCAAGTACATGGTTAGAAAATTTGCTAGAAAGTTCTGCTAACTCCATTTGTATGGCGTTGAAACGCTCTCTTGCCTCTCCTTCTAAGCCAACACCAGAAAGTTCTGCGTCTCGAATTGCGGCTTCAACAATGCGCTGTTGGGCTAATTCTAAAGTTGCCCAAATATTACTGGTACGGAGTGCCTTAAAAGCATTGTAGATGGGTTGGCTTTGACCGAGCTTATTGATAAATTGTACGACTAGTGGCTGTACGATTTCATGAGCTTCGCGCAGTTCTGGGCTATTTTTAACACCCATTAAATGATTCACCACCCCCCAACTCCAAGTAAGCCGTTCTGTCAGCTTTTCTAAGGGTTCTACTAAACCACTCCAATTAGGCTCTACATTAGCCTCTAAGGTGGCAAGCTGCTGGTCAAGTTCTGCCAGCAACTGATTGAAGGCTGGTACTACTCGTTCTGGTTTAATCTCTGCAAAGGGAGGTAAACCAATGCCTTGGAGTAGGGGATTCTCGGAAATAATGGTACTTGCACTCATGGTTTTGTGTGAACTGCGGACGAATAAAAATCATTGATGATTTTTATTTATATATCTTCTAATGTAGCCATCGCTGTGCTTAATAGTCTTGCAATTCTAGCAAAATAGCAAAATAAGCGAGAGTTACTGACAAAATCATCCTGATACAGCTATTTTGTTTGGTATGTGAACGATACCTGACAGGCAACAGTTCCAGAAATATCAGCGAAAGTCTCTGAGATAATATAGTCATCCACCCATATTCTCAATCAGGTGGCTAATTATGACTAGCCTCTTACCCAGTTCTCAACCAACAGAAGTTTTTTACCCAAGCTCGGATCGTGAACCATTGGCAGAAAGTTATATTCATTTATGTGTTCTACTGGCAACTTTAGAAGTATTGAGGCAATATTTGCTGGGTAGGCAAGCAACGGTTTTGAGTAACCAGTTTCTCTACTATGCTCAGGGTTTTCCGAAGTTACGGGTAGCTCCAGATGTAATGGTGATTTTTAATGTCGCTCCTGGAGGTAGGGATAATTACAAGATATGGGAAGAAGGACAAGTGCCTGTAGTAATCTTTGAAATGACCTCGGAAGGCACTAAAAACCAGGACACGGGTTTCAAGAAGACGCTGTACGAGCAGTTAGGGGTACTAGAATACTGGTTATTTGACCCCAAGGGAGAGTGGATTAAGGAGCAATTGCAAGGGTATCGGCTGCGAGGCGAGGTGTATGAGCCAATTACAGATAGTCGATGTGAACCTTTGCAGCTGCGTTTGCAAATAGAGGGGCAACTGATTGGTTTTTATCAAGAAGACACTGGGGAAAAGTTGCTGATTCCAGAGGAGTTGGCAGAGGCGCTGAAACAGGAAAGATTAGCGAGGGAACAAGCCCAAGAGCAAGCAAGACAAGCAGAATCGCAGGTGGAAAGGTTGAAAGAACATTTACGTAGACGCGTTGGCGTAGCCTCTCGTAGAGAAGCGGCTTGTCGTTAGACATCGCTTGGTGTTGACCCTGATACTATTTAGCCATAGATTTGCGATCGCTCTTAGCGGTAGAGTGCATTCACCTGCCTCAACTTGACCAAAGGCGATCGCAAAAAGACATCATCATGTACTATGTCAAACAGGTAGCTCGTCCGCCAGCATGGGCGTTACCCTGAAAGGGCAGTTTCAGCCCAAGAATCCCACGCTCTCAAGGTGTGGGGGTGTCAAATTAACTGAGCGTGAGCGAACGTCCTTGACGAACCGAGAAGGGAGGCTCTATATTTATGATTTTATTTGGCAACTCATCTTTTTACTCGTAAAATCGAAGACAAGATCAAGGTCAGTAGAAAAGAGTCCCTAAATTAATGAGTACGTTAATCAGTCCGGGTGGAAGAGCTATCACTAAATTTCAGATGGTAGACAGGATAAACGATATCGCTTGGCAAGCTCACCAAGGTAGCGTTGCTGCGATTATTCAACTATTGAATGAAAAGCTAGCCAAGTCTGGTGTCAGAACTAGAGCCATTTTTTCTGATGGTGTCTTACAACTTCTGTGCGAGGCGGCTAGGGTAGAACAACTTGAGCAATCTCCCCTCGTAGAACAAATCCAGCAAATTCTTGAGTTTATCGCCCCGCGTCACATTCGCCGAGTTAATATCAACAGTCGGATTGTTCGGGAACAACAATTGCTTTGGTTAAAGGAAATAGATAGCGATCGCGAAAACCAATTGCTTTGGTCACAGGAAATTACATTAATTCAGCCCCATATTGTAAAGCAACTAATTAAAGATTTCACAGAAGCTCAAGCTGAACTAGGAAAACCAAATTTTCCTAAAACTTCAGTCTCTCGTCCTTTAGTACTTATTAACAAAGAAAAACACAAAAATCAACCTAAAACAAGGATATTAGCAGCGGCTGGTTTCTGCTCACTATTGTTGCTTAGTTGGGTTGTTTATGCCCAGTTAGGTAATAAACTGAAAAACCTAATGCAACTAGAAACTTCCAAATCTTTAACTACAGAAAATACTAACGATAAAAAAGCCCAAATACCATCCCGTGCTGCTAACAATAGCCTTTCAGAGCCATCTGATGACCCATTTCCAATATCTGTGCGAATTGCAAATCTTGCTTCTGCATCTGGTAAAACAGCCACAACCTCAACTCAGTGGTTAGAGATCGCTGCTAAGTGGCAACGGGCTTCAGATTTAATGGGCACGGTGCCACAAAACCACAGCCGTTATCAGGAAGCTAAGATTCGGACTCAACTATATAAGAAATACAGTGAGGCGGCGCAAAAAGAAGCCGATAAGAGTAAATCTTAGTAGAGTTTTGCGTAAAATCGTAGCGTTTTTAAACGCACTAGGTAGCAAAATAAGTGCATAGGCGTTTCGCCTTTCCGCAGGGTAGGGACGCAGAGTCTTGCCAAATTTAATTTGCTACGAATTAGTTAAATGCTGTACTTAGTTTTGTAACTTCTCAATAACCACTGTAAGAAAGAGCAAATTTCTCGTACTTAGGTGAGAATAGCTACTTCTAATTAGGACTTCCAAAAAATTAAATATCCAAATTATATAATTGCTTGGGTTGGAGGGGATGTCAGACCAAAAAAACTACGCAGTTTTTGAGGCTATTGCCGATGAATTGGGAGAGCTACGACTTCAGCCTTAGGCAAGTCTGAGTAGTTCACTCAAGCAGATTGATTCATGGGGTCAATCCAAAATCCAAAATCCAAAATCCAAAATCCAAAATGTCTATGTCCCCTAACTCAGGAGTTCTCCTGTTTCTTGCAGGGAGTGCAAGCGGCGGTAAATGCCTTCGTGACGCAAGAGTTCATCATGGCTACCCACTTCTACAATCTTTCCTTGCTCCAGAACTACAATTTTATCTGCTTCCCGCACTGTGCTTAGACGGTGGGCAATGATAATGGTGGTGCAAGTACCCTGAATCGATCGCATCGCTAGCTGAATCGAACGCTCAGACTCATAATCTAAACTAGAGGTGGCTTCGTCAAAAACCAGCACATCTGGTTCCACTAGCAACGCCCTGGCAATTCCCAAGCGTTGTCTTTGTCCTCCAGATAACCTGACGCCTCGTTCCCCCACGACGGTGTAATAACCTTGGGGTAAGTGCTGCACTACTTCATCGACTCTCGCAATTCTACAGGCTTCTTGAACCTGCTCCAAACTGGCATCCGGTCTACCGTAGGTGAGATTATCCAATATAGTACCGTTAAAAACGTCTACTTCTTGGTGAACGATCGCTAATCTCCGTCTATACTTACCCACATCCAAAGTGCGAATATCTTGACCATCAATCAGAATTTGACCTGATTGAGGTTCAAAATATCGCAACAGCAATTTCACTAAAGTAGACTTACCAGAACCGGAACGCCCCACTAATGCCACTGTTTGGTATGGCTCAATCAACAAGTTGATATCTTGCAAAACTTGACGGTTGGTATCATATCCAAAACTGAGGTGCGACAACTCAACTTTTCCAGTAAATTTATAAGGTGATTCTGTCTGGTTGCTCTCTTCTAAAAGACTAGCTGAATCAGGTGTAGTTGGCTCTTGGAGAAATTCATGAAATCGCAGCATAGAAGAATAACGACGGGCAAAAACTTCTGCCAAAGTGCTAATAGGTTGTAATTCGGCATATGCCATGCTAGAAAGAGTTAAGGTCATGACAAAGTGACCGAGAGAAATTCTCCCATTTACTGTTGCTGCTAAAGTCAAACCCAGAATTGTAAACACACAAAACTGAATTACGGTTCTTTGCCAAGTACCCAGTTTCGTATAACCTTTGTGGATGCGATAATTAAGCACCGTTAGTTCACGATTTAAACGTTGCTTTTGCCGTTTATGTTCCCTAGCTTCTGTAGCAAATGCTTTCACCGTTTTGATATTGGTGATCAGTTCAGAATTGCGGCTTTCGGTGTTCTCTGCATATTTATTCAGACGACTTTCGTACCTAATCAATTGCTGTAAATTCTTCAAGCTGAAGCTGAGAATAATTACAAAGGAAATTAGATATAAAATCGCAATTCGCCACTCAATCACCAAAATAAACACAAAAATTCCCAGTACACGAGCCAGTTTAGGAATCAACTGTCCGGCGATTTCGGGATATGCCCAAGTGTGGTTCTCAACACCTCTAGCTATTCTTCCTGCAATGCGTCCGGGGTTATTTTCATCATAAAATTCCAGTGGGAGAGTAAGAATTTTGGCGATGGCTGCTTCAGTTTTCTCTCGACGCGATCTTAAAGCTATATCCCAGTGAAACCAACCAGTCATCCAAGATTGGGTTGGCGCTCTCACTACGGTGACAACGAAAACTAAACCCAGTAATACACCCAAAGATAGAGATTTATTAACTGGGTAATTGATGATATTGGAAAAAGTTGCGATCGCACTTTGAAGTGGTTTATCCAAAGGTTGACTAGACAAAACATTTAAAATCTGCCCGATCGCATAAGGAACAACCAAATCAATAATTTCGTAAATGCTAGATGCTGTAATACTGAAAAGACTCAGCTTCCAGTCAGAGCGAAAGTAATTGACAATATCTTGAAATTTGGCCATGATGCACACCGTCCAAGAGCGCGATCGGAAGCTTGGAATTTATATACTACAACCGTAATACAGACTAGTCAAGGGCTATAAGTTTAAATCACTCCTTTGGAGTACTAGGCATTTGTGCAGGGACAAATTCTAGACGATAGCGATAGAGGGCAACTGGTCGAGAACCAGCTTTAAAGTAATCTGGATCTTGGGGTGAAAGATAGACAGCAGTAACTTGATTTGCCTCAATCGCCGGATTAGCTGTTGGAAGTTTATGATAAGCTGTGGTAGATTCTACAGAGTTTAAATAGGGGCGTGAACCGCCTTTGAATAGTTGTTGAAAAACTTCTGTTGTGATGAAATTGCCTGATGGGGTAGTTTCTGTAGCCCGTGCAGTCACAATGGAAACTAGTTGGCGACTGTTACGCAAAAATGTAATCTGACGATTAGCTGAATCTGGATCTACTTTGACTAATAACACTGCTTCATCCCCTAAATAAGCTCTAGCCAAATTCAAGCTATTAAACGCTCTATCTGCTACTAAAATTGGTGATTTTTTATCTATCTGAGGAAATATTTTTAACCCGGCTACATGTAGTTGCTCTTTCACAAATCTTACTATAAAACTCACAGGCTGATTTAATTGTCGGCGATTACCTTCAAACCCTGGAGTTACGATATCTGGTGCTAAAGGCGCAACCAAATCTACCAACGTACTCGTAACTTGCCAAGAACCAGCCATCCATTCAGGGTAAATTAAATCACCCGAAGCCGATTGCACTGAAGTTAATTTTTCCCATTGGGGAAAATTTGCTAACCGTTCAGACAACTCTCCTGCAAGAGCTTCGCCACTCCACAATAGGAATAAAATCAGCAAGCAAAAACTCCAAATTACCTTCATTGTACGCATTAGCAGTTTTGTATTTATCGATTAAAAATTAAGTAAGTTTTTGTAAAAAATTAAAAGTTTATAGTAAGTGGTTTAACGCTCAAGCGCTTACTATAAACTAACCACAGAGTTTTACTTTTTTTTGGATAATTCAGTTTATTTGCGCCAATTTACTTAATTTATGAGATAATAATGCACTTAAGCTATTGTGTATTATTCTGCTAGCTATTCACCCACAGAATATCGTTTAGTCACTAATTTACCATCACAAGGAGCCGACATAGTTAAAGATACTTAACCCCACAATCCCAAATTATGGTAACAGCATGACATTGGCATTAGGCATGATTGAAGTTTATGGGGTTCCCACAGCAGTAGAAGCGGGAGATGCTATGTGTAAAGCTGCCCGTGTCACCCTTGTTGGTTATGAAAATACTGATTTAGGACGAATTACCGTGTTAGTTCGGGGGGTTGTGGGCGAGGTGAATGTGGCGGTGACAGCAGCACTAAAGGCGGTTCTGCGAGTTAACGGCGGCGAGGTAATTTCTTATCATATTATTCCCCGCCCCCACGAAAATTTAGAATATGTTTTACCGATTCATCGCAGCGTTAATGTGGATCAGTTCAGTGCAGATATCCGATTTCCTCCACCCCTATCAGTTTAGCTATATTAAATTTCTGCTGGTAAAGGTTGCCAAATATCCCCATATTGCTCCCGTAAAGCTTGCCAAGTTTCCACCTGACCTGATTCATATTCTCCCGGTTTACCCCATTGCAAAAATAGGCTTAAAGCAGGCTCGTGTTTATCATCTAAAAACCGGATAGCATAGGTTGTAAAATTGCCTCTCTTCGCTTCACCTGTTTCAAATTTCACCTGAATAATTTTGTCCATATTCAAATGAAACTCAAAGCCTTCGGTGTGCATATTCGCGTACTTACCTTTGGGCAATTCTGCATAAAATAACTTTTCTAGCTTACCCCTTGCTTCTAAGACAGCAGCGCTGCTAGTGACAATTAAACGCAAAGTTCCCAAAGTCTCGCAAGCTGCTAAAAATTCTTTCAAAGTAGTACTCATAAATTGTTATCCTTTGTTATTTGTTAATGCCCAATGCCCCATGCCCAATACCTATTTTTCGTATTGTTCATAAGCAGCGACAATGCGCTGAACTAGAGGATGGCGCACGACATCTTTTTGGGAAAATTCGCAAAAGGCAATGCCTTCAACGTGTTTTAAAATTTGTAAAGCTACTCCTAAACCCGATTGTTGGTGAAGTGGTAAATCAGTTTGTGTCATGTCGCCTGTAATTACCATCCGAGAACGGAAACCCAAACGAGTCAAAACCATTTTCATCTGAGCGGGTGTAGTATTTTGAGCTTCATCCACAATTACAAAGGCGTTATTGAGCGTGCGTCCCCGCATATAGGCGAGTGGTGCGACTTCAATCACACCGCGTTCCATCAAACTGGGTATTTTTTCTGGGTCGATGAATTCATAAATAGCATCGTAAAGTGGGCGAAGATAGGGATTAACTTTCTGCTGTAAGTCTCCAGGTAAAAAACCAAGTTTTTCACCGGCTTCTACGGCAGGGCGAGTTAAAATTAGCTTTTCAAACTGGTTAGCAAGGAGTGCTTGCACGGCAACAACAACAGCGAGATAAGTCTTGCCGGTACCAGCAGGCCCAATCCCAAAGGTGAGGTCACGCCTACGGAGTGCGTCGATATATTGACGCTGGCGAAAAGTTTTGGCACGGACTTCTTCACCCCGACGACTTTTGGCGAGGACATCTCGCTGTAAATCTTGCAGTTCCCCTTGCCGATCGCTATCTATGGCTTGACGAGCTGTTAAAATATCGGCACTGGAGATGGCATTGCCTTTAATCCAGAGGTCTTCAAGCGATCGCACTAATCGAGAAGCCAGATCAATTTGCCCGTCAGTACCAGAAATCACTAATTCCTGTCCGCGTAGCACTAAAGTGGCTCCTGTTTGCCGAGATAGGATTTTGAGATTTTCTTCTCCATCTCCCGCAAGAGCGATCGCACTGGGAATATTCGGCAGCTGAATTGTTAAGGCATCTGCCATAGTATTTCTTAATTGGTGAGGATCTATTTTTGACAAAGGTTAATATTTTCTCGCCAAAGGCGAAATTACGTTTTTTTACTTACATTTTAGAAAAATCTTTGCAACAAATTAATTGGCTGTAGGGGCGTATAGCTGTACGCCCCTACTGGTGAAGAGTCTAAAAAAAGATTCAAAAATCTTTTTGCTACTTTCCATCTTTACAAAAATTCTGAGCGGAGGTAAGCACAACCGCTCAGACTTGCTCTCTAGTTTTAACCTAGCGGAGGCGGGGTTTAACAATGGGTCTAGGCCCATCATTTCCACGCGGTTCTCTCCTAGTCGGCGGTGGCGATCGCTCTTCTGTCTCTTCATCAAAAGACATACCCTCACGGCCCGGCGTGGTGCTGCCGTAGATATCCAGGTATACTGATTGCCCAACTGCGGCGGCGGCTGCGGCAATTACTGTACGAATCGCCTGAATATTGCGTCCCCCTCGACCAAACACTTTTCCTTTATCTGTGCTTTCAAAGGCGATGCGAACCCAAACCCGGTTGAGGGCCTGAGAAATTTCACAATCGACGCTTAAAGTCTCTGGAGATTCCAAAAACGGCTGCACCAAAAACTGAACCAGCCCAAGATAGTTGGGACTAGCTGTTGGGGATATTGTTCCGAAATTATGATGCGGCTGTTGCACTGACCTGTTCAAAAACATTGGCTTTTACTAAAATGCGACGGACGGTGTCAGTGGGTTGAGCGCCTTGTTGTAGTCGCTTGACGATGCCGGGAACGTCTAGTCGCACTTCATCGGTTCTGGGGTTGTAAAATCCTAACTCTTCTAGGGGACG
This sequence comes from Nostoc sp., assembly GCF_036917655.1. Classification (GTDB taxonomy): domain Bacteria; phylum Cyanobacteriota; class Cyanobacteriia; order Cyanobacteriales; family Nostocaceae; genus Nostoc. The sequence goes on from NZ_JBALCY010000082.1 coordinate 29,548, forward strand.
ACCATCGCGGCGAGCGAGGTTGTTAATAGCGACAATGCGGTAACTTGCTTCCCGCTTTTTACCGAATCGCTTCAAGCGCAGTTTGATCATGGTTGAAGAATCATTCTCCTGTTGGTAATTATGCTGAAATGCTAATTTTAGCACTGACCTAGCGTTTGCTGCTATTAGTCATTAGTCATTAGTCATTAGTCATTTGCAAATTACCAATGCCCAATGCCCCATGCCCCATGCTTCTCTACGAGACGCACTCGCGTTCGCTCAGTACAAGTGCCCAATGCCCAATGGCTAAAGATTACCAAAGCCTTTTTTCTTTTTCTCTTTCTTTTTCTTTTTGGTGCCTGGGGCGTCACCACCATAACCTCGCCATCCGGGGGCTGCGGGACGATTGCCTGCACCTGCGAAGGCGTTACCCATACCGCCCCCGCCGAACATTCCCGGCATTCCAGGGAAGCCACCTTGACCCATTTGCTGCATGAGCGATCGCATTTTTTGGAAATCACCCACCAGTTTAGTGACATCTGACTCTCTATAGCCGGAGCCAGAAGCAATCCGCCGCCGCCGACTGGGAGAACTGGCTAATAAATCGGGGTCGTGGCGTTCTTGGCGAGTCATGGAATTAATCATCGCCTCACAGCGCTTCAGCTGGGTTTCTCCCTGCTTGAGTTGATCATCTGAGAGCTTGTTCATCCCTGGAATCATCTTGATCAAGCCTCCCAGAGATCCCATATTCTTCAGCATCCGCAACTGCTTGAGAAAGTCAGTAAAGTCAAACTTCGCTGACAGGATTTTCTCCTGCATTTTCTCAGCATCTGCTAAGTCAAACTCTTCCTGGGCTTTTTCTACCAAGGTGAGAACATCGCCCATTCCCAGAATCCGCGATGCCATGCGATCGGGATAAAACGGTTGCAGTGCCTCAACTTTCTCACCCACGCCCACAAACTTAATCGGCGCTCCCGAAATCTTTCGCACTGACAACGCTGCACCACCACGGCTATCACCATCCAACTTGGTGAGAATCGCCCCAGTAATCCCGATCTGCTCATGGAAGGTGCGGGTAAGATTGGCTGCCTCTTGACCAGTCATCGCGTCCACCACCAACAGAGTTTCATGGGGTTGGACAGTTGCTTTGATGCGGGCTAATTCCGCCATCATTTCTTTGTCAATTTGCAGGCGACCAGCAGTATCAATAATGACTGTGTTTACACCTTCTGCCCTAGCGCGTTCTACACCCTGTCGAGCAATTTCTACGGGATCTGCGTCGCTTCCTAGTTCAAATACTGGTACGTCAATTTGCTTACCCAACGTCACCAACTGGTCGATCGCTGCTGGGCGATATACGTCTGTCGCCACCAACAAGCAGCTACGATCTAATTTTCTCAGATGTAAGGCTAACTTAGCGGTAGCTGTGGTTTTACCAGTACCTTGCAACCCAGCCATTAACACAATGGTAGGCTGTTCCTTGGCTTCTGCGATGGGAACATTTTCTTCTCCCATCACTTGCACCAGTTCATCGTGAACAATTTTGATGAACTGTTGGTCAGGTCGCACGCCGGTAATCACCTCGGCTCCCTGTGCTTTGGCTTCGACTTCGCTAATAAAATCTTTGACTACCTGGAGATTGACATCTGCCTCCAACAAGGCGCGGCGCACTTCGCGCAATGCATCTTGAATGTTGGATTGAGAAATTTTGTCCTGTCCCCGCAGTTTTTTCCAGGCGGATTCTAAACGGTCAGATAGAGCATCAAACATAATGTAATTACAGGTAGTTCGCCAATGGAGAATTCTAAACCGCCGATGAATGCGATTCGGAATTTCCGCTAAAGTTTTAACGTGCTATCTACCAGCTTAGTATTTTTCACCGCGACTGTAGCAACCAGATACTTAGCTTTATTGGGCATGGGGCATTGGGCATTGGGACTCCGATGCTTGAATACTCGCGATCGCTAATTCGTAAATTGAAATTCGGCTCAAGGAGTATGAAGAATTTGGTAGGTGGGTCAAGCGTTGGGAGAAAATGAAGTTTGGTCGGGAAGAACTGACCGCGAGAGCGTATTACGCTGCTTGTGGAACTGGGAAGGAGCATCTGCTTGATGCCGCTTTCTTTCGAGCGACGTACATCGACCTCCTTGATGTTAACGATGAGTCTGTGATTCGGAAAGTGGCAAATGATGTTGGGCTGAATGGCGATCGCATTCTTTAGTTAATCCACAGTGAAGCAGCTAAACAAGCAGCAGTGGCAGCTTTGGCAGAATACGAGCAATTTGGCTGTCCCGGAGTCCCAACTTGGGTAGTGGAAGGCGAAAGATTTTGGGGAAAGGATCGTGTCGATTGGGTAACAGAGAAAGTGAAACAATTATGCAACATGCTGTAATCAGCTGTTATGTAAACTTACATTTTGCACCTATCTGAGTAAATTCCTAATGCGCTATTTCTTAGTGAAATAAAGTGACAGCAGAAGCAGAACATAGCTTTCGTAATCAGGAGTTACATATAAAACAATACGCTTGGGTTAAAGCCAAAAACCAAAACCAGCGTAGGTTGGGTTTCACTTCCCTACGGGACGCTGTTCGCGAACGTTCAACCCAACCTACAACTATCCTTAACCCAAGCGTATTGACATATAAAACTATAGAATTAAACCAAAACTATGCGAATAACCCAACGAAATGATTGGAAAACAGAACCAATGCCTTCTACATCCACAAATATAACGGTAGAAAAACTTTACTCACAGGAAGAATTCGACCGAATTACTGCTGGAGTAATTCCAGAGCAGATGGAAGATAAGTGGTTCATTTTCTATGAGGCTCCTTGGGTATACTTGCATCGTAGTTGGACTGGTTTGTGCATTTTCAAAGTGCGTTTTGAGGTAGTTGGAGAAAACGTAAAGATTGCTGAAGTTCAGGTAAATCGAGATCCAGCCCAGTACTCTAACACTGATGATGAACGCGATGCCTCTTTGTTAAGAATCTTGCTGGATTTACGAGTTGAGCGTGATGTGTGAAATTAAATGCTCGGCTACATCAAAGGTCAATCTAGTAATTTAGAGCAATCATAGTAGCACGTAGCATGACGCTGAAAATATTTACAGGATTGCAAAATAAGTTTACTCTGCCATAAATACTGCTGTAATCGCACTCTTATGATTGAGTTGCTGCTGGTTTTGCACGCTGTTGTTGGTAAAAACGGACAACTTTTTGCACATAGTCAGCAGTGAAACCTTTGTCACAACCTGTATAGTTACCAGTCATCCACCAACAAGCTGCGCCACGCACAGATGCAATTTCATTATTGTTGGTGGCGCGGAACTGATTGGTTAACTCCCGGCGCGTGATACAGGATACAACTTGGCGGGCGATCGCAGGGCTGTTTTCAAACTGCGTCGGTGTTAATTCTCGTTTCAAACAAGTTCTTGTCCAGCCTTTGAGGGTTTCTGGTTTAACTTGCCATTCACTGTAATATCCATCGTTGGGATTTTTTGTCTGCGGTGCAGCCCGTCGCAACGCCTCTACCATCGCCGCAACTTGGGTATTAGAAACCGATTGCTGTGCTTGAGCTAATAATGGCAATAGTCCTAAACTGACAATAACTCCGCCCAGTAGTAATCCTATGGGGTTTTTGATCATGAGGTAACATCCTATGTGTTTACTTAGCAAGGCATGATGGACAGATTAACAACCTACTAAATTTTCTATAGTATCGGCATCGTTCGGTAATGCGGCTGTTAAAACTTCGCTGCCTACTTCAGTAACTAAAACATCATCTTCGATGCGAATTCCGCGCACATCGGCAAATTCAGATAAACGTTGCCAATTCACTACATTCTGATATTTTGAGCGCAGTTGAACATTATTTAAAATTGCTGGTACTTGATAAAAGCCAGGTTCAATTGTGACTAACATTCCTCTCCGCAATGGACGATTTAAACGGAGGTAGCCTAAACCAAAGCGATCGCTCCTTTCCCGTCCCTCTTCATACCCAGCTAAATCGCCCAAATCTTCCATATCATGGACATCTAAACCCAGTAGATGACCGATACCATGAGGGAAAAACAGCGCGTGGGCATCCATTTCTACTAAATCTTGGGGATTTCCTTGTAAAATGCCTAACTCTACTAAACCTTCAGCTATAACTGTGGCAGCTAGCAAATGAATATCCCCATACTCTACACCAGGGTGAATTTTAGCAATGCAAGCATCATGGGCTGCTAGTACGACATGATAAATATCTCTCTGGGTCGATGAAAACTTCCCAGAAACTGGCCACGTGCGAGTTACATCACCTGCCCAACCCATCTCAGTTTCAGCACCAACATCGGCAAGCAGTAAGTCACCTGGTTGTAGAGGGTGGTGATAGTGTTCGTTATGCAAAACTTCGCCGTGAACGGTGACAATACTGTTGTAGGAGGTAGTCATATTGTGGGCAATAATTACCCCTTCCATCGCTGCCCGAACTTCTGCTTCCAACTTCGCTTGAGGTGTTGCGGCCATCCCAGCTTTGTGCGCTTCAACAGTGACAGCCGCAGCTTTTCGCAACTGGATTAATGCAGCTTCATCATGGATGAGGCGGAGAGAAGCGATCGCCTTGGCTAACTCCAAGTCAATTCCTTCGGGAAGACTTTGTGGTAAAACCCATCTATTTAATAGCTGCGTCTGCTGCGTCCAAGTAGCTGCATCTTGTACAGCAAGTGTGGCGGCATCTTCTACCCAAGACTCTAATTCTGCCATTGGTCGAGCCACATCCGCCCCAATCTTCTGGGCTATTTCGTCGCGCGTTGGCATTTGTCCATGCCAAAGGGCGCTGCTGGGTGAGGGGTCGTCGATGAATAGTTCTAGCTTGCCCGCTTCTAGACGAATTGCTGCCTTTGATAATGGCAGTCCGGCAAAATAGAGAAAATGACTGCTAGCGCGAAACGGAAAGGAATTTGCTGAAAAGTTGCGCGGACTGTTGCTACCTGACCACAGAATTACGGGAAAATCAATCAGGTTAGCTAGTTGTTGCCGTCGCAGGCGTAAAGTATCGACGAGGGAAGTAGAAGTTTGTTGGATAAGCATAAATGGAAACTCAAAGAAAAGGATAAAGGTGATAGTTCTGCCTTTATTTAGTCGTTATCTTCTTTATCGTCATCGTTTTTATCATCCTTGCGATCGTGATGTTTGTCGTTGTCATCTTTGTCCTTCTGGTTAGTCTGCTTAGGCTGTTGGTTAGGTTGTACGACTGGTTTTTGTAGCTCAGGTGGAGCAAGTCGCTGCGGTACCTCAACAACACAACTAACTAATCCTCCAGAAATTAGCGCTAAGTTGACAGCAGCAAAGATGCTTCTGAAGATTTTTATCCTCATGTTTCCGTTTTGCTTTAACATTGACCCTAGTTTTTGGAGATTGTATTCCTAATTTATCAGGTACTGTATATGGCGGTTCTGATTTGGATATAACACGCGCTTTGGTAGCATGGCTGTTACCCTCCGAACGATACGCCGCCTCAGAATAATGGTAACGGTCGGCATAAATCTTTAACGCCCTCCTGAGAAATATATTGCTGTTTAACTTTCAAGGTGACTCTAATGGGACAAATTATTACTCAGGTTGATGCTTTCACCAATACACCTTTCGCAGGTAATCCTGCTGCTGTCTGTGTTTTGCCTACTTCCCAAGATGAACGCTGGATGCAGAACGTGGCGCAGGAGATGAATTTATCTGAGACGGCTTTTCTAGTTAAACAGGATGATGGCTTTAATCTGCGTTGGTTTACGCCCACAGTGGAAGTACCGCTTTGTGGTCATGCAACTTTAGCTAGTGCCCATGTACTTTGGTCAGAAGGGCATTTGTCACCGAATGAAGTTGCGCGTTTCTCCACCAAAAGCGGAGTGCTGATTGCTAAGTTGCAAGGTGAGTGGATTGAGTTAGATTTTCCTGTGAATCACTCACAAGAAACGATCGCTCCTCCAGAACTTAGGGAGGCTTTGGGTGTACCGGACAAATCTGTCTTGCAGAATTCACTAGGTTATTTAGTGGAATTGGAATCGGAAGATTTGGTGCGGCAAATGCAGCCTAATTTTCAACTACTAAAAACGTTGCCTGTTTCTAATGTTATAGTTACTAGCCTTACGCACTCTGATCCAAATTATGATTTCATCTCTCGCTTCTTTGCACCAAGTTTAGGTATTAATGAAGACCCCGTTACTGGCGCTGCCCATTGTTGCCTTGCTGCCTTCTGGCGCGATCGCTTGCACAAAGATGAGTTTTTGGCTTATCAAGCATCCAGTCGCGGTGGGGTGGTAAAAGTACGCTATACAGGAGGCGATCGCGTCTTTCTTGGCGGACAAGCCGTAACTGTTATGCGAGGTGAGTTAATTACCGCATAAATCTATATTACTAATTAATCGCATCCGGCAAAAACTCAGCATCAAGAACTTGGGCAATGAGATCAGGACACTCGACTGGAAACGTATTTATTGGTAGTTCAATTTCATTAATAGCAGCTTTCAATCCGCGATCGTAGCACTGGGCTAAAACTTCTTCTGGATAGGACTTGAGGCTGGGACTCTCTTGCAGCAAATCTGCAATTCGGTTGCGTTGCTCATCAATTGTATTTTGCCAGGAGCCACTCCGCAAACTAGACTGATGTTGCCACTTGAGCAAATGCTGTAATAATACTTCCAAGCGGCTTTTCAACTCCCGCCGATCAGACCTTCCTAAGCTTTCAATCTCCTCAATCACAGCATCCCAGTCTACTTGTCCAAATTGTCCAGCACGAATGAGTTGTACAGTCTGTTCTGTCCATCCTACAAAGTCTGTTTCATACAACTGGGCTGCGCTTTTCGGAATCGGAGTCATGAGCTTTTTGCAATCCACTATGAACGAGCTAGATTTGAAGTATTTTCCACCCATTTTAAGTATCAACTTAGAGCCAGGGCGAATACAATTCGCGGCTACACAAACGTTCGCGCAGCGTCTCGCAGAGAAGTCCGCCTCCGCGGACTAAGGAAAAATTGGGTGTTTGAAACCCACGGAGGTGGGTAAAGCCTCGTGTAGACGCAGTTTCTAACCGCCCTTTTAACTTAATTTTTGTAAGTCGATGCAATCGCATTGTCAGCCGATACAATCGCATTATCAGCCGATACAATCGCATTGTCAGGCGATGCAATGAAATTATTAGTTCATACAATGCTATTGTCAGGCGATACAATTGCATTGTCAGTTGATACAATTGCATTGTCAGTTGATACAATTGCATTGTCAGGCGATGCAATCGCATTGTCAGCCGATACAATCGCATTGTAAGAGGTTTAGTTAAAATGGCAAAACAATACAAATACTAAACCGCAAGAGAGTACTTTTGCAAAGAAGCAACTGTCACAATATTTAAACAAACCTATATTTTAATTTCAAAAATGTCTGCTAAACACAAAGATAGTAGAAGTCCGATGCAATCTCGTGACTGGCCAATCGAGGAATTACCTGGACTGAGCCACGAGGAACAATCTCAACTGCAAAATTGTGGCATTACTAGCACAGTAGCGCTAGTCAAACAAGGAAAAACTCTAGAGGAAAGACTAGCGTTAGCCAATAAACTACAAATTCATCTTCAGTATGTAAATAAATGGATAGCTTTGGCTGACTTGGCGCGTATTCCCAGTGTAGGGACACAATATTGTGGTTTATTGCTTCATGCGGGTATTGGTTCTGTAGTGCAGTTAGCTCAAACTCCAACTCACAGATTACATCAACAAATTATGCGCTTGCAAGTAGCAACAATGCAGCGACGAGATTTGTGTCCAGCGATTGAACTAGTACAACAGTGGAGTCAGCAAGCGCAAGCCATCATTAGTTAAAAGTTAGGAGGTTGGAGTTAAAAGTTAGGAGTTAGGAGTTAAAAGTTAAAAGTTAGGAGTTAGGAGTTAGGAGTTGAGAGTTAAAAGTTTGGAGTTTGGAGTTTGGAGTTAAAACTCATAATTCATAATTCATAACTCATAACTCATAACTCATAACTCATAATTCATAACTCCTCACTCTTTAACCAAGACTCCATTAAGGAAGATATCAGCGAGTCCTTCTGCCATTTCTTGCATTTGTTGGGGGGAAGCGTCAGGTTCAATGAGGGTATTGTTAGAAAAACCTGCGATCGCAAACATTCCCAAGAAGACTTTAGCAACTAGCTTTGCGTCCGTTTTGCGATAAATGCCTTTATCCATCGCTGTTTGAAAGAATGCTTCGCCCACGTCGGTCATTTTGGTAATCACTTCTAATTGGATGCGATCGCGCAAATCTGGGTGAAATTGCACCTCCATAAAACAAACGCGCATTAAATCGGCATTTTTTTGGAAGTTCCACATCCGGCGACGCATCACCTGAGCTACGGCTTTATAGCTGCCCATTTCACTTAATTCTGTCAGCAAATCTGTAAGAATCTCTACCCAGCCACTCGTGGCTACTTCCACTAAAATTGCCTTTTTGTTAGGAAAATAACGAAATAGAGTGCCTTCAGCTACACCCGCTGTCTGTGCTAAGTCGCGGGTAGTAGTGCCGTCAAATCCCTGAGCGGCGAACAACCTTTGTGCTGCCTGTAAAATTCGGGTGCGCGTCTGAGCCTCTGAGGGTGGGGAAGAATTAAAAACTCGCATAACAGTTATGGTGATATTTGCGGAACACGATTTGTAGCATTATTGTCTAACATCAAGTAAAAAAGCCTAACAAGCTTAATACAAGATTAACGCTCTTTTGCTAAGTATCCTCTTTCTTAGGTAGTGTAACTTTATCTTAATTTTCGCTTATGAACCAGATCAGTCGGTCAATTTTGGATTTTAGATTTTGGATTTTGGATTGGTCAGATAAAGTATCTCAGGACTTACGCACTCAAAATCTGAAACTTCGTTCGCGTAGCGTGCGCTTCGTGCATTCCCCCCTAACGAGACTTAAAAAGGGGGGGATCTCAAAAGCTCACTTTTTAAGGGGGTTGGGGGATCTCTTATGTGTAACTCCTGTATCTGTCATATTGCGGCGGTTGTTTGTCACTTTGTTGGCTTTGCTCATCCTCTGGTGGGGATTGCTGCCAGAAATTGCTCTGGCTCAAACTCAGACGGCACCTCCTCCGCAAAGAGGACTACAACCTACGAAAACTCAAACTCCATCAGTTGAAAGTTCGATTCAGCCTTATCTAGATCGAGTGATCAAACAGTTAACGGAGTTTCGCCTCGACAATGGTCTAAAATTCATTGTCTTAGAACGACATCAAGCGCCTGTAGTTTCCTTTCTTACTTACGCAAATGTCGGTGGTGTCGATGAGGTAGATGGTAAAACTGGTGTAGCTCACTTTCTTGAGCATTTGGCGTTTAAAGGTACAACGCGCATTGGTACACAAGACTACAAGGCAGAAAAACCTCTATTAGAGCGCTTACAGCAGTTAGATACTCAAATTAAAACCGCGAAAACCGATGGCAAAAAAGATGAGGTTGCGCGGTTACAAGCTGAGTTTAAGCAAGTGGAATCACAAGCAGGTAAACTAGTCAAGCAAAATGAATTGGGGCAAATTGTCGAACAAGCGGGAGGCGTCGGTTTAAATGCCAATACTTCAACCGAAGCCACCCGTTATTTTTACAGTTTTCCTGCCAATAAGCTGGAACTTTGGATGTCGTTGGAGTCGGAGAGATTTCTCGATCCGGTAATTAGTCGTGAGTTTTATAAAGAGAAAGATGTAATTTTAGAAGAACGACGGATGCGGGTGGAGAATTCACCGATTGGACTGATGCTGGAGAAATTTGTCGATACTGCTTACAAAGTCCATCCTTACAAACGTCCGGTGATTGGTTATGACGAAGATATCCGCAATCTGACACCAGATGATGTCCAAAAGTTTTTTGATACTCACTACGTACCAAGTAATTTAGCGATCGCCATTGTCGGAGATGTCAACCCGACTGAGGTGAAAAAACTAGCGCAAACTTATTTTGGCCGCTATCAAGCAAAAACCAAAGCTATTGAACAAATCCCGGTGGAGCCGCCACAACAAAAAACACGGGAAGTGACTTTACAGCTAGCTTCTCAACCCTGGTATTTAGAAGGTTATCATCGTCCGGCAATTACCCATCCAGATAATGCAGTCTATGAAATCATCGGCAGTTTATTAAGTGATGGGCGCACGTCGCGGCTGTATAAATCTTTGGTAGAAAAGCAGCGTTTGGCGCTAAATGCTCAAGGTTACAGTGGATTTCCTGGAGATAAATACCCAAACCTGATATTTTTCTATGCTCTCACATCTCCTGGTCATACAGTTGATGAGTTGGCGGTGGCTTTGCGCCAAGAAATTGACAAATTAAAAACTGAGCCTGTAGAGGCGGTTGATTTGCAACGAGTGAAAACCCAAGCACGGGCGGGTTTGTTACGCACCCTCGATTCAAATATGGGCATGGCTCAACAATTGTTGGAATATGAAGTGAAAACTGGCTCTTGGCGGAATCTGTTTAAGCAGTTGGATGACATTTCGGCGGTGACGACGGCTGATATTCAGCGGGTGGCTAAGGAGACGTTTACGCCGACAAATCGCACGATTGGCAAGCTGTTGTCGAAAGAAGGATGAAAAACGAATCGCAAAGGAAGAGAGATATGCAGAGGTATAAGGTGAAGGGTAAACAATTCAAAATCCCAAATCTAAAATCTAAAATCAAAAATGGCAAGGGGCTGATTTATGCTTTAGTTGCTGTTTTTGCGTGTTTACTTTTAACTTGTAACTTTTCTCTGGCGGCGACGGCACAAGCAAAGCATTACACTGAGTTGCAGTTGCCACCGATACCTGAGATTAAGTTACCCAAGTATGAGCGGTTTGTTCTCCAAAACGGCTTGGTTGTCTATTTAATGGAGGATCACGAATTGCCGTTGGTGAATGGGACGGCGTTTGTGCGGACAGGAAATCGCTTGGAACCACTGGAAAAAGTCGGTTTAGCTGGTTTTACAGGCGCGGTGATGCGAACTGGGGGAACTAAAAAGCATTCGGCTGATGAACTCAACGAGATGTTGGAACAACGGGCGGCATCTGTAGAAGCTAGTATTGGTGAAGCTTCTGGTGGTGCTAGCTTTGACGCCCTCAGTGAAGATTTAGAAACGGTGTTTGGGCTGTTTGCCGAGGTGCTGCGATCGCCAGTATTTGCTCAAGAAAAGCTAGACTTGGCTAAGACACAAGCTAAAGGTGGCATTGCCCGTCGCAATGACAATCCAGATGGGATTGCTAGTCGAGAATTTAAGAAATTGATCTATGGGAAAGATAGTCCCTATGCTCGCACGATAGAGTATGCAACGGTGGATCAGGTTTCCCGTGAGGATTTGCTCAAGTTTTATCAGCAATATTTTCACCCCAATAATATGATTTTGGGGATTGTGGGGGATTTTGACGCTAAGAAAATGCGATCGCTCGTTCAAGCTAAGTTTGGCGACTGGAATCGCAACCCAGGTATTGCTAAACCCAAATTACCAGATGTTTCGCCAGCTAATACAGGTGGAGTGTTTTTTGTCAACCAGCCACAACTAACGCAAAGTAGTGTGCTTCTCGGCCATTTAGGCGGACGATTCGACAATCCTGATTATGCAGCGCTGGATGTATTGAATGGGGTGTTAAATGGATTTGGTGGACGCTTATTTAATGATGTGCGATCGCGTCAAGGTTTAGCTTACTCTGTCTATGGCCAGTGGAGTCCCCGCTACGATTATCCTGGGATTTTTATTGCTGGTGGACAAACGCGATCGGATGCTACCGTCCAGTTTGTCAAAGCCTTACAAGAAGAAATCAAGCGTACCCAAACTCAAAGAGTAACAGCAAAAGAACTAGCTTTTGCCAAAGAGTCTACACTCAACTCCTTTGTATTCAACTTTCAAGATCCCAGCCAAACCTTATCACGGTTGATGCGATACGAATATTACGGCTATCCTGCTGATTTTCTCTTTCGCTATCAAAAAGCCGTCGCCGCCACCACAGCTGCTGATGTGCAACGGGTAGCACGAGAATACCTCAAGCCAGAAAAGATCGTGACTCTAGTGGTGGGGAATCAAACCGCCATTCAACCGCCATTGACGCAGCTAGCAGCACAGGTGACACCAATAGATGTAACGATTCCTGGTTCGCAACCACAGGCGAAGAATTAATCACAAATTGCGATCGAAACGATTTAGGTTTGATACCCTCCTTTTTAAGGCTACGGTGTACACACAAGTTATCCGATTACCCAAAAGTCCTCTAAAACCTCACTCTGTCCTATCTTTAATCCCTCTCCTTAATAAGGAGAGGAACAGGTTTTACGTAGTAAAACCAGGGTGAGGTATCTCTTTCTGGATTTCCTGGTAATCGGCGTTTAGCCATGAGTACTTGAGTCACTACTCAAATCAAATCATTTCCTTCACAATCGGGAAATGACTGAGGGCAAGTTGTAGTAACAAGTAGAAACTAAATCAGGAACCAAAACCTCTGGGAACTCCAGAGGTTTTTTCTTTAAACTCCGCTTTTCTATGTAGGAGCGATCGCCCCTGTATATACTTCTATGAGGGGTTTTTTAAGCAGGCGATGTCCGACGACAAGCTGCTGCGTGTCTAAACATCTGATAATTCTAGTGATGAAGCAGCAAAAACTGTCCTAGCGGATTACTGGAGTAAGCTAAATTTAGGTTTGAGCTACTGGGAGTGGAGATGATGTTGTGGGAATTAAAGCGCATCCATGTTCCACCAGGACAAAGAGTGCTACTGCGAGATGTAACCTGGCAGGAATTGGAAACAATTCTAGAAGATTTAGGGGAACATCGGGCAGCACGAATTGCTTATGACAGGGGAATACTGGAAATTATGGCACCACTGCCAGAACATGAATATGACAAAGAAATTATTGGTGATTTAGTCAAAGCGCTTCTGGAAGAATTAGATATTGAGTTTAGATGCCTTGGTTCTACCACTTTCAAAAACCAAGTAATGGCTCAAGGTATAGAACCTGACCAGTGTTTTTATATAAAGAATGAATCTAAGATTCGCCGCAAGAAGCGACTAGATTTAACAGTAGACCCCCCTCCAGATTTAGCTCTAGAGATTGATATTACTTCTCGCACTCATCCTAATATTTATGAAGCTTTAAAAGTACCTGAGCTTTGGCGTTTTGATAAAGGAAATTTACAAATTAATGTTCTACGAGATGGGCATTATATAGAGTCTCAGCAAAGCCTAAATTTTCCTCTATTCCCACTAATTGAAACGATTCCCCAATATCTGGAGCAAAGTACAACAGCAGGCAGAAATGCAACGCTCAAGGCTTTTCGTCTTTGGGTACAAAAGCAGATACAACAGGAGTAATTCGTAATTAAGAATTAATTTTGGGTGCTGATCCGCCTAATTTCAGTCCTGTTTTGGTAGGGAACCAGGATGAGCAGCGGCTTTGGCCGCTTATCCTGTCTCCCGCACATAGTCTCAGCTTATGAAATCCACATTACTTAGTAATGATTCAGGTTAATGCCAGCTTCTTTTGCCATTGCGTCTAACCCTTTAACTTCTAGGGTTTTGATTGCTTTGGTAGACAGTTTTAATTTTACCCAGCGATTTCCGGCTTGCCACCAAACACGCTTACTTTGCAGATTGGCGTGCTGAAGGCGTTTTGTACGGCGGTGGGAGTGGGAAACAGCAAAGGCGTTATTTGCCTTCTTACCAGTTAGTTCACAGCGACGGGACATAGCAACTATCTCCAGATTGTTATTTTAATACAGCCTTTCCATTTTAGGTCTTAGGCAAGAGAAGTGGGGAGTGGGGAGTGGGGAGTGGGGAGTGGGGAGTGGGAAGTGGGGAGTGGGGAGTGGGGAGTGGGGAGTGGGGAGTGGGGAGTGGGGAGTGGGGAGTGGGGAGTGGGGAGTGGGAAGTGGGGAGTGGGGAGTGGAGAGAGAATTTTACACTCCCAATGCCCCATGCCCAATGCCCCATGCCCCACTACTTACTAACTTGTTCCGTCAGCTTGGTGAGTACTTCATTCGATCGCTCGACAAAGGATTTCATTCCCTCAGCGTCAAATCCTTTCTGAGACATCAGCGCTAAATCGTAGACGTGTTGGCAAATCAAGTTCACTAACTGATCTGTAGGCGATTGACCATCACCTTGAATGATACTACCTTGGTTAAGATTTACCAGATTTTGAATCAGCGGGTGAGCAGTATTTACCAGCAAAACGTGATCTTCGGGAAAATCTACTGTCTGCTGTTGCATCATGGCGTTCATTTCCCGCATACGCCGGAGAATCTCTGGTAAAAGTACGATCGCAGGTGGTGTCCCTTGAGGATCGTCTGATTTCAAAGCTTCGGTGCGGATGTTGAGTTTGGGTTTGTTGAGGGATTTCTCAAATAACTCTTTGATCGTCTCACTCCGAGTTTTGTTCGTCTTAGGATCAACAATTTCCGTAGCTTTGTCTTGTTCCAGCAGGGTATTATCTAAGTCGGAGTCCACCCGCGTAAATTTAACATCCTGATATTCCCGCTCTAGGAAGTTGATAAAGTGGGTGTCGATGAAGGAGTCCATAAACAGGACTTCCAAGCCTTGATTTTTGTGCAGTTCTATATAGGTAGCTTGGGTTGCTCCATCGGTGCTGTAAAAAACTCGGTTTTCGTTACGTTCTTTGTTACGTTCTAGATACTCTTTGAGCGTGGTATAAGGAGCGGTGGGTGCTGAGTTCTCAGAACTGGGTGAGGGAGGAGTCACATCTTGCCAAGCATCCCCGTCTGAAGACTGGACTTCAACTACTGGAGTTTCAGCAGCAGGTTTTTCTGTCAGCTTGGCGGTGGTGCGGAAGACAATAATATCTTCAATTTGTTTTTTGAATTTCTCGTCGTTGAGAACGCCGAATTTCACAAAGGTACCAAGATCCTTCCAGGCGCTAATGTATTGTTCGCGGTTATCGCGGAAAAGTTCTTTGAGGCGATCGCCTACTTTTTTGGCAATGTAATCACCGATTCTCCGCACGGTGCGATCGCCTTGCAAGGCACTGCGCGATACGTTCAGGGGAATATCGGTGCTATCAATCACACCCCGCATTGGAGTCAGAAATTGCGGAATAATTTCTTCGCAGTTGTCGCTAACAAAAACTTGATTGCAAAATAGCTTGATCTGCCCCTTAGTAACATCTACATCCGGCTTCATTTTCGGGAAATATAGAATCCCGTTGATGATAAAGGGATAGTCTGTATTTAGATGTACCCACAACAGCGGTTCTTCCTGAAAAGGATACAGGTAGCGGTAAAACTCTAAATAATCTTCTTGACTCAGATTACTCGGAGCCTCTCGCCACGGTGCTTTTTGCTTATTTAATACTTCGCCATCGAGTTTAATTGGGACTGGCAAGAAGTCGCAGTATATCTTGACAAGATTTTTAATTCGTGCTGATTCTAGAAATTCTTCCTCTTCTCCTTGCAAGCTGAGGGTAATAGTGGTGCCGCGAGTTGTTCGGGGCGACTCTTCTAGAGTGAAAGCTGGGGAACCATCGCAAGTCCAGTGAATCGCCTGCGCCCCTTCTTGATATGAGAGGGTATCAATCTCTACTTTTTGCGCCACCATAAATGAGGAGTAGAAGCCAAGACCGAAGTGACCAATAATCGGTTGATCTGATTTGCCTTCATACTTATGAATAAATTCTTCAGCACTAGAGAAGGCAACCTGATTGATATATTTCTTAACTTCTTCTGCGGTCATTCCGATACCGTTATCGGAAATGGATAAGGTTTTGTTATCTTTGTCAATGGCAATTTCAATTTCCGGTTCGCCGATATCTCCAGCGTAGTCTCCGGCGCGGGATACCATTTTCAGCTTTTGGATGGCGTCTACAGCGTTGGATACCAGTTCCCGCAAGAAGATTTGGTGATCTGAGTAGAGCGACTTCTTAATGATCGGGAAAATGTTCTCAGTATGAATACTGATAGTGCCTTGTTCTAGCATAATTGGTAATCTTCGATGTTAGTATCTTAAATGATGATAGTGGCTAATACAGCCTAGCCCTCTGTTTTCCAGGATAAACCCGGAGAACACAGAAGGGCATCAAGCAATTAGGATTTTAAAAGCATAGCTTAGGCGATGTCTAGGAGGGGCTGCGCCTACGCTCGTTTTTTGAGGATTGTTTGCCCCCATTTTATGATTCGGATTTCCCTACTCCCGATTTTCACCGCAGGTTTATTAACCTAGTTGAGACTGCTGTCTAAGTATTACTGGGATTTTTTTCCAACACCAAAAAATAGTGGTAGGGATAAGTAGGATCGATAAATTCTTGCTTGACAGTTAACCCAGCTTTGGCAACAGAGTTTAAAATCCGCTCTTTGGGATATCCTTTCAAACCCATTTCCCAGTAATGCTCGTCACAGACTGGCTTTGTACTCCAAAATTTTGGCACATTGAGTAATAAATGCCTTGGTCTGCCTGAGAAGGAGGTTTTGATCTGAAATGCCAAGTATTGAGTGCAATAAGGAATCGAAATCACCAAAAACTTCTTTGTTGCAATGCCAAGTTTTTTCAGGGCTTCTTCTGACTGTTCATAAGGTAAGTGTTCCAGCACTTGAAACAGAACGATCGCATCAAATTTATCTTTCGGTAATGAAAAATCTGTTGTCAGATCCAAAATCATTTCTGGCTTGAGATTGGGGTCAAGATCAGCGGTAGTGACGTTGTATCCATTGTTCTTCAATATGTCTGTTAACAGGGAATTAAAAATGCCAATTTCCAGAACGTTTTTTACCTGATTACCCAGCGAAAAAATTAGACGCAACTGGTGGTGGTAACTGATCAGCCGATTTTTTGATAAATATTCCGAATTTCTAATATCTAACGAGGTGATGAGTTGCATAAATAATGCTTACCTAACCTAATGAACTGACAAATGTGGTGGGTATACAACTACAGGATTCCCGGAAAAACTTTGAAAATAACAGTTTCTCATCCTAATTCGTAATTCATAAGAAGCAAATTGATACAATATATGGTAAAGACGCACAGATGTGCGCCCCTACTGTATTTCACGCAATTAATAACTGCTATGTAGCAATCTGTGGTACTGATACTTTCACCAACGTTTTTTTGCTAAAAGACAGACCGGTTTCATTTTTGTCAATGATAATCGTGTCTCCAGAGATAAAAGTATTTTCCAATAACTTGGTGGCGAGGGGGTTTTCTACTTCTCGCTGAATTGCGCGTTTGAGTGGGCGGGCACCATAAACTGGGTCATAGCCTGATTCGACAAGGTGATCGCAGGCTGATTGAGATATCTCAAAGAAGATTTTTTGCTCGCGCAGGAGATTTTCTACCCGCTTGAGTTGAATACGGATGATATGCCGCAGTTCCGTGCGACTGAGGGCATGGAAGAGAATAATATCATCGACGCGGTTGAGAAATTCCGGGCGGAAATGCGATCGCAAGGCTTCCATGACCCTAACCCGCATTGTTTCATATTTGGAATCATCACCAGATACATCTAAGATATGTTCGCTACCAATGTTACTGGTCATCACAATAACGCTGTTACGAAAATCTACCGTCCTTCCCTGAGAGTCAGTAATTCTCCCATCATCTAACACCTGCAATAAAATATTGAACACATCGGGGTGTGCCTTTTCCACTTCATCCAGCAGCACCACTGAGTAGGGACGGCGGCGAATCGCCTCGGAAAGTTGACCGCCTTCTTCGTATCCTACATATCCTGGAGGCGCTCCCACCAGACGGGAAACTGAGTGTTTTTCCATATACTCAGACATATCTAAGCGCACCAAGGCATCATCAGAATCAAAGAGAAACTGAGCTAAAGCCCGGGCGAGTTCGGTTTTACCTACTCCTGTGGGGCCCATGAACATAAATGAACCAATGGGACGAGAGGGATCTTTCATCCCCGCACGGGCGCGGCGAATTGCGGCTGCTACCGCTTCTACAGCTTCCTCTTGCCCAATGACTCGTTCATGTAAATGACTTTCTAGTTGCAGCAATTTTTGCCGTTCCGATTCCAACAGGCGATTAACGGGGATTCCTGTCCATTTGGCGACGATTTCGGCAATATCGGCTTCAGTAACTTGTTCTCGCAGCAACGTTGAACCTTGGTTTTGAATTTCTAAAAGGCTCGCTTCTTTGGCTTCGCGATCGTGCTGTACTCCTTCCAATTTGCCATACTTCAGTTGGGCAGCCTTATTTAGGTCATAAGCGCGTTCCGCCTGTTCAATTTGCACTCGCAGCCCATCTTCTTCTTTCTTTAAGGCGCTTATTGCCTCCAATATCTGCTTTTCACCTTGCCATTGCTCATTAAATATTTGCTGTTTTCCCGTTAAATTCGTGATTTCTCCTTCAATTCGTAGCAAACGTTCTCTCGTTTGGGGAGTACCCTTTTCTTCGCTAGCTAATGAGAGCTTTTCCATTTCTAACTGCATGAGGCGGCGATCAATGGTTTCCAATTCTGCTGGTTTGGAGGTAATCTCCATTTTCAACTGTGCTGCGGCTTCATCCACCAAATCAATCGCTTTATCTGGCAAAAAGCGATCGCTAATATAACGCGCTGACAGGGTTGCTGCTGCTACCAAAGCCGAATCAGAAATTTTGACATTGTGATGCACTTCATAGCGTTCTTTCAATCCCCGCAGAATGGAAATAGTATTTTCCACACTTGGCTGATCCACAAATACTTGCTGAAAGCGGCGTTCTAGGGCAGCATCTTTCTCAATATGCTTGCGGAACTCGTCCAGGGTAGTTGCGCCAATACAACGCAGTTCTCCCCGCGCCAGCATCGGTTTGAGCAGATTTCCCGCATCCATTGCCCCTTGTTGGTTGGAACCTGTGCCGACTACGGTATGCAGTTCGTCAATAAATAGTACGATGTCACCGTTAGATTCCGTAACTTCCCGGAGAACAGATTTTAGACGGTCTTCAAATTCACCCCGGTATTTTGCCCCAGCAATCAAACTACCCATATCTAAAGAAATGAGTTTGCGGTTTTTCAGAGATTCGGGAACGTCACCATTTACCATTCGCTGTGCCAAAGCTTCGGCGATCGCAGTTTTACCTACCCCAGGTTCACCAATTAATACGGGGTTATTTTTGCTACGACGAGACAATACTTGAATTACCCGCCGAATTTCGTCATCCCGCCCAATCACCGGGTCGAGTTTTCCAGCTTTTGCCTGTTCTGTCAAATCTCGGCCAAATTTTTGTAAGGCTTCATAGCGGGATTCTGGGCTTTGATCTGTCACCTTTTGGCTACCGCGAATGGTTTTGATAGTAGTTTCTAGTTTAGCTGCATCCGCATTAAAGCCTTTGAGTATCTTTCGTCCAATGCGATCGTCTTCAGTAAATGCCAAAAGTATGTGTTCTACAGAAATGTAGGAGTCTTTCATCCTGACTCTAGCTTCCTCAGCTCGGTCTAGTAAAACATCTAAATTACGGCTAAGGTAAAGCTGATCACTTTTACCAACTTTCGGCTGACGTTGGGTAAAGGCTTCTAGTTGCTGTTGCAAGCGGATTGGATCGACCTCAGATCGAGCCAGGATACGTATTGCTAGACTAGTGGGTTCTTCTAACAGGGCAATAATTAAATGTTCAACATCTAGTTGCTGTTGTTGATAAGCACGGACTATATCCTGAGATTTAACAATTGCTTCCCAGGCTTTATCAGTAAATTTATTCGGATCTGTAGGTTGCATCTTTAGAATTTTGGAATTTTGATTTTTAGTTTAGGGATTGGGGATTATTAAAGGGAGTTGGGAGTGGTTGTAACCTTACTCCTTAATGCCCAGATAATTATCCAAACATTCTCAGCGTATATCCGCGTGTATCTCCGGTGGCAATTTGGGATTGGTAATTGGTGATAGTTTAATCCATTACCTATTTTCTAATTTAAAACGAAAATACTGTTCTGAGCCGACTTTGCCAAACGGTACTATTGGAGCGACGTTATTAGTGTTGCTGATCAACGACAGTATGGGCGTAATACTAATAGGATTTACGCAGAGGAGATCCCCTAACCCGCCTAAAAAGAGGAGGCAAAAAGTGAAAAGTCTCGCGCGTCTGGTTAACAGGAGTGCGAGACACCAGTGTGCGGGAAGAATCAATTTCCCCGTATCTAGCTCAACTTTTCAAGACATCGGTGTGGATTTTCCTATCGCTTTATTGCCTTCGATAGAGTTTTACTCTGCACTCGGGGAAAAGTAGGAGCGGCAAAAACCGTCGCTCTGAACTTCTCCTTTGGCGCTAGCCTCTCCCTTTGGGAGAAGTTCAGAGCGTAAAGCCTTCTGTTCTCCTTTGGTAGACGCTAACGCGTAGCTTGCTTCCCCGTAGGGGTACGAGAGGCTTGTCTGCGACACCAAGGCGTAGCTTGCTTCCCCGTTCGCGGAGCATCCCGTAGGGAAGGGGTACGCCAACGGCATAGATTCGCTTAGAGCGAGTCCGCGTCCCTTGCGCGTCTGGGGTTTCCCTAAGTAGAGCAAGTGGCGTAAGACGCCCGAACGCGAACAGCGTCTCCTTTAGGAGAAGGGCTGTAGGGCGAACGGTGACTCAGCACTAGTGAAGCTCAACTCCATCACCTATATTCTTGATTATAAGAATTACTGACTCACAAGTTGCTCTTGTGATTCCTGTTTGACTGCTAACCCTTGAGTTCCCAGTTGAATCAGTTCAATTTTATACCCATCTGGATCTTCCACAAAAGCAATTACTGTCGAACCATGTTTCATCGGCCCTGGTTCGCGCACGACTTTACCGCCCTGATTGCGGATTTCCTCACACGTAGCGTAAATATCATCAACGCCAAGGGCAATGTGACCGTAAGCATTACCCAATTCGTACTTTTCTACCCCCCAGTTATAAGTTAGTTCTATCACCGCTTCATTGCTTTCATCGCCATAGCCAACAAAAGCTAGGGTAAATTCTCCCCCTGGATAATCTTTTCGGCTCAGTAACTTCATTCCTAGAAGTTCACAGTAGAACTTTAAGGACTCTTCAAGGTTGCCCACCCGCAGCATTGTGTGTAGTAATCGCATATTGACTTGTTCTCTGTAATTGATTTAGTGTTACTCTCTGCCAACAACATTTTAAAGGAGTTCAGGAATTCAAAAGTTGAATAACTTAGATGTTGCATCTATCAAGAGATAAACCAGAAATAAGTCTATTTAATTCCCTGCTACATAAGTAAATCCCGTGT
Source organism: Nostoc sp. (assembly GCF_036917655.1). Taxonomy (GTDB): domain Bacteria; phylum Cyanobacteriota; class Cyanobacteriia; order Cyanobacteriales; family Nostocaceae; genus Nostoc. Next base: position 50,707 of record NZ_JBALCY010000082.1, read on the forward strand.
AGGCGGGTTCCAGAATCTGATCAACTCTCCTGTTAGTTGACTCCAACTCTGGAAATCTTCTTTAATCTCAGCCTACAAAGTCACTTAAACGCCTATGCTAGCGATTGGGTTAGCTACTGGACTGTGTGCGATAAAGGCTAAGAACGCACTCAAATAAAGGACAAAACACAGATGACTAACATTTTAGATACTGCCATTGAGGCGATCGCAGCCCGTGAAATTCTTGATTCACGAGGTAGACCAACAATTGAAGCCGAAGTGCATTTAGCCAACGGTGTTGTCGGACTGGCGCAGGTTCCGAGTGGTGCCTCTACTGGCACTTTTGAGGCTCACGAACTGCGTGATGGCGATAAAAGCCGTTACGGGGGCAAAGGTGTACTCAAGGCAGTACAAAACGTCAAAGAAGCACTTGCGCCACAATTGTTAGGCTTGGATGCCCTTAACCAAGAACTGCTAGACCGCACGATGATCGCTATAGATGGTTCTGCTAACAAATCCAATTTGGGGGCTAATGCGATTTTGGCGGTTTCCCTAGCAGCAGCTAAAGCTGGTGCTGAGTCTTTAGCAATTCCCCTATATCGCTATTTGGGTGGGCCTTTAGCAAATTTGTTGCCAGTGCCATTGATGAACGTGATTAACGGTGGCGCACACGCCTCAAACAACGTAGACTTTCAAGAGTTTATGATTGTCCCAGTTGGCGCAACTTCATTCCGCGAAGCGTTGCGCTGGGGTGCAGAGGTGTTTGCTACCCTCAGTCAGGTATTGGATGAGAAAGGGTTGCTTACTGGTGTAGGCGATGAAGGTGGCTTTGCCCCTAACCTAGAATCTAATCAGGTGGCTTTGGAATTGCTAGTTGCTGCCATTAAGAAAGCTGGTTATAAGCCAGGGGAAGAAGTAGCTTTGGCATTGGATGTGGCAGCTAGTGAGTTTTATAAGAATGGGCAGTATGTTTACGATGGTAAACCTCACGCCCCGGCTGAGTTTATTGATTACCTCGCGCAACTAGTTGACCAATACCCAATTGTGTCAATTGAGGATGGCTTGCACGAAGAAGACTGGCAAAGTTGGCAATTGCTTACCCAAAAGTTAGGTTCGCGGGTGCAGTTGGTAGGAGATGACTTGTTTGTGACTAACGCCACGCGCTTGCAAAGAGGCATCCAGGAAAAAGCCGCTAATGCCATTTTGATTAAACTCAATCAAATTGGTTCTCTCACCGAAACCTTGGAAACGATTGATTTGGCAACTCGCAACAGCATTCGTTCAGTAATTAGCCATCGTTCAGGTGAAACAGAAGACACAACGATCGCTGATTTAGCTGTAGCAACCCGTGCCGGTCAAATCAAAACAGGTTCCCTGTGTCGCAGCGAACGCGTAGCAAAATATAATCGCTTGCTGCGAATTGAAGATGAACTAGGCGATCGCGCCGTTTATGCTGGTGCTGTGGGGTTAGGGCCGAAGTAGGGACTGGGGACTAGGGACTAGGGATTAGGGACTAGGGACTAGGGACAGAATTCTTCCCAATCCCCACTCCCCATTCCCCATTCCCCATTCCCCACTCCCCACTAATTAAGGATAAAACCCCAACTTGGGCAACCCCAAGGTTTCATCCCAGCCCATCATCAAGTTTAGACACTGAATCGCTTGGCCCGCCTGTCCTTTAATTAGATTGTCAATTGCTGACATGACAATCACGCGACCTGTGCGCGGGTCAACTTCTACACCGATGTAACAAAGATTGCTGCCGTTAGCCCACTTGGTTTGAGGGTAAACGCCGCTACCGCAGATTTTCACCCAAGGAGAGTTGCGGTAGAAGGCGGAGAAAATTGTGATTAAGTCATCTCGCACTAACCCAGGATCGCGCAGTGTGGCATATACCGTTGCCAAAATACCGCGCACCATTGGGATAAGGTGGGGTGTAAATTGAATCATGAGTTCGTGACCAGCTAAGTCACTGCAAATTTGCTCAATTTCTGGGGTATGACGGTGACGGCCGATATTGAAAGCTGCTATGGAGTTGTCTGCTTCAGCTAGTAATAAGTTGGTTTGAGCTTGCCGTCCACTGCTAGATGTGCCAGACTTGGCATCGATAATTGCTGTTTCTGGAACGATTAAACCTTGCTTTAAGAGTGGCGAAAGTGCAAGAAGACTAGCAGTGGGATAGGAACCAGGACAGCCAATGAGTTGAGCTTCAGCAATGCGATCGCGATAAAGTTCTGGTAATCCATAAACTGCTGTAGCTGCAATTGTGCGATCGCTTCTCTCTGTGCCATACCAATTTGTATAAGTTGTCAAATCACGGAACCGATAGTCTGCACTCAAATCCAGTACCTTACATTCTTTTTCTAATAGTTTGGGCGCGATTTGGCAAGCCAGACCATTTGGTAAAGACAGGAAAACTACTTCACAGCGGTGAGCAATTATTTCTGGTTCTACCGCCTCTATTGGCAGGTTAGCTGCATGAGCCAGATGCGGGTAGAGATCCCCGAAGGATTTCCCGATACTGCTCTCACCGCCTAAATAAACCAGTTCGACTTCTGGATGATCCATCAGTAGTCGTACTAACTGTACTCCGCCATAGCCCGACGCGCCAACAATCCCAACGGGTACGCGTCTAAATTTGCCCATGATCTGAAATCCTTATCCCATGAATGGTTAATTCGTTCTCAGCTATCAACAATATCAGCGACCAGACGCGCAACGCACAAAGTCAAAAGTCCAACAAACAGTTTTTGACCCTTGACGATGAAGAGGAAAGGGGGAAGGGAAAATCCTTCCCCTCTGCTCCTTGCTCCCTGTCCCCGTGTCCCCCAATTTTATGGGCAGAAATTTTTGCCACGTTATCAAATCATTGCTAGTCTACTTCTCTGCCTTATAAAGGAGCTACAATTTAAAAGAAGAAATTGTTAAAAAAATTTACGTTGATAGCTGGAAATCTTTCTGTGTCACAGCCTAATACTACACAAGCTTTTAAATTTGATTCGATTGATGCCGCCTTAGCAGACCTAAAAGCTGGTCGCGTGATTGTAGTGGTAGATGATGAAAATAGAGAAAATGAAGGCGACTTAATCTGTGCTGCCCAATTTGCCACACCCGACACGATTAATTTCATGGCGGTGGAAGCTAGAGGACTGATTTGTTTAGCAATGACAGGCGATCGCCTAGACGAGCTAGACTTACCCTTGATGGTAAGCAACATTACAGATACTAACCAAACTGCCTTCACTGTTAGTATTGATGCTGGCCCAGATTTGGGTGTTACCACAGGCATCTCAGCGGAAGACCGCGCCCGCACTATCCAGGTTACTCTCAACCCAGCCACAAAAGCTACCGATTTACGTCGTCCTGGTCATATTTTCCCGATTCGGGCTAAAGTTGGAGGCGTACTCAAACGCGCAGGACATACGGAAGCGGCTGTGGACTTAGCTCGACTAGCAGGGCTGTACCCAGCGGGTGTAATTTGTGAAATTCAAAACTCCGATGGTTCAATGGCGCGGTTGCAGCAGTTAGTTGAATACGCTAAACGTCACAATTTAAAAATTATTAGTATTGCGGATTTAATCAGTTATCGCCTACAGCACGATCGCCTAGTGTATCGTGAGGTGATTACCAAGCTACCTAGTCAATTTGGTCAGTTTGAAATTTACGCCTACCGCCACACTCTGGATAATACAGAACACGTTGCAATTGTCAAGGGTGATCCAGCTAACTTCAAAGATGAGCCAGTGCTGGTGCGGATGCACTCAGAATGCTTAACTGGTGATGCTTTGGGTTCTTTGCGCTGTGATTGTCGGATGCAGTTAGAAGCTGCACTGAAAATGATTGAGGCTGCTGGTCAAGGTGTAGTTGTATACCTGCGGCAAGAAGGGCGGGGTATTGGCTTGATTAACAAGCTGAAAGCCTACTCATTGCAGGATATGGGACTGGATACAGTTGAGGCAAATGAGCGCTTGGGATTTCCTGCTGACTTGCGAGACTATGGGATGGGGGCACAAATGCTCATGGACTTGGGCATCAAAAAGATTCGTCTGATTACGAATAATCCCCGTAAAATTGCCGGAGTCAAGGGCTATGGGTTGGAAGTAGTCGATCGCTTGCCGTTATTGATTGAGGCAACCGACTACAATTCCTATTACCTGGCGACAAAGGCGAAAAAGCTTGGTCATATGTTGTTACAGACTTATCTGGTAACAGTAGCAATTCACTGGCAAGATGACCCGGAAGCTGTGACGGAACGTTATGAACGCTTAGAAAAACTGCGACACTTAGCGATAAGTAATGATTTATTGTTACAGGAAGAAGCGCGTCCCTTAGCGATCGCTATATTTGACGAGCCATCTTTAACAGTACACTTGGGTTTCGATCAGGCAAAAGTTGCTAGCTCTGATTGGTATCAACAAAGTGGTCATCCTTATATACACGCGATCTTCCAAATTCTGGATAACCTCGCAACTTTGCCATACATCCAAAAACTAGAATTTCTGATTTCCTCTGGTTGCGATCCCTTAAGTAATTTACAAGTGCAACTAGATCGACAGACATTCCCAGATGGTAGACTGCCTTCATCAATAAGCGATCGCTTAGAAAAGCAGCAAATCTATAGCTTCAGCAAATAGCTTCGATAATTTTCTTTTCAATAAATTTTGTCGGGTGTGTTACGCCAGAGGCTAACGCACCATTTTTAATATTAGATGTGTTACACACATTCCCCCTAACGCACCTGACAAAACTAACAGCAAGCAAATTCAAGAATAAATTATTTACTCACTCTATAGATTGGTCTGACTTGACGATAAGTATTAAGTAAGTTCAGGAATTTATGACCATCAAAATTTATCGGGTCAACTTTTTTACCGGAACGGTCTACTAGATGGTGGGTAGTGATGCGATAGTCTGGGACTTGACTTTGAGCAATTAACCAAGCAAGAGAATTATATTGAGCCTCCGTATAGCCGCTATGGGTTTGTTGGCTGCTACTGTCATAACTATCAGGCGGTGTTTCTAAAGAAACGTGATAAGCAAAATTATTCACAGAAGCGGGCAAATTCGGATTAGTCTGCACAGTTTCCACTCCCTCTGGACTCTCAAATACTGAGTTAGCTGCACCAAAAGCTCGCTTTTCTGGCGGTACTAAATAAATCACCGTTCCGTCTAACTTGATTAAAGCGTGGTAACTTGCTTGCACACTTTCATCGCTATGGGCTACTTGAAAGAAATTAATGGCGCTGGAAGCAGAATAACCAGTTTCATGGAGGACGATAATCGGTTGGTTGTTGAGAGAAACGCCGTTAACATCTTGGGTGTAACGTTCTCCATAGTTACTTGGGTCAACCGAAGCAACTTGATAACTAGGTCTGTAGTGTGCAAAAGCTTGAGTGGTTATATACCTTGCTACAGGCTTGTTAGTCTTGACTGGGGACTTGATAACATTTTGAAATTTTTTCTCTGGGTATTTCGCTGATTGGAATTGCACTTGGGGATATTGACTCCAGGCTGTAACTCGTGGATTGGATGTATGGGATATTGTCGGATTATTGTGTAATTTTGTCGCTCGTCCAATTAGCAGTACTACAATTAGAGCCATGAACATCAGCGAGATTAGTAGCACCCTAGTTGCCCAGTCTTTAAACCTCATTTTTCTAATACCCGTAAAACGGTAGATATTAACTTATAGCTAAAAAGGTATGTCTTTGGTAGAGGCGCACTTCTGTAAACCTCTACCACAGATGGCATCCAAACGAGAATCACTATAACACCTTAATTCTAGTCAAATATACGTTGTTACTAGTATAGGTTGCAATGCTAAGTAATTGTTTTAGATGCTTGCTCTGTCTATGGAGTTATTTAAATGCTCTTAAAACCATTGCTACTGGTTTAAGGAATAGTTGATGAATTGTGTCTCTACAATTCAAAATCGAAATCTCAAATCTAAAATGGTTAGCGTTTATACTCTGATATGTGATGTTCGTATAGCCACAGGTAACTTGGTGGCTGATTCTGCGATCGCCTTCTGAAGTTCTCCAACGCCAAAGCTAATTTTACAGTGTTCGATAATCTGGGGCTACTTGTCGCGTAACTCTTCACCGCGCAATGCTCTTAATAAGGATGTTTTTTAGCTACACCTCCTTCACCGACGACTAGCAGTTTAGAAACCTACTGCCGTTGGCTACCCTCTAACCTTTCTCGCAGATAACTGAAAATCGCTTGTATTCCCTGCTCGACAATTTCAGGTGGTGGCGAGGTTAATGGATTGTTATCGAGGTATAGCCTTGTCAGGCTGGAGAGTTGGCTGATTTCTGGCGGCAGGCTGCTGAGTTGATTGTTATTGAGGTATAGGCTTGTCAGACTGGAGAGTTGGCTGATTTCTGGCGGCAGGCTGCTGAGTTGATTTTTATCGAGGTATAGGTGAGTCAAGTTGGAGAGTTGGCTGATTTCTGGCGGTAGACTGCTGAGTTGATTGTTAAACAGGGATAGCTCAGTCAAGTTGGAGAGTTGGCTGATTTCTGGTGGCAGACTGCTGAGTTGATTGTGATTGAGGTTTAGCACCGTTTCCTTTTCCCTGGCAGCTTTTTCAATAATTTGCAACAGTTCTTCGTTTGTCACCTGTAAACCTCAACAACTCTGTAGCGATATTTACCAGAATAGTTTAGCCCAACTAGGGCATAGGGCACTTGTACTGAGCGACTTGTGCCGAGCGGAGCCAAGGTAAGCCGTTGGCGCAGCCTCTCCAAGAGTTGTATTGGGCATTGGGCATTGAGGTTAGATTAGTGTGTTCTACATAAGAACTGGTTTGATGTTCAAATTAGCAGGGTGCGATCGCCTTTAATGGTCAAATTAGCAGGGTGCGATCGCTAACCTCGCAATAACATTCACTCATTCACGAGTATCAAAGACTCATTCACGAAGCTCTGAGATTCATTCACGAAGCTCTGAGGTTCATTCACGAAGCTCTGAGGTTCATTCACGAAGCTCTGAGGTTCATCGACGCAGTTCAAAGACTCGTTAACGGAGTTCAAAGGCTCATTCACGAGTATCAAAGGTGCGTTACGCAATTGACGAGCCGAACAGGAAAGGCAAGCAGCGAATTTTTGAGTGTATCTTGGATACTTATCAATTGAAACCGATGCAAGTTCTCGTGCTCGGAGACAATTCCGATTCAGAAATCCTAGCAGGAAATCGTCTAGGCATGAGAACAGTACAAACCCTCCGGGCGGGAGTGCCGCGTGCGGACAACGCAACTTTTTACATCTACTCTTTCTCCGAGCTAAAAGAGCTGTTGACCAGTCTGGAAGTTTAAATTAGCAGGCTACGGCTACGCGCCACCAACACAACAGGCGATCGTCTGTTGTGAAATGAGGTTTATTAAACACTCTTCCCTAAATATCGAGAAAATTTTAGATTACTACTCTAAATGCTTAACAGGCATTGATACTAAGTTTCCCAAGCAATCAGCAACTTCTTTCCGATGACAGCGATTCGGGTTCATTTCAGCGCACAACAGTAAAACATTACTCGTTTGAGCAACTTGTGCAATTTCATGTAGAGCTTTATCTGCTTCTTCTTGATTTACTGGAATCCAGTTTTCTTTACCAGATGTGTTACCTAAAGCAGTTTTAGAAATATACTCAATATTATTTAATTCACAGAATATTTTAATTTTGTCGCCGTACCATTTCCGGCTCCAAGCACGAGGAACCATCCTCACATCTACAACACATCCCACATCAAACTTTTGCAGGTATTCCAAGAAGGCATTGTAGTCTTTGCGATTGCCATATCCGAAGGTAAGTATGCATCTTGTTTTGGCAATATCTTTAATCTTCATTTTTAATTCCTGGAACAATAAAATTTAAATATTACATTTTTATTAATGGTGGGTAAAATATCCCAATAATCATAAAGCTATTTTTGTGACTTTTTAGGTTTCCCATGATAAAGTATAAATCTTTTTTGCTTAAAAACTCCTCTTCTAGTTTTTGGCGTACTTTTTCTAAAGCCTCCTTTTCTTTATTGTCCATACTTGTTTCATTTGATCTATCTCTACAGCCTCTATAAAGTTGTTGAATTTCCCAATCGCTTATTGTACAACGATGTTTATCTCCATCTTGAGAAATAAATTCGTAACCAAAATTGTAAGGAATTTTATCTAACTGTACTGAAGGCTCAAACAAGTCTAGTTGATCCAAGATTCCTTGCTGTTTTGGGTTCCATTCTCGTTCTGTCTCGTTACAGAAGTATTTTTTTATAGTTTGTGGTTTAATAATACCGAGAGACTTACCTTGCTCTTTAATCTCCCGAATAGATTTGAATTCAAGTGGCAGAACCAAGGCTTTTCGCTCTTCCCAATTCTTGCGAGGATCAATTTTTCGTATTACTTCTATCGAAGAATCATCTATACGAAAACTTTCTTCTCTATAATCTTTGTCATTTCTCTCTATTTTAGCACTTATAATTGACCATCTTGGATAACGCTTATCAAAATCTAATTGACGAAAACGAATGGGATAAATCCGAATCCACTGAACTGGTTTCTCCTCATCATCTAACAAAACTCCTGCTGTACAGACTGTTTCTTGATATTTGGTGCTAATTGAAGGGTACGTTTTAGTTGCAATCAAAATTTTCCTTCTTTCCATAGAACAACCTCTATATGAACTAGCTCACTATACAGTGATATTATAGACACATAAGTAATTCCAGTACGGCATCAAAATTTTTCCATTACACACTGCCGAAACTCTCAAAATTTTGGAAAATAATAAAGTAAGTAGAGTATCACAAGACTCACTTGATTTGCTCATTTATTCTAGGAAAATATGACTCATTCTTTCCTTGAACGCCTGCGTAGTCCAGATAGCCCAGTCCTCGTATTCGACGGGGCGATGGGAACCAACCTGCAAACCCAAAACCTGACTGCTGAAGACTTCGGCGGCCCACAGTATGAAGGCTGTAACGAATACTTAGTCCACACAAAACCCGAAGCTGTCGCTAAGGTTCACCGCGACTTTCTCGCCGCTGGTGCTGATGTGATTGAAACGGATACCTTTGGCAGTACGTCCCTGGTGCTGGCAGAATATGACTTGGCAGACCAAGCCTACTACCTCAGCAGGACTGCCGCAGAATTGGCGAAGCGTGTCGCTGCGGAATTTTCCACGCCAGAAAAACCCCGGTTTGTAGCAGGTTCCATCGGCCCCACAACTAAACTCCCCACCTTGGGACATATTGACTTTGACACCATGAAAGCTACTTTTGCTGAACAAGCAGAAGCGCTGTGGGATGGTGGTGTCGATTTATTTCTGGTGGAGACTTGCCAAGATGTGCTGCAAATTAAAGCGGCGCTGAATGGAATTGAAGAAGTGTTTGCCAAAAAAGGCGATCGCCGTCCGTTGATGGTGTCTGTGACAATGGAAAGCATGGGCACAATGTTGGTAGGTTCCGAAATCAGTGCTGTGCTGACAATTTTGGAACATTACCCAATAGACATTCTCGGTCTGAACTGTGCCACAGGCCCAGACTTGATGAAACCACATATCAAGTATCTGGCAGAACATTCGCCTTTTATCGTTTCCTGTATTCCCAACGCGGGTTTACCTGAGAACGTCGGCGGTCAAGCACACTACCGCCTGACACCGTTGGAATTACGGATGTCATTGATGCATTTTGTTGAAGATTTGGGTGTCCAAGTGATCGGGGGTTGCTGTGGGACGCGTCCAGAACACATTCAACAATTAGCAGAACTTGCTAAAGACTTGAAGCCAAAAGTTAGACATCCAAGTTTAGAACCAGCAGCAGCATCAATTTACACCACTCAACCCTACGACCAAGATAATTCCTTCTTGATTGTTGGCGAACGTCTCAACGCCAGTGGTTCCAAGAAATGCCGCGATTTACTAAATGCGGAAGATTGGGATGGACTCGTTTCAATGGCGAGGGCGCAAGTAAAAGAAGGCGCACACATCCTCGATGTCAACGTCGATTATGTGGGACGTGACGGTGTACGGGATATGCACGAATTAGTTTCGCGCATTGTTAATAATGTGACACTGCCATTAATGCTTGACTCCACTGAATGGGAAAAGATGGAGGCGGGTTTAAAGGTTGCCGGTGGTAAGTGTTTGCTGAACTCCACCAACTACGAAGACGGGGAACCGCGCTTTTTGAAAGTGCTGGAGTTAGCGAAAAAGTACGGTGCTGGTGTAGTCATTGGTACTATCGATGAAGATGGGATGGCGCGGACAGCAGACAAAAAGTTTGCGATCGCGGGGCGTGCATACCGTCAAGCTGTAGAATATGGCATTGCTCCCACCGAAATCTTCTTTGATACCTTAGCTTTACCAATTTCCACCGGGATTGAAGAAGATCGAGAAAACGGCAAGGCCACAATTGAATCCATCCGCCGCATTCGTCAAGAATTGCCTGGATGTCATGTGATTTTAGGTGTTTCCAATATTTCCTTTGGTTTGAATCCAGCCTCGCGGATGGTGTTGAACTCAGTGTTTTTGCACGAGGCGACGACGGCGGGAATGGATGCAGCCATTGTCAGCGCTAACAAAATTTTACCGTTGTCCAAGATTGAGGAACGTCATCAAGAAATCTGTCGCCAATTGATTTATGACGAACGGAAGTTTGAAGGTAATGTTTGCGTTTACGATCCCTTGGGAGAGCTTACCACAGTATTTGCCGGGGTAACTACAAAACGCGATCGCTCCTTAGATGAAAGTCTCCCTATCCCCGAACGTCTCAAGCGCCATATCATCGATGGCGAACGCATTGGTTTAGAAGAACATCTGACAAAAGCCTTAGAAGAATATCCCCCCTTAGAAATTATCAACACCTTCCTGCTAGATGGCATGAAAGTTGTCGGGGAATTATTCGGTTCTGGACAAATGCAGTTACCCTTCGTCTTGCAATCTGCGGAAACCATGAAGGCGGCGGTAGCCTATCTCGAACCGTTCATGGAAAAGTCAGAATCAGGCAACAATGGGAAGGGAAGCTTTATTATTGCCACCGTGAAAGGTGATGTCCACGATATTGGTAAAAACTTAGTAGATATCATCTTGTCCAACAATGGCTACAAGGTGATTAACCTGGGAATTAAGCAGCCAGTGGAAAACATCATCAACGCTTACGAACAGCACAAAGCTGATTGTATTGCCATGAGTGGTTTGCTGGTCAAATCCACCGCCTTCATGAAAGAGAATTTGGAAATATTCAACGAAAAAGGAATTACCGTCCCCGTGATTTTAGGCGGTGCGGCGCTGACTCCCAAATTTGTGCATGAAGATTGCCAAAAAACCTACAAAGGTAAGGTTGTTTATGGCAAAGATGCCTTTTCTGACTTGCACTTCATGGATAAATTAATGCCAGCAAAGGCTGCTGGTAACTGGGAAGATTTGCAGGGATTTTTGAATGAAGTCGAAACTGCTGAAGTTTCGACGAATGGTCACAAAGAACCAAAAGTTACAACTGTTGAAGAAACGACATCTGCTGAACTAAAAGAAGTAGATACAAGACGTTCTGATGCTGTAGCGATAGATATTGAACGCCCGACACCACCTTTCTGGGGAACGCAGTTATTGCAGCCTAGTGATATTCCCATCGAGGAAATATTCTGGCATCTGGATTTACAAGCTTTAATTGCTGGACAGTGGCAATTCCGCAAACCAAAAGAGCAATCTAAGGAAGAATATCAGGCTTTCTTAGCTGAGAAAGTATACCCAGTTTTAGAAACTTGGAAACAGCGGATTATTGAAGAGAATTTGTTGCATCCCCAGGTGATTTATGGGTATTTCCCTTGTCAGTCTGAAGGAAATTCTCTACATATATATGACTCAGAAAACCAATCACAACAAGTTGCAACTTTCGAGTTTCCCAGACAGAAGTCTTTAAGGCGGCTGTGCATAGCAGATTTCTTTGCACCGAAGGAGTCGAGAATTATTGATGTCTTCCCAATGCAGGCTGTGACTGTGGGAGAAATTGCAACAGAGTTCGCGCAAAAGCTGTTTGCTGCCAATCAATACACAGATTATCTGTATTTCCACGGTATGGCGGTGCAGGTAGCAGAGGCTGTGGCTGAGTGGACACACGCCAGAATTCGCCGGGAGTTGGGTTTTACTGCTGAAGAACCGGATAATATTCGGGATATATTGGCACAACGCTATCGTGGCTCACGGTATAGTTTTGGGTATCCCGCTTGCCCAAATATTCAGGATCAGTACAAACAATTGGAGTTATTGAAGACTGACAAAATTAACTTGTATATGGATGAAAGTGAACAACTTTATCCAGAACAGTCTACCACTGCGATTATTGCTTACCACCCACTAGCAAAATACTTTAGCGCCTAATCCATACCCCCTCTCCTTAATAAGGAGAGGGGTGCCCGAAGGGCGGGGTGAGGTTATTATATTGTGAGCAACTCAATCAAGACTGGATAAACATTTACAGCGATCGCTTTACCTTACCCTAACCTTCTCCTTTAGGACTTACGCACTGTACAAAATAATCATGTTGTGTATGAACGTAAATACGCCGTTTCAGGTTTTTATTAATCAATTCATGGATGGTAAGTAGACTCGCGTCGTAGGGGCAATTCATGAATTGCCCCTACGATGAATGTGGTTTTTCAAATCACTCATACTTGGTCTTTTCTGTCAATGCGTAAGTCCTATCCTTATAAAGCAATACGCTTGGGTTAAGGCTAAAAACTAAAACTGATGTAGGTTGGGTTGAAGAACGAAACCCAACAAAGTCCGAAGGATGTTGGGTTTCGCTGTTGCTCAACCCAACCTACTTTTCTTCTTAACCCAAGGGTATTGCCTTATAAAGGAGAGGGAACCGTAATTGGAAATAAATCAATTTTTTAGATCAGTTTCAAGATATCAAAGTTAAAATGACTAAACTCTATAACAAAAATACTGAAATAGAAAAAAGGCGACAATTACGCCAAAATATAACAAAAGCCGAGAAAGTTATTTGGGATAAAATCAAAGATAGACAGCTTGAAAACTGTAAATTTCGCAGACAATATAGTGTGGATAAGTTTGTTATAGATTTTTATAGTTCTGAATTTAAGTTAGCTATAGAAATTGATGGCAAAAGCCATTTTCAAGAAGGTGCTGTTGAATCGGATAAGGCAAGACAAGAATTTATTGAATCAGTAGAAATTAAGTTTATTAGATTTACGAATAATGATGTGTATGCTAATTTGTCTGGGGTGCTGGAAAGTATTGCTCAGAATATACGAAATTTAAGGGGATAGTAGTTGAACCTCTCCCCCAGCCCTAAAAAGCTGCGGTGTACACACAAGTCGCTCTCGACGCAATTTACGGTTTATCGAATAGCTCAAGAAAACCTCACCCTGGTTATGCTACGCAAAACCTGTCCCTCTCCTTACTAAGGAGAGGGATTAAAATCAGGACAGGGTGAGGTTCCAACAGTATTGCACCGAAGTGAGAACCGCTATATCTGATTATTTTGCACCCAACTGATATCTTTCCTTTAACGGGTGGGTATTATAAGTTTACTCTGCTAACAACATCTTCATAAATTTGCCTTAACTTAAAATACATTTCCGCAATTTTACTGTGAAGTTATGCTCTTACTCTTTATCGGAATTGAATTAAATAATTATCAAAAAATCAGTATTTACCGGATAAAATGAACAATTTATAAATGATATAACTTGAATAAATTGTTTTTTGTTATAGCTACTTCATTTATAGGTTAGTAAAACCAGATGCAGTAGTTAGATAAATATAGCCTAATATTTTGCCTGTAAAAATATTTGACAGGCATAATTTAGGATTTCTAAAAAATAGTAAATCCGCTACAAATCACTTGACAGGGAAGCAGCTATGTCTCGAAAACGTCAGCTAGCCAAGACAATTCAAAAAACCTTCAGACAAATTAGCAAGCAGTTTTTATCTGCAATTAACAAGCAAATCATTTGGCTCCTGCGGACTATTTTTGGCACTCGAAGAAGACGCAGCTCAGAGAATGCTGGGTTTTTGTTGCCAACAGTGGCAATGGTAACTTTGGTCGTCGTGCTGTTAACAACTGCAATTTTGTTTCGGTCTTTTGAACGCTCCAAAAATGCTAGTAATGTTCGGGTGAATGAAGCGACAATGCAAGCCGCTACCCCTGCCTTAGAGCGGGCTAAAGCCAAAATAAGTGCACTGTTTGCCGACCCGACTCTACCACGTTCTGTCCCATCAAACGTAACACTATACAATACCTTAACCAATAAACTTCCTGTCTATACATTTGGTGATGAAACTCCGATAACCCTGGCTTACAATCTTGATAAAGATACCACAATTGAAGCAGGTAGTAGTATCCCTTTAGAAAATAAAGAAAACCTACAAACAGCCTGGAAATTTCCTGCCGACACAGATAATAACGGTAAATTTGATAGTTTTATTCTCTACGGTATCTACTTCCGTACTCCCCCCCAAACTGGTACAACTCAAGAGAGAAAAAGAAGCCCACTAGATGCTAGAACCCCTCCCATGCTGCCAGCTAAAGCAGGTGGAGCTTGTGATGTAGCGGGTGACACTAGCGCCAGCTTAGTAGGTAATTCAGGTTGGTATAAGCTACCAACTGGCGAATTGAAAAAAAGCTTTTTCGTATATGCAGCAACGGTTCCCATTAGTGATAATGCTTCTCTTGATACAACCAAATATGAGAAGTATAGAGGTAATAAAGGCTTCTCGGCTTTAGAAATGCAACAAGATCGCAGTCAAGTTTCTATTACTAATAATGCTGTTGTCTATGAAGATGACTTAGATATTACACCCGGGCCTAGATTCCGTCTCAATGGACGCATCTTTACCAACAGTAACTTATTTACTGCTAAAACTAATCAAGATATAACCCTATTCCAGGTCAGTAGTAGGTATTCATGTTACTACGAACGAGAAAATGGCAAGATAGTTATTGGTGGTAATGTTGCAACTAGTAGCCCAATCAGTACAAGTAATACAGGTGGAACACGCGTAGATTTATTTGTAGAAAATAATGCACCTGATACAACTAAATATTTGGGACCTACTAATAAAACTACCTCAAATAATTCGAGTGACATTGCCTATAATACTCAGGCTTATGCTCAACGCATAGACTTATTAGTGAACGCACAATTTAACAATGCTACTACTACTGATCCTCAAGAAACCCAAACTAATATAAGCAGTCGGACTCTAAATGATCCAAGCTTAGATGCGAATACAGTACGTAAGCAAGAATTAGAAAATTGGTTCCGTAAACGTACTAGGCGTGTACCATTTAAAGAAGTTCCTTATGGTACTTCTGGTATTCAAAAATCTGCTGGTGTGGACTACACCATAGCAGATGCAGCAACTTTTATGAAAGGTTCTGTTAATACACTACGTCCAATGGATGCCTGGATTTATCCAATAGATGCTAATACAGCACTAACACTAAATACAGCGCAACTACCTACTAGAGATCCAGACATTGTAGATAATACTCCTGTAACAGAAATAGAGTTAGGCGATCGCATCGTAGTAGGGAACAACCTACCTGAACTAATATGGGACGACACAAAAGGAGAGTTTGTAGGAGAGGATGATCCCCAACCCATCACTCCTGCTGTGAAGTGGACAAGTAGCACTACCAAAGATCGGACTCGTACCACTCGTGTCAAACAGTTATCAGATTTAGGGGTAACAGGACGTGATGGTTTTTGGGAAATTTCAGCCGCTTCACCCCGAACTAATATCCTTGATGTGATCGGTGGACTGAGGGTGATTACAGGTGCGGGAGTATATAGACGTACAGGTTCTGATCTACCGACACCTCCCTCGGCAGTCAATGACGACCCCAGTACAACAAGCGTATTAGAAAATAATGCCAGCGCCACAAATGTAGTCTGGCCTGACACAATGCCCATGCTTGTGCCTAAATCCGCCGATCCTCTCAACGGTACGCCAACACGCGGCCATTTGGTAATGCGTGCCACGGGAGTGTATCACTACAATTTTGATTCCTACGATCCTCTGGCGGCTACAGCAGACGATTATCAGACACCCATGGCCTGTGTAAGTAGCTACTATGATCCCACAAACAAGAATACGGCAAGAAATATAAGTACACTGCCGGATGTGAGCGGTGAACTAGTTGGTGCCATAACTACTGAAGCTAGATCAAATAATGGGGTTGTTTACGCTGCTCCCGCTACTACAGCCGCTGGTATAACTAGAGGACAGACAGTAGATAGCAATGGTTTTTTTGCAGCGGTGACTAACGATGATGATGTTACTAACACTAGCGTAGCTTTGCTAGATCGCTTGAAACATCAAGCCAACTTGGTATTTCCCAATGGTCGGCTCGTCAATCCGCTACTGCGGCAAGCACTGGCCAAAGCAACAACCAGCAAGCTCACTCTATCTGAGCAATCAGCAATTGACTCTACCATCTGTGCAATCACAATTGCCGATGGCACTCTGGCTCAGAGTACTACCTACATTCCTAATGGTGCAATCAAAGAAACTGCATTTCTTGATGCCCGACAAATTAAAGCTATAGATAAAGGTGGTGCATTAACTGGAAACTACAATCTAGAAGTAGAACAGCGTCAGCCTCTAGAAATTCGTGCTACTACCATAGATTTAGGTCTGCTTCGCACACAATCAATCACTGCTACACCTGTTAACGAATATCTATTGCCCAATAGCGGCATTATCTATGCCTCTCGTGATGATGCTCAAAAAGATCGTAGTAGCTCAACTAGTGAAAATGTCAGCGCCAGTGACTACAATCTCGATCCAGAACGGCGACCCAATGCCATTATGTTGATTAATGGCAGTAATGTGAGTCGCCTGAATAATTACAGAGCAGAAGAAAAAGGCTTAATTTTAGCAACTGAGCTACCAGTGTATGTTAAAGGCGATTTTAATCTGCACACTAAACAAGAATTCAAAGGTGCGGATGTTTTACCTGCTCCCAGTGATAGTACTTACGATACTAAATTTTACACTCGTGCTGCCACAAATCGCGATCCTGACTTTGCTTGTCGGCCTAGTGACCCTAGACTACCCAATTGCACAACAGGCGAAACCTGGCGACCAGCATCAGTAATTGCCGATGCTGTCACCTTGCTATCTACTAACTTCCGCGAAGGTTTCCGCAATGAGGGTGATTACGATTTGCGAAATAACCAAGGGAGTGATCCTAACCTCATACTCGACCGACTGAAGGTGGGTTTCTGGAATAATAACTTCGTCACTTCATCTAATTTCTTCACTACATCTAATGATGATTCCTACTATAAAGGTACTCCCATTACTACCGACTCAGTAAGCTATAACAGTTCTTACTTGAACAACTTCGTCACACCCATTCAACGCCGGGGAGCTTTCCCAGAGTATGTAATGGAAATGTGCTTTAAAATACCAGTTTCAGAGTGCAAAATGGATAAGGATGACTGGTTTGTGGGTTTAGATAGTGATACTAATAAAACCAATCCTTTAGACCTAACCACAGAAATCCTAAAAAGGTCTAGTGATGTAGTAGGTGCAGATCCTGACAAACTCTTAGCTGGTACAACTGCGCGATCGCCAAGGGCTGGTTTTGAACGATTTGCTCGTAGGGTTGCGTTCAAACGGAAATACAATGTACTAACGACTGATGCTAATTTTGCCAAGCTTGTTGATACTAGTAATAATCCCATAACTTTTAGTAGCGCTACTCCTATTCCACTAGGTATTAAATCAGGTGTAGTAAAAGAATTCCCAGTACTTATTAACCCAGCAACTGGTCAAGTAGACCCCGCAAGTCCCATACCTGACATAGCAACTAATGCCCTATGGTTTGCAACCACAACAAGTACTTCTCCTAACCCACCAGCGTCCACCATGAGCGAGATCAAATACAACAGCACTAATCGTATATTCTACAGATACCCGAAAATACCAGTTTCTGGTTCGCTTAGAGATTTTCCTGGAGCCATATCACCATTCACGACTACACCCATCAGAAATGCGTCATACCAGCCGCTATTAGAACCTGTATTGCAATTACAGGTAACAACCGCAGCACCTGTAGATCAAGATTACGCCAGTTTAGCAGGATCATCTAGTGTCGTTAAAAGTACTAGATGGTTGTCTAAGGCAAGTGAAACAACTTTTAATCTAGTAATTGCGGCTGGTGATAGTCCTGCTCGTGTGGGTTCAACTACCTACGAAATCAATGGGGGTTTACATAACTTTGTGCGCTTCTTAGAAAACTGGGATGGGGTTAATGCCAATATCAACGGTTCATTCATCCAATTTAAACGCAGTATCTATGCTACTGCACCATTCCAAGCTCTTGTCAGACCAGGGCCAACAACTGCTCCTGCAACCACTTCTGACCCTAATGATACTACCGCTGCTAACCTCGCTAAGAATAACAGTATCTTTTTCAGAGTTCTGAATTCTGATAGACCTGGTTACACATCAGATAGTACTTTCATTAGTAGTGGTTCTGGTGAAGCGCCTTATTATATGCCTCCCAACCGTAACTGGGGTTATGATGTGGCCCTACTGGCGCAAAACCCCGACTTGTTTGCCCAGCGCTTTGTAATTCCAGCGACAGATCCTCCGAATGAATACTTCAGAGAAGTAGGTCGGGATGACCTTTGGGTGCAAACTCTGTTGTGTGCTGTCCAAGCTCAAACAGCGGATGGGTTTGATGCTGCGGACACCACTTACTTTGGCAGCGGTTTCAAATTTGCACTACCTGCAACTGAACGTCCTAGTAACTGCCAACTCCAACCATCCTAAAGTATCTGAATGAGAGTTTTTACAGCACTTTTCGGGTGAATAGACCACGTTAAGAAACCTAACCCCCTAGCCCCCTTCCCTGCTAGGGAAGGGGGAAAATTCAAAGCCTCTTCCCTTGTAGGGCGAGAGGTTTGGAAGTGAGGTTACGAGTGTATTACACCCGATCGCAAATTGATGTAAGACATAACCCTATTGAGTAACAAACTATGATCCCACACCAACTACAACAATCATCTGCCCAGTCTAACGAGTCTGGTTTTACGATCATTGAGTCGCTGGTGGCGATGCTTGTGGTTGCCATTTTGCTAGTAGCGATCGCACCTGTCTTAGTCATGTCAACAGCAACTCGTGTGCAAGCTAAACGGGTGGAATTGGCAACAGGAGCGGCTAAAGCCTTCATTGATGCTATTAAGTCTAAAACAATCTCAGAAGCCAGCATCACAGATGCAATGACCCCAGTACTCACTGCTGCATCTTCTAGAACGTTGTCAACTTCAAACAATGGCTATTTATTAAGCAGTGTGGCGGTTCCCACAGACGCAACTAGTTTGTATTGCTTTCACAACGATGGCAAAATCACTATACCAAGCGACTGTACAACCTACAAAACAACCAGCCCAGTTCAGTTTTACATTCAGGCTTTTGGCAATGCAGTTGGAACTATCAGCACGAGTACCACTCAAATTGATAGCGGTCAAAGCTATCGTTTGGGAGTTCGGGTATATCGTTCAGATGCTGAATTTGGTACCTTAACTGCGGGTAGCGGTGGAAAAAAAGCAGCAACATTCACTGGGGGATTAGGCGATCGCAAGGCACCACTGGTGGAAATAACAACTGAAATTGCCAGAGGTCAACCCTCTTATAACGCTTTGTGCGATCGCCTTGGTGGTTGTCAACCATAATTAACCCAGCAAACATAAATAATTTCATGACTCAGTATCCGTCACTAAGGAGAACCTGTAGCAAAATGAATATATTGTTGAGGTGGCTGTTAACTACTCAGCTAAAACCCTCTCAGAAGCAAAACAAAAATAATGGCTTCACCCTCATTGAACTGCTCGTGGCTATGATCCTCGCATTCCTAGTAATTACGCCGTTACTAGGTTTTATGATCAGCGTTTTAAACACTGATGGCCAGGAACAAGCCAAAGCCAACTCTGAGCAAGAAATTAAAGCAGCGCTTGACTATATTACTCGCGATCTCCAACAAGCAATCTATATTTATGATGCTACTGGAATTAGTTGTCTAACCGGTACTGCTGATACTAGTACTTGCCCAAATGCAAGTGGGAATCAACTAGCTAGCTCAACTACAACAGATAGAGTTCCTGTGCTTGTCTTTTGGAAACGAGAATTTTCCAAAGAAGCTGTTCAAAGTACAAATACTGCCGGTGTAGTTCAAAAAGACGATTCTTTTGTATATTCATTGGTAGCTTACTATTTAATTAAAGACACTAATTCTAACTGGTCTCAAGCTGCCCGCATCGCCAGATGGGAAATTAAAGATGGCATTATAAATAGTAGTGGTAGTACTTGTACTGGATTTACTGAAAAATATAGCCTATGTCCAGATAAAGGTTTTAAAGTATTTGACTTGTCACAAAAGGGCATAACATTACAAGTAAAAATGAATAGTTGGACAAATAGTTTGGCAGTAGGGGATACTTACAGTCAAGTTCCCGTGGTTCTAGTTGATTTTATAGATCAAACAACAATAGCACAGGGAGCGCCAGCAGTGACATGTTCTACTGGCTTTACACAAATTCCAGCAGCAGCAACCAGTATCATAACAGGCTTCTATACTTGTGTAAATTCAGTTGGCACAGATAATAGAAGTGCTGCTGAAGTTTATTTAAGGGGTAACGCACAAGCTCGTTTAATCCAAAATGATGAAACTAAAGTACGTTATGCCCAGACCAAATCTAGTTATTTTCCGAGTGCAAACATTAAGGTTCAAGGAAGCAGCTTCATTTTTACCAAATAGCTTCTATCTTTGACAAAGATTACTAAAAGCAGGATAGTATGCGGAATATTCCTAGTTTGAAATTATTAGATTATTTCCAGTTACATAGCCAGAAAACAAAACAAAAGCAGCAATATTTAGCAAATAGATACTATAACGATGGCTCCAATCGAAAGGATGCTGGTTTTAGCCTGATAGAATTAACAGTAGTACTGTTGATGGTAGGAATTTTAGCAGCGATCGCTGCTCCTGGTTGGGTTGGCTTTGTAAATCGACAGCAGGTAAATAAGGTTAACGACGCTGTTTTAGCTGCATTACAAAATGCACAGCGGGAAGCTAAAAACAAAAAACTTAGCTACAGTGTTAGTTTTCAGAAAAATAGCACAACCCAAAATGTAGAGGTTGCTATTTATCGTACCGATATTGGAATCAGCACATGGAAACCTTTAGGGACAGATGTGGGAGCCAATTCTGATAAATTACTGCTGGGCGGAAATCTTAGTGGTGAAAATATTGCCAATACTACCACTAATTCTCCTGTATCCTACCCTTTAAATGCATCAGCAAAAATTACCTTTGACTATATGGGAGCGCTGACTCTGCCAAATAACTTTGGAACAGTGACAGCAGGTACAGAGCCACCTGGGTTAAAAATAGTGGTAGCTGTACCAAGCTCTGCAAATTCTACATCGGCTAGTAGCGTAAAGCGATGCATCATTGTGAAAACTCTCTTAGGCTCAATGCTTACAGCAAAAGACGATAAATGCAGTTAAGTACATCAGGTAGCAATATTTATTCAAAAACACGCAATAATACTGTACATAAAACTGCACATTGATAGCAAAATTAAAACATCATGTGCAGTTTTAATGTTAGATAGATTTATTTAAGAGCCACTGATAAATTAGCCATTGGCTGAACATATAAAAAGCGTCCTAATCAAAATATAAAAATGTAACTTTTGTCAAATGACTGAGAACCTTGATATTACTGTAGCTATTCCAACTTAC
Organism: Nostoc sp.; assembly: GCF_036917655.1. GTDB lineage: Bacteria > Cyanobacteriota > Cyanobacteriia > Cyanobacteriales > Nostocaceae > Nostoc. The sequence goes on from NZ_JBALCY010000082.1 coordinate 72,462, forward strand.
AACAGTGAAAGTCGTTTGCCTGAACTACTAGAACGACTACAAAACCAACTTCACACCGAAAATTTATCTTGGGAAATTATAGTTGTAGACAATAACAGCACTGATAACACAGCTAAAGTTGTTCAAACCTATCAACAAAATTGGCAGTGTCCTTACCCTTTAAAGTATTGCTTTGAAGCGCGACAGGGAGCAGCTTATGCCCGAAAAAAAGCAGTTGCAGAAGCTAAAGGTAGATTCATAGGTTTTCTAGATGATGACAATTACCCAGTATCAAATTGGGTATCCGCAGCTTATGCTTTTGGTGAGAAGTATCCCAAGGCGGGAGCTTATGGTAGTCAAATTCACCCTGATTGGGAAGTAGAACCACCAGAAAACTTTCAGCGAATTGCTCCATTCTTGGCAATTACAGAGCGAGGTAATTTACCGCTATTATATGAAGCTGCCAAAAAACTACTACCTCCTTCTGCCGGACTTGTTGTCCGTAAACAAGCCTGGTTAGAAAGTGTACCAGATAAACCTATTTTAACTGGGAGGGTTAAAGGCAATATGCTTGCCAGTGAAGACTTAGAAATGTTGTCTTATATCCAAAAATCAGGATGGGAAATTTGGTATAACCCAGAAATGGAAATTTCTCACAGAATACCCAACTTTCGTTTGCAAAAAGATTATTTAATTCCGTTTTTTAGAGGTATTGGACTCAGCCGTTATGTAACTAGAATGGTTAATATAAAACAGGTATATAGACCAATTGCTCTTTTATCTTATATGATAAATGACCTGCGGAAAATTGCTCTCCACTTACTTAGATATCGAACTAAGCTAAAACAAGATTTGGTAGTTGCTTGCGAAATGGAACTCTTTTTAAGTAGTTTCATTAGCCCTTTTTATCTTTGGAAAAATGGATACTTTAAAAAATAAATTATCAAAATATTAGGTATTATGACTGAATTAGCAGTTGAAAATCTAGATATTAGTGTAGCCATTCCTACATATAATGGAGCAACCCGTTTACCTAAAATTTTAGATAAACTATTAACCCAGACAGGAGTAGGAAAACTTAACTGGGAAATTATTATTGTAGATAACAATAGTTCTGATAACACATCTGAAATAATCCAGAATTTCCAAAAAATATATGATGGAAACTGCAATTTAAGATATTTTTTAGAAACTGAACAGGGAGCCGCTTTTGCACGACTGCGGGCAGTACGTGAAGCCAGAGGGCAGCTAATCGCATTTTTAGATGATGATAACTTACCTGCTCCTGATTGGTTATCAGAAGCATATACCTTTGGATTAGAGCATCCTCAAGCAGGCGCTTGGAGTGGACAAATTCATGGTGATTTTGAAGTAAATCCGCCAGAAAACTTTGAAAGAATTCAAGCTTTTTTAGCTATCAGAGAACATGGCTCAAATCCACTTTTGTTTGATGCGGATAATTTAAGGCTTCCTCCTGGTGCGGCGCTTGTTGTTCGGAAACAAGTATGGTGTGAGAATGTACCACAACGACCTACTTTAAGCGGGAAGTTGCCTGGTATTTTAGTACAGGGTGATGACTATGAACCATTGCTTTACATACATTATGCAGGCTGGCAAATTTGGTATAACCCTACTATGCATACTTATCATCAAATACCACATTGGCGACTTGAAAAAGATTACCTCCTAACTTTGGCACGCGGCTGTGGCTTGTGTATTTTCCAATTACGCTTGATAAATACTAAAAATTGGCAAAAACCAATAGTGTTTGTGAAAACTATTTTAGGGAATTTACGCCGAGTATTACAGCACCTAATTCAGTATAGAGGGCAATTGAAAAGTAATCTAATTGCACTTTTTGAGATGGAGTTTTACTTGGCTAGCATGATGAGTCCTCTTTACTACTTAAAATGTAATCTAGGCAGAGTATTAAAAAATAAATTAGCCCTATAAAATGATGAAAGCCAGCAAAGATTCGCCAAAAATTTCTGTAATTATCCCCGCTTATAATAGTGAAAAGACTATTAATTACACTATTCAATCTGTTTTAAATCAAACTTTTACTCACCTAGAATTAATTGTAATTAATGATGGTTCACAAGACTCCACTTTAAAAGTTGTTACACAAATCCAAGACTCACGAATAAAAGTATTTTCCTATTCCAATGCTGGCGGAAATGTCAGCCGTAACCGAGGGCTACAGCGTGCAGTTGGAGAATTTGTTAGTTTCTTAGATGCAGATGATCTTTGGACACCTGATAAACTTCAGTCTCAGTTAAAGGCTCTGCAAGAAAACATTACTGCAAAAGTTGCTTATAGTTGGACTGATTATATTGACGCAAATGGTCAATTCATAGTTTCAGGTAAGCGCATTAATGTAAATGGAAGTGCTTATGAAAATTTGTTACTAAATAACTTTCTAGAGAATGGTTCCAATCCCTTAATTTGTAGAAAAGCTTTAATGACATTAGGTGGCTTTGACGAATCTCTAAGTGCGGCTCAGGATTGGGATATGTGGCTGCGATTAGCCTCTAAGTTTGATTTTATCTGTGTACCATCTGTACAAATATTATATCGCATAAGTGCTAATTCAGTTTCTACTAATGTTATCAGGCAGGAAAAAGCCTGCTTGCAAGTGCTTGAGAGAGCGTACAAAGAAAGACCTTCTACACTTAAGCAGAGTTGGAATATAAGTCTAGCAAATTTATACAAATACTTGACCTGCAAAGCCCTACAAAAGCCATTTAATCGGCAAAAAGGTCTAGCATCTGCTAGATTTCTGTGGAAGTATTTTCTTAACGACCCCTTAAGGCTTCAGAATCTAAATTTCACCTTAAAATTGTTATTGAAAACCATCATAATTTTTACCTCGCCCACCTTGCTCTACAGTATTACTAATCGGCGCGAAGTAAGAAGCCAACAAACTGAAACATTCCTCAATATCTGGGTAGCTGAAAAACGATCAGAAAACAAAAATGGATACCCAGGTGCATCTACAATCTCTAGCTAATGCAAAAAATCCTTTGAATAAGCATTCCAGTAGTGGTTTTACCTTACCAGAGATGTTAGTAGTTGTTCTATTAATTGGTATATTAGCTACGCTGGGAATACCTAACTGGCTAACTTTTGTAGAGATTCGCCGCCTCAATACTGCCCAAAATGAGGTTTACTATGCGATGCGCCAAGCCCAAAGCCAAGCCAGCAAAGATAAATTGACTAAGCAAGCCAGTTTTCGCATACAAAATGGTGTCGTGCAATGGGCAGTTCATCAAGCAGAAGCAGGACAATTCATTCCTGATGCTGTTAAAAACAATGACAATCTATGGCATAACCTTGAGCCAAACACTCGCATTGATGAAGAGGAAAACAATAAAGGAAAAAAGGAGACAACTTTACGAAAACACACTTCACAGCAAATGTGGCGAGTTTTATTTAACTATCACGGTTGCCCTATCTCTGAAATTGGAAATCAGTGTACAGTAGGCGGATTAGGACAGATAACCTTCTACAGCTTGAATGGTGGTAAAGCTAGACGTTGTGTCTATGTTTCTACAATTTTGGGGGCTATGCGAACGGGAAAAGATCATGCTACAGCCAACGAAAACGAGAAGTATTGCTATTAAGATATTTTTAGTTTATTCAAATAAGGTATTGCGTGCTGAACTTACCAGCAAGTCCAAAACAGCACCTGATTATTTTTACTCGTTATCCAGAACCAGGTAAGACAAAAACCCGACTGATACCTGCTTTGGGAACTGTTGGTGCTGCCAATCTTCAACGGGAAATGACTGAATATACAATATTTCAGGTTCAAGAATTGCAAAAAGCCATTGCCATTTCTGTGGAAGTGCGCTTTGCAGGTGGCTATTCACAACTCATGCAAGACTGGCTGGGGTCATCCGTGAGAGATTACAATAAAGCGCCTTTTGTCAATCAGCTAAAATACTCAAAATAGTCTCAATAAGAATGATAATCGTGTATGGGGAGCTCGGCTCAATACCTATATCAGATAACATTCCAGCGTGGTGCGATTCGTTGATTAGTGAATCACGGTACTCAGCCCGTAAATAACTAATCCAGCCCGACAGCAGATTACTGTCACCAAAAGGCTGAACTCTCGGTCAGATGTAGGTGAAAGCCCTACCATTCAGACTCAGAATTGACTCCTTATCTGCCCACACCGAACAAGCTCGGTTCTTGTAGAGTGAAGCTGGGAACAGGGTGCAATCAGACGACTGTTGCGGGTTGACACTGGCGCTAACAGGGAGTTCCTATGATGAAATCGAGCCTAGAAAAGCGATTTTGAATGGGGCAGGGCGCAACGTAAATTTCCCTGACCTAACTGGAGCCAATCCCGCCGAATATCGTGCTAATAACGGCAAGAGTCTAGGGAATCCAGTAATCGAATTGGCTACATCTAACGGAACAATCAATCTCTCCGAGGGAACGAATAAAAACGAGTTGTGGGTCAAGGGGCAGTCGAACCCCAAGTAGTCCAGACGAGCGGAGGAATCCCCACAACTTGGGTAGGACAGACCGTAATTGGTCTGAGGTGTTCAGAATGCACAAACTCTAGAAGAGAAAATGATTAGACACAGTTACAAAACTAGTGAATCTTGGAAAGCTCTACCGTGGAAGAAATTCCGCCGCAACCTTTTCCGCCTTCAAAAGCGCGTGTACAAAGCTGTTCTTGTTGGAGACAAGCGGAAAGCTAGGTCACTGCAAAAGCTTATTCTTAAATCTACCTCGGCTCGATTTCTTGCAATAAGACAAGTATCTAAGCTTTATGCTGGCAAAAAGACGGCGGGTATTGATGGTAAGAAATCCCTGACTTTTAGCGAACGATTCTACTTAGAAGAATGGCTAAGAGGCAATAGTGGAAATTGGAAGCATCAAGGCTTAAGGGAAATCCCCATCCCAAAGAAGGACGGAACTACCAGAATGCTTAAAATACCAACCATCGCGGATAGAGCTTGGCAATGCCTCGCAAAATATGCACTAGAACCAGCACACGAAGCCACCTTCCATGCTAGGAGTTATGGGTTTAGAACTGGGCGCTCTGCCCACGATGCACAAAAGTACATCTTTAATAACCTCAAATCTGATGCCAATGGAATAGAAAAACGAGTAATCGAACTCGATATTGAAAAGTGCTTCGACAAGATTAACCACTCGGCAATAATGGACGAACTCATCGCCCCTAAAGGACTAAAACTCGGTATCTTCCGATGCCTCAAGGCAGGGGTAAATCCAGAATTTCCTGAACAAGGAACCCCACAAGGGGGAGTGGTCAGCCCATTATTAGCAAATATTGCGCTCAACGGAATTGAGAGTATACACAGATACCATTACAACTACAAACAAGGTTGCAAGGTACACGAGAAGACTTTAAATAAGTCAATCACAGAACCATCAGTCCGATACGCGGATGACATGGTTATTATACTCCGACCCGAAGATGACGCAACAGAGATACTTGAAAGAATCAGCGAGTTTCTCCGCAATCGCGGAATGAATGTAAGCCAAAAGAAGACCAAAGTTACCGCCGCGACAGATGGGTTTGATTTCCTCGGCTGGCACTTCAAAGTCCAGAAAAACGGAAAGTTCAGATGTATTCCCTCAGTGGACAACTTCAAAGCGTTCCGTAAGAAAGTAAAACACATCGTCAACAACTCGAATTATGGTGCTACCACAAAGGCGGAGAAATTAGCCCCGGTAGTTAGAGGTTGGAGAAATTACCATAAGTTCTGCAAGATGGACGGGTCAAAGCTCTCACTTTGGTTCATAAGTCACAGAGCATATACGGTATTTAATAAGGAAACCAAGCAAAACCGCTACTCTAGCAAGAAATTACTAGACAAAGCATTCCCAAAAGTTTCCTACTCCGAGAGTAAACACGTCATGGTCAAAGAAACAAAATCCCCCTATGACGGAGATACAGCCTACTGGAGCGAACGTAACAGTAAACTCTATGACGGCGGAACTTCTATTGCTCTTAAGAAGCAAAACCATAGATGTGCTTCCTGCGGTTTAAAGTTCATCGATGAGGAAAGGATTCATCTGCATCACATCGATGAAAATCACACCAACTGGAAGAAAAATAATCTGGAAGCAATTCATGAGAGTTGCCACGATTATAAACACATGAGCAAAAGCGCAAGCTGATAACATCGGGAGCCGGATGCACAGAAATGGGCATGTCCGGATCTAACTGAGAGGTGCGGGGAATAATATCCCCCATCGACTCAACCAAGATGTTTAAAATTTTCAAATGTCCTCACTTCTGGAAACAAATCTCTATAGGCATCGCAGTACTGATCTACCACGGTGATCGTGGAGGTAGCCGTTCTTGAACCCAATTAAATACCCTTGCTAAGTTAAACTCTTAGTAATTAATTATACTCTCATGAGAGTAATAAAAGAGCACTAATGATTATCATTACTATATAAATGAGAATTTAATAAGGGTTTCGCTAAATCCCACTCTGATTCAGACTCGTCAATACTTAGATGTGTTTGCCCTGCATCTCACATAAGCCGTAGATATTGGGACATTCTCCGCCCTCATATATGATGTTATCTGATGTTAAGTATCGTTTCGGCTATTCGCATCTCGTGTATAAAAATAGTAGTGTCTTATTCTGTTTATAATTAAAGACAATAATGAGTTATCAAAATAACTTACGTCTGGTGTTTGCCGGTGATTTTCAGTCAGATGTCTCAACTGTTAACAACGATGTGAGACATTATGACAATGCAACTTTTGAACAGCGTTTTCAAGACTTTCAAATGGGCGAAGTGTTCAATGGTTGGTGGAACCCCACAGGTTCAGGAGCATTCCGTTTAATCAACTGTAGAGTTAAGTCCGTCGTTATTGATGGCGAAATGAGCGAGGATTCTGCTGTAAATCTTGTCATAGATGGTTCTAACAACCGAGTGGGAGGCAAGATGGTGGATCTTGACCCACAATTCCAGATGGCCTCTGCAATTTGGGGGTTAACCATCCGGTTAACAGACGGTCAGGAAGATTTTCTAGTTGGGCAGTTCGAGCCAGCTTCTTTTCGGGATATCATGTTTGGTCGTCGTCAGGAAGCACGTGGCTCTACAGGAGCCTCTGCTGCTTTTCAATCGGTGCTGACAGACCTGCACTGGGGGGAGAATTTACGGGGGTCTCGCTTTTTAGAAGCACTGAAGGCTGCATCAGCAAATGGGAAACTGTCAATCCGGTTTACCACCTTTGGCTATAGTACAGACAAGAACGCGGATCGGTTTACCCTGGGTACTGTAATTGGGGCGATCGGCCCTTACGATGAGAATGAGCCTCGCTCGTTTGTTAAAGGGCGACGGATGGTACCGAATGTTGATGCAAATACGGGATCTCCCTTGAACAAAATCAACTTCTTTGATGCCTTAATTGATGACCATAAAAGCTCTGTCTTAGTTGATTTTGGCAATGCTCTACCCTTAACTTTTAAGTTGGGATTACAAGACCTTGGTGACCTCCAGTTAGCAATTCTCAAAGATGAAAATACTCAGGAGTCTGAAACCCTGTCCAAAAACGAAGGGTTTGTGGCATTAGGCAACCTAATTCCCTATCGAAAACCAGACTGGTTGTACACAACGGCTGGAATTTGGGCTACGCCTGTGCGTCCCGAACAACTGGAGCTAATACGCGAACATCCTTTGGCGCTGATTCAGATGCTTGATAGTAATACAGGGAAAGTCTTAGTTCGAGAGAGTCTTGACGGGTTATTTGTTCGCGCCGACAAGTTTGTGCAACGAGTTGAGCCAACAGAAACAGCTGAGATCGAACTTTTTGCTAGTCGTTATGGTAAGCCACTACCCCATGCCTCAGTAAGTATAGCTTTCAGTCCTCCAGATAATACTGAGGGCGGCGGTTCGCCAAACGATCCCGCACCTCCCCAGGCTCAAATACCTTGGACAAACAAGCCCCAGGAAGCACTCAAAAACTTACCTCTAACGCTGACAACAGATGCTACTGGTAAAGCCAAGTTGTTAATTGAAACGCAAGACCCTGGTAATCCCCGTGGTTACATTGATGGGCAAATTTATACGCTGCTATACTCTCTGCAAGGGCAAGCAGACAGTCAAAAACAATTTCTTGATGCCATCTACGTTTTACTCTTTGATGCCTATCCAATTCCCGATCGCCCTACCTGGTTCGAGCATATTCACCCCATTTTCCAACAGTACGGCAACCTCTATCCGATTATGAGTAAGCGCTTGGTTGACCTAGGAGACTACGATTCAGTGCGGGAGAATCGTGCCATTTTAGAATTGGCTTTCTCCTTAAATGTTCATGACCCCAATTCCATGCCCGTTACCCGTGACCTTTCTCGTGCCAAGCGAGTCACAATTCTGCAATGGTTGCGGGAGCAGTACGCCGATGGCAGCTATGTCCTGCGGCTAGGAGAGAAACCGTCCCAAGCAGAAGGGCGACAAGCAATTGAGACAAAATCTATCCCATCATTTGCACTAGAGCCTGAAGTCGCAGACGCACCATTAGAAGACGATAGCACCGCACACGGTTACCAAAATTTGCAAATCGCCCTACGGCGAATTCAACGCAACTCATAAAATAAAAACGCTCTACACAAGAAGGAGAACTGTATGTTAAAAATTCCCGATCGCATTATTCAAGAGATCCACAACGCCACACAAGCTGCGGATCTTTATCGACATCTGCAAGCAGCGATCGAGTTAGAACATTCAACCATTCCGCTTTACCTGACAGCACTATATTCTATCCAACCTAACTCTAATCAGGAGGTAGCCGAAATCCTTTTCTCAGTGGTGCGGGAAGAAATGCTGCATATGGTCATTGCAGCCAATGTTTTGAATGCCATTGGTGGTACACCCCAAGTCAATAAACCTGACTTTATCCCCACCTATCCAGGGCACTTACCATTGGTGCAACCGGATCTAATCGTAGGACTTGCGCCTCTCTCGAAAGAACAAATCACCAAGACCTTCATGCAAATAGAAACCTCTATAGACCCGGAAGATTACCCAGCCAAGCCCGTCCCCTTCGCCCTGAGAGCAACCGAAGAGTATCAAACGATTGGAGACTTCTATCAAGCAATTATTGAAAAAATCACAGACTTACATCACCAGGGAGCATTAACTATTCAACGGCGCAATCAGGTTGTCAATGAAAAATGGTTTCCAAGAACGGAATTATTTGAAATCACAGATGTGGACAAAGCCAATGAAGCCTTGAAGTTGATTATTGTGCAGGGCGAAGGAACGACAACCGTACAGAAGACACGAGTATGCTCTCTTAACGGTAAGGGTAGAAGCCAAGCCACCCAGACGTTTAGTCCCTTTGATCCACAACATCAGCCTGCTCATTACTATCGCTTTGCTCAAATCGTCAAAGGTGGTCGCCTGGTGCCAGACCCAGAAAATCCAGGTGGATTTGTCTACGACCTGAATCAACCAATCAATCTAGACTCTGAAAAGATTTATCCACTTGTAAAGAATTCTAAAGCCGAGATGTATCCCGAAGGTAGCCGAGCGCGTCGCTTAGTAGATCAGTTCAACTACTCTTACACAAGTTTATTGAACGGCTTGCAAAAGACTTTCAATGGTCACCCAGATTACTTAAATACAACTATCGGAGTGATGTTTGAATTAAAGTTGCAAGCTGAGGAGATGGCAGAACTGAAAATTAAAACAGGGCCTGATGCTGAGAAGCGTGTTGCACCTTCATTTGAATACCAATTGTCAAGGGCAGAAAAAGCAATTAGCTCCCTCATTTAAATTCAACCCTACCATACCTCAACAATAGATTTACTAATGGGTCATTTAGCACGCTTATAGGGGTAGTGTTAGAGTCGGTGTCATCAAGTGCCAACTTCCCAAATGAAGTTCCGAATCAACTTCTAGAATCGGAACTTGGCACTTTTTTGGTAGTGGAACAGATTTTTTACTCGGAAACAGTACCTCTGTCCTTACACTAGCCAAAACTACACTAATTTATGCATGGAAAAGCCAAATCTAAAGATTTGGAGTCAGGTTTACAGCCTAGTGAAAAGAACACCCAACATCAAATTTAAGAGGCTTCATGAACAATTTCAGTTGGATTCTATTGATAACAAAGCGAGTCTTATTTTCCTTAGTGGTTTGTTTTTTAATTACTATAGTCTTTCTAGGCAGTGGTGACGCGAGTGCCTCTGGATTACGCACAGCCTCTGATGGCTCCGACGATATATACCCCACTCGAACCGTACATAATGAGACTTGCCAAGAATCAGAAAATTTTGATGATAATTGTCTAGCAAAGCGAAAGGAAGGTGAACCAACCGATCCACAATACCCAAAGTGGTGGATTAGTGATTGGAGAATGTATCGGGTATTTCAAGATTATAAAAAGGATAAGTTTCGTCCTCCCTACACTTCACCACCTGAAAATTTGACCCCCAGTGATTACGAGGTTTCGTATGGTACAACGTACTACGATTCCACTTACATTCCCAAAGATCAGAAAGATGGGACTGGGGCGATGATGGAATATTATCAAGATCGGTGTTTGCCTATCTTCCCACGTAGCAATAAATATACCTGTGCCTTTGTGTCTTTGGGGAATAAAGCCTATTTTCTGAATTATGGTCAAGAACCGAACCAGAAGCCAAGGATCTGTTTGTTCTCACCTCATAACCACCCTCCACGCACTGATTTTATTAAGCATTTGCCTTATCAACCAAAACAAAGTACTCATCTCAATAATTCTCTGCAAGCATACTCCATGTTTCTTCCAAAAGATAAACTAGAAATTTTATTTGGATACGCTTTTTATAAAAACCCCACTCCAGACAGTTTTGACAAGACGGCTAAACCTTATCGCCATCCCCAATCTTTCTACTTCTCTGGTAATCCCAATGAAGCTAAAGCCCCATTAGTAAGTCAGAACTATACAAATTTCCGGATGGAACAGCCAGATTCAAAGATTTGGAGCAAAATTGCAAAAATGTTACCAGAGCAGCCGAAAGAATGCTGCTTGTATCAACAAGGATGTCCTGACTAATACCAATTTGCTAAAATTTGGCAACAGATGATACAAGGCTCTATCTGTTGCTGGCTTTTAAAGAATGGATACAAGTAAGTGGTAATACAAAATTAATTACACAAATTTTGTTCTGAAACCCTTATCCCGTCTAAAAACTCATTCTCGTTCTGGCAAAGGTATTTCTAGGATATTAGTATATGGTCATCTCAGTAGAAAGGAGAAAAAAATGACAAGTGAAGAGACTAAGCAGGTGATCGAGCAGTTGAAACAGTTTGCCAAACGTTGGAACGAGTTGTACGCAGAGGAAAAGTTTGAGGAGATGAAATATCTGGCGACAGAGGATGTGGGAATTGCCAACGCAAAAGACTCGAAAGAGCTATCTGGACTTATCTATGGGCGTGATAAATATTATGAAGGAATTGTTAATGCCTATGGAGAGCAAAAAAACCTTCTCGTTATGGAATACGAAAATTGGGAATACATCCCTTTGGACGGCAACACTTTTTATACGATTGGTAAATATACTCTTGGTACTAACGTGGTCGGTGTTAACTGCTGGCTTCTTCGTCGCAACTCTCCCGCCGACCCTTGGCGAATATTCCGTGTCATTGACAACAATGATATTAAAGAAAACCTGACGTAAAGTATATGTAGAGCAGGTTTAATAAAATGGCAAGCAAGTGAAGCAAGCCTTGGAGAAAACTATTGATTTGCGATCGCTTGCAGCAGAACCCCCCAAGAAAAATGCCCAAGAATGCTTACGACTCATGGGTATGGCGTTGAAGAATCTTGCCAGCGCTATGAACAACACCCAAGCGCTTGAAGCTGGTACCATAATCTTGGGGAGTGAACCAACACCATCTGCGATCGCCTATCGAGCCGAACAATTACAAAAAATCTTCAACTTCAGCGATCGCAGATCAGAAAATAGAACTGAGTTGCCCCTCTGCAACGTTTACGGCTGAAAACTCAGTTTCTTGTGATGAAGTCAAAGCAGTTCATGAAGGCGAAAATTCCGCGCTGCCCGTGTCACAAACTGAAAAATGGTCGCATGAGGCGATTGTTGCTTTTGTCAAATATGCGACCGGAGCGTATGCAAAAATTCTTGCGTTGCGGCGAATTCAGGGCAGAATCCGGGGTTTGAGTACTTGCAGGAGTGTTGGGATGATCCGGCATTGCAGATTGTGATCAAGAAATTGCTAGCGAAGTTTCCGCAATGGGATGTTGCGATTGTAGATCGGGAGTTAGTTGAGCAGAATAGATAGCAATGTTTGTTAAGTTGGAATTATGTAAACTTTCCTAATAGTTGCAAGATATGAGCCTCTAACTAGCGGCGATCGCTGCCTCGCTAAGGTGTATTGTCTTAAAGTCCACAATGTCTTGAACATGATTTGCGTAATAGCATTTACATCGATGTTATCTTAGTAAATTTACTGAAGCCATCGCAAGTAAGATTTTGTTAAATTCGCTTAAAAGATTGAGCGCTCTTAATTTTTTCTAGTAATAATAATGCAAATTTTTGTTTTTCTGAGGGACTTCCAAAGAATAAATTATTCCAAGAAAAACAAGAGACAGGTTTTTTCAAGAATGATAATCATTTTAAGGGGGAGAAAAGGGGTTGCCTA
>NZ_JBALCY010000083.1:0-44632 GCF_036917655.1 Nostoc sp.
CCTCATGAAGACGATGTGATATTACTTTTATGTCGTCTAAATCAAGAATCTCTGTGAGGATTTTTATATCATTTTTATGAACCATAACTGTAAATATTCCAAAAAATCATCTGATAGTATTTACAGCTAATAACAAATATTCATTACATGTCAATAGCTGCGATGCTTTTAGTAAGTTTTTAATCCAATTTTTAATCTTATTTTACGGGCATAGCTAATAATTTGGCATAACAAGTACTGAAGAACCCTTAATATCTAAGGTGCTAATCTTGCCTTACCTAGACGCTGCTTTTCATACCATTGTGCGATCGCAGGTGCCCAATCTTCAAAATGAGGCCACATCATTTCACACAACTTTTGAATTTCAAGTTGAGCGTCTTTCTTATTTCTCAGGTCACAAAAATGTAAAAAAGACCTTAAATTGAAACTAACTACAAAATGCTGGCGATAATCAAAAGGCACTTTACCTCTTGCGTGTTCTTCAGACATTCCAGCCTCAAAATCAGCTTTATATCGTTTAGCAGCTTCTAGACACCACTGCAAATCTGCGGCTCGTTGCTCTGGTGAATAATGATATTTTTTACCTTGTCTATCAGTGTAATAACCAACGGGACGCAGGTAAAAAACATCTTCTATGTCTTTTTTACCTTCTACTACATCAATAAATTGGTTGCCTGTGTACCTAAAAGACTGAACATCAAATGACACACTTACGCGATGAGTACGCGCCTGCTGCATGACACTGTGGGGAAAGTAGCCACAGTTGAAAACAATCTGGGGATGCTCTAGAGGCCCATAGTGTCCCCTCTCACCCGCTAAAAGTCGCTTAACAATAACTTCGCCGCTTTGTGACTCCGAGGGCCAGGAGTCGCGCTCATCAAACACGAACCCATCAGTATAGTCCTGGTGCATCGCGGCATAAATCACCTGCTGCGGGTTTGGTGTTTTGGCAATAACCTCTACTCGAAATCGATGCATTAGTTTTTGGGAATGGATTTGTGACTGAAAGTGCTTATGCAGAAGCAGCGGAGCCTGTTTGTTAAACATGGCTTTCAACTCGATCCATTATCATATCTCTGGCTTGGACTTCTACTTGAGCAAATTAAGATACTTTACAAATATTAATGTCTTTGTTACAGTTATTTACATAAAGAGAAGACAGGGAAAAAACCATGCGTACAAACACTGCTATAATTGACGACCAAGGGAAACTGAACAACTTTGCGATCGAGCCAAGGGTTTATATAGATGAGCAAGGCGATCGCACAGGCTTCACTCCTTACGCAGAACTGCTCAACGGTCGTTTAGCAATGATTGGTTTTGTCTCTCTGATAGCATTAGAAGTATTCACAGGACATGGTATCGTTGGTGTTTTGGCAAATCTGTAATAACTAATTTCTATAACTTAATTCTCAACAAATGTAAGAGACGGTAAATTTACCGTCTCTTAATTTATGGAAAACTTAGTGCTAGAGTAAAAATATACTGATAGCAAAAGCCGTTAGTTATCAGCGTAAAGTTATCAGGTAAATTATGGCTTTAACTGCTTCAAGTATGTTGCCGCTACGCACAAAAGCACCAGATTTTGATCTACCGGAAGTGGTATCTGGAAAGGCAACTTCACTTTCCACCTTTGCAGATAAAAAAGCGCTGTTGGTAATGTTCATTTGTCGGCATTGCCCATTTGTAAAGCACGTCCAAAAAGAATTAGCGCAGTTAGGAAAAGATTATTTTACAGGTGATTTAGCGATCGTTGCCATCAGTGCTAACGATGCACACAATTATCCAGATGATGCTCCAGAGTCGTTACAAGCATTTGCCACAGAACAAGGGTTTAATTTTACCTTATGCTACGACGAGAGCCAGGAAACGGCAAAGGCTTATACAGCAGCTTGCACACCTGATTTTTTTGTATTTGATGACCAACGGCAACTTGTTTATCGGGGACAATTAGATGATAGCCGCCCCAGTAATGGTAAACCTGTAACTGGCGCAGATTTACGCGCAGCCATTGAAGCAGTGCTGGCGGGTAAACCTGTTGCAAGTGAGCAAAAGCCGAGTGTTGGTTGCAATATTAAATGGAAACCTGGAAACCAACCTAGTTATTTTGGTTGAAAGAGATTGGGGATTGGGGATTGGGGATTGGGGATTGGGTATGGGTTATTGATATTGGAAAAACTTTTCCCTACTTCCTAGTCCCTAGTCCCCATCACTATCAGTGTTTAATTTCCAAATTTAGTATGTAGCATCCTAGTTGGACTTTTTCTGCCCACAATTCATATTCCAGACGCAAATGTTCTGGCAAGGGATGTCCGTTGAGAGTTAGGCTACTAGTAAAATTTCGTAAACGAATAGGATTGTTAGGTTGCAAGGACTCAGTTGGCAACCAATAGCGACTAATACCATAAACGCCCTTTTCCCAAAAGTGACGGTAACTCACTTGAGCGTTACCTTGCATAGTCATGATGACTCGGTAAGGAGAAATCTCCAGCCACAAAATTCTGGGACTGTTAGGGGCGTAAGCTTTGCTCTTACTTTGGGGAAGTGTGTCCTCTGGACTTAGGACACTCTCTACTTCACAGCTAATTAGGGGCGGTGCAGTCAATAGTAAATGGAATCGATCAGTGTCTTTTTGATACAATGTCCCGGCAGTTTCGACAACAGACCAGATTGGTAAGTCAGTGGAAATAAGTGATAAGCACACGGGCTTGCGGTGATGGGTCAGCATGGGAGCGATAAGGGCTAAAAGCTATTGAACAAAGTGAAATGAACACTAGGTAGTCTAATAGGTCAGGGTAAGAAACTAAATAGTAAAGCAGGCTTAATATTAATAAATCCGCTGATTTGTTAATAAGCTACATAAATTCGGATAGAAACAGGTAGAATGTCAGCTTATACAGCAAAAACGGTACTTTTTTCTAGAGAGAGCTAATTCGTAAGTAAAGCTTGTAAATATTCTAAGGCTATAGGCTCAAAACAGTGGGAGTCGTTTTAAATGCTAAGAAACCTTCTTGAGGGAGACTTACCGTAGATTGGAATAAGTTTCATACAGCAAAAAGCGATAGCATACTAGGCAGGAAGTTCAGTAGCGACTTTGTTTGTCGCTGCTGAATTTCCGATGTATTCAAAAGCCAGTGTATCCTAATGTCGGCTTCTGTTATAACCGTAAAAACTCACGAACACCTTTCTCACAAGTTAATTATTCAGCGGCCCACTTTTGGCTGTCTTTACGGGGTCGCATCCGGGTGGCTAGGGATCTTCACCATGCTCTAATGTTGGGCGCTCTAGCCGAAGGTGAAACCGAAATTCAGAAATTTCGGAACTTTGGGGCTGAACGAGCATCGACCCAGAAACCAACAACCTTACCCTTACTGGACTGACTCAACTGTATGGGCATCTCAAGCGAAGTGAACTAGAATCTATATCTACTATTTTGGAATGTGTGCTGAGTTTACTTTTTATGCTAATATAAAATCTCAAAAATCTCTACTTTAAATTTTTTACCCCAGATGAATGGCACTAAGTTCTGGGCTGCATGTAATACTCATGAAGCGATGACGCGACAAGCGAATAAAACAGTTAAAGGTCAGCAGTTTTAATCAAGCAAATATTTTATCCCGGTTATGGGGTGCATCAAAATCAATCAGTGGGCCTTTTGGGACGATGCGAGTTGGGTTAACTTGGGGATGGCTCTTATAATAATGCCGTTTGATGTGGTCAAGGTTGCAAGTTTCTTTAACTCCCGGCAGTTGGTAAAGTTCTTTGAGATAATTCCACAGATTTGAATAATCTACAATCCTGCGTAAATTGCATTTGAAATGCACATAATAAACTACATCAAAACGAAACAGAGTAGTGAACATACACCAGTCCGCCTCTGTAATTTGATTTCCGCAAAGATAGCGTTGATTTCCCAATACTTTTTCCCAGTAGTCGAGGGCCGTGAATAATTCCGTTACGGCTTCATCATAAGCCGACTGAGTGGTAGCAAATCCCGCCCGGTAGACACCGTTATTTATTGGTTGATAAATTTTATCAATCGTCTCGTCAATTATTTTTTGTAAATGTTCTGGATAAAAGTTGATATTTTGTTTAGCGAAAGCATTGAATTCTGTATCAAACATGCGGATGATTTCGCGGGATTCATTATTGACAATTGTCCCATTTTGGATGTCCCATAAAACTGGAACTGTCACCCGGCCGCTATAGTTAGGGTCAGCTTTCAGATAAAGTTGCCAAAGATATTGAGTACCGTTGACTGTATCAGGAATGCACCCCGGTTCATCGCCAAATTCCCAGCTATTTTGAGCAATTTCTGCTGCAACGACCGATAACCCAATGACATCTTGAAGTCCTTTCAATTGGCGGATAATGGCGGTGCGACACGCCCAAGGGCAAGCCCAAGAAATATACAGATGATAGCGCCCCGCTTCAGCTTTCAACCCACTAGAACCATCAGCTGTAATGTGGTTGCGGAAAGTTGTTGATGGACGGATAAATTTACCTTCGGAGTCTTCTTGATCCCTTTGAGATACCCACTGACCATCCTTTAGAATTCCCAAACCCATAATTATCTCCTTAGTTATTAGCCAATAGTCAAGAATCTAAAACTCTGGACTTTAGACTATTCAGCATTGAGGATTTTTGGTACTTTGAAGAATTCGCCTTCCTGTTCAGGCGCACTGTTGAGAATACTTTCCCGGTCAGGATAGGGTTGCAATTCATCCTTTCGTGTGATATTGCTGACATCAATTGCCCGTGTTGTTGGGGACACATTACTGACATCAAGTTCATCCAACTGTTGAATATAATCCAGAATACTTCCCAATTGGGTAGTGAACTGTTCTTCTTCTTCTGGAGTCAATTCTAAACGAGCAAGATTAGCTACTTTATGAACTTGTTCTTGGTCAATCATATTTTTTTAGTTAGGAGTTAGGAGAGACGCGATTAATCGCGTCTGTACAGGAGTTAGGAGTGAATGATTCATAATTCCTAACTCCTCACTTTTAGAAGAATACGTCAATTTGCGATCGCTTAGTGGTTTTCAGCCAGTTTTGGGCTTCGATGTAGTTATTGGGAGCCATGCGAATAGCTCGAATCCAATAGTCTGCTGCTTGGTCAAACAGTGCTTCGCCAGCCTCGTTATCTCCAGCTTCTTTCTCCTTTTCGCCTTGGTAGTGATAGATCACGGCGATGTTGTTCAAGGCTTGGGGCATACGTGGGTTTAACTCAACTGCCTGGTGATATAGTTCTAAAGCTTTGTAGTGGTCGCCATTGCTGGCATAAATTAGCCCCATATTGTAGAGAATATAGCCGCGATCGTTGGTATCTTCCTCTAGTGTTAGAGCTTCTTCATAGTATTCCAATGCTTCAGCATATTCCCCTTCTGCTTGGGCAGACATACCATCTCGATAATAAACAAACGCTTCTTTAGCTTTTTTGTTGGTTGGCAGGATCTTCAGGATGATATCCGCCATCACTGTAAAGGATTTGTCAACAAAATTATCGTTTTTTTGTGTTCTTGGCATATTTGTCTCTGGATATTGGGGACTGGAGCATGGGGCATTGGGCATTGGGCATTGGGCATGGGGCATTGGGCAATAATCAATAGTTTTTCTTCCCCTGTTCCCCCATCTCCCTCATCTCGCCAATTCCCTAGTACACTCAATAGCTAATTTAACTGATTTGGGGGTGCATTATAGTATGTATACGCGCTATAAAGACTATCTAGTACACTCAATAGCTAATTTAACTGATTTGGGGGTGCATTCTTCTCACTGAGGGGGATGATGCATTGCGAATTATTATGCCGAGAGTTATTGACCAAGGTGCTAACTGGATAGGCAGTCATTGCTGGCGCTGGATAGGGACGCAATAGCTGCTGTAGGGTTTGGGGCGTTTGCACTTGGGAATCTAGCCATAAATCGTAATCTTGTGGCTCTAGAATCACTGGCATCCGCTCGTGGATAGGTTGGAGTAATTCGTTCGCTGCCGTTGTCAAAATTGTACAAGAGATTATTTCCTCGTCAGCAGGCGATCGCCATCTTTCCCACAAACCTGCAAAGCCGAAGGGTTGCCCATCTTGAAGGCGAAAATAAAACGGCTGCTTTTTGCCTTGTTGGCGTTGCCACTCATAAAAGCCATCAGCTAGCACTAAACAGCGTCTGTGCTTAAAAGCCGAGCGAAAAGCGGGTTTCTCAGCAACAGTTTCTGCCCTAGCGTTAATCAGCTTTGCCCCCATCCCTGCATCTTTCGCCCATGACGGAATTAAGCCCCAATGCAACTGCTTAAATTCACGCTTTTCGCTTTCGGGATTTTGTAACACTGTGGCCACCATTTGCGTAGGTGCAATGTTATATTCCGCTGCTAAATCCGAAACTGGCTCAACATGGAAAACTTGAGCTAAACTTGCTGCCGACTGGTTTAGAGTAAATCTTCCACACATACTTTTATGCTCCACGACTCACTGAATTAAACATCTCAATCTAGAAATAAATAATACTGTTTTTATTTTTTGGAATAATTTTATCTAGTACTCAGAAGCTAAATATAAAAACAATTATCCGGTTTTGGGAAAATCTTTTGGTAAGATATTGTATTTTGAAGCTTCACTTATCAACATATTCCTAACTGCATTTTAGCATGGAACTACTGCGTTTGTACGATTTTTTACCTTCTGGCAATGGTTATAAGATACGTCTTTTATTGACACAACTAGGTATGCCTTTTGAGAGGGTAGAGCTTAACATCTTGAAAGGCGAGACTCGAACACCAGAATTTTTAAGTAAAAATCCTAACGGTAAGATACCCGTTCTGGAAATTAAGCCAGGGAAATACTTGGCAGAATCAAATGCCATATTGGTGTATCTGAGTGAATGCACAGAATTTTTACCCTATGACCCATTTTCACGGGCGCAGGTGCTGCAATGGTTATGTTTTGAACAGTATAGCCATGAACCTTTTATTGCTACATCAAGATTTTGGATTTCTATTCTAGGTGAAATTGAAGAATATAGTGAAGCTATCAAGCAAAAACGTGAACCAGGTTATGCAGCACTTAACTTGATGGAAAAACACTTAACTTCTTACACTTTTTTTGTGGGAGAGCGTTACACGATTGCTGATATCGCCTTGTTCGCTTACACTCATGTAGCTAATGAAGGTGGGTTCAATTTAACACAATTCCCTGCTATCCAAGCTTGGATAGAAAGAGTCAAAGCTCAACCAAGGTATATCAGTATCAGACAAGTATAAAAATTGGATTTTGGGAGTTTTTGTCTCTCGTTTATTGGCTCTACTAGAGGATGTACTGGGTGGGAGATCGCCTCATATTCAGGAGGCAGGCAAAGTCTTGCAAGAAGGTGTTACTAAACAGCAACTAGATATCTTTATCAATTTCTATCAGCTTTTGCCGGGAGGACAAACCTGACTTAATTCTGATATGAGATTTGGTTACATCAAATTTCTCTGCTAGTAGTTTAATTAACTCTTCATTCGCCTTACCATCAACTGGGGGCGATTTTAAATACACAGTCAGACTGCCATCAGGTTGTTCTTCAATCTTTTGCTGTTTTGAATTAGGTTTAACCTTGACTTTTTTTCGCATAACCTATTTTGTGTAATTGTTGCAGCCACAACCAACCTAAAACACAACCCAATAAATAATGAGGAAAATCCCACCAAACAAATGTAGTCCCAAGTAACAATTTACCTATTAAGGTGGCGCGAATCTCATTTAATAGTGGCGGATGCCAAAGTTGCAAGAATTCTAGTATACAGGTGATGACAAAAACCCATATAGGAATTTGGATTATCGCCGCCCGACTTCTGAAAAACCCAAATGCAAACACACACCAAAATATTTCGTAAAGTACATCTCCTCCGTAGTCATTAAACCACTGATGGGCAGGCCCAGTGTAAAACTTAGACAAAAGACCCATCGGTACAACGATGAACACAGAAATAATAATAAATATTGTTTGATTACGATGTTGGAGCATTTTCTCAAGGCTAAAGACTAACGAAAATTTTAGCCTCTGGACTGCTTTTTCTTAATAATTTGTAATTTTGGATTTTAATTAAGAATGACTTCCAGGACTTACGCATTGAAAACCTGAAACATCGATCCCCCCTTAAAAGGGGGGATATTAAAGAGCCAACTTTTTAAGGGGGTTGGGGGATCTCTTGTACGTAAGTCCTAACTTCGTTATGGATATCTTCTGCTACCAGCACCCACTACACCAATTTTGTGACGATAGGAGAGTTCGGCACCGAACCAGCCGGAAAGGCTAACCAGCGTACCGACAATGAGCGAGATTAACAGTCCCCAAGGGACTATTCGGGACTCAGGGTCGCCCAAGCGCAGGAGAAAGTTGACGAGTGATAAAACTAGGATAGAAACGTTAAGTATCAAATGCGCCCAACCGGCGGTGCGCTTGCGAACTCGTTCAATTTTCAAAAAGTCGCTGAGACCGATCGCTGAGGCAAGGACACCTCCAGCTAATCCGAGTCCGATTAACCATAACGAAGCCCTAGCCCAGAAGAAATCACTAGTTAACCAGTAGCCAATGTCACTTCCCAAGGCTGCGGCTAAAAAGGCTATGGGAAAAATCACACTCAGAGGATGTAGGGGATGTCCTGCGATCGCAACTGTGCTGGGTACGCCGCTATCACGATACTCACTGTCGTTACTTTCAATAACTGGTGGAATATTTGGGAAAGGTGTTGAACTTGTTTGGTTTGTTTCTGTAGTTTCCATTGTTAGTATCCTGAATTTATTAATGTCCTATTTTTAAGCAGAAGGAATTTTTTCAATATAAGCTTCAGCTTGTAGGGTGAGTTTGCCTACTTCTACTTTTAGTTGCTTAACTTGCAAGCTCATTCCTTCTGAATCAAAGTTACTCAAATTCAAAGTTTCGCTAGTTTGATCTATCAATGCTTTTGTCAACTCTGGCGATATTTCCTCACTTTCGCCATACTCGACATTTTTCAGAGCAACAGTTTTTCCATACGGAGGTCTTTCTGCATTACCAAACCTTCACCTTCAATCGTGACTGCATCCACCTCTCCCTTAACCAGTTTCAGCGGGAGTTTGGATGTTTACATCTAAAATTTCTACTTCGTCTAATTGGCTAGATAATCCTATTTCTGCCGCTTTATTCAGCGCTTGCTCTCCTAAGCTAGGACTGTCTGCCATTATTAAATTAACTCCTACTTTAAATAGTATATCCTCGATTAAACTTAATAAAATATAATCAGAAATTTATCTATCTAGCGATGGAATATAGTTTTAAATGTTGTATATCTAAAAGTAGAACTACATTATTATCAATAAAAATTTTTGCTTTTTTATTCAGAGCTTTAAGGCGTAGATGCAGAACAGCTTATTGTCAAATATCACTCAAAATAAAGATGGAATAGATAGAATTTAGTAGTTATGTTGTTTGTTTATGAACTTTCGTTAAAATCTGTTTAAGAAAAAAGCTCGCAACATACTTTAGAATCGAATTTTGCTTTGACGCATCGTCATATCAAATGGGTATAAAGTGCGTAGGCTTCACTCTTACAATAATTTTTTCAAAGGCAAGATAAACCCAGGTACAATATCTTCACCGCTTAACATTGCTGTAGCCGGATATTGAGTAATTGAACTATCCCGACGATAAACTAAAGCTTGTTCATTTTTACTATCAATTAACCATCCTAATTGAACACCATTAGCAATATATTCTTCCATCTTGGCTTTTAGTTTTGCCAAGCTATAGGACTCATATTTGATTTTTGAAATACACGTAGGGTGCGTTATGCTACGCTAACGCACCAAAAGCTTGGGATGGTGCGTTACGACGTTCCATCTAACACACCCTACAAATACTTAGATTTTTTCAAAATTCAACTCGGATTCCTATATCATTTTTAGAACGAATTTCAATTACAAAGTCGGGTGCTAAGTTGATAAATTTGTCCTTTTGCTGATCCCAACCTTCTGCTAAAGGTTCTTTAGCCACTCTCATTCTTTGCGGCCTCGAAGCCTGGAGCGGTTTGTTATAAAATTGACATAAACCCTTTTCAAACAACCTCTTAGCTGGAGTTATCTTAACTCATTTTATACAATGCTTACAGAACGTTTTACCGCAGCCCTCACCTACGCTACCCAACTGCACGCCAACCAAGTTCGTAAAGGTTCAGGTGTCCCCTACGTTGCCCATTTATTAGGTGTTGCCAGTATTGCTTTAGAATACGGGGCAAATGAAGATGAAGCGATCGCAGCCCTCTTACACGATGCGATCGGTGCGATTCGTTAGTCGAAATGAGTAGCAATACTCAGGGATGACTGCAAGGTACAGAACCTTGACAACTTGATTTCTGTGATGGTGAGATAACTAGCCGAGCCTAACTAGGCAAAGACAGCTAGGGGCAAATGCCAAAATAATCAATTCCATCTCTCCAGATGCAGGAGTAACAGCGAGTCCCCCACTTAGTTAAGCGTGGCAGCTCAACTAGGTGAAGCGGGGAATCACGGCGGTAACTCAGAATCCGACTTGAGAATCCCGTCTAGCATAGTTGGTCATGAGCAGGAATACGAACTCTCGACCGAACCATCGTCATCGTGAACAAGCCTACTCGGATTATCGGCTTGCCCAAAAAGGGAACGGAGTTAGTGATAGCTATCGAACGGAGCTATCAAAGGTGTTAGTAATGGACGGTTACTAACAGGCATCCATAAAACTCCCGGTGGATAGAGAGGCTCTAAAACCAACACAATAACGGAAATCAGGAACGAAGTAACCCACTCAATTGCTCTCAGGATTGGTCGATAACTGAGTAGTAGCCAGCGCAAGCATTGAGTTGGGAAGGATTGTCTCAGAAGCAAATGCCTTGGGTAACGCCAAGGATAAGCAGACAGAGACACGGTGATTTGGAAGGTAAAGTCTTTAATAGCGGTTTATAAGTTATGAACGAGTTAACGACTACGTATGAATGGAACAAACTACCCTGGCACAAGCTAGAGCGTAGAATGTTTAAGCTGCAAAAACGAATTTACCAAGCCTCTCAGCGTGCAGATGTCAAGACAGTTCACAGACTCCAGAGATTAGTAACAAAATCCTGGTCAGCAAAATGCATAGCTGTACGTCGAGTAACGCAAGATAACCAAGGAAAGAAAGCCGCAGGTGTGGACGGAGTTAAAAACCTGACTCCAAAAGCACGCCTCATCTTGGTAAACAGCCTAAAAATAGGACATAAAGCGGCTCCCACCAGAAGAGTCTGGATTCCCAAACCAGGAATAGAGGAGAAAAGACCACTCGCCATTCCGACGATACACGACCGTGCTTTGCAGGCGCTAGTTAAACTAGCCTTGGAACCCGAATGGGAAGCCAAGTTTGAGCCTAATAGCTTCGGCTTTAGACCAGGACGCTCCTGTCACGATGCGGTTGTGGCAATATTGAACGAGGTAAAAGCTAAAACCAAGTACGTACTTGATGCTGATATCTCTAAATGCTTCGACCACATCAACCACGATGCGCTGCTGAAAAAATTAAATACACCCCCCACCATTCGCCGACAAATTCGAGCTTGGCTAAAAGCGGGAGTGATGGATGGCGCAGAGCTATTCCCTACATCTGTTAGCGAAGCGGGCGCGCGGACTCGCGCGACGGGAACACCGCAAGGCGGAATTATCTCTCCGCTTTTAGCAAATATAGCCCTCCACGGTATGGAAAATCGGATAAAGCAGGCATTTCCTGTAAGACAGCCTAGAGTCAACGGAAAATGTATAAGAATCCTATCGCCCGTTCTCATTAGATATGCCGATGATTTCGTGATAATGCACGAAGACCTAACCGTTGTCCAAAGATGTCAGCAGATAATCGCAGACTGGTTAAAAGACATGAGTTTAGAGCTTAAACCAAGTAAAACACATTTAACCCATACTCTTTACGAGTTTGAGGAAAATGTAGGGTTTGACTTTCTTGGCTTTAACATCAGGCAATTCCCAACAGGGAAAAACCGATCAATTAAAGGAACCAACGGTAAACCCCTTGGATTTAAGCCACTAATCACCCCAAGCCCAAAGAAGGTAAAAGAACATCTTGAGAACATTGGAAAAGTCATCAAAACCCACAAGTCAGCGCCACAATTGGCGTTAATAACAAGACTCAACCCAATAATTAGAGGATGGGCTAGATACTATTCAACTCAAGCAAGTAAAGCTACCTTTACAAAGGTAGACTACTTAATATACCAACAACTTAGAGCTTGGGCAGATAGCCGTCACCCACAAAAGAATAAACAATGGGTCAGTAATAAATACTGGCACGTAGATTCTGGGCA
The DNA here is from genome assembly GCF_036917655.1 of Nostoc sp. GTDB lineage: Bacteria > Cyanobacteriota > Cyanobacteriia > Cyanobacteriales > Nostocaceae > Nostoc. Next base: position 12,331 of record NZ_JBALCY010000083.1, read on the forward strand.
AGGATGGGAATTCACCGTAAAAGACAAAATGCATCTCCTTTTGCACGCAAAAACACCAATTGTTAGACATACAAAAGTGCAAGGGAATCGCAGTCCTTTCGACGGAGATTGGATTTACTGGAGTTCAAGAATGGGGCAACATCCTGAAGCCAATAAAAGAGTAGCGATACTCCTCAAGAAGCAGAAAGGGAAATGCGCCCATTGTGAAATGTACTTTAAAGATGAAGATTTGCTAGAAATTCATCATGTCATTCCCCGTCATCAAGGCGGTAAAGATGAATATAAAAACTTTCAACTTCTTCATCGACACTGCCACGACAACGTAACAGCTTTATACGCTGTTGGCACAAAAGAGTTAAATGAGGAATGGTTGGATGCTAATCCTTTTTAACCGCCTAAACCCTATGGGTAATAGAGGTATGTATGAAAAACACCAAGTCACTGAGGAGCCGTGTGAGGTGAAAATCTCAAGCACGGTTCTGGAGGCGAGGCGGAGTGGCGACACCCCGACCTTAGCTAACAAGACCAAGGTGGAACCGCAACACGGTCAGAAATTCGCCGCCGTTTTGGTGACAATGTAACAGCAATTGTAGATGGTTGTACTGACGCTGATACAACTCCAAAACCGCCTTGGCGACAGCGCAAGGAGGCATACATTGCTCACATTCCTACCGCTTCCCCATCAGTACTGCTCGTGTCATCAGCAGATAAACTCTACAACGCCCAGTCTATTCTCAAAGATTATCGCGTTTTGGGCGAATCACTTTGGGAACGTTTTCAGGGGCGTAAAGAAGGAACTCTTTGGTATTATCGGGCGCTTGTGGATGCTTTCAGGAAGACTGGAAGCACTGTAATCATTGAGGAATTAGAACGAGTTGTTGCACAAATTGAGGTATTAGCATCTTGATAAAAATTTTATTTACCCAGAAGTAAAGAAAAGATTCATTGGAACTAGACAAATAGCCTTTTTACAGACACGATATAGTCATATGTCTCACAAACAAATTTTGGCTTTTAGGTTCTCTCTCTAGATAAAAAATCTTTCTCTCGGTAGATAGGTGTACATACATTATTCTGGCTGCTATGTTACCAACATGACGATAGTAAGACAAAACACCCTAAATACAACTGTAAGTCCTTCAGTAAGTCCTCCAGAAAACTTAGCAGAAAAGTATATTGAAGCAGAGCGTATGCATGATGTTCTGCTTTTACTGCAAAACTTGATTAACAGTGAAGAAGCCACTGTGAAACTAATTCTGGATTGTCTCTATGATGTTGGTTCAGTCAATCTGATCAACCAAAAGCTTCGCCTGAAACCCTTAAATAGGGTGATGAAATTAATTGCTCGAATGTCCAAACCAGTTTTTAGAACCTTAGCTTTAAATTGGTTTAAAAAGAACTGTCCCCAACTGATTACTAATTGGCTACACACACAGGTTTCTTTTAGAAATCCCCCAAATACACCGCAGCAAGTAGCTATCGAAGTTACAGAACTGCAACCATATTCCATACCACAGACAGAAAGTCTGAGCCAAGAGATTAAAAATCTACGCTACCAGGTAAGATGGCTAACTGTGATTTCAATAACAGCGATCGCTGTTTTAGGAGTAACAGCCACTTGGTTAAACTCAAACCCATAAGTAGTATCACGATCAAATTTAATAGATTCAGCAAGCTATTTTAGGCATAAAATCTACTTGGGTTTGACAGCAATCTTAAATTGTTTGTAAACATCTTATCTATTTCTTTCTTCTGGTGCGTCCACTCCGCCGCGCGAACCTGTACTTTGTCTCCTTAAAGTGCGTTTGCTGTGCGTAGCTTAATTCACCCTAGGAGTACACGTGTAGTTCTCATTATTTTTATTTATCACCTATTTAGGATTATTGTATGAGCAAATAATTATTAATTTCTAATCCCTAATTGATCCTAAAAAGCAACTAAATCGATTTATGGAAAATGCCCAAAGTCCAACATCATTATTTCAAAAAGCCCATTCATGCCTGGGGTAATAATTATGAATTATAAATTATTAATTATGAATTATTATGCCTTTGCCCAAACCGACCTTGGAGGACATCGAAATACATCTGCTCTTGGAAGGGCTGTATCAGTACTACGGTTATGACTTTCGCGATTATGCTTTTTCCTCACTCAAGCGCCGCATTCAGAGCTTCATGCAATTAGAGGGGTTAGCAAATGTTTCTTCATTGCAAGAGCGTTTACTCCATAACCGTGCCTATTTAGAACGATTTTTGCTTGCTCTGACGGTGAATGTAACATCAATGTTTCGTGATCCGAGCTTTTATAATACCTTCAGAAATCAAGTTATCCCCTTCTTGCAAACCTATCCGTTTATTCGCATCTGGCACGCTGGATGCTCGACCGGTGAAGAAGTCTACTCAATGGCAATTTTACTGCAAGAAGAAGGACTTTACCACCGTTGCCGCATATATGCCACTGATACGAACGAGAAGGTATTACAAAATGCCAAAAGTGGTATTTTCTCCCTGAAACTGATGCAGGAATATACTCAGCTTTATCTGAAAGCAGGCGGTAAGAAGTCTTTCTCAGAATATTATACAGCAGCTTATGATAACGCGATTTTTCGAGCATCTCTAAGAGAAAATGTTGTTTTCGCGCAGCATAATTTAGCAACTGACAGTTCTTTTAATGAGTTTAATGTCATCCTTTGTCGTAACGTCCTCATATATTTCAATCAGGTACTTCAAAAGCGGGTACACGAACTGTTTTATAATAGCCTCTGCACCTTTGGTATCTTGGGTTTAGGACGACAAGAATCTATCAGGTTCACCCCTTATGAGCAGCACTATGAAGAGATAATAAAAGGTGAGAAAATATATAAGAAAATTGCAGGTGGCTGAAGGGGAGGACTGGGGAGATAAGGGAGCAGGGGAAGCAGGGGGAGCAGGGGAAGAAGAACTATTGATGATTGACCTCTGCCCTATGCCCAATCAAATTAACATGAAGTGTTGTAAAAGGAATATCATGAACAAAATTCCGATCGCTGTCAAAAGACAGTCTGTCAAACATTTTTAATTGTGTTCAGAAGATATACTTGGCGATCGCTTAAGGTAAATTACAGATTAAAGTCTTAAAGGAGATTGTCGATGCAACTTCTCGAATGTCCTCCTGTTGCAGTCATTGCTGGAGAAAATGCGGTTCACGTTTCTCAACTACCTTCTACATGGCAAGACATTGCTAGAGGAACCACGAGTGTCGGACTTTCTCATCCCCAAAGCTATGTTGAGATGGCACAGTTGTTCCTATATAAATTAGAGCATGGTGATGTTGACTTATTTAGCGATCGCCCCCAACTAGCTCACTTGATACCCTCATTCTCCCAGCTATTTGCACAACTGGCATGGGAAACCCTAGAGTTTTTTGGGCAAGACTTTCTCAAACACAGCTATCCGAATTTTGCAGAAATTCTCCGTGATGTGGAGTCAAAGGGGACAGAGTATGCTAATGAAGTAAAAGTGGCTCGCATTGGCATAGATTTATTCAACGAGTTTGGTTATGAACTACCTGCCAGCTTCTATCATGTGCATATAGCACCAATTTACCGCGATCATGTTTTTGAAGAACGTGCATTAAGATTTGATCAGCGCGATATTGAACACAAACGCGCTTGGGATGCCATACTCCATGCAGGTAAGGTGTTTGCTATCCAGATGAAGGTGCAAAGTATAGCTTCCAAATACGGCTTTACTTATCAACACGGCTGCGGTTGCAACTCTCATTTATCTTCCATTGATGTATCTCGTGGGGCATTTGAATATGAATTGAGTCCCGAAAAGCGTCAGCGATGGATTCGCAGTTTTATTTGGACTGCTTGGTATGAGTATGCCTTCTTTGCGATCGTGCCCAACACAAGTTATTTAGTTTGACAAAGAAGTAGACTGCATTGGGAAAATAGATAAAGCGAGTTCAATCAGCATTCAGGCAGATTACTTTCTTAATTTGCCTAAATGCTTTTTCATTTAGGTAGTTTCCTCTCGGAAATTAAGTTTTTAACTCGGAAATTAGGTTTTTCAACTCGGAGATTAAGTTTTCAACTCGGAAATTAAGTTTTTGACTGGTAAATCAAGTTTAGAACTTATACTTATTTTTCTTCTTCGTTTTTGTTTAAGTCCCACTAGCGGCATAAGCTGCATGACGTTATTCAAAATTTCATGCAATACCTTAGAGCAATGATGATGTTAGATGTTGCTCTTATTAAGGCTTACCTAGAAAGTCTTGTTTACCAAGTTCTACACCGCAGTACCTGAGAATATCATATGCTGTTGTGACATGGAAATAAAGGTTTGGTAAAACAAAATATAGGAGAAATGGCATTCCTTGAAAAGATAGAGTGTTGTCAGGCATCTTAAGGGTAATTGTTCTCTCTTCTGAACCGTCAATTTGCTCAGGTTTAAATGTATTTAAATGAGAGATAGTTTGATGAATGCGGTCAATAAGTTGAGGGAATGTAGTTTCATTGTCCTCAAACTGGGGTGGTTCTATCCCTGCTAGTCGTGCAGCACCTCTATTTACTATGTCAGAGGCAATCTGCACTTGTTTTGATAATGGAAACATATCTGGGGATAGACGACTATTGATCAACACAGAAGGATCTATTTTTTTAGTTTCTGCATATGTAGCACCTTTTTCCAGAATATTTACGAGGTTGTTCAGTGTGCGAATAGACACGGGTATTGAAGCTTGGTACATTGAAATGGTCATTGAGATTTCTCCAGAAAAAGTTTAATGAAAGTCACAAACAAAACCATGACTAAAGTCATAATTCAAGCCCAGTCATTACAGCCAACAATTAGCCTATTGGAGAGATTTGTTCCCATTGGGGTTTAGATAAGCATTGCGATTTTTTTATTGTAAAGCTATTTAATTGATCAAGCAAATACAGTTAAGTAATATTACGGATTAAAAAAGATTTTAACCCGTAATATTACAATAAATAAATTAAGATATAACTTATTTCTGGAAGTACTTAACAAAAATGCATCAATTAGAGTAGTAAGCTAATCGTGATTTATTTTTCCAAGATAATTCGCTTTTAGTAAGGGTTGCAGCTTTAGTTCTATGCAATTTAAATGCTGATTAGCTTAAGGACATCAACAATATTTAATATTTGCAAAAGTCAGTATCTTGGAAAGTTGAGCCACTGTGCCTACTTGTCCCTTGCGCGTCTCCGACAGAATTCGGAAGTGGCGTCTGTTCATCGGACTTTTATAATGAAGCAAGCGACGTTTCGGTTTCGTAGAGAAGCGATCGCCCCAAGCTAAGGCTGCTTTATGATAATGAAACTACAGATAAACAAAGATGCACCCAGATCAATCTGTGTGCATCTGTGATTCTAAATATCTTTAGACTGTATTCTCGCAAGAAGTCTAATGTTTACTGCCAAACGTAGATAAGGAGAAACAAAATAATCCAGATAACATCGACGAAGTGCCAAAACAACGAAGTTGCGTTCACGCCGAAGTGACCTGTGTCGTAGTTGCCTGGGATGAAAGAACGTACCAAAATTATCAACTGCAACAGAATACCTGTGAAAACGTGCAAACCGTGGAAACCTGTTAATAGATAGAATGTTCCACCGAATGTCCCGGAGGTGAAGCCAAACTCCAGGTGGCTCCATTCAATCGCTTGTCCAGCCAAAAAGTAAGTTCCCATCGCCATTGTTGCCAATAGAAATAGGCGAAATTTCACTAAGTCATGGCGTTGCAGGGCGCGTTCTGCTAAGTAAATCACAAAGCTACTGGCGACAAGAATTACTGTGTTGATTGTCGGATCTTTTACTTCTAGTCCAGAAACACCAGCTGGTAGCCAGTTAGAAGTTGTTGTTTTGTAGATAGCATATCCTGCGAAAAAACTCAGGAAAATGACGCTTTCAGACAGTAAGAACACAATGAAGCCAAACATCTTGTTGCCTTCTTCGTCGTGGCTGTGTTCTGCGCTTGGCTGGTGCAATTCATTTGAATTGATATAACTGTCCATTTTGCTTTTAGCTTGAGGGTGGAATTTGAAACGCAAAGGGAAGCGCAGAGGTACGCGGAGGGTTTGTGCGTCTTCCCGATGTTTTGTTTGCGTTATTCTGGGAGGTTGGCTGTCAACGGTTCTGATTTGCCGTAGCCGTAGGGTTCAGAGATGATGATGGGAATTTCTTCAAAGTTTTCTACTGGGGGGGGTGAAGAAACTAACCACTCTAGTCCAATTGCCCGCCAAGGATTAGCAGGTGCTTTCTCGCCTTGCATCCAAGAAATTACCATGTTGAATATGAAGGGCAAGGTGGACATTCCTAAGAGAAATCCGCCCAGGCTAGCGATGACATTCCAGAATTGATACTCTGGGGCGTAGGATGCAACTCGGCGTAACATCCCTTGTAATCCCAAAGGGTGCATGGGCAAAAAGTTAAGGTTGGTGCCGATGAAGGCTAACCAGAAGTGGATTTTGCCCCAGCTTTCGGAGTACATCCGCCCAGTCATTTTGGGGAACCAGTGATAGATGGCAGCAAATAAGCCCATCGTCACGGTGCCGTAGAGGACGTAGTGGAAGTGTCCCACCACAAAGTAGGTATTGTTGACGTGAACATCAACCGGCACTGAAGAAAGCATGATGCCTGTGATGCCGGCGAAGACAAACATGACTAATCCACCCAAGGCAAACAGCATTGGTGTATTTAGCCGCAACTTACCTCCCCAGATAGTTGCTACCCAAGCAAATACTTTAATTCCTGTGGGTACAGATACACACATTGTTGTCATCATGAAAACCAACCGCATCCAGCCTGATGTACCACTGACGTACATGTGGTGTACCCAAACAATGCCGCTCACTCCTGCAATCAAGATGGATGAAATAGCGACTACTTTGTAACCAAATAGGGGTTTACGTGAATAAACTGGGAAGATTTCTGAGAAAATCGCAAAGACGGGCAAAATAATCACGTAAACGGCGGGGTGGGAGTAGAACCAGAAGTAATGCTGGAACATGACTGGATTTCCACCCTTGGCTGGGTCAAAAAAGCTAGTACCAACCGTAAGGTCGAGTAGCAGCATCACCGCACCAGCTGTCAGTGCAGGTAGTCCGAACAGTTGGATAATCTGGGCGCTGAATACTCCCCAGACAAACAAGGGCATCCGAAAGAAGCCCATTCCTGGCGCCCGCATCTTGACGATGGTGGTGACAAAGTTTACTGCCCCCATAATCGAGGATACGCCGGATATTGCCACCGCTAAGAGCCAGATAACTTGACCATTTATTAAGTTACCTGTGGGATTCTGGAGACTAACTGGCGGGTAAGACCACCAACCGGCTTGGGCTGGGCCACCAGGGACAAAGAAGCTACCCATCATCAAAATTCCGACTACTGGCACCATCCAAAAGGCAACGGCATTCAGACGGGGAAATGCCATATCTCGCGCCCCAATCATTAATGGCACTAGATAATTAGCAAAACCAACTAGGGAAGGAAATGTCCACAAGAACAGCATCACAGTGCCGTGCATGGTGAACATACCGTTGTAGACGGTGCGATCGACTAAATCTGATTCGGGTGTTAGCAGTTCTCCCCGCATCACCATCGCAAAGATTCCGCCGACAAGAAAGAAGAAGAATGAGGTAACGAGATACTGGATACCAATAACTTTATGATCAGTACTAAAGCTGAAGTATTCTTTCCAGTTACCGGGAGATTCGTGGTTAGGCTTCTCACTGGGGAAAATGCCTTCAATCGGAATATTAGTCATCGGTTACTTTCCTTTCAACCAGGTGAATTTACTAGAGGAGGTGCAGCAGGTGGAACTGTAACCCAACCAGTTTTGACTGATTGATTGGATGTTTGAGCATACTCAGAAGCTGCCTGATTATTTGCTAGGGATGGCTTTTGGGTTGCAGCTTGGGCCAGCCATTGCTGATAATCTTCAGGAGATTCGACAACCACATTTGCCTGCATCGTCGCAAAGTATGTGCCGCTATATTGGGAATCGGTCAATCGGTATTGTCCAGGGCGGATAGGAGTAAATTCAAAGTCGATCGCATGGTTGGGAATAATATCCTGCTTGAGGCGAAATGCAGGTATATAAAAGCCGTGGAGAACGTCTTGCGATCGCAGCGCTAAACGTATTCGGCGATCGCTAGGTAAATGCAATTCGGTACTCGTAACATCTCTTTCGGGATAGTGAAAAACCCACGCCCACTGTTTAGCTAGTACGTCGATTTTTTCAACTGGTTCTGCTAAGGCTTTTTCTGGTGCTGCATAAGCCGATTGCATTGCCAATGGATTATGCAAGTGAACTAATTCTGATGGGCCTTGAATCCCCATTTGTTCGTAAACTTGGTAACTGTAGCTCGCAATCCAAAACACCAACAGAATAGGGATTGCTGTCCAGACAACTTCTAGAGTGACATTACCTTCAATTGGGGGGCCATCAGTGAAGTCATCTTTGACTGCCCGATGGAAGATCACAGAATACATCAGAGTACTTGTTACTCCCAAGAAAATGAAGGCACCCAGGGTTACTAAGAAGCTAATCAAATCATCAATTAGTAGGGATTCGGCCGCTGCTTGGGGGGGAAGCCAGGAGTAAGCCTGCTTGCCGATCCAGAGACTGGTAAGAGTCACTGCGATCGCGCCTGTAAGCAGCGTCAAAATATTTAAAATCTTCTTCATGGTCTTTGGTTATTGGGCATTGGGCATGGGGCATGGGGCAAATGACTAATGACTTATTTGAGTGTTGAGGTTTTCGTGCGATCGCAGCAAATTATCTGCTGTATTGTGTACGCCAAACTCGGCAGCCATTTGCGCCCCTAGTGTCCCGTGGACATACAGAATGAACATGATTGCTATGCCTGCCAACAGATAGCTCCATTGCACTTCTCTATCTGTCTGTTTATATTCTTGTTTGGCCCAAACGAAGCGCTGCCATGCTCTCCAGATGGTCAGGACAACAATCAGCGCTAATAACAACACACCACCCACACCATGCCAAAGCATAGTTTCCATTGCCTGCAATCCCCAGGCACTTTTCATATCAGCTGGTGGTGTTGCCAACAGCATTTCGTAAAAGCCTGCTCCCACTGTGAAAAATGTAATGATGCTGGCAGCTAACATGTTGTACCAGCCAACATTAAATAAGTTGTCACGTTCCACAGTAATTGCTAAAAATTTAAAGACCCATTTTTCAAAGGGGAACAGAACACCAACAATATCAAAGGTCATCCCAATGATGAACAAACCTATTGTTAAATGGACTAAGTTGGGATGAATGGGAATTGTGTAAGGTAATCCGTTTGCGCCTAGAGAGCCGCTCAATTGGTCAATTAATTCTGAGTTCATCGCAACAGACCATCCTTTACTGCTTCCACAACTGGTACTGTATGCAATCCATACACCCAAACAAGTTCATCTCCGAGATATACCTGCAAGCCAACTATTAGGGTCAAAATTAACCCGGCTCCCAAATAATAAATTGGTATTTTTTGCGGGTTACGGGCACGAATTACATAGCGCCAAGCTGTAATCGCCGTGATGATTCCCGAAAGTGACCAACCAATCAGCGTATGTAAATTCAGAACTGATTTAGCTAGGCTGTAAGGTTGTGCTAAACCTGCTTCAAACTGACCAAAAATTATTGCAACGAAGATGGCGATCGTGGCAACTAACATATTCCACCAACTCACCTCAAAAAGACTGGCTTTACCAGTAAAATAGCCAATTACATCGCAAAAGAAGGAAAACAACACCATCGCTATTACGAAGTGGACAACGATGGGATGAATCGTATCTGGATAGGGTAAATTGTGGTCGTTCAAAGATGTTAAATACTCAAGCATTGTCTTCTCCTGGACATATTTACCGCACTTTGGTCAAACTTTAATGATTGATGGATACTCACTAATATCACCACAAGTATCCATCTCTAATTGACCGGAATCTGTTCAATATGTGCGCGGTGCAATAGGCTTAATTATGTCTTAGCTTTTTGTAGATAATTTTAGTAAAATTGCCTACAAGAAAAATTTTTGACCGCGATTAATTTCCTCATGCCAATAGTCTGCAACAGCAATTTTTGATGTAGCTAAACCAAATCGCTGTCGGTTGTTGATTTGCTTAACCTATCCTTAGCTTAAGTAAATTTTTATGAATTGTCAAAACAATAATAATTAAAATTTTAAATGTTAATTAGTTAGCAATAAACTATTTCCACAATGTATCGATTTTGGCATTAATTAAAATTTTAAAATTTATAAATATAATATTTTTCTGTAAAGTATTTCACAATGATAAAATCTTTAATTGTAATGCAAATGGCAAAAATATATAATTTTGAGTAGTTGGTATAAAAGCGAATCAAGGTAAGTTAGTAGCCGTGGTGGAACTGGAGAATGCTGAAAGGATTTTATGAGGAATCAAGTCACACTAAGATTGAAACCCACATTCTATAGGTGTGAGGACTAAACAAGTGTCGTTTAAAATTGTGGTAATTGGTACTTCTTTGGGCGGATTATCAGCATTAAAAATTATCCTGGGGAACTTACCAGCAGACTTCTTAGTGCCGATCGCGATCGTGCAACATCGTCACAAGGAGTCTACTAACAACACACTTCAGGAGTTATTGCAAGAATCCACTTCGTTACCGATTCGAGAAGTGGAAGACAAAGACGAAATACTACCAGGACATATCTACTTAGCTCCAGCAGATTATCACTTGCTAGTTGAACTAGGTCACTTTGCTCTTTCGACTGATCAGCCTGTTTCCTATGCTAGACCATCTATCGATGTGCTGTTTGAGTCAGCAGCTGATGTCTACACCCAGCAAGTAATTGGTGTAATATTGACAGGGGCAAATCAAGATGGTATGCAAGGTCTTAAGAAAATAAAAGCGCGGGGAGGACTGACTATTGTGCAGGAACCTGCCACAGCTGAGAGCGATATTATGCCAGAAGCAGCAATTTCTGCTGTTACAGTAGACTGGATTTTGACACTCTCAAACATTGCTTCCCAAATGGTCAAGCTTTGTCACTCATCACGGAAATAAACCCATGCAGATGGAACCCAAAGTAAACATCCTCCTAGTGGATGATAAACTAGAAAATTTGCTGGCACTAGAAGCAATCCTGGAAAAACTGGGAGAGAATCTGGTGAGAGCTACTTCTGGGGAAGAAGCTTTGAGGTGTCTGCTGCATCAAGACTTTGCGGTAATTTTGCTCGATGTACAAATGCCAGGGATGGATGGGTTTGAAACTGCTACCTTGATTCGCAATCGGGGGCGATCGCGTCACACTCCAATTATCTTTCTCACCGCCTTTAGCACCAGCGACCAAATGCTGTTTAAAGGCTATGCCTTGGGTGCAGTTGATTATTTGCTCAAACCATTAGACCCTAATATTTTGACTTCTAAAGTCACAGTATTCGTAGAACTATTTAAGAAAACAGAAGCTGTCAAGCAACAAGCAGCGCAACTGGTAGCTGTGAATGCAGAACTCAGGCAAAGTGAAGAACGATTGCGATCGCTAAGTACCTGTTCACCCGTTGGCATTTTTGAAATTGATACTGAAGGAGGATGTAGATATACTAATCCCCGATATCAGACAATTTGTGGCTTGAAAGCGGCAGAGAGTTTAGAAAAAAGCTGGCTAGAATCTGTTCATCCAGAAGATAGAGAACGAGCAGTTGCCAGTTGGTCTAACTACATTCGTGAAGGTCGCGATTACTCTGAAGAGTTTCGCTTTCAAACTGCTTATGGCATCGTCCGTTGGGTACAGGTTCGCTCATCACCGATGCTTTCCGGTCAAGGAGAATTGCTGGGATATGTAGGCACCCTCGAAGATATTACTGAACGCAAACAAGCAGAAGAAGTCCGCGCTCAAGTGATTCGAGAACAGACGGCAAGACAGGAAGCAGAAGCAGCAAATCGGATGAAAGATGAGTTTCTCGCCGTTCTGTCCCACGAACTCCGCACACCCCTAACCTCAATGCTGGGCTGGTCAAAAATCCTCCGCTCTAAGAAACTTGACGACAAAGCCACTTCTCGCGCCCTAGAGGCGATTGAACGCAATGCTATATCTCAGATGCAACTAATTGAGGATATCTTAGATGTATCCCGGATTATCCGTGGTCAGCTGCGGTTAAATGTATCTGCGGTTAATCTGATGTCGGTGATGGAGGCAGCCTTAGAGGCAGTGCGTCCCTTAGCAGAAGCAAAAGATATTAAGTTAAATACTGTCCTGGATACTTCGGTAGGATCAGTTTATGGCGATCCAGCCCGGTTACAACAAGTTGTTTGGAACCTACTAACTAATGCCATTAAGTTTACCCCTAAAGGTGGCAGGGTAGAAGTGAATCTGTCAGTAGTCTGTGGTGAAGAACAACAAACAACTCACAAATACGCCAAAATTGAAGTTACCGATACGGGCATTGGCATCAGTTCTGAGTTTTTACCCAAAGTATTTGAGCGTTTTCGGCAAGCAGACAGCACTACAACGCGATCGCACAATGGACTAGGATTAGGATTAGCGATCGTTCGCCATCTAGTGGAACTGCACAAAGGTACAATCTCTGCCCAAAGTTTAGGCACTGGAGAAGGAGCAACCTTTACTGTGAAACTGCCACTGCTACAAGACAATAGGGGTAACAGGGGGAGTAGAGAAGCCACAGGAGAAATTTCCTCCCCTGTGGCATCAACGCCGCTTGCTGGATTAAGAGTTTTAGTTGTAGATGATGAAGCAGATACCCGTAACTTTCTCAGTTTTATGTTTGAGGAGTATGGGGCTTTTGCCACTGCGGTAGCATCAGTTGATGAAGCGCTAGCAGTCCTTGAACAAGCAAAACCAGATATCCTGATTAGCGACATCGGCATGTCACAGCAAGATGGTTATATGCTGATTCGGAAACTGCGCTCTTTAGAACCAGAAAAAGGCGGACGTATCCCGGCGATCGCTTTAACAGCGTACACGCGAGAGGAAGACCGCTTAGAAGCCCTTTCAGCAGGGTTTCAGCAGCATTTATCTAAGCCAATTGACCCCACTAAATTGATTGCTATGGTTGTCAATGTATTAAAACTACCTCTGGAAGTTCCAGTGAGTTGATTTGGAACTGGGGACTGGGGAGTTGGGGACTAGGGACTGGGGAGTTGGGGGAGCAAGAATTTTTTTAGATTTTAGATTTTGGATTTTAGATTGAAATTTAATCCAAAATTTAAAATCCAAAATCCAAAATTGAATTGCCCTGTTTGCCCAATCAAGACGAAGTTAGGGCATGTTTTTTCAATTCGTCTAGGGAAACCACTTCCAAAGCTCTAGCATGGGTTGCAGAGAGGATGACAGGACAAGCAACGCCAGTATCGAGAGCTTCTTGCCAGCGAGAAGCACACAAACACCAGCGATCGCCAGGCTTCAGTCCAGGAAAATTAGCATCAGGGACAGGTGTGCTCAGGTCGTTCCCCCGCGATTTGGTGAACTCCAGGAATTCTGATGTCACTTCGGCACATACAACATGCGACCCGAAATCCTGACCACCTGTGCGACAAAAACCGTCGCGGTAAAACCCAGTCATGGGAGAAGTGCAGCAGGCTTCTAGGTTTCCACCGATTACGTTTTTAGCTTCTGTCATCGTTAATTCGTTGTACTTGATTTTTTGGCTTCGACATAAGCCTATATTGACACTTCCCTAGTTGAATTAAAATCGATATCCCTTATTAATTCGGAAAAGCAGGGAATTCTAGAATCACTACTCATACCAAGTTGGCAACTTTACGGTTATTAAGAATGGTGCAATATCTCAGTAGAAGTTCCAATAAAAACCCCTGGCTAACTACCAGGGGTAATGCAAGTCAGTACTTTTCGCATGGAATGTATCCTACTCAAATACCATAGCAACCGTCTAATTTATAGATATGCCATTTTGCCAAACAAAAAAAGCCCCCAGTTGTAAGCCGAGGGTTAATTTTTTTTGGAATAGCGGTAATCTACAAAGCTATTATTCCCAGAAGTAGGCAATAGAATCAGAATTTCTACAACTATATATATTGTGATGTCATACAAAAGAGAGCTTCGGCGTATCCTGACCTCGTTGCTTGCTTTTAAATAAGTAAAGCTAATAGCTTCTATCAGCTTTACTGAAGTAATAAAACTTGATTAAAAATTGTAAAGCATTGTAAAGTACATTCACAGGCAAAAACAAAACTGCCTGATTCATAAATAACTAACCGCACTTATAAAACCATGACAGCAACCTTACAACAGCGCTCAAGCGCCAACGTATGGGATCGATTCTGCGAGTGGATTACCAGCACCAATAACCGCATCTACATCGGTTGGTTCGGCGTAGTAATGATCCCCACCCTGCTAGCCGCCACCGCCTGCTTCGTAATCGCCTTCATCGCCGCACCTCCAGTAGACATTGATGGTATCCGTGAACCAGTCGCAGGTTCCTTAATCTACGGAAACAACATCATCTCTGGTGCAGTAGTACCTTCCTCCAACGCCATCGGCTTGCACTTCTATCCAATTTGGGAAGCAGCATCTCTTGATGAGTGGCTCTACAACGGTGGTCCTTACCAATTGGTAGTATTCCACTTCCTGATTGGCATATTCTGCTACATGGGTCGTGAATGGGAACTATCCTACCGCTTAGGAATGCGTCCTTGGATTGCTATAGCCTACTCTGCTCCAGTAGCAGCAGCAAGCGCAGTATTCTTGGTATACCCCATCGGACAAGGTTCCTTTTCAGATGGTATGCCCTTGGGTATCTCTGGAACATTCAACTTCATGATCGTGTTCCAAGCAGAACACAACATCTTAATGCACCCCTTCCACCAATTAGGTGTAGCAGGTGTATTCGGCGGAAGTTTGTTCTCTGCAATGCACGGAAGTCTGGTAACTTCTTCCTTAGTTCGTGAAACCACCGAAACCGAATCCCAAAACTACGGTTACAAGTTCGGTCAAGAAGAAGAAACCTACAACATCGTTGCAGCCCACGGTTACTTCGGTCGGTTAATCTTCCAATACGCTTCTTTCAACAACAGCCGTTCACTGCACTTCTTCTTAGCAGCATGGCCTGTAATCGGCATCTGGTTCACCGCCTTGGGTGTCAGCACAATGGCGTTCAACTTGAACGGTTTCAACTTCAACCAATCAATCATTGATTCTGAAGGTCGTGTGATTGCGACTTGGGCAGATGTAATCAACCGGGCTAACCTGGGTATGGAAGTGATGCACGAGCGCAATGCTCACAACTTCCCCCTAGATTTGGCGGCAGGTGATTTTGCTCCTGTAGCTCTTACTGCTCCTGCTATCAACGGTTAAATAGTAAAGTTTAGCTAAATCGAAAAGCGCTCTCCCGAAAGGGGGGGCGTTTTTTATTTAATAGGACTTACGCAAAACCACACGCTGTAGGGGCAATTCATGAATTGCCCTAAGAAGAAAATCTTTCTTTTCGGCTATTGTTTGCGTAAGTCCTGTTTAAGTTAGCAACAGATAAAGTTGGATAAAAACTCGGAAACACCGTTGCATAAATGTTAAAAAATAGCAGAAAGTTATACAAAGATCAGAGCAAAAACAAACTTTTGCAAGAACTCTAGGTAAAATACATAAGCCTCACCTTTTTCCTCAAAATCATGGGCAACACTTTTGGTCATCTATTTTGCATTAGTACTTTTGGCGAGTCTCACGGCGGCGGTGTGGGGGTTGTGATTGATGGTTGTCCTCCACAACTAGAAATTTCGGCAGAAGAAATTCAAGTAGAACTAGATAGAAGGCGTCCCGGACAAAGTAAAATTACGACCCCTCGGAAAGAAGCGGATACCTGCGAGATTTTATCAGGGGTATTTGAAGGCAAAACACTAGGAACCCCTATAGCAATTTTGGTACGCAATCAAGACACTCGTCCCCAAGATTACGACGAGATGGCCGAGAAGTATCGGCCTTCTCACGCGGATGCAACTTATGATGCAAAATATGGCATTCGCAATTGGCAAGGTGGGGGTAGGTCGTCAGCGCGTGAGACAATCGGAAGAGTAGCAGCAGGTGCGATCGCTAAAAAAATTCTCCGTCAAGTTGCCAATGTTGAAATTATCGCTTACGTTAAGCGCATCAAAGACTTGGAAGGTGTAGTTGATCCAAATACTGTCACCTTAGAACAAGTGGAAAGCAATATCGTCCGCTGTCCCGATGCTGAATGCAGCGATCGCATGATTGAATTAATTGAGCAAACAGGTAGACAAGGTGATTCTATCGGTGGTGTAGTAGAATGTGTGGCGCGAAATGTGCCGAAAGGTTTGGGTGAACCAGTATTTGATAAATTGGAAGCTGATATCGCTAAGGGTGTCATGTCTCTCCCTGCTAGCAAAGGCTTTGAAATTGGTTCCGGTTTTGGGGGAACGCTGCTAACGGGAATTGAACATAACGACGAATTTTATATTGATCAAAATGGTGAAATCCGCACACTAACAAATCGTTCTGGTGGTATTCAAGGGGGGATTTCCAACGGGGAAAATATCATTTTGCGAGTTGCATTTAAGCCGACAGCAACAATTAGAAAAGAGCAGAAGACTGTAACTCGTGAGGGCGAAGAAACGCTATTAGCAGCGAAAGGACGCCATGATCCTTGTGTGTTACCGCGTGCAGTTCCAATGGTTGAGGCAATGGTGGCATTGGTGCTGTGTGACCATTTGTTACGGCATTATGGGCAGTGTAAGGTCTTGTAGGCACTACACTTTGACTGACAAAAAATATTTATTTTCCTGGGGTGGGTATCTTACTTACCCTCACAAAGAATATTTCGACTCTGTTAGTAAGAAGAACTGTGAGTATCCACTTCTATTAATCTCTTCGTCATAAAACTGGTTTTGACCAAGACAAAAGAAATACCAACAAATAATAATGTTAATACTGGCTTATTATTATTTGTTATGATTATACATATATTTTTTAATCTATAACTGTTTTCAACCTCAAATCCACTGTGCCAGCTTTGATAAAATTTGACTATTAGTTACGTGGTTGCTGCATCATCAAGTTTCCATAGAGAACCTATGGCGCTTTGAGATCCGGCTTGGATGGCGATACCAGCCAGACCTAGAGTTTCACAAGCTGTCAAAGTCAATAACTCTATGGGATTATTGCGATCGCGACTATTACTAATTAGTTGATAAAGGTCAGTTATTATTGTCAATTTTTCATTATAAGTCTCGGTTTGGCGAGATTTTTGATGATTTACTTCAACTTTTTTCCCAGTTACCAAGAACGTTTCTCTATCATCAATACCAAACTTGCCGTGTGTTGGTAGATGAATTACTGAGTAAGTATTTTTTTATAACTCTTGTTGCAATCGCTCAGGTGTAAAGTCTTGATCCAGTAAACCTTTGCTTTTAGGTAAACTCGTTGTAATGGTTTTAAGCTCTAATTTAACTTGACTAAGCGGCTCAAAAAATTTTGCACCCGCATCAGTTTCAACGGTAGCTGCCTGTGTCAAGCCGAAAGCCAATATCCTTAATTCTTCAGGGTTATAGCGGATTGGCTTGGTTAGAGTCAGGGCTGGGGTAGTGGCGATCGCATACTTTTCAATCAAGAATTGCTTACCGTCAAACAGCGCTGCCATTGGGATATTGCGAAGAATTCCATCTTGGATAAACACTAAAGTTTCGATTTTCTCTGTTTCTAAATCTTTGATAAAAGGACGAATAAAGCAGTCATATACTTGTTGAGCTTTGGCTTTATAACTGTTTTCCAAATCGGAGCGCTTTTCTAGTTTGACTCGTAAGTCATTGATTGCATCTTTGACCCTACAGGTGCAACTACAACTACTCCCAAAGGTGCTGCCTTCTATGAGGTAACAATTGAACCTCAAAGCCTGTCTTTAGGTCGAGGAAATAAACAATGTTCCATTCCCATTTGAATGGAAGGCAGAGCTGACATTATTTCTAAAGAAGAAACTGTACTCCAATTCTTTTTGAGAAAAGCAAGGCTAATTGTAGATGTATAAGGAATATAGCAATCCTATTTGATTTGCTCTCCACTGAGACGTTCAGATCCCCGACTTCTTTAAGAAGTCGGGGATCTTTTTGTTCCTAATATCATGTCCGCTTGATTGCTTATTAAACTCAGGAGTTCCCCAAAGAGCCAAAGCTATGCTTTGTCTCCCCTCCCGAAGAGCGGGGAGGGGTTGGGGGTGGGGTTCTTTTATTATGGGTAATCTGGCGGACATGATATAAAGTCTCGAAATGGGTACACTAACTCCAACAAAATAACTGGGACAGCATTAACCCACTTTTAAGGAGTACCCAAACTATGCTCACGCTTTCCGGCTATAAAATTATTGACCAAATCTACGACAGCAGCAACTCTCTGATCTATCGAGGCTACAGGGAAGCCGATGACCAACCTGTAATTCTCAAAACCCTGCGAGATGCTTATCCTTCGCCAGAACGTATTGCTTGTTATCAGCGTGAATATGACATTATCCACAATCTCAATCTCACAGGAGTTGTCCAAGTTTACGCTTTGGAAACTCACCAACAACGTCCAGTCTTAGTGTTAGAAGATTTCGGCGGTAGTTCTTTAGCTCAATTGCAACTAGCTGGAAAAATAGAGTTAGAAGAGTTTCTCCAGTTGAGTATTTCTATCGTCGAAATCCTTGGACAAATCCACGCTGCTAACATCATTCATAAAGATATTAACCCCTCAAATATTGTCTTGAACCCCGACACCAGACAAGTTAAAATCATCGATTTTGGTATTTCTACTGTTCTGTCACGAGAAACCCAATCATTCAAAAATCCCAATGTTCTAGAAGGTACTATTGCTTACATTTCTCCTGAGCAAACAGGTCGAATGAATCGGGCGATTGACTATCGTAGTGATTTCTATTCTTTAGGAGTGACCTTTTATAAATTACTAACAACAGAAGTACCGTTTGAAGGAGATGATCCTCTAGCGTTGATTCATTGCCATATTGCTAAACAACCACCAAGTATGAATAAACCTCACCCGCATAAAGCACCCTCTCCTTACCAAGGAGAGGGTTGGGGTGAGGTTTCTTTTTCTATTCCCCAAGTCCTCTGTGATATTGTGATCAAACTGATGGCGAAAAATGCCGAAGACCGCTATCAGTCTGCTTCTGGTATTGAGGCAGATTTAGAACAATGTTTGCGTCAACTGCAAACCAATGGCAAAATTGAGGTGTTTCCATTGGGTAGTCAGGATGTTTCTGATCGGTTTATAATTCCGCAAAAACTCTATGGACGGGAACCAGAATTAGAGACGTTATTGGCGGCTTTCGATCGCGTAGCGTGTCCAGAGGACAATCGCATCGCCAATGGTACAACTGAATTGATGTTGGTTGCAGGCTATTCGGGAGTGGGTAAATCAGCTTTAGTAAATGAGGTTCATAAACCCATTACAGCCAAACGCGGCAATTTTATTACTGGTAAATATGACCAGTACCAAAAAAATATTCCCTACTACGCCATTTCTCAAGGATTCAATGACCTGTGCAATCAATTATTGACTGAAAGCGAATCCGTTTTAAAACAATGGCAAGAAAAAATATTAGCTGCTGTTGGCAATAATGGACAGGTTTTAATTGATGTCATTCCTAATTTAAAATTTGTGATTGGCGAACAACCTCCTGTAGCTCAGGTGGCTGGACAAGAAGCCCAAAACCGTTTTAATTTAGTCTTCCAAAACTTTATCAAGGCTATTTGTCAGGCTGAACATCCCCTAGTTTTCTTCATTGATGATTTGCAATGGGCTGATAGTGGTTCGCTAAAACTGCTCAAGATTATTTTAGGCGATCGCAACATTCAAAATTTACTCATTGTCGGAGCCTATCGAGATAATGAAGTAGATTCAATTCATCCATTGATGATCACTTTGGACGAGATTGATAAAGAGGGAGGAACTGTATCCAAGATTCATTTAGAAAACCTCACCCCAAAAGATGTAAATGCTTTAATTGCGGAAGCATTGGGCTGTTCAATTATCTTTAGTCAGCCATTAACTAATTTGGTTTGCGAGAAAACTCAGGGTAATGCTTTCTTTATCACTGAATTTTTGAAATCTCTCTATACAGATATATTACTCAGCTTTGATTATCCAACAAAGCAGTGGTGCTGGGATTTAGAGCAGATTCAAGCCAAGGACATTACCGATAATGTTGTGGAATTAATGACAAGAAAAATTGTCAATTTGCCAGAAGGCACTCAGAAAAATTTGCAGTTAGCGGCTTGTATTGGTAATAATTTTGATTTGTCTACCTTGGCAGTTATTTCTGAGCAATCAGTCAAGGAAGTCTTAGACCACTTATTACCAGCACTACAAGAAGGTTTAATTGTTTTCTCAAATAATCAATATTACCTGAGAAATTTTGGGGATGAGAAAAAAGCTAGTTATAAATTCCAGCACGATCGCGTCCAACAAGCTGCCTATTATTTGATTCCAGAAGCGCAAAAGCAAGCAACCCATTTACAAATTGGGCGACTGATATTGAGCAATACATCAGCAGCAGAGCAAGAAGAGAAAATTTTTGAAATTGTTAACCAATTAAATATTGGTGCAGAGTTAATTAATACTCAAATTGAACAGGATGAATTAGCTAAGTTGAATTTATTAGCAGGACGTAAAGCCAAAGCATCTGCTGCTTATGAAGCTGCTATGGGATATTTTTTAATCGGCATTAAATTACTAGCAGCAGATTCTTGGCAAACAAACTATGACCAAACCTTGGCATTATTTGAGTCAGCAGCAGAAGCAGCATTTCTGTGCGGTGACTTCACACAGATGAATAGATGTGTAGAAGAGGTACTAGAAAATACTCAAGTTTTGTTAGACAAGGTAAAAGTTTATCAAATTCAAATCCAAGGCTTTTCAATGCAGAATAAATTACTAGCAGCGACCGCAACCGGTCTAGAAGTTCTGCAAGCCTTGGGAATTAATTTTTCCTCTCCTGTAAATCACTCAGAACTGGGCAAAGTGTTACAGCAAACAGCAGATCATCTGGCGGGAAGGGAAGTCGAAGACCTAATCAACCTGCCCCAAATGCGGGAAGCCCACCAACTAGCAGCGATGCAAATTCTTTCCAGCATCATGTCACCTGCCTTTCGGGGAGCGCCTGAGATATTCCCATTCCTTGTTTTAGAGATGGTGAATTTATCTCTGGAACATGGCAATACAGAACTATCAACGGTTGCCTATGTGGCGTACGGTGTAATTCTCTGTGGAGTCTTGGAAGAGATTACATTGGGCTATCAATTTGGTCAACTTGCTTTGAGTTTGTTAGAACGCTACGATGCTCAACATCTCAAATGTTACATCAGCTTTGTATTTAATACTTGCATCCGGCATTGGCAAGAACCACTCCCGCAAACGATCAAGTCTTTAAGGGAAGCTTATCAAATTGGTAGAGACACAGGAGATATAGAATCTTCAGGTAGTTGTGCGGTCGTTTATAGCGTGTATTTATGGGCGATTGGCCAAAACTTGGTGGAAGTTGAACGGCAAATTGCTAACTACAGTCATTCCCTCGGTCAAGTCCAAAACAAAGCGGCTTTTGAGTATCTAGCTATTTATTGGCAGTTAACCTTAAATCTGCTAGAAACAACTGAAAACCCTTGTCTTTTAAGTGGGGCAGCTTATCGGGAGGAGCAAATGTTACCCTGGCATCAGCAAGCTAATGATGGCACTGGACTGGCGTACCTATATTTCTCCAAGTTGTTTCTCTGCTATCTTTTCCAAGATTTCCCGCAGGCCGCAGCCAATGTCCAAGAGTTAGAAAAGTGTCTAAATGCACTAATAGGAAACATAATCGTACCACTTCAGAATTTTTACGCTTCTCTGACGGCGTTAGCTTTATATGCTGATGCACTGCCGTCAGCACAAGCAGGCTTATTAGAAAAAGTCACAGCAAATCAAGCGAAAATGCAGAATTGGGCGAACTACACGCCGACAAATTTATTGCACAAATTTTATTTAGTGGAAGCTGAACGGCATCGAGTTTTAGGACAAAAAGCTGAGGCCATTGAGATGTACGATCGCGCGATCGCTAAAGCTACAGTTCATGAATATCTCAACGAACAAGCGATCGCTAATGAACTTGCTGCCAGATTTTATCTCCAATGGGGTAAAGACAGAATTGCCCAAGATTATCTACTCAATGCCTATTATGCCTACACTCGCTGGGGGGCTAAAGCCAAAGTAGCAGATTTAGAAAAACGCTATCCCCAATTTTTAAACCAAGCCGAAAGAAACTCTCAACTTCCAACCTCTAAAACCATCTCCACCAGTAGTACCAGCATATCAACTTCCTTAGATTTAAAAAGCATCCTCAAAGCCTCCCAAATTCTGGGGCGAGAAATCAAACTCGATACTTTACTGACCAAACTAATGACAATTGTCATCGAAAATGCTGGGGCAGAAAAGGGTTATTTACTTCTCAACCAACAGGGGAAATGGCAGATTGCAGCATCAGGAACAATTGACTCAGATGCAGTTAAAGTCATCGAAACCTTCAGTAAAGCAATATTATCTAATGCTATTATTGATTACGTTGTTCGTACCAAAGATAGTGTTGTATTAAGCGACGCTGCTAATGCAGATAATTTCACTCGTGATTCTTACATTCATCAACAGCAACCTAAATCTATCTTGAGTTTTCCCCTCCTCAATCAAGGCAATTTGATCGGGATTGTCTATTTAGAAAATAATCTCACAACTGGAGCCTTTACCCCAGAACGGGTGGAAGTTCTGAATTTGCTTTCGTCTCAAGCTGCTATCTCCATTGAAAATGCTACCCTGTACAACACCTTGGAACAAAAGGTAACTGAACGAACTCAAGAACTGTCTCAAGCTCTAAAAGACCTGAAAGCTACCCAAAAGCAACTGGTGGAATCTGAGAAAATGGCGGCTTTAGGTGGTCTTGTGGCTGGGATTGCTCATGAAATTAATACACCTGTGGGCACCAGTATCACCGTTGCTTCTACTTTAGCTGACGAAACGCGATCGTTTATTACGGCTGTCGAACAAGGTCAATTAAAGCGTTCAGTCTTAAACAACTATCTGGAGATTGCCAAGGAAAGTACTGACTTGATTCTCAGCAACTTAAATCGTGCCGGAGAACTCGTGCAAAGTTTCAAGCAAGTAGCGGTGGATCAAACCAGTTTGGAACACCGGACATTTTTAGTCAAGCAGTATTTGGAAGAAATTGTCATCAGCCTAAATCCCAAACTCAAACAAGCTTGCCATACCCTGATTGTGACAGGAGATGAAACTGTGATCATCAACAGCTATCCTGGGGCTTTAGCGCAAATTTTCACCAACTTAGTGATGAATTCCTTAACTCATGCCTATCAACTTCATGAATCAGGGCAGTTGCGGATTCAGGTGAAGCCAGAAGGTGAGGCTGTTGTGATTCAATATAGTGATGATGGTTGCGGCATTCCACCAGAAAACTTAAACAAAATTTTTGAGCCTTTCTTCACCACTGCTAGGCAAAAAGGAGGCAGTGGTTTAGGTCTGCATATTGTCTACAACTTAGTTACTCAAAAGCTGCAAGGGACAATTGATGTTCATAGTGAAGTAGAAAAGGGAACCCTATTTACAGTGACACTACCTCTGTCCACAAACTATTAAGTGTTCTTGTTCCTTTTAACAAAGTTGGTTGGCAATGCTTAACGATACCGATATGTTTCTCTCACTGAAAGATGATGAAGTCTTCATATTTGAAGATGATCAAGAGCAGATAAGTGATCACACTCACTTAACTCCGTTGGAGGTAGAGAGTCAGGGACAAGAGACTTCTGAAACTTGGAAAATGATGATTGTGGATGATGATGTTGAAGTCCACCAAGCAACCAAGCTGGCTTTGAGAAGTTTTACCTTTGAGGGCAAACCGTTAAATTTTCTCTCTGCTTTTTCGGGAACAGAAGCCAAAAAGCTGATTGCCGTTCACCCAGATACCGCGTTTATTTTATTAGATGTGGTGATGGAAACTAATGATGCTGGGTTAAGGGTGGTTAAGTATATTCGGGAAGAATTGAAAAATCAGATTGTGCGGGTGATTTTACGCACCGGACAACCGGGAGATGCGCCCGAAGAATCAGTGATTTTTAACTATGACATCAATGATTATAAGTTGAAGGTGGAACTGACTCGCCAAAAGTTAATTACAAGTGCGATCGCTGCTTTAAGGTCATACCGCGATTTAATCACCATAGAAAAACAAACAGCACTATTAACTCAAGCATTGCACGACCTGCAACAGTCACAATACAACAGTTTCGTGCAAAACGAAAAAATGTCGGCACTGGGCAACCTCATTACAGGGATTGCCCACGAAATTAATAACCCGATTAACTTTATTGCCGGCAACTTGAAACCAGCTCAAGAATATATTCACGACTTATTGGCACTAATCGACCTTTATCGGCAAACCTTTCCTGATCCGGGAGCAAAAATTGAGTCAGCGATCGCCAGAATTGATTTAGACTATCTCCAAGAAGATTTACCTAAACTCATCTCTTCCCTGAAAGAAGGTAGCGATCGCATCCGTGGCATCAGCGCCAGTCTCCGCACCTTCTCTAGAGGAGATAGCGATCGCAAGGTTCCTTTTAATATTCATGAAGGCATTGAAAGTACATTACTCATCCTGAACCATCGATTAAAAGCCAATGAGCATCATCCTGACATTGAAGTAGTTAAAGATTATGGGCAAATACCTCAATTAGAATGCTTTCCTGGGCAACTCAACCAAGTATTTATGAATCTGATTGCCAACGCCATTGATGCTTTGGAAGAATCTAACAAAGGGCGTAGTTTCCAACAAATCCAGAATAATCCCAATCGCATCACAATTCAAACCAGCTTGTCTGAAGATCGGCATCACGTCTTGATCCGAATTCAAGACAATGGCCAGGGAATGTCAGAAAATGTCAAGCAAAAACTGTTTGATTACTTATTTACCACCAAGGCAGTAGGCAAAGGTACAGGTTTGGGATTGTCAATTTCCCGGCAGATTGTGGAAGAAAAACATTGTGGACAACTCACGGTGACATCTGAGTTAGGCAAAGGCACAGAATTAGCGATCGTCATTCCAGTGGGGAGTGGGGAGTGGGGAGAGATGCGATTAATCGCCTCTGTTAGGAGTCAAGTGATTAATGCTTAATGCCCAATGCCCAATGCCCAATGCCCCATAACTAATTCCAATCCTGTTCTTCTTTCTTGCCGCGACTTTTGTAAATTCCTCCCAAATCATGAATTTTGCGAGTTTTCTCAAAAAGCTCCGCTTCGGTCAAACCCCACTGCTGCAAGACTTTATCTAGGTCTTTTTGGATGTCTCTCGCCCCTGGAAACCCTTGATAACGCATTCGCAGTCTAGCTAATTCTGCTAAGTTATAGTCTGTCGCCTCTTGAGAGAGTAAAATATCAATAAGGGGGCGATCGCGGTTATAAAGAGGATGTTGTTGGTCTTTACCGGCCGTTGCTTCAGTCATCGTCAGTCTTGAGTGTTGAATGCTAAATCCTGAGTTTTTAGTTTAGCCCAGAGCAGAGGAGCAAAAAAAGCAAAGGTAAATCACCAAACACTGAAGCTTAATTGTTAAATTAACCACTACTCAGTTCCTAGCTACTTTACTCAGCACTCAGCACTCCTATTAGACGGCAACTACACCTGAGGTCTTACGGCTCTCACCACTGCCACTTAACTTTAAATAAAGTTACATTAGTCCTTAAGAAAATACAAAAAACTTTAGATGAGGGTGAATTTTATCTCACCCAAAGTCCAAGCAGCTAGGGAGCAAGAACCCGCTATGTTTGAACACTTCACTTCCGAAGCCATTAGAGTAATTATGCTAGCTCAGGAGGAAGCACGTCGCCTGGGACATAACTTTGTAGGAACAGAACAAATTCTCCTGGGTTTGATGGGAGAAGGAACTGGGGTTGCTGCTAAAGTGCTGGCCGAGTTAGGCGTTACCCTCAAAGATGCCCGTCGCGAGGTAGAAAAAATTATTGGTAGGGGTTCTGGCTTTGTACCACCAGAAATTCCTTTTACCCCCAAGGTGAAAAGCCTCTTTGAGCAATCCTTTAAAGAAGCTCATAGTCTGGGACAGAATTACATTAACACTGAACACTTACTCTTGGGATTGACCGAGGCTGGTGAAGGTGTCGCCGCCAAAGTACTGCAAAATCTAGGAGTTGACTTCAAGAGTGTTCGCAGCGCCATAGTTCGCCGTTTGGGTGAAAATGCACCGACTTTAGCTGGTGGTGGTAGTCAAAAGCGCACCCAACCGCTAACTATGGAAGAGTTTGGCAGGAATTTGACCAAATTAGCACAAGAAGGCAGACTCGACCCCGTAGTCGGTCGCCAAAAGGAAATTGAGCGGGCTATCCAAATTCTCGGTCGTCGCACTAAGAACAACCCAGTGTTGATTGGAGAACCAGGAGTTGGTAAAACTGCGATCGCAGAAGGTCTAGCTCAACGGATTATCAACCAGGATGTTCCCGAAAGCTTACAGGGTAAGCAAGTTATCAGCCTCGATATGGGGTCATTGGTAGCTGGAACTCGCTTCCGTGGCGATTTTGAAGAACGCATCAAAAAAGTCGTGGAAGAAGTCCGCACTGTCGGCAATATCATCTTGGTGATTGACGAAATTCACACCTTGGTTGGCGCTGGTGGTACAGAAGGTGGTTTGGATGCAGCCAATATCCTCAAACCTGCCTTAGCCCGAGGTGAACTCCAGTGCATCGGCGCAACTACCCTCGATGAGTATCGGAAGCATATCGAGCGCGATGCCGCCCTAGAGCGTCGTTTCCAACCAATTATGGTTGGGGAACCCTCAGTAGAGGAAACCGTACAAATTCTCTACGGCTTGCGCGGTGCTTATGAACAACACCACAAAGTCACAATTTTGGATGCGGCACTTGTAGCAGCAGCACAATTATCAGACCGCTATATTAGCGATCGCTTCTTGCCCGACAAGGCAATAGACTTGATTGATGAAGCAGGTTCTCGCGTTCGTCTGCGGAACTCTCAGAGTTCTCCTAATAAAGAACTGAAGCGTGAACTCGCTGGCGTCACCAAAGCTAAAGAAGCAGCAGTCAGAGTCCAAGATTTTGACAAAGCTGGAAGCCTGCGCGACCAAGAGTTAGAACTCGCAGAACAACTGCAAGCAACATTCACACAAAACGAGCAACCTGTCAACTCCACCGTCGTTGACGAAGAAGACATCGCCCAAATTGTTGCCTCTTGGACTGGCGTACCAGTCAACAAGCTAACTGAATCGGAGTCAGAGTTGCTCCTGCACCTAGAAGACACTCTGCACCAACGACTCATCGGTCAAGAGCAAGCAGTCTCGGCTGTATCTCGCGGTATCCGTCGCGCCCGCGTCGGACTAAAAAGCCCAGATCGTCCTATTGCTAGCTTTATCTTCTCTGGCCCTACTGGAGTCGGTAAAACAGAATTGGCGAAGGCACTAGCTGCCTACTTCTTCGGTTCGGAAGACTCGATGATTCGCCTAGATATGTCCGAATACATGGAAAGCCACACCGTCGCCAAGCTAATTGGTTCGCCTCCTGGTTATGTCGGATACGACGAAGGCGGACAACTGACTGAAGCCGTGCGGCGTAAACCTTACACAGTGCTGCTATTCGACGAAATCGAAAAAGCGCACCCCGATGTATTCAATATGCTGCTGCAAATCTTGGATGACGGTCATCTTACCGATGCCAAAGGTCGGAAAGTGGACTTCAAGAACACGCTGATCATTTTGACTTCCAACATCGGTTCTAAGGTGATTGAAAAAGGTGGTAGTGGTTTAGGCTTTGACTTCGACACTCAAGCCGACGCTAGTTACAACCGCATCCGCACCTTGGTAAATGAGGAATTGAAAGCTTACTTCCGTCCTGAATTCCTCAACCGTCTTGATGAGATTATCGTCTTCACCCAGCTTTCCAAGGATGAAGTTAAGCAAATCGCTGAAATTATGCTCCGCGATGTTGCTAGCCGCTTGACAGAAAAGGGAATTATCCTAGAAGTTACCGATCGCTTCAAAGAGCGTGTGGTACAAGAAGGCTACAACCCCAGCTATGGTGCTAGACCATTACGTCGGGCAATTATGCGCCTCCTAGAAGATTCTCTCGCCGAAGCAATGCTGTCTGGTGAAATTACAGATGGAGACACAGCGATTATCGATGTTGATGATGACTCTCAGATAAGAGTAAAAAAATCAGAAAAACGAGAATTACTCTTGGCAAATGTTGGTTAATTTTATACCTGATCACTTTTTGCTGTAATATTTGAGAAATACTCCAGCCTTTTATCTAAGTAGAGGCACAAACAGGGGCATCTCCGACAAACATAAAGTGAAATGGTATTATATTTTTCACCCCTAGTAGAAATACTGGGGGCTTTTTTTATGCAATTTTCTCTTGGATGCAACACACGCTAGGGTAGCAACGGCCAGTGAACTAAAGGCTGCATCAACACAGCGTTTTCTCTTGTCAAAAACGCAGGAGGAAATGGCATTGCACTCTATTGCTGTTACTTTGAGTTTAACTGGATCAATAATATTCGCTCTCATTTGCTCCAGTTCAACCCACCACTAGCAAAGTACCTCAAGTAATGAAGAAGCTCCTACAAACAAATTGGAAATATAGGACTCCGATTTGATTTTTGAAAATATACTGAGACTGAAAAGCCCGTTTTATCAGGGTTTTATCTGAAATATTGTTCATAAATCAGACAGGAGTCCTATATACAACATTAACTACTCAATCTGAATAAGCATATCTAGTTTGGGTCATTTTGATTGCCAATAAAGGCAAAAAATTAAATGCTCATCCGATCGGAATTACAAATTTCAATGAAAGCAAGTGTCTGAACAAAGTTATTCAGGGAATAACACATTATCAATAACATGGATAACACCATTGTCAGCTTCCACATCCGAAGTCACAATGTAAGCATCATTCACCTTAACATCATTCTCAGCATTAACTTTGATATCATTTCCCTCGGTCGTTGTTAGCTTTTGCAACTTAGCTAAATCAGTCGCATTAATCTTGCCAGAAACCACATGGTACTCTAAAACCTTTCTTAACTTAATCACATCCTCTAGGAGTTCTTCTACGGCTCCTGATGGAAGCTTGGAAAAGGCTTCGTCTGTTGGTGCAAAGACAGTAAATGGCCCATCTCCCTTAAGTGCAGTATCAAGACCAGCAGTAGTAATAGCTGTTACCAAGGTGTTGAAAGAACCTGCATTAATTGCAGTATCTATAATATCCGGCATCTGATCTCACCTCAATTGTGTAAAACTTGATGTTAAGAGATTTAACACATAAGTGTATTTTTAGACTAGAAACCTAAGCTAGATTCTATTGAAGAATGCCCCCCGGACAAACAACAGCCCAGTTACAGCAAGCTACTGAGTAATACTGCGATTACAAATCGGAGGTTGATGGGTGTAGAGTGCTGTTTACCCATAAGCAGCGAGGAGCGTGGATTGCTGTGGGTGGAGTAGCAAGAGGAACTGCTGGTAAAACGGGAGCAATTCGTTGTCCATGCAGTTGCCAGAGCTTCGGGGTTGAGGGTGATGGTATAAATTAACCAGTCAACTTAATCACACCTTGGCTCACTAGATATTCAAGCTGAGAATGGTGCTGTGTTTGCTCTCGCAGCAACTTGAGTTGCTCGTAGGTGAGAATGTGTAATCCTGGACGGACAACATAACCTTTAATGGTAATGCTTTGCGGCTGCTGGCTGTCGGTGCGGTTGTAAGTAATTGAAGGCATATTTGCAATTATGAAAGTTAGAACTGAACACAGAAGAGAGTTAGACCCTGCTCTCTATTACAGCTTCACACAAGTTCCTCTTAGAGGCTATTTATAAAGTAAATCAAAAGTTAGGGTGTGTTACGGCTTTCCTATGACGCACCGTCTTACATAGCGGTGCGTCATAGCCGAGAGTCATATTTTTCGTTACAAATCATATCGAAATATGCGCCCAACACACCCTACAAGAATTTTATTTTTACTTTATAAATAACCTCTTAAAGGGTGATTATAGTATAAGCGAATCCCCAAGCACACAGGAGATTCTGAAGATAAGCGATGCTTGTGGGGTGCGGGTTTTGTGAATAGGGAGGAGCAAAGGATTACGTTACAATAGATGGGAGCAACAAAGTCGTGCTAAGTTGGCATGATTGGCATACTACAGCTTTGGAATAAATGGGAGGAAAACATTATCGCAATTCAAAAGCAACTAATTAACTCGCAAATCAAGTCACCCCAAGTTTTCTTGATTGACCATGAAAATAACAATCGTGGTTTGACCGACACATATGAGGCGCTACAGCTAGCTGGAAGCTTAGAGCTTGACCTAGTTTTAGTCTCCGAAGGTAAAGAGGCTCCAGTTGCAAAGATTCTTAATTATGGCAAACTTCAGTATCAAAAGAAAAAGCGTCAGGCCCAAAGTGCTAGACCAGTTGTAAAAGAAGTTCGGTTCGGTCTAAACGTGGGTGTGGCTGATTATAAGTTACGCATTGAACAAGCAATTGGGTGGTTGAGTAAAGGCGATTCTGTGAAGTTTGCTGTTCGTTTACGAGGTCGAGAACATCAATATCGGGAGCAAGCTGGAGAATTACTAGACCGCGTTGTCAGCGATCTTAGTCAAGTAGGTAAAGTTCAATCACTTGATAAACGTTCACTAATTGCTTTAGTCATTCCTGCATAAGGGCGATCGTCATTGGCATTTTGTAGCAGAATGGCGTTAGAAACTTATAAGAGTTGTGCAATTATTTTCTACACAATTTGTGTTTCTCCTGTTTAAATGGCAACAGAAAAGCCCACTGCTATTTTTCATGCATTTAATCAGCAATATAGTCATGTTGAACAGTTTGTTTGTGAGTTAGGTAAGCAAGGATATTCTCACATCCAAACTTCTCCAACCCAAAAATCTAATCCCAGTCGAGAATGGTGGGCACGCTATCAACCCTTAGACTACAGTGTCATTGAAGGTAGAGGTTCACAAGGAGATTTCAAAAAACTTATTACAAAAGCTCACAGTTGTAATGTCAAAGTCATTGCAGATGTTGTTTTCAATCACACTGCTGTACGGCAAAACCCTGATATCTATCTATCATCAAAAGCTTGGTATCTTAGAATTTCCAAATAAACCCAATGGCTTGGCGATGCGCTACTTAATTACGGTTAAGCAAGTGTTTTTGTTTGCCGAGTCCAAGAAACAGAAACTAGCTAAAGAGTTTCTTGCATACTTAATACAACCAGAAGTCATGGGAAATTATCTCAAGGCTTCTGGAGGTCGTCATTTACCAGTCCTAACATCGGCGTGGAAAGATCCTTTTTGGGTAGACTCAAAAGCTCCGTATCTTTCGACTACCGTGAAGATTTTTCTCAATAAAGAAACGCGCCCATTTTATTTTGTTCAAAACCCAGCCTATAGCTTGGTTTTAAAGGAGAATGTCTGGGGTAAAGCTTTGCACAGAATAATTGTAGATGGTATATCCTCCGAGCAAGCAGCTGATGAGGCAATTAAGCAAATAAAGCAGATTTTTGCTCAATGGCAGTAAGCCAGATTTTGGAAACAAAAACTAAATATATTTCTATATCTTCTGTGACTGGATTAATTAAGGAGCGATCGCCTCTAATAAATTTACAGAAGCAATCACCTTCGTCATCAGTTCATCTGTCCTCATTCGTGAGAGCTTAAGGTTATATACTTGCACAACCAGTTATGATTTAGCCGTAGTTTGTATTCTCTGCAAATTTTTGTGAAATAACCAATTTTGTAGAAGAAAGACATAAGCGTTATAGCTCAATTATGGTATTAAAATTTTTCAAATTACTTTGGAGATAAAAACTGAATTGGCTCTTCAGTACTTGTTATGCCAAACTAATAAATAAAATGCCAATTTAATAAGCATCTGACTCTAAAATTTTCAAAGCTTCTAAATCCATAACCAGAACGTTTAATCAGTTTAATCTTGTTATTAATTCCCTCAACCATGCCACTATTTGTACCATTATCAAAGTAAGCAATAATTTCATCATACCAACGAATAATATAGCAATCCGATTTGATTTCTGAAATTATTTGCGTAGGCTGGGAGTAGGGAGTCGGGAGTAGGGAAGAAGCCTCTTTGAGTTGTACTGAGTTTTTTCAAAAATCAAATATGAGTCCTATAGTGTTGTTGCTATTGGGAAAATATTTTTTAGCTCTCGATAACCACATACCTAGTTTAAACACTCCCGCATACCAATCATTTGTCTTATTAAA
>NZ_JBALCY010000084.1:0-35297 GCF_036917655.1 Nostoc sp.
TTACTTACCTCCCTATTCACCTGACTTAAACAAAATTGAAAAATGTTGGTCATGGCTCAAGAGTCGAATTCGCAAGCAGATAGAAAACTTCGATAGTCTACGAACTACCATAGAGAATGTCTTGCGTTTAACGTCCTAAGTTATCTGGCTACTGCTATAAAACACCAATAACTTCCATTAGAGACGCGAGTGGATGCGTCTCGTCTTCACCAACTTGATGGATGAGACAATCAAGGATCTCAACCAAGCGTTCATATTCCTCTTCTGTGTGAGGAACAAAGACGTTTTCGGCAATGGATGACCAAGCGGTGATGGTTTGATCAAGGTTGAAACTTTGCATTATTTCTTCCACTTGCGAGAACAAAGTGTTATCCAAATTAACTACTAAATTGCTGAACAATTGTCTGTACAATTGCCAAAATAGCTCCGACATTATCCAAGTAATATCTTTGCTTATCAAGCAAAGCCACTTTTTGCGAAAGTTGAAGAAACTGCCATACTTCTCCTGTTGTCACGCATCCATAGACGGGTATTTCTGCTTGTCCAGATGAACGATTGAATAAATCTGCCGCCACCATTTGCGCGATGCACTGTCCTAACCCAGCTTCAACATCATTTTTCTTCGCTTCTACAACAGTGAGAATTGGCGATCGCAACGGTGGTAAAGGTGGAGCGATTGCTAAAATAAAATCACATTCCCCAATCAAGCCCTGTGCAGGATCAACATCAAGTCTTTGTCCAGAGAAAATAGCCAAGCTATCTTGGCTGAGATCGCGACAAGCTAGTAAAATCGGTACAATAATAAATTCGCTCCGAGCCTTTTCACTAATCAGAGCTAATTGGGTTCGCTTTCCTAAAGTTTCATTTAACCACGAAGGAATAGAAAGAGGTACAAGCTTGGGAAACAAATCTGCTTCTTGGGTGGTGATTCCCAGAACAGCCGAAACTTTTTCTAGAGTAAAGTCACTGTACGCCATAGTATTGTACTGCTTTGAGTATATGACGTTTTCAATAAAAGGGAATTGCTTCTATTTTACCCTTGTTGTAGAGTTCTCTAAGGATTCTGTGTGAAATGCTCCCGAAGTAGTACGTTCTAACGATGCCTACGAGGGGCTATTCGGCATCGCCCCAACTCGACTACACGCCACTGCATATTTAGAGATGATGGGTGCGATGTCTACGACGGGCTTTTCTACGAGAGGCTACGCCAACGCCTACGCCTTCAAACCCTAAACTTCACCTTCTAGGTCATCTATTGTCAAGGGTGCTTGAGCAGTATGGCGCACATACAACACATAAACTGTGGTATTTCTAATCGTAAAAAGCACTCGATATACATTTTTGGCTTTCCCATAAAGGAGTTGGCGTACTTCTTCTGGGAAAATCTCATGTTCGACTGCTAAGGCACAGCGTTGAGACTTTTCTTGTAGAGTAGCAATAGCATTCATCAATTCTCGAAACCAACGATCAGCAAATTCAGGATTTTGCTCTAGATACCAGCCATAGGCTTGCTCAATCTGAGCTTCTGCAATTGGGTAATCTCAACTTGAAATGTCATACTTTTGCTGCATTTCTTGGACGAAATCCCCAATAGGGCGAGTTTGACCGGCGTTGAGTTCCTCTAAGCCTTGCCCAATACCTGCAATTGTCTCTAACTGATCAATCAGTTGGCGTAGTTTGGTTGGATTGATTTTGCTAGGATCGAGAAAGGTGACGATAACTTGGGAGCGATCGCTAACATCTTGTGGTAGCTCAGTTAGCTGAATTTGCCCATCCTGATAAATCCCTTCGATGGTTCTGATCATGAGTTGTTGCTGGGTTGGTATTTCTTTTAATTCTATCAACTAGCGAGGCTAGGGCTGCATCTAGAATTCCCGCCTGCTCAAAAGCTTTGCGGCGACATCAGCATCCCTCACAATTGTGTGTGAGATGCACAAGAAATTGACTAATTTTCGATAGCACTACTCAGAAATCCAAATTGGTTTGGAGAGAAGCTATAGGCGATCGCAACACCTATAGATAAAGTTTGCCATATTCAATCATTAGCGATAACTTGCAGATCAATACACTTGAGGAACAAAAAACTGCTCATTGCGGGGGGCGCGAAGATAATCCTCTGCCACAGGTCTAGCCGGAAGCTCTAAGGGAGGAGGTGTCATATCTTCGTAAGGAACTTTGCTTAACAAATGATGAATGCAGTTGAGTCGCGCACGTTTTTTATCATCGGCTTCGATTGTAAACCAGGGGGCTTCTGGAATATTCGTGTACGTAAACATGGTATCTTTTGCTTTGGAGAATTCTACCCAGCGATTACGTGATTCCAAATCCATCGGGCTGAGTTTCCAGCGCCTTGCTGGATCGTGACTGCGAGAAAGAAAGCGTTGCTCTTGTTCTTGATCGCTGACGGAGAACCAGTACTTAATTAAAACAATGCCCGATCGCACCAACATTCGTTCAAATTCCGGGCAAGATTGCATGAATTCTTGATATTCTGCTTCAGTACAAAAATCCATCACTCGTTCAACTCCGGCTCGGTTGTACCAACTGCGATCGAAGAGGACTATTTCGCCTGCTGTCGGAAGATGTTGCACGTAACGCTGAAAATACCACTGAGTTTTCTCGCGATCGGAGGGGGTTCCCAGAGCAACTACACGACAGCCACGAGGATTTAGTGGATCGGCAATGCGTTTAATTACTCCTCCTTTACCGGCAGCATCGCGCCCTTCAAATATTACAACAACACGATAGCCAACGTGCTTAATCCAGTATTGCATTTTGACTAGCTCAATCTGGAGTTGCTGTAGTTCAGGTTCAAAAATATTTTTGGGAATTTTCTTAGTAAAAGCTTCAGTGCTACCATCAAAAATACGTTTAGATTTTTTAGATTTTTTCTTGTCTTTTGTCTTTACTAGGTTTTCTACTAAGTCTGTAGCGGTTTGAACTAGATCATTATTTTGCTGGTTTTCAACTTCATCAATTGACATCGCTGTTACCCCATGCCATTGAATCGGCATAATTAGAGTTTATCTATCAAGTATATATTTGAATGCGGACTTAGGTGTAATAATACAGCTTCGGAAGTATTATTACACTAACTGTATTGGCCTATGGCAGGGATACGATCGCTATAATTAATGTTAGCAAAAGCTCAAAATTTTTCTTGCTGGAGTAAGTTTGTCTACAACATTGAATCGATTGTAGCTTATTATACGATTTTACATCGTCTTCCGACAGGGGAAAGCTCATTCCGTCATAACTCTTGAACTTATTCCAAAACCTTGATTCAAACATAATTAGAAGATGTTTAGAACTGATTGGATAAACTACTTGGACACCATGTGAAGCCAGACCGGTTCCAAAATCCTCATGCGGTTTAATTACTATTGGATTATCTGAAGTCCATAGTGAAATGGAAGTTGAGTTCACACCAAATAACCAGATATGACTTGATAATATTTTTGAGATTTCTGAATCATCACCTTGATCGAGAATATCAGATATATAAAATAAATGCTGTGCTATCGAGTCTTCTTCGATACCTACCTTTAACAAATCCTGAAAAGGAATTGAATTATTTGAACCTTCTGGAGAAGGAAAGATATCTTCTAGATTATTTATATTATTCTTGAATAGTGCCTGATCCATTCTTTTCTTAAGCTCATCTAAAGATTGAAACATTTCTCTAATCTGCCGCCGAAGCATATTTGTCCTGACTAACTGAAGCGCTAAAAAGGCAGAAAATTTTTTCTTTGCCTCCTCCTCCATAACTACAAGAGAAAAAAATAACTTATTTTCTTCTATTTCTTCAAGGCAATCTATAATTATTTTTAGAACTTCTCTCAATCTTGATTCTACTTTAGATAGATCATGCTCGATGAGTTGGTTTTTTGTTTTATCCCTCAATTCTTCAGGTAAAAATGAATCAGGAAAATCATAAAAATATCTCTGCTGGGCAACGTTTTTAACATGAGATTGATAGATATATTTTTCTATCTTATCCAACACAAATAATGTATCTTCATTAGCAAAGTTTTTTAAATAGCATTGAGGTACCAAGTGCTGCTGTTTAACGTTATTCATTGAAAGAAATCCTCTAACCTCAATAGAATAGATACCTAAGTAGTATATAGTGCGATCGCTTGACTTTTAAGACAATCGCTACATAATTCATGGTATCGCTACGGATTCATCCGAATCAAGTCTGTTAAAATACTATCCAAGCTACCATTAACTTGAATGCGATCGATCTTCTCTGCAATCCGTTCTAATACTTCTAGTTCCTTCAAACGCAATGCGACGGGATTATCCTCCATCACTTTAGCAGTATTTAACATACTGCGAGTAGCAGCAGTTTCTTCTCTACGTCTGACTACGTTTGCTTGAGCGGTTTTTTCTGCCTCCACTACTTTGCTCAAGATGGCCTTAATCTCACCAGGTAAAATAATATCTTTGACACCTACAGAATCTACTTCGATTCCATAGTCTGCGGCTTTCTGGCGAATGTATTCAGAT
The DNA here is from genome assembly GCF_036917655.1 of Nostoc sp. Lineage (GTDB taxonomy): Bacteria > Cyanobacteriota > Cyanobacteriia > Cyanobacteriales > Nostocaceae > Nostoc. The sequence continues at coordinate 4,513 of NZ_JBALCY010000084.1, forward strand.
ATACTTCTATCAATTGCACCTTTATCTTCTAACAAACCATCTAAGTTGCGTTCGCCGATCGCACCACGCAAAGCAAACTGTAATTCTTTGTACAAGAAGCCGGAAATATCTGACAAGGTACTTTTTGCTCTCAATGGATCTTGGATACGGAAGCCAGCCGTCAAGTTCAACCGCAGAGGTACTTTATCTTTAGAGAGGATATCTTGACCGGATACTTCCATATTTTGTAGTCGGAGGTCAATGGTTTCAGTTTGAAAAGAGCGGCCAAATAACCACCAAGCGTGTACTCCTGGCGATCGCTGTCCTTGAAACTCTTGATTAATGTATACTAGTCCAACGTGCTGGGCGGGAACTTGGCAAATATGCAAACAGTTGCGACTGAGCAATTTCACTTCTGTTGAACCCTCAACCAACTCAGCCACTAAGCTAGGCTGTAACTGAGCATCAGCGCTGATATCGATAATTTCCACTGCAACACCCTGCCAAAATAACTTGCGGCTGGTGGGTGGCAAAATAGAAATCACTTTCCCTCGATAGCGCACAATTGCAACTTGTGAAGTCAGTAATTGCACTATTTGACAGTAGGCAGCAATAAAGTCGGGATGTTTTTCAATGAGTACATCTTCTAGGGGAAAATCTGGGTTAGGGATAATCCGGCTGAGAGTCCTGACTGTAACATCTCTATCTACCGACCAAAAAGCATACTCTCCTGGTTCTAGAGGTCGCACAAAATTATTTTGCAGATATAGTAAACCAATCTCAGACTCTGAGATTTGGAACTTCTTCAGTCCATTCAACGCAACTGAGCGCAATTGCTGCACAAAGGAACCAGGCAATTCCCAGCTTTCTTCTAAGTTGAATAGATAAGATTCTACCTCAATAAAACCACGCCAAAAAGCAATTAATTTATTTGGTGCAACGCTTACCCAATTCTGACCGTAGCGGACTAACGCAACTTGATTGAATGCGGTTCTGATAATCAATAAATGTTCTTGTAGTTCGGCTTCGTGATTTCGCAACAACAGTTCTAGGTTTTCAATCTGAGCTAGTGGCTGATTGAGGTCATGAATTTTTACTTGCCAATGACGACCAAAATAAGTATGTGTACCGGGTTGCAAAATTTTCTTAAAGTCACTGCGGTGATATAAGATGCCAATTTCGTTAGGTTTGATATAAAACGTTTCCCACATAGTAATTTGCATAAATAATTTACGCGATATCTTAAGTAAGCTGATGCCTGCGGCGGGCGTAGCCAGCGCAATCAGCTAAAAAGATTTGATCAAGACATTTCTAACCTTGCTTGAACTCAAATACCACCTGTGTCTCACAGCTTAAGTACTGGAGTAGACAAAATTTATCTTGATTATGCCGTCTAAAAGACTACTTGCTCTCTCGTTCTTGGAGTTTACAAACCTTTAGACAAAGGCTAAAGAATTGGTTTTAGCTGCTTGTAATACTATACACTACAAAATATTTTTTGACTCTGCAAGTGCAAGTGTTTACAGTTTAGGTGTGGGCAAAAGCTTCTCCAAAGCTGGATTAAGATTGCGGTTACTTTTCTTAAACTGCTCAATGGCAATCTAGAAAAAAGAACCGCGCTCAAATATGCCGTTCAATTACCAATCTAGAATCCCCGAAGGAAAACTAGATGTAAGAAACGAAGGGACATACTCAAGTTAGGGAAAAATGCAGTTGCGCTTACTCCTTGACTGTGGCTACCGAACATCACCCTTACGAGTAATGACCGATAGCAGAACACTTACACCGCAGAGTTGAGAAAATGAGGGGTCTCGAATCTGTTAAGATCCGTACCATATTGGCTACCTTGGAAGGGTATTGTCTTTTAACCCGGACAGGGTTGGTGGAAAGTATAGGAATTGAACCTACAACACATCGATTATGAGTCGATTGCTCTGCCAATTGAGCTAACTTTCTGGGGTTTGATACAGGATTTGAACCTGTAACGCATCGATTATGAGTCGATTGCTCTTCCAATTGAGCTAATCAAACGATATAGTTTAAAGTACTCGGCGGTATACGCTCATACCAGAGGATGACGCACCAGTTTGGCTTATGGAACCTAAACTATAGCTTTGTAACTTTGTTACTATCCCAGTTCAAATCTAGCACAGGAAAAACTTTGAGCAGCCTTAAGATTGGGCTTTGGTTCTTTTATTATGTTCCCTGAATTGCCCATAATAAAAGAACCTCACCCTGTCAAGAAAGGACATCCCTCTCCTTACTAAGGAGAGGGGCAGGTTTTGCGTAGCAAAACCAGGGTGAGGTTATGAGACTTAACTGTAAATTGCATTGAGAAAGACTTGTATGTACACCGTAGCCCTAATAAGGGAGGGGCTGGGAGAGATGTCACGCAGGAATCACAAGTAATTTACCGCACATGATATAACAGGTTGCGCCCAGATTGGGTACTGGGTAATGATGTTTACCTAGTTAATTTATTCTTTGGGAATCCCTAGATGTGTCCTCAAATCAACGTAAGGCATTCTATTGCTTTTACTTAAGGGCTGCCGCCAAGCCAAGATATTATCTAGCGCCTGCACGCCATCTTCACTGGGTTTGAGGGTCAATATCAAGTTTTCACAGCGCCCATTGACTTGATTAGCGGTGCAAATCACATTTTGTCCGTTCATTTTACCGACAGTAATAAACTTCAGTTCTCTGTTGCGGCGGTAAGTTTCTAAGCGGTGGCTCACGTCTTCACAGCGCGTCAGTTTATTGTAGCCAGCATCTCTGAAGTAATTGGAAGTCCAGCGAATCCAAGGCTCACTAACACCTTTAAAATTTGTGTACACCGTCACGGGTTTGTTTCCTGAGGTGTCACAATAAAATCCTCGCCTACTTTCGGCTTGACTTGGCTGATTGATGGTTGCAGTCGCGCCCAGGGCGATCGCACCTGCAACCAAAACATTTGTCAATGATGCTAATTTCATAAGTAACTCTCAAATCTTGAGTAAAAAGTTTTTATTTGCCTCCTATTTGGCACTCTCCCTAGTTCTAATAGGGAGATGATAAGAAGTGAAATCTTCTTATATCCCAATTGTTTGGGGCTTTAGGCGTTTTTACTTGTATACATAATGAGCCGCAACCCACTTGCGACCATGATTTGTTTTTTCCCAATGTGCAGAAACCAACACTTTCCTTTTCGCTGGTGGTGTATAACGCCTAACTTGTGGTGGTTTTTTTGCTATTATTTGAGCAGGTCTATTAAGACCGTGGTGATTAACAATAATCTGTGATGCTGATGCTTGTGAAGGGATAGAAATAACAGCAAATGGTAAAAGAAGCGCTACACCAGCAAGAATTTGTTTGATATTCATTACTAAATCTCCTTTGGTAAACTGCATGATTAAAGTTCAATAAACTTTAATCTGTTTGATGTCTCATGTTTATAAGGATATGATTTTAAACAGCTATACACTAGTGATGAAAGTAACTATTTGAATCATGACTTAAGTAATATATAATATCAGGATTTATCAATGCCATATACTCCTAAAGGTGAGATACAATGGCTATGATGCTAATAAAGTATGCCTCATAGCTGAATTTTACAACTTTATAAATATCCTCTAAGTTGCAACATATCACGCATAAAAATCACCAGTCTTGGATAGGTTCGATGAAATTCTTTTTAGTTGTTGAACTGGTAACTTTCATAAAAGACATTATTACCAGTAGATATTTCAAGGATATCCATTTCACAAGCTCCTGATTCCCAAAGTGTTACTCTACCGAGATGTAATGAACTCTCAAAGTCAAGACGCATAGCTCAATTATCACTGGGTTCACAATAGGTCAGCGTGTATTTCAGCCGATAAGCAGCGAAACGCGATCTTAATCCTGATTGAAATCGGTCAAAACCTCGTTCTAAAATTAGCTGTGTTAATGGATTTATACTCATTCCTTATTTGAAAGCAGGAGTATTATTAATTGCCTCAACTCGGCAAAAAACAATTACCTCAAATGCAATGTCTACAACGTGCTGTTCGGTGACGCCTCAATTTGACCTATGCTCACGATTAATTATTGTGGCTCAGTCTGGGAAAGCTAGACCAGTCATAGGGTCACGGATATATAACCCTAATGTGAGACTACGCATCACTTCATCCCAAATGGGTATTAACGGCTCTGCTTGATCTGCCCAATAATCGAATGTAATCAAGCACTGAACATTTGACCCCAAACCAATGCAAGTTCGCGAAAAAGCTTCTCGTGGTTCTTCTTGAGTGTCAATAAACTTCATCTCTGTCCAGACAATCCTGGCGGTTTGGCGCTTGATGGTAACAATCTCTCCTTTGGCAATGACGTTACGACTGTCGTCTTCCATGACTTTCTTCAAGGTAGATTTTAGCGGAAACTGGCTCCAGTCGTTGGGTGGGAGGCGATTGAAAGATACTTCTAGGCAGCAATCATCGTTGGGCGGTTTTCTATCGAGGAACTTGAAGGATTTTTCTTGTGGCTCAAAAACCCAATCCTGGGGAACATTGAAGCGAACAGCGCCTCGATCTGCTACAAAAATTTTGTAGCCTGATGGAGATTCCCAACGATGGTCAGGTTTTAGTTCAAGCGTTTCTTTAATCCACTGGAGATTGCTTTTTTTACGCTTTGCCATAGTGTTTTTGTTCTCTCTGCTGAAGAGGCGATCGCTTAGATTTGGGTCGTAGGCGATGTCTACGACTGGCTGTTCGGCATCGCTCACTTTGTTAATATTATCAAATTGCTTGAGATCATGGTACATTGCGCCTTTGCAACAATGTACCTAATAAATAGGAAAATTTAAGCGATACCGTACTCTGTGTACTGTCGTTTGTATGGAGGTTGTAAACCTAGCACAATGTCTTGCTTTGATACTCCCATAGCAACTAACTCCTCGGCTGGATTTTGATCGGTCAAATTCTGCTGAAGCCAAATTTTACTATCTCTAATATCAAAATGCATAATGCATCGATAAATACGGTTAGACCCTTGCCAGCCAACATTCATCCACTGATAATGATCTCGCTCTGTATCAAGAATAAGTTGAACTTCTACTTCATGATCTGATTTATCATCACTAGCATAATGAGTCAGTAATATTTGAATATATTCCCTATATTTTGCTAGTTTATCCATTGCACAATCACCTTATTTTCGGAATCGTATACGATTAGCAAAACCTGATATCTTGCTATCGCAGTTTGTGTAAACTCAAATTGAAAAAAGGTTAGGTAAGTATCTAATGGAACTGCCATATACCAAATTCGCTCTGTTTCAATAGCTTCTAGGGCAAGACGATAGCTAAGAAATTGTCCCAAAGCAGCATAAAAATCAGTAATTGCGGAAGGATTGAGAAAGCTTTTGATTTCAACGGCTATTTTTTCACCTGCTCTTTGGGCTGCTAATACCCGCTCTGCACCAAATCAATTTGAAAGTTGACATTTCCAAACTTAAGCTTTAGTGGGTCGTCTGTAACCACCCAGTTTTCTTTTTCAAGAGCCTGCTTAACTGTTTCGTGGAAAATATCTTTCGCAGACATCGGCAGAATCCAAAAACCGCTTTCCCGTTTTTCTATGATATCGCGTTACCGATTGTGCGATCGCTTAGATTTGGGTCGTAGGCGATCACGCACTTTGTTGATGGTATTAAGTTACTAGTTAGTAGGGTGCGTTGTTGCAAGACGCACCCTACTAACTAGTATTTGGATTGAGGATATAATCAAAACCAATTTCTTCAAATTCTCGGTAGAGAAGGAGGTTTTTAAGCTTTCTGCTAAAGAGCTTCACCATATATTTACCCTAATTGAGACGGAAGTTTACAAGGTTAGTAAATTCTAAGCAAATTTTCTGAAATCGTCACCTTGACTCTGACTACCAACAGGTAAGATTTTGGCTACGTCTCCACCGAGGACTAAAGCAGTATAACTATTTATTAGACGGTTCGATCCAAACTCGGCAGCAAAAAGATTGAGCCAAAGCCATCCCCTAACTAAAGGGCGATCGCAAATGAAATAAGTTTTTCTTTAAGGAAGCTGGTATCCAATCCTTTAAAATCAATAAGGGCTGGCAGTGGGGCGCACAATAATTTCGCTAACATCAACGTCGTTAGGTTGTTCGATCGCAAATGCGATCGCTCTAGCAATGGCCTCTGGTGGAATAGAAATCTGCCGGAAATCCTGCATCCCCCGACGCGCCTCGCTATCCGAAATACTATCGGCCAGTTCTGACTCGGTTACTCCAGGGGAAATCACTGTTACCCGGATGTTGCTGACTTCCTGGCGCAGTCCCTCGGAAATAGCACCCACTGCAAACTTCGTGGCACAGTAAACGGCTGCGGTGGGGCTTACTGCATGTCCACCGATTGATGATATGTTGATGAACTGACCAAATCCCTGTTCTTTCATAATTGGCAATCCAGCAGCAATACCATGCAAGACACCTCGAATGTTTACGTCGATCATCCGATTCCATTCGTCAACTTTGAGCGCTTCCAGTTTTGAAAGCGGCATGACGCCTGCGTTGTTCACGATTACGTCAATGTGGCCGAACGTCTTTTGAGCGAATCCAACAAATTCGTCCACGTCATTGCGTTGCGTGACATCCAACTGTCTATAGTGCGCTGAACCACCCTCGTTACGAATTGCCGCCACAAGAGTTTCGAGGCGATCGGTGCGACGCGCACCTAATACGACATGTGCGCCTCTGCTAGCGAGTAAGCGGGCGCTAGCTTCACCGATGCCACTGCTTGCACCCGTAATTAAAACGACTTTCTTCTCAATTTCTGACATACGTGATCTTTTTTATTGTTTAGGTTACGGAAATTGTCCATATATTTACCATAATTGAGAAGGAAGTTTTTCAATGTAAAGAATATTAAGCTTAATTTTGCCAATTAATTCAAGCGTTTCTTTAATCCACAAGAGATTGTTTTTGAGGCTTTGCTATAGTATTTTTGCTTTCTCTGCTCAAGAGTGCGTAGGCGGTTGTAGACATCGCCTATAGCGGTTTTTGCTTGGATGCAATACATGGTAGAGGACACAGCATTGCTGTGCCCTGACGATCGCTTATATTTGACGCACGAGAGAAGCGCTATATAACCCAATTTAGGCGATCGCACTGCCATCACGATAATCAAAACTAGTGATTACAGCGCCAAAATATGGATAAAGTCGAATTTAGTTAACAAAATGGGATTTGACTTACTCAAAATGCCTTTTTACTTACTCATTTGGGTATTTTCCGTAAGTAAAATCAGCTTTTACTTACTCAAAATGAGCTTTTGCTTTTTCATTTTGGTGTTTTCCGCAAGCAAAATCAGCTTTTACTTACTCCTTCTAGTGTTTTCCGCAAGCAAAATGAGCTTTTACTTTCTCAAACCCCAGTTTGCTTTCTCATTTCAGTAGTTCGCGCATTCATGACAACGATCGCGCTTGTAGCAAAAGTCATTGCAGATTTACCAGAATTCTCTCAGGCTGATCTATACGGAAATTTACTAAGGTAAAAAAATATTAGCAGTACTCGATTACAAGGTGTAGATCATGGCTCGTAGAAAAAGAACCTCCCTAGTTTTAGAAAGAGCAGTGCGTCGTGCGGCTAGCATCAACTCTATTGATCCGAGTTTAGATTTAGGCAATAGACTCACCTTACCTGCTTTCTCAACCCTGATCGAAACAATGCGAACTAGAGAAAATGCATATAACAGTGCCCTTTCCAGCTTAGATAAATTGTATCGTGAAATGCTGGAAACAGAAGACGAGTTGGGAGATATGACAGAGCATATGCTAATGGCAGTTGGGACTCGATATGGCAAAAGCAGTGTAGAGTACGGCATGGCGGGAGGAGTTCCTAAGAACCAGCGTCGTAAGGGACTGCGAGGCGAGTCGTCAACTCCCAGTGATGAGCAACTTGAGTTCGTTGCTAGTGTGGAGGGTAAGAATGGAAATAAAACGGTAGCAACAAGTTAGAATGTACCCTAGGACTCAAAATTTTGTCAAGCCCAAATAATTGCGTAGAGGCAAAGCGGCTTGTCGAAGATATCGCCCAAAACATAGCGATCGCAGTAGTACTAAATCATTGTAAATGCGATCAATCAGTTTCTTCGCCTTAAAGGAAAAGCAGTTGCTCAGAGCAACTGCTTTGGTTTGAGATGGTAACTTTATTTCTGCTGTGTTGTACTAGTAGCTTTGATCGTCTGCTGCAACCTAACTCTGAGATTTGCATAACGTACACTTTTATAGTGACTTTATGCCTTCTACGCCACCCCATATTTTAAAAAGCTGCTTAGTTCCAGCTTCTATCTCTGAAGTTGTTCTTGATTGTCCATTTTAAGAACCTGGGAAAACAACATAAATGATGTCTTTGGGAATTCTTCGCCTAACTCTTGAGCGCACGAATGGATCGTTTCCAAGAGCTTGAGACAGAGCTACTGAACTTTCTCCAACCTGGTTCTTAGTCCCAATATCAGCAGAGATTGCAAAAGCGAGTTTTTCATTATTAGTGTTGTAAACAACTGCAAAATCTCCTAATTTAACGCCTGTAATCTTTCTGAAATCAGCGTTTCCCGAAAGAACATTGTTAAGTACTCTCGCTGGTAGTATGATATACGAGGTTTTAGCGCTAAACACCACACATTTGAACAGAGAGTTAAACTCAGTAGTCCTATTTATTCAGAAACCTATGCAGACAAATCAGGTGATTGAAACCTACGATCAGGGAGCAGTGGATTATGACGCAATTCTGAGGCGTTATTGGCACATCGAACGCGAATCCCTAATTGCTTCCTTGCAGCTGAAGCCAGGACAAACCGTACTAGATGCTGCGGTAGGAACAGGTCTTAATCTTTCAGCCTATCCTGAAGGGGTACATGTCGTTGGTGTTGATCTTTCTCATAAGATGATGGATGAAGCACGTAAAAAGCGTGTATCCGCAGACATCACTTTCAAGGTATCGAATATCTGCAATCTTGATTTTCCTGATAATAGCTTTGATGCAGCAGCATCGGGATATACTCTCTGTGTCGTTGATGATCCAGTTCTTGCTCTTAAGGAAATCCTACGAGTTACCAAGCCTGGTGCATTTATTGCCATTCTCGATTACTGCAAATCGCAAGATCCAGAGGTTCAGAAATGGCAAGAATTAATAGCTGATGCCGCGTCACAGCTAGGCTTCCCGACTGGCAAAATCAAGTGGGATGCATTGATGGATTATGACGAATTGATTTACAACAGTAAGCTTCCCATTGAAGTGCTTGTGGACGATCGCACAGAAAGTCCAAACCCGTTTCTATGTGGTTGTCAATTACTGCTTAAAAACTCAAAAGATTAAAGTCAAGAGGATCGCAGTCTTATAATTTTGTTTTGTAGTGAGGACTAAAATCCTCACTACGATCCGCTAGGCAAACAAAATCAGGAATTAAGTCCTGACTACGAACATTTTTGAAAGAAGGTTGATTAGCTTGGGATTAGATCACAAGTTATTTTGAAATAATTCTAGAACATTTTGCCAAGCATCAGGAGCAGCTTCAGGATTGTAACTTGGGTTCTGGGTGATGAATGGGTACTGATCTTTAAAGAATCCGGCGAAGAATCCATGTCCTGCATCGTATCGGAATACACGATGATTGATGTTATGTTTCTTTAATTCTGCCTCAATTTGCTCATTTTCTTCCTGGGAAACTAATAAATCTCTTGTACCAAAAAACGCATAGATAGTACCTTTAATTTCTGAGGTGCGATTAATGGTTGGAGTATCTTCACCATAACTAGAAGTGGTAATCCCACCACCATAAAATGAAGCTGTTGCTTTGATATCAGGTAAGGTTGCAGCCATGTAAGCAACATGACCGCCAAAACAGAAACCAATAGCGCCGATTGCATCATCTTTGACATTGGGTAAAGTTTTTAGGTAAGCGATTGTAGCTTGAATATCGCTGAATATCTCTTGATACTTTACTTGTTGATAGTATTGCAAGCCAAGCCGATAGCTTTCTGGGCTAAAGCCCGCATCTTCTGGGCTAAAGTCAGCCTCAAAACCAGGAGCAATACGTTGATACAGCGGAGGTGCTATTGCTACATAACCTTGTTTGGCGATGAGTTCGGTGATATCTCGAATATTACTGTTGATTCCAAAAATTTCTGGAAAAACTATAATCGCCCCAAAGGTTCCCTTTTCTGCTGGTTGAGCTAAGTAAGCATCGATTTCTAAGCCATTGTTAGGTACTTTGACTTTTGCAGTATTAATTTCGATGTTTGTTGTTTCTACCATCTTTGTTTCGGCTGATTTTATACCAATTCATCTATTCTGACTGTTTTTCTACACCAATGGGCGATGTCTATGAGGGGCGGAAACACTAGCGATCGCAATCGCTACACGACTAACTTGCGGGTGTTGATGCAAAATATCTCAGTTTATCCGTTGAATTTCTAACTTTTGAATAGATGATATCTCAAACTTCTGGATGATACTAAAGGTTTTTGATTTGTGCGACCTTACATAAGGTAAGTACAAAGACTCAAAATAAAAAAGCACAAGAAAAAACAATGCCCGATGAAACATTTAGAACAAACATTCCAGAAATTGACCCAACGGAGATTGAAGATTCTCGAGCTGCGATCGCAGACGAACATCGCTCGTTTCTAGAAAAGGTGATGGTCAAAGCTGGATTTGCAGATCCTTATGATGCAAGAGACTTTACCGAAGTTGTGTTTCGCGTTATGCGCGACTTAATGACTACAGAAGCTAGCGATCGCGTTGAGGCAGAACTGCATATAGAGGCTATACCTACGGATGAAAAAGCACTCCAGTTTGAAGTGTCTGATCTCTGGAAAGACACCAATCCACTCGTGGGATTTTTAAGCCGGGTTCGTCCACCCTGGAAAGGCCCAGGTATCTTCAATATCGATTCCGATCGCTTCCTGTTCCGAGTTGCTAATGAAAGTGGTATGCCGCGATCGGTCGAGCGAGAGCAAGCGGTTAAAGCGGTGTTTTCTGCCACCAAAGACGAACTTTCCGAAGAGCGGATTCAGGAAATTGCTAGCTGGCTGCCTGACTATGTACGTGAGCTTTGGGAACAGGCTTAATTAGAAGGCTAGAAAAAGTCAAGTCTGTTTGTGAGTAATTATCACAAACAGGCTTTTTATATAAAATATTTATTAATTCCCAACAATTAATGTAGAAGAAGCGATGTCTACGACGGGCTATTCGGCGTCGCCCAAACTCTTCAAGGGCATATTGTAAGTAGATAGTCTCTAAGAGGTTGTTTGAAAAGTGGTCGGCTGTGATATCAGGCACTTATCGATCCCCCCTTTTTAAGGGGGGAAACGGAATCAAAGTCCCCCAATTTATCGGGGGATTTAGGGGGATCTAAGAGTATTTGATACATCACTAAGGACTTTTCAAACATCCTCTAACACTTCAACAGTTGGTAGGGTGTGTTGTTGTGCAGCGCAACGCACCAGATCAATAATCGGAGTCTTATATCACCTCAGAACCAAATCTGTGACAAAATAATATTGTTGAACCTTTTGTGGAACGCTACAGTAAACAAGCAGAAGGTTGGTTACTCACTGATTTTAGCGGCTTGGAGTTATCTATTTCTTTAGATTCAGTTGCGATCGCATTATCGATGGCAGAAATTTATCGCGGCGTTGTTTTTGAGTAAATCAGCTTTGTGATGGGTGCATAGGCGTAGATATCGCTCGTCCGATTTCAGTAGTTGAACAAGTTTATATATGGCTGTGTGGGAATTAAGCAGCAATCAAATATGATATCTTTGATCTCAAAGATGCGATCATCATACTTATTAGCTCGTTTGATCTTCTAAAATATTTGATGGGATCATCCTCAATCCTATTACCTGATGAGTATATTGCAGTCCCCATTCAGGACGCTTTAATTTCGGAGGTTTTCCGGTTAGTGTTTCCTCTACTTTTGCAAATATACAAGCGAGAGTTGCAGGGTTCATTCGACCTTCACCAAAGTGAATAGTTGCATTTTGCATCTCCTTCCAAAGTAACTCCTCTACTTGGTCTGCTTGTGATTTATCTAATCCAATACCTATAAATGGTCGCCGTCCAAACATTTGCTCAAACTCAAAGTAGCCACGAATTGACCAATATGAGTCATAGAAGGGTACACAAGTTGCACGAAGCCATATCCACATAAAATGTGGGTCAGCAACATTAGGAGCTTCTCGGTGACAACGACGGCACAGTAAAACGAGATTGGATGGAGCATCCAAACCTCCAAGGGAATCAGGAACTATGTGACATCGCTCAAGGCGTGACTGATATCCACAACGCCAACACCGCTTATAAGCATCTGACCAATCAATAGCAAGACCACTCTCGTCTTCGTGCCTTGCCCAATAGCTGACAATATCTTGCTGGGAAGTTTCAATAGGTTTTCGTTTTTTCATCTAACTAAAATTTATTAAATTTAGCAATAGCCTCAATAGTTATTTTGTACTATTTTAGATGAGATGGCAAATACTAATCTATATAATTAACATAATTAAATACTTTCTGTGATTTCAACATTCTATTTTACTGCGGTGAGAATATAAGATAATATCTGAACTTACTTAAAATAGTCCTTATTTATATACATCTCCTCTCATGCCAATAGTGTAAACTTCAATTTCACCCAAATCAATATTAACTGTAAAAATAATTCTGGTTTTCCCAATACGCAGTCTATAAAATCCTTCCCAATCTCCCTTCATTTTTTTTATGTCAAGGTCTGTGAAGGGAATAATCCCCTATTCTTCAACAAAAGTCAGGAGTTGCTTGAGTTGCTCTTTAATTTTAGCAGTATCTTCAATATTTTATTTGCCTTTTCTAAAAACTTAATCGCATTTTTACGGAATTTGATTGCCATATCTAACCCACTCTGTCAGATCAACTGATTCCTCCTCTCCATAGTCTGATGGCGAACCAAAAATTTCATTCAGTTCTGCTTGTTCTTCATCACTCACATAGGGAATGAGAACTTGACAGAGCAACATTCGCTCTTCTCGCAAAACCTCCCGTATACTCTCTTTAATTAATGCTTTAAGTTCATGAATTTCCATTAGTCTTTTTCTTGATAGATAATACAAAAAATATACCATTTATAAGCTGCTAGCGTTGGTTGGAGACTGTGAGGGTGTTTTTATCACAGGTAGAAAGACAATTATTACATCTAATTCTTGGTTGGCAATTTCAGGCGGAAGCTGGATTTGCAGAATTCCATCATCACCAATATATGTTCTAATTTTAATAGTTTCCATAACCTGACCTCCTAGCTTATATTGTCGCATCTGTAATGCTAATATTTCCACCGTGCGATCGCCTGGTAATTGCCGCTATAATTTCGACACTGGTTATTGCAGCAATAAATACTTCATTGTTGAGAGTCGGATCAAATAGTCCCAAAACCCAAGCTGATCCAGTTTCACTAATATAACGCTTGACCAATGCGCTACTGTCTATGAAGTAGATTGCCATCTAACGACGTTCCTCAATGATAGTTTCAGAAATAGGCTTTCCCTCGATCTGAATTAGTCGTCGCTCGGTTATTGGTTCATAAGCAGGATGTTTAATGTGTTTTACTAAGCCAGAATCAATTAGAGCTTGGTGGAATGCTGCTTGGTTGACTGTTTCTTCTTTCTCAGCAAGATACTTTTGAATAGTCTGATTAAGCTGCTGAAGTTCTTCTATTTCAAGTGTCTCAAACTGCTTAATTATCTGTTGGAGAGTTACTAGCGCCATAATTTTTTATTTTCTTTTATCTTAATAATTTTTTATCCGTAAATTATACCAAATTATCTGAAAGTGGTATTACTTATGGGCAAACTTAACTCCGCTTATAAACTATTTCTATCCTCAACTTCTCAATCTCCAATTTCAATGTTTCATTCTCCACCCTCAATTTAGCATTCTCCTCTCTAATCAACTCAACTTCATCCCTCTTACTCAAAGCCTGATTAATTGCCAACTTCCGCATATCCAGCGAAAACCAACGCTGATAAGTTTGCGTATGAACTTGCACACTATGCCCTAAATTATCCGCCGCCGCTTTAATTGGTATCCCCAAAATATGCGCCCGAATTGCCCAAGCGTGACGTAAATCATACGGTTTAAAATCTAATCCTATTTTGCGGAACCACCAACTAACTCGCTGTGTTAACGCCGTTATCTCCGCATGATTGGTGTTATCTTTTTTAGCGATCGCACTCCCCAACATCTCCAAATATTTAGGATTTCTCAAATCAAAATCCTCAATCCATTGCCGATATAATGGTAATGCTTGTCTCTCACCAGTCTTAGAATCTTTATGGACTTTCCATGTCCAATCTGAATTTTCTTGACTCAACCACCAATCAATATCAGGATTAATAAAAAGTTCTCGTGGACGTAAACCAAAAACTGCTAACATTCCATAAGTCCATCGCCAAAGTTGCCAACTATCTTGAAGATTTTGATTAACTTGATTACCTCTGTTATTCAGATAATCTTCAAACTTAATAATTCCCTCAGATATTTCCGCATCATTCGGTATATTTCGGGAATTATTCTCAGGCATTTTGGAATATTTAGATAAATCGATTTCAATGTTGAATGTCAGGCAAAATGCAGATATAGCTCTAGCTGCATTATACTTAGCCCATTCTTTCTCGATTTGTTCAATTGAACTGAGCAGATTTTGTGCGATCGCTAAATCTTTAGGATTCGTAAATCTCTTGGTTCGTGAAAAGTAATAAAAAAAAGTATGTTCGCTTTTAGTAGTTCTTTTGTGAGTTTTAAAATACTCTTCTTCAAATTGTTCGAGTAATTCGCCTATGCTTTTAAAATCTTTTCTAATCGCCTCATTACCTAAATATTTATCATTCCATTCAAAGGTTTTACGCGCGATTAACTTCCCTAATTCATAGGCTTCTTCCTCAGCCGTCTTGAGTCCATCCAAGTTAGCAGGAATATTCAAACTGATATTGTATTGCTTTCTCCCAGTACCAGTACTATCTTTGTCTCCTGGTTTAATTGGTAACGTCGCCCGTAATTGCAGACTTCCATTGGATTCTCTAATTGTCACCTTTGCCTTTGCAGACTTTAAACGCAGATTAACTTTTTCTAATTCAAGTAGTACTTTCGTTCTCATGTGTTCTTTTTGCTGCTGTGCTTGCAGAGATGAGCAAAAAAACGGGCGATTTTTTAATCGCCTTGGCTCAGGACAACATTTAGATGATGCGTGATATCATGTCCGCTTGATTGCTTATTAAACCCGAATAACCCCAAAGAGCCAAAGCTATGCTTTGTCTCCCCTCCTCGCTTGCGGGGAGGGGTTGGGGGTGGGGTTCTTTTATTATCGGTAATCTGGCGGACATGATATGAGTCCTGAACCTAATTATGCTGTGTTTTTAGCCTATATTTAGTCTAAAAATAAATGTGCTATCAGCGAACAATGTTTATCGCTCACATTGCTTACTGCAAACATTAGGCTGTTGAAAAGAATTAAACCACAAAAAGGATTACTCCGGCCCTTATCACGGTTATGACGGCTTCGCCATCTTCGCACGAGATATGGACTTGGCACTCAACAGCCCAACCTGGGGATTAATTGGCGCTCCTTGGAATGAAAAAGCTAACGCTAAGAAGGCTGAAGCTAAGGCTAAGGCTAAGGCTGCCGTTTAGGGAAATGGGAAAGAGAGATAAGTAAGGATAACCTGGGGCTAAAACCCCAGGGGGGAGTTGGGAGTCCAAAATTCAAAACTGAAAAATTAAAAATTTCTTTTGATTTTTGCATTTTGAATTTTGAATCATATTCCCAATTCCTAGTAGAGACGCGATTAATCGCGTCTCTACCGGATTAATCGCGTCTCTCCCGCCTCAAATCCTCATTCCTCAATTAGTAAAGAATTCAGTAAGCTTGGAGATCCACAAATGCCTCAGAATCCCGAAAAAATTCAAGATCACGTCGAGTTATTCCACCAACCTGAGTACCAACAGCTATTTGAAAACAAAAAGCAGTTTGAAAACGGTCACGAAGCCGAAGAAGTACAACGGGTTGCAGAATGGACAAAGAGTTGGGATTATCGTGAAAAGAACTTCGCTCGTGAAGCTTTAACCGTTAACCCTGCTAAAGGTTGTCAACCACTAGGAGCAATCTTTGCTGCTGTTGGTTTTGAAGGCACTCTACCTTTTGTTCAAGGTTCTCAAGGTTGCGTTGCTTACTTCCGCACGCACTTAACCCGCCACTACAAAGAACCATTCTCTGGTGTATCTTCTTCAATGACTGAAGATGCAGCCGTGTTTGGTGGTCTGCAAAACATGATTGACGGCTTGGCGAACTCTTACCAACTCTACAAGCCCAAGATGATCGCTGTCTGCACCACCTGTATGGCAGAAGTAATTGGTGATGACTTGCAGTCTTTCATCAACAACGCCAAGGAAGCTGGTTCAGTTCCTCAAGATTTCCCAGTACCCTACGCTCACACCCCTAGCTTTGTCGGCTCCCACATCACTGGTTACGACAACATGATGAAGGGAATTCTTTCTAACCTGACAGCAGGACATAAGAAAGAAACCAGCAATGGTAAAATCAACTTCATCCCAGGTTTTGACACCTACGTAGGCAACAACCGCGAAATCAAGCGGATTGCTTCCTTGTTCGGCTTTGACTACACCATTCTAGCTGACAACAGCGACTACCTGGATTCACCAAACACAGGTGAGTTCGATATGTATCCAGGTGGTACAAAGCTAGAAGATGGAGCAGATTCAATTAATGCTAAAGCAACGATCGCTCTGCAAGCACACTCCACCCTCAAAACCCGCGAGTACATTGAAAAAGAGTGGAAGCAACCAACCTCAGTTTCCCGTCCTTGGGGTATTAAGGGTACTGATGAGTTCTTGATGAAACTCAGCCAACTGAGTGGTATACCTATTCCCGAACAATTGGAAATTGAACGCGGTCAGGCAGTTGATGCCATGACTGACTCCCACTCATGGATTCACGGCAAGCGCTTCGCTATCTACGGCGAACCAGATTTAGTATACAGCGTAGTTGGCTTTATGCTAGAAATGGGTGCTGAACCTGTGCATATCTTGGTTCACAACAGCAACGAAGTATTTGAAGCAGAAATGAAAGAACTGCTTGCTTCTAGCCCCTTTGGTAGCAATGCAACTGTTTGGCCTGGTAAAGACCTGTGGCACCTGCGTTCTTTGATGTTCACCGAACCCGTAGACTTGCTCATCGGTAACAGCTACGGTAAGTACCTGTGGCGCGACACCAAGACTCCCTTAGTGAGAATTGGCTATCCCATCATAGATCGTCACCACTTACACCGCTACACAACCATTGGTTATCAAGGTGTGATCAACTTGCTCAACTGGGTTGTAAATACCCTGTTTGAAGAAATCGATCGCAACACCAACATTCCTTCTAAGACAGATATTTCCTACGACTTGATTCGTTAGAAATTGCGTAGAAACACAACGAGTTAATTAAAGGGTAAAGAAGGGGAGTAGGGAGTAGGGAGTGGGGAGTAGGGAAATATCCAAACCCAATCCCCAATCCCCAATCCCCAATTCCCAACTTCCCTTTTTCTTTCTAGCATTTACCTGAGGTATCTATAAATGGAAACCATCAATCACACTCACGAACACACTCACACTCATCCTCACCCTAATTACCATCCACCTAACCAGAAAAAACCAGGGTGGTTCAACAATCTTCTTAATCCGTTGCGCCGTGTGGTGGATGAAATTCAGGTTAAAAATAATCGCATCGCTCATCTAATTTGCCAAACAATTCCTTGTTGTTGTCCCTTTGAGCGACAAATTAAATTATTTGGGCGGTCTATTGATATCCCACCACTATGTAAACTCAATCCTTTATATGACGAATTTGTAGGATTGCGTTTTCGGGCTTTATCTTACCTCGCCGATGTCTGTGGAGAAGATGTCACAAAATACATTTGCTAATTATTAGTCATTGGGCATGGGGCATTGGTCATTAGTCATTGGTAACTGACGAATGACAAAAGACAAATGACTAATGACAAAGAACAATTCAGCACAAGAAGAGAGATGAAAATCACCCAAGGCAAAATCAACGAACTGCTCACTGAGACAGGATGCGAGCATAATCAGCACAAACAAACGGAAAAGAAAAACAAATCATGCGCTCAACAGGCACAACCTGGCGCGGCTCAAGGGGGCTGTGCCTTTGATGGTGCAATGATTGCTTTAGTGCCGATCGCAGATGCTGCTCATTTAGTCCACGGTCCTATAGCCTGTGCTGGTAATTCCTGGGGCAGTCGTGGTAGTCTCTCCTCTGGCCCTCAACTCTACAAAATGGGCTTTACCACTGACTTGGGTGAAAATGATGTCATCTTCGGTGGCGAAAAGAAACTCTACAAAGCGATTCTGGAACTGAAAGAGCGCTACCAACCAGCAGCTGTATTTGTCTACGCCACTTGTGTTACAGCCTTAATTGGCGATGATATCGATGCTGTCTGCAAAGCGGCATCTGAGAAAATTGGTACTCCTGTTATTCCCGTTATTGCTCCAGGATTCATTGGCAGTAAAAATCTGGGCAACCGTTTTGGCGGTGAAGCTTTATTGGAATATGTTGTCGGCACAGCAGAACCGGAACATACAACGCCCTATGATATTAACTTAATCGGTGAATACAACATCGCCGGGGAAATGTGGGGAGTAACACCACTGTTAGAAAAGTTAGGCATCCGTATTTTGTCTAAAATTACGGGCGATGCTCGCTACAATGAAATTCGCTACGCCCACCGCGCCAAGCTCAACGTCATGATCTGCTCACGAGCGCTGGTAAACATGGCGAGAAAGATGGAGGAGCGTTACAACATCCCCTACATTGAAGAGTCTTTCTACGGCATCGATGATATGAATCGCTGTCTACGAAATATCGCTGCTAAATTAGGTGACGCTGATTTACAGGAGCGGACAGAAAAGCTAATTGCAGAAGAAACGGCTGCTTTAGATTTGGCACTAGCTCCTTATCGCGCGCGACTCAAAGGTAAGCGAGTTGTTTTGTATACTGGGGGTGTCAAGAGTTGGTCAATTATCTCGGCTGCTAGGGACTTGGGCATTGAAGTTGTTGCTACTAGTACTCGCAAAAGTACTGAGGAAGATAAAGCCAAAATCAAGAAGTTGCTCGGCAACGATGGCATTATGTTGGAGAAGGGCAACGCTAAAGAATTGCTACAAGTGGTTAAAGACACTGGCGCAGATATGCTGATTGCTGGTGGACGTAACCAATACACCGCTTTGAAAGCTCGAATTCCTTTCCTGGATATTAACCAAGAACGCCACCATCCTTATGCAGGTTATGTGGGAATGATCGAGATGGCGCGGGAACTATACGAAGCCCTGTATAGCCCGATTTGGGAACAAATACGTAAACCCGCTCCTTGGGACGAGGAAGTAGTTTAATGGCGGCTGTACCCTCGTTCCCAGACTCAGGCTGGGAACGCATTCCTGAAGGCTCTGCCTTCTTTTTAAAGCAGATGAGGCAGAGCCTCACTGTCAGCATTCCCCGGCGGAGCCAGGGAACGAGAAAGTCCGCTCTGTGGAATGAGGAGGTATTCTAATGGCGATCGTTACCATTTCTAACAAAGCACTGACGGTTAATCCTCTCAAGCAAAGTCAAGCTTTGGGTGCAACCTTAGCCTTTTTGGGATTGAAAGGGACGATGCCCTTATTCCACGGTTCTCAAGGTTGTACTGCTTTCGCTAAAGTTGTCCTAGTGCGGCATTTCCGAGAAGCGATTCCCCTAGCTACCACAGCAATGACGGAAGTCACTACTATCTTGGGTGGTGAAGAGAATGTGGAGCAAGCAATTCTCACTCTGGTAGAAAAGGCTAATCCAGAAATTATTGGTTTATGTTCCACTGGATTAACGGAAACTAGAGGCGATGACATTGAGGGTTTTCTTAAGGCAATCCGCGATCGCCATCCCGAATTGAATGATTTAGCGATCGTTTTTGCGCCTACCCCAGATTTTAAAGGTGCGTTGGAAGATGGCTTTGCTGTTGCTGTGGAAAGCATAGTTAAGGAAATTCCTCAACCAGGTGGAATCATATCTGAACAAGTGACGATTTTGGCGGGTTCTGCTTTCACACCTGGGGATGTACAAGAAATCAAAGAGATAGTCACCTCCTTTGGACTAGTGCCGATCTTTGTACCTGACCTTGGCGCTTCTCTAGATGGACATTTAGAGGATAATTATAGTGCGGTTACAGTCAGTGGGACTACCTTAAAACAGCTACGAGAAGTAGGTAGTTCTGCTTTTACCCTGGCATTGGGTGAAAGTATGCGCGGTGCTGCAAAGATTCTGGAAGAACGCTTTGGCACACCTTATGAGGTGTTTGGCGAACTGACTGGATTAGAACCAGTAGATGAATTTATCCAAGCATTGGCAATTCTGAGTGGTAACAGCGTACCGGAAAAATATCGCCGCCAACGCCGTCAGTTGCAAGATGCGATGTTGGACACTCACTTTTACTTCGGTGCAAAACGAGTTTCCCTAGCGCTAGAACCAGATTTGCTGTGGTCAATAGTGCATTTCCTGCAATCGATGGGAGCGCAAATTCATGCGGCGGTAACAACCACGCGATCGCACCTTTTAGAAAAGCTCCCGGTTAAAAGCGTTACAATCGGCGACTTGGAAGACTTTGAGAGTTTAGCAGACGGTTCTGATTTGTTGATTGGTAACTCGAATGTTGGTGCGATCGCAAAACGGCTTTCGATTCCTCTTTATCGTCTGGGACTGCCCATTTATGACCGCTTAGGTAATGGTCAATTTACCAAAGTTGGCTATCGAGGCACGATGGAACTTGTGTTTGGCATCGGCAACCTGTTTTTAGAGCAAGAAGAAGCGAGAGTTAAGCAGTTCCAAGAGTTAGGAATTGTGAGCGCAGGGTTTTGAATTCTTCTTCAAGAATTCAAAACAGTTCAGTTAAAAGTCGATCCTCCCTAACCCTCCTTTTTAAGGAGGGAATTGAGCAAGCCTTAAAAAAGAGATAATTTAGCCATCTTTAAAAAACGAGGGAATTTAGCCCCCCTTTTTAAGGGGGGTTGGGGGGATCTTCCGAGGCTAAATATGACTAACTGAACCGTATTGCTTCAAAATTCAAAACTTTAGAGAGGAGAATTACGATGAAGATTGCCTTTACGACAAGTGACGGAGTTCATATTAATACTCACTTTGGAGGGTCAGAGCGAATTGATGTTTATGAAATTTCAGATGAAGGATATCAATTTGTAGAAAGTATCAAATTTAATTATGAAATCCAAGAAGAGAATAATGAGAGTAAACTCGCACCAAAAATTGAAGCATTAGCTGACTGCACAATTATTTATGTTGTGGCAATTGGTGGAAGTGCTGCGGCTCGTTTAATCAAGAAAGGTGTCACTCCAGTCAAGGCGCGATCGGAAGAAGAAGAAATTAGTGCAATGCTAGCCAAGCTAGTAAAAACCCTCAAAGGTAATCCTCCACCTTGGTTGCGTAAAGCTTTACAGCAAAAGCCCACAAAGTTTGCAGATGAAGTTGAAAATCAAGCAACAGTATGACCACAAATAATAGTGTTAACGGAACTACTACAACTGAAGTCTTGAACTCGCCTTTCCTTAAGGTATTAATTAAACAAATCCGTGGTCAAGACAGTTATGGAGTTTATCGGAGTTGGTCGGATGAGTTAATTCTCAAACCCTTTATTGTCACCAAACAAAAGAAACGGGAAATCTCCGTTGAGGGCGAAGTTGATCCGATAACTCAAGCTCGGATTATGGCATTTTTTCGAGCCGTAGCTGCTGGGATTGAACAAGAAACAGGTTTGATATCCCAGGTTGTAGTTGATTTGAGCCATGAAGGATTTGGTTGGGCGCTAGTTTTTTCTGGCCGTCTTTTGCTAAGTGTAAAAACTTTACGAGATGCTCAACGCTTTGGCTTTGACTCGTTAGATAAATTAGCAGAAGAGGGAGAAAACTACGTCAAAAAAGGCATTGATTTGGCAAAGCGCTTTCCTGAAGTTGGGAACCTTTAAAAATTTTAGATTTTGGATTTTGGATTAAATATTTAATCACTAGTCTCATCACTATTTGATTAAAAACAATATCATCCAATCCAAAATTTAAAATCTAAATTCCAAAATCCAATGTGGAGTTGCTGATTGTGCAAGCAGAAGAAATAAGTATTGAGGAACTACAAGGACAAATCAGGCGGCTTAACAGCAAAGCGGGTCAAATGAAAATGGATCTGCATGATTTAGCCGAAGGTCTGCCAACAGATTACACACAACTTATGGATGTTGCAGCCGCAACTTATGAAATCTATCGCCAGTTAGATGAACTTAAGCAACATCTGAAACAATTGGAGAATGCGAAATGACTGGAACAATTGATGAATTCAAGCAGCTCGTAGATGCGGAAGAATTTTTTAAATTCTTTAACCTGTCCTACGATCTAAAAGTTGTAAATGTAAATCGTCTACATATTCTGAAAAAGTTTTCTCAATACATCAAAGAAATTGATGATAATTCTCCTGACTTGAGTCAAGAAGAGAAATTAAATCAATATTCTTTAGCTTTGCAAAAAGCTTATCAGGTATTTATCGAATCAACACCCCACGAACAAAAGCTGTTCAAAGTGTTTAACGACAAGCCGAAAAATGTAGTCACACTGACAGAAATCACTTCTGATTAGGAGGTATAAATTGGTTAACCTAACGCCTACCGAATTAGAACGCTATCGTCGCCAAATGATGCTTCCGAATTTTGGCGAAACAGCACAGAAGCGCCTGAAGTCAGCGACAGTTCTGGTTACAGGTGTGGGGGGATTAGGCGGTACGGCGGCGCTTTACTTAGCAGTAGCGGGCGTTGGGCGGCTAATCTTAGTCCGGGGTGGTGACTTGCGGCTAGATGATATGAATCGTCAGGTTCTCATGACCGATGATTGGGTTGGTAAGCCAAGGGTATTCAAAGCTAAAGAAACTCTGGACGCGATTAATCCTGATGTCCAAGTGGAAACTGTTCATGATTACATCACCCCGGAAAATGTAGATTCGTTGGTGCAGTCTGCTGATATGGCTCTTGATTGCGCCCACAACTTTACAGAGCGCAATTTGTTAAATGAAGCCTGTGTGCGATCGCGTAAGCCAATGGTAGAAGCCGCAATGAACGGGATGGAAGCTTACCTGACGACGATTATTCCTGGTGTGACTCCTTGTTTGTCTTGTCTGTTTCCCGAAAAGCCTGATTGGGATCAGCGCGGCTTTTCAGTTCTAGGCGCTGTCTCTGGAACACTAGCTTGTTTGACGGCGCTGGAAGCTATCAAGCTGATCACCGGGTTTAGTCAGCCTCTATTGTCGCAATTGCTGACAATGGACCTGAATCGGATGGAATTTGCTAAACGCCGTTCTCACCGCGATCGCTCTTGTCCAGTATGCGGTAATAGTGCGCCTTGGAGACACGCGCCATCCAATTCGATGGAACCCACGGGTATTACCCAAAATAGTTGATTTTTGTCCCCACCTGAAATCAGAACAACTAATCGCGACAAATCAGGAGAACTGATGACCGTTACTTTATCAGAAAAAGCAGAATTTCATCTGCGGACATTGCTCGGAGGTTCCGCACCCGACGCTAATGGCGCAACTAAAGGTATCCGCATCTCTGTAAAAGATGGTGGTTGCAGTGGCCATGAATATGCAATGGATATCACCAGCAAGCCCCAACCAGATGATTTGGTAACCCAGCAAGGCAAAGTGCTGGTTTACGTTGATGCCAAAAGTGCGCCGTTATTAGAAGAAATTGTGGTTGACTTCGTTGAGGGAGTGGTGGAAAGCGGTTTTAAGTTCACCAACCCCAATGCAACTGATAAATGCGGTGGTTGTGGAAAGTCCCTCAAAGCAGGCGACAGTAAGGCTACTGGTGTACCTTGCAGCTAACATCATTTCGTTAGCCCTAAGTCTGATTGTAGACACTTCCCATAGACGCGGTAAGCGTTCGCAGAGCGTCTCGTAGAGAAGCCATGCCGCAGGCTTATCGCCCTGCCTTGAGGTCGCTTCTTGTTCGCGTTGCATCCCTGAAGCCTATGAGAAACTACGCTTTAGCTAGTTTCTCCCTAACAAGAAGGGAAGCAATGAATAGGATAGGTTGCTCAAAAACTTCGGAAATTAGACCATCAGTATAACGTTTGAGGAGAATCGGAAAATGGCTTCCTATCAAGTTAGATTAATCAACAAAAAAGAAGACCTCGACACCACAATTGAAGTTGATGAAGAGACTACCATTTTAGATGCAGCAGAAGAAAATGGTATTGAGTTGCCAGCCTCTTGTCAAGCAGGTTCTTGCTCTAGCTGTGTTGGCAAGGTTGTTGAAGGTGAAATTAATCAAGAAGATCAAAACTTCTTAGATGACGAGCAGATTTCTAAAGGATTCGCTCTACTTTGTGTCACTTATCCTCGTTCTAATTGCACAATTAAGACACATCAGGAACCCTATCTCGTCTAAACTATTACTTTGGTTGCTGTCTTTAGTAACTAAAGAAAAGATGAAGGATGAAGGATGAAAATATACTTCCTTCTTCCCTTCACAACTCCTAATTTATAATTCAAGTGTTTATCCGCTTTAGTGTGACTGGCTGTTCATTATAATTCTTGAGAAAGAGAGGGCGAGGAATCGTCACTTTCTGTAAAAGTCAGGATTAAACAATCTTGAAAAAACTGATATCAATGGGTATAATACCAGGAAATACTATCACTTTAGAACAAAACTTTCCCTTGTTACTTATTAAAATAGAAAATACATTTTTAGCACTAGATATAGAAAGTATTCGCGTTATTTATGTCAGCATTATTGATAATTAAATTTATTAACATTTATATAATATCCTCTTGACCTCACTCCTTTTATAATTAATCACAGGAGTGAGGTCAATCAATTTATAGATATGAATACAATTTGGTATTAGAGATAGAGCCGCTTGCAATAAAAGGCAACTTACCTATTTTTTAATCAATAGCAACTATCACATCTGATGATTTAATCACGGCAAAAGCCTGCTTACCTTCTACAAGTCCCAACTTTTCCGCTGATGATTTTGTGATTATTGACACTAACTCTACTCCTGGTGCCACTTCTAAGGTTATCTCAGTATTAACTGAACCATGTACAACTGTCTTTACAGTACCTTTGAGAGAATTGCGAGCGCTAATTTCCATTTTTTTGTCTGTATTTTAACTTCTACTTAAATAAGCTAGCAATCTTTTTTTAAAAAAGTAAGTTACTTGATATTTCTTAATAAATTCCAGAGATATTAAAGTATATCTTAGCGTCATATTTATGTTTGATTAAACGCCAGATTCAATGGAAACGTTACATCAAATTTGACTATTTTCAAGTATTGATAGTGAATAGGGTAAGCGTTTCACGTTTTAGATATCGCTAGTATTTAGTAACATCAACAACTGACTACTATAGTGCTTCTCGTTTATATGCAATACACTCTGACCTCACTTCCATTCCTCTCTTCTAAAAGAATAGAGGCTTTGAGGCTTACTCCCATTTCCTTGCAGGGAAGAGGCTGGGATTAGGTCTGTATTGAACTCAACTCAGAAGCGCTATAATCAATTTTTTTATTGAAACTAGGTAACTTAATTGCTAGTGACTATTTACCCAAAACTGTTATTAGTCTAAATTATGAAATAACATTGTAAAAAATACTGCATTTTCAGTGGATCTCAAGATTTTTTATTAGATATATCTGCGGCTCTTTATAAATGATTCATAATTAAAACTTCTCAAAGTGATAATATGTAACTAAGCTAAATTGTCGCTAGTCAACTTAGTACTTGACCAACCCAAAGTTGCTAGGTGAGGGTGGGTAGTCAGGAGTGGGGAAAGATTTTTTTGTTTTACCAAACTTTTGAATACCTAGCAAAATTGCTTTGGTAAACTCCTAGACTTCAGCTATTCGTATAGCATCAACATTAACATTGATAACCAAAATGATAACGGTGCAACTGTTTTAATGTATGCAGCATCAGCAGGTAAGACAGAAGTCGTTAAGTTACTTTTACAACATCATCCTAACTTAAATTTGAAAAACTTAGACGATTATAAAGCTATCGATTTTGCTAGTAACGTAGAAGTTTTAAGGATACTTAAAAATGCCACAAAATCAAATATCGGGCAAAGCCTATCATGAAGCTACTAAGCATTCTTACTTATCGGTACAAGTTGCTCCAAATTATGTAGATGCTTCAACACAGCCATCTCCATTTAAAGTTTATCCAAAATTTTATCGGAGAGTGAAATTAAATCTCAATAATCCTGTTCATTCTTTTATCTCGTTAACCAGTGCGATAACCCTGGAGAAAGTGTATAAAGATGGCCCTTATAAACTGCGAGTGAATCCATCAGCAGGCGCTCTGTACCCCACGGAAGTTTACGTACAGGTTCGCGGTATTGAGGGAATAGTAGATGGTATATATCATCTAGAAGTTGAGAATAATTGTCTAACACTCATCTATGAATTAATTGATGATGGGTTAGAGAGTTATATTATACCAGGTAAAAGTATCAACGGATTCATCTTTTTAATTAGTTGTGTTTATTATAGGTCTAGCTGGAAATATCAAAACAGGAGCATGAGATATTGCTTCTTAGATAGCGGACACCATTTAGGTGCGATCGCAGCTTCAGCTTTTCTCCACAACCGAGATATACAACTAATTTTTGACTTTGATAAACTTGCTCTCAATTTAGATTTGGGATTTGAGAATAAAGAGTTTATTACAGCTTGTGCGGTGTCAGGAGAAGTACAAGACAAGAAAATCAGACACTTAAGGCTGAAAGTTCCTTTTGTCTGCGGTACTGATTATTTTGAATCTAATCAATTTATTGAAGATGCCTATCAAGCAACTACTCTACAAAAGAGTCGTCAGCAGAAATTAGAGTATCCTCAATTTGATTTTGACAAGGATAAATTTTATCACACAGTTTGGGATAGACGTTCTATTAGACGTTTCCGGAAAGAGTCTATTTTTCAAGAAGATTATTTATATATAGTGCAGCAACTTGAGCAGTCAATACCGACAGAAAATTATGAGGAAATAGAAATTTACTCAGTAGTGCATCGAGTAGAGGGAATGACACCTGGCTTATATAAAGGTACGTATCTGGTTAAGACGGGTAATTTTAGTGAAAAGACAGGTTACTTATGTATTAATCAAGCTATTGCTAGAGATAGCGCTGTAACTTTATTTTTTGTGTCTGATTATTTAAATTATCAAACTGCTATGCAAATAGCTGGTTTTTTAGGACAGAGACTTTATTTAACTAGTAATTATTTGGGAATTCAGTGTAGCGGAATAGGTGCTTATTATGATGACGCAACCCAGGAATTATTAGAAACAAATAAAGATGTACTTTATGGAATGGTAATTGGAATATAAGTAGGAAGCTAAAGAGAGATGCCTAGAAAGACGTATTACTGTAATGGTGATGACTCACATCCTATGCAACCGACATCGGCAGATATTATACTGCGGCAACAACTAGAGTATTCTATTAGTAGATATTTTTATGATGCTTGCGATCGCACGATTCAAAATCTTCTATCTAATTGTCGGTGGTATGTCACAACCCATGCTAATGCTCTGACATTGGTAATTGAATGTCCCGATCAAGTTACTAACTGGCGTATTTTGCAAAAAATTGTGCCAATGGGGACATTACTCTACGGAATTGTTAGCAGTGCTAAAATCCGTGTTTGTCCGCCAGAAATTCAAGGCGTACCTTTTGAAATGAGGGTAGATGAACTTTCGGTTTATCGGGATTGGGCGTGATTCGATTTTGGATTTTGGATTTTGGATTTTAGATTTGGGATTGTTAACTAAAAGTTGATATTCTGTTTGATAAGTGCGGTTAGTTCTTCAAAAACCAAATCGGCAGAATGTTTGACAACGGGACTTAACTCCAGTCCAAAACCCAGATTTGCTGCCTCAATTAAATAAACTGTCACCTCTTGGGGAAAGTCATTTTTAAAGATTTTCCGTCCGGCGGCTAAAGCATTATCCCAGCGAAAATCGTGCAAGTTATAACTAGGTTCTGGCAAAGCTTCCAGTTCTTTTCCTGGAACTTTAAACACAGCACCAGGTTCAGAACCAGTTGAACTTGCATCAATAATCAGTAGTTGTTTACTACCTCTAGCTTGAAACATTACTTCCATCCCTGCGGTGCCACAGTCATAAACACGCACATTAGGATGAGGGTTTTCAGCTAGATATTTTTGTAAGCGTTGGGCGATGATTACACCTACTGCGTCGTCACTGCGATTTAGATTGCCGCAACCAATAATAGTTAGCATGGAATGAAATTTAATTGTTTAAGCTAATTTGTTAGATATCTGCCTGAATTGGGAATAATGTATTCAGCTTACAGATGTTTAAGATTTCAAGGACTGAAAATTATGGATTTTTGGGATGGAGTAAGGAAGGGAGCTTTTTGGGGATTGTGCTTAGGTATTGGTTTATGTATCATAGCAACTTTATTGGATTTATTCTCTAATGAGGCTGGAGTAACAGATCCAACTACAGTAGTTATTTATGTAATTTTGCTGGGAATCATAGGTACTGTTTTAGGCTGTACTGTTGCTCTAATTATTGAAGGTATAATAGGCTCTCTAAAATTTCTCAACTGGTTATTTATCTTGTTGGGAGGAAGTCTTTTAACCATCCTAACTGCTTTAATGGGTGGTATGGTTGGCTGGCTCAGTATTACACTTATTCCCATTCTGTTTTTTTTGCGCCAATATCTATCGGAGAAGTCACCTAAATGGATTGAAGAAGCTTTAAACAAAGCAATTGTAATGTTTCTATACAGTATAAGTTTGACTTTCCTAGTCTTTTGTTTCGAGAAAACTGGTATTACTTTACGTGGGCTGCCACTGTAAATTTGTCTATAGAGCGATCGCAATTTAACAATTAACGGGAATTAATTTTGTCGGTTGGGCCGAAGCATAAGACCCAACATCATTGTACATATTAGATTTACCTCACTAAAACTAACATACCTAACATACACTTAATACACTTTAGACTTTTACAAAGATACTTTTCTAAACCTGTGTCCATCTGGTTGTACAACTACAAATGCCCCTACCAATTCGACTTGCGAGTAAGTTTCTATAACTCGTACCAGTTCGTTATGAACTTTATTCACAGTTGTAGGTAGGATTCGGAGATAAATGACTCCAGATCCCATTGCTTTAACAAAAACAAGATTTCCGTAGTCTCTATCTCGCGTGATGAGAATACGGCTCTGTTCCTGTGCTATTTTAAGAATTTCTTCATCACTAGCTTGCGAAAGACCAATCTGAGCAACAAGAACTACGTCATGTCCGGCATCAACTAGAAATCTTGCTGTCACAGTATACACATCTTGATCCAGTAAGAATCTCATGCTCAAATAGATACTAGGCGAATATCTTCAGCTGCCACTAGCGCGATCGCGTATTGTAAGCAAGCACGAATATCCTCAATTTGTAGGTCTAGATAGTAGTCTCGGATAATTTCTTCAAATGAAAGTCCGTCATTGAGCAGTTCAAGAATGCTTTGTACAGTGATGCGTGTACCTGCGACACAAGGTTTACCGAAATGAATGTGAGAGTTAACTACGATTCTGTCCATATAACTATAAACTAATAATATGTTTCCTAAATTATAAAATAATAATTCGTGCTGCATCTATAAATGCAGTGAAGCATACTTTAAGGCTTAAGGTGATAGTAAAAGTATAATATTATTTTCTGGTGTCTATCATGGGATTATGAGCATCTGCTGAAACTAATATTTCAGAACGGGATGAAGATATCTTAAAAAACGAGATTGATCCTGTACGTGGTTGGGGTCTGCAAAATATAGGGTTACACCAGAGGCTTTGACTAATAATACAGACAAAGCCTCTGAATAAGTAAGTTATCAGCAGCAAACTAGAACTCTACACCATGTTTTTTGGCAATTTCAGTAAGTTTCTCAGACTGATGTTGTGATGCTTTAGTTAAGAGTTCTTCAGCCTCTTCTCTAGTACTTCCCTCTTTAGGGATTAAGTACTTGACATAAAGGGATACAAAATCGGCAGCGATCGCTAAACCGGATAGAGCATGTTTGTCAGCTTCCTTACCTGCGATCGCAGCTACCAAACCGGCTCTAATTGGGTCTGGTTTAATTTTCATGAACTGATCGACAAGTTTAGGAACGTAGTCTTCTGGTGGCAAATTATCTAACTTACTTCTATCTGGAGTAAAGTTACATTCTGCGGCTTTTGCCTGTTCTAAAACACACCATTCTATGTATTCTTGCAATCCTGCATCGGGAACGCGAGGGAGATATTCGTGTAGCGCTAAATCAGACACAAGCTTACCTTGTAAATTTCTGTTTTGTTGAAGTGAATTAAACCAAGCCTAACGCACTGTTTCTATCAGTTTTAGTGTGTTACGCTACGAGTTTTGAATAAAGTGGGCATGGGGCATTGGACTTCCTGTGAAGCAAAAATCTTAGTTGCTTTAACACTGAGAGTGTCAACAGGTTAAAAGAGTTGGTGGGGCGATCGCCGAAATAGTAAATGGAGTCGCCGAAGTAGCAAATGCGATCGCCGAAGTAGCAAATGCGAACTCCGAAGTAGCAAATGCGAACTCCGAAGTAGCAAATGCGAACTCCGATATAGCAAATGCGAACTCCGATATAGCAAATGCGAACTCCGATATAGCAAATGCG
>NZ_JBALCY010000085.1:0-219656 GCF_036917655.1 Nostoc sp.
CGCCAAACCACTGAGGAGCCGTGTGAATTGGAAACTTTCATGCACGGTTTTGAAGACCAGTGAAACTGGTGACAGTTCCACTGAGTTCTAATGATACCCTAGATATCGAGATTGATACCGAATCCGAAAGTTGAATTTTAGGTTTTTCTTTCCATGCTGCACTTTAAACATTCCTCAGTAATTAATGCCCCACCAGAAGTAGTTTGGAAATTTCACGAAAGGCCAGATATTTTGCAACTACTGAATCCACCTTGGCAGCCAGTCCAAGTGGTTCGTCGTGAGGGAGGGCTAAACGTGGGCGCTATCACCGAATTTCGCTTGTTTCTCGGCCCATTACCCTTAACTTGGTTAGCGCGTCATACTGGATATGAAAAATATCGCCTGTTTATCGACGAACAGATATCTGGCCCTTTTGAGTCTTGGGTACATCGACATGAATTTGAACCGGAAGATGGCAAAACTAGGCTGACTGATGCTATTTCCTTCTCTATGCCTGGCGGAGGAACAGTTGAATTTGTCAGTGGTTGGTTAGTGCAAGTGCAACTAGAAGCAATGTTTCGCTACCGCCACTATGTGACTAAACGGGAGTGCGAGTCTTGATAAGCTAATGGTGATTCCTTTTTCCTGAATGATTCACTTTTAGTAAGCGGCTCCAGCCCTTTAACTTATCTGGCAAAAATTAGTTATCCTGATTCTTCAAGCCTTGTCGGGAAATCCACTTTATCAAACCAGGAAAAAACCGATACAAAGCCTGGGAGAAATTCGCCGAACCAAGCATTACTTCCGGCTTCTTATTGTTGACTGCATCCCAGATAGCATTTGCCACATCTTCAGGTTTCTCAACTAGAGGATTTTTAAACACATTTTCGAGTTGTTCGCGCCGACTTTGAGCGTCTTGCTCATCCTTACCCCGAAGAACTGCTCGTTCCATCAAACTACTCTTAATCAAATTCGGAAGTCGGTTTTGTCGCTTACCTAATTTGGGATCTCAACGGCTACAGCGGAATGCGGGAATTAATCCACTTCATACCCTATTCCCGCTAATTATGTTATATTACCATCCTTTTCGCCAGCCTCGGCTGTTTAGAAAGTACTACAGGATAAATACTAGTTTTTATAATAACTATTATTAACCGTGTAATCACTTAGGCTATCCAACCTCTCAACCTAAAAGATTTGTTGGTATAGGCTTGTATGTGTAATAATAGTTAAAGTATCTTAATATTTATAAACATTTTCAAGTATTGGCACTGTCCAATGCGAAATACTGACCACTAAAAGAGTTTTTTGGCTGGTGGTTAGTACTTTTTGTTGTGACTATATTTTAGGAATTTTCACTTTAATGGTAGGCGGAGTAAAAGCGTGATTCAATTAGAACAACCACCCAGTCATCAAACAAAACTGACCTCAGTAGTGAAAAGTAAATCTCAGTTTAAGGGACTTTTCATTGCTATTATCATTGTTACTGTATGGGTTATTAGCCTGAGTTTATTACTTTCCCTTGACATCTCCAAGTTAAAAATGTGGATGTTATCGCCTGTTATACTATGGCAAACATTTTTATATACCGGATTATTTATTACATCTCATGATGCCATGCATGGGGTAGTGTTTCCCCAGAACCCCAAGATTAATCATCTTATTGGGACATTAACCTTATCTTTTTATGGTCTTTTGCCCTATAAAAAATTATTGCAAAAACATTGGTTACACCACCACAATCCAGCAAGCAAAATAGACCCAGATTTTCATAATGGGAAACACCAAAATTTCTTTGCCTGGTATTTTCATTTTATGAAAGGTTACTGGAGTTGGGGACAAATAATTGCGTTGACTATTATTTATAACTTTGCTAAATACATACTTCATATACCAAGTAATAATCTAACTTTTTTTTGGGTGATTCCCTCGCTTTTAAGTTCATTACAATTATTTTATTTTGGGACTTTTTTACCCCATAGCGAACCTATAGGAGGTTATATTCAGCCTCATTGTTCCCAAACGATTAACCGTCCAATTGGGTGGTCATTTATCACGTGCTATCATTTTGGCTATCACGAGGAACATCATGAGTATCCCCATGTTCCTTGGTGGCAGTTACCAGAAATTTACAAAGCAAAATAGTTGTTGTTTATCTAATATAATAGCAACAAGAGTCACACGGTAATCTACATAGTTTGAGCAAGGCATTCTTTTAGATTATCCTGCTTATGCCAATTAATAATTCTCGTCTTGTCACCTATAGCCCTGCTTATACAATCGTTCCCACTTACGAGTGCTTTAATCGTTGTAGCTACTGCAACTTTCGCAGTGAACCGGGTAAAAGTCCCTGGATGAGTCTTTCAGATGCAGACAATATTTTAAAACCACTTCAAAGTGAAAAAGTCTGTGAAATCCTCATACTCAGCGGTGAAGTGCATCCCCATTCGTCAAGGCGTGAGGCGTGGTTTGGGCGGATTTATGATTTGTGTGAATTAGCGCTTTCAATGGGGTTTTTACCGCACACAAATGCGGGGCCACTGAGTTTTGAGGAAATGCAAAAGCTCAAGTGTGTGAATGTTTCGATGGGGCTGATGTTGGAACAGTTAACGCCAACATTGTTAAATAGTGTACATCGGCACGCACCGAGTAAATTACCAGAAGTTCGTTTGCAACAATTGCAATGGGCGGGAGAGTTAAAGATTCCGTTTACAACTGGGTTGCTGTTGGGAATTGGAGAAACTGTAGATGATTGGTGGGAAACATTAACAGCTATATCTGACATGCACCAACGTTATCATCACATTCAAGAAGTTATCTTGCAACCTCATAGTCCAGGACATCAGCAAACCTTTGATGCACCACCTTTTGACCCCCATCAGTTACCAGAAGTCATTTTCAGGGCGCGTCAGATTTTACCGCCAGATATTACGATTCAAATTCCGCCAAATTTAGTTAAAGATGACCAATGGTTACTCGCTTGTATCGAAGCTGGTGCGCGAGATTTGGGCGGAATTGGGCCAAAAGATGAAGTGAATCCCGATTATCCCCATGTTCAGGAACAGGCATTAAGAGAAATTTTACAACCTGCGGGGTGGGAATTAGTGCCGCGATCGCCAGTTTATCCGCAATTTGATAGCTGGTTGTCGGGGGAGTTGCAAACAGCAGTGAGACAGTGGCGAAAGACTCTAACCCCAACTTCTTTTTAATTCTCTATAATCTCAATTATTATAAGTATCATTGCTATATTTTTTACCTATGGTTAATAGTACTGACTTACTCTCAAACCTCTACAACGCCTTTAACCCGTTTGACCCCTTACCCGCAGGTGATCCAAAATATGTAGATTGTCAGGATGTGCGCGGAGATGCGGATATTGAGCAAGAGTTGGGAAATCGGATGCGATTGGCAGATACAAATACTTGCCAATTGTATTCTGGTCATCGGGGTGCGGGGAAGTCTACAGAATTACTCAAGTTAAAAAAATATTTAGAAAATCGGCAATTTTATGTTGTGTATTTTGCGGCTGATGAAGAAGATATCGATTCTGAAGATGCCCAATATACAGATATACTCCTCGCCTGTACCCGCCGTTTGCTCAAAGATTTAAAAGAAATTGCTAGTCCTAGTCCGATACTCGGCTGGTTAAAAAGTCGTTGGGAAGATTTAAAAGATTTGGCGCTGACTCCCATAGAGTTTGAAAGTCTCGCAGTAGAAGCCCAAATTGCTCAATTCGCCAAGTTAACTGCAAATTTAAGAGCTGTTCCTGAATTACGCCAGAAGATTCGCCAAAAAATTGATCCCTACACCGTCACTTTAATTCAGGTGTTAAATGAGTTCCTAGCGGATGCAAAACAGCACTTACCTAAAGGCTATAATAAACTGGCAGTAATTGTCGATAACTTAGACCGGATGGTGTTAGTCAAAGACGGAGAACGCACCAACTATGAGGAAGTCTTTTTAGACCGTAGCGAACAACTCCAAGCTTTAGATTGCCATTTGATTTACACTGTCCCCATTTCAATGGTCTATTCTACAAGGGCAACAGACCTTAGAGATATCTACGGCGACCCCCAAATTTTGCCGATGATTATGGTAAATACTCTCAAGGGAGACGTTTATCAGCCAGGACTCAAGAAAGTTAAAGAAGTAATTAACAAGCGAGTCCGGCAAATTGCACCTGAACTATCACTAGAGAAGGAAATTTTTGACAGTCCCCAAACCTTAGACAGACTTTGTTTGATGAGTGGAGGTCATGTGAGGAATTTGCTATTGTTAACTCAAGATGCCATTGGACGCACTGAAGAATTACCTGTTTCAGAAAAGGCGGTGCGACGAGCAGTTACTCAAGCCAGAGATACTTATCGCCGCGCTGTGGAAAATCATCAATGGTGTCTGTTAGCCGAAGTGTCTTGTTCTAAACGCATTATTAATGATGACCTGTATCGGAGTTTGATGTATAATCGCTGTCTTTTAGAATACCGCTATTTGGATGATGATGGAGGGATGCAGCGTTGGTATGATATTCATCCATTGATTCAAGGAATTCCAGAATTTAAAGAAGCCGTAGCAAAACTTTCATGAACCCAAATTTAAGTGATTGGGATGATGATTTACCCCCAGAACCAGAAGAAGCTTATCAAGACTTGCTTCGCGCACTGAAGCGTAAATCAGGATTTGGTTTGTTTTTTGTGCAATGTACACCTGGGGCAGCAGACAAGTTCATTGTCAAACTTCCCCAAGAGATTCCGCAGAAGAAGATTGAAGTTTTGCGCTTTGTCGAGGCAATAGATAATTTATATCAACCAGTAGCAGAGTTTGTTAAAGACAAGCAAATTGATATTTTATTGATTAAAGGTTTGGAATATTCATTATATAAGTATGAAAAAAGAAGTTTTGGTGAAATTACTGAAGGACAATTTAGCAATTTAACCAGTGTTCCGCATATTTTAAATCACTTAAACCAACAAAGAGAAAGGTTTAGAGATGATTTTCCAATTAGCTTTGTTTTTCTTTTGCGTTCATTTTCGATCAACTATTTTATTCATCGCGCCCCAGATTTTTTTGATTGGCGTTCTGGCGTATTTGAATTACAGACCACGCCAGAAGTTGTCGAACAAGAATCAAATCGTCTGCTGTTGGAAGGAAGCTATAAGGAATATCTGAAACTCAGTCACGAACAAAAAATTGAGAAAGTTCTGCAAATTAAAGACTTACTGACAGAAAAACATCACATAGAGAATCGTCAGGCAAGTTTATTATTTGAACTGGGAAATTTACTATATGCTGCTGAGGAATATGAACAGGCCATCGCATCCTACGACCAAGCACTGAAAATTCAGCCTGATTTACACCAAGCTTGGAACAGTCGGGGCTTTGTGCTATTGGATTTAGGACGCTATGAAGAAGCAATTACATCCTCAGATCAAGCATTAAAATTTAAAGCTGATTATTACCAAGCTTGGCATACCAAAGGCTTTGCACTATTAAAGTTAGGACGTTATCAAGAAGCGCTCGTATCCTTAGATAAAACACTGAAATTTAAACCTGATTTCTACTTGGCTTGGAACAAACGGGGATATGCACTATTAAATTTAGGACGCTACAAAGAAGCACTCATATCTATTGACCAAGCATTGAAATTTAAATCAGATTTCCACCTAGCTTGGAACAACCGGGGCATTGTGCTGGATAATTTAAGACGCTATGAAGAAGCTATTACATCCTACAACCAAGTACTGAAATTTGAACCTGATAATTACCAAGCTTGGCACGCTCAAGGCTTTGCACTATTAAAGTTAGGACGTTATGAAGAAGCGATCGCATTCTTAGATAAAACACTAAAATTTAAACCTAATTACTACTTGGCTTGGAACAAACGGGGCGCTGCACTATGTAATTTAGGACGCTACGAAGAAGCGCTCAAATCCATTGACCAAGCATTGAAATTTAAATCAGATTTCCATCTAGCTTGGTACAATAAAGCTTGCTGTTATGCACTTCAAGGTAATATCAAGCAGGTACTAGAAAACCTGCAAGAAGCAATTAATTTAAGTCCTGATAAATATCGATTAATGGCAAAAAGTGACTCAGATTTTGATGGTATCCGGGAAGATGAGCGCTTTAAATCTTTAATTCAATAACCGCTATAAAGACTAAATTAGTGTAGCGATTAATTTAGCGATCGCCTTCCCACTTTTACTGAAAATATTAACTAAAATTAAAAGCGATGCCTATGAATAATAAATCAAAAGGTTAATCTATATTGAAGAACAGAAATAAAATGTCAGAAACAATCAATATTGAACAAGCAGTATTAGATAATCTGCGAATTCTCTCGAATGATAAGCAACAAGAAGTCCTAGATTTTGTTGAGTTTCTTGTTCAAAAAACAGGAAATCGCAAGCAGTTAGACAGTAAAGATTCAGATGATAGTATCTCATCAAATCTCCAACAGCAAAAACGGCTATCTCTCCGAGAAATTGCCCGACTACCTGTAGCAGAACGTCACAAAATACTAGAACCTTTTATCGCCGCCACAGCCGAAGATTTTTTGAATGACCCAGAATTAACAGAGTTTGCCGTTCTGGATGGTGAAGACTGGGAAATTGAAAATGACTAATCCCAAAAAAGGCGAGATTTGGCTAGTGCAACTCGATCCAACCAGAGGACAAGAAATTCAGAAGACTCGCCCTGCTGTTGTGATTAGTTCTAATATGTTGAGTTCCATACCAATGCGGATTATTATCCCTGTGGCAACATGGCAACCTAAATTCCAAAATAGCCCTTTCATGATTCCTATCCAGCAAACTAGTGAAAATGGCTTAGACTCAAACTCAGCAGGTAATGTTTTGCAAGTTCGTAGTGTAACAACTGAGCGATTTGTCCGATGTTTAGGAAAAGTTTCAACAGCCGTTATGCAAGAATTGCTAGATGGTTTAATTATCTGTATTGATTATGCTGCTGAAACCAACGACTGAAAAAGAGTATCTTTGAGAAAAATACAATTCAGATGCAGCGATCGCCTTTGCACTTCCACTGAAAATACCAACTGAAATTAAAAGCGATCGCCCCTAAATATAATTACAATAACATTATGAAAATCCTAACCAACAGTTATGCAAAATGAATTGACTACTCTGACTTATGAAATTGAACTAAAACCAGGGGAGAAATTGAATCTCCCAGAATCAATACTGAAAAATATAACTACAGGACGCTGGGTAATCACCATCTAACAAAAAGCAGAATAACCCGAAAGCACCCGCAACCATGACGCTTTTTTGAACGGCTACGCACTAGAAGACGAAGGACTTTATGACGCATCCCTCAAAAGATAGATATGGCAGTTTAAACCCTATTGTAAAATATACATATAAGGATTCGGGGGGCCATTTAACTGGTCATAAACGCCTATAGAGACTATTTTTGGAAATCTCCAAGGTCTGAAGTCCAGCCAGCTGAAGCAACTACAGCGGCTGTATCACCAGCGCATACCAGGCGATCGCATCACCACGCCTGACTTTTCCCAGCGTCTGGCAGCAATTAGCACAGAAGTCAATCAGCCTGTGTGCGCCTACATCAACCGTCGCGGACAAGTGATTCGCGTCGGGGTAGGCACACCGCGTCAAACGCAAATTCCACCCCTGGAATTACCCCGTTACGGTGCAGAACGACTCAGTGGTATTCGTTGTATTGCCACCCATCTGAAGCCAGAACCGCCTAACGAATCGGCGCTCACGGCTATGGCACTGCAACGCTTAGATGCCCTAGTTGTCCTAAACATTACCGGAACGGGATTTACACGGCGCGGAGGCGGTGCGACTGGGTATGTCAAAGAAGCTTATCTAGCTCATCTGACACCCCAAGAGTCTCGCACCCTGATTACTAGTCCTGCTGCTCTCAAGGTAGAGGAAAGCCAAATCCAATCCCCAAGTTGGAATATATCGCCACCTCTGGACTTGGACGATCTGGCAGAGCAGGATTTAGTAGACTTGGTGGAAAATCTGGAAGCGGAATTCCAGCGCGAATTTATCGCCCAGGAAGTAGATGCTGACCACGATCGCGTGCTAATTGTCGGGGTGATGACCAGTGAGATAACTCCCCTACAATTCCAAGACACCCTAGTGGAATTGGCACGTTTAGTTGATACTGCTGGGGGAGATGTATTACAGACAATACAACAAAAGCGATCGCGCGTTCATCCCCAGACAGTAGTTGGCGAAGGTAAGGTGCAAGAAATTGCCCTCACTGCCCAAACACTAGGAGTCAATCTCGTCGTCTTCGACCGCGACCTCTCACCCTCCCAAGTCCGCAACTTAGAAATGCAAATTGGTATCCGGGTGGTTGACCGCACCGAAGTTATTTTGGATATCTTTGCCCAACGCGCTCAGTCCCGTGCTGGTAAGTTGCAAGTAGAACTAGCACAGCTAGAATACATGCAGCCGCGACTGGCTGGTAGAGGTCGCACCATGTCCCGATTGGGTGGTGGTATTGGGACTCGTGGCCCTGGTGAAACAAAACTGGAAACTGAACGGCGTGCCATTGGGCAGCGCATTTCCCGACTGCAAAAAGAAGTGAACCAGTTGCAGGCCCATCGTTCGCGGTTACGGCAGCGACGGCAGCATCGAGAAGTTCCCTCAGTGGCTTTGGTTGGATATACCAACGCTGGTAAGTCCACTTTGCTGAATGCTCTCACTAATGCAGAAGTTTATACAGCCGACCAGTTATTTGCCACTCTCGATCCTACCACCCGCCGCCTGGTAATACCTCATGGCGAAACA
Source organism: Nostoc sp. (assembly GCF_036917655.1). Classification (GTDB taxonomy): domain Bacteria; phylum Cyanobacteriota; class Cyanobacteriia; order Cyanobacteriales; family Nostocaceae; genus Nostoc. The sequence continues at coordinate 8,763 of NZ_JBALCY010000085.1, forward strand.
AATGAACATCAGGAAATTCTGATTACAGATACGGTAGGGTTTATACATGAACTGCCTGCATCGTTAATGGATGCCTTCCGCGCCACCTTGGAGGAAGTCACAGAAGCCGATGCTCTGTTACATTTGGTGGATTTGTCTCACCCCGCTTGGTTGCGTCATATTCGCTCTGTTAGGGAAATCCTGGCGCAAATGCCAATAACTCCTGGCCCGGCGCTAGTTATTTTTAACAAGATTGATCAAGCCAATAGTGAGACACTAGCTTTAGCTAGAGAAGAATTTCCCCTAGCGGTATTTATTTCTGCCAGTCAGCGCTTGGGATTAGAAACCCTACGTCAGCGCCTTGCCCAGCTGATTCAATATGCTGTTGACTCTGGTTAAATACTGAAATTAAAGTTTTGTATTTCAGTTAAAAATGCCGTAGTTCTATTGATTACGGCATTTGCTATTAAAGATAAAGCATATTTCTACTCCACTAAGCTGAAGTTACCTATACAAATATACTGAAAAAGCCTTTGCCGTAATAGTTTGAGCGATTGTGATAAAAACTGTATGCTTCTGTAGACTGCTTCTGTGTGCTTGCGATCGCACTCCTGCGCCACCACAGAGTATGAATCAAGACTTTACTGGTTCACTATATTATCAGATACAAGGTTTTGAAACTTCTGAGGATAAAGTCAAAACGGTATAGAGCAGCTAGAGCCAGTGGCAAAGTTCTAAAATTAAGAAGTATTAAATCAAGTTGAGGACATTATGGCTGCGAAAGTAGAAATTTACACTTGGAGGACTTGCCCGTTTTGCATCCGTGCCAAAAGTTTGCTCAAGAACAAGGGAGTTGAATTTATCGAATACAGCATTGATGGAGATGAGGCAGCCAGAAATAAAATGGCTCAAAGAGCAAATGGACGGCGCTCTTTACCGCAAATTTTCATCAATGATGATCATATTGGTGGTTGTGATGATATCCACGCTTTAGACAGTCAAGGCAAGCTGGATGAGCTACTAACTTCTAGCAATAGCGTCTAGATTCAGAAGGTTTTGCTCCCGCTAGCGACAAGCCGCTGCAAATTACACGGCAGTCGCTACAACTCTGGAAAAACAAAGCGCCGCCTTATCTACGGGCTTTTATCCCCACAAAACCGATGTCTATGCACAAGATTTTACCCTCCAGGTTCTACTCAGCAGTACAGATGTACGTCAATTGATGAGAGCATCAAGAGATAATAATTGAATAACCATTTAATTTCTTGGTGATTGAGGTATAAAGGGTGAAACTGGCTTTTATCATTGATCCCATCCATCTGCTTGACCCGTGTCATGATACCAGCATTGCCCTGATGGAAGCAGCGCAAATCTTGGGACACGAAGTCTGGGTGACTCAAGCAAATCTGCTGAGTGTGGTGGAGAGCAAAGCTTGGGCTGTCCTACAGCGGGTCGAACTTGTACCAGTGCAGTTGGTGGAGGGACGCTGGGTAGCGGCGAATCCTTGGTATAAGTTGAGCGATTCCTCCTTAACTTCTTTAGAGACAATGGACGCCGTATTTATGCGGACAGATCCACCAGTCAATGATTCCTACCTCTATGCCACCTACATTCTGGATTATATTGACCAAAGTAAAACCCTGGTGATTAACAGTCCCAGTGGCATCCGAGGGGCAAATGAAAAAATGTATGCCCTCCAGTTTACCAAAGCGATTCCAGAAACCATTGTCAGTGCTGATAAGCAGTTTATCCGGCAATTTGTCGAAGCAAAGGGAGCTGCGGTTCTCAAACCACTGGGTAACAAAGCTGGGGAAGGAATTTTGTTTTTGCAATCAGGCGATCGCAATTTTAACTCCATTGTCGAACTCAGTACCCTCCAAGGTCGAGTACCTGTAATGGTGCAAACCTATTTACCGCAGGCAAAAGAAGGAGATAAGCGAATTATCCTGCTCAATGGCGAACCGATTGGTGCGCTCAATCGCCTCTCTAGCGAAACTGATTTTCGTAATAATATGGCAACCGGTGGCACAGTCGCTCAAACTGAAATAACCCCAAGAGAACATGAAATCTGTACCCAAGTAGCCGAACGCTTACGCCAAGACGGCTTAATTTTTGTGGGTATTGACGTTATCGGTGGCTGCCTGACTGAAGTTAACGTCACCAGTCCTACCGGAATTCGTGAGATTGATCGCCTAGATGGTACTCGCCTTGGTTATCAAGTTGTTCAATGGATTGAACAAACTCTAAAAATCAAAAAATAATTTGCATTTACCTTCTCTTTTTGCTTCGTGTCCTAATTCTCCCGGAAGCAGACCTCGTTCGGACGGACAACTACGTGGTCAAGTTTTCCATATCACTCCCTTTAAATAAATATACTTACTTAAAGGGAATATAATTTTAATGGATCGCGGGGGTAGATGTAGGGATGTCTACGAGGGGTTGTGACGCTCTCTACGAGACGCTGCACGTAGCTTGCTTCCCCAAAGGGGTACGCTATCGGCGTCGCATCCTTTATTGGGCAGGTCTTCCAGTTTTTTTGTGACAAAAGCATGGCTAGACATCTGAGCCAGCAGACTCCTGCCCAAGTTCATTTTATAAGTAGCATTAACGAGTTTCTTTACGAATTGGCAAAATTAGGGATGGCAACGGATTGCTTACCCCTGCTTTTGGTAAAACCCTGGAACTAGCAGATTTTATACAGCACTCAGCCTAACCTGAGACTGCTAATTTAATCTAAAATCTCAAATCCAAAATCTTTTAATTCCGTGGTGTACGTCGGTTTCTCAGGAAGTCAGGTATATCCAATCCCGGTTTTTCTTTTGGTTCTGGAATTGGAGTTGGAGTTGGAGTTGAACTTGGAGTTGAGGTTGGGGGATTAACTGTAGGTTGCTGTGTTGTTGGACGCTTCGACGAGGTATTAGGTGCTACTCGAATGTTAGCTACGCTTTGTTGTACCGCAGCTTGCACTTCACCTGTAAATCCGGTGGCAATTACAGTAATTCTTACCTCACCTTGGAGCCTGTCATCAATTACAGCCCCAAAAATAATATTGGCGTTGGGATCAACTACTTCATAGATTGCTTCTGCGGCTGCATTCACTTCATGCAATGTGAGGTCAGTACCACCAGTAATATTAAATACAACTCCTCTAGCGCCTTCAATAGAACATTCTAGTAACGGCGAAGAAATAGCTGCGATCGCAGCTTCTCTGGCTCTAGATTTTCCAGAACTCACGCCAATTCCCATCAATGCCGATCCCGCATCTGCCATCACAGCTCGGACATCAGCAAAGTCAACGTTTACTAAACCGGGGATCGTGATGATATCAGAAATACCTTGCACCCCTTGACGCAGCACATCATCTGCATAGCGAAAAGCTTCTTGCACAGGCGTTTGTTCGGGGATCACTTCCAGCAGTTTGTTGTTGGGGATAATGATCAGTGTGTCTACTCGACTTTTTAGTCCTTCAATACCTTGTTCCGCTTGGCTGGTGCGGCGGCGGCCCTCAAACACAAATGGACGTGTGACTACACCAACAGTGAGAGCGCCCATTTCTTTGGCTACTTCTGCCACGATTGGAGCTGCACCTGTCCCAGTACCACCGCCCATACCAGCAGTAATAAATACTAAGTCTGCCCCCTCTAAAGCTGTAGCAATTTCATCCCGTGATTCCTCGGCTGCCTTTTGACCGATGGCAGGATTACCACCTGCTCCTAAACCCCGCGTTAGCTTCTGTCCAATTTGCAGTCTACTTGGAGCGCCAGCTAAGGTAAGAGCTTGGGCATCTGTGTTAATTGACCAAAACTCTACCCCAGAGACATCAGACTCGATCATGCGGTTAACAGCATTGCCACCACCACCACCGACACCAATCACTTTGATGTTGGCAACCCGACCAGGAACAATCTCGCCAATTCGGCTATTTTCCGCAGAAATCTTCTTATTATCGTGATTTTGTCCGAAGTTCAGCCCAGAGTTATTAAAGGGATTGGTCGAGTTAACTGCCAGAGAGAACCCCGGCTGTCCCCCAGATTGGGAATTTTTATAGGTAAGTCCTTGGTTATTATCAAGTGTCATTGGATTTGTGAAAGGGTAGATAAACGACTTTTTCAGGTGTTATTCACCTCAGAGTCAACTTTAGTTTGACAGTGCCACAATACTATGGGACTGTTCTTTATTGTTTTCACTACTGCCAAGCCTAACAGAATTGGCAGTGCGAAAATTTGCTATGGGATAAGCTTTCAGGGCAGCCGATCGCACAGCCAATTCTAGAGAAGTATACCTACATTTATCTAAAAGTGGCCTGTATAACTTCAACCAGACATTAATCTCTTGATTATTCTCAGCAAAGGACATAACTTGTAAAGACACATTACAGCGCATCTTCTCTGCCTCAATAATAATATTGTTAATAGGTTTCACCATTGGGGATGATTGCAACTTTATACACAAAATTTACCTTCTACTTACTTATCCTTAAGGTTAGAGTAAGCAAGAATTTACTTGTCAGACTATACCTGATTAGTTTGTTGTTTGGGTCGTCTTAATGGACACTTTGTTAAAGCAATAGTCTATCCTACGAGAACCCTCACTAGTGCTGTCAACAAATCAAGATTTCCCTAGAGGTTTCATCACCCAATAGGAATTACGGCACAGAGTAGTCCAAACTTATTGCCCAGAAGCAATGCTTACGCAACTTTAGGTGGTAGCGTTACAGATTGAAACATCGGTAAACTGTCTTTGGAAGTGTCCTTGACAGACCAAAGCCAGAGCGTTTTTGGCTCTGCACTTGCATGGCGGCGTAAACCGTTCTCATCAGTGCCCTCTGTTCGCGAGTCTGATCTTAATAAAAAACTCAAGCATTTTTCTCTTTTCCGCACTGGGTTTAGTCAAAGAATATATGGGCAGAAGGCGTTTTGCACGCCATAGACCATCAGTAGATTGTCCGACATCTTGCACCCTACTATTAGATGTTAGGGTAACAATTGAGAGTGTTTTACTCGCAATGGAGATTTTATGATTGATCTTCTCATTTTAATTAGAAGTTAATGCCGATTTTCGTGCGGTTTGCCAGAAAACTGAAAATAATAAATTTATTTATCAGCATAAAGCTTCTTAATTTACTAGGAGCTATCAATATATTAAACACGCTAGATGTTTTTAGGGATTTTGGGAGTTAATTTTAGGTCTTTTTGGTTCATTTGTACTAAGGGAAATTCTGGATTTTTCAGATCAATATACTCTATTTCACCGGAATTGAGTTTTGCTGCTAAATGGCGCATTTGGGCGAGTACCTTAATTTGTTCAGATAACTGAGGACCTGGAACGCCGAGATGCACATTTCCTAGTTCTGTTTTCAAAATTAAATTCGTTGGATTTTGACAATTAATTTCCATCACTTTCACGGGACTTTGGCTGACAGCTTGATGAAGTTGAGTCCAGTAGAGGCAGTATTGTTTTGGCAATCCAATTACTCTGAGATTGGGTAATTTCTTTGTGGGATTCAGTGATGTGTATTTTTCTAAAGGCATCCAGACCCCACTTGCATCTAGTAAGCCGATTGTTACTTTTTTGTTCCCAGGTGTTTGAGTCACCGCTACAGGGACTCGTTCTTGAATTTCGATGATTAATCCAGGAGGAAAGAGGCGGCGTTTCACGATCGCTTGGGCAATGGTTGGTTGTTTCTTCAAAGAGTTAGCGATCGCTGCCGGTTCAATTCGCCACAAAGATTGGGGGTAAGATAGCACCAAAAGTGACTGAGTTGTTTCATCTGACAGTAATTGATTGCCTGATTTCATCACAATTTGTTTGGGAGTTTTTAGCACCCACACTGGCTGGACTGCCACCCATAGCAATCCACTCGCCAAACCAGTAATGGCAAAAGTTCGCCAAATAGCCTGAATAATTCTCATCTGCCGCTGCCGACGTAATTTTTTCCGACGCTGGGCTAGATCCGTGCGGGAAACTGATATTATGCCTGCCATTCAAACCCCTTTCTGATTACAGTCCAAATTCCTTGACGCGCTTGTATCTTCATTAATCTCAGTAAACACTGTCGGCATCTGTTAGCCGCTCTCCTCAAGACTTTTTTTATTTTTAGTAACACTTTACAGTAACTACATAATGAACGTGGCGCTAGTCATCCTTCCGATTAAAGTTTCCGGTGTCCATTCTTAACTGCCTGTAGCCTTTTTGATAAGTTAGTTTGGAATATTTTTTGCCTAAAGATTACAAAATATTAATTTAAATATTTCTGATTTTATTTTCTTGACAAATACAATGTGAAATGATAGACAATTATTCCTGAATCTCTGTATAGATTGCTATAATTCATACCAGTCCTACCTCATCAGCTATATAAACTGGGAACCAGGTAATCTAGTAGCTTTTTTTACTGATTAACTCAGCCATAAAGGTTTGTGCCAGGTCAAAAAAAAGCTAGAGATTGTCAAAACCTCAATAGCAGGTGTAAAAAGGACAGATATGCTTAAGGTTATTAGGGTCAATTAAATCTCTACCATACTACTGACAGTGATCTTGTAATAAGTGCTGTCTTTTGCAAGATACTACCAACTTGCGAATTAATCGTGTGCCTACATCCAGGCTAGAGATTATTTGTATAAAAAATACGAATTAAACTGCATCTACACACACATCTACATACACCTCTCTCTACATCCATGAAAACGACATTAAATTTGTCACGTTTTTATAAAGCATGTAACCCAAGCTACACGCTAAATATAAGTAACGTGCTAGATTGCCAGTATTACATAGATTTTGCTGATGTCCGAGGTTGCAAGATTGTCGAAGAATTGCAGCGAACTATTTGCCGGATTTCTCCTGATGAGCCAACCTGCCAGTTATTTACGGGTCACATTGGCTGCGGTAAGTCAACGGAATTGCAGCGCCTCAAGACAGAACTAGAATTGGCGGGATTTCATGTGGTTTATTTTGAGTCCAGTCAAGACTTGGATATGGCAGATATTGATGTCAGCGATATTTTGCTGAGTGTAGCCCGTCAAGTCAGTGCCAGTTTAGAAGGCATTGGCATCAAACTCAAGCCTGGTTACTTTACCAATTTGTTTAAAGAGGTAGGCGATTTTTTGCAAAGCCCCATAGAGCTTTCTGGACAAGCAGAGTTGTCCTTGGGTATTGCCAAGATTACCGCCAAAACCAAAGATAGCACCCAGTTGCGGAATCAACTGAGGCAATATTTGGAACCACGTACCAATAGTATTTTGCAAGCGATTAACGAAGAAATTTTAGAAAAGGCTATTGAACAGCTAAAGCTGCGGGGTCAAAAAGGATTGGTAGTAATTGTAGATAATTTGGATCGAGTGGATATGCGTCCCTTAGCATCGGGGCGATCGCAACCAGAATATCTCTTCATCGACCGAGGCGAACAGTTACGCCGACTCAAATGCCACCTAGTTTACACAATTCCTCTAACGTTAATTTTCTCCAATGAGTACGAGACACTGAAAAATCGCCTGGGGGGAGGGATTGCACCAAAAGTACTGCCGATGGTATTAGTGCGGCAAAGAGATGGCAGTGACTACGAACCAGGGATGTCACTAGTGCGCCAGTTAGTTCTAGCAAGAGCTTTTCCAGAAGTTCCTTTGAATGGAAGGCTTTTATTAATTACAGAATTATTCGATCACTCCCAAACCTTAGATCGTCTATGTCGCGTTAGCGGTGGTCACATTCGTAATTTATTGGGTTTACTTTATAGCTGCCTGCAACGACAAGATCCACCTTTTTCTAGGGACTGCTTAGAAGCCGTGATTAAGGACTACCGCGACGATCTGCTATTAGCTATTGATGAATTCCAGTGGGAATTATTGTTTGAAGTGGTGCAGCAGCAGAGAGTTAAAGGTGAGTCTGACTATCAGAGCTTACTAAGAAGCATGTATCTGTTTGAATATCGTGATCCTTTGGGGCGCTGGTTTGGCATCAGTCCAGCCTTGGCAGAAACAGAAAAAGTTTTGGCTTGGCAACAAAACAAGTAACAGTGCTGGGTGAGTCAATTGTCATTAGTCAATTGTCCTTTGTCATTGGTCTTTTGACTAATGGCTAATGACTAATGACTAATAACTAATGCCCCATGTCCAATGCCCCATGCCCCATGCCCAATAACCAATGACTAATGACAAGCAGCTACACGTCTACACCAAAGAAAATCAGCATACTTTGCAAAGACTGATTAGAGCGATCGCGCTTTCCGAAGGTCAATTTGCCCTGATTTTAGTTCGGTGTAACTATGGGCAATTACGTGAGCAAATGTTAGAAAATATTCGCTCTATCACCAAAGACATCAATATCAGAGAAATCGTTCTCAATTCATCCACTACTTCCTTACACAGCACAATCGTCTCAGAACTATCTTTAGATAATCCTGCCGTCGTTCCACACTCTTTGCCAGCTGCTGTAATGGTTTTCGGTATTGAGTCAGCGATCGATCTGGAAAACTTACTAACAGGCATCAACCAAGCACGAGATATCTATGCCGCGACTTTTCCATTTCCAGTGGTGTTGTGGCTACAAGATGAAGTGGCATCATTGCTGTCCAGATTAGCGCCTGATTTCAAAAGTTGGGCTGCAACCACGATTAAATTTGAAATGGCCAAAGCAGATTTAATTGCTTTGATTCACCAAGAGGCAGAATCTCTATTTGCCAAAGTTTTAGGAGCAGGTGCTGAAACATTTTTATCTAATGCCTCTCTAGATTTAGATCCTAAGTCCCAACACCGCCACGAAATAGAATCAGCCCGTAATGATTTACTGCGCCTCTATGGCGTTCAATTAATACCAGGATTAGAAGCTAGTTTAGAATTTGTATTGGGGCGAGATAAATACGCCAACGATCAAATTAATGGTGCTTTAGCCAATTATCAAAGAAGCCTAGCGTTATGGCAGCAAGAAGCAAGGAGAGTAGCAGAGTGGGAGAGTAATTCTTCTTTCCCCCTTTCATGTCCTCGCTCTACTCCTCCCTCCTCTTTACTCAAGCAAGCAATAGTACTATTCCACCTGGGGCTATGCTATCACCGAATGGCAGACTTATACCAGAATACTAGTAGCTATTGCGAACATGCTCTCTTGTGGTTTAAACAATGCTTGGAGCTATTGGAGCAGGTACAAAGAGAAGACTTAGTTGCTAAATTTATTTTGCCTGCTTGTGAAATGCTGCAACGCTTACAAGCTTGGGATGAGTTAAAAGAATTAGCTCAAAAGTCATTAAATCTACATAAAACCTATGGAACTCCCGCACAAGTTGCTCAAAATTATGGTTTTTTGGCAAATGTAGCGGCTTCTGAGTCGAATTGGGTACTGGCTCATGAATTAGCGAATACAGCGCTTTCTATCTCCGAAGAAGCAACAGAAATTTCTCTGCGAGACGCTTTGCGAACACGACGACAAGAAAGTTGGTATCTTCTCTTGCTAGCACGTACACAGCGGCATCTGGGTGAGTCGGAGGAGGCTATCAACAACCTGGAATGGGCGAGGGTAGTTTGTGAGCTACAACATCAGCCATCACTTTACTTAGAGATTTTAGAAGAACTGCGATCGCTTTACTTTTTTGAGCGTCATGACTATACAGAAGCCTTTAAGCTAAAGCAAGAAAAAATTCAAATAGAACATCAATATGGCTTTCGTGCCTTCATCGGGGCAAGTCAATTGCAGCCGCAACGCCCCAGGATTAACCCAGTACTGGAACCTCACAAAATACCGTTTATTCCTGAAGAAATTGCCCAAGAAATATCTGCTTCGGGACGGCAGCAAGATGTCAATCGCTTAATTGAAAGAATTACCCGCGCTGACTACAAACTCACGGTAATTTATGGGCCATCAGGTGTGGGTAAAAGTTCAATTCTCAAAGCTGGTTTAGTTCCAGCACTTAAAGGAAAAGTTATCGGTGAACGTATTCCCATACCTATTGTTTTGTCTGTTTACACTGATTGGATTACAATCTTAATCGGCAGTATAAACCAAGCGCTGGCATCCACAGGAATATCGCTTAATCTTAACTCTACACCCACAATCCTGCTAGAAAAAATTCGGTTAGCATCTGAGCAAAATTGTCTAATAATTATCATCCTAGATCAGTTTGAAGAATTTTTCTTTGTTAGTAATCCTCCTGCACAAAGAATAGAATTTTACAAATTTTTTAGTGAATGTTTAAATATTTCATTTGTCAAGATTATTCTTTCATTAAGAGAGGATTATTTACATCATTTATTAGAGTTTGAACGTTTGAGCCAGAAAAATAGTACTGGATTATATGATTTAGGAGTAATTAATAAAAATATTCTCGATAAGGACATTCGCTACTATCTAGGAAAATTCTCTAGCCAGGATGCTAAGTCCATAATTCACAGTCTGACTCAACGTTCACATTATGAACTGAGTGAGGAATTAATTAACCGATTAGTCCAGGATTTGACAGGAGAACTAGACGAAGTACATCCAATTGAATTACAAATAGTCGGCGCTCAACTACAAATAGAAAACATTACCACACTCGGACAATACAAGCTTTGCGGTGGCTCGGCAAAATTGGTGGAACGCTGGCTTGGGGAAGTTATCAAAGACTGCGGTCAGGAAAACGAAGAGTTAAGTTGGAAATTATTATTTGAGTTAACTGATGAAAAGGGGACGCGACCGTTAAAAACTAAAGCTGATTTAGCGGCGGCATTAGTTAATAATCATGATATAGATACAATATCAAGCTTTGACACAGTTGGGGAACTGATTTTAGAAATATTGGTGGGTTCAGGGTTGGTGTTGCGAGTCAAAGAAGAATTAGGCGATCGCTACCAGCTAGTTCACGATTATTTAGTTGAACCAATTCGCCAAAAAAACAACTATGGGATGCTCGCCGAATTAGAAAAAATCAAACTTGAAAAAACGACAGCGGAAGTAGCCCAACAACTTAGTCAAAAGCAACTCAATTTGGCGTTGCAACGGCGACTGCGGGAAGCACGGCTAGCAGGCACAGTCCTGGCAATCATGGGGGGAACAATAGCAGGATTATGGTGGCAAGCCGACTTACAGAAAAGAGCAGCAGTCCGCCAAACTCTACGGGCTGAACGCAGTGAAACAAACTTGAACATTAGTGCGATCACTGCTGCTAGCGAAGCTCTGTTTGCCTCTAATAAAGAGTTTGATGCCCTATTAGAAAGTTTGCGGGCTTGGCAAGGACTTAAACAGGCAGATGGAGTGCGGCCAGATACTCGAATGCGGGTGGTGACAGCCCTGCAACAGGCAGTTTATGGCGTAACCGAGCTTAACCGCTTAGAAGGGCACACTGATATTGTCTGGGGAGTAACTTTCAGCCCAGATGGTCAGTTGCTAGCATCAGGCAGCCGAGATCAGACGGTGAAAATTTGGCGTCCTGACGGTACCTTACTCCAAACCCTCAAAGGTCACACTGATGCTGTTACCTGTGTAAGTTTCAGCCCTGATGGTCAAACTCTAGCCTCCGCTAGCCTCGATAAAACAGTGCAAATCTGGCGCAAAAACCCGGTTACAGGTGAATTTGACCCCAAGCCATATAAAACCCTGAAAGGAAATGAAGATTGGGTTTATAGCGTTAATTTCAGTCCTGATGGCAAATTGTTAGCTACTGGCAGTAAGGATAAAACCGTAAAACTCTGGCGCAAAGACGGTAGCTTAGTAAAAATACTGAGAGGACATCGAGGGTGGGTTAACTGGGTAAACTTCAGTCCCGATGGTCAATTCATCGCCTCGGCCAGCGACGACAAAACAGTGAAAATCTGGCGACGGGACGGTAGCCTCGTTACAACTTTGCAGGGACATCAGCAGGGTGTGATTGTAGCTATTTTCAGCCCAGACGGTAAATTTTTGGCATCAGCAGGTCGAGATAAGACAGTAAAACTTTGGCTCAGGGAAAGTAACAGCACCAAAGACGGTTTTGACTTTCGTCCTTACAAAACTTTACGGCAGCATAGCAGTACAGTGTGGAGTTTGAGTTTTAGTTCCGATAGTAAAAAGTTAGCTTCCGCAGGTGAAGACAATACCATAAACCTCTGGAGTATCACTGGTACTTTACTCAAAACCTTCAAAGGACACAGCGATGCTGTTGTCAGCATCGCTTTCAGTCCAAATAACAAAATTCTAGCTTCAGGAAGTTATGACAAAAGTGTGAAACTATGGAGTTTAGATGCCCCAAGACCGTCTATTCTTCAAGGGCATCAGAAGCGAGTTTTGAGCGTTGCTTGGAGTCCCGACGGTCAGATGCTAGCTTCTGGTAGTAGCGATCGCACTGTCAAACTTTGGCAACGATACACCAGTAGTGGCGAGGTCAAAACCCGACTTTACAAAACTTTGGTGGGGCACACAAATCAAGTTCCTAGTGTCAGTTTTGACCCAAAAGGTGAAATGCTGGCTTCAGGAAGTTATGACAAAACTGTGAAACTTTGGCGGCTTGACGGTACTTTAATTATGACTCTCCACGGGCATACTGATAGTGTGATGAGCGTGAGTTTCAGCCCTGATGGTCAGTTTTTGGCATCAGCTAGCAAAGATAAAACAGTGAAACTTTGGAACCGTGAGGGCAAGTTGCTCAAAACCTTAGTGGGGCATCGGGGTTGGGTAAATAGCGTGAATTTCAGCCCTGATAGTCAGATTTTAGCCTCTGCCAGTGATGACCAAACTGTAAAACTTTGGCAGCGCGATGGTACTTTACTCAAAACTTTCTCACCCCATGACAGCTGGGTGATGGGTGTCAGCTTTAGTCCCACTGACGAGTTGCTGGCTTCTGCTAGCTGGGATAACACCGTGAAACTGTGGCGACGGGATGGGACGTTGTTAAAAACCTTATTAAAAGGGTACAGCGATAGCGTCAATAACGTTACTTTCAGTCCTAATGGTGAATTGCTCGCCGCAGCTAGTTGGGACAGTACAGTGAAACTTTGGAGCCGTGATGGCAAATTAATTAAAAGTCTAAATGGGCATCGCGCTCCGGTGTTAAGTGTCAGTTTTAGCCCAGATGGTCAAACACTAGCATCTGCTAGTGCTGACAACACGATAATTCTGTGGAATTTACACCTTGATGATCTACTTGTTCGTGGTTGTGACTGGGTGGGCGATTACCTCAAGCACAACCGTAATCTTGAAAAGCGCGATCGCCTTCTTTGTGATGGCATAACTCGTAGACCGTCTCTGGCTTTGCTCAAAATTAAAAATATGAGGTACTAGAGTGAAGAGTTATTAGTTTCTTGGAAACTATGGATTATAAATTAAGAATTATGAAATAGGTTGAAGCCTCAACGAGGAACCGCTCTTGGTTTAGCGGTTGATGAGGCGCTTAAAGTTATTAATTCAGAGCTTGAAAATAATTTTCGAGCTAATCAGTCAAAGGAGCGATCGCTCTCCAAAACTTCATGGTTCTTTTCTTCGGGAGCCTCTTGTGGCAAATTCGCTAAAAATGCTTGTAGTCTCATGCGTTCAATATAAGGCCAGCCTCCCTCAGACTCAATATCTTTCAGCAGCGAGTAGAGTTGCCGACGGTTAACAGGCAAACTCTCTTGAAAAACCCCATCCCGGATCTCTCGGTGTAACTGCTCTAATTGCCGCAGCAAAGCCAAAAGAGCTACAGTATCGCCTTGACAACCCTGAACTGCATCATACACCACAGTTGCGATCGCTTGCAGTTTTGAAGACAACTCTCCTGATTCAAAATTTTTGTTATTGTTCATGCCACCCTTTCCGTATAAATGAGGTCAACTCAAATTTACCGGAGATTTTTAATTTTCCCTAGCTTGCCAACCTAGATTCATCGCTGTCACTCTAGACAAGCAGTAAATAAGATGTACCTGCTATAGGCTTCTAGATAGTTTTTTCTGAACTCACCCTGTCCCCGTGTCCCCGCGCTTGCCCTAGTCAGGGGTGAATATAACTAGATTTGTATCTTTATCAAAAGCAATTGCGATCGCTCCTAAAAGAGCGTAGTAACCTTTAGCATAGCCTCCACAGCAGCTAGATGTGATCAGGACGAGACTTTCTTAGATTTTGAGTCCTTTGATTTTGAGTTAAAAAAAATCGTATGATCTGGCTGATTTACCCATCAAACAATGGGCTGTATGTAGTGGCGTCACATACATGATACAAAAAGACTTGGGCGACGCAGCTCTTGCCTATGGCAAGAGCAAAGTGCGAAGCAGATACCCCTCTTCGCACTCTTCGAGGCAAGCATTTATGCTGCTCAGTGTGAGGCTGACTCATCCACCCGCCCAACTCTAACAAATGCCACCAACAGTAAAACTGCTGGTTTTTTGCTCCCCTAGTGACACACATCCAAAATGGATGCAGTGTGCTACTTAGTCTGGGGTTTACACCCCAAGCTCAAGAGAGCGACACGTTTAACTACGTTTAGCAACAGAAAAGTTTGAGCAGCGGCTGACAACCTAGACGCCCGAACACTTGCTTCAACTCTCTTAATCAGAGCAAAGCCGTGTCCGAGCAAAGGTAGCTTTTCGCAGAGTAGCGGCTTCTCATCAGAGATCAAAGCTTCGATGCAGTTTTACAACTTAGATATTAATTTTTGAGATTGAGGTTGACCATGAGGTATCGCGCTTTAATTGTTGCATTCTTGGCTTTGTGCCTGGGGCTAATAACTGCTTGTAGTGATGCTCCTGCTAGTAGTAGTAGAGATGTACTCACTTACGATCAAATTCGCGGCACTGGCTTGGCTAACAAATGCCCCCAACTAGCAGAAACAAGCCGTGGTTCCATTCCCATTGATTCTAGCCAGTCTTATGCCATCAAAGAACTTTGCTTGGAACCAACTAGCTTCTTCATCAAAGAAGAACCTGCTAATAAACGCCAAGAAGCAGAATTTGTTGCTGGCAAATTGTTGACCAGATACACTTCCACCATTGACCAGGTGCAAGGTAATCTAAAAATCAATGCAGATAATAGCCTGACCTTTGCGGAAACTGATGGTCTTGACTTCCAAGCCATCACTGTGCAACTTCCTGGTGGTGAGCGAGTACCTTTCCTCTTTACCATCAAAAACTTGGTTGCTCAAAGCCAACCCAGTTTGACCAGTATTAACACCTCTACGGACTTTAAAGGCACCTTCAAAGTTCCTTCCTATCGTGGTGCTGCCTTCCTAGATCCTAAAGGTCGTGGTGTCGTCAGTGGCTACGATAATGCCGTGGCTCTCCCCGCCCAAGCAGATGATGAAGAACTTACCCGCACTAACGTCAAGCGTGCTGAAAATCTTAATGGCAAGATTTCTCTGCAAATCGCTAAAGTAGATAGCTCTAGTGGTGAAATTGCTGGTACTTTCGAGAGCGAACAGCCATCTGATACAGATTTAGGTGCTGGCGAACCTAAAGAAGTCAAGATTCGCGGTCTATTTTTTGGACGGGTTGAACCGACTCGTGGCTAAATCCTCTTAAATAACGCAACTGACTGGCACTCAGAACGACAATTCTGTAAGTATCAGACTTGATCGCAAAAGTTAACTTATTTGCCCTCATTTTTCAGGAGGGTAGATAGGTTTTTTACAAATAAAGGGAAAGGTTAAAGCCGAGTAAAATTGTGGGCGAAATAATCCTTGTAATTGGAGAAGGTTTGATATCTCGTTCTTGTGGGCGGCTTGATTCATCCCTTTACCTCGTACCCTTTAACCTTTTCCCTTTTCTCTTTTATTAAAAGACTATGGACTTACGGCAGTTTTCAGGGATCTAAACCACGACTGAAATGGAGAATGGGGAGTAAGGAGTAGTCTAGTTCAATTACTTGAAAAGCGCTGTAAGTATAACAAAGGGCATCTCGCCCTTTTTTTATTGGCTTGCGTAAATATACATAGTGTTTTTTGATTTTTATTAGTAATTTTTAAAGATTGGATAAATCCCAGTTAAATAGACACGTAATTTTACTGTAAATCCAACTTTTGTTGAGCCAACAAAATCAGACTACTGTTGTTTTATTTCTCTAAATTAACTTCACCATTAATTAATCCAAATTAAGTACAATCTCGGTTTGATATTTAGTGATTAATTTTATATTTTATTTCTATGTACTTCTAAAAAAAGCTACAGATCATACCAAAGATAAATAACAAACTAAATACCGATTTCGCCCATTTAAATTTTGCTCGATTGTCAAGCAACCTCTGGAATTTTTTCTAGATAAACGTTGTAACTACCAAAGTATTTGCTAGGACATATAGCGCGATATTGTCTTTGATGTCGGGCGATAGCAGCTTAATTTAAAAGCGAATAACTGATTCTTTATTTGCTCAATATACCCGGTGCTATGCCTACCACAGTCACCAATGAACTAAAGCACGAAATTTGGCAGTTGTTGCGAGAATATCAGCAATCTCCGTCAGAAAATATCCGCAATCAACTGGTAAAACTCAATTTTGGGCTTGTGAGAAAAGAAGCTCACTACTGGACAAATCAATGTCATGAAACCTACGATGATTTGCTCCAGGTTGGATGTTTGGGTTTAATCAGAGCTATTGAAAGATTTGAACTTTCCAAGGGACATGCCTTCAGTTCCTATGCTCTTCCCTATATTCGGGGTGAAATTCAACACTATCTCCGAGATAAAGGTGTCACCGTGCGAATTCCTCGGAAGTGGTTAGCGCTACAACAGCAAGCAATAGGAGTTTCACGTTCTTGGCGTGAAAAACACAATCGCCAACCAAGCGACTCGGAATTAGCAGCAGCACTGGAAATTTCTCCAAACGAATGGCAAGAAATTAAATTAGCATGGATCAATCGCGCTCCCTTGAGTCTTGATGTGCCAGTCCAAGACGGAGAAGAAGGCTCTACCTGTTTGGGAGAATTGGTTCCAGATCCTCACTATCGCAGTTTTCAACTGGCACAAGAAGACCAACTTCGCTTACAACAAGCATTGGTTCAGCTCGAACAACGCACCCGCGACGTGTTGGAATGTGTGTTTTTGCAAGATTTGACACAAAAACAAGTTGCAGAACATTTAGGGATCAGTGTAGTAACGGTTTCCCGTAGAGTCAAGAAAGGCCTGGATTTGATGAAACAGCTTATGGGTGTGGCAGAAGATTGACTGCAAATAAACCCTAATCCGCAGTTATGCGGGGTAGGCAGTGCTAAAAGTAACCCTTGAAATGTAAAAAATTAGGTTATAAAGGGAACATACTTTGCCTTTGATCCAAATTTCAGGCATGTTGATTTTCACTTTTCAATTTTCCAATGGCTTTTGAGAACAGCTCATGGGCAGAACTTCAAAAATTATAATTGCAGCTATTTTAACTTTGGCGATCGCAGGATGTGCTTCTGAAGATACACCACAAGCCATCAATCCGGCGCCGATTCCCAAAATAGCAGCAAAGTCGCCACCAGCGGCTCAATCCTTTAAGAATCCAGTGATCCCTGCCAAAGAGGTTTCACAAGTTACTCCTGCATCTGTTAACTTGATTCAATCCACTAATGCTACAGAGCGGGCCCGGCTAGTTGTGCTATCAAAAGGTCGAAGTGACCCGTTTGCACAACTTTTCGGGCAGACGGTTCCCGGAATGCCTCAAACATCTGGAAAACCTGTTCCCGTGTTGCCTAAGCTACCTACTGCATCACTAGCAGGACGAAAACTCCCAACACGCACCATAGCTTTAAACAGACCTGTTCGCGTATCGCCTAAGCTACTTACTGCATCACTAGCAGGACGAAAACTTCCAACACGCAGCATAGCTAAAAAAGTCAATCCTACCTTGATTTCAGTCTTGCCTAAGGTTTTGCCTCAAGTTATCCCTAACCCCACTTTAGTATCTGTATTGCCACCACCAGCACAACCTGAGTTAGCAAGGGCAGTGGTTGTGACTGGTGTAGTTCTAATTAGTAAGGAACCGCAGGCGATTATCAAAGTACCGGATGAGCCGACAAGTCGCTATGTACAGGCGGGACAGCGATTGGCCAATGGCGTACTGATTAAACGTATTGAAATGAATCAGGGCTACAACCCTATCGTGATTCTCGAACAATTTGGTATTGAAGTTGCCAAAATGGTAGGGGAAGGGGCTGTCAACTCAACGCCGTCAGCTGCATCTGCTACCGGCAATCCTATTTCAGTGACAACGCCCCCCTCAAATCCCTTAAATGTTGGAGCTTCGTAAAGATGGAGACTAAGGAAAAAATTGAATTCGCTGGTTTGCCTTTAGCTGTCTATAGAGAGATAGCAGCTCATTTACGTCAAGTCGAAGGCGTGGAAGTGGATTTAATTCCCCAGTCATCCCAACAGTTTGATTACAATCAAAGTCAAGTTGGTGGCTTGTCCATCTCGTGGATAGCAAACTCTGGTTCAGAAAGTCGGCAACGAGTTAACCAAATTTTGGCTTACTATCAAAATCGCTATATGAATCCTATTTGATTTGTGAAAATCGAAGCCTCAGATTCCCGATTTCTCAGAGAAGTCGGGAATTTTGTTGTTTATGAATAATTAAGTAGGGTTATGGTTGATCACGACTTCATACTAATTCTTTGTGAAACCGCACAAAGTCAAATTTATGTAAAGAGTTACCTTTTATAAACCTTACTAGGATCGGATTTCAGTCCTCCAAATGGACGCATCTCTTGAAAAGAGGAAAAAATTTTCAAAAATCTCTCAATTTTGCAGCCTGAAAGGCTTAATGCACAAGTCATCAACCTATTAGCAAAGAAATTTATTTCTTGGCGTAGATTGGCAGGTGTAAGATATGGGCTGACTTATTTTAAATTTCGAGAGAAGTCTGAGGGTAAGCTTCCGACCATCAAAACTTCTCCTATGGTCGACGCTGCACTAACGGTGATTTTAAATTTTTAATTGGAGCAAAGTGACTATGACTGCTGCTGTCTTTCTAGAAAACGTTTACAAGTTTTACAACAATGTACCTGTAGTCAATGACCTGTCATTCAAAATTGAAGCGGGGGAGATATTTGCTCTACTTGGCCCGAACGGTGCGGGTAAATCAACCACAATTCGGATGCTGACTACACTAACGAAACCATCCCAAGGACGGATAGAAGTAGGTGGATATGATGTGACGAGCCAAGCAATGCTGGCAAAACAAAGTATCGGCGTAGTCTTGCAGCAAATCAGTGTGGATAACGATTTAAGCGTTTGGGAAAATATGGAACTGCATGGGAGACTACATCACATTAGCAACCCGCAGCGACAAAAACTAATTAATCAATGGCTAGAGTATGTTGAGCTAGCAGAAAAACGTAATGATTTGGTAAAAACCCTGTCTGGGGGTATGAAACGACGGTTGCAGATTGCGAGAGCTTTATTGCATCAACCGCAAATTTTGTTTTTGGATGAACCAACGGTAGGACTAGACCCCCAAACCAGGCGACGCCTCTGGGAAATTATTCGGGATTTGAATAAACAGGGGATGACGATGCTACTGACGACCCATTATATGGATGAGGTCGAATTTTTGTGCGATGCCTTTGGTTCTACCAAGCCAGGACGCATCGGTATTATGGATGGCGGTAAGTTGATTTCTTTGGGAACTTTACAACAGCTCCGTTCTGTTCACGGTGAAGGTTTGGTAATGAAGCAATTGGGTGTGTCTGAAATAGGGAGGGATGGCGCTCGTCGCTGGGAATATTTGTTTTTCCCATCCTTGGAAGCAGCAAATATTTACTTGAATGAACAGCCCGATAAAACTGGAATGATGGTGCGTCCCTCTAATCTGGAAGATATTTTTGTGGAATTAACGGGACGCCAGTTAGATTAACCTCATCCTCCTAACTGTCGCAGCATGGCTTCTACTCTGTCCACCCCTTCTAAGTCATTGCGCCGCTTGTACAAGTCGCGGGCTTTCTGAAGCAAGCTGTTGGCTTGTTTGGTTTGTCGTCGCTGTTTATACATCGAACCCATCAACTCATAAGTCTGAGCATTGTTCTTATCCAAGTCGATTGCTTGTTGGTATGCCCAGGTAGCAGCACTATAGTCTCCTAGACGAGATTGGGTAACAGCCAATCCTAAATAGGCGTTAACGTTGTTACGGTTCAGCTGTATGGCCCGACGGTAACCTTCCTTTGCCCCAGCTGTGTCGCCCAAATTTGCTTTGATGTAACCGACAGCGTAGTAAAAATCACTATTGTTAGGGTTGATGGCGATCGCTCGACGATAAGCTGTTAATGCCGCCTGGTAATTTCCTTGTTGAGCGTATAAGTAGCCAATACCTGAATGAATTTTAGCATTCTTGGGATCTAGGCTAGCTGCTTGCTGATAAACAGCGATCGCACCACCATAATCGGCGGCATCCACTAACCTCCGTCCTTCCTCCAGTAGCTGCTTTAACTCTGGGTTTTTGGCTTGCGCCACTAATACCTGAGCTTGAGCCACTGAAGGCATGGTGAAGGCAAAACATCCTAGTAACACCACACTAAACACGAATGATGTTGGCTTGTACACAGTAAATTTCCTGAAATTTTAGAGGACTTTTTTCTTGTACATTAAAACAAAAATATGGACTTTTGAAAACTGTATTTCTTCGTATTAATTAAGATGTTAATAGTTCATTCACTATTTCCTCTATAATCAGTGCTATATCACAGAGTTTTTACTGAAAGATGAAGTGTAAGATATCAATTTCAGATCAAGTTATCCTACAGATAAATCAGTACGATAGCAAAATGACACTTTTTCGGTCAGTAGTTATACGTGTCACTCAGCAAAACCCAACAGGCATCTAATTTAATCCTAGAGAGGCGATGCGCCAATTGCAGAGGGTTTAACATTCATTCTTGTTTGTTATTTCATTTAATAATTTGCTGACTCTGTATCCAATTTTTTTCGCATTTTTAGTCTTTTATACTCCCCTTTGGGAAGCCGCCATTGAGGCGGTTACATCCTTTTTTGGTTATTACACGGTAAAATAAATTAACAAGCAAAATGTTCCTTCAAATCCTAGTTTTTAGTCAGAACAATACTACAAGCGATGGCGTTTCACGCCCGCTAGAAGCGATCGCAATCTAAAATTGTGTGAAAGGATGTTTATCAAACTTGTGTTCTGTAATCAAACTTACAATTGCTAAAGTATTTTGATAAACTTCTGAATAATAAATATTAAGCTATATCCTATCTAGGAGGCTAACTTATGATTATAACTACCACTGATGTGATTCAAGGAGCCGTTATTGAGTCATATTTAGGTATTGTGACAGCAGAAGTAGTCTACGGCAGCAATTTCTTGCGAGACTTTTTGGCTGGTATTCGAGATATTATCGGTGGACGCACTGCTAGCTATGAGCGTCTATTTGAGCAGGGTCAACGCAAGGCACTAGAAGAACTAGAACAACGAGCACAACGTTTAGGAGCGAATGCTGTGATTGGGATTGAAATTGATACTGGCACAATCAATCTTGACCAGTCAGGAGTTCTTTTGCTGATTACTGCCACAGGCACCGCTGTCAAAATGCGTTAATCTTTTATTGGCTGTCTAATTACTTTGTGAGCATTTTCTAATCAGGGTTACAAACTTTTGTATTAACTCTAGTTTTTCCCAATTTCAGATGGATTACTATAGTAGTTAATAACTGTATTTTAACTTCATAATTTATCGGAAAAAGCTCTAAGGAATCATTAAAGAATAATAAATACTAAATTTGATTAAAAATTGTTAAAGGCGTTTGTTTTTTATCAGTAAAGATATATTCATTAAATATTTCTATTGATAGATATGAAAAAAGATGATTTAGTTGTTTAATTTTAAGCATAAACATGAATATACATTGAGATAAATTTTGCTGAAACAGCACTGGAGTAGATAAGCTATGTCATACGTAAATCGGGCAGGTGATGACGTTATTTCTAATGAGCCGGTGGTAGCAGGCCGAGTGGCTGAATATCATGATCTTGTTCGCTGGGGTCCGATTATTTCTGGTTTGTTGGTTTCTTTAGCCACTCAATTAATTTTAAGCGCTATAATTGGTGCTTTTGCAGCAGGTGCGGTTGAAGGTTCAGGTGCGCCGAGATCAATTGCCCCTAACGCTGCGGGTAATGCGGGGCTTTGGTCAACTATCGCTCTACTAATTTCCCTATTTACTGGTGGTTGGATTACAGCCCGTGCTTGTGGACCGATGAAGCGTAATACAGCTCTTCTTAACGGCGCAATTCTTTGGGCAACTACTTTGGCAGTTAGTTCGTTGTTATTGGCAAATGGAGTATCGGGTGCTTTTGGTGTTGCTGCTTCCAACGCTGGGGAAGTCATAAACCAGGTACAACAGCAAGGTGGTATCAATGTACCGCAAGCAAACGTAACTGCTCAACAATCTCGTGATATTGCAGCAAATATACGTTCGGGATTATGGTGGTTTGTGTTTGGTTCCTTATTGGGTTTAATAGCCTCAATGATTGGAGCCGTAACTGGAGCTCGCAGTGTTCGGACTAATAATTACAATCCTTAGACCTCTTGCATAAATCAAAAATTAAGAACCCCACCCCGCATTTGAGTAAAGCAAACGCTCCCCTTCCGAAAAGCGGGGAGGGGTTGGGGGTGGGGTGTTAGGGACTTTTGCAAGAGGTCTCTTAAAGAGTTGTCTGAAAAATCAAATATTATTTATTTTAAATAAAAGCACCTTGAAAAAAGGTGCTTTTTGTTTATTATTTAAGACTGACCTTTATAGCGTCCAATTAATTCTGCTAATCCAAATATAGCGATGATCTGACCTAGAAAAACCCGCCTTCCACAGTTCACCATTTCAGGTATGAAGCTTCAATTCCCTGCTCACGTCGAATTTTGCCATCTTTTTCAAACCAGAAAATTAGTTGCTGTGCTGTCAAATCTTCAATAGCAACACCGTACTCTTGAGCAATATGCTTCAAAAGCTTAAGTGATGAAATTGTCAATCTTGTTAAAAACTTTTCTGGGGAAGACAACAAAGCCGCATCTACTTTTGCTGACTCTTCCAGGGTTAAAAATTGTGCTGATGGTTGCTGTGGTAATACGTCCATAAAGGCTATCTCAAACTTAGTTGATTATTGATAATGGGTAGTTGCTATTCAGCTATTATCCAATTACCGAAGCTAGATGTAAAACTGAGTTTATTTATGAGAATTTTGCTGGCGAGCTTGTACCAAATAGCCACAACGATGTTCGCCATCAATAATCCAGTGGGTGCGTTCTACGGTACAATCAGGTAAGACGGCAGCAAACATTTCTAATTCGTGACCACAAATGCTGGGGAAAGACTCGGCAACGTTAGAAATAGCGCAGTTATGCTCCATTAAGATAAAGCGATCGCTCTCAAAGCAGTCATTCACATCAACAGGGTGATATTCCGCCATGAAGCCTTCCGCTTTTCTGAACTCTACTAAGTTGGCTACACGTTCCCGCAGTGAACCGCTACCCACGCGATCGCGGTATTCTAGGGCTTTGCGCTGCCACTGTTTCTCTAAAATCGATTTAAATTGTTCGTGTCCCATCGTTTCGGCTAAGGTGTCTAGCAGCGAAACCGCAAAATTGCCGTGGCCATCACCAAAGCGATCGCTGATTGTTCGATGTAAGCGATCGCGTCCCTGACGACTCAGTTGATAAAGGTGCTGCGGACGCCCCATCCCCGCCGCCTGCACTGATGTCGAATACAAAACTAGCTCCTCCGTCTCCAAATCCTTGAGATGGCGACGAATCGCTTGGGGGGTAACGTCTAAAACTTCAGCTAGCTCCAAAGCCGTTGCTTTTTCATGTTTGTGCAGATACTCTAGGATATCTTGCTTGGTTGAGGACTGGTGGGTAGTCGCCATCTTCTGGTGCCAGACGTTCAGCAAACGTCCCAAAAATTTCTTTGAAAATTTGACTTTGACAACATTGTTGTTGTTAATTTAGCGTAAAATGAAGATAACTTAAACAACAAAGCTGTTGTTTTACTCTCCACTACTATTCTAGCAGCCGTGTAACCATTCCGTAACGCGAGATGAAAATCGGCTAGCTAAGAGCTTGTCTCCCATCCTTAAAGAGTTCTGAACACGAGAGATTATTACTGATGAGTGCCACTGTCAAAACCTTAGTCAACCAACCCTACAAGTACGGCTTTATTACCGATATTGAGTCCGACACTATACCGCGTGGACTAGACGAGGACGTTGTTCGCTTGATCTCCTCTAAGAAGAACGAGCCGCAGTTCATGCTGGACTTTCGCCTCCGGGCTTATCGCCAGTGGCAAAAAATGACAGAACCAACTTGGCCGAATGTCAATTATCCGCCAATTAATTATCAGGATATCATTTACTACTCAGCGCCGAAACGCAAGAAAGAAAAACTAAACAGCTTGGATGAAGTTGATCCAACCCTTTTAGAAACCTTCGAGAAGCTAGGCATTTCCCTATCTGAACAGAAACGACTGGCAAACGTTGCTGTCGATGCGATTTTCGATAGCGTCTCTGTCGCCACTACATTTAAAGAAAAGCTAGCGGAAGATGGCGTTATTTTCTGCTCGTTTTCGGAAGCGTTGCAAGAACACCCAGAACTGATTAAAAAATACCTGGGTAGTGTTGTTCCCATAGCTGACAACTACTTTGCCGCCTTGAACGCCGCCGTATTCAGCGATGGTTCCTTTGTCTACATTCCTAAAGGCGTCAAATGCCCAATGGAACTGTCTACCTACTTCCGCATCAACTCTGGTGATACGGGACAATTTGAGCGGACTTTGATTGTCGCCGAAGAAGGTAGTTATGTTTCTTACCTTGAAGGTTGCACCGCACCGATGTATGACAGCAACCAGTTGCACGCCGCCGTTGTGGAACTCGTCGCCCTCGACAACGCCGAAATTAAATACTCCACCGTGCAAAACTGGTACGCTGGAGATGCCAACGGTAAAGGCGGTATTTACAACTTTGTCACCAAACGCGGTTTGTGTCAGGGCGTAAATTCCAAGATTTCCTGGACTCAAGTAGAAACAGGTTCGGCAATTACTTGGAAATATCCCAGCTGTGTGTTGGTGGGCGATAACTCTGTGGGTGAGTTTTACTCGGTGGCGCTGACAAATCATATGCAGCAAGCGGATACTGGCAGTAAGATGATTCACGTAGGTAAGAATACTCGCAGCACAATTATTTCTAAAGGAATCTCCGCAGGTAAATCCAGCAATAGCTATCGGGGTTTGGTGAAAGTCAATCCGACGGCAAAAGGGGCGAGAAATTATTCTCAGTGCGACTCAATGCTGATTGGGGATAATGCCCATGCCAACACTTTCCCTTATATTCAGGTGCAAAATAACACTGGCAAAGTAGAGCATGAAGCTTCTACTTCCAAAATTGGGGAAGATCAGTTATTCTACTTCGCTCAACGAGGTATTTCCTCAGAAGATGCTATTTCGATGATGATTAGCGGCTTCTGTAAGGATGTTTTCAATCAGCTACCGATGGAGTTTGCTGTGGAAGCTGATAAGTTGTTGAGTTTGAAGTTGGAAGGCAGTGTTGGATAGCGTTTGTAGTCAGCAGTTGAGTGCTGGGAAATCGCTAGGAACCGAAAAAATTAACGCTTGTAGTCAGCACTTTAGCGCTGGAGAAAAGCGCTAAAGCGTCTACTACAAACTAAAAAAGAAGAGAGAAAACATGATTATTGAAAATAGTGAAATTGTGCTGTCAGTAAGGAATCTGACGGCTAATGTTGATGGGACACCGATTCTCAAGGGTGTAAATCTTGAGGTGCGATCGGGTGAAATTCATGCGATTATGGGGCCGAATGGTTCTGGTAAGAGTACCTTTTCTAAGGTGTTGGCTGGGCATCCAGCCTATCAGGTGACTGGCGGTGAGGTGATTTTTCAGGGGCAAAATTTACTGGAATTGGAACCGGAAGAACGCGCCAGAAGTGGGGTATTTTTGGCGTTTCAGTATCCGTTAGAAATTCCGGGTGTGAGCAATTTGGATTTCTTGCGGGTGGCGTATAATTCCCGTCGCAAGGCGCAAGGTTTAGAGGAAATAGACGCTTTTGATTTTGACGATTTGATTGAAGAAAAGCTGGATGTGGTGAAGATGAATCCCAGTTTTCTCAGTCGCAGTTTGAATGAAGGCTTTTCTGGTGGTGAGAAAAAGCGGAATGAAATTCTGCAAATGGCTCTGCTGGAACCAAAGTTAGGGATTTTGGATGAGACAGATTCGGGTTTGGATATTGATGCGCTCCGAATAGTGGCGAATGGGGTAAATCAACTGTCTAGCCCTGAAAATGCCACAATTTTGATTACTCACTATCAGCGATTACTTGATTATATTGTGCCTGATTTTGTGCATGTGATGGCACAAGGGCAGATTATCACCAGTGGTGGTAAGGAACTGGCACTAGAATTAGAGTCTCGCGGTTATGACTGGGTGCTAGAAGAATTTGCAGCTGCTGAGGTGGGTGTGTAATGAGTATTCAAATATCTCCTAGTCCAGTTCCTAATTCAAATGTAGTCAGTTTGACATCGACTTTGTTAAATAGAGATGATTATCTGACTGGGTTGTTAAATCAAGTAACTGCAACGAAAACAGAAGGTTGGTTGCAGGAATTATGTGAAGGTGCTGCTAATTGGGTACGTCACTCCATTATCCCGACTACCCGCGAGGAAGAATGGCGATTTACTGATTTGTCGTCTTTGCGAAAGGTGCAATTTAATGTAGGGACGGGAAATTACGCATCTTTAGAATTTGATATTTTGCCAGAAGCGGCTAACAGTCGTTTGGTATTTGTTAATGGTGTCTTTGCACCGGAGTTATCCGCAGTTTCAGATTTGCCATCTGGAATTGTGGTGCGTAATTTGGCTGGTTTGTCTGTGGTTGAGCAGGAAGGTGTACAGCAGTATTTAGCTCAAGCTGAGGGAGCGCAGGAAGTTTTTACTGCTCTCAATACGGCTGGGATAACTGATGCAGCTGTGGTGTGGGTGAAGAAGAATGTGGTAGTTGAGATGCCAATTCATTTGGTGTTTATTTCGGTTGCTGGGGAGACACCGACGATTTCACAGCCGCGTTGTTTGGTGGTGGCGGAAAGTGGTTCGCAGGTGAGTTTGGTTGAAGAGTATGTGGCAGGCAAGATGCCTACCCCACAAGAGGGGGGAGTATATTTTACTAATGCGGTTACGGAAATTTGGGTTGGTGACAATGCTGAGGTGAGCCACACTAGGGTTGAGCAAGAAGGTGCAGAGGCTTTTCATATTGGGAAGACTGCGATCGCACAGGCTCGTGATAGCCGATATACTTGTCATGCCATAACCTTAGGTGGGAAGTTGTCGCGGCATAATTTGGAGATTTTGCAAACTGGTGAGCAGACAGAAACTACTCTCAATGGTTTGACGATGATTTCTGGTAAGCAGTTGGCTGATACTCACAGTGCGATCGCACTTAACTATCCTCACGGTACAAGCGATCAATTGCATAAATGTATTGTAGGCGATCGCGCTCATGCAGTGTTCAATGGTAAAGTTTTTGTACCCAAACTAGCGCAGTTGACAAATGCAGCCCAGTTGAATCGCAATTTGCTGCTATCATCGAAAGCCAGAGTTGATACCAAACCCCAATTGGAAATTACTGCCGATAATGTCAAATGCGCTCACGGTGCTACCGTTAGCCAATTGGAAGATGATGAAATATTCTATCTGCAAAGTCGGGGAATTGATGAAAATGATGCTCGGAAGTTGTTAATTAACGCCTTCGCTGCTGAAGTCATCAACAAAATCCCGGTTCCCTCTCTGCGAGAAATCCTTTTAAACACAGTCAATAATCTTAAGTCCATATCGCCTGACTCTTGAATCTACCAATGACTTTCATCACTACCAAAACCCTTGCTGATAAAGTTCGCGCTGACTTCCCAATATTGCATCAGGAAGTCAACGATAAACCTCTGGTTTATCTCGATAATGCGGCGACATCGCAAAAGCCTTTGTTCGTATTAAATACGCTACGCGATTATTACGAACAATATAATGCTAACGTGCATCGCGGTGCCCATACCCTGAGTGCTAAAGCTACCGATGCTTATGAAGGTGCTAGAGATAAAATTGCCAAATTCATTAATGCTGCATCGCGTCAGGAAATCGTCTACACCCGCAACGCAACTGAGGCGATTAACCTAGTAGCCTACAGTTGGGGAATGAACAATTTGCAGCCGGGAGATGAGATTATTCTCTCGGTGATGGAACACCACAGTAATATTGTCCCTTGGCAATTGGTGGCGCAAAAAACGGGTGCAGTACTGAAATTTGTGGAACTGACACCAGAAGAAACGTTTGATTTGTCACAGTTTAAAAAACTGATTTCCGACAAAACAAAGTTGGTGTCAGTAGTGCATATTTCTAATACTTTGGGTTGTATTAATCCAGTGGAAGAAATTGCTGCGATCGCTCACCAATCCGGTGCTAAATTCTTAGTTGATGCTTGCCAAAGTGTTCCCCACTTCCCCATTGATGTGCAGCAGATAGATTGTGATTGGTTGGTAGCATCTGGTCATAAAATGTGCGCTCCAACTGGGATAGGATTTCTGTATGGCAAGTTGGAATTGTTAGAGTCAATGCCACCCTTTTTTGGTGGTGGTGAGATGATTGCAGAGGTATACTTAGATCATTCCACCTATGCAGAATTACCGCATAAATTTGAAGCCGGTACACCTGCAATTGGAGAAGCGATCGCTCTTGGTGCTGCAATAGATTATCTTAGCAGTATCGGCATGGATAAAATCCACGCCTACGAAGCAGAATTAACAGCTTATTTGTTCCAACAATTAGAGCAAATTCCCCAAATTAGAATTTACGGGCCCAAACCAAATGCTAAAGGAGTTCGCGTAGCGTCTCCAACAGGAGAAGGTAGAGCCGCTCTTGCGTCATTCACCGCCGGGGAAGTCCACGCCAACGACTTATCTACATTATTAGATCAAGAAGGCGTTGCCATTCGTTCTGGACACCACTGCACTCAACCATTACACCGTTACTTAGGTCTTGCTGCAACCGCACGAGCAAGTCTATCTTTCTACAACACCCGCGAAGAAATTGATATTTTCATCAAAGCACTGAAGGAAACTCTGGACTTTTTTGCGGGTTTCCTTGCTTAAATTTACAAAATATTCAGACACTGATTGTGCCAAATATCAGCAACATATCTTGCTAATAATTGGCACAATTTAATTATCTGGATTATTTACAGCATAAATTAAAGTGTCATCCAGTGACTTTACTTTAGACAGAGTTTGAAAAACCTTTGGCTTAACTATTTCTGATAAAATTGATATATTTGCATCTTTCCACGAAGTAGAATGTCCACCATGACTTGCAGAAGTCTTGCGGAAAAATGTACCTTTAGCTCTTGCTAGTAATACTGAAAAATCCCGTTCATAGATTATTATTGCACCAATTTTAATTGCTGTAAGGAAATATTTAAATAATCAAATAAGTTGATTTTCTGGTATAGATTTTACTGTTGATTCAGGACAAGGACTAAATGGAAATTGCGATTTTATTATTAGCCGTTCACCAGAATTATTAATTCTCAATACACCAGTTGTCACAATTGTAGAAGCTCAAAAAGAAAATATCAATGCAGAATTAGGTCAGTGTGTCGCAGAGATGTTAGCAGCTAAATTGTTTAATGAACGTGAGGGCAATAAGATTCAGACAATTTATGGTACTGTTACCACTGGAACTAACTGGAAGTTTTTGAAGCTCATTTATAGCGGTTCTCAGTTGAGTGAGGTACAAGAACCCCACCCCCAACCCCCTCCCCGCTCTTCGAGAGGGGGCTATGACGTACCTCATGTGATTAGGAAACCTATAGCAAGTAGTTGAAATTGACTTGAGCGAGTATTATCTTAATGACATAGGTAAAATTATCGGGATTTTATCTAACATCCTGACGGAAAAAGTATTGTAATATGCTTGTAAAGTCAACCCTTGCAGAACAAAGAACAGTCCTACACAACGTTAGCTGGGAAACCTTTGAAGCCTTGCTGAGAGATACAGGTGAAGATAGAGGTTCTCGGTTTGCTTATGACTGCGGTGTTTTAGAAATTATGACCCCACTTTTTCAACATGAAAACCCCAAAATTCAATTTGACCGTTTTATATTCGCTTTAGCTGAAGAAGTGGGAGTAGAAATTAAAAGTGCTGGTTCTACAACATTGAAACGGAAAATATCAAAGCGGGGAATAGAACCAGATACTTGCTATTATATACAAACTGAATCGAGAGTCAGAGGTAGGGTAACGCTAAATTTAGAAACAGATCCACCACCTGATTTAGCAATTGAGATTGACATTACCAGCAGTTCAGTTAACAAATTAGGGATTTATTCAGCGTTGGGTGTAACTGAACTTTGGAGATATGATGGGCAAGATTTAAAGTTTTATCAGTTGATAGAAGGGCAATATGTCGAGTGTAAGTTTAGTATTGCCTTTCCTATAGTATCGGTAAATGAGATAAGCAGATTTATTGAACAGAGTAAAAGTATTGGGGAAATTGCTTTGCTCAAATCTTTTCGCGCGTGGGTGAGGGAAAAGATAGGGTAATGGGGTCGGCAATGCAACCTTTTTTAGGAATAATTTACTGTATCTTGCCCACAAATAATTCTATAATTTCTAAAGCTTTTGAGTAGTTCCTAGTAGGAAGTTTAACATCACTGCCATCTGGCATTATATATTTAGACTGTTTGGCTGCCGTTAAACAGGTTGACCGTCGAACAAAGATTTCCGGGGCACAAACGAGAAAATGTGCCTCAAGTCCTTGCTCATCGCTGTGCTTACCTCAATGGATTATTGTCGGTTTGAGCCACTTCAAAAAGTGAGATGCTCCCCTTTGAATCTTACTCCCCAATGCTATTAGGGAAGGGTTGGGGGTTCGCTCTCTATTGGACTCAACTGAAAACCGCTATAAATTTAGCAAGGCTCATTCTAAGGTGGAATAGCAATGAAATGGCAGATAAACAAATGCACACCAAATCAAGAGAAATCAACCTGCTCACTCCATCTAGAGAATTACCTCTGTATGGCAGGAGAATTTTAGTCACAGCACCGAGAAATTATGCTTATAGGTTATCTGAACAAATCATCAAACAAGGTGGTCTACCTGTTCTCATGCCTACTATCGAAACCTGTTATTTATCAAACTACACTAAGTTAGATACTGCTCTAAACCACATAGACGAGTTTGATTGGATTGTCTTCACAAGTAGAAATGGCATCACTGCATTTTTTCACCGGATGAATGATTTGGATATTCCTGTATCTGTGGTACAAAAATGTCAATTATGTGCTTTAGGAAAAGACGCAGAAAGCTTATTGTCTTTTTGTGGCAAAGTGGATTTAATCCCAACAGAATCTAGCCCAGCCGGAATTGTAGCAGAACTCGCGAAACTTCCGCAAATTCACGATAAAAAAGTGCTGATACCTGCTCCAGAAGTTGTTGGTTTGCCTGAGCCTGATATTGTACCCAATTTAATTACGGATTTGCAGAATTTGGGCATAAAGGTAACTCGTGTACCCACATATATGACGCAGGGTTTAGATAAAAATATCTACAGTATTGAATTAAATCTGATGCGTCAAGGAAAGATTGATGTAATTGCCTTTAGTAGTACGGCGGAAGTAGAAAGCTTTTTGACAATGGTCAACTCGCAAAGCGATTATGAACGTTGTATTATTGCATGTTTTGGCCCTTATACAACTGCTAATGCCCGAAAGTTGGGTATGAATGTCTCTATCGTGTCCAAGGATTATAGTTCATTTGAAGGATTTGCTGAAGCGATCGCAGCATTTTTTACTCTCAGTTCTAATTCAGGGTAAGCACTTTAGGATGTAGAGTAATCAACCACATTGCACTCTAGACTAGCTGCACATAAACCCGTAGTATCGGAAATGGAGTTTATCTTAACTAGGAATTTTTACATGGCAACTTACAAGGTCACATTAAAGACCCCAGATGAAGAAAAAACAATTGAAGTTTCTGAGGATGATTACATTCTAGAGATCGCTAACGAAGAAAATGAGATGGACTTGCCTTACTCCTGTAACGCAGGTTCTTGCTCAACCTGCACCGGGAAGCTGATTTCAGGTACAGTTGACCAATCGGATCAGAACTTCTTAGACGACGAGCAAATAGACGCAGGATATGTTCTCACCTGCGTTGCCAAGCCTACTTCTGACTGTGTAATCCAAACTCATCAAGAAGATGAGCTTAACGGTTAACCAAGAAATGTGGATTTAATCAAGAGCAAGTTTTGTAGGATGCGTTAGGACATTCGTCCCAGCGTACCTAAAATCTGAAACGGTGCGTTATCCTACGCAATAACATCCTCTACAAGATTTAAAATTTTGCACTTTCCTGATAAATCTGTATAGGCTGAATAATTCACACTAAAAAGCGCTCTCCAAAAGGCGAGCGCTTTTTATTTAGTTTAATAGATAGCTAGCAAATATCAAGCGGAAATTAACCAGACGATGCTAGATTAACTTTGACAACTTTATTTTTTTCTTCTTCAGCTTTAGGTAGCGTCAGGTTCAAGATGCCATCTTTATAATCTGCTGTGACGTTGGTATTTTGAATCCGAGCAGGTAAAGGAATTACACGTTGGAATTTACCATAGTGGAATTCGCTCTTAATCACACCTTTATCTTCAGATTTAGCTTCAGACTTCCGTTCACCACTCAGGTATACAGCGTTTTCTGTAACTTGCAAATCCACGTCTTTAGCTTCAATTCCCGGAAGTTCTAACTTCAGATGAATTGCATCTTCAGTTTCTTTTAATTCAGCAGCGGGAATTCTGGATAAACCTCTATCCAAAAATGCAGTTGGCAAAGTATCTTCATCAAATAAGCGATTGATTTGGCGTTGTATTGCGTTAAATTCTTGCCAGGGGTTCCAACGGACTAATGTCATATCTCAACCTCGGATAATCAGTATCTTTGCTGTCTAACTAATTGAGGATTTTATTCCTTGCTTTGTTCTCATAGTATTGAAAAATGAAAGTGGTGTAAATTCGGTTTTTTTCACCTGATTTAGGAAGATTACCGAACCAAAAATCTACTTAATAACAAGTACGGTAATTTTCAATAAGTGTGTTCGGTAAACTCTACAGAAGGAGACTTGAAATAGAACAATTATATTTAAAACATTGGTACGAGCGTCACCTAGACCCCTACTCTTAAAGCTTGTATGCGTAGCCTATCCTACAAATATTTAGTATATTCACGCGACTAATGAGAAGAATTAGAGCTGTTGTATTTTTTTAATTTCACAGAGATAATAAGGTATTCCTAACAAAGTCCTGATAACGTATATGTCAACAAGTTGGATTTACCTTATCGCAGCAATACTCTTTGAAGTTTCAGGCACAACTTGCATGAAGTTATCAGAAGGATTTACTAAATTAGTTCCTTCGGTATTAATATTTGTCTTCTATGGACTTTGTTTTAGTTTTTTGACCCTGGCTCTCAAGAGACTTGAAGTGAGTGTGGCTTATTCAGTCTGGGCTGGATTGGGAACTATCCTAATTGCTATTATTGGTATTATCTGGTTTCGTGAATCTGCCACATTGATCAAACTTTTGTCGATCGCCTTAATAATCATCGGGGTAATTGGCATAAATGCAAGTAAATAAATGAAAAAAGCTGTAAGCCAAAAAAGGATTTTGGCTTTAACCCAAGCGTATTAGCTCAAAATTTATTAAACCCAGCAGAACGACGGTAAAGTAACCAGATAAATAGCGGTGAACCCAGCAAAGCAGTGACGGAACCGACTGGTAGTTCTACTGCTCCTAGTCTAGAAAGTAAATCTGCAAAAGTCAGTAACCATGCACCTGCAAGGGCGGAAAGTGGTAAAACAAAGCGATGATCTGTACCAACGATGAGGCGGACACCGTGAGGGACAACAAGACCAACAAATCCAATCAAACCACTGATGCTGACTGCACCTGCGGCTAATAGAGTGGCGACACCACCAATTAATAGGCGCGATCGCGTCAACGAAACCCCTAAACCCACAGCTAAATCATCTCCCAAAGCCAGCACATTTACCGATCGCGCCAGCAAGCATCCCCCTATCAATGCAACGATGATGTAAGGGCCAGCCGTCGCAATTTCTTGCCAACCCCGCCCATTGAGGCTACCAACCAGCCAACTCAGAGCAATTTGAATTTGACCGTCTTCAGCCAAAAGCAGCAATGTACTTTGGATAGCGCCAAATAAAGAACTCACCGCCACTCCGCCTAAAATTAACCGCTCAACAGAAATTCCCGACCCCGCACGACCGATCAAAATCACGATCGCGGAAGTTAAAATAGCTCCCATCCACGCTGCTAAAGGAATTGCGATCGGGAATATTTGCCACACGATCATCAGAATCACAATTAATCCTGCACCCGCTGAAATGCCCAGAATAAATGGATCGGCAAGACTATTGCGTAACATTCCTTGCAATAATGCTCCTGACATTCCCAAAGCTGCGCCGACAATCAGAGCAGCAGTAATACGCGGGAGACGCAAATCCCAGAGAATTGTCTGTTTAACCGGATCGCCTTTGCGGAGTATAGCTTGCCAAAATTCCGACATATTTAACGGTATAGCTCCTTGAGAAAGCGACAGCGCTAGCGTCACCACCAGTGCTGCACTAAGGAGTAAAACAGCCCAAAGTAGGCGGTGTTCAGTAAAAATTGTCTTAAATGATCTAGTCAAATTCCGGTCTAGTATTTTCATTAACTATAATCCGTCCCAAACAAAGCTGCATTCACATATATAGCGGTTCTCAACTGCATGGAATACAAACCACTCGTAGGGGCACAGCAATGCTCATTGATGTCAACTTAATAAGGTTTCTATCCATTCTCATCGCTCATCTATAGCGGTTCTCAATTGTATGGAATACAGACGACTCGTAAGGGCACAGCAATGCTGTGCCCTTATCATGTGTTGCATCCAAACGATAACTGCTATATTCAATTTTGGGTGGCTTCCCAAACTAGATATTCTTCTGCACTCATCAAAATGCGATCGGGTAAAGCAACCATCGGCGCGATCTGTTAATGATTAACTTTTCTAGGATAGCGAAAAAAGGGCGTTCTCTTTTAGTATGATTATTTCCACATCCTCTGAACAGAATAAGCATCGAATTTTTTATCGCTGCTAATAATAATTAAGGAATGATTGATAGCCTGTGCAATCAACATTCGGTCAAATGGATCGCCATGATATAGCGGGAGATTCCGAACTTGAACTGTATCGGCAAAAGATATCGGAATTATGAGGATATCTGAATCGTCGATCGCAGAACCTATTGTTTCATAGCTCTGTTCAAGCGATAATTTGCCAAGGTTCAACTTGATGGAAATTTCCCAAAGACTAGCGATGCTCAGATAAACGGTATCTGCCGTATTGATCGTCATCCTCAGATTATCTGGAAGGCTGGAGTCATTTTCAGTTAACCAGATAAAGGCATGAGTATCTAAAAGGAAACTACTCATTCCATATATTCCTTAAAAACTTCGAGAGGTTCATCAAAGTCATCAGGTAAAGGTAAAACAAAAGTTCCTTTTAAGATGCCAGAACGATGCTTTTTTTGTAGTAAACTTTCCTGAGAAACAGCCTTTGAATAATTCTCAACTAAATATTTGGCATAATGCAAGAGTTCTTGTTTAAGTGGCTCTGGCATTTGATCTAGTATTTGTAAAATTTCTGCATCAATAGCCATGATTTCTCCTGAGAGGTTCTCCTGTTTGTAATTTTATGGGAATTTTTGGAAGGGATTTTATTTTTCGGTGTCTTCGGTTTCAAACTGCACTTGTCGGTACAAATGGGCATCTTCAATAATTTTCCCTTTAACTTGGTAGCTAGATTTATGTAGTTCATGATTATTTCTCATCTAAGAATGAATCTACAGCTTTTTGCTTCCACTCTGGAAGTTGTATTTCATTTTTATCAAGGTACTTTATGAGTGCAGCGTGTGAGGCTTTTAGCATTTTTCTTGAAACTTCCTTGATGAAATTGAATTGTTTATCAACATAAGTCTTTGATATAACCAATGAGTCAAAAAACGGATGATCCTTTCCGGAGTAAAGGATACTTTTATTTTGTCTGATATATGAAGAGGTGTATGTTCCTCCATGATGAACTAATAAGTTGCGATCTCTAAGCAAATCGCCATACATCTGTATCTCATCTTTAGAAAATGGATAAATCAAAATCAATGCTCTATAGAGCGAATTAATTTTTTGTGCAGTACCAAAGTCATACTTCTCTGCAATCAAAAAACCAATACTGTAAGAGAGAGCATTACCTAGCTCAAGTACTTGAGTTGGGTCAATACTAATATCTGTCCGTTTTTTGATAGGTTTCTGAGAATTGATGGCTCTATGTTGATGATTGATGCAAAGTGGTCTTTGCAAAATGCTTCAAAGTAGGACACAAGACCAATCACACACAACTCATTTAACTGGCTACCACCAGGTTTATCTGATTGCGCCAAATAAATTTGCTCTAGCCCATCAAGCGTGTAAGAGAAGAAATAAGGGGCTGTTGGAACTCCTCCAGAAAATAAATCTAGCCAATCATATGAATTCCTTTCCACACACATACCCTATTAATTTTTAGTCCAGTTTATCTCTGAACACCCACAGATAACCGAGGAGACGATACATATACAACTTGTGTCTATTGACATCTAAAATCCAGTAATTAATAATACCTGACTTAGAATAGGCGATCGCTTTTACTTCTCGATCATACTTGAGACTGGAATTAGCTATTTCAATTTAGGCGAATATTAGTGAGCATAAGGTTCACTTTGCATTTTATATCGCAGGTGTTTAATGCGATCGCCTCCTAGATTTTTCGCAATAATTCCCGAATAGCGATCGCACAATCAGGGAAAGCTAAAGGTGAAATTGTCACGTCCTCTGCAAGTATGTTCTCACTGTGATATCCGTCTGGACTGGGGAGACGATACATATACAACTTGCGTCCATTGACATCTAAAATCCAGTACTCAATGATCCCTGACTTAGCATAAGCGTTCGCTTTTACTTCACGATCATACTTGAGACTGGAATCAGCTATTTCAATCAGTAAAAACACTTCGGAAGCATCGGGATGGTGATCGTCATAATCTAATGGATTCAGCTTCACTACTGAAATATCTGGTTCTGGTTCCGAATAATCGTCAAGTTGCACTGGTGACTGGATTCTTAATAAAACTTTGTCACCCAAACGTTGACGTAATAACCTTTCTGTGCGGGTAATTGCTGATTCGTGAGCAGTTCCTTTTGCTGACATTCTGATGATTTGTCCCGCTATTAATTCTAAGCGTTCTTCAGGATGAAAAATCCCCGTTTCCGCCATTTGGTGATATTCTTGAACACTAATTAGGCGAATATTGGTAAGCATAAGATTCACGTTAATGTCCTAGCATTTTATCTCGCAGATGCTTAATGCGATCGCGCAATTTTGCCGCCTCTTCAAATTCCAGTTTCTTCGCCGCTTCTTTCATCTGCGCTTCTAACACAGTAATCAATTGGGGAATCTGTTCTAATGGTAGTTCATCAATATGTTCATCTACTACTTTCAAGTCAGTTGCATTCAACCGCCGAGACACATCTAAAAAAGACAAAATCGCATTACTTGATTTTTTTATAATGGATTGCGGTGTAATTCCATGCAGTCGATTATGTGCCATTTGAATCCCACGCCGTCTATCTGTTTCATCAATGGCTTTAATCATGCTGCCTGTCAAATTATCAGCATACATAATTGCTTGTCCCCGGATGTGACGCGCGGCTCTACCAATAGTTTGAATTAAGGAACGTTCGGTTCGCAAAAAACCTTCTTTATCCGCGTCCATGATTGCTACTAGGGAAACTTCCGGTAAATCTAACCCTTCTCGCAGCAAATTCACACCAACCAATACATCAAATGTACCTTCGCGCAAGTTCTGCAAAATCTCAATGCGCTCTATTGAATTAATCTCCGAATGTAAATACCGCACTCGAATACTGTGGTCTTGCAGATACTCGGTTAAATCTTCCGCCATCCGCTTAGTTAATGTGGTAATTAACACTCGTTCATGGAGGTCGGCTCTATCTTTAATTTCTCCCAACAAATCATCAATTTGTCCTTCTGTGGGACGGACAGAAATTTCTGGATCAATTACGCCAGTTGGTCGAATTACTTGCTCAACTACATGATCTTCAGAAACTTCTAATTCCCAATTTCCCGGAGTTGCTGAAACAAAAATACACTGATTCATCTTTTGCCAGAATTCTTCTGCTTTCAAAGGACGATTATCAGCAGCACTAGGAAGACGAAATCCATGTTCAATTAAAACTTTTTTTCTAGCTTGATCGCCGTTATACATCCCGCGAATTTGGGGCACACTAACGTGAGATTCATCGATAACTAATAGCCAATCTTTAGGAAAATAATCAATTAAACATTCTGGCGATTCTCCAGCTTGCCTTCCTGCTAAATGACGGGAATAATTCTCGACGCCGTTGCAATAACCTACTTCGCGCAACATTTCTAAGTCATAACGTGTACGTTGATCTATGCGTTGCGCTTCTAATAATTTCCCAGCTTGTTCTAAGTCTAGTTTTTGCTGTTTTAATTCGGCGGCAATGTCGTTACAAGCTACTTCTAATCGTTCTTCTGGGGTGACAAAGTGACGTGCAGGGTAGATATTCACCGCTTCTAAACTCTTGAGAATTTCACCTGTCACTGGGTCAATGTAGCGAATTGCGTCAATTTCATCACCAAAGAATTCGACGCGAATAATCCGGTCTTCATAAGCTGGGCCAATTTCTAAGACATCACCCCGGACGCGAAATTTTCCCCGACCCATTTCTATGTCGTTGCGGCTATATTGAACATTTGCCAAATCCCGTAAAATTTGGCGTTGATTTACTTCCATACCTATCTGAAGGGGGATGGCAGCTTTCAGATATTCTGCTGGCATTCCCAAACCGTAGATGCAACTGATGGATGCAACGACAATCACATCACGGCGTTCAAAAAGCGATCGCGTCGCTGAATGCCGCAACATATCTATTTCATCATTAATTGCCGCCGTTTTTTCAATATAAGTATCGGTAACGGGAATATACGCTTCTGGCTGATAATAATCGTAGTAGCTGACAAAGTACTCGACTGCGTTGTTGGGGAAGAAATCTCGCAACTCATTACAAAGCTGTGCAGCAAGAGTTTTGTTATGCGCCAGAACTAAAGTAGGCTTGCCAATTTTCTCTATAACTGCTGCTACCGAAAATGTCTTGCCAGTTCCAGTGGCTCCTAGTAAAGTTTGGTAACGATTGCCTGATTGGATACTAGCGGTTAGTTGGGCGATCGCTTGTGGTTGATCGCCTGTCGGACTAAAGGGAGCTTGAAGACAAAATTCTGTCATACAGTTTTGCTGGAAATACCCTATTTCATGGTGACAATTTCGCCCTGTATCTATTGTAGCTGGCTTCTTTGACCAAATAAATAGTAATATTTTTTTACATAAATTAATAATTTAAATTTACTTATGTATCAGTTTTAAAGATTCTTATATCTATATGAGGTTTTTTAAGGTTAAACTCTAATGTATATGGGAAAAAATTTCATCTTTCCTTAATTATTGTAAAATTCAATTAACAAACCAGAGGTCTTCGTTTATGACTATTAGCAGCGCTGGCAAAGCAATCAGTTCTCGGCAAAAGCCTGCCAAGTCTCCAGGGGATAATACTACAGATGAAGTTGACAATCAACAAGACCAGAGCTTGAATGCTGATCAAGTCGAGGAAGAACTGCCAGTGGGGGCTTCTGGGACACTTGCTATTTCTGGAATTCGTCCCATAGGCGCTAGCGACTTAGAAGTTGCTGAACACCTCTCAATTGCTGGGGTGCGTCCCGTTAGCACCAGTACCTTGGAAGTAGTTGAAACCTATAACTCAATGGGTATTCGTCCAATTGGCGCTAATACATTCCAAGTCGTTGAAAGTATCAACCTCTCTGGGGTTCGTCCAATTGCCTCAAGTGCATTAATAATTTCTGATAGCTATTCTACATTTGGTAATCGTCCAATAGCATCAAATGAGGTTGACAATTCTGAAAGCCTGATGGGTTTTCTAGATTAGACAAAAAATATCCCCATAACTTTATTAACCCAGTTCTGTACAAGAACTGGGTTTTTTTAGCTAGAAAGTTAAAAGTAGATATTACAATATTTGCACTTTTTCTATGTCTTTTAGCATAGATAACTAAGCTTTCCTTACTTTATTTTGTATTCAGCCAATAGCCAGAACACTTACTACAATTACCTTTCAGAATTCAAGAATTCTGAATTCTGAATTCAGAATTCTTGAATATGCCTTGTGGTGGAAGGCTTTAGCAAAAACTTTAAGCTACTGTGTAAAGGTAATAACAAAAGATTTCAAAGTTAGTTGACAGCTTTGAAACGAATTTTTCATTAAACCAGGAGTACAAAATGAGTATAGAAGATCGCGCAAAAGCAGCTGCTAAAAATGTTGAAGGCAAAGCCCAAGAAGCATTAGGCAATATCACTGGAGATCCAGAAGATAAAGCGGAAGGTAAAGCAAAGCAAGCTGAAAGCGAAGTACGTCATGGAATTGAAGACGTGAAAGATAAAGTGAAGAAAAACATTGACTAACAATTCATAACTTTTCTTGCAGAAACTCGTAGGAATTTAAATGTTTTGGATTCCATTTTTGCAGAAAAATATGAGTTGTTTGAGAAACAAGCTAAACTCTTTTCAGATTCTCTGAACAAGGGTTATAGAATAGAGTATTAGCTTGTTTTGGAGAGTTTTTGTAGAGACGTAATTAATCACGTCTCTACAAAAACTCTCCAAAAAAATTTTTAAAACTAAACTTAGATTAATTTGACTATATTAATTAATTACTTTATTTAAATTAAGTTTTGACGGTTTGCAGTAAGGACTTTAGTCCTTACTGCAAACTTGTTTACCTATAAATAATCCGAAGATTATTCCAAACATCATGAAATTGTAGTAGTATAGCACGGGCATTAACTATCTTCAGCTACATCTGATTGTTAGCGCTCTTAAATTTACAATCGATGAGAATATATCATGAGCCTAACTCTTTATTTCCTTCGTCACGGACAAACAGAATGCAGTCGCAATAATTCCTTTTGCGGTTCCATAGACTCAGAACTTACCCCAGAAGGCTTGGAGATGGCAAAGGCTTTTGCAGACGCATATAGTTCTATGGATTGGACAGCAATATTTTGTAGTCCAATGCGGCGAACTGTATTGACAGCAAAACCTTTATGTGAGTCCATCGGAATGGAAC
This sequence comes from Nostoc sp., assembly GCF_036917655.1. Lineage (GTDB taxonomy): Bacteria > Cyanobacteriota > Cyanobacteriia > Cyanobacteriales > Nostocaceae > Nostoc. The sequence goes on from NZ_JBALCY010000085.1 coordinate 49,992, forward strand.
CACAACTTAGGGATGGTTTGAAGGAAATTAACTATGGTGAGTGGGAAGGAAAAACGCCAGAAGTAATTAGCCGTGAATATCACGATGATTATATTCGCTGGTCAGCAGATCCCGCCTGGAATGGGCCAACTGGTGGAGAAATGGCAGTTACAATTGCTTTTCGCGCCATACAGGTAATTGAAGAAATCAAGCGAAATTACAGCAGTGGCAATGTGTTAGTGGTTTCTCACAAGGCAACTATCAGAACTATTCTGTGTAGTTTACTGGGGATTGATGTGGGACGCTTCCGTTTTCGTTTAGGATGCCCTGTTGCTTCGGTCAGTATTGTAGAATTTACCTCACATGGGCCGCTATTAAAGGTTTTGGCAGACCGTAGTCATTTGGATGAGCGTTTGCGAAATTTACCAGGAACGTGAGGGGAGACGCGATTAATCGCGTCTGTACAAAAGTTAGGAATTATTATTTTTACCTTGCTCTGCTTCGCTATCTGGTGCAGTGTATTTGCAGAAAACGTTTATCCCAATTTTTAAAATATATAATACGACAATTGTTGCGATCGCACCATCAATCGGAATTCCATGTACTGCTGCAACCGCAACCAGTGAACCAATAACACCGTTAAACAAAGAAGCGCTACCAGGATTATTGGTGTATTCTTTAATTTTGCCCCGTAAACCATCATCACCACAGATTTCGGCGCGAATTTCATTGAGGGTGAGTTGCAAAAGAGATTTTTTACCCTGACTATAATCTGTTTTGCCGACTTTCTCTTGCCAAAGTGCATCAAAACTGGCTTCTAGATTCCCGTTGTGTTGTTGTAGGGTAGTAAGTGCATGTTGCGCTGGGGTGTCGTTTGGCAGAAGTTGCTGAAATTCTTGGATTTCGCCAGGAGTTAATTGGGGATTCATATATAGTTAACTTAATTATTTATGGAGTATTTGTTAGTTCCTGAATCAACTCTTCAGGTGTGAGAATTCTGGGAGTAGCAACTGGAAAATCTCTAGGATTGCGAGTAATAATAGCATCTAAATGATTGAGTGCCGCAGTGCTGTATTGAATAGCGTCTTCAAAATCTCTAAAGTTAACGGTTAATGCCATGTTGATTGTGGTACTGTCTACGGTAGCCACACGACAGAAGTTGACCAACTGCCTTAAATAAGTAAGTGTCCACTCTCGACCTCTTGCCCTGCGGATGATGTAATACAAATCACTAAAAGTAGAGGCGGAAATATAACCTTCTACTTGTCCTTGCTCAACTAGTACCAACACTTGTTCGCTTGTGTCTAGGAAAGGTTCACGTTCAAGGGCATCATCTACAATGATGTTGGTGTCTAACAAGATTTTCACAGATTATGTTTCTCCTTTAAAGCTTCCCATCGGGCTTGGTCTGGGTCAAAGTCTGGTGGTGTGGGTGGGGCATTTTCAAATAAACCTTCAAATGCTTTGACTTTAGACTTTCTTCTCGGCTTATCTGGCTGTGACTCAGTAGAAGTTTCCGAGGATGGAACTGGCTGCAAAATAATCACTTCCACCTTTCCAGGAGCAATATTTAGAGGTTCGTCAATAATTAAATGACCTGATTCATCAATTGTGGCGTTGAGCTTGTAGGCTTGCATACTTTTGCTCCTTTTTGTTTCTAGGATAGAACACTGCTGCTATCAATATTGCGAAAATGTTGCGTAGGTGTAGCCCGTCGTAGACATCGCACTTCCAAATGACTAGCTTGTAGTGGTCAAAACGATCGCTTTGGTCATGAAAACGATCGCTTTGGTCATGAAAACGATCGTTTTGTTTATGAAAACGATCGCTTTGTTCATAAAAACGATCGCTTTGTTCATGAAAACGATCGCTTTGTTCATGAAAACGATCGCTTTGTTCATGAAAACCATCGCTTTGTTCATAAAAACGATCGCTTTGTTCATAAAAACGATCGCTTTGGTCATGAAAACGATCGCTTTGTTCATGAAAACCATCGCTTTGTTCATGAAAACGATTGTTTTTGTGGCAAACGCTTATGCGATCGCTAGCAATACTTAAATAAAACTTATGAATGATTTGATGTTGGCAATAAATCTTGCACTGCACCCTACGACTCTGTTTCTAGCCTATCTCGCGCTGTCCAAATTGCCTCGCGCACCTCTCCAGCGCACTCTTTACCTGTCACCACCGATTATATGTTGTGAGATATTAAAATCTTGTTCTAATTTGTCTTTGACATAGCTAGGTAGTTGATTGAATTTTTCATTATTTACAATTAAAATTCTTCCTTTAAAGTTGTTACCAGGTATGAAATCTTCAAAAATTTTAAATTCATTATCTAGTAAAAGCTTTACCATATTCATACTAGGATTGAGATTATTATTATCTGCCTTACAGTTAATTTCACTAGACACATAACTGCAAAACCAAGCTAGTGCTTCATGGTTATCTTCCAGCCGCAGGCGTACAGCTTCTGTAACAGATTTGTTAAATAATTCAGTATTGCCAAATGTATCAAATATAGCATCTAACCTTTCAGGATTTTTTTGTTTTATTAATGTAATTAAGTTATCTATAAGAGGTTTGATATTTTTAATATTTTTTATCTGAAAATCATTTACATATCTTTCTTTCGATAGTAGTCGCATTGCTAAATGTACTTCAGCTGAACAATCTTCATACGGTAGCTGCAAGAATGTCTTTATAAACTGGTCTTTGCCAAATTTTATAGATACTTGCGATATCAAATTTAGTCGATCCTCAAGTCTTTTATCATCAGTATCGATATTTATCATTAAGGCTTGAAAGTATAGCTTTAAAGCTTCTGTTAAATGCCCTTCTTCTTTTAAAACATGACCCAAACAAGTTAATACTTCAGAAGCCAAGTCCCAGTTTTGAAGCTTTTTAGCAATAACAAATGACTTTTGACAGTAGTTAGCAGCTTCTTCATAATTTTTCTTCTTCAATGATAAACTACCTAATTTATATAAAACAACAGCAGTTAAATAGTCATTCCCATCAATATCTTCAACTATTTGGAGAGCTTGCTTATAATAACTATTGCTGGATGTTTGATTTCCTTCTTCCTCTGCAATATCTCCTAAATTCATCAACACTGCTGGAATTTGTTTGATACTTGCGTTTTCTATATAAATATTAAAAGCTTTATTAAAATACTCCTTAGCCCGCTCTGAATTTGCTAATTCTTTTTCTATCAACCCAAGGTGATAATAATTATTTCCTGCTCTCCCATCATGAGAATTTTCTCTTATTGCTAGAGATTTTTGATAATATTCTTTGGCTTCTTTATAATTATTTTGGAAAAAAGCTAAATTGCCTAATTGATGATAAATTCTAGAAACTTCTGCAAAATTCTGGCTTGACTCAAAAATTTGGAGTGCAGTATAGTAATGTTTTTCTGCTTGCTCAAATATTCCTTGTCTTTGAGCAGCTATCCCAAGACTAACATATAATCCTGCTATTTTAGCATCTGTCAATGTATCCTTGAGTTCTTCTAACTCGGTTAGTATTTCCTGACAAATCACTGAAAACGTTGATGTTCCTGTATAGTCACATATTTCTCTAGCATCTTCACTCCGTAAAAAAATCCATAAACTAACTGCATTTTCACCTTTAAATTTTGCTTCTGATAGTTTTAAACCAATTTGACTCATTATTCTTCGCCGCAAGCTTTTCCATTCATTTTTACGACTTTGACGAGTATAGATTTCACTTAACGCTTGCAATAAAAATTGGATACTATGCCAATCTTTATAATATTCTGCATTTTGTAGACTTTGAAGGATATTAGGCTCTTCAAATAGTAGCGTGTTATACAAATAATTAGAATTGTCACCAATTAAATTTTCAGATATAGTTGCAGCAAAAAATGCATAAAATTCTATTATTGCTTTTTCTAATTCTCTAATAATTGCTTGTGAATGATGTTTAGATAAAAGCTGGCGAAAATACCAAGGTAGTGTCGGATGGATTTGATATGAGTTACTACCATTATTGACAACTGCGATCAGTAGGGAGGGAGAAAGTTGAATTAAGTTCTGATGCCAATTTTCCAAAATACCTGTTTGTACACCTTCCTCTAATATTTTTATCCAGTTAGATTCTTTTAGCGTCTCGCCAAATAAAGCTTGATATTTTTGTCCAAACTGATTACTTAAAGCTTCAGAACACATATTAAGTGTTATGGCATTAATCCTCCCACAGAAAAAACCCAAAAATGGTAAATGCCTTCTTGTCTTCTCCGACAATTTAGCAAAAGAATAATCCAACGACACAGTAAGAGATTTTTCTCTCCCTTCTTCCTCTTGTCCCCTAAAAGTATCCAACCCCCGCCGCAGCGCTTCAATTAACTGCACGGGTGTCTGTGTCTGCAAATGCGGTAACACCACCCGCAAAGACAACGGATGTCCCCCCAACAATTTCAACAACTCCAAATACTCTGCTGGCAGGTTCTTTCTCTCCACACCCACCGTTTGCAGAATCTTCGCTGCTAACTCTTGGGCATCCGCTTGAGATAACCCCCGCAAATTGATTAAACTATACCCACAATCTAACCAAGATTCTTGGCGGCGACTGGTAATTAATACCCAAGATTTACCACCCCGCAATTCCTTAAGAAACCGCTTCAGCTTATTTCTCTCTTCCCCACTCAATAATGGTTCATTCCCCGTAGGGAAACCGTTGACAGGTTCAAAGTTATCCCAAATCAACAAACAAGAATGAGTTTGCAGATATTCCCGCACCACAGCGTCTTGCTGTTCTGGCATCATTTGGGAAAATCTGTCACCGCCCAACGCCCTACCAATTTGGTTAATTACCTGACTCAACCCCGCACCCTGTTCAAAGGAGGTGAAAAAAGTATGTTCGCGTCCTTGGGTATCATCCAACCAACGGGCAAAACCTGCGACTAACTCAGTTTTACCGACACCGCCCATTCCCTGCACTAACACAACATGATTTTGCCGAAATGCTCTCTCTAAACGCAAAATCTCATAATCTCGCCCAATAAAACCATAAGCGCTTTCATCGGGTAAACCTACAGCTTTGCTACTTTCTGGGGTGTTGTCTGCTTGCGCCATCAAATCGGCAAAACTGGATGCTGTCTTTTGAGGAACAAAAGGCGTATAGGGTTCTTGCTGATACAGCACCGGCACAAGCCAATCTTGTAAAGGTAAATTTCCTTTGGGACTGGGGCGCATTTTGTCAATAGACATGGACTTGCGCCCAGCTGCAACAGCTGTGGCGATACACTCTCCCCTGACTAATTCCCCATACAACCGCCCAACAAAGTGTTCTGCACCTTTGGCGTAAACTGAATACGCCATCGCTACTACACCCTTTGCCCCCAATTTCACCAACTGTCCCGCCACAGAAGAAAAAGCTTCTTCGCCTACTTGCCCAGACTTGCAAGCATTGAGTACAAAAATCGGCACGCGACAATCTGTCAAATATTGGGCAATTTCTCTAGCGCTGACAGCTTGCTCATTTCCCTGCTCGTCCTCAAAGATTAAAACTCCTTGAGTATCGCTGTCAAAATTTCCATGTCCATCAAAATGGACGATATGGTAAAAACCTTTTTTTGCCTGGAGTTCTGCTTCAAACGCTTTCAAGCTAGGGGGACGCAATACTTTCAGGTTGACTCGCTGACGTATTGGTTGCAACGCCGCCAGCAAAGGACGGGCAATGGTTTTAAAATTTACGTCTTGTTCGTCATCAGGGCGGGCAATGACTAATAAAATATTCAATTGGTCATCGGGCATTGGTGGCAATGGTGCTTTTACGCCCTGAGTGCTGAGACTGCGATACATCCCCGCTAGTGAAGGTGCAAGAAATTGATAGTCGGGGGAATACAGCAATTCCCAAGGTAAATTCAGTACGTTGGCGTTATCGGAAATGATGCCCAGTTCACACTTATCGAGTCCGTCTCGTGTGGCTTCTTGAAAAAACTCTCTTCCTTTTTCTGTGCTGCGAAATACTAGCTCAAATAAATGTTGTCCCCACTGCTGTAACTTTTGTTCGATTTTTGCAGCGTTATCAGGAAATATACCGTAAGGAAATTTTAAATAATCTTCTAAATACCAGCGCAATTCAGCCGCGTTTTCATCATCGAAGGGTTGTTGAAAGGTTACTGCTGGGGCTAGGCGAGGATTTTCATATCCGCGTTGCCAAGAAAGTTGGATTGTTTCGCTTTGATGTGTGATTCGCAACCAATTTGTTGCCATTGCTGCTGTGCTGGTTACTGGGTAACTTGATGCTAGCTTATTTGGGGAATTCACCCAGAGAGGCAGAGACACCGAATACGGTTCGGTTAACGTCTTTATTCCTCGAAGATCCCCCCAACCCCCTTAAAAAGGGGGGCTTATAAGCCTCTTTTACCCCCTTTTTAAGGGGGTCGCCGTAGGCGGGGGGATCTTAACCGAACCGTATTGCGGAGACACCCAGAGGAAGATTGAGTTTTAATTCAGTACAGATACAGGGATAATGTACTCAAATTCTCAGTGAATTATTTTATGCTGCCAGTTATTGAAACTATTACTTTACGTCAAATGGCTTCGGGCGATCGCTTGTCTTTACAAGTTTACAAATTTATCGGCGCTCAACCTGGTAAAAAGGTTTACATTCAATCTAATCTGCACGGTGCAGAAATTGCTGGTAATGCCGTTATTCATCAATTAATTGAGTTTTTATTAACAATAAATAATTCAAATTTAGCTGGAGAAATTTGGCTAGTACCCGTTTGTAATCCAATGGGGACGAATGAGCGATCGCACCAGTTTTCCCCCGGACGATATTGCGTTTACGAAGCTAAAGATTGGAATCGTATATTTTGGGATTACGAGAAAGAAGCTGATGATTTAGTAGCTTTTACTAAATCTCAACTTCATCTTGATCTAGAGGTCGTTCGACAAAATTATCTAACTATAATTAAGCAACAATTTGCCAAACTTTTAGAAAAAATTAATTCTCCCAGTAGTGTGCCTTACACTGAGCTTTTTAGCTATAAACTACAAAATCTGAGTTTAGATGCAGATTACTTAATTGATTTACATAGTTCTACAAATCAAGCGTTAGACTATATTTATTACTTCCGAAATAGAGAAGAAAGCGCAAAATACTTCGGGTTTGATTTCGGAATCTTACTTGATAAATACGATAGTGATGCTTTTGATGAAGCTTTTATCAAACCTTGGTTAGCGCTGGAAGCTTGTTTTAAAGAGTTGGGTAGAGATATCAAGTTTGATGTGGAAGCTTGGACACTGGAATTAGGAACAGGAATGCAAATGAACCCTGATTCAGTCGCTAAAGGTGTATGGGGTGTGAAAAACTATTTAGTGCAAAAAGGTGTACTGCAAATTCCTAATTTACCCGATGACACAAAAATCCATGAAATGAGTTTTGTATCTAGCAGCAACAGGAAAAAATATTATGCGATCGCAGGTGGCATGATTCAATCCAGAATAGAATTAGGTAGTTCAGTAAAAGCTGGAGAAAAACTGTATCAAATTCTCAGTTTTAATAAAGAAGGTAAGTTACCGAGTGTAATTGATGTCTGCGCTCAACAAGATGGATTAGTTTATGATGTCGCAACCAATCAAGCTGTGAATCAAGGCGAGTTTGTATTGGGAGTTATTAGTTAGGAGTTAGGAGTTTTTTAACTCCCCACTCAGCACGGGCTAAACCATAGCTATCCGCTAACAGCACTAAATTTAACGTGAGTCTCCAACGAAGGCGCACCTGCGGGAAGGGCGAAAGAAACCATTCTGTTTTCTTAGGAGTTCGACTGTTCATTTTGGATCTAAAAATAATAGGACTTACGCACGAGTTATATCATGTCCGCATAATTAGTTACGATTGCCACAGGCATTGCACCCACTTCTTAATCCCCTCCTTGCTTGCGGGGAGGGGAGACAAAGCGTAGCTATAACTAAATCTTTTCCGGAGATGTCTAAGTATAAATACGATTAGATATAAGGATTACTGTCACAGACAATATAAAAAACGGTAAAAACCGATTGTGACAGTTAAGGGTGCGGAATGTGGGATAAAGAGCCGTCAGAACAAGAGCGCAAGCGGCGACGTAACAGTCTGGCGCTGATTAGTGGTTTAATTGTTACTTGGAGTCTATCAGGATTTGCTTTTTGGCAATGGCAGCAAGCAGAAAAAGGGCATCTACTCCATACCTTTCAGGGGCATACCGATACAGTCTTGAGAGTGGTGTTCAGCCCGGATGGCAAGACCATTGCCACTGGTAATTCTGACAACACAGTGAAACTGTGGAATTTGTCAGGGCAGCTACTGCATACCCTTCAGGGGCATAGCAGTTTTGTCACAAGTGTGGTGTTCAGCCCGGATGGCAACACGTTATTGAACTACGGCAAATTGTAATGATATGAAAGCTAGCAAGATTTTGGAGCGATACGCTTCAGGAGAGAGGAATTTCCCCAAAGTAATTCTTCGAGGATGTTCTTTCAAAGGTCAAGATTTGACTGGAGTCAACTTTAGCGATGCTGATATCCGAGGTGCTGATTTTAGCGGTGCAATCCTTGTAGGTGCAAACTTCAGTCATGCTAAAGCAGGGTTGCAAAGGCGTTGGGCAATTTTCTTAGTGCTTGTTTCGTGGGTGCTAATGTGTCTATCAGGATTTCTTTCAGCTTTTGCAGGCGTTTTAATATTTGTTCTAATACTTTTGAGAGACGAATATCAATCATATGCTTATCAAGTTGTAGACAGGACTAGTATAGTCATACTAGTTATCTTCTTTTGTGTGACAATTCGCCAAGGAATACAGGCGGGTTTAGGAGCCAGAGCCGTAGCCAGAGCCTTTGTCGGAGCCTTCGCCGTAGCCTACGCCGTAGCCGGATCCTACGCCTTCCTCGTAGTCACAGCCAAATACGGAGCCGCAGTCTTCGTCATAGCCAGAGCCGGAACCTTCGCCTTCGCCGGAACCTTCGCCGGAGCCTCAGCCGTAGCCTACGCCGGAGCCAGATATGGAGCCTTCGCCGTAGCCTTCGTCGTAGCCGGAGCCTTCGACGTAGTCGGAGCCTACTTCGGAGCCTCAGCCTTCGCCGGAACCTTCGCCTTCTTCGGAGGATCCGTAACCTTCGCCGTAGCCTTCGCCGTAATATTATTTAGCATATATAGAAGTTGGCGTGCATTAGACTTCTCCGAAAATGAATCTACAACCCTTGTGCAGCTTGGGCTGATACCTAATTTCTGGAGATGTCTATTGAAGGGAGATCCAAAGCACGCCTTGATCCGCAACATCGCTGTTGCTTTTGCAGCTTTTAAAGGAACAAACTTCCGCAGCGCCAACCTAACTGATGCTGATTTTACACAAGCCACCCTCAAAAATACAGATTTGAGAAAAGCTAATCTAACTCGTACCTGTTTCCACAAAACCAAGAAACCGTTTCTATAAGTAATCGGACAGAAATATTTACACATTAGTTCTTAGCCTGGATAAGGGTTTCAGGTCAAAATTTGTGTAATTAATTTTGTCTTACTACTTAACCCTGTTTTGTCACTCTCGGAAAACAATAATCGAAGCTAAATTCTGAGACTTTGATTTAATCTAGGTTTGAGGCTTTATTTTCTAACAGAAACTAAAATTTATAGACAAAAAGTGGAAATTTAAGCCCTGTAGGCGATTGGGTTCTCCCACTCTGACAAAAGAGGGTTAAGCAATCAAGCGGACATGATATTACGGAATAACGAACCGCAGAGGCGCAGAGGACACAGAGAAATCAGAGTTTGAAAGATATTTTGCGTAAGTCCTAAACAAAATCAAGTTATCTCAGCTGTAAAATATAAGTGTAGAGCCAGTAGTAGATTAAACCTCGGCAAACATAATCCCTAAAAATGCCAGGGTAATTTTATGCTTATTTGGTGTCTAAGAAAAAATCAAGTTATCCCAGCTGTAAAATATGAGGGTGGAGCCAAAGGTGACTAGTATTGAAAATTACAACTTCTCTTTTTCAGGAGAAGTAACAATCCCTCAGGCTCCTCCTGAATTTAAATCAGGTTTTATCGGCATTGTTGGTCGTCCAAATGTCGGTAAATCTACTTTAATGAATCAATTGGTAGGACAAAAAATTGCCATTACATCACCAGTAGCGCAAACAACACGTAACCGTTTGCGCGGTATATTAACTACACCAGAGGCGCAGTTAATATTTGTAGATACGCCAGGAATTCATAAGCCCCATCATCAATTGGGGGAAGTGTTGGTGCAAAATGCCAAAATTGCGATTGAATCGGTAGATGTAGTGCTGTTTGTGGTAGATGGAGCGGTGGCTTGTGGTGCAGGCGATCGCTATATTGCCGATTTGCTCAGTCGCAGCAAAACTCCGATAATTCTGGGTGCGAACAAAATCGACCAACAACCCGCCGATTCTCAGTTTTTAGATGATAGTTACGCCCAGATGGCCAAGTCCCATGAATGGGAAATCGTGAAATTTTCTGCCAAAACTAGTGCAGGATTACCGCAACTTCAAGAATTATTAATTGAACATTTAGAAATTGGGCCATTATACTATCCCCCAGACTTAGTAACTGACCAGCCAGAGCGCTTTATTATGGGTGAATTAATCCGAGAACAAATTTTATTATTGACTCGTGAAGAAGTACCCCATTCAGTAGCGATCGCCATTGACTTAGTAGAAGAAACTCCTAGCATTACCCGTATACTTGCTACCATCAACGTCGAGCGCGATTCCCAAAAAGGCATACTCATAGGCAAAGGCGGAGCAATGCTCAAAGCAATTGGTAGTGAAGCCCGCGAACAAATCCAAAAGTTAATTGCTGGTAAAGTTTACCTAGAATTATTTGTTAAAGTCCAACCAAAATGGCGACAGTCGCGGGTGAGTTTAGCAGAGTTAGGTTATCGCGTGGAAGAATAGAAAAGAGACGCGATTAATTGCGTCTGTACAGTTAGGAGTTTTCTCGTTTTTCGTTCCCATACTCCCTATGGGAATGCATTCATTGAGGCTCTGACTCAACGTATCACTAGAGGCAGAGCCTCTAATCAGGCATTCCCATGCTCTGCATGGGAACGAGAGAAAAAAAAGTAAATAACAAAAGGCAAAAGACTATTAACAATTCAAAATTCAAAATTAAAGACATTTTCAGACGGGGATTTAAACCCCGACTGGAACTAAGGCTACCTGTAGAGGTAGGGGTCTTAAATCCTTTAATTTAGAAATAACTAATGACAAATGACAAATGACAAATGACAAATGACTCCTAATTAATAAAAATGTCTTTAGATACTCGCTATCCCTTAAATTTACCCGCCAATGCTCCGCCGTTGCGCGTGTTAATTGTCGAAGATGATCCGATGATGCAACTGGGATTAGAGCAATCGTTAATGGCTCATCCTCAGTTGGAGATTGTTGGACAAGCAGAAGATGGTTATTTGGGAGTTCAAGCCGCACTCCAACTGAAACCTGATTTGGTGGTTATGGATATTGGGTTGCCGCGATTGGATGGGATTGCAGCGACACAGCAAATTAAGGCGGCGCTGCCAGCAACTCATGTGGTGATGCTGACATCTCATCAAACGGAGACAGAAATTATTGCCGCACTGTCTAGCGGTGCAGATGCCTATTGTATCAAAGGTGCAAGTGTGGAACGATTGTTAAGTGCGATCGCAGCCGCAGTTGATGGGGCAGCCTATCTCGATCCCCAAATTGCGCGGCGAGTAATTGATAATCTCAAACCGCCCTCACCCACCACCAACACCGCCAACTTATCTGGGCGCGAGTTAGAAGTGTTGAAACTCATGGTAGACGGGTTGAGTAACCCAGAGATTGCCCAAAAACTCTATCTCAGTCCCAACACCATCAAAACTCATGTCCGGGGGATTATGAATAAATTAGCAGTAGACGATCGCGTGCAAGCAGCAGTTGTGGCATTGCGTTCTGGGTTGGTTTGATTCTCTGTAAGCCGCACACTCGTTACTAGAAGTCATCAGTTAGAAACCACCTGATGCACTTGTATCTTATGGCGATCGCTGCACCTTTGGCTTTCAAGTTCGCACGAATTTTTAATCTCATTTACAAGTAAAGGCGTACATAGGTACGCCTCTACAGTCGATTCATTTGTTGCCAAGATTTTTTAAAAATAGTCTACCTCAATGCATTTTAGTTAAAAGAGTTTGAGAATTGATTAGGGTCTAGATTAGCAGGAAATAATAAAATTTCCTTGCCTTCTAAATTTGCCTTCTGGTGAAGCAAAATTGCCTTTTCCAAAGAACAATATTTAATTGGAATCCACCCGTCGCTATAGAAGTAGACAGTCACTCGGCTCATTGCATACTCTTTAAACGGCTGTGGAACGTACCAGGACGAGTCCACAATTTGAACTTTACCTGTCGAGTCCATGCTTTGAACCTCAGCTACTAAGTATATTTACTCTCACTCATCACTACTTTCACTCATCCAGATGAGTTTTAGTAACTATCATAAGTAATAAGCTAATCTGCCTTTAAGTTAGATATTTAGGTAGTAAGTTCAGAAGTCAACGAGTTTTTAGTTGGGATTAAGCCTTAGTAGTTGGTAAATGATTTTCGGGCAAAGTTTGACAGGTTGTCTTTTGACGGAACTATTCTTTTAAAATTATCGTTCCTAAATACTGGTGGAAAATTAGCATTAAAAATCTTTGAATTTTGCTTTAATTGCCTTTCCCCAGTCAGCCTGGTCTACTTCGCTTCCTCTTATAAACTTTATGTTCCACTTTACCCTAGAGAAGAATTTTGGATGGCTATTATTAATTTCGGTTCTGATTGCTACACCAGTTAATGCCCACACCGAAAAGGTATCTGGGGACGTAGGCGGGATGCTGCATATTGAACCCCATGACAATCCTCAAGCTGGCAAAACCGCTCATGCTTGGATTGTTCTCACGCATAAGGGCGGGCGACTAATCCCCCTGACACAATGTAACTGTCAGTTGGCTGTCTACCCTCAACCTCACAGCGAAACTGATACTCCATTGCTCAAGCCCAGTTTACATAATGTATCAACCAAGCAATATAAAAGCATTCCCGGAGCCGAGATCGTATTTCCCAAAGTAGGAGCTTATGAATTGGAGTTAAGCGGTACTCCAAAAGCTGGAGCTAGTTTCAAGCCCTTTGTGTTGTCTTACACCGTCACTGTCGGCTCATAAAAGCTGAACTGTGTAAAATGTCATATTGTAGCCAGATCCCGCAGGGTTCAGAAATCGCAGTGCGATCGCGTCCATTGCGGTAGCGATCGTATAACCTAGTTTTATCAAGAAATCTCTTCTGTCCTTGCGAACCGCCCGTAAAAGTTTGAATGCTGTCGTCTCGCCTCTCTTTTTGAGATTTAGATCATTGTTCACGAGTATCAAAGACTTGTTAACGGAGTTCAAAGGTCGGAGTTCCGAGTTCAGAGGTCGAAGTTCCGAGTTCAAAGGTCGAAGTTCCGAGTTCTGAAGGTGAAAAGTGGAGTTCTAAGCCTCAACATTGGAGATTAAAGGTTTATTTCTCCTGTTTTCTTCTTATTAATCCCCGCTTTTAGCTTCTTCTTTACTCCAAACATATTTACGGCAGACTTCGCAGGCGGCTTTTGCTTCCTCGGTTTGCGGATTGGTGAAGATGGGATGGTAACGCAACCTGTCGCAACAGACTTGCAACCATGCACGCCAGCTACCCCGCCACAACCGCACAGTGCCGTCATCACTGCCACTGACAATCGTCTGCCCATCCGCGCTGATGGCGACAGAATTGACAACACCCAGGCTCTTGTTTAACAATCTTCTAAAATTTTCAGTACTAACCCTTCTTCAACACTATGACCTTGAAGTTTGGCAGGTTCTGCGATCGTCTCCTTTAAATCAACTCCGGCTAAAGGCGGCATAAAAACTGCCTGGGTTTGAATCAGATAAGTCAGGGAGGGATATTGCAAACAGGGTTCGAGAAAATCCGCTCGCATGGTAATCACAACTGCTAACCGCGAATCGGTAATCTCTACTACCTCAGTTAGCAACTCAATAAATCTCTGCTTTTGTTGCTGACTAGCACCGCCAGTAAAAACTTCCTCAAATTGATCTACCACCAGCAAAAATTTTGCTGGTGGTAGATGTTCGACAATTCCAGCTAAATTATTCGGCTCATTTTCAATTAAATCCTTCAGTTCCTTCTCTTTTCTAGCTTCTTGAAAGAATTGTTGAAAAGCTCCGCGTAACTTACTTAAAGGTTCAAATCCTAGTTTAATTGGTTCTAAAACTTGCCACTCACTATCATCTAATTGGGGAATCAAATACCCTCGCTGAGGTTCCAGAAGAAGAGGAACTGGGATACCGTTATGGTTTACCCACGCTAAACATTCAGGAATTTCAGGGCAAGATTCGTAATTATGCCAAGTTATCTGTTGGTGCATTCAAGAATTTACCTGATGCTGAAGAGGTAACAGTTAAGTTTGGCATCAAACTGGGTGGTAAAACTGGCATTCCGTTTTTAACTGAAGGTTCGGCGGAGAGTAATTTTGAAATTGAGGTGAAGTGTAAGTTTCCTGAGAAGAAGCAAAATTCCAGCACTTGAGGTTTTGCTTTAGCAGAGATAAGCTTTATACCTTCAACTCTGCTAGGAATTATGGAAGCGATCGCTCCGACGGGCTACGCCTACGCCTTTGATTGATCATCATTCACCCTTCAATCTCGGATATTGCAGTTCAAAGCATGAAGTTTTGAATTCAAAAGGTGAGCGATGTCTCCGACGGGCTACGCCTACGCCTTTCACTCACCATAATTCATCCTTGAATCTCAGATGTTGCAGTTCAGAGGTCGAAATTCCGAGTTTTGAGCATGAACTTCCAAGTTCTGAAGGCGAAAACCGGAGTTCTGAGCCTAAATGGTGGAGATGTCTAGTCTATTTTTTGTGTTCTCCTCTGTTTACTTGCTGCTTTTATAGCCGTTTGCAATTGAGCTGAGTACAGACCCTCGTAGGGGCACGGGGCAAGGCCCCGTGCGATTACCCGCGTTCACTCCAAACATATTTATGGCAGACTTCGCAAGCGGCTTTTGCTTCCTCGGTTTGCGGATTGGTGAAGATGGGATGGTAACGTAACCTGTCACAACAAACTTGCAACCATGCACGCCAGTCACCGCGCCACAAACGTACTGTGCTGTCTTCACCGCCACTAACAATTGTCTGCCCATCGGCGCTGATGGCAACAGAATAGACAAAACCTTCATGACCACGCAAAGGTTCAGCTAAGGGAAGACCTTGGTGGTTCCACAACTGCACTGTGCCGTCATCACCGCCACTAACAATCGTCTGCCCATCGGCGCTGATGGCGACAGACCTGACAAAACCTTCATGACCACGCAAAGGTTCAGCTAAGGGAAGACCTTGGCGGTTCCACAACCGCACCGTGCCGTCAGTACCGCCACTAACAATCGTCTGCCCATCGCCGCTGATAGCGACAGAATAGACCCAACCCTCATGACCACGCAAAGGTTCAGCCAAAGGAAGACCTTGGTGGTTCCACAACCGCACTGTGCCATCACTACCGCCACTGACAATCGTCTGCCCATCGCCGCTGATAGCGACAGACCAGACATCACCTTCATGACCACGCAAAGGTTCAGCTAAGGGAAGACCTTGGTGGTTCCACAACCGCACCGTGCCGTCAGTACCGCCACTAACAATCGTCTGCCCATCGACGCTGATGGCGACAGAATAGACCCAACCCTCATGACCAGGCGATGGTTCAGCTAAGGTCAGACCTTGGCGGTTCCACAACCGCACCGTGCCGTCAGTACCGCCACTGACAATCGTCTGCCCATCGGCGCTGTTCGCATCGCGTTGCCTAGCAATGGCGACACAATAGACCCAACCCTGATGACCACGCAATGGTTCAGCTAAGGTCAGACCTTGGTGGTTCCACAACCGCACTGTGCCGTCAGTACCGCCACTAACAATCGTCTGCCCATCGACGCTGTTCGCATCGCGTTGCAAAGCAATGGCGACAGACCTGACATTACCCTCATGACCACGCAAAGGTTCAGCTAAGGTCAGACCTTGGTGGTTCCACAACCGCACCGTGCCGTCAGTACCACCACTGACAATCGTCTGCCCATCTTGGCTGATGGCGACAGAATTGACATTCCCCTTATGACCACGCAAAGGTTCAGCTAAGGTCAGACCTTGACGGTTCCACAACCGCACCGTGCCGTCAGTACCGCCACTGACAATCGTCTGCCCATCAGCGCTGTTCGCATCGCGTTGCCTAGCAATGGCGACACAATAGACCCAACCCTGATGACCACGCAATGGTTCAGCCAAGGGAAGACCCTGGTGGTTCCACAACCGCACTGTGCCGTCTTCACCCCCACTGACAATCGTCTGCCCATCTTTGCTAATGGCGACAGAATAGACATCACCTTCATGACCACGCAATGGTTTCGCTAAGGGAAGACCTTGGCGATTCCACAACCGCACTGTGCCGTCTTCACCCCCACTGACAATCGTCTGCCCATCTTGGCTAATGGCGACAGACCTGACATTCCCCTTATGACCACGCAATGGTTCAGCTAAGGGAAGACCTTGGCGGTTCCACAACCGCACCGTGCCGTCAGTACTACCACTGGCAATCGTCTGCCCATCTTGGCTAATGGCGACAGACCTGACATTCCCTTTATGACCATGCAATGCTTCAGTTAAGGGAAGACCTTGGTGGTTCCACAACCGCACTGTGCCGTCTTCACCCCCACTAACAATCGTCTGCCCATCTTGGCTGATGGCGATAGAAGAGACATTCTCCTTATGACCACGCAAAG
The DNA here is from genome assembly GCF_036917655.1 of Nostoc sp. Classification (GTDB taxonomy): domain Bacteria; phylum Cyanobacteriota; class Cyanobacteriia; order Cyanobacteriales; family Nostocaceae; genus Nostoc. Next base: position 66,792 of record NZ_JBALCY010000085.1, read on the forward strand.
GTTCAGCTAAGGGAAGACCTTGGTGGTTCCACAACCGCACCGTGCCGTCAGTACCGCCACTGACAATCGTCTGCCCATCGGCGCTGATGGCGACAGAAGAGACATTCCCCTGATGACCACGGAAGGGAATGGAGACTCTTGCTTTATTCACCACCCGATTCAAACTTTTCTGAACTGGTGCGAGAATCTGCTGGGGTAGTTTATCTTGATTCTCACCCATAGCTTGAATTGCCAAAACTAGACTATCTAGGGGTTGGACAGTCAATAAATTTTCTACCCTAGCCGCTTTCTCTCGCAGTTGGGATTCAGTGAGTGCCCTTTCCAGTTCGGCAATGCGGTCTTTTTCATAAGCATCACTGCGCTGGTAAAAAGCTTCATCTTCTTGGGGTGATTGTAAATAAAGCTGCAATTGTTGCCAGCTATCCTTGACTTCAACCAGCAGTCCCCCTTGCATTAAATATTTTTTATCCTGTCCCTTGTTCAACCATTCCCGTCGGGTATCTGCCAATCTGTCACTCAACCGCCGTAAGTCTCGGTCTTGTTGTCGCCACTGGGTAAACTGCTGCCAACCTTCAATTAAAGCTTCATGGGCTAAATCAATCCAGACTTCTCCTTGTTCATCTTTCCCACTGACTAATAAGCGTCCCTTAACTAATCCCGCTTCCCCATCTATCAACTCACTGAGATTTTGCCGTTGATTGGGGTGATCACCTGTAATACTTAATAGTGTGACTTTCGGTTGGCGCTGTCGGATGTCTTTTTCTCCCTCTCCCGTTCGCACTAACCGCAGAAAAATCTGCTTAATCCATTCTTTTTCCTGCTGAGTGCGTTCTTGGGTTGGGGATTGCTTCTCATAATCTTTGTAGTGATAAACCTTTTCTGCATGGAGATTCAACGCCCCAGTTAGTCCTCCCAACTTCTCATACTGTTCTAGGGTGAGTTGATGTTTCTCTTGATCGCGTTTCTCGCAGAGTTTAGTTAAAGCAAACTCTAACAAAGGCAAGAACCCTGGTTCAAGTTTAATATCTTGGAGAATTTTTAATAGTAGTGCTTCTTCAACACTATGACCCTGAAGCTTGGCAGATTCGGTGATTGTCTCCTTTAAATAAACTCCAGTTAAAGGCGGCATAAAAACTGCCTGGGTTTGAATCAGGTGAGTCAAGGAGGGATAATCTAAACAGGGTTTGAGAAAATCCCCTCGCATAGGAATTACAACTGTTAACCGTGAATCATGAATCTCTGCTACCTGAGTCAGTAGTTCAATGAATCTCTGCTGTTCTTTCTTATCTGCACAAACTGTAAATACTTCCTCAAACTGATCTACCACCAGCAAAAATTTTTCTGTGCCAGGAAGATTTTCGAGATCATTAGTAGGTTTAGTCAGGCTGTTTAAACTGTTGTCATACTGAGCAATTCCAACGACAAGGGCGTATTGTGTCATCTTGTTTGGTTAAAATAAAACTATTGGGAAAATTACCTCTGTGTTCTAAAATACCCAAATTAACGAGTAATTTACTCACTATAGTTAAAAACTCTAAATTTAAAATTCCGGTATTAGTTGGGCAACACGCGGTAGGGGCAGAATATTAAAGTTCTTGGTGACTGGGAGAAGCTCTATACCTTATAGTCTGCTAGTAATTACGGAAGCGAGATTTCCGACGGGCTATGCCTACGTTTCTCACTCACCGTAATTCACCCTTGGTTCTCGGATGTTGCAGTTCTAAGCACGAAATTCCGAGTTCTGAGGGCGGAAGTAGGAGTTCAAAGCCTGAAAGTTGCAGAGAAAATGCTTGTCTGAACAAATCGCTTGAGAAAAATCGCACATCGCGCTAGTCTTCATTGACGTAACTGCACGCTGTAACATCAGGTGATGACAAATCAACTCTCCCCGAAAATTCCCTCTTGCACTTGGAGCCGTCCCATCGGTTTAGGCTGGGACAAACCTTATACCGTCCGCTACGCAAGCAATATCGATGATGGCCCTTGGCATGGTATGCCTTTAGGCGGCTTTGGTGCAGGTTGCATCGGTCGTTCTTCACGGGGAGATTTTAACCTGTGGCACATCGACGGCGGTGAGCATACCTTCAAAAACGTCCCCGCCTGTCAATTCAGTGTCTTTGAATCCAATGGTACATCTTCCCAAGCCTACGCTTTATCTACGCAAGCCCCCGATGATCGCACTCTCAAGGCTTGGCAATGGTATCCGACATTCCCCGGCACAGAGGGGACAGGCAATTATCACGCGCTATATCCGCGTAGCTGGTTTGTGTATGAAAATGTATTTCAAGCACAGTTGACTTGTGAGCAGTTTTCCCCAATTTGGGCAGGTAATTACCAAGAAACTAGCTACCCTGTGGCGATATTCCTCTGGAATGCTCATAATTCCACAGATGCACTTATTACTGTCAGTATCATGCTCACTTGGCAAAATATGGTGGGCTGGTTTACAAACGCTCTCAAATCTCCCCAAGTGCGAGTGCGCGATGATGGTAGTCCGGTTTACGAATACCAACCGCGCTGGGGCGAAAGTCAAGGAAACTACAACCAGATAGTTGAAAATACACAACAGTTTGGCTGTGTTTTAGGTCGGGTTGGTAGTGATGAACCTTTGCAGGAAGGTGACGGAACCTGGTCTATTGCAACGCTGAAGCATCCCCAGGTGGAAGTATTCCACCACAGCCGATGGAATCCTGAAGGAACGGGTGAGGAGGTGTGGGAAAGCTTTGCTAAAGATGGTTCTTTGCCTAATGATCTAGATACGACTCCAGCAACAGAAAATACACAATTAGGGGCTGCGATCGCAATCCGTTTCACTCTCCAACCAGGCGAAACTCTCGAAATCCCCTTTGTCGTCGCTTGGGATTTACCTGTAACAGAATTTGCTGCTGGAGTAAACTATAACCGCAGATATACAGACTTTTTTAGTAAAAATGGTAATAATGGTTGGGCGATCGCATCGACTGCGCTACAAGAATACCAAACCTGGCGATCGCAAATTCAAAGTTGGCAAAAACCCATTCTCGACCGGGAAGATTTACCCAACTGGTTTAAGATGGCTCTATTTAATGAGCTTTACGACCTCACTAGCGGCGGTACTCTCTGGAGTGCAGCATCGGAACTTGATCCCATCGGTCAGTTTGCGGTGCTAGAGTGCTTAGATTATCGTTGGTACGAAAGTCTAGATGTGCGGCTGTATGGTTCTTTTGCCCTGTTGATGCTGTTTCCAGAATTAGAAAAGTCGGTAATGCGGGCATTTGCACGGGCAATTCCTCAAGGTGATGATACTCCCCGAATAATTGGCTATTACATGACAATTAAGGCAGAAAGCCCGATTGCAGTTCGCAAAGTCGCCGGCGCAACACCCCACGATTTAGGCGCACCCAATGAACATGTCTGGGAGAAAACCAACTACACCAGCTATCAAGACTGCAATTTATGGAAAGATTTGGGTAGTGATTTTGTTCTGCAAGTATACCGAGATTTTCTGCTTACGGGTGCTGACGATGTGGAATTCTTGGCAGATTGTTGGAATGCGATCGTTCAAACCCTCGATTACCTGAAAACTTTTGATCTTGATGGCGATGGGATTCCCGAAAATTCTGGCGCACCCGATCAAACCTTTGATGATTGGCGGTTGCAGGGTGTCAGCGCCTATTGTGGTGGGTTGTGGTTAGCGGCGTTGGAGGCTGCGATCGCAATTAGCGATATTTTATTAACTTACCAGACAGGTAACACAGCAGAGTTGGTGGTGCAAAAGTCCATTTATGAAGCTTGGTTGGAACAATCTCGCCCCATCTATGACGAAAAACTCTGGAATGGGCAATATTACAAACTTGATAGTGAGAGTGGTTCTGATGTGGTAATGGCAGATCAATTGTGCGGACAGTTCTACGCCCGTCTGCTGGACTTACCTGATATTGTACCGAGCGATCGCGCTCTCTCTGCCCTGAAAACTGTTTATGATGCTTGCTTTTTGAAATTCTGCAATGGTGAGTTTGGTGCTGCTAATGGTGTTCGTCCTGACGGTTCACCGGAAAACCCCAAAGCTACTCATCCCCTGGAAGTCTGGACGGGAATAAACTTTGGGCTGGCGGCTTTTCTTGTGCAGATGGGAATGAAAGATGAAGCGTTTAGGTTGACGCAAGCTGTAGTGCAGCAAATTTACGACAATGGTCTGCAATTTCGCACGCCTGAAGCTATCACCGCAGCTGGTACTTTCCGCGCTAGCACTTACTTACGGGCAATGGCGATTTGGGGAATTTACTTAGTTATTAATTGATTGGCTATCAAAGCGGTTTTCATTTTGATGTAACACACGTAGGGTAGCACAGCTGGGCTACCCTATTTACGGATGTCTACATTAGGCGACTCACTCGCCGGACTACTATGATCGCCATTTGTTTCAACCGCGCTAGGTTATCAAAACCCACTGCTAATTTTCATCCTTCTGAAAGCAAACTTAACGCAAGCTATCGCTCTTACCCTCCTGCATCTGCTTGGGCTGTGGAAAATGTTTCACAGAGGCTGCCTTGGTAGGTGATCGCGCTTCATATCTGCCACAAAGTGAAAATTTTTCACCTTTTAGTTAGGAGTCATTATTTCAGGTTATGTTAGATACAAGCAAGGCAAGCATACGGATTCAGTCGCACCTAGCCTTCTGGAGAAATTGGATTTGTACGACTTCAGGAGTGCGACTTACGACGCTGTAGGTCGGTTGCACCCAGATTTCTGGGGAGACTGGATTTATGCGGTTGCTTTGCTTGTAAATATTATCACCAATAATTATGGCTTATTTTAACCGCGAAACTATTTTAAACGGAAGCTCAATCCCTAAATTGTCTGAAGCGCTGTCTCGTCTTTCCGAAGCACATCAAATTCTCGTGTTATATGAAGGAAGTTTTACCTCTAAAGACGAAAACCCTCTTGAGCATACAAGAAAGGCTATGGAACTGATCAAAGAAATTTTAAAGCAGACCCGCTAGAACCATAGTAATTTTTTTAAGTATGAGCCAGCGATTTGCTGGCTTTTTTAGTGACATCAGACGAGATGAACACTTAGATGATTAGGTCACTTCCAGCAATCCTTCTAGATATGTCTATAAAGTAAAGTGCTTATCAAAAGAAGATTATAGAGTTTTAGCTGAAGATAATGTTCGGTCGTATTCCACGTAATTTAGCCCGTCTTCATCTGAGAAAGCAGAGTCTAGATTTGTGATTTTATTTTCCGAGTGTTTCCGGAAGCGAAGGAAAATTTCAGTAATGGTAAGAGTTGAAGGATTGAGAATTTAACACTACTCTTTCAAAAAATGCAAATATTACTAGCTTTAGCCATAAATCTTGCTAATATTTCCCAAAAAACCGAAATGAAACCATAAACTCCTCTTCGTCATTAAGAGTTCAGGGAGATGTGAAATATATAAGTAACCAGCAGTCTCCCACTCCAAAAGTCGCTATCCTCAAATTTTTGAAGATAGTTGCAGGGGATACAAACCTAAAATTGGAATTTAGCCAAGTTTGGCTTCTTTGTAAGTTTCAACTAGGCGACGAGGTAACTCTCTACGGTATAGATGCGGAAACTGAAGACAATAACAATCTTGTGTACTTAGTTTGCCAGGGTCGAGTGCGACTACTTGTGTTTAACGCAACTATTGGACGAGAAGTTTCAACTCAGTTGCTGTCAGTTAAGCAAACTTTTAGGTTAGACCATTTATTTTACAAACAACCTTTAGCATATCGAGCGATCGCAGCAAGTGCGTGTTTTCTAGCTCAGATTAACATTTCTGACCTCAGACAGTGGTTACAGCGTATACCTAATCTGGAAAATTATTGGTGATGGGTGGGCAGATCTCGCTATATAGCTCGGAATTTAGTTTAGAACAAAGGCACACGACTTTATTCAAGAACTGCCTTTGGGGTATAACACCCTCGTGAGAGAGGGCGGTGCAATGGTTTCTGGTGGACAATGACAAAAAATTGCGATCGCACACTCATTAATAACCCTGCAATTCTGATTTTGGATGAAGTAACTAGTGCCCTAGATATTGAGTTAGAACGGCAATTTCAACAGAACTTAACCCAGATTAATCAAGCTTGTACACCTTCATCATGCAACTATATCCTTGTTCTAGACCAAGGTATTCTCGTTGAGCAAGGCACTCATCAATAACTCAAGTTTTTATTACCACTTAGCCCAGCTGCAACTGCATCTGTAATCTCACCTGTATAAATCTGTTAGATATTAATACATATACAAATTGTTGCTGAATCAACTTAGCAACATTCTCTGTTAATTAGCTTTCTCTCTATTAGTGAATTCTCTAAAGTTGTACAGGTTTAGCCTGTGACATCTTTTTTGTTGAAAGCATCCCCTCACGGCTGTTTTGCCGAACTTAGTTGATGATAATTCAAACTATATATATTATTGCTAACCACTAATTGTCTTTATAAATAGGCTATCTGTGAATTCCCGGCTGATGCTCATGGAATATTCATGAGCAGTTTACAGCGATTTCATTTAGACAAGCTAAAGCTGTAGTCTTTGTAAATCAAGACATCCAAGGCTAGTAAATAACACTTTCTTATTGAAAATATTTAAAAAGTATTTTCAATACCTATGGCTACTCGGCTTTTTCAAGTCTCTATATATTACTATTTTTAGAAGTTGTTTTAGTTCATGCTTAATGGTAATATTTTCTAGAGACTCGACAATAATAAAGGGTTTAAATTGATATCGAGTGAGGGGTCTTACCCCTCATGAATGAGTAAATGGGGACAAAATCAAAAGTTGCACAATCCGCAAGTACGTATCGAAATATATTCAGTAAATTTAACTTATCAATCTCCTAATTTAGTAGATGACATTAGCGACAAAAAATAGTATAAATACGAATAGCGTTGTTAAAGCTCAAAGATAAATAAATTTTCTATACTAGCCGAAATAAATATGCAAAGTTCCCGGAAAATGCTTAATTCAGCAGTAGTAAGAAATACAAGCAGTTTAACAGATAAAATTTATTCAATTAGGAGTTGAAAAAGTTTAAGAAGACAAAATTGTATCTATCTGCCAAGAGCCACGCGAGACTTTTGTCCTACCAGTCATATGACAAGACAAAAGGTAAATTTTTACCTTTCACTCCCATTAATGATATTTTCCCACAAGCGATTAAACAGCTGCAAAAAGGCTAGTGCAGTTTGTAAATCTCAATTGAAACACCAACAATCGCGGAAACTGAACTAGTTTACTTCATCCCAGATAACCAAAAACTATGATGAATCAAGACATTGCTGGCATTAGTAGTAACTTAGATAAAACAGTGAAGGCTCAACAATTTGACAAAGTAGTTGAAGCAATTCTTGCTGGAAAATATTCCTGGGCATGTGTTTTAATGCTGCGATTTGCTGGCTATAATCCTCTCCATTACATTCCATATCGCACCTACAATCGATTGCTAAAGGAAAACTCTAAAGCCAGTAGGACAAATCAACAGGAGAGTGAAAATATAAAAATGCTGAAACATGCTAGTGATTCAATATCTGATAATAATGGCTCATCAAGCTGCTTAAGCAAAATCAAAGACCTAGCTTGGAAGTAGTTGGAAAGCAAAAAACAGAAATTCGCGGTGATAGTTTAGATCAGAAATTGGCACAGTAAATTAACGATCATTAATCTATGAAATCGCAATTAAAACTAGAAAAGACTCAAGATATTTCCTTGAAACGCTGTGGATTCAATTAAAAACTATTTGGAATCAATAGATTCTGCCCTAGAGTTGATTGAGTGTCTGAAAGCCTGCTATGCTAATTTGAAACTTCTAGCATGGCAGGTTTTCTATAGCGGTGATTAATTTGATATTTTTTTTCAAAAATCTGCCAAAATGGCAAATATATACTTATGAGATTGGTAAACTAATAAAAACTACAACTTCAAGCAAAATAGAGGTGATTGCCAAGCAAGTTAATTTTAAAAAATAAAATCAATGATTAGTTCTGACTATAAAAGAAATCAAACTGATTACAAAAGTAGTCAGCATTTCATGGAGTAAATAACTCCTACACCAAGACCGATGATCTAACTGTTGCTACTGGTGGTTCTATTTTCGAGGAAGTCTGAGCCAAGAGAATTTGGAGCGGTAGCTTCTCCCAATCCAAACTTGACACAGCTTTCACCGACTGCAGACGGTGCGAGTAATGCTTATAAAACTTTCTAGACTGTGGTTGGTGTTGCTTTAGTTAATAAAGCAAACGCTTAACACCAATACCAGGAACGGAAATAGAAAAGTTTCGGTGAAATCGTTGTCGTGGCTGTTAGAACTAGTAGCTCATGCGCTTCTCTTTCGACTATTGTAATCCTAGTCCTCCCAACCTGGATTATCTCTGCTTTCTAAAGTTTCAATTTATATAGCAATTACTGGAAGTTCAAAACTTGAATAGCTTCCAGTTTTTTATGTGTAAATAAAAATAAGGTGGGCAATTTGCCCACCTTATTTTTTCTGGAGTACAGTTAATCTAAAAATGAATTAAACCTTGGCTAATTCTGGGGTAGGACGCTTGCTGTTGCGAATTGATGTAATAGCCTCAGCATAATCCTTAGCGTTAAATACAGCTGAACCGGCGACAATTGCATTAGCTCCCGCTTCCAAAACTTGCCAGGTATTATTTGCCTTCAGTCCTCCATCTACTTCAATCCAAGGGTCAAGACCGCGTTCATCACACATTTGACGCAGCTTGCGGATTTTGGGTAATACACCAGGGATAAAGCTTTGACCACCAAAACCAGGGTTGACGCTCATAATCAGTACTAAATCGCACAAATCTAGAACGTATTCAATTAGCTCTAGAGGACTACCAGGATTAAGTACAACTCCAGCTTTCTTACCAAGTTCTTTAATTTGCCCCAACGTGCGGTGCAGGTGTGGGGAAGCATTATGCTCGCAGTGTACAGAGATAATATCGGCACCCGCCTTAGCAAATCCCTCTACATACTTTTCTGGCTCCACAATCATCAAGTGGACATCCAGTGGCTTGGTCGTAACCGGACGAATCGCCTCCACAATCAGAGGGCCTATCGTAATATTAGGTACAAAACGACCGTCCATCACATCAACATGAATCCAATCTGCTCCAGCCGCGTCTATGGCGCGAATTTCGTCACCCAGACGACTAAAATCGGCTGATAGGATAGATGGAGAAATTACAATGGGCTTTTGAGATAGGTTTTGGGTCATGGCTGGTGGGTTTTTAAGCGTCCTCGTCTGTACGCATTGTAACAAAACATTGAGCAAGACTCATAATTTTGATCCCGGCTTTTTTGGGGAGATGAAGGAGAATAATAATTCCTAACTCCTAACCGTAGCTTCGGAGTTTCCGCCTGCGCTCTTAACTTCTAACTTCTAATAACTGACAAATGACTAAAAAACTAACCTGGATAATTTGGGGATTAAGTGCTTCTTGTCTGAGTGCGCCGGTAATTGCTTCAGCTTTAGAATCTGCTCTAGGAACTAACGGTATTGATGCTCTGAAGCTACACCAATCTCCTTATAATTTAATCGGTCGTAAGATTGCTATTGGTCAAGTGGAAATTGGCCGACCGGGAATGTTTGGTTGGGATAAGGCGGTGTCTAAAAATCGCGCCATATCTTTAGCAGCAGTATTCTTACGTAATGGGCCAGCCAAATCGAATACCGGCGTTGATCCCCACGCTTACAATGTCGCTGGTGTGATGGTGAGTCAAGACAAAGCTTTGCCGGGAGTTGCTCCGGGAGCGCGACTGTATTCGTCTGCGGTGGGTTCCACTAAAAACATGGGTCAGCCAGAAGAGTGCTTATCGGCCCAGCACATAGCACTACAAAATGGTGGCGATGTCCGGGCGATTAACTTTAGCTTTGGTGAACCTCTGAGCCGCGATCCTAGACCAGAGGCTACTTTAGACGGCAATGCTTTACTAACTTTATGTGTTGACTGGTCTAGTCGCGTTCATGATGTTTTGTATGCGATCGCTGGCAACCAGGGTAAGGGCGGTATTCCCATTCCTACAGATAATTTTAACGGAGTGAACGTGGCTTTTTCATCCCGCCGAGGGGGAGTTTTTAACAAAGTAGACGTAGCTAATCTCGCGGGTGCTAACCAAGGAGTGAGTGGAAAGCTAGCTGGAAGGGAATTTGATCTTGGTGGGCGTCGCGCTATTAGTTTAGTTGCTCCTGGTAATAACATTCCCTTGCTCAATCCAGATGGCAAATCGAATAAGGTTACAGGTACGAGTTTTGCAGCGCCTCAAGTTACAGCTACTGTTGCTCTGTTGCAGGAATTTGGTGACAGACAGTTGCGGACAAAACAACCCCACTGGAGCATCGATTCTCGCCATCATCAAGTGATGAAAGCTGTATTGCTGAATTCAGCAGACAAAATCCAAGATAGCGGTGATGGCTTGCGGTTGGGAATGAGCCGGACGCTAATTGATAAACAAAATCAAAACTGGCTAGATTCAGATGCTTATAAAGATCCAAAGATCCCCTTGGATGCCCAAATGGGAGCGGGTCATTTAAACGCATTTCGCGCTTATCAGCAATTTAGTGCTGGTCAATGGCAGCCATCAGCTGCGGTGCCAGCTATTGGTTGGGATTATCGCACAATCAATGTTGGAGCATCTGTTGACTATATATTAGCAAAACCGTTAAAGCAGGGGAGTTTTGTTGCTGTTACCCTGAGTTGGGATCGATTGGTGGAACTCAACGATAAAAATAAAAACCAGCAATATGACGTGGGCGAAAATTTTAGCGATCGCGGCTTAAATAATCTCGACCTCTACTTAGTAAAAGCTGAGGCTCAAAATTCAGATGCTGGTGCTGTTTGCTCCTCAATCAGCCAAATCGATAGTGTAGAACATATTTTTTGTCCCGTTGCTGCTACTGGCAATTACAAAATCCGTGTCCAGTTTCGTCAAAAGCTCAATGAAGCGACTCAACCTTATAGTTTAGCTTGGTGGAGTGTGCCTACCAATTGAAATAGGGACGCACAACTGTCATCTGGTAAAATTACAGCGTTTTAATCATCTGTTTGAACCACAATCCCCTGTGGGGGCGCACAGCCGTGCGTTCCTACGAAAGTTCTGTATTTCGTGCAACTGAGAAATGTTATTTTACCTATAAAAATCCAACAGAAGTGGTTATTTTCTGATTACGTAGCTTACAATACGTTTATACATAAATAGGAAAATTCCTAAAAATCAAAATTTTCATAACTCCTGATAGCCGCCTCAATTAGGAACTAGCAACTCTTACAAGTTGTGTTTTATTCCTCTGAGCTACTAACTTGCTGTTACAGTTTCTGTAACAGTCCCATTTTTCTATTGGAGCAAATGCAATAGTTAATCATTGACACAGTATCTGCGTCAACCCTAAGCACAGATCGGGAATCTTTGGCAAGTGAGGTAGCAGAATGAATCGTCAGAAACTTAGTGATGCAAAAGAAAACTTCCTGCAAAGACGTTACGGTGTGAGTCTGGGCAGACGTTATGCTCTAGCAGCTGCAAGTGTTGTTCTATTCAGTGTATTAGGGTGTTCTCAAGTCGATAGTAATAAAAGTGCCCTTGCCCAATCTAGTTTGCCTCAGCCAGAAAATCCATTGCAAAAAAAAACAGTCAACACTGATACAAAAATAGTTGAGTCTAGCAATAAGTTTGGCTTCAAACTGTTTTCAGAAGTTCTGAAAAATGATGGAGGTCAGAAGAATATTTTTATTTCACCTTCGAGTGTTGCGATCGCTCTAGCTATGACCTACAACGGCGCTAGCGGCTCGACTCAACAAGCAATGGCAAAAACCCTGGAATTACAGGGGATGAATCTACCAGAAATCAACTCTTCTTATGCGGCGGCATTAAAGCAGCTTTTAGACAATTCGGATGCGAAAGTGCAACTGAGTATTGCTAACTCACTTTGGGCAAATCAAGATGTTAGCTTTGCGCCAGACTTCCTCCAGAGAACTCAGGATTTCTATCAAGCCAAGGTCAGCAATTTAAACTTTAAAGATGCCGCCGCACCTAGTATTATCAACAACTGGGTAAAAGAAAATACTAACGGCAAAATCGATAAGATAGTTGAAACCATCAAACCAGACGAGGTGTTATTTCTGATTAATGCCATATATTTTAAAGGAAAATGGAGTAAGGAATTTGATAAAAATCAAACTGCTCAATATCCTTTTTACGTCACATCTGGTAAGCAAAAACAACACCCGATGATGTCACAGAGCGGTGACTATAGATACTATGAAAGCAAACAATTTCAGGCAGTTAGTTTACCTTACGGCAAAGATGGTAAATTCAGTTTTTATATATTCCTGCCCAAACAGAACTCTAACCTCAAAGCCTTCTATCAAAACTTGAATATTGAAAACTGGGAAAAATGGATGACTCAGTTCAGCAAACAAAAAGGGTTTATTCGCTTACCCCGCTTTAAAACAGAGTATGATGTTACACTCAATGATGCCTTAAAAACTTTAGGCATGTCAGAGGCTTTCAGCAGCAATGCCAATTTTTCTGGCATGGGTAAAAATTTTGCCATTAGCGAAGTTAAGCATAAAACTTTTGTCGAAGTGAACGAAGAAGGCACGGAAGCGGCTGCGGCTACTTCAGTGGGAATAGTAGCAACATCTTTGAGAGAAGAACCAGAACCATTCCGAATGATTGTTGATCGTCCTTTCTTCTGTGCCATTAGGGATAATCAGACGGGAAGTCTTTTATTTATGGGTTCAATCATTGAGCCGCAGTAAAAAATTCAAAATTTTTGAATTTTGAATTTTGAATTTTGAATTTTGAATTGAATTCTAGGGTAATGTCGCTTCAGAAATACTCAGAGTGGTTTTAGCGTCAGTTTTTGGGGATTCGTTTGCTGCAACGGGTGCAGTTTCCCCTGTGGCGCTGTCGTCTGTCTCGCTGCTTAGGCTCCCAAGCCGCAGAGCACTTAAAGTGGTCTTAATTACAACAGCTGTGGGTACTGCCACAATTACACCCAACAGTCCGCCAATTCTTGCCCCCGTTAAGACTGAAATTAAAATCCAAACTGGATTTAAACCAGTAAAGCTGCCTAAAATTCTGGGGGCAATTAAGTTTTCCAGAATTTGCTGTACAATTACTGCTGCTATCAACACTCTCACACCCATTGAGAAATCTTGCAACGCTACCAATAGTGTAGTCAAAGCGATGCCCACAGAGCCGCCAAAGGGGACGAGAGCCATCAGACCAATAGTTAGGCCGAATAGCAGCCCAAATGGCACTTTCAGCCACAAAAAGGTAGGAATAAGAGCTGAGGCCATACAGGTAGATAAAATCAGTTGGGTGATGAAGAAATTTTGGAAGCTCAGGCGGACTGTTTTGGAGAAAGGTTCGCGAAATTTAGAGGGTAGCCATTCCACTAGACTTTGCCAGAGTTCGCCCCCATGCTGTAAAAGGTAAAAAGTCAAAACCATCGTCAAGAGAATATCTAGCAGACTAGTGACTGTAACTACCGCCAGATTTAAAACTTGTCCGGCGATCGCTTGCAATTGTCCCTTGACGCGATCGTTGATTTGCACTACCAGAGCATCAAGGTTGATTGGTAAGCTAAAAGTCTCAGCTTTTTCGTTTAATATCATTAACTGAGAGCGTCCAGAGTCGATCAACTCTGGCAAACGAGCCACCAGTTGTTGAGCTTGGGTAAGTGCCAGGGGAAAAAGTGTAACACCCAACGCCAATAAAATCGATAAAGCCAAGAGAAATACTAGGATAGCAACTTGCTCTCGCCTAGCACCATGATGCTCCATCCAGCTCACGGGGTAATTGAGCAGAAATGCTAGCACTGAGGCTGCGACTAAAATGACTATGAGAGAATGGAAATAATCAAAAAATACCGAAAGTGCCCAACCATTGAGAACTAGCATCGGAGCGAATAGCGCGATCGCCCCGATTCGCGCTATTGGTGTGAATGTTTGCCACCAGTCGAGTAGCTTGCGTGTCTGCATTTTGAGCTGATTGCGGGATAGAACTAAATGAAATCTTTCTTTACAGCTTATTATCTCTAACTATATGAGTCTCATTCATCCTTCTAGTTTAGGAGTTAGACTAATCCTAATGGAAAATTTTGAACCGAAAGAGACTGGGGAGTGGGGAGCAGGGGAGCAAGGGGAGAATAATAATGCCCCATGCCCCATGCCCAATCCCCAATTCCCAATCCCCAAAACACAGTTGCTTTTATATTTGATTCCGATCATCGGCTTTTTTCCGTCCTTGTGGACTCTCTATCGGGGCCAGGGTAGTCGGGAACAAGTTACTATTAGTCGTCTGTCTATTACTTTGGCACTTACTTGGCTGTTGGGATATCTATTATTAGCTAGCGGAGCAGCAACTTCAGATTTTTTTCCGCTACGTCTATTTATCCTGAATAGCTTTCTCACATCGAGTTACTTTTTAGTAAGTGTATGGTTGATTTTGCGACTGATGCAGGGCAAATCTGGGCGTTTACCAGGGTTTAGTAATTTAGCAGAACGAGTGCTTGGCAAGTATTTATCTTAATTTTTTAGGGTGAGAATTTCTCCGTATTTTTACTTATTTCCTAAAAATTTACAGTTGATTTATCCATATATCTAGTCAAATCCAGTTTATTATTGCCATACTTCAATAAAACATCTCCAGGTTCTCCCAAAAGAAGGATAAATGCTGCTATAAGTGTTGTGGTTGACACTACATTAAAAAAGTTAGCACTGATAATTAAGAGTTAGCTATTATGGGTTGATTTGTCTGTATGTTTTTGTTTGCAAATTTACCGAATTTGATTAGTGAGTAAGTGTGAGGAAGTCTGTGACCATTCAAAGAAGTTCGGCGGAAGAAAACCAGTCGGGAAAAGCCTCAAAGTCCAGTAACAAAATTTCCCAGAACTCGAAATCAGGACGTTGGCTGTGGTTTTGGGTAGGTATGAGTGGGATTGCGATGGTGTCAGCAACTGCGGGGGCGCTTTTGGCGGTGTCTTTAACTAGTACGCCTTTGCAACAAGCCCAGCTAAGTCCAAAGGATGAGGCGGTCTTTGATGGCGATCGCATTTCTGGAGGTGGGCTGCGATTTTCAGAATTAACTCGCCCAGTGAATCTCTTAGTTTTGGGGATGAGCGTACTTCCCCCGGATATCCAAAACCCTCCCCCAGAAACCAAAAACCTCAAATACCAGCCCCAGGTAAACTCCTTTGAAGGTCTTTCGGATGTGATGCTCTTGCTCAAATTTGATCCGGAGACGAAAAAAATAGTCATGCTCTCCATTCCCAGAGATACCCGCACACAAATAGAGGGGTATGGGGTGAAAAAAATTAATGCTGCCAATGTTGACGGTGGGCCAGCTTTGACTGCCAGTACCGTCAGTAATCTCTTAGGTGGGGCGGGAATTGATCGCTATGTCCGAATTAACGTTCTGGGAGTTGCCAAGCTGATCGATGCTTTAGGGGGCGTAACAGTCTACGTCCCCAAAGATATGAAGTACCAAGATGATTCTCAGCATTTGTACATCAATTTGAAGGCGGGTAAGCAGCATCTCAACGGCGATAAGGCACTGCAATTGCTGCGTTTTCGCCATGACGAACTCGGAGATATTGGCCGGATTCAGCGGCAGCAAATGGTCATGCGTGCTTTGATGGATCAAACACTTAACCCAGCTACTGTGGCTCAATTGCCTAAAGTTCTTGAGGTAGTCAAAGAACACATCGATACTAACTTGACGGTTGAAGAGTTAGTGGCGCTAATGGGTTTTGGGGTGCGGACAAATCGCTCTAATATGCAAATGTTAATGCTGCCAGGTCGCTTTAGCGAGAAGGGTGAGTTTGATGCTAGCTATTGGTTGCCCAACAAAGATGGTATTGCTAAACTGATGGCTCAACACTTTGGTTCGGAGTCAGAACAGGAACAGCAGGCAACTGCGACTGCTCCACGCTCTTTGCGTGTAGCAATTCAAGATAGTACAGGTGGCGATCGCTCTAATCTCCAGCCATTAATTAGAGCTTTGGAAAAATCTGGATATCGCAACATCTATATAGCCAAAGCATGGGGTGAACCTCTAGACGTGACTCATATTGTCGCCCAACAAGGAGATGGTGACAGTGCCGAATCAATTCGCAACACTTTAGGATTTGGGGAAGTGCGTGTGGAAAGTACTGGCAATCTTGGCTCGGATGTCAGTATCCAAGTAGGTCACGATTGGTTCCAACAAAAATCTATTTTGGAGAAGTCGCTGACGAAATAATTCGTAATGACGCTTGAATACTCGCTAACGTAATTCGTAATTCGTAATTAATTACGAATTATGTTGACACTCTGAAGTGATGAAATCCATATTTATAACTGAACTGTTTACACTGGCACAAATGCTGCTGACAGTGAATTTACTAACTGGCTGAGTTCTTGGAGTTTAGCTGCCACCACACCATTGGTTAATAATTCTTCTGCCTTAGCTAAACCCTTTGACATATCTGGACAAATACCACTTCGCCAAAGGTAAAATCCGCCATTCCACAACGCTGTTTGCATTAGTTCGCCTGGTTTACCTGCCAAAACCTCCTGAACATTCGCCACCAGTTCTTCAGTAGTTCCAAGGGGTACGTTCTTGGTAGTAAAGCCGTAGTCACGCGGTACGAGGTGCAATCGTTCTACCTCTTGGGATGCTACGGATGAAGATAAGCTGATAATTGCGGTGCGATCGCGCGGTAAGTCACAACTACCTTCCAATCCTTTCACTAATGTAAATTTTGTTACTTCCCGCAGTCCCAGAGCTATCTGAAACATCCCTTCTGTTGGCGGATGAACAAACCCAGCAATTACGTGAGCATCCCCAGCATAAGGACACCAGATTAGCTCCATTGTCGCCAAGGGCGGACGTTTGCCGAGTTGGTCGCGGTACTCCCAAATACTTTTAGTTAAGGGAAAATGCTGAGGTTGATAAATAAAGCCGATTCCGGTTTGCTCAAATACTTGCTGGGTTTTTGGTAGTGGTAGCCTAGTCCAATCGACTCCTAAACCCTGCCAAATCTCTATTAGGGGTAATCCGTACTTAGTTGGTAGGCGATCGCCACCGTGCATTATCACTGGTTGTCCAACTGCGGCGAGTAATAAGGCTGTTACCGGGCTAATTGGTGCTGTCCGAGTTCTACCATCATAAGGAATACCAAGAGCGATCGCTGGTCGTGCAGAGACGATTGGTTGCAGTTTTGGCCCCAGTTCCTCATAGGCATCTAACATTCCCGCTAACTCTTCCCCCGTAGGACGCTTGATTCGATGAGCAATCAGAAACGCTCCGATTTGGGCTGGTGTAGCTTCACCCAGCAGCATCATTTTTGTAGCGGTGGCTGCTTGGGCGCGAGTTAAATTCTCGGCTGTGTGGTTTCCGCTACCTACTTTTTGCAGGAATTCTCTAAATACATTGCTCATTTGTCCTTTGTCCTTTCTGAAAATAACTAATGACCAATAACTAATAACTAATGACACTTAAAGTAAATCAAAAAGTTTTTCCCAAAGAGCGATGCCTGGGTTAGGCTACGCCTACGCTAATCAAGTTTACGTAGTTTAAAGTGCTATATACTACTTACTATCTAATTATTTGTTATACTGCTCTGAAAGGGTTCAAAAAATGAAATGATGAAAGTAGTGTGTAGCATATCATACACTACTATTTAATCACGGTGTAATCAGATTTTCAGCCTCTTGAGATCCATTTGCCGACAGCATCAGAAGATAAGCAATAATCGAGTAACATCTAGATTCAGCAGTTGCTGCATGACACAAAAAACAAACGACACAGCCAACAAACACTTAAGTTCAGGTGCTAACAAACTCAAAGAGAAAGCTTCTCGAAATCATCTGCTCACGGCTCCATTACCAGACCCGATTGCAAAAAATATTGAAGCGATTACTTCACTTCATACCCAGGAAATTCGAGAGATTCCCGCCCACCAGCGGATACTAGAAGCGATCGCTACATTCTTTGGGCGATCGATATTTATGTATAGTTTGCTAGTCATACTGGCTATCTGGATTTTTAGCAGTTTTTTTGATCGCTTTTTGCCATTCAACCTGCCCTTGTTTAGCTGGTCAGATCAAGGCTTAGACGCAGCTGCATTGGTGATTTCAACCGGAGTGCTGGTGCGACAAACTCGCCAAGAAAACTTTGCCGAACAGCGGGCGCAATTGATGCTACAGCTTAACCTGCTTTCCGAGCAAAAAATTGCCAAGATTATTGCTCTATTAGAAGAACTGCGTACCGATTTGCCTGATGTGATAAATCGGCATGATTCGGAAGCTCAATTAATGCAGGAAGCTGCTGACCCGATCGCGGTATTAGAAGCACTCCAGAAAAACCTAGCTGAAGAGCTGTCATCTACCGAAGAAAACAATATGAGTTGATCACAGTTTTTAGTGGACTTTGTTTCTATTTAGAAACATCAAACAAAAGTTAAAGTATAATTTTTGTGTGGAGAATAAAAATTCATCGTATATTTGACTAGAGGGATAGAAATGGCTCAATTGAATGGTGTAATGATGCAGTACTTCCATTGGTATATCCCTCCCGATGGCAATCTTTGGAATGAGTTTAAAGAGAAAGTCAAAGAGTTAGCTGATGCAGGTGTTACATCTGTTTGGTTACCCCCAGCTTACAAAGGAACAGGGGGTGGCTACGATGTCGGCTACGGGGTCTACGATATGTATGATCTAGGCGAGTTTGACCAGAAAGGCTCGGTTCGGACAAAGTACGGCACAAAAGACGAGTATATCGCTGCTGTCAAGGCTGCAAAAGATGTTGGTATTCGAGTGTATGCTGATGTTGTCCTCAACCACAAGTTAGGTGCAGACCAAGAAGAAGAGGTAGAAGCAACACCCTATAGTCCAGACGATCGCAACCACGCGATCGGTGAGATGCAAAAGATTAAAGTCTGGACTCACTTTACCTTCCCAGGTCGCCAAGGCAAATACTCCGATATGGAATGGCACTGGTGGCACTTCGACGCAGTTGATTACAACGTTTACAACGAAGGTGAAAACGCAATTTATCTGTTCAAAGATAAACATTTTGACGACAACGTTGACCTGGAAAAAGGCGCTTTTGACTATCTCATGGGATGCGATCTGGATATGGAGAGTCCAGAAGTTCGCGAGGAGTTGAATCGCTGGGGTGAGTGGTTTGTAGAAACCACTAATATAGATGGCTTTCGTTTTGATGCCGTTAAACACGTGAGAGCTGGCTTTTTCCCAGAATGGCTGATTCACTGTCGCCAAAAGGCAGGTCGCGATCTCTTTGCCGTCGGTGAATATTGGTCTTATGAAGTTGAAGCGCTCCACCATTTCATTAACGTCACCGGTGGCAATGTGATGTTATTCGATGCGCCATTGCACTATAACTTTAGCGTTGCCAGCACACAAGGCAATGACTACGACATGCGGCAGATATTTGATAACACCTTGGTGCAACAGCAACCTGCTTTAGCCGTCACCTTAGTTGACAATCATGATTCTCAACCCTTGCAGGCGTTGGAGTCTGTAGTAGAAGCCTGGTTTAAACCGTTGGCTTATGCGTTGATCCTACTGCGAAGTGAGGGTTATCCCTGTATCTTCTATGGGGATTACTATGGTGCTAATTACAAGGATAAAGGCAGAGATGGCAATGAGCATGAGATTTGGCTCGATAGTCATCAATGGATAATTGATAAATTTTTGCACGCTCGTCAAACCTATGCCTATGGCGACCAATACGATTATTTCGATCACGCTAATACAATCGGCTGGACACGCAAAGGAGATCAAGAACATCCTGGCGGTATGGCGGTTGTTCTGAGTAATGGGGGAGAGGGGACTAAGTGGATGGAAGTTGGGCAACCCAACAGCACTTACATTGACATCACTGAACATATTAGTGAACCCGTCACAACGAATGATGAGGGTTGGGCTGATTTTCGATGCAGTGCTGGTTCGGTTTCTGTGTGGGTTCCACAGTCGTAGTCGGGGTTTTAGTAACATTCATCCAGAAAGTTACGCGCTTTCTTAACTTTGCCTAAAAGAAAACTTAGGCAGTACTTTCTGGATCAGCCACAACCCTTTTCTTCCTTTACAAAGCAATTGGATATTGCCTAAATTGGCTCATTTTAGGCAATGAATAACTCTCTCAAAGAAACAGACCATTAGCAGCAATGGCGTACCCGCCCGCTTTATAACGATCGCTCTTCTCTTAAAAACTTTCTGGTTTACTGACTTAAGAGGCCGATCGCTGCTGATCAATTTGTAATGGGATATTTTCGCGCACGAGTTGCCAAAAGTGCTTGATAGGGGGAATTTGGAGCCGGTCTTGAGTTGTTACCATCACTACCCGACGAGTTAAACTGGAACCATCTGCTAAACCACTAGTACTATTGCTGGCTAGGGAGCGAATTGCTAGGGTAGGGTCTTGGCGTGCTTCTACTAATGCTGATTGAGGTAGCAAAGCTATCAGTTGTCCTTGACGCACGACCCCCCGGAAGGCATCTAGGGTATTTACCTCTAAAGCCGCCTGGAGTGTAGCTTCCATTCGCTCAAATCTATCTTGTATTAAGCGCTGCATCCCATAACCATCTTTAAAAACCACTTGGGGATAACGAATTAGCTCCGACCAAGGGACGCATTCATATTGGGCTAGTGGATGATTGGCTGCGGTTAGAACTTCTATCGGTTCATCATAAAGTACTTCTACCACCATTTCTCTACCAGTAGTTAAAAAGCGATTATTCATCACAATTGCTAAATCCACCAATCCATCTTTGAGGACTTTCAGGGCGCGATCGCTTCCCAATGAAGTTACCCGTAATTGCACATCTGGATAATCATGACAAAATTTTTGCAATACTGGTGGCAGATAAGATCCGCATATTGAGTGAATCGCGGCAATGCAAAGTTCTGGCTGCTTTCCGGCGATTAAATCAGCTAATTCTTCTGTAGCTGTCTGCCATTCTTGACAAATTTTGCGGACACGGGGTAGTAAACATTCGCCTCCAAGTGTCAATTTTCCGTGACTTGTTCTGTGAAAAAGTTCTACGCCCAAATCTGCTTCCAATGCCTGGATTTGGCGACTAATCGTCGATTGGGTGACACCACATGTTCGCGCTGCTTGTTGAAAGCTGCCGGTTTGGGCGATCGCTAGAAAGGCTTGCAACTGCTCTAGGCGCATTTTTATGTAGCCTGAATTACATTTATCGGTTTTATTAAGTTAACGGATTTTTATCCACAATTTGGTAGGGTTTGTTACAGGTCTTTTCCTGAGATTTATATTTGTGTAAATCAGGTTTTACTGCCTTTTTCGGAAATTATCCGCTTTGGACGGAATTTTTTGGTAAATTTCGCCAAAAAAGAATTGACTCTTTTTTACTGAAATATATGAATTTTTAGATAATATTTTCAATTCACCACATTATGCGGCGGATGATCAGGTTTGAGCAACACAATCTTCTGTACAACTTGCGGATACGGCTGTGATCGCGTCATATTTGCATTTACTAATTATGTTGACTATTTCTATTCTGTCTGCTGCATCGCAGTGTTAGGCTGTTGACGTTGGGCAACCTGAATTAACAACCTCAATGCGTCATTCACCGTTTTATCATTAGGAAAAGCTTGGGCAACATCGGGATCTAAAAGGACTAAGTTTGTACCCTGACGATACCGCTCAACATACTTGCCTCTGATGCCTCCCTGCATCTGAGCAAAATCGTACTCAGAACGTAATTCGTCTTCCACTTCATTCTCAATTTCTTTCTTCATAAAACCTTTTCTCCTGACGAGTGGCTTTTCGAGCGCTGATAATTCGTCCTCTTTCTCCTCGATCAGTGTGTGCAACGACTAAGAGTTGTCCAAACCTACATACACCAATGATAATGTAACGACTTTCTCCAATAGAATGGTCAGGATCGGGAAAGGTAAAAGATAGCGGGTTGTTAAACACGGTTGCGGCTTCCTGAAAGGAAATACCATGTTTTATCAAGGTTTAACGCCGCTTTGTCTGGGTTCCATTCAAATTCCATGTAAAATGCTCTTGCCGTCTACTTACCTTGACTGGAACAACGTACCTCACCAGATCGGGAACCGCTATATACTCGGTTTAATGCAATATTGTAGCTACAAAAAGCCAGAAATCCCTGATTATGGGGATAATATTTGTCAGAAGCTGTTTGTAGTAAAATTCTTATATAGTAAGAGCTATAGAGTTATTTGAAAAATATCTTGAGCTATATTTATAACTGTGAAATCTGGGTTTGACACAATTGCTGATACAAATCACTCTTGTTACCTCCCCATCGTTGTTTAAGATAAAACTACCACTCAGCTAAAGCGATCGCTATTCCTTGTTGCAAATCTAGTGTGAGTGCGGCGTTATTTGCTAACTGCTGCAATTGTTGATGTGCGACTTCTCCATTCAGATTTTTTAGTGCAGCGATCGCGTGTAGTCTCACCGATGCATTATGATCAGCTAGCAGCAAAATCAATGGTTCAATAGCTTGCATTTCGCCTAACTGTCCTAAAGACAGAGCGATCGCACTTTTGACACTTGCAATCTTTGTAGCTGGATGCTGCGTTAGCGAAGCTCGCCGTTCGCGTAGCGGATCGTAGAGAAGGCATCGCAGTATTTGCAGTAAGATTTCTGCGGCTGGTGTAGTTAACTGCGGCTTTTGCACTCGCCCCAGAACTGTAACAATTTCTTGCCAAAGTGTCTCGGATGTGATTTGGTTAAATGCTGTTTGCAAATATTCCAAACTGCGTGGCGTCCCCACCCAACTTAAAGCGCGGATGGTTTCTAATTGCAGCTTTATCGGTGTCTGGGGTGAAATCAGCAAATCAAATAAGTATTTGGCAGCGTCATTACCACCCATCCGAGAAAGGGAAACTGCGGCAGCACAACAAACATCAAGATTAAAGTCGTAAAGCTTGGGTTGCAGTCTCATTACCAAATTTAATGCTTGGTGTAAGTCGGGGCGAAAACCTAAACCAAGGACTGCTGCACGCCTAACTGTGGCAGCTACATCAGCCAAAGCGTTTAACAATACTGGCGGTACACGTTCGTCATGAAAACTGCTGAGGGCTTCAATTGCGGCGGTGCGGATTGCTGGTTGTGGATCTTGTACTACACTCAACAGTGGTGTGATGGTTTCTGGTTGCCGAATACAAAAAAGCGATCGCACTGCCAAAAGCCGTGTATCTTCATCTAATAGAAGTTCAGAGAGGGCAGCGATCGCAACAGTACCCATTTGCCCCAGTGCTGTAGCTGCGATCGCTTTGAGTTCTTCATCCTCATCATTTTTCAACAATTCAACCAAAGGTGCGATCGCTTTTGGGTGCTGGAATTCGCCCAAAGTCCGTGCTGCATACCAGCGCAATTCTTCCTCTGCGTCTTCATCTTCTAATATGTCAATCAGTGGTGGGATGGCAATCTTTCCCAAATGAGTCAACACCTTGGTCATTTCCCAGCGTTGTTGAAAATCCCCTATCTCTAAGATTGAAAGTGCTAATGTCAGCAGATATTCTCGATTTTTAACTATCTCTGGGTGTTCAGAATCTATCCCTAAGATTAATTGTTGCAAATATTGAATTAGTGATGACCAATCAGCTGCATCATGTGCCGTCTGGGCTTGCACTAAAAGCTGGTTGATGTTACTCACAATATCCTGCTTGAATTTTGAATTATCTAATACTCAACAGCAAAAATTCACTTACCATCTGACGATGGTTCCAAAACCTAGAACACAAGGAATTTCTAACTTTTAATTGTTTAAGTTGGTTTGACTACAACTGAATTACCCTCAATCTTGGCGGCATAAGTTTTCAGCGGATTTGTCGCTGGGCCTTTTTGCACTTTCCCGTCAACCCCAAATTCTGAACCATGACAAGGACAAACGAATTTTTTTGCCTCAGCTTTCCATCCCACGGTGCAACCTGCGTGAGTACAGGTAGGGTTAACAGCTGTCAGATTTGCGGCTTTAGATTTGCCGATTACCAACACAGGCCCAGCGGGTGAGTTTTTCGCCAGCAATTGACCTGTTTTATCTAATTCTGCCGAAGTGCCGACTGTTTGCCAATCCCCAGATGCTAGAGTTGTTGTCTGGGAAGAACAGGCTGCGATCGCTACAGGTAGAGAACTCGCTATCCAACCCAAACCTACCCAATTAATAAAATCACGACGTTTCATAGCTGCTGAAATAATATCTAAGTTTTAGCTAACATCTGTCACTCAATTTTGGATTTTGGATTAATCCATAACAATCCAAAATCGCTTTGATCATCTCAAATACCCTTCATTAAGCGTTTTGCGTCGCTTCTTGAGGACTTTGATGCAAAAAATGCATAATTTTCATCCGTTTTCAGGAATTTTACCAAAAAATTGTCACAATTTATACGATTTTAACAGAAATCTTCCTTTAACTTATGAGTATCCAAATTGTTACATGAACAGTATCTAAAGCTGCTTGACAAATTTTCCAGATGTAAATAGCCACAAGTTTTCCTTAACTAATCACGGTTTTGAAGTTTCGCTTTGGAATGCTCTTAAGTAAAAATAATCAGCCGTAAGCAAATATTAAGTTTTTATTCTCTAACCTTCGTAGATACAACACCTGATGGAACTACGGGTTGGTTGATGTTGGGCAATTATCACCAAAAATTCTCACTCTATTTAGTAATTTGCAACGAGAGTCAGCCTCATGACAGACACAGCAACTACCACTACCAGCCTCAATAAATTCGAGAAATTCAAGGCGCAAAAAGATGGACTCGCCATCAGGGATGAAATAGAGAAATTTGCCGCCTTGGGCTGGGAAGCAATGAACGAAATCGATCGGGATCATCGGCTCAAATGGGTAGGCGTATTTTTTCGCCCAGTCACCCCAGGTAAGTTTATGATGCGGTTGCGGATGCCTAACGGTATTCTCACCAGCAGTCAGATGCGTGTTTTAGCCCAAGTGGTGCAGCGTTACGGAGATGATGGCTGCGCTGATATTACTACGAGACAGAATATCCAATTACGGGGGATCAGAATTGAAGATTTACCAGATATCTTTAATAGATTTCACGCAGTTGGTTTAACCACTGTGCAGTCAGGAATGGATAACGTCCGCAATATCACAGGCGATCCCGTGGCGGGGTTGGATGCAGATGAGTTGTACGACACGCGAGAGTTGGTACAGCAAATTCAAGATATGCTCACCAACAAAGGAGAAGGGAACCCAGAGTTTAGCAACTTACCACGGAAATTTAACATTGCGATCGCAGGTGGAAGAGACAATTCAGTTCACGCTGAAATCAACGATTTGGCTTTTGTGCCAGCATTTAAGGAGGGGACAGGGCAAGAATTTTCCCAATCACCAATATTTGGGTTTAACGTCCTCGTCGGTGGCTTTTTCTCAGCTAAACGTTGTGAAGCGGCAATTCCTCTAAATGCTTGGGTGGCTCCAGAAGATGTGGTAGCTGTATGTAGAGCGGTTTTGGAAGTATTTCGTGATCATGGGCCACGTGCGAATCGGCAAAAATCCCGCCTGATGTGGCTAATTGATGAATGGGGTTTAGAAAAGTTTCGAGCAGAAGTAGAAAACCGTTTGGGTAAATCCTTATTACCCGCAGCAGCAAAAGACGAAATCGACTGGGAAAAACGCGACCACATCGGGGTATATAAACAAAAACAACCACGATTAAATTACGTAGGCTTGCCCATTCCCGTCGGGCGACTAGATGCTGAAGATATGTATGAAATCGCCCGTCTAGCGGAAGTTTACGGCAGTGGTGAAATCCGCTTCACAGTTGAACAAAACATCGTCATTCCCAACATTTCTGACTCACGTTTAGCAACATTTTTAACAGAGCCTTTACTGGAAAGGTTTTCCATTGAGCCAGGTTTGCTGACGCGATCGCTAGTTTCCTGTACAGGCGCACAATTTTGCAACTTTGCCCTCATCGAAACCAAAAACCGCGCCCTGGCAATGATTAAAGCCTTAGAAGAAGAGTTAACCTTCACCCAGCCAGTGCGAATTCACTGGACAGGTTGCCCCAACTCTTGCGCCCAGCCCCAAGTTGCAGACATCGGCTTGATGGGAACCAAAACTCGCAAAAATGGCAAAACCTTGGAAGCCGTTGACATATATATGGGCGGCAAAGTTGGCAAAGATGCCCATTTGGGAACTTGCGTCATCAAAAGCATACCATGCGAAGATTTGCAGCCAGTATTACAAGATTTACTAATCAAAAACTTCGGGGCAAAACTCAAGCAAGAAGCTTTAGCAGTTACTAACCGCTAACTGCTATCTCCCCCAATCAAGAAAATAGCCCCCCTTTTGAAGGGGGGTTGGGGGGATCTTTGCTCGATAAACAAGCTAACCGAACCGTATTGCTATCTCCCCCACTCCCTTACTTCTTCAATTAGAAAGATTGGAATGCTTAAAAAATTATTTTCATTCAGCGATCGCTACCGCATCTTACATCAGACTTGGTTTGCTTTCTTTCTCACCTTTGTTTGTTGGTTTAACTTTGCTCCCTTTGCTACAACCATTGGCAAGGAACTACATTTAGCACCTGAGCAAATCAAAACTTTGGGCATCTGTAACCTTGCTCTCACAATCCCCGCCCGGTTAATTATTGGGATGCTTCTGGATCGTTTTGGCCCCAGAATCACCTATTCAATGCTGTTGATGTTTGCGGTTGTTCCTTGTTTAGCGACGGCGCTAGCCCAAGATTTTAATCAACTAGTCATCAGTCGTTTGCTGATGGGAATTGTCGGATCTGGGTTTGTTGTGGGTATTCGCATGGTAGCGGAATGGTTTCAGCCGAAGGAGATGGGCATTGCTCAAGGTATTTATGGCGGTTGGGGCAACTTTGGGGCTTTTGGTGCGGAGTTTGCCTTGCCAATGCTTGCAGTTTCTACTAGCTTTGTCGCTGGTGGTGCTTCTAACTGGCGGTTTGCGATCGCACTTACAGGGATCATTGCAGCCATCTACGGCGTTATTTATTACAACAGCGTCCAAGATACGCCCACTGGCAAAGTCTACAAGAAACCTCAGAAAAATGGTTCTCTGGAAGTGACCAGTATTAAAAGCTTCTGGGCGATGATTGTCTCAAATTTTGGTTTGATTTTCGCCTTGGGTTTATTAGCTTGGCGTTTGGAACAAAAGAACATTCACTTCCTAACTTTGAGCCAAATGTATCTGACTTGGTTGCTATTAGCAGGATTATTTGCTTACCAAAGTTACAAAGCTTGGGAGGTAAACCGAGAACTTCTCATTGGCAAGAAAACTTATCCTCCATCTGAACGCTTCCAGTTTGGTCAAGTAGCTTTACTCGAATTCACTTACATAACTAGCTTTGGCAGTGAATTGGCAGTTGTTTCTATGCTCCCAGCATTCTTTGAAAAAACCTTTGCTTTAGAGCATGTTATAGCTGGGATGATTGCTGCTACTTATCCTTTCTTAAATTTGATTTCTCGTCCCAGTGGTGGCTTAATCTCTGATAAATTTGGCTCCCGTAAGTGGACAATGACAATTATTAGTGCTGGCATTGGTGTTAGTTATTTAATGGCACATTTTATTAGTAGTAACTGGCCGATTCCGCTAGCGATCGCAGTTACAATGTTTGCCGCCTACTTTGCCCAAGCTGGCTGTGGTGCAACCTACAGCATCGTACCTCTAATTAAAAGGGAAGCCACTGGACAAATTGCTGGGAATGTGGGAGCTTACGGTAATTTGGGCGGCGTGGTTTACCTGACAATTTTTAGTTTAACCGACGCATCTACACTATTTAGCACAATGGGTTTAGCTGCTTTAGTCTGCGCTTTCATGTGTGCCTTCTTCCTCAAAGAACCAAAAGGCTCTTTTGCCGCTGCTTATGAAGGCGAAGCAGGAGAAACCGCAACTCAAAACACTATTTTCTTAACGGAAGAATAGAATTGGTGTCAACTTCAGTTAAAACTTCTTTAAAACCTCGTTGGAAATGCAAATCAAAAGCGGCTCTGCCGCAAGTCAGAGGCAGAGCCTCTCATTAAGCATTCCCAGTCAGAGACTGGGAACGAGACACGAGACAAACATCATATCTCCCCGCTTGCCTACATGTCTCTTGACCTGCAATGCCAATGTATCGACCTGCATTGTTAATGCAAGACCTACAATGCCAATGTCTCGACCTGCATTGTTAATGCAAAACCTACAATGCCAATGTATCAACCTGCATTGTTAATGCAAAACCTACAATGCCAATTTATCAACCTGCATTGTTAATGCGAGACTTACAATACCAATGCATCGACCTGTAAAAATTAACCCACCTACGCAGTAGTAAGTTGGGTTGAAGAAGGAACTCAACAATTATTGATATAGCGTTTCCTAATCAGATGAGGTACATCATAGTCCCCTCCTCGCTTGCTCTTAGGGGGTTGGGGGTGGGGTTCTTGCACCTCACTCAACCGAGAACCGCTATATCTTTATCCAGAATTGGCGTGCAACACAGGAATTTCTCAAACTGTTGCTACATCTGAGGTTGCATAATCAAAATAACAAAATGGTACAACCGCCATGAGTGAATTTACCAAAACCCTTTGTCCTTACTGCGGTGTTGGCTGTGGTTTAGAAGTTTCACCCCCAGCCCAACATGGCAAAGCAACTAATCGAGATAGCCAAGGAAATCCGATTTGGCGGGTGCGGGGTGATAAAGCCCATCCATCCAGTCAGGGAATGGTTTGCGTCAAAGGTGCGACGATCGCTGAATCTTTAGATAAAAATAGATTACATTATCCAATGATGCGAGACTCTTTAGAGCAAGAGTTTCGCCGCGTTAGTTGGGATGAAGCTTTTAATCTCATCACCAAGCGCATTCAAACTGTACGTTTCACTCAAGGGCCAGAAGCCATTTGTATGTATGGTTCTGGTCAGTTTCAAACTGAGGATTATTACATAGCTCAGAAACTCATGAAAGGGTGTTTGAGTAGCAATAATTTTGATGCGAACTCTCGCTTATGTATGTCTAGTGCTGTAGCTGGCTACATTCAAAGCTTTGGCTCAGATGGCCCCCCATGTTGTTACGAAGATTTGGAGTTAACTGACTGTGCATTTTTAATTGGCACTAATACAGCTGAATGTCACCCCATTGTTTTTAATCGACTAGAGAAGTATCACAAAAAGAACCGCAAAGTCAAAATGATTGTGGTTGATCCCCGGCGCACACCAACCGCAGAAGCCGCTGATTTGCATTTAGCGATTCGTCCCGGTACAGATATCGACTTGTTAAACGGCATCGCCCACTTGTTGATGCGCTGGAACTACATCGATACCATGTTCATGGACGACTGCACCAGTAACTTTCCCGCATACGCTGAAGTGATTCGCCACTATCCCCCAGAAATAGTAGCTCGTCAATGTGGAATCAGCATTGAAGATTTAGAAACAGCAGCTCGCTATTGGGGTCAATCACAGCGAGTACTGTCTTTGTGGTCAATGGGTGTGAATCAATCGTCAGAAGGAACAGCTAAGGTAAGAACGATTATTAACCTGCACCTGATGACTGGACAAATTGGCAAACCTGGGGCTGGCCCTTTTTCCCTCACTGGTCAGCCAAACGCAATGGGAGGACGGGAAGCCGGAGGTTTGGCGCATTTATTACCGGGTTATCGGGTGGTAAAAAATCCTCAGCACCGCGCAGAAGTTGAGGAGTTTTGGGGACTCAAGCCAGGACAGATTTCGCCCAATCCCGGTTTGACTGCTTGGGACATGATTACTGGCTTGGAAAATGGCGCTGTAGAGTTACTGTGGATTGCGGCTACTAACCCAGCTGTGAGTATGCCAGATTTAGAGCGAACTAAGAAGGCGTTGTTGCGATCGCCTTTTACTATTTACCAAGACGCTTATTATCCTATAGAAACCTCTGCTTACGCTCACGTTTTGCTACCAGCAGCCCAGTGGGGTGAAAAAACTGGTGTGATGACAAACTCCGAACGAGTGGTAACTTTGTGTCAAGCATTTCGCCAACCGCCAAGAGAAGCTAAACCAGATTGGGAAATTTTTGCCGAAGTTGGACGGAGATTAGGTTTTGAAAAAGAGTTTGCCTTTGCTAACTCTGCTGAAGTTTATGCTGAGTTTGTCAAACTAACTAAAACTCGCCCCTGCGATATGACAGGTATCAGTCACGCGCAATTACAGACACAAGGCCCGACTCAATGGCCTCATTCAAAAATCGGGAGTGGGGAATGGGGAGTGGGGAGTGGGGATAAAACATTCTCTTCCCCTACTTCCCACTCCCTACTCCCTACTCCCTCAAAAAGACTCTACACCGATTTACACTTCCACACCCCTGATGGACGCGCTCGATTTGGG
The DNA here is from genome assembly GCF_036917655.1 of Nostoc sp. Lineage (GTDB taxonomy): Bacteria > Cyanobacteriota > Cyanobacteriia > Cyanobacteriales > Nostocaceae > Nostoc. Next base: position 97,148 of record NZ_JBALCY010000085.1, read on the forward strand.
GCATATTACTCAAAGGGATTGGCAGAACCACCAGACCCAGATTATCCTTTTGTGCTAACTAATGGACGCCTTTACGGACACTGGCATACGCAGACACGCACCGGGCGAATTGAAAAAATTTGTAAAATGCATCCCGAACCGTTTATTGAGATTCATCCGCGTGATGCTGCTCGGTTAGGCATTGTAGATAGTATGTATGTAGAAGTGCGATCGCGTCGGGGTAAAGCTAAGTTTCCTGCTAAAGTCACAAAAGCGATCGCGCCTGGTACAGTTTTTGTCCCCATGCACTGGGGTTCGCTGTGGGCAGACAATGCCGAAGCTAATGCCCTCACCCATCCAGAATCTTGCCCCGATTCGCTGCAACCAGAATTAAAAGCCTGTGCGGTGCAGCTGATACCAATTTTGGTGGAAGTTACAATCAAAAATCATCAACTCCAGTCCTCACAATCGTAAGCTGCAAAGTAAACCTCTAAAGTGGTAATTTCGTCAATAATCAATAGTCAATAGTTATTATCATTTTTTATGACTCTCTACTTTTGACTGATACCAATTACCATATCCAAAGAGGAAAAATCTCTAGTAACAAGAGGTTTGACTAGCGTCAATTTTAGCTATGGATAAATAATAAAAAAACAGATATAAAACTTACAAAGCATCTTTTTTTTAATCCTCTAGATAGCTAATTTTGAATACTTTCTTATGACAGATTTCTTTGAATTTGAAGCAGATTTTGTTGATTCTTTGCGTTGCATCCCCATGCAGGTACGCTGCAAATTAGATACCTGTGGCATCAAGCTAAAATTGTCTGATTGGAATCAAATGACTACAGCAGAGCGTCAAGCTTTAGTCGAATTACCTTGCACTACAGAAACGGAAATTCAGTTTTACCACGACCATATCCAACAGATAATTGTACAACGCACGGGTATACCAGCGACAAAATTGCCCATCGAGCCTCATCCTGCATGGCTAGACTCTGCCACTGTCCCAGCCAGCCTTCAGGAAAAAGCTCAAGAAATAGGTGTAACCCTAACACAGCAACATTGGGCAGCTTTAACGCCCTTACAGCGTTTTGCCTTGATTAAACTCAGCCACCCAGGACATGAAAACAAAAACTTTAAGAGTGCGATCGCAGAATTTCATCTGTTTTAATTAGTCAATAGTCATTAACAGAACAAATCTGTAGGGTGTATTACACTTTATTAACTTGCCGCCCTCAAATGATGCATTACAGCACAGTTAGTGCTGTAATGCATCATAAATTCGCACATAGACTAACGCCTAACGTAGCTGACTCTAAATTAATATTTACTTTATAAACAACTATTAACTATTGACTCTAGACTATTGACTATTGACTATTGACTAATAGGTGAGGTTCACAAAAATATGGCTGCAAAGAAGCTTTTGATGCTTGTTGGGGACTATGTAGAAGACTATGAAGTAATGGTTCCTTTCCAGGCGTTGCAAATGGTGGGACACACTGTCCATGCAGTTTGCCCCGACAAAAAAGCTGGCGACAAGGTGCGAACAGCAGTTCACGACTTTGAAGGAGACCAAACTTACAGCGAAAAACCCGGTCACAATTTCACTTTAAATGGTACGTTTGCAGAAGTAGAAGCCGCAACCTATGATGCCTTAGTCATTCCCGGAGGACGGGCACCAGAATATATCCGTCTGAATCAGCAGGTGCTAGAAATCACCCGTCACTTTGCCTTAACGAATAAACCAATTGCTGCCATCTGCCACGGCTTGCAGTTATTGGCAGCTGCTGATGTATTGCAAGGCAAGAGATGTACTGGATACCCTGCTTGTAGCCCAGATGTCAAGAGTGCTGGAGGGATTTATGTCGATATCCCTGTTGATGAAGCAATAGTTGATGGTAACTTGGTGACAGCACCCGCTTGGCCTGCTCACCCCCATTGGCTGGCAGAATTCCTCCGAGTCCTTGGAACTAAGATTGAACACCCAGAACTGGCTACAGTTGTTTGAGGCAACATATCGGAAATCTTTTAGTTCAATCTTCCGGGCAGTTTCTTTCTCTACTCCCTACTCCCTACTCCCAAGGAAATTAGATTATCAGTGGCAAAAACAACAGACAACTGAGAATCATATAGTTTTTTGATGAAACTATATGCAGTAAAAACTACTATTTTTTGATAAATTGCCGTAGGTTTAATTTGCAGCTAGGATGTCAAGAGTACACCACCCATACAATCTGATTGAGCCGCCTAACAAGCCAGGTTTAGGACAAACTCTCAGCAGATGGAATACTTATTTACATTAGGTGAAACAATTTGAAATTTTGCATCTGAAATTTTAAATTTCTTAGCAGGAAGTGAAGCTATAGTGGATTTAGCAATGCTGCTGTTAATGTGGCTAAGGTTAGTCCTGCTGCCAAATTATGTGAAGAATTAGTTTAGAAACGCACTCTAACTCGATGACAGGCAAAAACGCAAGACAAAATGCATTTCTGCGGCTAGTGTCTGATAATGGGGCAGCTTTTGGATCAGAATCTCGCTACTCGCTGCCCCCCAGTAAAGAGATGGTAATTGGACGCGACCCCAGCTGCCAAGTTGTCTTGGATGCCATGATGTACCGAATGGTATCTCGTCGTCATGCGGTGGTTCGTCCTCTCTCTTTATCGCCAGATAGCAAATTCAGCTGGGTGCTTTGTGATTTGAATAGTGCTAATGGCACTTATTTGAATGGACAACGCTTGTATGAATGTCAGGAATTGCACCCAGGCGATCGCATTTCTCTAGGTGCTGATGGCCCACAATACGTTTTTGAGTACGAGTTTACCTCATTCACCCCGGCCACGACAGTTAACCAAGTTACGCCATTACCTTCGGCGACAAACTACCACAACCACACACAATTAAAGCAGCCAGATTCTGTTAGCTTCACGCAGCTTTTTCCGATTATTTCCACTGGTAAAGATTTAACTCGTAAAGCTTACCTCGTACCGGGAATATTGACCGTAGTCTTTGTAGTGTTAATGTTTGCTACAGTCGGTCAGCCCCAAGCTAATCAAGTTATCGTCGCAACTTACATCGCCTTCGCTGCCTACTATTTTGTTTACCAACTTTGCGGTAAACAGAAGCCTTGGTGGGTGCTAATGGCTGCGGCATTGGGTACGATGCTGATTTTGCTCAGTCCGCTGTTGGATTTATTTATCTTCGTGTTTCGCGGCGTCCTGCCTGGAAACTTGCCCTCATCCCAAGAATCTATCACCTTCACAGAACTGCTGGTGCGAATGTTTTTTGGCGCTGGCTTGATGGAGGAATTACTCAAGGCATTGCCTGTACTAGGGGCCTTTGCCATCGGTAGAATGTTGTCTTCACCTTGGCGGGAACGCATAGGCGTCTGGGAACCTCTAGATGGCATTCTCCTGGGAACAGCTTCTGCTGTGGGCTTCACTCTCTTGGAAACTCTCGGACAATATGTGCCAGATATTACTCAAAATGTCACGCAACAGGTGGGTATAGGCGCTGCTGGTCAACTGGCAGGTTTGCAACTGCTAATTCCGCGAATTTTAGGCTCTGTAGCCGGACATATGGCTTATAGTGGCTACCTGGGTTATTTTATCGGGTTGGCTGTTCTCAAACCCAGTAGAAGTTGGCAAATTCTCTCTATTGGTTATCTTAGTGCCGCTGCGCTCCATGCTTTGTGGAATGCTACAGGATCAATCAATGCCTTGCTGTTGGTAGTTGTTGGGGTGTTATCTTATGCCTTTTTGATGGCGGCAATTCTTAAGGCACGGGTGCTGTCACCGACGCGATCGCAAAATTTTGCTACCCGATTTCTTGGCCCAAAATAAGAGATGGGGCAGGGGGAGTAGAGAGAAGTCGCAGCGGCGGCTACCCTGCGAGTTCTCCGTACCCCTTCGGGGAAGCAAGCTACGTGTAGCGGATTATAGAGAAGGAGTACCGCCGTAGACGCTTTGCGGCTTGCCGCAGGCATCTGAACTTCGGTAGGAACAGGGGAAGCAGCCAGAGAAGAGGATATAAAAGAACTCTTGAGCGTTGACTTTTGACTCTTGACTTTTGAATACTTATATCTTGGGATAGATGGCCTAATCTGAGAATTAGCTTACTGTAATGTTACTCTAGGCTCACTATACAAAAAGACTAAAAATTAGTGGATGCTTAAAATTGCAGCACAAGCGTTGCTAACAGATAAATCTGCCTGCACCTAAAATTTATGTATGTAGAAGAGAGATAGTTGACTCAAGTTATGGTTCAGACTGAGACTTGTTGAGTTGATTGAAAGCATAGGAAGCGATCGCTAAACTGACCTTTGCTTTCTCTACTTCTGATAAAGCTGTCCACTCGCTATTTTTAAGATTACTAATTGCAGATGCCGCGTTTTGCGACTCACTACTTCGCATAGCGTAAGTAAAAGGACGAGCCAAAACTAAAAGATCCTCTGTTCCCCAAGTTGGTAGTACTGTCTGAACACACTCAACCAGTTGTTCACCCATTGTTTGCTGGGCAGCAAAAATTTCAGCAGCTTTCTGGGCGATGGTGTTGAGCAATGCTTGAGGGATATAGGCGGCAAAAGTAGTACGTAGTGTTTCTTGAAGATTAAGCGCTAGTGCCTGTTGGGGATTGTGATTATGACTTGACGCAAGGGAGATATCAGACCAAAGTGTGTCTAGATGGCTGTAAAAATCTTGCGATCGCGTTGTCAGTTCTTCCTCAAGTAAATCTTGCATTCCGAACTGTTGTTCTAATTCCTGAAAATAAGCTTCTGATTCTTCATCAGCTGGATTCCAGGGATAGGTAGCATCGTCTGGTTCTAGTAACGCTTCCAATAATTCTAAATCTACTTGAGATGGCAAAGATGAGAAAGTGTCTGAGCCGTTAATTTTTTTAGCCATTTTTTCTGACCTCAAGATTATTTGGTGGTATTGACAGCTACAATTCCTCAGAAGAGATTTCCGCAAAAATAGTTGATTTTTTCTCCAGTAAAAACAGATTTTAAAAGCTGATGCTAAAGACTCAAATCCATTTCTGCAATAGCTCTGCTAGGAGTCTTCAATAATAAACTCCCAGGTTTCACCTCTAGCACTTCCAAACTTTAACTGCATTCCCGATTTCAAGGGGACTTCCTCTCGGAGGATTTGTTGCCAACCATTAGGCGCTAAAAACCAGGTTGTCCCGTAGGTGGAAAAATCTTGCAAGTAATAAGTTCGCACCAGTGTAGCATCAGTAAGAGTATTGCGGCAGAAGATTTCGGCGTGACGTTTAGATACAGATGGTTCGGGGATGACAATATCATTGTCTTTCGTGCGACCGATGCGGGTGACTCCATAACGCAACAACCAGGTTTTACCTGGGGTGAGCGATCGCAAAGAAGCAGTCAGAAGCGGGGAACCTACATCAGGAATCGCTGTGTCTGGTAGCTCCGTAATCCCTTCATCCAAGTTCTTAATGAGTTCGCCATTAAAATCTGGATGCAGGTAGAGAACAGGCAAAGTCCAAGCAGGTTGATTAAATTTATACAGTGTTAACAACTCTTGCCTAGCCTGTGCTACGGCTTCATCAATTGGCTTGTGCAATCGCAAAGCTTCGGTAAAAGCTTGAATAAAACTGTGGCTTTCGTGGTCAGCGATTTCATCACGCATCCCTAAAACCGCAGGCACACCATGCCGAATCAGTACTTCTGCTAAACTGCTGGCAGGTATCGCTTGATGATTGCTAGCAGCTGGTTGTGCGCCCCAACAGGCGTTGAAAACCGCTAGTTTCACACCTGTACGGGTCAATACTTGCGCCAATTCTATCCCATTCAGGGGCATGTCTGGTTGCAAAAACAGTAACCCCCCGTCTGGGTCTGGCAAACCATGTCCAGCGTAAAAGAAAACATTGTATGCTCTGGTTTCTAATTCTTGAATCAACTCCTGTGGAGTTGGTTGTAAGAGTTGATTGACTATACAAGGTGCGTATCTTTGGGAATTACCACCCACAGGCGTATCTGCAAGACTTTGCTGTAAGATAGCAGCTTCTTGTTCTAGTTGCAGCTTTTCATCATGACCTAAAACCAGCAGGATACTTAAAGCCTGGTCAGTTCGCAAATACGGTAAGGCATCAACTTCACTGCTGGTGCGACTAAATAGCAAATCTGGGGAGAGAGACATAGCCGATTGACCAGGCTCACGCTGCATAATTTCCCAAGGGAGAGCGATCAGATCCGGATCGCGAATTTCCAGTCGAAAGCGCAAACGTGTATGCTCACCCATAGCAATACCGCGACTGCGTTCTAGACTACCGAGAATTTGTCCGTCGAATACCCAGCGCCATAAATTCATTCCCAAGTATTGCATCAGACGACTGCTGTAGGGGCCAGTGGTTTGACCTGAAGAGGGTGAAATCCAATCTAGGGGGAATGGGTTGGCCTTTTGAGATGTTGAGTTTGGGGAAATATCTAGGCGACTATGACCAGCAAACATCTGCTGCCATTCTTGCCAGACTTGATTGAGTTCAACAGGCCATACAGAGTCACGTAAAACGTAGCCACTGGGATAGGGAGCGTTGACCACCCAAATGGCGAAGTTGTCAGTGCCAGTGTTTCGGAGACGGGCGATCGCCAAATTCAGGGATGGCATGGATTCATAAAACTAAAAGCTAAAAACAAATAATTTCAAATAACAATTCTTCAAGCTGAAAATTTTCTACTTTTTTACCTTGTAAATTTTTTACTTTGGTTGTTACCTGTTATTATTCCAGGTTTTTACCAGTTTATCGAGTATTTGATTAAGTTGGACTGGTGTCATCTGGTTCAGTAACTGATGGTTGGGTGACAGTTCTACATGGATTTGGTGCGTCTGATTGTAAAACAGAGACTCCAAAACGGTTGAGTTGTTCAAATTTAATCGATACTGTTTTCTCAGGTTTCAATCCAGGCTTTGATTGGGATGGTATTTGAGAGGATGCTGGTGGATTTGTGGTGTTTGCTGGAGTTGGCGTCCCTTTATTGGCACAAACTCGCATATATACTGAAAAATCCCCAGAAGCAGGTTTGGGATTTGGTTTGATGTCGAGAACTTCTAAAAAACTGTTAGGGGAAAGCGATTGGTTGTTTCCCAAGGAGATTTGATTGTTGGTTTGAATTACCCAGCCAGGAGATAGGTTAGCAAGCGATCGCGGTGCGGGTGTCGCTTCGATGGTAGGGTTTAGAGTTTGTAATGGATTGGAAAAAATTGGAAATTGCCCTGATGGCGATCGCAGTTGCTTCACGAACAATCCTAAAGAGCCTGCTGCTACCACAAATATTAACGGAACAATCCACTGTAGCGGTAAACTCGAAGTTTTAGCAGGCTCAGTGTCGGGAATCACCTGAGTTTTCTGGTTTGGGCTACTTAAAAGGGTCGCATCTGTCGCCTTGGATGCCAAATCAACAGTTTTGGCAGAATAACTCTTTGGAATGACTGCTTTGATGGTGATTTCTGGTTCCCAATATTGAACTTGATAGTGGACTAAAGCGACGGTGACATTATCGTGTCCATTTTTAGTATTAGCGATTTCGACTAATCTATCGGCAACATTTACTATATTTGTTTCCCCAACTAGAATCGGCAAGATTTCTGTTTCCCAGTACTCCTCCACCCGATCAAAATCACTCAAACCATCAGATGTGAGTAGAAAAACAGCATCTTCATCGAGCATAAACCGTCCCGATGTGGGATGCAATGAAGTGCTGGGCCCCATGCCCAAAGCCTGGACGAGAGAGCCGGCAGCACTCTGTTGCACAGCATCGCGGTAAATGGCATAGCCTAGCCGCACCTCGCGGGAAGCAACATCATCGTCGAGGGTAACTTGATAACAGCCGTGGCGGGTAATCCAGTAAGCACGACTATCGCCAACGTGGGTAATGTACATTTCGTGTGCAACAGGCAATGCCATGACTAAAGTCGTGCCCATGCGTTGACGCCCTTGGCGATTTTCACCGTCATTGCGCTGACTAATTTTGTCATTGGCAATTGCCACTGCCTTTTCGAGGTCATTCAGCAGCAGTGAAGGGTCTATATGGTCATAGGGAACTTTTGTTAGTTGCTGTACCTGCTGCTGGATCGTTTCAATGGCTAAATTTGAGGCGACATTGCCACCTTCGTGTCCACCGATGCCATCACAGACAATTGCTAAGGCTGTTGGCTGGGGTGGTTTGCTCACCAGAGTTCCACTGGGAGGGCTACAGGCATCTTCGTTCCGTTGGCGACTTGGCCCAGTGTCGGTTTTGGTGATAATTTTGATCGTGGGTGTTTGCGATCGCCCTAATTGTGCCAGTCCCCCATCTAAAACTCCGATTAATTGATCGGTTGAATTAATCTCTCCCTGAATTAAGGAAAGGCTAATGTGATCAACAAATTCAGTTATGGCTGGTTTGGCATCACTAACCAACTGCTGCCAGAATTCGCCTAATTGGGGCAATTCTGGTGATGTTGCGGCGTCGAAACGCAAATCCAACAAACGGACTAATGAGCCTTCTACCCGTAATACATAGGAGTCAAGTAAGCTAGAGGCGACACCTTCACTCGCAAGAGGTTGCCACAGATGAGCTATTTGCCATAACCAATTGAGTTGGCGCATCGATGTTGCATCGCGCCAAGCGGTGGTTAACTCGCTGCCCAAATGTACTTGTTGGATAGTGTCATCTACTAATAGTGGCGGTTTTTCTAAGAGTAATATTTCTCGATGCGAGGACCCGTCAGCGAGAAATATTACTCCATATACCTGTGGTACGTGTAAGCGGTAGGGAATGAGTCTCAGGTAAGCTCTTAGAGGCTGTAAATTATCTAACTCAGGCGTTAGCGCTAATAAACCAGGCTTCGTATCTAAAAGAACAAATTTATCAATAACTAAATAGCGATCGGCTAATATTTCTCCAGGGCCACCCACACTTGGGCCATCTACCACAGCCCAGAGGTAATTTTTGGGTAGGGGCGTGGAACATCGCTGGCAAAACTTGTGGGTCAGGGGGTTGGCAGCCTGACAATTTTCATTTGGACAGTAGAGCGTTGCCGCGTCATTTTCCATAGTTTTCGCACCGATCAGCGATTGGCAATTTCTTTAACAGCATTAGTAGGGACAATCTAGACCGCTCATCTTTCTTAAACTTGACATACCCAGACTTTAGATGATGATTTTAGCTGGTGGATATAAGCAGGTGCTAATACTTACTTATCCAAAGAATACGCTCCTAAGTCAACCCTACAGCCTCATCATAGCTTCTATTGCTCTGTGACTCTCCATCGCCAAAGCAACTAACTCCAACCCTGTTACCAAAGCATAACCCAAGCATAACTGCGCTATTTGCTTTTGCTAAATTACTCGATCATCAAGAGGCAGATAATGTTGGTATTTATTTAGTTTATAAGTAGGATAGCAACAATTAACTTTAATTAAGAATTAAGATAACTAAATATACTTTTGCCAAAAGTACCTGACGAATGAAGTGGCTTTAAAAATCTCGTAATCTCGTTTCCAGGTTCTAAGAAGGAGAATGCTCTTTGGCAAGGCGGCAAAGCTTTACAGAGGGCATTCCCAGCCTGAGGCTGGGAACGAGGTACTCGGTACTAATGAAAATAGCTGTAAGTTGACACAGAAAGGTTCAGCCAGCCCACTACTAACTCATTTGCTTATTGTTTCTCGTCAATTGCAACCTGGGGGACTCCCATGCTGTAGTTGGTAACGCGGGCAGAGAGATTGTAGGTGAGTTGGCCGAGTTGCAGGAGCGATCGCAGATAATGCTCTAAGTCTGACCCCACACGGCGCAAGTTATAGTCTGTGAGGTCTGCACCACTAGATGCTTCTACTAGTTCATCAAATTTTCGGTAAACCTTTTGCAGCACATCTTCATTCCAGTTAAATTCGTTGTCTGGGTCAACATCTAACGTTAAGACCTGTTCACTGGGAACCAGTTCGCCATCCCGGTCAATTTCACCTGCAAAAATGCGGACATGCCGGGTTGTGGACTTGAGCAGCATCGGGTTATCCATAAAAGGGTGTAAGATTTGGGTGGATTACACTGAAATTATTGTAGACGTTATATCTGAGCTTGAATGCTCTCAATTTACAAGCTTTGAACGCAATTTCAAAAGGGTATATTGAATGGGCATAAGTAAAAATATCACTTCTACTGATTAACTTACTACTTCTGTTAGGAGTTGAAGCCGGATCTAACTGCTAGTACTGACAGTAGTCCAATTATTTTTCTGCAAAAATTACTGGGTAGAGTGTTTTCATTTGGGCATACAAACAAGTCTGAGTGGTTTGCTAACGTACCTACTGCTAAGATTTTGGTACTCAATCAAGCCCAGAATCCAGTATAGTGAAGGGTTTGGCTAGAATATTTTGATCTGTGTACATTTTTTTATGGAGAACAAAAATTTTTACCTTAATAATTATGGTTAGAAATTTTTTCTGAATTTGCTGCTGATAAAAACGTACATCTAGTAATTTTACTGAATAGGGCTACATCGACCTCTGGCTTTAATAAACTCAAAAAACTTCAGCGGTTTTACTTACGTATAAACACCAAAATTAAAGTAACAAGTCCAACTGTTCTTGACGTTCATATAAAGTTGATGTAAAAAGCTTTAGAAAGGTCGAACAACTTCTTACAGAAACTTTATTGTGTAGAATCTTAAAAACTGAATAATAGTTATGGCTTACCATAAGCTACATCTGGCACAAGAACATCAAAATCTAGACACTGAAAATCTAGCTTGAAAATAAAACACAGGAGAGTGAAATGGGATACAAAGGTGATTGATGAAGAAAAATTCTTAATTCAAGCACTTTGGATTCAAAAAAGATATAAAGAATTTTGCTGGACATCTACCTCCTTACCCTCATGACCACCAAGTAAAGGAATCTCAATAGCTATGAACTCCAAAGCATTACCACGCCAGATAAATAATCTCGAAGTAGGTGTTTATGAGTGCGAAATACATCTCAAATTTCGGTTGATTGAGGAAAAGAGTCTATTGGGCGATCGCGAACAACTGTTACAGGTGCTACTTGATGCCTTAACCGAGGGTTCTGACGACTTCCTAGAGACGCTACAAGCGTCCGTTAAAGCGCAGGAAGTGTCCGAGTTCAAAGCCTCACCTCAAATGCGACGCCAGCTAATGCGCTTGCGTAATGCTGCTGAAAATCCCCAAACTTAAAGGTGTAATTTAAGTAGTAAAAAAAACGTGAATTGGGCATCAAATCAAATGTTGATCCCATACCCCCGTTGCAATAGAAACTAAGCAGTAAGTAGAATTCATAAAATACTGTGATTTCTACTTTGTGAAAGTCTTATTTAGCAATACAAAGTCCCAGGAACAGTTTCCTCCATTAAAAAACTTTGTAGCAAAGGGTACTGGTAGAATCTGAGAGCAAATTCAGCCGGGTGCATTTTACCGAGTTTTTATCAAAACATTGCAGGAATAACAAAACCCTGTGTCTTTACAGATGGGGAATTGGACAATAGGCGCAAATCAAATGAAAATCTAAAAGACCAAAGTAAAAATAAATGACCTTCCTTTTAGCTTTTTGCTTGAGCTAAGTGCCTGATTTGCTGAAATACTTATGTTTTATCTATTACTGGTAAAAGGTTATGGTTTAGCAGCCAGTTACCTGTTACCAATTACCCAGGAGCAGGGGAGCAGGGGAGCAGGGGAGCAGGGGAGCAGGGGAGCAGGGGAGCAGGGGAGCAGGGGAGCAGGGGAGCAGGGGAGCAGGGGAGCAGGGGGCATGGGGCATGGGGGAAATAACCAATGCCCAATGCCCAATGCCCAATGCCCAATGCCTATTTAGCAAGACCGTGTTCTAGAGCAAAACGAACTAACTCTGTACGGCTATTGGTGCCAGTTTTACTAAACAAACGGCTGACGTACTTTTCTACATTGCGGACGCTGGTTTCCAAACGACGGGCGATTTCTTTATTCATCAACCCTTCAGCGACCAAGTTTAAAACACTTTGTTCTCTGGGAGTCAAATCAATTTTGAAAGGGGCTGGCGATTGGGAAATGGCATTTCTTTGAGTTAACAATGCCTTAATTTGGGCAATCTGATTGGCTAGTTCAGCAAGATCAGGGGTTTCAGCGTCATCTCCCGTACTTGCGGTCTTAGCGGCGCGGCGGGCTAGCAAATTTTCGACTATAGCCACTAACTCATCTGGATCAAAAGGTTTGGGTAGATAGGCATCAACACCGGCATGATAGCCTTGAATGCGATCGCCTGTCATACCTTTAGCAGTTAAAAATACTACCGGGAGTGCTTGGAAGCGGGGGTCTTCTCGCAGTTGCTTAAGGAACTGATAGCCATCCACCTGAGGCATCATGACATCGGAAATCACTAAGTCAGGTGTATTGAGCTGCATCCATTCCCAACCTTCAAGGGCGTTACTGGCGACTTGAACGCTGAAACCGCTCTCTTGCAAATAGTCTTTCACGGCTTCCCGTATCCCTGGTTCATCATCCACCAGTAACAATTGTGCTGACATTTAAAATTTCCTTGAGTTTATCTTTTTCCAATTTAGCGAAAGTTGACAGTCATTGAACAAAAGGGATAAGGAAAAACCCATTGCTTCCTAACACCATAGGACTTACACAAAACTACACGCTGTAGGGGCAATTCATGAATTGCCCCTACGGGAAATCAGGGCTTTCACTGCCTTTTTGCGTAAGTCCTGCACCAGTAAAAAGAGCCAAGACAGTAAGGACGATTTTTGAATTTGGATACTGCTAATCTCAAAATACAGTAGTTTTCTTTTGCATGAAGTACAAAGCTACGGGTTTGGAGGCAGGAGGAGCAGGGGAAGAAAAAAAAGGTTTATCCTAAGCGTATTAGAGCTTACCCACTAGATTAGATAATTTATTTCTTGGAGTTACCTCAGTCGGCGTCTCTCTTACAAAATCTAGATTGGATAGCGAAGCAGGGGCGATGCCAAAGGCGAACGAGCCTCGGAAACCTCCGCTCCGGTTTTGCGCTAAATCCCCGTTTGAAACTGTCTTTAATTACGAATTACGTTAGCGCAGCCTCTTCGAGTCTCCTCCCCGCAAGCGGGGAACTCGGGGCCCCCTCTGGGGATTAGGGGCAGGGAGGCAAAACGTAGCTTTGGCTCTTTGGGGTTTTTCGGGTTTAATAAGTAATCAAGCGGACATGATATCAGACGCTACGCACAGTCGCTAACGCAACTCTTGGAGACGCTTTGCGAATGCTACCCTTGCATCACAAGCGTCATTATCAATTACGAATTTTTTTAAAGAACCTTTACCATTGAGGATTTTCCAAAATTAATGCCTCTGCTGCCGAGCTATTTAATGGAACTGAGAAAAAATGTCCCTGGCCATATTCACAGCTCAACTTTCTTAGAAGTGCTAATTGCTCTTTTGTCTCTACTCCTTCGGCAAGCACATCCACACCTAGCTTGTGTGCCAATGTAACAATTATCTCAATAATTTCTAAATTCTTATTACTAGCGCCGATTGAGCTGACAAAAGAACGGTCAATTTTCAACATCCTAATCGGAAAGTTATAAAGACGACCTAATGAGGAGTAGCCTGTACCAAAGTCATCAATTGATAACTCAATACCCATCTCTCGAAGTTGTAAGAGTACGGCAGTTGCCTTATCGCCATTTTCTACAATTACGCTTTCAGTAATCTCTAGCACTAGAGTGCCAGTATCAAGACCAGTTGAGTGCAAAATTTGCCCAATCTGCTCAATCAAATCCGGCTGAGAAAATTGCTTGAGGGAGAGATTAACACTAATTTTCTCTAGGAAGTTGGAATGATGACACACCCGCCAAGCTTGCATCTGGCGACAGGCTTCATGCAACGCCCAGTTGCCAATGGAGAAAATTAGTCCAGTTTCCTCTGCCAGGGGAATAAAATCTGCTGGATTAAGCAGACCACGCTCTGGATGCTGCCAGCGCAACAAAGCTTCAAAACCTAAAATAGAACCACTAGTGAGCGAAACAATTGGTTGGTAATAAACCCGAAACTCAAGGCGTTCAACTGCTCGGCGCAAATCTGTCTCTAACTGCAATCTCGCCAGAGCATCAGCATACATATCTGAGTTGAATAGCTCATAATGCGCTCTACCCAGCACCTTGGCTCGGTACATTGCTGTATCAGCATCCCTCAAAAGGTCTTCTGGGTTTTCATAGTCTACTATCGAACTCAACGCGATGCCAATACTTGCCGTTATGAACACTTCTTGTCCGTCAAGTTCAAAGGGTAACGCCAGTTCCTGTTGAATTCGTTCAGCTACTATGATGGCCTCTGACACATCTTGGATTCCCTCAAGCAGGATTGTAAATTCGTCTCCCCCAAGCCGTGCGGCTGTATCTATAGAGCGTACACATAGTTCTAGCCTACTTGCAGTAGCAAGCAGTAATTGGTCTCCATTTAAGTGTCCAAGACTGTCATTGATCAGTTTAAATCGATCCAGGTCGATAAACATTACAGCTAATAGATAATCTGAATGCCGTTTTGAATAATTAAGCGCATGTCTTAGGCGGTTCATAAATGCAGCGCGGTTTGGTAGACCCGTCAGTGCATCGTGAAAGGCAAGGTGCAGCAGTTGTGACTCGACTCGTTTACGCTCTGTAATTTCAGTTAGCAATTTCTGATTTGTTTTTATCAATTCCTCTGTCCGTTCCGCCACTCGTACTTCTAACTCACCGTAAGCTCGGTGCAACATTTCTTCAGCTTGTTTACGTTGGCTGATGTTGCACAGCAGCCAACGCCAGCCAAGCTCCTTCCCCTGAAGGTCATATACCGCAGACGCTTTAACACTAGCAGGGAAAGGCGTTCCTCCCCGTGGCTGTAGGTTAATTTCCCAGTTCAGTAGCGGCTGCAAATTGTTCATTTGAGAGCGAAAGGACTGGCGGTCTTGTTGAGCAATAAAGATAATTAATGGTTTACCTACTAAATACTTTTGGTGGACACCAAGCAAGGTTGCTGCTGTCTGGTTAGCCTCTTGAATTGTCCCGGTGGTATCAGTTACCAAGTAACCATCTGGAGCGAACTCAAACAAATCTTGGTAACGCTGGCGCTCTTTTTCTACTGCGGCTCGTGTGACCTCTAATTCCTCGGAAGCTGTCAATAGTTCTTCCATTGCAATGTTGAGTTCCTCGAAAGCCTCTATTATGATCTCCTGTTGTGAGCTTGGCTTAGTTGTATTGAATTGCAATAGTCCCTGTACTTGTGAGCGCAATTTGTCTATCTGTTGGCTAAATCCATCCACGTTCATGTTGCTCAACTCACAAAACTATGAAGCGTAGCTGTGAATGAAGAGAGCATGGGAAGTAAACCCCTTGCCTTCCTCGATACTTTCAGACTCTATTGAGCAGGCAAGGAGCGGGTTATTTGCAAGAGCGGACACGTTGTAAATAAATATGGCAGAACTTGTTTTCTTGATTTACTAACTTATCTATCAATGATGAGGGAGCAATCAAATTTGTACACGCTCAAATCAACTCTTGGCCCTATTCAATGCCACAAACTTGTTCATTAACGACCAAGGTGCAAAGTTGCAGCAAGCCTTACCTACTGAAATTTTTAGTTTATTAAATACAAGTTATGAAAATTAGAACTTGATCAGTAACAGCATATTTGCTTTCCCTATTTTTGAAAATACTTCTTAAGATACATTTACTTTTGTGAGTTAACGAAATGATACAGTTTCAGTCAATGCTTTTGGGCTGACAAGAGCGTTTGTTTTTCTTACTTAGCTACTTAATATAGCAATCCGATTTGATTTCTGAAATTATTTGCGTAGGCTGGGAGTAGGGAGTAGGGAGTAGGGAGTAGGGAAGAAGCCTCTTTGAGTTGTACTGAGTTTTTTCAAAAATCAAATATGAGTCCTATAGCATAGGATGCATGGAATGTCATGCCGACAGGATTACCGATATCCCAGCAAACCCTCAGCACTTTAGTGCTTATTTTACAAGTACTAAAGTTAGTATTGTTACAGTCGATCAATTATCTTGGCATTCTCTGGCAGCTTGGCCTCTCTTTGCCCAGCAGTACGCGCCTTAGCAGTGAATAAACCAATGGGAGTATTTAATAAATCGACAAGGGTGGCTTTACCCGCAATCGCCTTCTTAATATCCCTAGGTATTTCCTTCAATAACCAACGTACTAAACGATAGCCGGATTCTTTGAGTGTAATCTCTCGCATCAAATCTACACCGTGCAGTTCGTGCAGATAGCGATTTGAGCGTCCATAGCGCCGCCATTGACTTTGCAGTTCTTTGAGTGTGGCGCGGTGGCGGTGCTGAACGATCGCATTTGGGGCAAATTCCAAACGCCCGATGTTTTCCTCCAAAATCCGCCAGCAAATATCGGCATCGCCACCAGTGGTAAGATAGGGACGAAATAAACCCGCTTTTTCTAAGGCAATGCGTCGAATCGCCAAATTAGCGGTTTGACCATAGGGACGAAAGGGATGCTTAAGGGTATGCTTTTGCGACAAAGTTTCTTGACGGTCTGCGTGTTGTTCTAGCAAAGTTGTACCTGGTAGTGCCAAAATTTCACCAGCGACAATTACCACTTCTTTGTTGACAAAAGGCTGAATTAATGCGTTTAACCATTGCGGTTGTGGGCGACAATCTGCATCGGTAAAAACTATAATTTCACCCCTAGCGGCGCGAATCCCAGTATTACGAGCAGCATAGGAGCTTTGAATTTGGTTTTCGCTCAAAGGGTGAATTGTAATTGGGCAATTTTCGGCAGATGCTTTGAGAATGGTGAGAGTGCGATCGCTACTATTATTATCCACCAACAAGTATTCTACCCGGTCTTTTGGGTAAGTTTGAGACAACAGACAATTGATTAACTCTGGTAAATCCGCCTCACCGTTATAAATAGGAACAACCACCGACACCATTGGTAAAAAGCTGGTGGCGGTGGTTGTATCAACTGGCTGATGATTCATAAATCTGAGATTTTAGAGATGGGATTACTAGCTAGTATTCCCAATCCAAAATCCTGGAACGGTATATCAAGCAGTTTTCATAACTCCAAAAATCTGGATTTGGGAATACTACTATATAAACACCTGGTAACAAATCACTCACCTAAAATTTCAGGTTATCGGCGCGGCTCATGGGTCGAGTGGGCTGATTTGCCGGCGGCTGGGCAAAGTTGTTATTTGATAGAATTGCGATCGCTCTGGCATATTGGGGATCACTCTTAGTTCCGATTAAATCTGGATTAGAAGCCAACTGCCGCTCTTGTGCCTCTGTCAAGTCTAGCTTGATATCTGGCGTAATCCCTTTATGGTTAATATCCGTTCCCGCAGGGGTGTAGTAATGGGCAATGGTGACAGCCAACCCAGAACCATCTGCAAGTTCATGAACTGACTGCACTAAGGCCTTACCAAAGGTTTGACCACCTACGACTACCGCCCGCTTATTATCCTTGAGTGCCCCTGTGAGGATTTCGCTAGCACTAGCTGAATTACCATCTACTAAGACCGCCAAGGGACGATTTGTCAGAGCAGTGCGATTGGCTTTAGTTACCTCACTGCTGCCCACACGGTCTACTGTCTTGACAATTCCGCCGTCATCATACCACATTCGGGCAATTTCAATGCTCGCCTGCAACAATCCGCCAGGATTTCCTCGCAAATCCAATACATAAGAATCAACTTTCTTAGTGTTCAAATCGCGGATGGCTCGTTGCATTTGGTCTGCGGCGTGGGCGCTAAATTCGCGCAAACGGATATAGCCAACGCGGCGATTTCCTTCTTGCCTGAGGGTGTAGCGGACTGTTGGCACTTCAATACTTGCTCTCGTCAGCTTCAAATCAAAAGCATTTTGCCCCGTGCGTCCCAGCCGGAGCTTGATGGGAGTACCCGCTTTGCCACGAATTAGCTTGGAAGCGTCATCCACTTTCATTTTGAGAGTGGGTTTGCCGTCAATGGCCAAAATTTCATCGCCTGCTTTGATCCCAGCTTTCAGCGCCGGAGAATTTTCTATGGCTTCGACAACAGTGAGCCGCTGAGTTTTTTCGTTCACTTCCATCCGAATGCCAATGCCAGAGACTTCCCCAGATGTTTGGCTAGTCAAGGCTTCAAACTGTTTGGGGTCCATGAACCGAGTGTAAGGATCTCCCAACTTTTGTAAAGCTTCGCGGATGGCAGCATAAGCTTCTTCACGAGAAGAATAATCTTTGTTCAACAGGCTTTGTCTGGTTGCTTGCCAATTCTGTTGATTAAATTTGGCATCAACATATTCATGATTCACCAGTTGCCAAACTTGGTCAACTATTGCTTTCGGGCTGTCTTGTAAGGCTAGGGCAGCGCGGACACCACGAGTCCAAGCAGAACCGAACACAGACATAGTAGCAGTTGTGGCGATCGCTCCACCAATCAAGGCTACTTGGAGCGGCGAGTAACTTTTCGCAGATTGGTTCATGTATATAATCAGTTGGAATAATTGTGTTGTTGACAGTTTAGCAATCAGGCTTTCTAGAAAATTTTAAGTTTTTATACCCCAAACTCAACTATGCTCACTTCATCATTTTTATCGTTGAATGATGCCGAAAATACTGCATTATTAACAACCATTTCTCAGTTTTTTAGCCTTCTCCGGAAGGCTATACTGAACATGTGACACTTTAAGCAGCGTCATGTTTGCACTTGTTCATTACCTTTATAAGATAGCACTTTGAACACTGAATTGCAGCACTGTTAGACAGCTATTAAATCAGGTCTTCTTACCTAAGTCATGAAACGCAAATTTACCATCAAATCATTAATTTCTATTAAAAGAAAATCTGCTAATCTGTGGCACTTGTTACAAAAACTAACTAGTGCATTGTACTTTGTCCTGGGCACTTGGCTGATTTTTACCACTATAACCTTAGTTTTTGCTTCTTCGCAGCCAGTAGATGCCTTCTTTGTGCTTGGTGGCAGTATTCGTCGAGAAACTTATGTTGGCCAACAAGCAAAACAATACCCGCAAACCCCAATTTTAATTTCTCATGGTTCTCCAGATCCCTGTATATGGTTAATTTTTCAGGCGGAATTAGCAGGGTTACAAAACGTTTGGTTAGAAAAGTGCGCGAATTCTACCTTTGAAAATTTTTATTATGGTATCCCGATTCTGCGGCGTTGGGGAGTGCATAAAGTCATGTTGATTACTTCGCCAAGTCATTTACCCAGAGCCAAATGGATGGCACAGATTCTTTTGGGCGCTCATGGTATTTGGGTAGAGACAGAGATTGTTCAGGAGTTGGGTGTTCCTGGTAATAATGAATCTTGGGCCAAAACTGGATTAGATGTAATACGCAGCCTGTTGTGGGCGATTTTAAGTCAAATTATGCAACCGCAATGCTCAAATGTGACAAGACTTACTGAAGTAGATATGCAAGCTTGGCAGCATCAAGGTTTTCATTGTGAACACCAAGGGGGGTTGGGGAGATGAGGCAGCCCCCGTCTTGGCGGTTTCCGTCGATGGGGACTGCCGAACCCGAAGGGTCTTAGGGTTTGTCGAGCAAGTGGCGTGGGTTGGAGAGATAACTTACTCGTAATGCGTCCACATGCGAATTATCTTGACTACTTGCTCGGATTCGATAATCTCATATACCAACCGATGCTGTATATTTATCCTACGAGAATAAGCACCCGATAAGTCACCAACCAGCTTTTCATAAGGTGGAGGATCTTGAAAAGGATTGTCTTCAAGGACTGCGAGTAATTCCTCGGCCTTCTCCTTTAAGTTACTAGAAGTTAATTTCTTCGCGTCTTTTTGCGCCTGTTTTGTGTAAATCAACCTCCAACTCGCTCCTTCGGGGTTGGGAACTGGCTCCCCAGACGCTCGCGGACTCACCAATCCAACTCCCCATCACATTCTTGGATCGAGGTTGCACGTCCTTCTTTTATAGATTCTCGCATTCCAGGGACAGATAATAAGTAAAGAGTCTCCTGAATTGCAGACCAATCTTTTTCTGCAAGCAGAATCGCATTACCGCGATCGCCTCGAATGATCACAGGTTTACCCTGCTCTGCAACTTGGTCGATGATCTCTTGCAAATTATTTTGAGCGTCGTTGACGGGAAGCGAAGACATCATACTTTTTTGGCTCACGATCACTTTAATTTAGTATACTTACATAGCATTTGAATTAATGACCTATATCGAATTTGCTTTATATGAGCTTGTAAATTAAAAGCGAGGTATTACACCTAGTACGGCAGTAAGGTTATCAAAAATTTTTGGAAATAACTCAGAGTTTTGGTTAAACCTGCAACCAAATTGGGAACTTTACCACGTTCTCAAGGAAGAAGAAGAGGAACTAAAAAGTATTTTGCAATTTGGAATCACTAAGTAGCGATCGCCTTGAAAATTAAGCAATATATTTGCATAAAAGAATCGCAATTGGGCGTACTTTAAGAACATCTCACTTTTATAAAAATAATTTAGCGATCGTTCTGTACGAAATGGGACAGGCTTCGTCGATTGGCAGGCAGTTAATGAAGCAAGTTCTGGATGGAAAGAGTTCGTGTATCGCTCCCAAACCTGATTAGGAACCGTAGGTGCAAGGCAGATCCACTCTAAATCTGAAGTTTGACCAACGATGATAAAAATCTTAAATTCTTCTGCCCCAAAAACGTTAAGGCTCCAATTAATGCTGCGAAGACTGTAGGCTCTAAGGTTTTGTAAGCTACTTTTGAGAAAATAAGCTAGAGCGTTGTAGTACTGGTTTTGCTCTGATTGCAAATAAGGACTCCACGAATCACCTTTACGCTCACGCCGAGAAGAGGCGTACTTGTATCCAGGATACTCTTTTGGGTCTGTTGGCATCCCCCGGCGTGCTATTCCTTTCCATGTTGCGATCGCTTGATCGAAATCAGCAGTTTGAACAAAGCCTTCTGACAATAATAAATTCCAGCAATTCAGTTCTCCTCTATTCTCTGTACTCCAGACAAACGGCTGACGATTTTCTGTATAATTTCTAAGCCGACTAATAAGGTCTTGCGTTTCTGGGTGCATAAATCATCCAAGTGTAAATTTATGCATTAACAAGCACCTTTCACCGTAGCGGCTTGTCGTTAGATATCGCTTTCGCTGATTGCATCCAAAGGAGAATTAATGCAAAAGTTCCCAATTTTGCAGCATCAAAATAGCATCTTTATACAAAGATAAATCCACCTGGTTAACTTCTATTCCCTGTCCGATTCCTTGTAGAAGGGTGATTGTCAATTTCCCTCCCAAGTGTTCACGGAACTCGGTAAGCCCCCTAAATAGACAATGCGGATGGTCTAGTTGATCTAATTGCTCTGTCAGTGCCGATACGTACAAGCTAAAGCCTAATTTATTGAGTGTAGTTAGAACCTTTTGCAACTCTGATTGCAAGAGTTGCCCTGTTAAATATGAATAAGTTGTGTCCAAAGCAATGCCGATCGCTACAGCTTCACCATGACGTAGGCTGTAATTAGTTAAATGCTCTAGTTTGTGAGCAGCCCAGTGTCCAAAATCCAAAGGACGTGATGAACCCATTTCAAAGGGGTCGCCGCTACCAGCAATATGCTCTAAGTGCAACTGGGAACAGCGATAGATCAGCCTTTCCATTATGTTTATGTCTCGATTAGCCAATTTATCGGCATTAGTCATAATGAAATCGAAGAAATCTGCATCTTTAATCAGCGCTACTTTTACCGCTTCTGCAATACCCGATCGCCAATCTCGATCGTCGAGGCTAGTCAGAAAATCAAAGTCATTCAAGACAGCATAAGGTGGCATGAATGTACCCAAAAAGTTTTTCTTACCGAAGGCATTGATTCCGTTCTTTACTCCTACACCCGAATCATTTTGCCCTAATACTGTTGTTGGTACTCGTAGTAGTCGAATTCCTCGATGAGCGGTTGTTGCTGCATATCCCGCCATGTCTAGGACGGCTCCACCTCCAATTGCTAAGACGTAGGAGTGACGGCATAATCCAGCTGCATTGATCCGTTGATGAATTTGTTCTATAAACCTAGAATCGTTCTTGACTGCTTCTCCACCTGGAACTACTATCGGCTCACCGCTCAGTGTTATTACATCTTCATAACATTGGGCATAGGCTGATAATTTTTTTAATAGCCCATCTTGATATTGTAAAAATCCTGCATCTACCACTGCTAGTACTTGTTTTGGGGTTGTCTCCCCATCTGCGGCAATTACTTGTGCGAGTAAAGGATTATCTAACTGAAACAGACCTCTAGTGAAGTGAACATCATAATTGAAGGTCACGCGGACACATTGGTTAATTGGTTGCAGATTAAGAAGGGTTTTTTGTTGAATAGCCATTTGAATATTATTACTTTTTAAGTAACTGTAAATAGATGCACTAATGCAATTGAAATTGAAAAATAAACTCATTAAAAACTTCAATGTCAAAATAATTTATTAGACAAATTGGCTAATAAACTAATCATGATTTTGAAGTGTGTTTACCCTAGTACATGAAGTTCAAAATAACATTAATTTACAATTTTATTTATCCCTATAATTTATATCTAAGGTTGGCAATGGAGAACATTATTACATAAAATTCTAAATTTTTCCGTAAGATACTTTTAGGATTTATCTAATCAAAATAGTATCTTTACAGTATCTTATTTAAAGTTGTGAGATTTTTATAGATTCAGTGAAGTTATGAGCTTAGTAGTATATTATCTAGCTGCTTGAATCACAAAATATCAAGTTTAGTGGTAAATTTTATACTTGGTTGTCACAAAAAAAAGTTGGGCAACTTCTCCTGAATTCATCATGAGTAAAGTAAACAATTTATTGCATCATTGGCTGTTAAAGTCTGTTTCAGAGAAAGCTTTTGCTTGGCTGGAACAGAAGCAGGCACAGATTGCTAGCGGCGCTGCTGAGAGAGTGTTTTTTACGGCATTTAGTGCTGTGCCGCGTTATCTAGGTAAACAGAATTTGCAGCTAACATTCCAGGATTTGGAAGCAGCACAGGATGTGATTCCCGGTTGGTATCCTGGTCATTGGAGTGTAGATCAGGCAGGCCGCACACTCTTGCTTCTAGCTTTACCCCACGATAATGCTGAGGGGTATGTGCGATCGCTTGATCAAGTCTTCTCCACTGCCGATATGGGGGAGTTAGTTGTCCTTTATCAAAGTTTGCCGTTATTACCACATCCAGAGTTACATCGCCACCGCGCTGCTGAGGGAATTCGCAGCAATATGAGTAATGTATTCCAAGCCATAGCACTACGTAACCCTTATCCAGGGGATTATTTAGATGATGCTGCTTGGAATCAGATGGTGCTGAAGGCTGTGTTTGTCGGCAGTCCATTGCATCTGATTTGGGGTCTGGATCGACGTGCTAACCCAGAATTGGCGAAGATGTTGGCAGACTATGCCCATGAACGTTGGGCAGCTAAACGCTCAGTTACGCCAGAACTTTGGCGACCTGTAGGGCAGTTTGCCGATAGCGCAATCATCACAGATTTGGAAAAAGTACTGGCTAATGGGGATATAGACGAGCAAGAAGCAGCAGCGTTAGCTTGTGCCCAATCGCCTTTACCCCAAGCGCAAGCATTACTTTCGCGTTACCCAGATTTACAGTCATCCATTCAACAAGGTGATCTGACTTGGAGCAGTTTTAGCCGCGATGCCTGCGGCGAGCTGCGCTAACGCCTCTTTGTTTACAAATGAAAGGGACTGGGGACTGGGAGACTGGGGAAAAGTTTTCCAAATACCCAATACCCAGTATCCAATCCCCTATCCCTAATAAAATTTATCGCTCATTAAACCAAACTATGATGTATATCGATCCTCACATTCACATGTGTTCCCGTACTACTTACGATTACTTAGTAATGCGGGAATATGGCATTGTCGCCGTTATTGAACCAGCCTTTTGGTTAGGACAACCGCGAACCAACGCTGGTACATTTAAAGACTACTTCAGCAGTCTTGTAGGTTGGGAAAGGTTTCGTGCTAGTCAATTTGGCATCCAACATTACTGCACAATCGGCCTAAATCCGAAGGAAGCTAACAACGAGGCATTAGCGGCAGAAGTTATAGAACTACTACCACTTTTTGCCTGTAAAGAAGGAGTTGTTGCGATTGGCGAAATTGGCTATGACGATATGACAGAAGCAGAAGATAAGTACTTTTGTCAGCAGTTAGCATTAGCCAAAGAACTCGATATGTTAGTACTAATTCATACTCCCCACCGTAATAAGAAGGCGGGTGCTAGTCGGAGTATGGATCGCTGTATTGAATATGGCTTAGATCCCTCACAAGTAGTTATTGATCACAACAACGAGGAAACCGTTGAGGAAGTATTAGGAAGAGGTTTTTGGGCAGCTTTCACGATTTATCCACAAACCAAGATGGGTAACGCCAGGATGGTAGAAGTTGTCCGCAAGTATGGACGCGTTAGCGCAGCGGGACGTGATAACGTTCGTCGCATCATTGTAGATAGTAGTGCTGATTGGGGTATTAGCGATCCTTTGGCAGTCCCGAAAACTGCTCAGTTGATGTTAGATAGGGGTATTCCTGAAGAACATGTGCGAGCAGTTTGTTATGAAAACGCCCTAGCTGCTTACAGTCAAACTGGGCAGATGAAAGCATCAGACTGGCTCAATCCCCAATCTGTTGATCAGCGTCAGTTGTTCAGTGGTAATTCTGTATTGCGGGGACAGGAACCAGGAATCAAATCAGTTTCAGATTATGTGTTGATTGAGTAGAAAATTGCGAGTGGGGACTTGTACTGAGCGAACGCGAGTGCGTCTCTACGAGAAGCCGTTGGCGCAGCCTCTCATAGAGAAGTATTGGGCATTGCAAGAGAGATTTTCATCTTATTTTGATAAATTACTAGGCAAGGAGGCAGATAAGTGAATGTTCCAAGCTTAAATTTTCAAAGCTGGCGGGGTTATCTGGAATTGATGCGTCCTGCTAATATTGTTACTGCTTGGGCGGATATTCTTGTTGGTTTTGCTGCTTCCGGCTCTGGGATTATTTTTGCTAAATTAATTAATGGAGACGCAAGTTTTACGACACTAATTCCATTAGCTTGGTTGTTATTGGCTACAACTGGTTTATATGGAGGCGGTATAGTTTTTAATGATGTTTTCGATGCAGACTTAGATGCAAAAGAGCGACCAAATCGAGCAATTCCCAGTGGTCGCGTATCTCGTCAAAATGCTACTTTATTGGGGAGTACACTCTTTGTAATCGGGATTATAGCTGCTTTTCAAGTATCGTTGTTGAGTGCTGCGATCGCAACATTTATTACTCTTTCATGCCTCCTCTATAACTCACTCGCCAAACATCATCATTTTTTTGGCCCTTTAAATATGGGTTTGTGTCGTGGCAGTAACTTATTATTAGGTGTAAGTGCTGTACCAATAATGATCGGAGAACGTTGGTATTTAGCGCTGATTCCTGTTCTTTATATTGCTGCTATCACCGCAATTAGTCAGGGTGAAGTTCATGGAGGTAAGCAGATTACGGGACTACTAGCACTACTGCTAATTGCAATAGTTTTGACAGCAGTTTTAGCTTTAGGACTATTAGAAGAGTATAGAGCGATCGCAGCACTACCTTTTGCAGCTTTATTAGCTATTCGAGTAGTGCCTAATTTTATCAAAGCGGCGCGTGAACCGATAGCCGAAAATATCCGAACTGCTGTGAAAATAGGCGTTTTATCTCTAATAGTTTTAGATGCAACCGTTGCATCTGGTTTTGCTGGTTTGTATTACGGTTTATTAGTTCTAATCTTGCTACCAATTTCGATGAAACTAGCACAACTATTTGCCGTTACTTAAATTTTAATGTATACACCCAGTAATCCCATATTCAACAATCTTTGCAACAAATGAATTGGCTTTAGGGGCGCCTAGCATATATATGTATTGGTGTCAAATTAACGTAAAAACCAGTCTAGACAAAGCTTTGATAGATTCCCTCGTCAAGAGTCTCCGACTGGGAATGCCTAATGGGGGCTGCCGCCTCAAGACTAGCGGCAGAGCCGCAATTGAAAAGCATTTCCAGCCAGAGGCTGGAAACGAGGTTTTAAAGGGGTTTCCGCTTAAGTTGACACCAATGATATATGTGCGCCCCTACCCATGAATATGTAGCAGGTATTTTGTTAAATCCTATCAGCTAAAGAAAACTGATTACTAGCATATATAGGGCATAAAGCTAGAAAATGAAAATTATAAAAGACAGCGACTTTCATTTAACTTATTGCAGTAATATTCATCCTGGGGAAAGTTGGCTAGAGGTTTTCGCCAATTTAGAAAACTATATTCCCAATCTCAAGTCACGTTTATCGCCTACAGAACCTTTTGGTATTGGTTTGAGGTTAGCAGATGCAGCCGCCAAACAACTTTTAGAAAGTAATAATTTAGCTCAATTCCAAGCGTGGCTAACTCAACACAATTTATATGTTTTTACCTTAAATGGATTTCCTTATGGGGGATTCCATCGACAGGTGGTAAAAGACCAAGTTTATGCACCAGATTGGTCTACACAAGAACGTGTTAATTATACATTAAACTTGGCACAAATTTTAGCTACTCTGTTACCAGAAGGACTTGATGGCGGAATTTCTACACTGCCATTATCCTATAAACCTTGGTGGGGAGAAAACCAAGCAACTTTCGAGACAGTTTTAAAAAAGAGTTGTTTGAACATAGCATTAGTTGTCGCAGAAATGATTCGCATCTGCGAAGAAACTGGAAAAATACTACATATTGATTTAGAACCTGAGCCTGATGGATTAATTGAAAATACTTCAGAAGTAATTGATTTATATAAAAATTGGTTATTGCCAATTGGTGGTAATTACTTATCAAAAAAATTAAATATTGAACAGGTTTTAGCAGAAAATAAATTGCTAGGACACGTTCGTGTTTGCTATGACACATGCCATTTTTCAGTTGAATATGAGGAACCGCAATCTGTATTTGCGCGTTTACAATCAGCAGGAATTAAGATTGGCAAAATTCAAATTAGCGCCGCAATTAAAGTAAAAATACCTGCTGATATTGATAAGCGTAGTTTGATAGTTGAACGCTTACGCCCTTTTGCTGAATCTACTTATCTTCACCAGGTAATAGAACGTCGCGGTGACGGTACACTCCATCACTATCCTGACTTAATAACTGCATTACCACATTTAGAGCAATCTCTAGCTGAAGAATGGCGGACTCACTTCCATGTCCCAATTTTTATTCATGATTATCAAATTTTGCAATCTACCCAAGATGACATTGCTACTGTTTTGCATCTACTTCAAACAAACAATGCTTGCTCACATTTAGAAATTGAGACTTACACTTGGAATGTATTACCATCAGAAATGAAAATAGATTTGCTGACTTCTATTCAGCGAGAATATGAGTGGGTATTAAAAGAATTTGCCGTCAATTAAGAAGGAACTAAGTTTATGAAAAAAACAGTTATTCTAAATGTTGTAGGATTAACACCTAGCTTATTAGGAGAAAACACACCATTTTTATCTTCTTGGGCTGCTAAAGGGCAAGTAGTCCCCATCGCATCAGTTTTACCTGCTGTAACTTGTTCGGTTCAGGCTACTTATTTAACAGGAAAATTGCCTGATGAGCATGGAATTGTCGCTAATGGTTGGTACTTCCGTGATGAGTGTGAAGTTAAGTTTTGGCGACAATCTAATAAATTAGTACAAGCTCCCAAAGTTTGGGAAATAGCTAAATCAATCGATCCAAACTTTACTTGTGCCAACCTTTTTTGGTGGTACAACATGTATTCCTCAGTAGATTATGCTATTACGCCGCGCCCAATGTATCCCGCAGATGGCAGAAAACTAGCTGATATTTATACCCATCCTGCTGATGTGCGATCGCAAATTCAATCTGATTTAGGAAACTTCCCTCTGTTCGATTTTTGGGGGCCAAAAACTTCCATTAGTTCTAGCCAATGGATTGCCAATTCAGCAAAATGGATTGAAGAACGTTACAGCCCTACATTATCACTAGTTTATCTACCACATTTAGATTACTGTCTGCAACGATTTGGTAACAATGAAACACACATCCAAGCAGATTTGCAAGAAATTGATGCTGTTTGTGGCGATTTAATTGAATATTATCAAGTACGTAATACTCAGGTAATTATTCTTTCTGAGTATGGTATTACCCCAGTTTCCAAAGCAGTGGATATCAACCGCGTATTAAGGGAAAATGGTTTAATAGCTGTGCGGGAAGAATTGGGGCGAGAACTGCTCGATTTTGGTGCTAGCATTGCCTTTGCCGTTGCCGATCACCAAATTGCTCATGTATATGTGAATGAGCCGGCGTACATCCCGAAAGTGCGATCGCTTCTCGAAGCAACTGAAGGCGTAGCGCAGGTATTGGATGAAGAGGGTAAGCAAACCTACCACCTTGCTCATCCTAGATCGGGAGAGTTAGTTGCGATCGCTGCATCTGACGCTTGGTTTACCTATTATTATTGGCTCGATGATGCAAAAGCGCCTGATTTTGCTAGAACTGTAGATATCCACCGCAAACCTGGTTACGATCCTGTAGAACTTTTCCTTGATCCGCAGATTAAATTTCCTCAGGGAAAAATTGCTCTCAAGCTACTTAAGAAACAACTGGGTTTTCGCTACTTAATGGACGTGATTCCTGTGGATGCTTCCCTAGTACGTGGCTCTCACGGTAACATTACCACTTCTTCAGATGAAGGGCCTCTATTTATCACCCATCAAACTCACCTAGTTAATGAAAATCGAATTGAGGCGACAGATGTTTGCTCGTTGATTCTCAAACATTTAAATACCTGAAATGAAAATAGGCAGTAAAGATGCGATATATCGCTTCTCTACATCCTACACATTCATCGGTAGGGGCGCACAGCTAGCTGTGCGCCCCTACAGCCGATTCGTTTGTTGCAAAGATTTTTGAAAATGCTATTACTCCCAAAAATACAAAACAATTTTGTTGTTATTCATAATCATATCGAGTATGCTTTATATATAAACTCGTTATGACTATGAAATAGTTGGCACTATCAGTGACATCTGTCTATCTGCTGACTAAAATATACTGTGGGGAATCTGAGTAACTTAATGGAGAGCTTCTTTACCCATGACTGAACACCAAAAATTGACAACTGCTGATGGTATTCCTATTGCCGATAATCAGAACTCACTCACGGCTGGATCGCGTGGCCCTGTATTAATACAAGATTTCCACCTCATAGAAAAACTGGCTCATTTCAACAGAGAACGTATTCCTGAAAGAGTTGTCCACGCTAAAGGTGCTGCGGCTCACGGCACTTTGACTATTACCAATGACATTACCCGCTACAGTAAAGCCAAACTTTTTTCTGAAATTGGCAAGAAAACGGAACTTCTCTTGCGCTTTTCTACAGTCGGAGGAGAAAAAGGTTCAGCAGATGCCGAGCGCGACCCTAGAGGTTTTTCCCTCAAGTTTTATACTGAGGAGGGTAACTGGGATCTTGTAGGTAACAATACCCCTATTTTCTTCATCCGCGACCCCCTCAAGTTTCCTGATTTTATCCATACCCAGAAGCGCAATCCCCAAACCAATTGCAAAGACCAGAATGCAAAGTGGGATTTTTGGTCACTCAGTCCAGAATCGCTCCATCAAGTGACGATCCTGTTTTCAGATCGGGGAATTCCGAAAAACCATCGACATATGGACGGCTTTGGTAGCCACACCTTCAGTTTGATTAATGCTGAAGGCGATCGCGTCTGGTGCAAATTTCACTTTAAGACTCTGCAAGGGCATCAAACCTTGACAGAGGAAGAATCAACCAAGATTAAGGGTGAAGATCCAGATCATGCGACTGACGATCTGTTTGAAGCGATCGCTAACAAAGATTATCCCAAATGGCGGATGTGTATTCAAGTGATGACCGAGGAGCAAGCGGAAAAACATCCAGATAATCCTTTTGACTTGACCAAAGTTTGGAAACAAGGAGAATATCCTTTAATTGAAGTCGGGATATTAGAGCTAAATCGTAACCCAGAGAATTATTTTGCCGAAGTAGAGCAAGCCGCTTTTAGCCCTAGTGCAGTGGTTCCTGGCATTAGTTTCTCTCCAGACAAAATGCTTCAAGCTCGCATCTTTTCTTACCCAGATGCTCAACGATATCGCTTGGGTGGTAACTATCAGCAACTACCTGTCAACCAGCCCAAATGTCCAGTGATGCATTATCAGCGAGATGGCTTTATGGCATCGGGGAACAACCACGGTAGCGCTCCTAACTATGAACCGAATAGTGCTGAGGGTACGCCCAAAGAAAATCCAGCTTATGCAGAACCACCTAACCATTTGGGCGATGTCACAGTCGATCGTTACAGTCATCGTGAAGGAAACGACGATTACACCCAAGCAGGTAATCTCTATCGCTTACTAACTCCTGACCAGCAAGAGCGTCTTGCTCATAATATCGTCGGCAGTCTCTCTCAAGCAAGGGAGGACATCCAAATGCGCCAACTGTGCCACTTCTTCCGGGCAGATATTTCTTATGGTCGTCGTGTAGCTGAAGCATTGGGCATTTCAATCGATCCCTCAATGCTAGGTGCGATCGCTCAACCTGTAGGTAACTAGTAGCCTTATCCAATTTTGTGGGGTACTCATTAATGAAGCTCCAAGACTCATTAATGGAGTTCAAAGACTCTTTAATGGAGTTCAGAGGCTCATTAATGAGTATCAAAGACTCATTAATGGAGTTCAAAGACTCTTTAATGGAGTTCAGAGGCTCATTAATGAGTATCAAAGACTCTTTAATGAGTATCAAAGACTCTTTAATGGAGTTCAAAGACTCATTAATGAGTATCAAAGACTCATTAATGGAGTTCAAAGACTCTTTAATGGAGTTCAGAGGCTCATTAAGTAGATAAACAAAAATATTAACAGCTATTGCGATCGCTCCATTCGCAGAGCATATCCTAGAGAAGTAGTTGTAGGCGTTGCGATCGCATTATTTTGCTTCACTGCATTTGCAATGACATTGTGTAATTAATTATCTTGCCTACTTATTAGACTAGGATTTGAATCCCAGGCGGGTAATGCAGCCGATGTAGATTACCTAAATTACTGAAACCAACGGGAGACAAAAGCAACCATTCTCCGGAATCAGGCCCCCCACCCGTCACATTCCAAGCAGATTCGTGGTACTTTTCAATACCCACAATTAACCCAAAAGTCCGCTCAGGTTTAGCCATCAACTGCATGATGACTTAGCCTCTCACTTTATTAGGAATTACGCACAAGAGATCGCCCAACCCCATTAAAAAGAAGGCTTTTAGCGTTCCTCCTACGGTGTAAGCATAAGTCTGAAGTAGTTTACTAATCTGGTTTTTACCCCACCCTAACCCTCCCCTTGTAAAGGGGAGGGAACTAGATTTCCGGCATCCTCCCTTTGCAAAGGGGGATTGAGAACTGGATTTCCGGCTTCCCCCCTTTACAAGGGGGGATTGAGGGGGGTAATTTGACTTGTATGTACACCGTAGCCTTGTATTGGAGAGGTTTTGAGTGGGGTTTTCTAGATACCGTAAAAAGTAAACCATTATGGCAATCTCGAAATAATCGCCTCCCAGGTTTTAGCATTTCTCCAATAAGCACCGTGGGAACAGGGAAAAGGTTGTCTGCTATCCACTCGCACATCCTGCACTCTATCAGGAAAAATATTCTTACCCACGTAACTGAGAAAATCCCGTAAATCGTAGATATTCAACCATTCGGGGAAATGCTCTGGCAATAACTGCCCATATTCTAAGCTGTAGAGGGCGTTAATCTCATATAAAAATGGTGCTTGGGAACCAACTGTTACCAATAATTCCACCTGAGATAACTGCTGCTGCACTAGCAAATCTACACAAGCGATACCTCCCAAGCTATGGGCGATTAAAACCACTGGCGGTTCTGCTTGGGCAATTTGTTCCTGGATAAACGCCCTGATTTTTTCACCCCGCGTCAGATACAACAAAATATCACCAGGCATAGGCGAAATTTTATCAGTTAGTTCAAGGCGGTTTCCTCTGACATAATTCGTTCCCATTGGTAACGCTAACTCAAGAAGTGGCTTTAACAACCAGCCACCCAATCCTAACTCTGCCTCTCCTAAAGCCAGAGTCAGCAATTCCACAACTTTATCCCGCAATTGGGCATCGGTGAGTATGGGGGGAAATTTTTCTTCCTGTTCGCTAATAAACATTGCTTGAGCCACAACTGCTCTAGCTATTGGTGCATAATATTCACTCAAATCAGATTCGGAAACTGTGAGCAATGCCTGATCATACGGTTCACTGTGGATAATCGCCTCTCGTGCTTGCTCAAATACCTCTGCAATTCCCGCCTCTTGCAACTTAGCTTGCAGTTGAGATGCCGGAGTGAGACTCGCTACACAAGATTGTAAAACATCCCCTGGTTGTTCCCCAAAAGGATTTCCTGACTCAATCGGTTTCAAAGACAACAGCCGCAATTCATACAAAGGGTCGCGGTATAATTGCTGCCATAATAGAATATCTGCGTCTTCTTCTGACTCAGATAAAGCCAGTGTCGCATCTTCCAAGGGTACTGATGCCCGATTATCATTAAACCTTGCACCTAATGAACCCCAAAGGCAGCGAGCAACTTTGATGTCAGAACGTTGGGCGTGAATCTTTTGCTCAATTATCTCAAAAGTTTCGTTGTATTCTCGTTCTCTAATGCCAGTGCCATGTACAAATATTACAGTAGTCATAATAATTCGGATTGAATTTTGGGCGTTGCATATTTGCGGGATGATTTTGCTAGTGGGATGGGCATCTTGCCCGTTCCTTGTATTTCGGAGCGCTCATGTTGCCCACCCGACAAGAATCATCCCTTGATTCAGCAACGCCGAATTTTGAATTGTTATTCACTTTGTTTATTAAAAACTTCTAAAATCTGTCGGCAAATCTGTTTGAGCTTATCCCCAATTTCGCCAGAAGGCGAAGATGCGCCGACAATACTCCAGTTTTCTACCGTAGAAAGTCGCCACGCTTCGCCGCGATGATCAAATCCAGCTATCTCCACGCCGATCGCCCGACGTGAGTTGTGGATGGGATCTTGATAAAATCGGATTTGAATTAAAATACTACGACTTCGCCAAGATTTGCTGATACCAGGAAAGTGAAAGCCAATATCTATAGAGTCTGGATCGACTAATTCTCTAGTCTCCGGGTCATTCTTCCAGGGTTTGAGATCAGATTTGGCATCAGGAAACTCGAATTTGAACAAATTAACTACCGTAGCAATCTTGCTGGCGAGTTCAAGGTTAGTTGCCTGTTCAGATGCATTCACTAAAAATACTCCTATATTGTGTCAGCGTCTGGGGGAATGTGAAGACAGTAAAACCGCCAGAATGCTTATCCTATTGGTGTTTCAGCTTATCAAGACCTTTGAGATTTAGCAACTCTAAATCATACTTCCCTAACAATCCTGGTTACTAACAGATGCCAAAAATCGCTTCTTGTTGGGACTGGCTAATACTTATTAAGTAATTATACTTAATAATTCCTCAAAAGCAGATGAAACTCTGCCTTTTGTAAAAAATATCAAGATTTTCTGCAAAATCCTTAGCTGACAAGAACGATAAATTGCGCTAGCGATCTAAAATGACACTGTTAATCGGCAAACAAAAAGCAATTAAGTTCAGTGTATGGTGCGTCAACGCTCGATTTTTTCATTTGTTCTAGTATTATTGGCCACATTCCTCATGAGTTGTGGCGGGCCTGGTGTCGCGGTGGCACCTCCGACTTATACAGCAACGCAACTTGAAAGAATTCAGGCATACGTTCCTGAAATTCAGGCTGTACGCGATCGCTCACAAGAGTTGAAAACCCTGATTCAAAAAGGTGATTGGATCAATGTGCGTAACTTTATACATGGCCCGGTAACAGAAGCAAGGCTGAACCTGACTTATGTCACTCCCAACCTTCTACCCAAAGACCAACCCACAGCACGTCAAATAACGCGAGATTTGTTTAACCACCTAGTTAAACTTGATAAAGCTACTAGTGCTGGCAATCCTCAAGTTGCCCTGAGTAACTCCCAAGCTGCGATCGCAGACATTGACAAATTCCTCGATCTGCTTCCTAAAGCAGAAGAGAGTTAGGAGAGACGCGATTAATCGCGTCTGTACGTTAAGAGTTAGGAGTTAGGAGTTAAGAGTTAGGAATTTTTAACTTCTCACTTCTAATTCCTTACTTCTTACTTCTAACTCTAAGCACAAGTCATGAATGTAGTTATTATCGGTTGTGGTGTGGTTGGGGCTGCGATCGCCTATGAACTGAGTCAAGTAAAAGGGCTGAAAATCACAGTTTGCGATCGGCAATCACCAGCACAAGCTTCCACGGGCGCTGCACTTGGCGTTTTGATGGGCGCAATCAGTCAAAAAATCAAGGGCAAAGCTTGGCAGATGCGGCAAACTAGCATCCAACGCTATGAAACTTTGATTCCTGAACTAGAAGCTTTAACGAGTCGCAAAATTCCTTTTAATCGCCAGGGAATTCTCATGCTTTTGTCTGATACCCCCAGCAGGCAAGAGGGGATCTCAGCATGGGAAAAACTAGTAGAAATTCGCCACTCTCAAGGCTGGCATTTAGAAATTTGGGACACTGCTAAACTTCAGAATATGTGTCCTCAAGTTGATGTCTACGACGGGCTGCGCCTACACGAAAAAATTACTGGCGCTGTCTATTCTCCCCAAGACCGCCAGCTTGATCCAACTGCTCTCACATTAGCTTTAGTTGAGGCTGCCCAGCACAACGGTGTGACTTTCAAATTTGGTGTGGCTGTTTTGGATGCTCAAACCTCAGCACCTGAGTCTTCCCCCCAATTTTGCAATCAACTTGAGACTACAGAAGGAAAAATAGCCGCAGATTGGTTTGTAGTCGCAGCAGGGCTAGGTTCAACACCACTCACGGCAAAATTGAATCAGATGATTGATATTCGTCCCGTGCTAGGGCAAGCGTTGCAAATGCGCGTGGGGCATCCGTTAGGCAATCCCGACTTCCAGCCGGCGATTACAGGTAACGATGTCCATATTGTTCCTGTAGGCGGGGGAGATTATTGGGTGGGTGCAACAGTAGAATTTCCCGGCAATGGAAATGAGATACCACCAAATCCAGAATTACTGGAATCTCTTAGAGAACAAGCGATCGCATTTTGCCCAGAGTTAGCCACAGCAACGATTCTCCGCACTTGGTCGGGGTTACGTCCCCGTCCTGAAGGACGCCCAGCCCCAGTTATTGGTAAGTTGCCAGGGTTTAGTAATGTCCTCCTAGCTACCGGACATTATCGCAACGGCGTTTTACTAGCACCCGCCACAGCTTATGCAATTCGTGAGATGATTATTTCTCAGGGAATGGGGAATGGGGAATAGGGGAGCAAGAATTTTAGATTTTAGATTTTGGATTTTAGATTGAAATTTAATCCAAAATTTAAAATCCAAAATCCAAAATTGAATTGCCCAATTCCCAATGCCCAATTCTCAATCCATAGGAATATAGCGTGTCAATAACAGAACATAAAATCAATGTAGATTCACTGGAATGGTTTTATCGCGAATCTTTACCAATCGGTAGAACTGACTTAGCACCTGTGTTGTTGCTACACGGCTTAGTTTCACAAAGTTATAGTTGGCGTAATATTATACCTGCTTTGGCGAATCAGGGTACAAGAGCGATCGCTCCAGATTGGATTGGTTATGGCTTTTCGGCAAAACCAGAAAAACGAGATTTTGCTTATACTCCTGATGCTTTTATCACAGCTTTAGAAGGATTTATTAAAGCGTTAGAACTTGAACATTTTTCTCTAGTTGTACAAGGGTTTTTAGGTTCTGTGGGATTACAATATGCCTTGCGTCATCCAGAACAAATTGCTAATTTAGCTATCTTAAATACACCAATTTCAACTGCTGCCAAATTACCCTGGAAAATTAAACAAATGGGTTTACCTTTGGCAGGTGAAGTAATTACCCAAGATCCGCTTTTGGTTGACCGGACGCTAGAAGGTGGAAGCCGTTATCGCATCGAAGATAAGGATTTAGATATTTATCGAAAACCATTTTTGAAAACTTCCGCATCTGGTCGAAGTCTCTTAGCAAGTATTCGCAATTTACAGCTTGATTCAGCAATGACAGAAATCCAATCTGGCTTTAAAGAATGGCAACAGCCAATTCTGATTCAATGGGGTATGATTGACCCTTGGCTACCTGTAGAAATTGCCCAAAGTTTTGCCAATTCCGTACCCAATACCGAATTAATAAAACTTAATAACGTTGGACATTATCCTCAAGAACACTACCACGAAGCGATTTTAGAAGACCTTTTACCCTTTGTGCGTCGTAAAGATGCTCATTGACAATATACCTCAATACGCTTGGGTTAAGGCTAAAAACTAAAACTGGCCTAGGTTGGGGAGCCAGTGCGTTGCGGGGGTTCCAAGAGTTGTAGCAACTGGCGTTTGAGGAACGAAACCCAACATTATCAAGGCTTTGTTGGGTAACGCTTACGCTCAACCCAACCTACTATTCTTTATGCGTCGTAAAGATGCTCATTGACAATATACCGAATGGCAAAAATCGATATTATAAAAATGAAACCAAGATTACCACAGATAAATCATAGATATTTATCTGTAGTAAAAAATAAAGTCGGGATTTTTGCTACATTTATCAATGTTATCCGCGCCTGCATTCGTGAACTTTTTATTACCATTAAAAAGGCATCACAACCACAAGTAAAGGAGATTAGGATTCATGGCTTATTCATGGTTTAAAGCATTTCATATTGTCGGATTTGTAGTTTGGTTCGCTGGTTTGTTCTACCTAGTACGTCTTTTTATCTATCACGTTGAAGCGAACCTTGAACCTGAACCAGCCCGAACGATACTGAAAAATCAGTATCAAATTATGGAAAAGCGGCTATATTATATCATTACTAACCCTGGAATGTTCGTAACGATCGCAATGGCTATCGGTTTATTAAGCACTGAACCGGATATTTTAAAAGAGGGTTGGTTGCATATCAAACTGCTGTTTGTTGCTATTCTAATTGGTTATCATCATTACTGCGCTCGGCTGATGAAGAAATTAGCAGTAGATGAATGTGGCTGGAATAGTCAGCAATTACGTGCTTTAAATGAAGCACCGACAGTTATGTTAGTAGCGATCGTCCTGCTGGCTGTGTTTAAGAATAATCTCCCTACGGATATCACTGTTTGGGGCATTTTTGCCATGATTATATTAATGGCAGTCACTATTCAACTTTACGCCAAAAAACGTAGGCAAGATAAAGAGAAGCTGACGGCACAGATAGGGCAACCACAAGAACAAGGTTAGACAAAGTTGCTATCTCACACAAAGTAGGGACGCACAGGTGTCATTGGTGTCAACTTAAGCTAGAAATAGCTTAATTGTTAGCTTCCTCACCCGCCTTGAACTAAAGTTCTCTGGCTTTTAGCTAAAGTCTACTGAAGTAGACTAAAAAATTTTGCGGATATTTAGTAATCTAAAGATTACTTTTGCTATAAGCAAGGAACTTCAGTTCTTTGCGGAACATAACTTTTACGTTAATAGGACTTACGCAAAATTGTCTCAAAAACCTGATTTTTCGTAGCGGTAATTCATGAATTACCGCTACTTCAGAACTTTTTTGCGTAAGTCCTGGTTAAGTTGACACGTATGATTCATGAATTACCCCTACATTTCGTAAGCCCAAGACAAGGGTTTGCTTGGCTGTTAGGCAAGTTGTCACAATTTCAACAACCATCACTACCGATGGAGAAGCCATCGTTAGGAAAATGACGATTTTGCTCTTAAAATAAAAAATTTTCCCTGAAAATCAAAATTTCTGCATTAAAGCCACGATTTTTTTCTTAAGTAACGTCAGTTCGGGTTCAATACTGTTCGGTTAAGGCAAGAGACGCGATAAATCGCCGTCTTTACAATAATCAGTCCTTCGTCCTGACGGCGATTTATCGCGTCTTTGGGATCTATTATTCTCGTTCCCAGTCGGAGACTGGGAATGCCGATAGGGGGGCTGCCACCTCAAGACTTGCGGCAGAGGCGCAATGAAAAAGCATTTCCAGCCTCTGGCTGGAAACGAGGTTTTAAAGGGGTTTGGTTTGGGCTTAAGTTGACATCAATGCTCTCCCCTAGCTCCCGCAAGAACTGCCCCTTTTGCTCTTCGTTGACAGAGCTAATGACTTGATTGCTCTTTTTAATCTAAAATCTAAAATCTAAAATCTAAAATCTAAAATTGATTGACCTCATGCTGGAAACATCTTCGCTAAATCATCCCCAGGAATCACAGTAGTGTAAAAAGCATATTTGCCATTAGCGAGATAACGGCGGTCTTGTTTAACAATCGCCATAAACTCTCTATGTCCCTCACGAGTCCGTCCTACTAAACAACCAGCACTAGCAAGGCGAATATCATTCTGGGGAAAATCAAAGCCGTAATGTTGATTCACATAAAAATTATCACCTGTATCAAGTTTGTCGCCAGTCCGTTTAAAATCTTTGTTGAAATCTCTACAAACAGTTATATCTCCAACTTGCACTAATGCTTCGTGAGGCTCTGCTGTGCCGTGGATGCCAACAGCCCAAGCTTTGTATTGTCCAAACTGAATCCTAGCTGCTCCCTTGGGATTCATCGGATTATAAGTGTAATACCTTCCTGGTTCTGTAGTAGCTTCCCAGTGATCTACGATTTTGGGAACACCATTTACTACTTCAATGACAATCCGCCGATCATTAAATTGATTGGGTGTATCACTATTTAAACTCCAGTCTCCATTTATACCTTCTATATAAACAATGTTGTATTCTTTTGGATTGGTGAATACCTGATAATCTTTAGATAGCAAGTATTTCACAATCCTGCTGGCAATGTCATTACCAAGTTTCAAGGGGGGTTTAGGAAGATCATCTGGTTTGGTTTCAATCAGTTTCTTGGCTGTGACTGCTCCTAAAAAGTCACTTTCTCCAGTCTTTGTTAATTCTTGAAATTTTT
The DNA here is from genome assembly GCF_036917655.1 of Nostoc sp. GTDB lineage: Bacteria > Cyanobacteriota > Cyanobacteriia > Cyanobacteriales > Nostocaceae > Nostoc. The sequence continues at coordinate 136,160 of NZ_JBALCY010000085.1, forward strand.
TGATAGATATCACAGTAACAGGCCCAAATTTGCCATCGGCTGGAGGTTCCAGCAAACCTAAGCCAATTAACAGTATCTGAATCTGACGAGCCAAGTCTGCATCTTCAGCGATCGCATCAAATCCCCATTTCTCATCTTTTCCCAAGAAATCTTGTAGTTTCATTATGCACCTGCTTTCATTTATTTACTTCTAAGTATAAACATCATTTTAAAAATTGATGCTGTCTTAAATAATACTTTTATATTAAAGATTACGTCCAAATTTTTACTATTAATTTATGATTCAGCACACAAAAATTAACGTAAGTTATACTATATAAAAAAGTACTTATGGCTACTTTGATTAATTATTTTTACGTAATAAAATTTAGATTTACAGAAAAATATAAATCCAGAACACGCTTGTTTGTAGAGGATATGAGATCAATAAGCTGTTTGTCAAAAAAATAAGCTTTTGTATAAGTTACGTTGAGCTAAAACGAGATTGAACCCACGTTAAAACAAGAGCAATAGTCACAAGCTTTACATTTTGAAGCATCATCGGATTGCAATTTACCCAAAAACTAGGTGGTTCACACTCCACTATAGCTACTTAGACTTAGAAAATATATATACATATGATGAGTATAAAGTTGTACTTGAAAATGTGAAAAACATTCTCTGGCAGCTAATGGAACGTCTTGATAATGGAGAGTAAAAAATCTGCGATCAGGGAAAAAACGTGGTGAGCGGGTGACGCGGTGAGGGAAATTGTCCCCGCGTCCCCGTTTAGCTTGACAGACTACTACTTGATTCGCGGATGGGCATCTTGTCCATCCAAACAAACTAAGGTAGGTGTAGTTTTAGTTTGGTAAGCGTTTTTGACACTAACCCAGTTACTAGCAATTGGCATTCGCCAACCAGTTCCAAAAGCGCGATCGGTGATTTTCAATCCGGGAGGTGCTTGTCGCCGTTTAAATTCAGCCCGCGCCACCATTTGAATTACTCGGTCTATAATCACCGGATCGTGACCTGCTGCAACAATTTGCGCTGCTGATTGGTGATTGTGAATCAGGCGTTGCAAAATATCGTCCAAAATTTCGTAAGGCGGTAGAGAGTCTTGATCTACTTGACCTGGTTTAAGTTCGGCGCTGGGTGGTTTAGTCAAGACGTTTTGCGGGATGATTTCGCGTAGGCGTAGCCCGTCGTAGACATCGCGATTTAACCATTGACAAAGTGAATACACACGGGTTTTAGGAACATCTGCAATCACTGCTAACCCGCCATTCATATCGCCGTAGAGAGTACAATAACCGACAGCCATTTCTGACTTGTTACCGGTAGATAAAAGGAGATAGCCAAATTTGTTAGCGATCGCCATTAATAAATTACCCCGAATCCGAGACTGTATATTCTCTTCTGCCAGTCCAAATTCAGTACCTGCAAACAAATCACCTAATGTTTGATCAAAGCCTTGCATTAACTCCCCAATTGGTAAAAGATTAGTCGTAATCCCCAAATTTTCGGCTAATGCCACAGCATCACTGATGGAATGCTCGGAACTGTAAGGGGAAGGCATGAGAACACCGAGGACATTTTCTTTACCAAGTGCAGCCGTGGCGATCGCAGCTACTATTGCAGAGTCAATCCCGCCACTTAAACCCAATACTACTTTAGAAAAGCGACACTTCCGAGCGTAATCTCGCACTCCCAAAACCAAAGCTTGCCAAATTTCTTCATCTTCCGATTCATCCACAGGTGCTACAGAACCCAACTGCAAATCTCGTTGCGCTTCGTCAAATTCGACCACCACTAAATCGGTATCAAAGCCACGGGCACGACACATAATTTCACCTTGACGATTCAAGGCAAAACTACGACCATCAAAAATTAGATCATCATTTCCACCAACCTGATTAGCATAAATAACCGGTTGTTGAAAACGGACTGCACTATGCCTAAGAATTGTTTCGCGAAACTGCTGCTTGCCGACAGTGTAGGGGGAAGCAGACAAATTTACAATCAAATCTACACCCAGAATTGCTAAGTCAGCAATCGGATTCACTGCATAACTACGTTTGCCCCAAAATTCCTCATCATTCCATAAATCTTCGCAAATAGTTACGCCAATATGGATATTATCTAGAGTGAAATAATTAGCTTGCAAGCCTGGTTCAAAATAGCGACGTTCGTCAAATACATCGTAAGTAGGCAAAAGTCGCTTGTGAAAAATTTGCTTTACTTTGCCATTCTCTAACAAAGCTATACTGTTAAATAAAGTTTTACCGCCGCTAATATGTGCTTTGAGATTCTGTTCAACAGTTCCTACCAACACGGCTAAATTTGGTGGTAAATCTTGGGCCAAGTTTTGCAAAGTGATGCCCATTGCTTCCACAAAACTAGGATTTAGTAATAAATCCCTTGGTGGATAGCCACACAAAGAAAGTTCTGGTGTCAACAACAAACGCGCACCGCTAGATGCTGCGCGTTGTGCCGCCTCCAGGATTTTTTGGGCATTTAAAAGCAAATCACCAATTGTCGGATTAATTTGAGCGATCGCAATCTTCATTTTAGTTAAGAGTTAGGAGTCATTCAATTTTAGATTTTGGATTTTAAATTTTGGATTGATGGAGAAATCTAAAATCTAGAATCCAAAATTGGCAGAGTCAAAATTAATTACTTTGGAATTTGAGAGCATCCCAATTTTGCTTAACTCTTTTCCCTCACTCCCAGCCCCTCTCCCAAATATGGGAGAGGCAAGAAGATTCTAATTCCCCTTCTCCCATATTTGGGAGAAGGGGTTAGGGGATGAGGGCTATCAAGGTTTTTGCACATTTGGGATGATCCCTGGACTTTGGGTAGAGATTAGTTAAATAAACACCAAAGGCTTATCTTTTAAGGGAGCAAAAGCTTCAGCGTCAAACTTATACAAGCTAGCGGGACGACCAGCACCCCGCGATACCTTAATTCCGGTATCGCATAAAAAACCTAATTTGAGTAGACGCGCTCGAAAATTAGAATAATCGGAAAAATTGTCACCTAAAACTGTGGCGTATAACTGATATAAATCATTCAAGGTAAACATTTCTGGCAAGACTTCAAAAGCCACCGGACTATACTCTAATTTATTTCGCAATCGCCTGTGCCCATAGGCCAGAATTTCATTATGGTCAAAAGCTAATTTTGGCACTTCTTTTACCGGATACCAAGCTATGCCAGTCATGCGATCGGCAATTAATTCGGCTTCCTCAAATCGCACTAGGGCAAAGTAACTAACTGATAGATAACGCACACCATAACTATCAGTTGCTTCCCGTGGATCGCGATTCGGCCCACCAAATGTATACAGTTGTTCTAAATAGAGATTGTTAACTTTAATTTTCTCCGCCATAATGCGATAGGCGGCATCTTCTAAAGACTCTCCTGGACGCACCAAAGTACCGGGAAGACTCCAATGATTTAAAAATGGTTCTTGCTGTCGCATTACTAGTAGAACTAACAGCCGATTTTGGGCAGTATCTACAGAAAAAATTACATTATCAACACCAACCTTGAAATCGGCCAAAGGTTGTTGGTTTAGCGGAGTTGGTATCTTTTTTTGGGAACGTCCTGGCATTCGTACAAATGCTCTCGATTAATATAGGCAACTACAGGGGCTGTGAGGGCTTCAGAATCTCCATGTTCGCGGTACGCTGTTGAGGAAACATCTAGACCGGTCAGACTAGCGATCGCAATCTTCCCTCCCAGCTTTTGCACTACCTCTGAACTAGACTCATCTATTGCATATCCCGGTCGCGGCACGATCAGTAGTTGCACTTCCTGTAACAAATCTTCAACGCGATACCAACGTGGTAGCTGACTCAGTAAATCTGAACCAATAATCAACGTCAATTCAGCGTCCTCACCCCAAATAAGCTTCGCTTTTTCCACTGTTTCCAGTGTTCTGAAGCTACTTAATTCTTGTTCCAAAGCAATATTGTGCCGTGGCGCGTCTATATCCGCAATCAACAGTTGCAACATTGCCGCCCGATGTTGTAAGGGTGTTTGATGGGACTTAAATGGATTATCCGCTGCCCAAACTGCTACCCAATCATAACGCTCAGACAACCAACTCAGAATTTTTTGATGACCAGCAGTTGGTGGATCGGCACTAGTTCCAAACAAAGCAATTCTCATCATCTTACTTTGCGTCCTCTGCGTCCTTTGCGGTTCGTTTCTTAGTTTTTTCCGTCAACTCTTGCAGCGCGGTAGAAATTTCCACCTGCACCGAGACAGGATGATCCAAACGCCGTGTCTCTTCTGGCAAACTGGCAACTGAGGCGGCGGTACGCTGACGAATTGTTGCCAACGACTCCAACGGCTGCACCCGTTCACCCTCCTGCACTACCAACTGCAACAAAGGTTCTTCATCCAGAAGACTTTCACCTAAGAGTCCCAACCTGTCTGCTTTTACCTTACCTCCCGTAAACGAGCGAAAAATCTGCTTGCGCCCTGGATAAGTAACCTTACCACTCGACTGCTTCATCACTGGGATACCATCAATGTCTACAAGTTTATAGACTCCATTTACGGGCGAACCTGTAACTAGTCGCGTTCCCAGTCCGTAACCATCAATTTGGGCGCCAGCGGCTTTTAATCTAGCAATTTCCCACTCGTCCAAGTCGCCACTAGCAAAAATTGGCACACCAGGAAGGAGCGATCGCACCTGTTTTGATAAGGTAACTAAATCTCCTGAGTCCAATCTCACTCCTGTTAATTGCATTTCCCCGGAATTTACTTTTTGGGCCAAGCGCTGGGCAGCAGCAACGGTATCGTAAGTATCAATCAGCAACGGCGCACCCGGAAAATATCGATGAAATGCACTAAAAGCTTGTTCTTCAGTGCCTTCTATTGCTGATAACGCCATCACCAGGGCGTGTGCCATCGTACCACTTGGCTTTTGTCCCAGTTGTAGCGCTGCTAACACATTAGAAGTGGAATCTAACCCACCTGCTAAGGCCGCCCGCGCCGCCCACAAAGCAGCCTGCGGACTAAATGCTCGTCTTGTCCCAAATTCTAAAAGTGTAGCTTTCTCCCCCGCTACATCCCGCACCCGTGCTGCTTTTGTCGCAATCAAAGTCTGGTAATTAATAGTATTCAGGAGGTAAGTTTCTACTAGTTGCGCTTGCCAAAGGGGTGCTTCCACCCGCAACAGTGGCTGATTGGCAAAGACGGCTGTCCCTTCTGGTACTGCCCAAACATCACCTGTAAATTTTCCCTCAGCTAAAAGTGACCAAAAGCGATCGCTTGCGTGAGCAAAAATTCCCGTTGCCTGTAATGCCGCAATTTGCGAGGAACTAAAGCGGAATTTGGCTAAATATTCCAATGCCTGCGTCAGCCCCATTGCAATTAAATAACCAAAACCCTCTGGCAATCGCCTGACAGACAATTCAAAGCTGGCCCGTCGTTGTTCTATACCTTCGCCTGTGTAACAAGCCGCCATCGTCAACTGGTAAAGGTCGGTCAGCAAGCTGTAGTCATCCGCAGAGAGGTTTAGTTCCTGGTTCTGCTGGCTTTGCTGTTTATGTACATAGTCCAAATCTAAGAAAGTTGTCATGCAAGAGCTTCCTTACAAGATGCTTCTACTATTTATGGTAATATCTACCATAAATAATGTCAACTCCTGGCAAGTATATTTTAGAGATTGCTGTGTAACAGTAGATTTATAGGTAAATTTATACTAGCTTTATCAAATATTTAATATTTTTTAATAGTAAAAGCTAGCAATAATGTTAATTTTACGGCCGGCTAATGAAATAAAATAATATCCTGCCAAGGCAAGTTTGTTTTCCAGCCTATTTACCAGACAGGGGTTGAATAAATAGCGAAGTTTGAATTAGAATCAAAGAGAAAAATTTGACTTTTTGACAAGATAAAGTATTGCGAAGTTATCTGAATAAACATTGCGTATCTTTTCAATATATTGAGAATTGCATTCAGTCAAAAATCTCAGGATTAAAGTATAGGTAGCACAATTAAAGCGACTCAAAAATAAGGAGTCCAATATTATGGGTATTTCCCAACTCATTGCGAACATAACCAAGTATATTTCTGAAGCTGCAATGCGGATTTTTGGACCTAATGATGATGCTTATCCTGTTATTGGCGTACAACCTTTTACAGGTGAGCCTTACGATAAGCGTAAAGATGATAATGATTAGGTGCTGAATATAAGAATCCAGCTTGAATAATTATAAGCACAGTGAGACTGAAATCTTTGTGCGGCAAGGCTTTTATCTGAAAAAGTTTTCATTAATCAAAATCGAGTTCTAAGTAAGTCGGCGTGAATGATTAAAGGTTTGTTTTAAGCGGCTAGAGCCGTTTAAAACAAGCGGACTAACATCTGTCAAGATAAAATTGATGGCGTGAATAGTTACTTAATGCCATCTGCAACTTTCTCTCAAACCTAACCCCCAACCCCAACCCTTGTAGGGTTGGGGAGGAAAAATCAAAGCCTCTGATGCGACTTGCTTGATTTTTTTCAACATAATATATACCAATACCCTTGGGTTAGAGCCAAAAACCAAAACCAGCGTAGGTTGGGGAGCCACTGTGTTGGGCGGGTTTCCCGACTTGTTCGCGCAGCGTCTCCCCTTGGGAGAAGCAAGTGGCGTTTGAAGAACGAAACCCAACATTTTGCAGGGTTTGTTGGGTTTCACTTCTCTACGGGACGCTGTTCGCGAACGTTCAACCCAACCTACAATTATCCTTAACTGAACTGTATTGTAATATATACAACAAATTGCAACAAGCGCCTCTGTACAGATTATTGTCAGGGCACAACATTGTTCATTGGTGTCAACTTAAGCTAAAAGTCTTTTCAAATCTCGTTTCCAGCATCTGGCTGGAAATGCACTTCAATTGCGGCAGAGCCGCAATTCTTGAGGCGGAGCCTCCCATAGGCATTCCCAGTCTCCGACTGGGAACGAGACAATTTAATTACGCCTACCTACTTAGCAGAATGTTCAAACACTACTGAAAGATTATTTGCTGGCATTTGATAAGTCTGTTTCAAGATCAGGTTTTGATCGCTAGCTACTGCGACAACATCATCCAAGTTACGTACACCCCACTCTGGGTTTTGGGCGCGTAAAGATTCGTCAAAAGCTGCATTACTCGCTGCTGTATGTTCTCCAGCTTGTTTAAAAGGCCCATATAAATAGAGGATACCTCCTGCTGGTAAGATCCGACCTGCCCCTGCCATTAATCCTAGACAGGCTGACCACGGTGAAATGTGAATCATATTGATGTTGACGATCGCCACAATTGGCTGATTATTAAGCCAATCAAATGCAGGATTCTCTACTGCCCAAACTGGTTCTCTGACATCAAGCTCAAGCGGTGGATAAAGATTATCACAGCCAGAGTGTTCAGCCCATGCAGTAATGCTGGCTCGTAATTGTGGATTTGCATCTGTTGGCAGCCACAGACGAGGACTAAGCTTGGGAGCAAAAAATACTGCATGTTCGCCAGTACCACTTGCTATTTCCAATATCGTGCCACTCTTGGGCAACACTTGTAAAAGTACTTCTATAATTGGTTCGCTATTGCGCTGGGTTGCTGGTGCATATTGTCGTGCGTCTTGTGGTGTCATCCGTATCGTCCTAACAGGGCGTAATCTTCAACCTTGCGGGCGTAATCGTTCTGCCAGTTTGTGCTAACAACTTCAGCAATCAGTTTGATTGAGTTTCCTGATGTAATTACAGGTTGTTGTTGCCACAATGGTTCATTAATTAATTGAGTTTGGTCTAACACGATCGCATCGGGACGAAAAGCTGTTTCTATTCCTAATAGTTTGATTAGACAGCGATGAGGAATAAAGTAGCTTAGATCCTGAGGATCAATTTCTACATTCAGTTTTCGCCCAATCAAAGCAGATACTTGTTCATGTGGCCCGGTTGGTTCCATCTCAATTAATTCACCATCAATTAATTCATAGCGATCGCACTCACTGTAATGGCTAATAAATTCATCAACGGTCAGAACTTTTGAGGCTGATTGAACCATTGTGATTATTCCTGATCATGTGGTGCAAGCCAGTTATGAAGTAATGCTTTGATTGTAGGGTGTGTTACGGCTGACGCAGGGCACCGAAAACCGGGAATGGTGCGTTACGCTAACGCTATAACACACCCTACAGGGGTTTTATTTAAACTTTTTTCCCACAGCCTGCTAAGAGTTCCAAAACGACTCCATTTGTCCAGCCAAAACCAACTTCGTTAGAACTATATCCAAAGGAGATATCGTCAGAAACGTTGGCAGAACAGCGTTCAACATCATATTTCTCAACTAGGGTGTTGTGACGCTCAAATTCTTTAATTACCATAGCCAGGAATTTATTGGCAATGCGATCGCCCTCTGCATGAAACCCATATCGATGAAGTCCAAGAACGGCAATTAACGTCAATGGTGCCCAACCGAAGGGAGCATCCCACTGGTTTCCGGTGACATGAGTGCTGGTAAGAATTCCGCCTGGGGCTTCAAATAAAGAGAGGTTTTTCACGACGCGTTTGGCTTGGGTTGGCGAAGCAATTCCCAGCCACAAGGGATAGAAGGTGGTAGCAAATTCGTAGCGGCGGCGTTTTCCACTCTGGAAATGATAGTCCAGATAAAGTCCTTGTTCTTCATCCCAGAGAAACCGATCGATGCGATCGCGGCGGATATCTGCGCGATCTGACCATTGTTGTTGCAGTTGTTCGTTCCCCAGAATATCGTTGATTTGCGCTAAGTCTTGTTCTACCTGATACAGCAAACTGTTGAGACACACAGGAGCGTAGTGGAGGATATCAGCACTGAAAGGGCCAAATCGGTTGGTGATATCAAAACCAGACTCGCGCATGGTGCGATCGGCTTTGTAAAATAGGTTGGTCAGTTCGTCAGTTTCTTGATTGTAATAAAGACTAACGTCATAATCCTCAATTTCAAAAGTTTTATAGTACTCCTTGACGCGATCGTAGTGGCTTTTTCCCTCCTCATCCCGCTCGGAGAACAAAACTTCTGGTGCGGGGCCTTCCCCAAGAGCATAGAATCTAGATAAGCCTGTTCCGGGATTCAGGTGGGGCGGTACTACCCAGTAATAGTAAAATTGCTCTAAAAGCGGTACGGTTGACTTTAACCACTCTTGATCTTGGGTGTGCTGGAATAACGCCAAAACCATCATGCTGAGGACGGGGGGTTGCGATCGCGACAGCATATAAGTCCGGTTGGAATTGAGGATAATGCCGTAATTCTCCACCTGGTACAGCAGTTGGTCTACTTGGCTTTGCGCTAGCTCTAATTCCCCATCGTGCAAAAGTCCCAGTAATATAAAGTAGCTATCCCAGCCATACATTTCATTAAAGCGACCACCTGGTACTACATAAGGCCCTGGTAGGTATAGTAACCCATGCTCTTTAATCGCCTCGACTTCAGGTGGCAAAGTGCGAATTTCAATTCTTTGCATATCCTTTGGAGATAGCGATCGCTCCAAGACAGTTTGAATATTGGGACAATCTTCTAAGGGGGAAATGTAGACAATCCAAGGAGTGTCTGTTTTGTGGTCTAGCTTGGTATCCTTCGCAGATTGCAACAAATGTTCGTGCGATCGCGTTAAGATTTTCCAGGTTTTCTTGATATGCGATCGCACGGCGTCAATCTGCGCGGTGGTGAGTGCTGGTGGAGTGTCGGTGTAAGCTGGAGTAGTCATAATTCATCTCAAGATTCAAAATGGGGGCTGGGGAATAGAGACTAAGAACTAGGAATAGTGCTGTCAAGGTGAGTCTGGATGAGACTGCAATTTCTATTTCATTACTAGCTCAGAACTCGGAACTTCGAGATCAGTACTCGGAACTTCGAGAGCAGTACTCGGAACTTCAAGAGCAGTACTCGGAATTTTCAGAATTCTAAAAGAAAAAGTGAAGATTTGAGTTGAACAAATATGAAATTCAATCTATATGTCACCTTCACACGGCTAGATCGGGGAGCAAGGTAGAAGAAAGAGTTTTCCCCTCTGCCCTCTACCCTCTCCACTCTTTCCCTCTGCCTCTTTTGCCCCATGCCCGTTAATCACTGACTAACAGAGCAACTGGAAAATGAGCTAGGGCTGCTGCGATCGATAGGGTTTCTTTTGCCTGTAATGGTTGCTGAGTCAGGACGTTTTTCCAGGTGAGGGGAGTTCCAGGGGGTAATAGCAGATGCGTATCTTGCCAAACTGATTCGCCCAAGGGATTGTCTCCAGGCTGGATGAGGCTAGTTAAAAAGCGAGGCGCGATTATGATCGCTGTTTGATTCCCCTCCCGCCGCGCAAAGGCGATAATGTGATTGGCGTAGGTTCCTTGAACTTCTAAGGGTAAATAGTCGCCGTCCTGGAATAATGAGACGTAGTTTGTTCTAGCTTGGAGTAATTGAGCCGTTAAAAACAGTTTGATTCTGCCGTCGGTTTTATCGTTAAGTAACTCCTGAATTAGTCCGAGAATGTCTGTTTTCACCTGTTCGCGGATAGCGTTTAAGTAAGTATGTCGCTGTTCAAAATCCACGGGACGGCGATTGTCTGGATCGACTAGGCTTAGTTCCCAAAGTTCTGTTCCCTGGTAAAAGTCGGGTACGCCAGGTGCGGTAATCTTCAGTAGAGTTTGGGAAAGGGAATTGAATATACCATAGTCTGCAATTCGCTGTTGAAAGGGACGAAAGGCTTCTAGAAATTCCCCGGAGATGGAAGGGTCAAGTACCTTCTCAATAAAGGAGGTACAAGCTTCTTCGTACTCGCTATCAGGTCGCAACCATGCTGTATGAACTTTCGCTTCTCGAATTGCTTTAATTATATAGTCTTTCACCCGTTCTACAAAGGACGCATGTTCATCTTCGGCAAAGGGAAACGCCCCAACTAGGGTTTGATAGAGAAAATACTCATCGTTGCGATCGGGCATAGCGAACCCGTGGCGATCGCTACGATTTCCTCGATTCATGGCGCTCCAAGTATTTACCTGTTGCTCCCACTCATCGGGGATTTCTGAGAGGACATTCAACCTGGCCCGCACATCTTCGCCGCGTTTGGTGTCGTGGGTGGCTGTGGTGTTCATTGTGTGGGGCCAAGTTGCTTGGTGCTGTTGGTTAAAGGCATGAAATTTGGTTACTGAAATCCCAAAATGACCGGGATTACCCCCCACTTCATTTAGCGACAGTAACCGATTGTAAACATATAATGTGGTGTCTTCAACGCCTTTCGCCATTAGCGGCCCGCTGTATTGCTGCATTCGCAAGACAAAATATATCCACTGTTCGCGTTCTGTTTGAGTCAGAGAATTATCAAACTCTAGCAGCATTAACTTTTCAATAAAGGTCAGTTCGTGCTGCAACAGGGGCGCTTGTTCTTTGGCTTGGTCAATTACTTTCTGAATGGTAGCGCGATCGCTATCTCCAATCCCATCGGGTGTAATATAGGTGCGGTAAATCGGGAACAGTGTCAAAACTTCGGCGATCGCTCTTTTTAGTCCATTCAGCGTAAAATCATTGCCATAGCGATATTTGCTAGAAATATTCTTTAATAAAAGAGCCAGATTGTCAACATCACCTGCTAAATTCTTTTCCAGGATTAGATGTTTTTTATCCTTCACTACCGATGCATAATCTACCCTTGCAGCAATAAAGTTTTGGTAGATTTTATCGAAGGATGATTGATTTTCCGTTTGACAAAATACGCCATTTACATAATTCAAAAAGTCATATCCCGATGTCCCTTCAATTCCCCAGTTTTCCGGCAATTCTTCGGTGAGTTCTAAAATCTTCTCGACCGTGATGTAAACATCTCCTGTCTTTTCCCGCAGTCTTTCGAGATACTGGATTGGGTTATAAAGTCCATCAATATGGTCAATGCGTAAACCTGTAAATGTGCCCTCCTCAACCAGCTTGTGAATTAGGCTATGGGTATTATTAAAAACCCGCAGTTCTTCAACTTTAACGGAAATCAGTTCATTAACAGTAAAGAAACGGCGGTAGTTCATTTCCTCCGCCCCAACTTTCCAGAAGGCGAGACGGTAAAACTGGTCATTCAGTAATTCATCTAGGAGGTTAAAGCTATCTGAATTTCCTGGTTCTCCATTGAAAGTTTGGATATTTTCGTCAATGAACTCGCGGATGGCATCGTTTGTGGTATAGAGTTCCCAAACCAATCCTTTAATAAATGCGATTTGGTCTTGTCGCTGTTTCCCCGCAACTTCTGAGGGGACATTTTTGAGAATATACAGAATTCCCAATAGTTTAATAAAATCGGGGTGGTTGCGTCCCAGTGTGCGCGTGAGTTTGCCCAGATTATGAGTGATAAATTTTGTGTAAGATTCTAACCGCAGTGGCAGTTTCAAGCTGTAATAGTTTACAGTTAAACCGTTTTGTTCGTATTGTAGTTGAATGTGTCCGTTTTCCAGGGATGCACCATAGAAATCTCCTAGTAGAGGAGCGAGAATTCGCTCTTGGCGATCGCCAAAGGGAGCATTCCAAGAAAGGTCGAAGTAGTCGGTATAACTGGAATCTGGGCCGTGTTCCAATACGTCCATTAAGTAAAGGTTTTCGCTGGTATAGGCCATGTGGTTGGGCACAATATCTTGTAACCAGCCCATACCAAGGGATTGAACTTCACCAACTAATGCATCAAAGGACTCATTAGTTCCTAATTCTGGGTTGAGTTGAGTGGCATCTACTATATCGTAGCCGTGCGTACTCCCGGAGCGTGCCTTGAAAATGGGGGAGGCATATAAATCGGAAATACCTAAATCTGCCAGATAAGCTGCGATCGCTTTAGCGTTGTCAAAGCCAAACTGAGGTGTAAACTGAATTCGATAAGTTGCGGTGGGAATTCGCATGAGTTTGTTCTAGTTTGTTCTAATGAGAGATGAAAGAGTAGGTAGTGAGGCGGACGAGGGACTTATATTATGTCCGTTTGATTGCTCATTAAACCCGAAGAACCCCACCCCGCCAAAGCTGTGCTTTGTCTCCCCTCCCCGCAAGCGGGGAGGGGTTGGGGGTGGGGTTCTTTTATTATGGGTAATTTGGCGGACATGATATTACTTGGAGAATTTGAACCTTTTTACATGAACGTTAAACCTTTTAGCTCGAACGTTGAACCTTTTTACTTGAACGTTGAGCCTTTTAGCTCGAACGTTGAGCCTTTTAGCTCGAACGTTGAGCCTTTTTACTTGAACGTTGAGCCTTTTTACTTGAACGTTGAGCCTTTTAACTCGAACGTTAAGCCTTTTAGCTTGAACGTTAAGCCTTTTAGCTTGAACGTTGAGCCTTTTAGCTTGAACGTTAAGCCTTTTAGCTCGAACGTTAAGCCTTTTAGCTCAAACGTTGAGCCTTTTAGCTCAAAACTTGAGGTTATGAGGCTGAAACTTTAAGTTCTAACTCTCGCCTTCATCTCCTTTCATACAGGACTATACTAGTCGCTTTTACTTTCACTTCTTGCCCCACAGACAGATGTTCCGCGGCTTCAGAACCAGGCCCAGACCATGAGGTATCTGCTGAGTCTAATAGTTTTTCAGCATTATGCCCAATTGGCAGAGCCACTGTCACTGGAGACGAATTGAAATTCATCACAAAAATTAGTTCACTCGATTCGCACCAACGACGCACGATGACCAAATCCTTGACTTTATCGCTAGTTGCTTGGATGAAATTGCGGTCTTGATTCAAAAGGGCTGGATGCGTCTTGCGTAAATTAATTAACTGGCGATACCAATCCCACAAAACTTTGTGCTTACCTTCATTGCGTAATTGCCAATTGAGCTTAGATTTTAGGAAAGTTTCTGCCGATTCCGGATCTGGGGGATCATCTGCATAGTGAAATGCTTCAAATTCTTCTCTGCGTCCGGCTTGAACTGCTTGAATCAAATCTGGATCGGAGTGACTGACAAAGTAAATAAAGGGTGCAGTTTCACCGTATTCTTCTCCCATGAATAACAGAGGTAAGTAGGGCGACAGCAGCACAGCGCCAGCAGCTAACTTTAATCCCTCAAAAGAGATCCGCTGGCTGAGGCGTTCTCCTTTCATTTGATTGCCGATTTGATCGTGATTCTGGATGCAGACAGAAAACTGTGATAAAGGGCGATCGCGGCAAGATACGCCATGAAATCGCTTGCGGTGGGGAGCATACTTCCAATCATAGACAAAAGTATCTTCATAAGCTTTTGCCAGATCAGCACATTGCCCAAAATCTTGATAATATCCTTGGCGATCGCCTGTTAAAAGTGCGTGTAATGAATGGTGGAAATCATCACTCCACTGAGCATCGATTCCATATCCACCCAATTCTGCCGGACGAATTATTTGCGGATTATTCTGGTCACTTTCGGCAATTAGATGGCGTTTCCATTTTTGCCCTTGTTGTGAGAAATGATGAACTGCTTCCGCCAGTTCCCACAAAAAATGCTTCGCCCCCAAGTCGTAAATTGCTTGAACTGCATCCAGCCGCAATGCATCAATGTGGAACTCGCCCAACCAGTAGAGCGCATTTTGGATGAAATAGTTTCGCACACCCTGACTATGGGCATCGTCAAAATTCAGCGCATCGCCCCACGGCGTTTTATAGGTTTTAGTAAAGTAGGGCGCAAACTGACTCATATAGTTGCCTTCTGGGCCAAAGTGGTTATACACCACATCCAGCACTACGGCAATATTATGTTGATGGCAAGCATTTACCAGTTGCTTAAGTTCGGCTGGGCTACCGTAGGAATTTTGGACAGCAAAGGGATAAACGCCGTCATAACCCCAGTTGCGATATGTCAGAGAAGCCTCAATATGGGTATCTCCCGGAAACTGAGCGATCGGCATGATTTCAATGGCGTTAATTCCCAGTTCCCGCAGTTCCGGTAAGCGGGGAATGATGGCGGTGAAACTTCCTTCCGGCGTGAATGTCCCAACGTGAACTTCATAGAAAATCATCGACTCCACAGGAATACCCGCCCATGTTTCATCAGTCCACTCAAAGTGTTGATCGACAATTTGAGACGGCCCATGTACCCCTTCAGGTTGATACTGCGACGCCGGATCGGCAAAGGTATCTTGGCCATTCAAGACATATCGATAAAGCGTGCCTGGATACACATCGTTGACTTTCGTGTGCCAGTATCCATCAGACTTAGGCTTGAGCGGAATTAACTGCTGTTCTGGCGTCAAAATTTTTACCGTGACGCTATCTAATAGCGGAGACCAAACTGTAAATTCACACTCTCCGTTACCCAAGTAGTTAGCACCAATTTTCACGCAGTATCCTCCCGTCAGATTCTATGTTGTGCCGAATCGTGGCGCGTTCGCAAATGTCATTGATTGCACAATGTTTACAAACACGCCAGATAGCATAATGGTTGGTCTACCTGACTTTTTGCTAGCACCTGGAGGCGGATTTTTTACTAAAACAAGTTCTGTCTAATGACAAATTTAGTTGAAACTCCCTCATTCCCAGTCTCCGACTGGGAATGCAAATCAAAAGCGGCTCTGCCACGAATTTGGGAGGCAGAGCCTCAACGAAAAGCATTTCCAGCCTCTGGCTGGAAACGAGGTTTTAAAGGGATTTTGGCTGAAGTTGACACCAATGACACCTATGTACCCTACGGCTTGCAGCTACCATCAACACAGTATGACGATTCATAGGTATTAGAACGCTTACCAAAGAGTGCATAGCGGTTATCGCGGATTTGTTCGTAAAAGCGATCGCCTGCCCACTTCATCCCCGGTAAGGCTCGATAAGCGTCTACAAATATACTTCCTACTGGCGATAACCGCCCAATTTCTTCTGCGGCGTTACTACCTTGCCAACGTCTGTGAGGTTCATTGCCATCAATTAAAATCACCCCCTGTTCACAGTCTTGGGCTGTAATTCCCCACTGTAAAAGTGTCTGCTCATCTTGCATAGGACTGTAGCGAAACAGCTTTCCCTTGTCTAAGGTTTCTAGCGATCGCACTAGATTAACGCAGAGATTACAATTCCCGTCGTAGATTACGTAGTAATTCATAAAAATAACGGCTCTTTTGCAATTGATTTGCAGATGTGTCTAAATACAACTTTGGTATTCTAGCTTAGAAAACCGTGGCGATCGCTCTGACATCACCGAAGCAGTGCTAACTAATGCGATTCACCTCAGCCAAAACAAAATTTCATTTGTTAAATATGCATAATGTCGTCGAGTTTAAGTTGTAAATTTGGCAAGAGATCAGAATAAATAGTATCTCCTAAGCGATATTGTTGCTGCTGGTACACACCGTTAACTAACTGACAAACTGTGAATGTGGGTTGTTTCGGATTACCGATAAATTGCAAACCACCCAAGCCCCGAAAGTCCACAATCCAATATTCTGGGATGTTAAGAAAAGCGTATTCTTCCAGCTTCCTTGCATAATCATCTTGCCAATTAGTACTAACAACTTCAGCAACAAGCTTGATTGTACTGCCTTTGCAAATAATAGGTTCTTTTTGCCAAAGTGGTTCTTTATTAAGTTCGGCTTTATCTAAAACAATTACATCAGGACGCAGCGCTGTGGCTTCAGCAGCAGGTGGTTTTATCAGACAAGTTTTTGGAACTAGCCAATTGAAATTAGAATTAAAAATTTCGACATAGATTCTACCAGCAATACTACCTGCAACAGCTTCGTGTAGCCCTGTAGGTTCCATGTCTCTTAGTTGTCCGTCGATTAGTTCGTAGCGTGTATTGTCACCATATTGGGCTATAAATTCCTCAAAGGTAAGTAGTTTGGGTGAGGTGTAGGTCATAGGTCTTGCTTTGACTTGACGTAGGCTTATTGTAGCGACTGCCGTTGCAAAGGACAGGAAGGAATGAGAGTTTTAGAGAATTATTGCGTAAATCTTATAGGTAGGCAAACTTCTGCCACAGTCTACTAGTGGTTTATGTCCAGCTAGTTTTGAGGGGATGATGTCGATGTCTACCAAGTGATTGTCCGCCCGACAGCTAGCGCACTGGCGCAGGTCGCCCTCGCCTCGGTCTCGGCAAGCTCGAACAACTGCACGACAACCAGGACTCGCTGGACATCCGCCTCACCCCGGAACAGTTCCAGATGCTAAACGAAAGCAGTGCGCTTGACCCCGCCTTCCCCTACGGCATTTTCACAAGCGAGGTGAACCGCAGTCTCTTCGGCGGTACAACCTTCAGGGCTGGGGGTAGCTGCTTCGGTTCATGAGCAGCACAACAGACATTACGCAATACCGACACCACCTGTTATCCCATAAACCTCTCCCGTGATGTAACTTGCCTCTTGTGAAGCAAGCAGAACGTATATTGGAGCGATCTCTACAGGCTGTCCGGGTCGTCCCAGCGGAACCGTGGTGCCAAATTTCTCAATTTTTTCCTGAGTCTGACCACCACTAGGCTGTAGCGGTGTCCAGAACGGCCCAGGCGCTACAGCATTGACGCGTACACCCTTCTCAATCATTTGTTTGGAAAGTGCTTTGCTGAAAGCAACAATACCTGCTTTGGTGAGCGCATAGTCAATGATGTTCTCTGAAGGTTCATACGCCTGAATAGAAGTTGTATTAATGATGGCTGCACCCGGTTTCAGATGCGGCACTGCCGACTGCGTAATCCAAAAGAGTGCGTATAGGTTGGTCTTAAGTACCTTGTCGAACTGCTCGGTGCTAATATCCCCAAGGGAAGGCTGAGTCTCTTGTGCGCCGGCATTGTTTACGAGAATGTCTAAACCGCCCAGAGATTCTACTGCATCCGTCACGAGTTTTCGGCAAAAATTCTCATCCGTAATGTCACCCGGAAGAGCTACAGCTTTGCGTCCCGCTTGTTGGATCAATTCTATGACCTCTTGTGCGTCCGCCTTTTCACTGGGGAGATAGGAGATTGCCACATCAGCCCCTTCACGCGCGAACGCGATCGCTACGGCACGTCCTATACCAGAATCTCCTCCGGTGATCAACGCCTTTCGGTTTGTAAGCTTTCCACATCCTGTATAGCTCTCCTCGCCGTGATCCGGCTGAGGGTTCATCTGTTGAGCGAGTCCCGGTGCCGGCTGCGGCTGACGAGGGAAGGGCGGCCTTGGATATTGCTGACGTGGATCTTGCATCTTCAATCGATCGTTTGTCATCTGTTGTTCCCATCTTGTGGTGAATTCAATTGTAAAATCACTTTTGCATCGCATCTACTCTACTTGGTGCGACATTATTGTTGTAATTAGTAACAGGTTTAAGACTCTGGAGCATCTCTTTGACTCTACCTTTCGGCAGACCCCAAACAAAGCAAACTCATAAATAGCAAGAGATTTGGGAGATTATTGGCAGCAGGTACACTTTATACCTTCGCCAAAAAAAAGCATGAAGAGATATGTAAGGATTCAGGTAACAGAGTATTGACAAAGGGGACACTTGAGGAGGAGTATCACAAATATGAACCAAAACCTGCCGTACTGTTTTAGACCAAGCTATTTGATTTTTGAAAAAAATCCGTACATTCCAAGAGTGGGAAAATCAAAGGTAGTGTGTCGAATAAACCATTCAAACATCCACTTTAAATTCTATTCCCAAGTCTCGTAAATTGGCGAAGGTATTGAATTAAGTCATCGCATTCACAATGTAAGTCATCGCATTCACAATGCAAGCGATCGCATTCACAATGTAAGCAATCGCATTCACAATGCAAGCAATCGCATTCACAATGTAAGCGATCGCATTCACAATGTAAGTCATCGCATTCACAATGTAAGCGATCGCATTCACAATGCAAGTCATCGCATTCACAATGTAAGCGATCGCATTCACAATGCAAGAGGTTGCGTTTAGATAGACTAAAAGCCTTGTCCTCAAACATCATCCCTGGTTTCCAGTTATCATGCATTTGGGATGGTATTCACATAGTTTTTTTCATTAATGAGAAAATATTCATGAGATACAAACTCTTGGGCAAAAGCGGGTTAAGAGTCTCTGAACTCTCCTTGGGAACCATGACATTTGGTGAAGATTGGGGTTGGGGTGCATCTGTTGACGAAAGTCGTAAAATCTTTGATACCTATGTAGAAGCAGGAGGTAATTTCATTGACACCGCCAACGGTTACACTGATGGTAGCAGTGAAAAAATTGTCGGTGAGTTGATCGCTAAAGAACGAGAACGCTTTGTAGTTGCGACAAAATATTCCTTTCCCTTGCAGATGAATAATAAGACGGGCGACCCTAACGCCAGTGGAAACCATCGCAAGAACTTAATTCAGTCTTTAGAAGGTAGCCTGAAACGGCTAAACACCGATTACATTGATTTATTCTGGTTACACGCTTGGGATTTCACAACACCTATTGAAGAAGTCTTGCGATCGCTTGATGATGTAGTCCGTCAAGGTAAAGTACTTTACATCGGCATTTCTGATGCCCCTGCTTGGATCGTTTCCCAAGCAAATACCATCGCCCATTACCAAGGATGGACGCAGTTTGTCGCCCTGCAAATTGAGTATAGTTTAATTCAGCGGACACCAGAACGAGACTTGCTACCAATGGCTAAAGCCTTTGACTTAGCAGTAACACCGTGGTCGCCTTTGGGTGGTGGTGTGCTGACAGGCAAGTATAATCAGGCTGCTCAAGCAGGCAGTGAACAAGGGCGACTCAAAACTTTAGGGGGAGAGATTTCTGAGAAGAATTTAGCGATCGCTCAAGTTGTCAGTGAAGTTGCAGCAGAAATTGGCCACACACCCTCACAGGTAGCATTAGCTTGGTTACGCGCTCAAAGTGGTGTGATTATTCCGATCGTTGGCGCACGTAAATTAACGCAGTTTCAAGATAACTTAGCTTCAATAGAAGTCAGCCTCTCGCCAGAACATCTGCAACGGTTAGATGAAGTTAGTAAAATTGAACTGGGTTTTCCGCATGACTTTTTGCAGAATGATGTAATTCGCGATCGCCTTTTCGGTGGTACATTCAATACCATAGAAAACCACCGCATCTGACCAATAGTCATAAACAGTAACACATTCAGCCGTTAATATAATCTGTCGTCAGAGAGTTTCGCATAGCCAACCACTTTTTGTAAAGTTAGATATAAAAGGCATTAACGTAAGAATCCATGAGCGACAACACCATTTCATCACGTTTGTTCCCCACCCGGATTGACATTCCTGCTGAAGCGCGAGTGCAAATCGTGGTACTTCTAAACCAAACCTTGGCAGCTACTTCGGATCTGAAAACCCAAGCAAAGCAAGCGCATTGGAATGTTAAAGGAACTGACTTTTACCAGCTACACCTATTATTTGATGAACTTGCTGGTGAATTGGAACAGTACATTGATCTGGTAGCTGAACGGGTTACAGCTTTAGGCGGATACGCTTTCGGAACAGTCCGCGCCGCAGCTAGTAATTCAATTCTGCCAGAATATCCCTTAGATATTTTGGATGGTAAAGACCATGTGACAGCCTTAGCAGATCGTTTTGCACTCTATGCTAAACATCTCCGGGAAGCGATCGCTAAAACTGATGAATTAGACGACCTCGATACCGCCGACCTTTACACCGAAATTTCCCGCACCATTGACAAACGACTCTGGTTCTTAGAAGCTCATCTGCAAGTAGCAGAAATTAAGGCAGAGAATGGCAAAACGGGTACTACAACAAGTCAAAAGATACCTGCTGGTGTAAAATAAGCACTTCTGAGAGATCCGCTTTCTAACTCAGTAGTAGTAGGGTGCGTTACGGCTTTAGCCGTAACGCACTATCTCATAGGACATATTGATATATAGCGAATCCTTAAGCAACTGAAGTACAGCTTAACCTCACCCCGATAAAGCTGTGCTTCATCTCCCCTCTCCTTAGTAAGGCTACCGTGTACACACAAGTCCTAAAAACCTAGCTTGATTAGGCTTGACTCGTTCCCATGCTCTGCATGAGGAATGCATTCATTGAGTCTCTGACTCAATATCTGATATCATGTCCGCATAATTAGTTACGATTCCCACAGTCATTGCACCCCACACGCCAGATGCTCCACTTGGGGAGACCCCATCGCTTTTAGCGTCTCCCCTTGGGAGAAGACCGCACTGGCTCCCCTTAATCCCCTCCCCGCTCTTCGGGAGGGGAGACAAAGCATAGCTTTGGCTCTTTGGGGAACTCCTGAGTTTAATAAGCAATCAAGCGGACATGATATGACTGGAGGCAGCAGCCTCTAATCAACCATTCCTAGCTTTGCATGGGAACGAGAGAACAAGGAGAAATGAGAAATCGAGCTTTTTTCGACTTGTGTGTACACCGTAGCCTTAGTAAGGAGAGGGGTTGGGGGTGAGATTTTGAGATGTTACTTCACTCTTATTGAGAAACGCTATAAGGTGATTGCTAAGAGTACAGCACGATCGACCATTCAAGGTGCGTTAACCTACGGCATAACACACCGTACTAGCATGACTTATTTAATAAATCTAGAATCTTTTTGTTCAATGATTTAAATTAAAATCTTACAGTATCTTTTTGGTAAGTACGCCACTTTTAAGTGCGTACTTTTCATTTTATATGTACATAGTTTACTATTGAAATAGTTAAAAACTAGGTCGAAAAATTCAAAAATATCTTCGGCAATTGAAGGAAAAAACTAAAATCACAAATTGAGCGACTCCTAACTAAATATTCATTAACAACGAGGTAAATTTATGTCTCAAAATACAATTACCCACTTAATTCACGATCGCAATGCTCGTGGTCACGCTCAAATAGGCTGGCTCGATAGCTATCACACATTTTCCTTCGGTAGTTTTTACGATCCCAACCGGATGGGATTTCGCTCTCTGCGCGTGATTAATGACGATCGCATCGCCCCTGGTGCTGGATTCCCTACCCACAGTCATCGTGACATGGAAATCCTCACCTATGTCTTAGAAGGTGCTGTAGAACATAAAGATAGTTTAGGTACTGGTTCGGTAATTCGCCCCGGTGATGCCCAGATTATGAGCGCTGGAACTGGGATCAGCCACAGCGAATTTAATCCCTCACCAACTGAACCACTGCACTTGCTACAAATCTGGATTCTTCCTGACGAAGAAAGGTTGACACCAAGATATGAACAAAAAGCTTTTCCTCTAGAAGAAAAGCAAGGCAAATTACGCTTAATTGCTGCTAAAGATGGGCGTGATGGTGCTGTGACAATTCACCAAGATGTTGATTTATACACATCTGTTTTAAAGGATGGTGATGTTGTTAATTATCAAGTCAAACGCGATCGCTATGCCTGGTTACAAATAGCGCAAGGCATAGTTAACTTGAATGGAGAGGAACTCAGAGCAGGTGATGGTGTGCAAATCAATGGCGAAGAACAGCTAGAAATTAGCACCAACATCGGCGGCGAAATCTTGCTTTTCGACTTGGGTTAATATTGCAGCTAAAGGGCGGTTAGAAACCGCGTCTACACAAACAAAACCTGCCTCCGTAGGTTAGTTACAACAAGGGGTTTAAGCCCCTTGTTTTCTCTTAGTCCGCGCAGGCGGACTTTGCCTGTGTAGCCGCGAATTCTATTCGCCTTGGCTCTAAGTTGACTACATGATTGGGGTGCAAACTTATGCTGGTATTGGGAATTATAAAGATCGGGATACAAAACTTTCACGTATCCTTTTTTATAGTATAAGTGTACTAGTATCTTTAGTTGTACAGCCATGCAACCTCTTCAGCCAGTTAGTGGATCAGATTTGCAAGCATTTTTGTCAGCCCCAGAGCGGTTATTGCAGCAGCCAGTAGTGTTGCAATTAGCGATCGCCAGTTTCCACCAGACACCGCCCAGTCTCTTAGAGATTCTAGTTAATAGTCCTGATGAGCAGGTATCACAAGCCGCAAGCTTGCACGTAAATCTTGCAGGAGAAATAACAGACAGGTGGCAGCAAGTAGTAGATGAAATCCTGCAACAACAGCAACTAGGGCAAAACGATCGCCTAGCCGTAGAACTGCTAAAATTAGCCCCAGTACCACCATGCTTTCTCAGCGAGTGGGTTCCCGCCGAGCGACTAATTGAAGGATTGCGTAATCCCCAAAGAGCTTTTGACGCAGTTAGCCAACGATACCAGCCGTGAAGTCAAAACGAAACTGACTGCTAACCCTAACACTCCTATCACAATTCTGACTCGTTTGGGTTTAGAAGAAAATCTCGTAAATCAATGTAACCCCAATACACCCGGAATTGCACTTGCTCAGGCGGTTAAGAGCATGAGTAGCAAAAATCTTGCTGATTTTATTAAACATCCTGTCAAAGGTTCACAAATGCCTGTTGAAACTTTGTCACAGTTAGCAAGTCACACCGATAGTTCAGTGCGTTATCGAGTCGCATATCACCCTAATACACCAGCCACCGTTTTAAGACAGTTAGCGAGAGATTCTGATGTAGCTACAGTTCGTGCTGTCGCCAGTAATGCTAATACATTTCCTGAAACTTTGGAAGTGCTAGCTAGTCACCCAGATTTTACAACTCGTTTGGAAGTTGTTCGCAATCCCAACACACCACCCCGCGCACTTGCTGAAATTGTTCTGAGTACCCAAAATTCAGGAAATACGCCAAATCAAACAGTGGATATGCTCAAAAGTGCATTTCCCGGCGATCATAATGATGTGCTGCAATCAATAGCTGGTAATCCTCGCACACCTATAGAAGCACTAGAGATTTTAGCAAGAAGAGAATTTATTGGTGCAGCACCCGATCCGCAAGCGTTTATTCCACCTACAACCGATGATAAGATAGTGCGATCGCTTGCATACAACCCCAGCTTAACACCGCAATTACTGGGCATTCTTGTCCAAGATCCTTCTGTAGAAGTGCGTGTTTGTTTAGTTCGCCATCCCAATTTGACAGAGGCTTTGTGGTTGCGTTTGGCAGAAGATACAGCAATATCCGTGCGTGAAGCTGTTGCTGCTGCAATCAATGCACCTGTAAGCATTTTGGAATTACTGGCGCGGGATGAACAAGTAGAGGTACGAACCAAAGTAGCGACTAACCGCAATACACCAATTACTGTTTTACAACTTCTCGCAAGTGACGAAAACCCCAGTGTACGCACTGCTGTAGCTAGTAATCCTCACCTAACTGAAACAATATTGACACAATTGGCTAACGATGAAAAAGTCGAAGTCCGTCGTGCAGTTGCTCAAAATCCCAACACCCCTGCACCCATCCGCGAAACCCTCCGCGATTTGATTGTGCAACCTACCACCCGCCAAACTAGTCCCACCTTGCGCGGACTCAATCGCCTCTACAATCCCAACACTGATGATATAACAACCATACTTGCAGAATACGCGAGTTCAGAAAACGCCTTTGTACGGTTGGTGACACTGCTTCATCCCCTAACTCCCCATGAAGTATTGACACAAGGAGCGCAGTCTGCATCCTGGCTTGAACGCTACGCCGTTGCAGATAACCCCGCGACTCCAAGCGTTTTACGCCAGCAACTTGCTCAGGATAGTAATCGAATTGTCCGCGCAGCCGCTAGAGTTGAGTTGTGAATAATGGAGGATATTGCAGATGGCATACAGTGATTTCACACTCGCCAAAGTTCGAGAAACTTTTCAGCTTGTAATTGATGAAAAGCGCAATCTGTTCAAAGAAGTGTCGCCTATTCAACCTTCTGCCACCTTAACAACGCTTTTAGAAGAATATACTCAACTAGCAACTGCCATCAACACTGAAAAAGCCCGTTCAGAATTACTAATTATGCCAGTTTTAACCGAAGTTAGACGGCAGTTAAATTATCAAATATCTCTGTTTTCCGGTACAGATTTTGATGTAGATGCTAGTAAAGGATTGAATGGATTTTGTGATTTCATTCTCTGTGGTTCTGAAGAACAGTTTTACATGAAAGCTCCTGTCATTACAATTGTTGAGGCAAAGAATGAAAATATTAAAAGTGGCTTAGGACAATGTATTGCTACTATGATAGCCGCCCAGTTATTCAATCAAAATACTCAACAAGAAGTTAAGACAATCTATGGCGTTGTAACTAGTGGAACCAACTGGCGGTTTTTAATGTTGGAAGGACTAACAGCATACATTGATATAGTTGAATACTACATCAATGATGTTGATAAAATTATCGGTATTCTGTTGCAACCATTTCAATCGGCTTTGCTACAAGCATCTTCCTAAATCAGCATCTTTCAAAAGTTTCGGTGCGTTACGGACTCCGTTATAACACAACGCCAGTCCGCTCAAGTCGGGAAACCCGCCCACGCGGCTGGCTCCCCTACACATACTAAGCTATTACTCAATAACAATTAATTTAAACCTATTACACTATGCAACCACAAACAGAGCAAATTCTCGCAACACTACAAGTTATTATTGAGCCTAAATCAGGCTTTCATTTACCAGGTCATGAAGATGGCGGATATATTTCTCCATTTGTTTGGGATACATCCCAAAATGGTGAATTTAATATACTAAATCTCAGCCGTTCTCAAGGCTGGTTAAAACTCACAGACACTGATGCTACCATTAAAAATTGGCAGACAATGGATTATGCAAATAATTTTAATAGCTTTTCTTTGAATTCAACTTATAAAACTGCTTGGGCTGACAAAATAGAAACTTTATTTCAAATACTGAGTCAGAGTTTGCAAGACATGGAATCTTTTAATGTAAAAACCTCCTCTTACTTTCCAGAAAATGATTCAGTTGGTTTGATTGTTGGTAAAACAACAGATGAAAATTGGGTTGCTGTTTGCCCTACTTTTTATAAAGAAACGAATATTCCGCAAGGGCAAATTTCTCGTTCTCCTGTGATTCACTCCATGTCTGCTCAAACATTAGGAGAAAATACGCTAAATTTAGTCTCGCAACTTCAAGCAATTACTTCAGAACTAGGAATAATTCATTTAGAAGGAGATTTGGGTGGTGGTTATTACTATAGTTACGATTATCAAATCGTCTATAGTGCTGCTGAAACTAAAGAAGGAGCGATCGCACAGGCTCTCCAAGCTTCAGGAATGCTAGAAATCAGCCAATTTCAGAATTTTTTCCCTGATAAAGAATACTTACAAGATTGGTATAGAAATTCTGAAGCAGAATATGCAAAATACGATAAATTAAACAAATTTTTAAATCATGCTTTTGTAGAAGTAATGATGTACAGATTTAGCTTTTGGACTCAGGAAAATATATACATAATTGGTGAAACTACATGTGGAGATTGGGCTGGTTTATATATCAAAAGTGAATTTGTATATAATCCATAATTTTAAATCCTACACTTCAGAAAAATAACTTATGCACCCTGAAACAGAACAACTTCTTGGTACATTACAAATACTCTGCTCAAATTCATTTGTTTGGGAAACCACAAACCAAGGTGAATTTAACATTTGGAATTTGATGATTTCCGAAGGGTTCGTTAATCTCACTGACATAGAACTTGCTTTTACTCACTGGCAAAACATTGAAGAATGGGGAACACCTACTAATCAAAAAGCTTGTGATTATGAATATGCGCCGCCGCGTTCTGAACGTAAAGATAAAACTTGGAATGAAAACGTTGCTTATGAACGCAAAAGGTACTATCAACAACTCCAGCAGCTTTTAACTAACAATCTGCAAAATATTCAAGCATATAATTTATCTGTTCATAAAGCAACACCTCAAAACTTTGAGTGGGAACATCCATATTTTTCTGTGTCGATTGTGGTTGGAGAAACTAGCGATCGCCACTGGTTTTGCCTTGCCCCCACCATCCCCGACCAAGTAAGCTATAATTACCGCGATCGCAATCAACCCACAACACAAATTGTCTCCGAAGAATCACCAAGCCAAGCAACTCAAACTCTGATAACTGAAGTTAAAATTCTGCTTGACAATCTCACCCCAATTACCAACTACGGCTATTATCACGGCGGATACAACTATACTTATCAACATTATCTCGTAGGTGCGATCGCTAAAACTAAAACGACTGCCATTGAACTTGCACTGCAAGCAGCAACTATGGTTTTTTTGGAGAAACGAACAATTGAGTATGCTGATGGTCGCTACAATAGCCCCAAACTCAGCCAATTTATGAACCAATGTTTGGATAACCGCACTTATTACAGTATCAGTTTTTGGGATCTTGGCTACAGCTACGAAGTCGGACAAACTCCCGTAGGTGATTGGATAGGAGTGCGATCGCAAGGCGAATTTGAATACAATCCTTAGAAAGAGCAGTAAAAATCTAATGTCTAAAAAGTCTGATTCGCAGTTACAAAATCTCTTTACTTCACACAAATCAAGCAACTGGGACGAAAGATTAGGCCAAGTAGCCTATCGCTTTAACCGAGAATATCAAGGTGAAACCTTTGAACTCCCAACAGAAGTCCAGGCGATGCCAATATTCCGCGAGTGGATTGGAGGGAGTTTCTCAGGAAGAATTGCTTCCCCTTTCTGGGAAATTGCTCAACCTCAAAAAAACCAACACTGTATAGATATCGGCTGTGGTATCAGCTTTTTAATTTATCCTTGGCGGGATTGGCAAGCATTTTTTCATGGGCAAGAAATCAGTAATGTGGCACGTGATACCCTGAATTCTCGTGGGCCGCAGTTGAATTCTAAGCTGTTCAAAGGTGTTGAATTGGGAGCAGCTGATCAGTTAAACTATTCATCAGAGCAATTTGATCTAGCGATCGCCACCGGATTCAGCTGCTATTTTCCACTCGAATATTGGGATGCTGTAATCGCAGAAGTCAAGCGGGTATTAAAACCAGGTGGACATTTTGTGTTTGACATCCTCAACCCAGAAAAGCCTTTAGCGGAAGATTGGGCAGTTCTAGAAACCTATTTGGGGGCTGAGGTGTTTTTAGAGCCTGTCGCTGAGTGGGAAAAAACGATTAAGGCGGCTGGTGGTAAAGTAGTAGCACAGAAATCAGGGGAATTATTTGAGTTGTATAAGGTACGGTTTTGAAAATACTATTACTCAGGGATAAGTGGACTCATTGGATCTAAAGAAGTTGTAAAAACAAAATAGATTACCCCAGTTCCGAGAATCATCACAGCGAGACTGAACAGCAACACCCATCGGTCTGTCGGTTCATAAGTATCTTCTTCGATATCACGACGGACTGCGAAATAGTGTACCGTTGAAAGCCACACCGTAACCAAACCCACCAGCGAGAAGACTAAACCTAACTTCCAGCCGTTGCCAGGACGGGGTATCAAAGGTACTTGGAAGGCACGTAAACGCACGATGACGACACCAAAACCTAAAAGAGCAATCCCTGTCCGCATCCAAGCGAGGTAGGTACGCTCATTTGCCAAGTGATCTCTAACTCTGGACGGGTTCAGTCGTCCTGGCTTTTTTTTATCTTTATCTTCTTCTGTGGATTTCAATTTTAACTGCATCAATAACACCCTTATCCCCAAAGCGGCTCTTATCAAAAAAATGCGAAGGTAGTAGGAAATCTCTTTCCAGATAACTTGCACCCAGCGCAAGAGTTGCGCTATTAAAATATGCCTGTTGTGATTGTACATTTTTTTCAAAATTTATTTTAATGCAGATATCTAAATAAAACAAGTCTGACTGAGTAATATCATGTCCGCTTGATTACTTATTAAACCCGAAGAACCCCACCCCGCCAAAGCTACGCTTTGTCTCCCCTCCCCGCAGGCGGGGAGGGGTTGGGGGTGGGGTTCTTTTATTATGGGTAATTTGGCGGACATGATATAATTCGTAATTCATAATTGATGGTACAGAGCAACTGTAAGTAATAAGGGGTCACAAAAAAAACAGCCAAGATCAGAGAGATTTTTCACCAGCGCAAGTCAGGTTTTTTCTCTAATTTTGGCTGTTACCCTGTTGAAATTGAGAACAATCATTCAAAAATAGACTATGCAGTTCTATTTCAAGACTGATTGCTAGGCGCATTAGGAACTCGTGTCTCTATGACAGCCTGCGATATATCTGGGATAAACCAGTTAGCCTCTTTGCCCGTGATCACTTTCACAGTCGGAACATTCAATTCAATCGCAGCAGTATCTGGATTTGTCTTAATCACCAACTGAGTTCCATCAAGGATCTTCAGAGCCACCGGCCCTCTCAATTCTTCACCTTGACCATTCGGACTAGATGTGAAATTTGCTACCTTGACATCATTCGCTAGATAGATGCCATCACAATCCCAGTTCTTTTTAGTGGACTGACCATTAGCGAGAAAATACAGATTATTGTCGTATACGGCATCTTCATTGTCTTCACTATTTGGTCTTTTGCCGTACACTGCTACGGTATTACCTGTTTGGTTGTCGCATTGACCCCAGTTGATTCCTGTCTCTAAAGCATATTTTTGCAGTGTTAATTCCTCAGTTCTTTTTTGAATTTCTTCTGGTGTAAGACCTTCAACTTGAGTTTGGGCATCTTTTGTCTGAGACAGTTTGTTAAGAGCTTTAGTGACTTCGATATAATCAGGGTTTTTGCTAAATTTTGGTCTATCAGCAAAAGAAGGTTGAGCAAAGGCAAGATTAACAAAAATCATTAAGAGAATTAGCAGAGATTTCCAGAGTTTCATATTTTGATTCCTGTTGATGGGTAAGATATTTGTAGTTTTGAATTCATTTTGACGAGAAAATCCATGATGCACATCTTTCTAGATACTTAGTTTTTCTTGTTCTTCACCCGATGACTGAGTATTGAAACCTAAAATCAATGAGAATATATAACTAGAAACTACAGATAAAAGAGTCCAAGTAACATTTTCTGTAACAATAAATATACCTAAGCCAATCAAGATACAAGGCACAAAAGTGTTGCCATTTTCAGTTAAGAAGTTTGCGATCGCAGGCAAGTAGGTTAACTTGTAAGCGGCATAACACCACACACCCACTAATGTAAAAAATACACCCAGTATCACCAGCAGACTATCTAATTCAGAATTGGCAAACAGGGGCACGTAGACGCTGATATTATCACTACCATTGGCAAAGGCGATCGCAGCTACATTGCAAGTTTGCGGAGAGACAAAACTGGCAATTATGGAGGGACAAGACGGCTCGGTTTCTTCTTCGACTTCCTCTGATGAATCCTCTTCGCGTTTTAGTAAACTACTCACACCAATGATTATTGGCATTAAACCAAGTAGTCTAATCCAGTCCTGCGGTATGATTAGTCCACCGAAGAAACCGGGAAGGCTAGCAATGATCAATACAGCAAAACCGAGATACTGACCAGCAAGGATGTGACGACTGCGGAACGTTTTACTTATTTGCGAAAAAAGCAACGTCAGAATGACAATATCATCGATGTTGGTGGCAGTGAATGCGGTAATCCCTGTGGTAATTGCAGTTACTAAATCGCTCATTTTTGGAAGTCCTTATTTTCATGCTTGGGAATTGGGCGTTGGGCGTTGGTTATTTCCGCCTGCTTCCCCTGCTCTCTACTTGGCCGTTTGAGTCCGTGCCGAAGCCTTGATTTATACTTTAGTCAAACTAACCGATAGAATCAAATGCTTTTATTTGTCAAAATGATAAATGAAAGTGATTAAAATTTTGACACCAAGTTGTAGGGATACCATAAATGGCAGGAATGACGCTAGAGCAGCTAAAAATCTTTATAGCTGTGGCGCAGCACTTACACTTTACTCGCGCAGCAGAGGAGCTTTATATTACACAACCTGCCGTCAGCGCAGCAATCCACAACTTAGAGCAAGAATACGGAGTGAAACTATTCCATCGGATTGGTCGCCATATCGAAATTGCTGAGGCTGGTAAATTACTGCAAGTGGAAGCGCAAAAAATTCTCGATCAAGTTTCCTTGACTGAAAGGGGATTGCGAGAATTGAATAATCTGCAACGGGGTGAATTGAAATTAGGGTCGAGTCTGACAATTGGTAACTACTGGCTACCAAGCAAGATTAGTGAGTTTAAGAGCCGATATCCTGGTATCCAGATTGACTGTAGCCTTGCCAATACAGAAGAGATTTGTGTCGGAACGGCGACAGGACAGTTTGATTTGGGTTTGGTGGAAGGAGATGTGAAGCCAGCACTTCAGAATACTCTAGAGTACGAAATAGTGGGGAGCGATCGCTTGCAAATTGTGGTAGGCCAAAAACACCCTTGGTTTGAGTGGGGAGAAATTGACTTAAGCCAATTGACTCAAACTGTTTGGGTAATGCGAGAACCAGGTTCTGGAACCCAGCAAAGGTTTGAGGAAGCCTTACAAAATTGGGGAATCGATCTCAGTGAACTGAATGTAATTTTAGTATTCAACAGTGGAGAGATGACAAAAGCAGCGATCGAAGATGGTGTCGGTGCAATTGGAATTTCTGAATTGATGGTAAAAAAAGAAATCCTGCTGGGAACTCTGCGGGCAATTCGAGTGATTGATAATAGAGAGGGTAACGGTGCGATCGCAGAAATAGTTCGACCTTTTTTCAAACTCAAGCATCGTCAGCGTTTTCAAACTGCTCTTTCCAAAGTCTTTGAACAAATGTTGATATCGTCTATGTTAGATGGCTCACATCAACATGTATCAAAATCAGTTATTTAAACAATACCTTGTCCTAAAGAACACGCTGTTCGCGTTCGCCAATTTAATCAGAAAAATTCAAGCTATCAGTCGTAGAGAATTCAGCATGAATACTCTACGACTGATAAATTGAAAAACGCTGTAATCTCAAATCCGCTTGCAGTCCAATCCCCAATCCCCAGTCCCCAGTCCCCAGTCTTCAATCCCTTTCACACCTTCCGCATATTTCTACTGATGGGGTCAAAACCTCTAGAAAACCGCGTACTTTCATCGTAGTAAGCGCCAGTCAGATTCGCTCCATACAACTTGGCATAGCTGAGTTTGGCTCCCCGGAGATTTGCTTCGTTCAGTTTGACACCGCTCAAATTAGCTCTGGTCAAGTTCGCTTTGGCTAAGTTAGCTCGACTCAAATCTGCTCCCCAGAGTTTAGCTTTAGCTAAGTTAGCTCCACTCAAGTCAGATCCCCATAAATTAATTCCAGGCAAATAGGCTCCAATCAGCTTGTCCCTACTCAAGTTGACGGCTGGAAAATATCTTTCTCCTGCGGCAAAACGTCGTTTTAATTCCTCAGCATTCATGCGTCGCGTTGACCTTCCTTAGCAATACAGAAGTTATTTGTTCCCATTCCTGACTTAATTCTCCTGAAAACTCTGGCTGACCACTACGTTGATACCAAAAATGGGCATTGTTCAAATCACCTTCTTTACGGTGCAGGTAAGCATGAACCCAGGCACTATCGGCATCGCTGGCATTTTGAACTATTTCATGAGCTTTGCTCCAATCACCTTTCTTGTCATACCACATTGCTTGCAGTCCTTTTGCCACTGTCTGAGGACATGGGCCCTGCTTTTCGATCAATCGCATGAATTCCTCTGTATTCACGATCGCCACCCAACAATAATCAAACTTCTATCTCTAAGATACTCCTCAGCTTAAGATTAAGGGGAGTAGGGGAAGCAAGGGACAGAGACTAGAGCTTTTTTTTACTTTCCAAACATCCTCTAAGCTTTGTGACCTTTCTTACAATACCCCCCACTTTGAAAACATCCTCTAAACAAACGCCAACGAATTTGGCTGTGGACAGCTTCTATTTTAACCGCCATAGGAGAGGTTGTTTATTTAATATCTGCAATCACTCCAAATTTATAGGACTTACGCATCAACTACGAAATGTAGGGGCAATTCATGAATTGCCCCTACGGTAAATCAAGGCTTTCACTGCCTTTTTGCGTAAGTCCAAATTTACTCAGACGCACAGAGCTAATAGAGAGCAATTTATTCCTTTTAATATTCGGGTAGGCGGTCATTTTTTTGCAGCAATTAGTGGATTTATCTTATTAACTCTCGCAGCTAATTTATGACGACGCAAACGATTAGCTAGGTGAAAGTACTGTTCAAATTGCGGAATAAATCATTTTTAGTTCGCTTTAATTGTAAAATAACCTCAACATGAGATTCTATTTAATTATTTCCTTACAGAAAGAGTCATGGTCTTTAAAACAGCAACCGAACACCTGATCGCTCTAAAAAATGTCAGCAAATCTTATCAGCAGCCCAACGGCCAGCAGATTGTCATCCTGGAAAATATTAATTTTGAGTTGCGTCCAGGGGAGATAGTCGCGTTGCTAGGGCCTTCAGGTTCAGGGAAATCTACTTTAATGCGAATAGTTGCTGGGTTAATCCCCCCCAGTCAAGGTGAAGTCATATATCATAAGCGTCCTCTAGTTGGTTTAAATCCTGGGGTAGCAATTGTTTTTCAAAGTTTTGCCCTTTATCCTTGGTTAACTGTACTGGAGAATGTGGAACTAGGTTTAAAAGCAAAAGGAGAAGCGCCAGATTCTCGACGGCAAAAGGCGCTACGGATGATTGATATTATTGGTTTGGATGGGTTTGAAAATGCCTATCCCAAAGAACTTTCTGGGGGAATGCGTCAGCGAGTTGGATTTGCTAGGGCTTTGGCTGTAGAACCAGAACTGTTATGTATGGATGAGCCGTTTTCGGCATTAGATGTGCTAACGGCAGAAAACTTGCGGTTTGAGTTATTAGATTTGTGGTTAGAACGTCGCATACCCACCCAAGCCATTCTCATTGTTACCCACGGGATTGAGGAAGCGGTAATTATGGCGGATCGGATTATTGTTCTCGGACGCAATCCGGGAAGAATTCGGGCTGATTTACCAGTGACTTTACCTCATTACCGCGATCGCAAACATCCAAGTTTTCAAGCCCTGGTAGATCAGGTTTATACAATCATCACGAACCCAGAACTAGAAAAAATTCAGCCCCCAGCTACTACCTCTGTACAACCTGCAACACCACCAGCAAAATATCAGTCTTTACCAGCCGTGCGAATTGGTTCCATTGCCGGTCTTTTGGAACTTTTAGAAGATCGTCAGGAAAAAGACTTATATCGGCTTGCTCAAGAATTGCAACTAGAAGTGGATGAGATTCTACCAATTGTGGAAGCTGCAAAATTAATGGATTTTGTAGAACTCGCAGAAGGCGATATTAGCCTGAAGCCAGTCGGGCAACAATTTATCAATGGTGGTATTGACGATCGCAAACAAATCATGCGATCGCAACTCTTAGCTAATATTCGCTTGATACAGCAAATTTACCGTCTTCTGGAAGCGAAAAATAATCAACGCATTCCAGAAGAACTGGTTTTAGATATCCTAGAAAGTCACTTTAGCCCACAAGAAGCCGAACGA
Source organism: Nostoc sp. (assembly GCF_036917655.1). Taxonomy (GTDB): domain Bacteria; phylum Cyanobacteriota; class Cyanobacteriia; order Cyanobacteriales; family Nostocaceae; genus Nostoc. The sequence continues at coordinate 170,295 of NZ_JBALCY010000085.1, forward strand.
CAATTAAAAACCGTCGTTGATTGGGGTCGTTACGCCGAGATATACGGCTACGATGAGCCATCGGGACAAATATTTTTAGAGCAAGTTGTTAATGCTAATTAGTCAGTTGTCATTATTGACATACTCCCCGCCCTTCAGGGCTGGGATTCTGGGGTCAAACAAGCTGTCCTTCATGACCGACCCAATTTGTCGGTAACTCTTCCCGTTCTCTCATTTACCCACTATTATGACCCGACCCCTCACTCCTGCTAATAAAACTCTGGGACGTAGCAATTGGACTTGGCAAGATGGATTGCTGATTCTGGTAATTTTATCTTTAATTGTGGCAATTATTAGAACTGCCTCTCAATTTAGCGGTACTTTTCAACCTGAACTTACAATTTCTACAAACATCAATGCTTTGCCAGGATATTCAGCCCAAACCTTGATTCGCATGGGGCTGGCTTACTTTTTATCCCTAATTTTCACCCTATTGTATGCCTCTGCTGCTTATCGCTCCCGAATTGCAGAGCGGATTTTAATTCCGATGTTGGATATTCTGCAATCGATTCCAGTCTTGTCTTTTTTACCAGGTGTGGTACTAGCTTTGATTTCCCTGTTTCCAGGTCAGAGAATTGGTGTAGAACTAGCAGCTATTTTGCTAATTTTCACTGGTATGACCTGGAATATGACTTTTAGTTTTTACCAATCTCTCCAAAGTATTCCGCAAGAATTACTAGAAGCAGCGCGGGTTTATCGGCTTAATTCCTGGCAACGCTTTTGGACATTGGAGTTACCATCTGGTGTGATTGGTTTGGTATGGAATAGTGTAATGTCGGTGGCTGGAGGTTGGTTTTTTTTAATTGCTATTGAGTCATTTACTTTGGGAAATAAAGATTTTCGTTTGCCAGGATTAGGCTCTTTTTTAGGCACAGCAGCCAACAAAGGAGACTTTAAAGCTATATTATGGGGCTTGGCGGTGCTGATTGGGATCATTGTGGTAACTGATTTTTTTGTGTGGCGGCCCCTGATTGCTTGGGCAGAAAGATTTAAGTTTGAGATGATTGAAACTGAAAATGCACCCCAATCGTGGGTGTTGGATATTGTCAGGCGATCGCCCACTTTACGCGCAATTGGCGATCGCGTTTTTCAGCCATTCAAAACAGCCCTAGACGATAGTTTAATTCGGTCGTTTCCTGTGCGTTCTGTACCTGTAAATGCCAAAGGCAACCTCAACTTGCCGAGTTTTTTAAATTGGGTATTTGTTAGCGGCTTCGGATTAATTGTCGTGTGGGGTACTTGGGAAGCCGTGCTACTATTACGGACTCTAGGCTGGGATGATTGGCAACAGGTAATAAAGGGCGCTATGTTAACGGCGTTGCGGGTGATTATTGCTTTGATATTATCACTGTTGTGGACTGTACCCGTGGGAGTAGCAATCGGTCGCAATCGACGGCTGGCTCAAGTGTTGCAACCATTAGTACAAATCGCCGCTTCTGTGCCTGCAACAGCCTTATTTCCGGTGCTGCTGCTGGGTTTAACCCGCATCGCTGGCGGTTTGCAGATTGGTGCGATCGCTCTGATGATGTTAGGAACAATGTGGTATATCCTGTTTAATGTCATTGCTGGGGCACAGTCGATTCCCTCAGACCTCATCGAAGCCGCTTCGGTGTATAAACTGTCAACTTTGCAACGCTGGCAAACCTTAATTTTACCTGCAATCTTTCCCTACCTAATTACAGGAATTATTACCGCCGTTGGCGGCGCTTGGAATGCCAGTATTGTCAGTGAGTATGTCACATTTCAAGGGCGAGTAATTAGTACTCCTGGATTGGGGGCAACAATTTCTCATGCCACAGCCACAGGCAATTTCTCCCTGTTATTAGCTTCGACAGTGATAATGTCGCTATTAGTAGTGTTGACCAATCGTTTGATTTGGCGACCTCTTTACAATCTAGCTCAAGAGAAATATCAATTATTGGTTTAAGCCGGTACGCGTAAATCATTAAAGGTTTGTAGTAAGCGCTTCAGCCTGGGGTTAAGGGGGATCAATAAATGCCTAAAATCACAGCCAAACACTTTTCAAATAACCTCTTATATTCCAATAGGCTAAGGCTTTGGCTTGATCCTCCCTAACCCTCCTTCAAAAGGAGGGAATTAGAGCAAGCCTCTTCTTTGACATCTACTTGACTGGAATAATTTCAAACTCGAAAGTACCGATCAAACGGTCATCAATATAGACCTCTATTCTATGCTTACCAACCGGATCGCCAGGAGCGATCGTCCAAAAATTCTCAATCACACCCTCTGGAGCCGATTGTGTGCGCCGTGTCACAGATGTAGTGCCGTCTGCTGATATTGAGAAGTCTTCACCATTATCTGTACCCCAAGTTTCTGGAGGTTTTGGTAAATGCAAGACTTCGCGCCATTTCACTTCACCTTGATAGCCTTTAAGTTTAATCCTCCATCCGTAGGTGTTTCCTTCCTGAAGTGGCACTCTTGTTGTCTGGAAAATGGTAACGTAACCTTTGGAGTCAACTCTCTTCAGCCCGAACTCGGTGTTACTAACAGTAATCTGTTTTGTATTCGTTGGCACAGGAGATGATATAGCATTTTCTGCCAAAACAGAAGTAGCGTTGATTGGCTCAGAACCTATAACCCCAGATATTAGCCAAGAAGAAGCTAGCACAGCAGTAGTAGCCCAAATTCTCATTAGTATGTTCCTGTCAGATTGGTACTTATTCAAGTAATCTGACATGTTTTCCGGGTCAAGTTTACCTATGATTGGACAAACACGAAGTTGCTTTTCGGAATTTGGCGGATTTAACCGATAGCTCATCCGATGTCAGGCAAACCATTGTGCCGTTTCTCAATCGGCGATGGGCGGTAATTCAGGTTAAAGACAAAGGCATTGGCATTTTCGCCACTGATTTGCCACATATTTTTGATCGTTTTTATCGTGTATAGCAATCCGATTTGATTTCTGAAATTATTTGCGTAGGCTGGGAGTAGGGAGTAGGGAGTGGGGAGTAGGGAAGAAGCCTCTTTGAGTTGTACTGAGTTTTTTCAAAAATCAAATATGAGTCCTATAGATACTGTTAGATTTCGCCAAATAGGCGGCTTTTGACTCGGACTTGTGACGCCGATAGCGTACCCCTGCTCTTAAGCAAGCTACGCGCAGCGTCTGGTAGAGAAGCGTAAAGCCTTCGGCATGGCTTCGCTTAGAGCGAGTATTAGCCTGCCGCAGGCATCGCAGGGCAAATTGTACAAGGTTACGGGGGGCGAATCACCGTAAAAAGTATACTTGGTCAAAATAATTCATAATTGATAATTTATAATTCATAATTACAAGACGCTCGCAGACTCGCTACCGCTGCGCTATCAGTGTTCGATTGTAGTGTCCACAGTCTTGTTGACCACTAAATTTTTGATTTAATGTGGGCTGCTGTCCAGTGTCTTTAATTATGAATTATGAATTATGAATTAGTAATTATTCGGTCAAGGCTCAACTTTTCAAATTAATCTTTCCCTCAAACTTTGACCCATTTTGATGAGATGAAAATTTTTCACTGCTGTGATAACTTCTTCGCCATTTTTCGAGATGATCTATAGATATTGATTTAGATGTAACGTTCACACCATTTCCTCGCCAAGCAACTTCTGAATCTGTTGTAAAAACCCCGCATTCTAATTGATCTAGCCTCATATTCCAATATTCACTAAACCGTCCTTTTAAAGTTATAACTTGCTCAAATACCTTGTTTCGGTGTTTATTTCTTCTTTTTCTTTCTGTAGCTCCTGTTGCTTCTGTGTCAATAAACTTGGTTTCAATTAAAAACAGACTACCTTTAAAGGTTAAGAAGACAAAATCACACTTCCCTAAATCTGTATAATCTGAAATTGGAGATTTTTCAAATAACAGCAATTCAGCGCACGAAGGAAACAAGTCTTTAATATTCAGAAATAAATAAGCTTGCAATAGAAGTTCCTTATCATAAGGAAACAAGATAACTCCTTCAAAAAACTTTTGAATGTCCTCCTGAGTTTGAGGTTGAATTTTTTTACAGTATGAAACAAATTTATGTAGCTCGCTTACGATCATCAAGTTCTAACTCCTTCCCCCGGTCGAATCCTCAAGGGCCTTGGCATCAAAAGATACCATTTTCTAAAGGAAATCATCATCCGCATAAGTAACTAAAAAAACGGTTTAAATCTCGAATACTTAAGGCATTTTACTGTTGACAGTTCAGTAAAAATAATTTTTAAGCTGCTTTTCAGTATTGATGGCTTTTTCACTTCTGGCGTTAGCTACTAGTCAACGATTTTATATGAGCAGGAAAACTGGCGTTTTGCAAAGCTTGAACAGTTATTCTAGAATCTTGTACGCAAAATTGCCAACCCAAGCGAACAAGTTTCCGAGACTTTTCAGTTTGAATAATTCCAATCACTGGCATTTTTGCCTTTTCTTTGTCTACTGAGTGGTCTTGCAAAATTGTTTTCAAGAGATGTAATTTTTCCATATCACCTGCTTGCTGGGGATTTAACTCCACCATTACCATTTGTACTGTTTCTACTGGTTCTGCATCTTCAAGGATAAATTGAGTTTGCTCGTCGCGTCTATCTACTTTTCCCCAAATAATCAATCTAGTATCAACTTGGAGTAGCGAACTAATGCGTTCATAGGTTTTAGGAAAAACTACAGCTTCTGATTGTGTAGTTAGGTCTTCTATTTGTAAAATTGCCATCTGGTCGCCTTTTTTAGTAACCACTTTTTTGACGTTATTCAACATCACAACTGCACAAAGCCTTATTTCTTCCCTTTGTTCTCCCAGCTGCGAAAGGTTAATTGGAGTCAAAAGTGGTACTATTTGCCGTAAGGATTTCAGTGGATGATCTGATACATAGAAGCCTAATAATTCTTTCTCTTTCTGCAACTTTTCCTGTGGGGTAAAATCCATCACAGGTTTAGATTTGGGAGCAATTTCAAAGGCATTATTTGCTCTTTTATTCTGAGTCGAAGAAAATCCGTCGCCTAATAAATCAAACAGATTCCCTTGACCACTAGCTCTGTCTTTAGCGCGAGATTGTGCCCAATCATACACTAATTCTAAGTCGTTAATTAACTGTTGGCGGTTGGGTTCAATTTTGTCAAAGGCTCCACAGTAAATCAGCGATTCCATAGTCCGGCGGTTAACAGCACGTAAATCCACGCGATCGCAAAAATCAGCCAAGGATTTAAATCCTGTCTCGTTTCTCGCCTCTAAAATACAGGCGATCGCATTCTGTCCCACGTTACGCACCGCCGAAAATCCAAACAGAATCTTTCCTGCTGTTGGCGTAAAATCAACACCAGAACGATTAATATCTGGCGGATCTATGGAAATACCCATATTTGTACAGTTAGTAATATATCTCTGTACCTTATCGGTATCACCACTGTTAGCCGTTAACAGTGCCGCCATATATTCCAATGGGTAATTAGCTTTTAAATATGCTGTTTGATAAGTTACATAACCATAGGCAGTCGAATGGGATTTATTGAAACAATTGGAAGCTATTAAGCCATTTTTTATTACAAAATTATGAGCACGCTCAACGCCAATATCATAGACATTTTCTTTGCCTAAATATTTCCGTGTGGCTATTTTTATCATCCTACCCTACCCCTGAAAAAAAAATTTTGCGAAATTAATTATTTGAGAAAATGATGACAATTGTAGCTATAGTATTACCTATAATACATAATTATATCACTAGAAAACGCTGCTATACTTTTACACAAAAGTAGCCCAAATATATCAAAACTTTGGTAAACTATTATATAGGCAGTTAATAGCCACATAATTGCTGTTTTCAAAGCTTATTAAACACATTTCAATACATATTAATCTGCTTAGTCAGATGTTTGAGGAGTAGGGAAGAAGTAGGGAAGCTCTTAGCTGGGGAAAAGAGTTTTCTATTCTGCACCCCGGTTCCTATGCCTCTTTGCAATGCCCAATGCGTCAGTTACTATCGTTGAAAAGCAACTCAGTATAAGAGGGTGTGGGTAGGTGAAAGAGGCGCTGTTCGTAATTTTGGCGGTGGTTGTGGGATTGTTTGTGGTAGTCGAGATCGGACTGCGATCGCTCTTTGGTTTTGGTAATCCTCTAGTTTACATTGGCGATGAGCAGATTGGTTATTTATTGGCTCCTAACCAGCGTACCCGTCGTTTTGGTAATCGCATTGAAATTAATGAATATTCTATGCGAGGTAGTCCGATAAATAAGACACCTGCACCTTCTGGGCTGCGAGTTTTACTGTTAGGGGATTCTATTGCTAATGGTGGCTGGTGGACAGATCAGGCTAATACAATATCCAGTCTGATGATGCGTTCTCTGGCATCATCGACTCATAGTAATTATCAAGAAGTGGAAGTGCTGAATGCTTCAGCTAACTCTTGGGGGCCAAGGAACGAGTTAGCTTATTTAGATAAGTTTAGCAATTTTAACGCGCAAGCGGTAGTGTTATTAATTAATACTGATGATTTATTTGCTACTCCTCCCACTTCTTTACCAGTAGGGCGCGATCGCAACTATCCCGATAGTAAACCTCCCCTAGCATTAGTGGAAGTGTGGCAACGTTATATCGTCAAGCAAAAGCCAATTCCTGAAATGAAAGCAGTGCATAATGAAGCAGGCGATCGCGTTGGGATTAATCTGGAGGCGATCGGCAAAATTCAAGCCCTGACTCGCCAAACCAACAGCCAATTTCTACTAGTTATGACTCCCTTACTGCGAGAAATTGGTGAACCAGGCCCCCGCGATTACGAAATTAAAGCTCGCCAGCGCTTGAACGATTTTACCAAAGCACAGCAAATTAACTATATAGACTTTTTACCGATATTCAATTCAACTACCAACCCGCAAGCTTTGTATCACGATCACATTCACCTCAACTTGCAAGGTAATAAATTTGTCAGTGAAGTTATGGAGCGATCGCTTTTGGAAATACTGGGGGAGGCGTCACTTCCTCACTAATGACATAAACCACTAATTATGTATAAAGATCCGCCTAATTTAGCCCAGGTTGGTGGGCTACCCTGCGGGAAGCCGCTTTGCGTCTATGTTTGTGTAGTCCCATTCTAGCCTGAGGGGATTAAGCGCATTTTTCACAGAGAATTGGTATCAGGAGTAAAAAAGGCTTTTTACGTGGCTTGTAGACCAAAGCACTGTACCTCACTAATATCAAGTTCGGTTGAATACTTATTATATAGCCAGTCGCATATCCTAACACCCCACCCCGCTTGCGGGGAACTCGGGGCCCCCTCTGGGGATTAGGGGCAGGGAGACAAAGCATAGCTTTGGCGGGGTGGGGTTCTTCAGGTTTAATAAGTAATCCAATCCGCTGTAGTTTAAGCCCATTGCACAGGATCTAATTGATAGTAACGTTGCAGTTGCTCATAAAGTGCTGGATGCTTGGACAGCAATTGGTGCGGTTTCTCAAAGAATGTCTCAGTCGCTACGGCAAAAAATTCTGCGGGATTTGTTGCACCATAGCTATCCATTACCGTCTTTACGCCTTGTAGAACATCATTACAAAATTGCTGATATGCTTCTGTCATCACCTTCGCCCAAATAGGATAGTCTGAGTTGCGTTGCAGTATAGGAACTCCTTCAGCTTTACCATCCTCTTGATCCAACTGATGGGCGAATTCATGAAGCACAACGTTACGTCCATCCCTCCAGTTATCAGTGTCTTGTTTCACCTGTTCCCAAGACAGTACTAATTGGTCAGTTGTCCACGATTCACCTAGTCTTGCCACACGCCTTTCTTCAACAACATAATTTCCAATGGAAGTCGTTTCCTGAACAAAATAAGTATTGGGATACACCAGAATTGAGCGAAGTCTGGGGAAGTACTGCCCCCGTTCATTTAGTAGGAGTAAACAGGCGACAGCAGCAAGAGTCAGTTTCATTTCCTCTGTCACCTTTAATTCTCTACAGCCAATAAATTGCTTTTCTGCTAAGAACACTTGAATATGTCCCTGAAGTCGTCTGATTTCATCGGGAGAAAGACAGGGATAAATGGGAAGATTATTCTCAATAATAGCATTCCAAAGTGGGGGAAAAGGACGATGTTTGAGACGGTTTCTTCGCCTTTTAACTAGAATGGGATTGATTAAAATCCCAGTGATAATCAGCCCAATGATGAGAAAAAAAACTATTGTTTTAATCATTGACATTTGAGCAATTTACATATTTAATTCACTGGTAGGCATAAAATCAGGGTTATTTCGTTCTAAGCATAAACCGCCCAGAACTAGAGTTCCACGGCTCATAGCTAAAGTCAGTTAAAACGGACTATAACCCAATGCGCTTGGGTTAGCGTGAAAAACCTTAAACTGTGTAGGTTGGGTTGAGGAACGAAACCCAACATTTGTCGTGGTTTGTTGGGTTTCACTTTGTTCAACCCAACCTACAATTATCCTTAACCCAAGCGTATTGCACTATAAAATGACAGAGAGCTAATGACTTGATTGCTATGAGTCAATCTAAAATCTAAAATCTAAAATCTAAAATTGATTGGCCGCTATTGGATCAGAATTATGCAAGATTGAACCTTGGTGGAAAGGGTTTTTTGAAGCCCTTGCTCAACTTTGGCAATCAGTTTGTCAAAAGCCTCTTGATCCGCTGTCAGCTGTTCTTGAAGAACTTTCTCTAACTCCGGCTTTATTTGCTCACACATATCCTCTATTTTTTTATCGCTCAAAAAACTAGAACGAATCCAACTAGGTACATCCACATTTGTCTTGATTACTTCTTGAACACTCTGGCGATTTAGCTCCATTCCTGCCGCCATAAGCGAAGCCCCATATACTAGTGCAATAGGCCATGTTAAATGTCCAGTTAGTATTAGAGTGATGATGCTAGCCACAGTGCCTCCACCAATTATTACATTGACGATAAACGCCACTGTCTCAGCAATGATCGCATCTCCAATTCGTAGCTCTGGGTTAACAAAATTTGGGTCAATGCTATCCTCGAACCTTAAGCTGCTTCTAGGAATCTGAAACTTTCGACATATTGGATCGGTTTGAGCGGCTAAATCGGGTTGTATTTTATTGTTAAACCAAGAAGCGCATTGATAATTAATTATCTGCCCAGCGAGATCGCTTTTGAGCCACTGTTCTGCCCGACTGATCAAAGATGTTTCCAAATCTGCTAAAGTCCGTATTTTGTTTTTTTGCCAATCTTTTAAACCTGGTTTAACTGCGTTGACAATCAAAGCATCCGTCAAAGGCTTAGTTAGTGATTCGATTAACTCCGGGATATGCCGCTCAATCAAGCTTTTAAGCTGATTCGAGGTAAATAGTTTGTTAACTTCTTGTTTAAAAGCAGCAGCACGCAAATCCCATCGTCCTACTCGTGCCAAACCCAGTGCAATGCACCGTTCCGGTTCCGGATCAGGGCGAAGCAGCGTTTCTGGTTCGGGAAACATTTCCTGACAAAGAAAGTGCGTAAACTTCATGCGAGATGCACCGCCAGTCATCAGCACAAGTTTCGGTACGATTCCAAGTTTTTCTAGCTTTTCTTTCGCCTCCCTTAAAGAGTCGTGAAACGATCGCATCCAACTATGAAGCTCCAGTTCCGGCAAGGGTTCGTTTAAGATTTCCTCCATCATCAATTTATTCACTTGGGGAATAAAATAAATCTGTTCGTTAATAGACTCAAAGCCACGCGCAAAGGATTGAGGATCGCTGTATAGCTGTTCATTAGAAAAGTAATCTTCTTTAGCTTTGCGGCAAGCAAGTTCACAACGAGCTTGGTGATGCGGATATTCCTCAAATACTTTTTCAAGTAATGCTTTTTGATCGTGGTTGGCGAGAGTCCTGGCAAAAATTGCTTTGTCAATTAGGGATGCTCCCAAAGTATTACTCCCGAAATCTATCGGGATCTCTTCTAAGCTCTTAACCAGAGTAAAATCTGTGGTTGAAGAACCAATATCGACAATTAGCACCGATGCAACAAGTTTGTCATACTCCAACTTTCCGGCTTCCTTAGCTTGCATGAAAGCAGCCCGCGATTCGGGTACAACATTTAGTTGGGGAATGCCAGCTTCTTGAAGTATCTTTTGGTATTCTAAGCGATCGCTAACTGACCATCCTGAAGGGCAACCAATGTAAAAATAGCTACCTTCGCCACCTTCAAGTTGTTTACTTTCTTTCAAAAGGCGGTAGTAGGTTGCCACAAAAGTGCTAATTATTTCCCGATATTTGGGATCGTTGTTGGGTTTTTGCTTGAAAGAGATTGTCAGTTGGGTAACGCCAGCTTGAATTAATGCTTGTTCTCCCACCAGATAACCGAGTTTGGGATGCCAACCAAGAGCTGTAATTTGGTTCTTCTTGTTATTAACCTCCAGCATCTGGGGGGGTTCGATGCTTTCCACTATCGCTTTAGCTACAGCCGTTTCACCGTGTCCCAAATCAAAACCGATTGTTTCTAAAATTTCCATACCCTTATTGTCTATTATTCTCTAGAAGAGGAATATGCTGGCTCAATTACCCGACCGCGCCTAATTAAGCGATCGCCTTTCAACAGAGCCGGAGTTAGAGTTACGTGATCTTTGGTGTCGGGGTCGATACTTGGCTCAAAGTCAAAATACTCGCGATCGCTATGAGGGTCATTTGGTCGGTAAATTTGAGCGTTAATTCCCTGAGACATTAAAATTTGTGGCAGAAGTTTCGCCAGTTCATGAGCCATTTGGGGTTTATCAAGTTTTGATGCGCCCATTAGCCTTTGCAGAAAATTCAATAGCTCTGGCAGTTCTTCTATTGCTAAGTCGCCTTCATGTTTATTCCATTCTTCTACTCTAGCTACTGCTAGGTCAATAGTGTTGAGAGCATCGCCAAGGTGATCTAAAAATACTTTGCTATCAACCCGGAGAATAGGTTGAGGTAATTTCAATAGCTCTTGAGACAGAGAATTTTGCTGATTGTTTAAGTCGAGTTGAAGCACAACTTCTAGTCCTAGAAGTAAAGAGGTTAATAAGATAGCCATCCATACACCTGGAGTAGTTTTAGTTAAGGAAAACAACGAACCTAAGATGCCTATATAAATTAGTCCCTGTAGCAGTTTCAGGATTAAGATGTTGGGAAAAAACTTTGTAGCTGGGTTAGTAATTTGCCTTTGCTCTGTTGGAGCAAGTTGAGAATAGTTAGCCGCAGCGAGAGTGGCGATCGACTGCCGCAGCGTATCCAGGAAAAAGGAAGCCAGACGAACTTGAGCCAGATTCAGCTTTTCAATGTAAATTCTTTCGAGATGATCGAGTCGGTTCTGAACCAGCTTAACTATCTCCTCAATGCTGGTTGTGTTCTCAATATCTATCTGGAGTTGGTTGCGTTCTTCGCTAAAAAGTGAAGTGATTGTTTTCATTGCGTTGACTAAGACTTTAACGTTATTAATTAGAAGTGAAATGAGCAGACAACTGCTTATTTCACCCTGTAATCACATGATGACTGAATAATTGATAATTCATAATTGATAATTCATAATTATGTGACATCGGGGATTTAATTATGAATTAGGTTGATTGCAAATTACTACCCATCAAAAGGAGGAATAGAATGTTTATCTGCGTCATTGCAGACTACGGTACAGGAGATCCGGCATTTACTGAAGTCACACAACGTCTGCTGATGGCTTTTCCCGATGCCCAAATTCATTTGCTTTCGGTTCCAGCATTCAGTACATTGGCAACGGGATTCTGGATTGCCCAACTGGGACTCAACCCAGGCCCTAGCGATCGCCTAATTTATCATAACTGTGCCCCTCGTCAAGATGATCCCGAAGCCCGTCGGGACAATGAAGGTGAAGGACTAACTTATGCGCTTTTATCCAATGGTGTAAAAGTCGTGGGTGTGAATGCGGGCTACACCCTCTCTTTTATCAAAGACTATACAAAGGAGTTGCGAGTGGTCAACGTTTCTCGTGGCGGTTCGCAGTTTCGCTCACGGGATGTATTTCCTCCGGCTGCGGCTGCCATTATGAGTGAAGATTTTAGCCTTTTGGGAGATAGCCTTAAGAGTGAGCAAATCCCAGATGTTCCACCAGATCGAATTGCCTGGATTGATGGCTACGGCAACATTAAAACAACTATTGGGGCGCATACACTTAACTTGGAGCCTCAAACCAAAATCGTGATCCGAATTGGAGATGTAGTCAGTGATGCAGTGTATTCTGACGGCAGTTTCAAGGTGTCTGAAGGAACTTTAGCCTTTGCTCCTGGTAGTTCCGGTTGGTCAAGAGGCGATTCAGGAGAACCATTGCGCTTCCTGGAGCTATTTCTGCGAGGAGGGAGTGCTTGGGAGCGCTTTGGCCGTCCCCGTGTGAATCAGCAAGTAACTCGAATTGCCTAAAAGTAGGGTAGTTGGCTTCTGTTACCGTGGCTGAGTACGGGCTGGCTTTGTCGTGTCCTGACCAAAAGCGATTAGATTTGTGCCACACCGCCATCGACGAACAATTCAATGCCGGTAATATAACTGCTGTCGTCTGAAGCCAGGAACACGACAGCTTTTGCCACTTCATCCGGTGTTCCCACGCGCCCCAGCGGAATGCCATTCAACATCGGTGTATGCATTTCGTCAGTTATCCCAAGGCGATCTCGTCAGCTGGTGTAGGAATGATTCCAGGGCTGACGACCTTGACCCGGATGTGGCGTTCTTTGAGGTCAACCGCCCAAAGGTAAATTCAATACACCACCTGCACAATGGTTTGAACCAGACGAAATTACTCTCGATGTCATTGCTCAAGTTAATTCTCTCACTTGCCCAACTTATGGTGAGATAAACCTTTTCGCTGGGGAATAAATCGCCAACAGGCACTTCAAGTATTAGACTGGTTTATTCAAAATCGCCTACCGCATTTTGGCCCCTACCAAGATGCAATGGTAACGGGAGAAGAAACAATGTGGCACGCGCTACTTTCTCCTTATTTGAATATTGGGTTACTCCAACCAATGGAGGTAATTCAAGCTGGACAACAAGCATACTTCCAACACCAATTACCTTTAAATAGTGTAGAAGGTTTCATTCGGCAGATGTTGGGTTGGCGAGAATATATGCACGGCATCTATCACTATGTAGATGCAGATTACTCAGATAAAAATTGGTTTAACCATACACAACCGCTTCCCGATTTTTTCTGGACAAGTAAAACCGAAATGAATTGTCTACACCAGATTCTCACGCAAGTGGAACGCACTGGCTACGCTCATCATATTCAACGGCTAATGGTGTTGAGTAATTTTGCTTTGATTGCCGCAATTTCACCACAATTTGTAGAAAACTAGTTCCATGCAGTGTTTATTGATGCTTATGACTGGGTAATGGTTAAGATAATTCCACTTTTGTCATTTATGTTAACCTCTCATCGATAACTGCCACTCTGCAACAGCCTTTAATCATGCGTATGTTATATAGGCAAAAACTTCAAATGTAATTTCGTTTTTCGGTGATGAAAGCTAACTGTTTAGACCAGAAACCTTGTGGTTGATTCTCTTTAAGAACAGATATTCGTTTGTTGTACCACTGATTCAAACTCTTGAGGTGCAGTCCATCTACAATTAAAGATGTGCCAACATTGCTAACACAAGTTAGCCAATTATTGAGTCCTGGATCTATACCAATCACTTTGCTAAAATCTACATCAGATTGAATGGTTGAAAGTTTGTAAACAAGCTCTAAATAGAATTCACCATTTCTAGGCAGAATTCGATACTCTCTAATTTGCTTATGGTCAAGATTCAATGGCATGGGCAAGTAAAATTCTGCTACTCCAAACCATGTTTTAACCTTGCTGCCCAATGGAAAACGCAGACCTTGGGGCTTCAATTTTATAGCAATAGATGGATATGTCACCAAACTTAACCCGCCATTTCGATACCCTGGAAGCTTGGGTTTTTGCGTCACAGTCCCAGCTTTTATTCCCTTAAGGAGTCCCACAAAAGACTTGAACGACTCCGCTACGCTCATTAAACATTGTTGTGCTGCTTGAGAGTACATTGCCGCAAAATGAATGTTGCCAGATAGCTCATTATTTAGATCAAATTTGCTAGGGATAACACCCGTCTTAAAGTAAAGCTGGCGTGCGTAATAAGTTCCACAATTAGAGAGTTTTGTTGCTTCACCACACAAAAACTCTAAAATGGCTTTTAGATCATTATCAGGATTTAATAATATTTGTTGGCAACCATACAACATCAGTCGAATCGTGTAATTATGTTACTCTCAGTACTATATCATAGATTTCAGGCTTGACTCGAAGTGAATAGAAATAGTTTAAGGAGCGAAAAGTCTGTGCGTCCGGGTCTCCCGGCGCAGAACTTTTTAAGAAAAGGAGCGCACGTTGTTTTTGACATTCATCTACACATGGTTTTTATAACTAAGTTTCGCCGGTTAGTTTTTACAGAAGCGATGCTTGCAGATATGGAGCCTATTTTTGTGCGGGTATTAACCGCCAATCAGTGTATCCTTGAGGAATTTAATGGAGAACCAGATCATGTGCATTTGCTTATCAATCTACATCCAGACAACAATATTTCTGATTTGATGGCTTCGCTTAAGTCTGCTTCTAGCAGGATTTTAAGACAACAATATAAGTCCGAGATAGGTAAATTTTATTGGGGGGAGAAAGTTAAACTATGGCACGATTCTAAATGTGTGGTTTCATGTGGTGGAGCGCCATTGGAAATAGTTAAGGCTTATATTAAAGAACAGTCAGGCGGCAAAGAATGATTGTCTACTCCACTCCGCTCCGCAGACCGCTATCCATCCCCTGAGCTATAGACGGATGGGGTTTTCCGCGAATCCTGATAAAAAACCGCATTTTTGTTAACTCCAATTTTATATGTATTTCAGCTTGATAACTGAATTTACCTAAGAATGAAGCTTATTTTTGACAAAGTTATTCTGTTGTTACAATACTTTTTCATAACTTTTTCATATAATATTTAAGCTGTCAAAGACTTTGAAAATAATGATAATCAAAAAGAGGCAGAGGAGTGCGACTGACACTCGCATCCTCTCCCTCTCCTCCACACAATTATCATTTTCATTAAGCTTCTTTTGAGTATTTTAACTCATTGACAAAAGACGCTTTATCCTCGACTATCACGGATGCGCTTGTAGAGACGTTGCAATGCAACGTCTCTACAAGCCGGAAAATCCCACCAATAACCTTAACTAAACGGTAAGGAATTAAGAGTTTCTGAGAGTTCTTGCCTAAGTGATGGCTTAGTTAAGGGAATTTAGGGTGATTTCATTCAACGACTGTTACCGAAGCCCCTTCATTTGATGGAGGTATACCGGGTAACTCAAGACAGTATCCTGCACCATATACTGTTTTAATATAGCGGGGGTGGCGGGGATCTGGTTCTAGCTTGGTTCTCAAGTGGCGAATATGGACTCGAATCGTTTCTATGTCATCATCAGGATCGTAGCCCCAAACTTCTCTGAGGATTTCGCTGGGAGAAACTGTTTGACCGTGGCGTTGCAATAAGCAGTGAAGTAGCTCAAATTCCAAGTGAGTCAATTTCACTGTGTCATTGAACCATATTGCCTCAAATCTTTCGGGAACGAGAGTGAGTGAGCCATAGTTGAGAATCTCACTGTGCTTTGCTGCTTGGGGAATGCGGTCAGTCCGCCGCAAAAGCGCCCGCACCCGCGCCAGCAGTTCTTCAACTTCAAAAGGCTTGGTGAGGTAGTCATCTGCGCCAGCATTGAAGCCTTCCACCTTATTCTGAGTTTGGCTCAAAGCCGTCAACATTAACACGGGAATCTCAGAGGTGCGATCGTCGCGGCGCAGGCGTTGGCAAACAGTAAACCCATCTACCCTGGGCAACATTAAATCTAGCATGATCAAGTCTGGTTGTAGCTGGAGAGCCAGCGCTTGACCTTTGATGCCGTCTTCAGCTTGACTAACATCGTAGCCAGCCATTTCCAAGTTGACGGCAACTAGTTCTGAAATCGCTGGGTCATCGTCTATGACAAGAATCCTCGGCATTCTTAAAAAATTATTACTACTTATTAAGGATAAATAACAACCTTTGTATAGATACAAAGATTTTGGAATCGATTCTAAAAAAGATTTTAAATCTTACATAAATATTAAGATTAAATGACTATGAAATCAAGACTCAACTACACGAAATCTTATAGTCTATGATGTGTTATACTCCGCCCTACAATCCGTCTTGGTTTTTACAAAACGGTGTGATGATGACTATATACACCGCTTTGTGGGGAAAACGTTACTGGGAAAGTACTACTCCATTACAAGAACCGTCTTATCACGAGAAAATCTTTGTTGGTGGCCAAGGTGTGCCAATTTTTGGCTTGGTTGCTATCCCTGAAAATGCTCATAGCACGATTATCGGTACTTATGGCATTACTGGAGAATTGAAAACAGAATGGTTTTTGAGAGTGCTAGGGCGTAAAGCTTATGCTCAAGGATACGCTGTGGTGTTATTTGATTGGCGGGCCCACGGGAAAACTGCCGAATTGTCCCCGACTCTGACTTCTGATGGTTTGTATGAGGGGGAAGATTTTGTTCGCATCGCCGCCGCTGCTAAGGCAATGGGATGTCCGGGGAAATTTTGGTTTACAGGGTTTTCTTTAGGAGGGCAATTGGCGCTATGGGCGGTGAAGGTGGCTGGTGAGGTGATTAGGGAGCATGGAGATTTAGGGCTAGAAGATAGCGATATTGGCGGTGGTATGGTGATTTGTCCGAGTTTAGATTCAGAGCGATCGCTATCTTATCTAGTTACAAAGCCCTTCGGCAGATATTTGGAAGCAGGGATTGCACAGAATTTAAAAAAACTGGCATGGCGAATCCATGATGCTCATCCTGGAAGCATTGAACCAGCGGCGATTGAACGGGCGAATAGTATTTGGGGTTTTGACAATGAACTAGTAATTAACCGACTAGGTTTTTCTTCTGTGGAAGCATATTACCGAGCTAGTAGTGCTTTACAAATATTGCCGCAAATCTCAAAACCGACTTTGATTTTATATGCTGCTGATGATCCACTTTTTGACCCAGCTATCATACCGGAATTACAAGAAGCCTGCGATCGCAATCCCGCAATAGATTTGTTGCTCACTCAGTACGGCGGCCATGTTGGCTATTTGAGTAGCAAAGAGTGCCAGCGCCAAGTACAAGATTCTGATCCTTGGTGGGCATGGAATAGGATTTTACAATGGTTGGAGGAAAAGCGTAATTCGTAACTACCATAAGCTACATCATAACCAGCATCCCGCAAGCGTACCACACTCATCATCGGGAAATTTTCATTTGCTAAAAATCGCATCACGCTGATTCAGATAAAAACGGTAGCATATACAAAGATTCATCTCGCATACATTCAGCAACAAACATAAACACAGCTTGCACAGCTTGTGGTGTTAAAGTTGGATAATTATCTAAAACTTGCTGTACTGTCTAACCATTAGCAAATAAACCAAGTATAAATTCAACAGATAACCGCGTACCTTTTACCGTTGGTTTACCTAATAATATTTTTGGGTCAGTATGGATATACTGTCGCCAATCCATAATCAATAATTTTTCATAGCAAAGGTAATAATTAAGATTATAACTAAAAAACTTCACTAGCTGGGTCGTGTCTAGGTGCAATGACTGTGGGAATCATAACTAATTACCCGGACTTAATATGCGTTTTCTAACCACATGAAGTACATCAGAGCAAGCTCCTCGCTTGCGGGGAGGGGGTTGGGGGTGGGGTTTTTGTACCTCACTCAACTGAGAACCGCTATAACATTGCAAACCGATACATTAACAATGCAGCCGACACATTAACAATGCAGCCGACGCATTGGCATTGTAAGCCGATGCATTAACAATGCAGCCGACACATTGGCATTGTAAGCCAACGCATTAACAAGGCGGCCGACGCATTGGCATTGTAAGCCAACGCATTAACAAGGCGGCCGACGCATTGGCATTGCAGGGTATTGCCTTTCTTTAATTCGCTACAAATTAAAGAAATGCTGTATTTAGTGTGGTAACGACATAAACTTGTGCATTACAAAAATCACTCTTGCTAAAAAATATCTGCTAATCTTTCACCCAACTTCTAGCGAAAGAAAGAGTTTGAGGCTGAGTATCTCTGTAATCATGAATGCGGACAAGTGTTAACCTGCTTAATAACTGATATGCCGCAATATTTCGGAAAACTCCCCACTACGAACCAACCTTGGACAACTGTTAGCAATGTAAAAGCTGTAACCTGGGACAATAATATTATTAATTTTGACTGTGGCGACTCACGCCTCACCATCAGCGTACTTGCTCCCAATTTAATCCGCGTGCGTTTCGCACAAACTGGGGAATTTATGCCCCGCCGTTCTTGGGCAGTGACGCTAGATGATGCAGAATGGGCGACAACACCTTTTGCAGTAAAGGAAACTGAAGCAACAGTAGAAATTGAAACAGCACAGATTCGTGTGTGTGTCCAGCGAGAAAAGTGTCGCATCGCCTGTTTTGACAAAGCTAATCGTCCCTTTGCCCAAGATGCAGAGATGGGGATAGGTTGGCGGATGGGCGCAGTTGCAGGGTGGAAACAAATTGCAGCCGACGAACATTTTTATGGCTTTGGTGAACGCACAGGCTGGCTGGATAAACTCAGCGAAGTAAAAACCAACTGGACAACAGATGCCTTAGATTATGATGCACTTACTGATGAAATGTACCAAGCAATTCCATTTTTTATGGCTTTGCGCCCCCAGGTAAGTTATGGCATCTTTTTCAATACTACTTTTTGGAGTCAGTTCGATATCGGTGCTGAACAACCAGGTATTTGGAAGATGGAAACTCGTGGCGGTGAATTGGATTATTACATTATCTCCGGCCCCGAACCTGCTCAAATTCTGGAGACTTACACTCAGCTAACTGGGAGAATGCCATTACCGCCGAAATGGGCGCTAGGTTATCATCAATGTCGCTGGAGTTACGAATCAGAAACTGTTGTGCGGGAACTAGCAAAGGAATTTCGCCAACGCCGCATTCCCTGCGATGTTATTCACTTAGATATTGACTATATGCGGGGCTATCGGGTGTTTACCTGGAGTCCTCAGCGTTTCCCCAACGCGGCAAAACTCATCAGTGATTTAGCAAAGGATGGTTTCAAAACAGTCACAATCATTGACCCTGGTGTGAAGTATGAACCAGAAGCCGATTATCATGTTTTTGACCAAGGATTAGAAAACGACTATTTTGTGCGTAAAGCTGATGGTGCGTTGTTCCACGGCTACGTTTGGCCTGAGAAAGCTGTTTTTCCTGACTTTTTACGTCCTGATGTGTCTAACTGGTGGGCTGATTTACACAAAAGCTTAACTGATGTTGGTGTGGCAGGAATTTGGAATGATATGAATGAACCTGCCATAAACGATCGCCCTTTCGGCGATGATGGTGAAAAGATTTGGTTTCCGCTAGATGCACCACAGGGGGGAGATGGGAGAGCAGGGGAAGCAGGGGAAGCAGGGGGAGCAGGGGGAGATGAGGATAATTTTCAATCCAAAATCCAAAATCCAAAATCTAAAATTGACGCGACTCATACAGAAGTGCATAACTTGTATGGGTTGATGATGGCTAAAGCCTGCTATGAAGGGTTGGAAAGGCATCGAAGCTCTGAGCGATCGTTTGTGTTAACGCGATCGGGTTATGCTGGTGTGCAACGCTGGTCTTCTGTGTGGATGGGAGATAACCAATCGTTGTGGGAGCATTTAGAAATGTCTCTGCCGATGCTTTGCAATATGGGACTTTCGGGTGTGGGGTTTGTGGGTTGCGATATTGGCGGGTTTGCTGGTAACGCCACAGCTGAATTATTCGCTCGGTGGATGCAGGTAGGAATGCTTTACCCATTGATGCGCGGTCACTCGGCAATGTCTACTGCTCGTCATGAACCTTGGGTATTTGGCGATCGCGTTGAAAATATCTGTCGAGAATATATTAATCTACGTTATCAACTACTTCCCTATATTTATACTCTTTTTTGGGAAGCGGTAACAACGGGCGCACCAATTTTAAGACCATTATTATACCATTTCCCCAACGATCCGAAAACTTACACTCTCTACGATCAAGTCTTGCTAGGTGCGTCGCTGATGGCTGCACCAATTTACCGCCCTGGAGTTGAGCATCGAGCTGTCTATTTACCCGTCGGCACTTGGTATGATTGGTGGAGTGGCGATCGCTATGAAGGCCCGATTCACATTCTTGCTCATGCACCACTCGAAAGAATGCCACTGTATGTCCGTGGCGGTGCGATCGTTCCTATGCAACCTGTCAGACAATACGTTGATCAAGCCCCACTCGACGAAATCCGATTACGGATTTGGCCTGGTAATAACGAATATCAGCTATTTGAAGATGATGGACACACAAACGAGTTTCAAGACAAGAATTTTTCGCTAACAAATATAAGCGTATTTACAGAGGCAAACCAAATAGTAGTGGAAATTGAAGCCAGAGTTGGGAAATGGACACCACCAACGCGTGAAGTGATTGTAGAACTTGTTGGTGTTGGAGAGCAACGTTTCCAAGATGATGGGAAGCGACATACTCTGCAATTTTGAAATATTCGCAAAGGTGGTTTTTTGAGCCACCATTAATTTCCTACCTTAAATTGTGCAAGAAAAAATATGCATAGAGGTAGATGAAAAGCAAGTCAAGGGGTAGCCTAAAATACAAAGGAGCTAAATAATTAACCCGTAAGAAATACGGAAGTTTACTACGCTAGATAGATGCGGTTAGAGAATACTCAATGTTAAAGGTTAACCGCTTGCGGCTGCAAGATATATTTAAAATCCGTACAAATTCGCTTGTGGCAAAAGTCGCAAGTGCGATCGCTGTTTTTGTTGGCAGCTTGGTACTAGTTGGCTGGTGTATTGGCATTGAAGTTCTGAAGCGCGGCTTCGGTGGTAGTCCTGCCACAATGAAAGTCAACACAGCGCTGTGTTTTGTGCTGTGTGGTGTGTCGCTGTGGCTATTTTTAACAGGAGAGAAAGAGGGAGCAGGGGGAGACAATTCAAAATTATTCCCCTACTTCTCCACTCTCTTAATCTCTAGGGTCTGTGCAATAGCTGTCACCACAATTACTACGCTTACACTCTGTCAATATCTGTTTGGCTGGAATTTCGGCATTGACGAGATGGTGTTCCGTGATTCGCTAACTAGTATAGCGACATCGCATCCAGGGCGAATGGGGGTGAACACAGCAGTGAACTTTATGCTGGTCAGTGTCGCCCTACAGCTTCTGGTTCATCCGAAAACCCACCGCAGTTATTGGTATGCCCAGATTTTTGGTCTGATCGCTACTTTAATTTCCTTTCAGGCGCTCATGGGCTATGCCTATAAAGTGAAAGTTCTCTACGGACTAGCCCCTTACACAACATCAATGGCCTTACACACAGCGGTGTTGTTCAGCTTACTAAGTATTGGCCTTCTGTGGGCGCGAGCAGAACAGGGGTTAATGAGGGTAGTTACAAGTGATACCTACGGCGGCTTACTTGCACGTCGTTTATTAATTGCCGCGATCGCAGTACCTTTTATATTGGGATGGGTAATTGTTGAAGGTCAACGGGCAGGACAATACGATCCGGCTTTTGCAGTATCGGTGTTTGCGATCGTCCTGATTGTAATTTTTACTATTTTGATTTGGCAAAGTGCGGCAGTTATTGAACGCCTCAGCCATCAACGCGATATCTCCGATGGGCTACGCCAACGCGCCCAAGAAGCACTGAGAACCCACGAAGATAAACTGGGGAGTTTTGTAGATGCTAACGTCATCGGTATTCTGTTTGGCGACGTGTATGGCGGTATCCAGCAGGCAAACGATGAATATCTGAGGATGATTGGTTATACGCGGGAGGATTTGTTAGCAGGTAGATTAAGTTGGAGCAATATCACACCACCAGAGTATCTATACTTGGATGAGCGAGGTGTCGCCGAAGCACAAGGAAACACCAACGCTGCTTGTACGCCCTACGAAAAAGAATATATTCGCAAGGATGGTAGCCGCATCCCGGTTTTAGTTGGTTACGTGCTGCTAGGAGAAAAGCGGGAAGAGTCAGTAGCGTTTATCCTCGACTTGAGCGAACGCAAGCAAGCAGAAGCAGAGCAACAAAAATTAGTATCGCTGGTAGAAAATAGCTCTGACTTTATCGGCATCGCCACCCTTGAGGGTCAATTACTCTACATAAATGATGCAGGTCAAAAGCTGGTAGGGCTTGCCAGCCTTGATGAAGTGAGGCAAAAAGCAGTATTAGATTACGTCATGCCCAAAGACAAAGCCTATTTTCAAGAATATATACTGCCGACTGTACTATTAGAAGGGCGCTGGCAGGGAGAATTCTGCTTCCGGCACCTCCAAACAGGTCAACCAATACCAGTTGATTACAACATCTTCACTGTTACAGATAACAACACAGGTCAGCCAATTGCCTTAGCAACTGTGACTCGCAACATCAGCGAGCAAAAACTAGCTAAGGAAAAAATCTTACAACTAAACAAGGATCTACAGCGTCGCATTACTGAGTTACAAACTTTGTTGGAGGTAATTCCCATTGGAATTGGCATTGCCGAAGATCCAGAATGCCAAAATATCAAGGTCAACCCTGCTTTTGCCAAGCAGTTGGGGATATCGTCAGATTCTAATGCCTCCCTCAATGCTCCCTTGTCCGAAAAACCGACAAGCTTTAAATTCTACCGAGAAGGAAGGGAACTGTCAGCAGAGGAACTCCCAATGCAATACTCTGCTACTCATGGTGTCGAAGTTCTGGATTGTGAACTCGATGTCGTCCATGAAAATGGAAAAATCGTCAAACTGTTGGAGTCCGTTGCACCCCTGTTTGACGAACAGGGTAAAACCAGAGGAAGTGTTGGTGCATTTTTAGATATTACGGAGCGCAAACAGGCAGAGGAAGTACTTCTAAATCAGCAAAAATGGCTGGAGGATGTGTTAAATCTGATGCCCAGACCGTTGCTGTTTATCGAACCAGGAACGGCGCGGGTAACTTTTGCCAATCGCTCTGCTGACGAATTAGCTGGCGGGGAATTTCCCAAAGGTGTACCCGCCGCAGATTACCACACAGTTTACCACTATACAGATGCGGCTGGCGATCGCATCCCTAATGAGCAAATGCCAGGAGTGCGGGTTTCCCTTGGCGAACGCCTGAATGGATTGGAGGTAGACTGGCACACTCCTGGTGGTGTGCGCTCTCTACTAGTATTTGCTGATACCCTGCCAGCAATGCACGGTCATCCGGCTACCTGTATCTTGGTTTTCCAAGAGATTAGCAACGTCAAACAGGCAGAAAAAGCCCTCTCGTTAGGTTACAAAAGGCTAAAGCTACTATTCGACACAGCTAACGATTTACTATCAAGCCAGCAACCAGTAGTACTAATCGATAGCGTCTACCGAAAACTCTCACAGCAAATTGGTTTAGATATTTACTTTAACTATTTGGTTGAGGATAACTCTCAGGTAATGCGGTTGGGGTCTTACAGTGGCATTTCTCAGGAAATGGCTAAAGAAATTGAATGTTTGGCATTTGGTGAAGCGGTTTGCGGTACTGTAGCGCTCTCACGCCATCCCATAGCTGTAGAGAATGTGCAGCAATTCACTGACCCGCAAACAGAATTGATTCGCTCTTTAGGCATTACTGCTTATTATGCATACCCATTGATCGCCCAAGGAAGGCTGTTGGGTACTCTTTCTTTTGGCAGCCGCACTCGGTTAAGCTTCACCGACAATCAAAAGGGGATGATGCAAGCAGTATGCGACCAAATAGCGATCGCAATGGAACGGGCTAGTTTAATTGCTTCTTTGCAACAACAAACTGAGCAGTTGCAAGAGGCCAACCGGATGAAGGATGAGTTTCTGGGGATATTATCCCACGAGTTGCGATCGCCCCTCAATGCCATCCTTGCCTGGGCGCAATTACTGCAACGAAGCAAGCTTAATGAAACTCAAATGGCTAGGGCTACGGAGACAATTGAGCGCAATGCTAAAGCCCAAACCCAGCTAATTGAAGACCTGCTGGATATATCGCGGATGATTAGAGGCAAGTTACACCTCAATGTTGGTACTTGTAATTTGGTTCCGATGATTGAGTCAGCGATCGCAACTGTTAAGCTAGCCGCTCAATCTAAGGAAATCGATTTGAGATTTTCCATAATTCCCTCAAAAGAAACGCGAAATGCGCTACCGGGGATACTCCCCGTGGTAACATTCGCGCCAAATTCAGATTGGGGATTAGAAATCAATTGCGAAAATCTAGAATCTCCAGAAACACAATCCCAAACCAATCAACACTTAGAGGACAGCAAGCTTTGCGAAAATTCTCAATTCTTAGTTTCCGGGGATTTCGAGCGCTTGCAGCAAATCATCTGGAATCTGCTATCCAATGCCATCAAATTCACACCCGTAGGAGGACGGGTTGAGGTGCAATTGTCAGTAGTCACTGGCCAAGAAAAACAACAGACAACGGATAAATATGCCCAAATTCAGGTGATTGATACAGGCATTGGTATCAGTCCTGATTTTCTTTCTTACGTCTTTGATCGCTTTCGTCAAGCTGATAGTTCTAGCACTAGAACCTATGGTGGATTAGGACTAGGATTAGCGCTCGTGCATCATTTAGTAGAATTACATGGCGGTACTGTCCACGCAGATAGTCAGGGTAAAGAACAAGGAGCGACGTTTACAGTCAAACTACCACTTCTGAAGAGTCCGCCCCTTCTCCCCTTTGTCCCTTTGCCCCTCTCTCCCTGTCTCCCTGTCTCCCTCTCCCTGTTTGGCGTGCGCGTCCTGGTTGTAGATGACCAAAGCGATACCCGTGAATTCATCACCACAGTCCTCGAACAGTGCCAAGCCGAAGTTCAGGCTGTAGCATCAGTTCAAGAAGCATTGCACGTAATTACACAGTGGAAACCAGATGTTTTAGTCAGTGACATCGGTATGCCCCAAGAGGATGGTTATTCTTTGATCCGCAAACTGCGATCGCAACCACCAGAATTAGGAGGAAATATTCCCGCAGCAGCGTTGACAGCTTATGCTAGGGCAGAGGATCGAATGCGAGCTATACAAGAAGGTTATCAGCTGCATTTACCTAAACCTATTGAGGCAGCTGAGTTAGCTACAGTAGTCGCCAGCCTTGTTGGACGGACTTAGAGAAAATGGGGCATTGGGCAATGCCCTATTCCCCTTTTTCCTAATATCAAAATTTATACAAAATTCCAAGTTTTTCCCAATTACCAAAAAGCAGTTTTTTTCTTTGCAGTTTAGGGTAGTTGGTGAATACCTGCATTAGAGGATGTTTTAAAAGTCCCGTTGTCGGTATCAAAATGTTCTATATCCCTCTAAATCCCCCGATAAATTGGGGGACTTTAATTCCGGTTCCCCCCTTTTTAGGGGGGATCAATTAAGTGCCTAAAATCACAGCCAAACACTTTTCAAACATCCCCTTAGAAAAATATTTATCTGTATATTTTATTTCAATATAAATAATTATTATCTTTTGGGGCGATCGCTATTTAGTAGAAGCGGCTTCAAGAGGCAACGTAATGACTTCTTTCAAAAAGGCTTGCTATTTTCCTGCTTTACTCCATTTTTAAGGCAATACAGTTCAGTTAAAGCCAAAAACCAAAACCAGCGTAGGTTGGGTTTCACTTCCCTACGGGACGCTGTTCGCGAACGTTCAACCCAACCTACAACTATCCTTAACCCAAGCGGATTGATTTTTAAGGGGGTAACTAGAGGTGGGGAGAACTTATTCAAAGCTGATTGGAAGTGACTTCCGAAATAGACAATTTCAGAGTTGTATTTAAATAATGTAACCTGCGTTAATCCAAACAGGGTACATAAATTGTGAATTGGGTATTTTCAGGAGATCGTGTTAAAAATAACACTTATATTTATTGTTATTAGCATGATTGGTTTGTAATATTGACCCAATTTATTCAGATAATCATCTCAAAAATAGATGGTACATCTTCCAACTCCGATAAATCTAACTAATAAACAGTATTTTCTACATTACAATACCTCCTATGAGCGCCCTAACAAAGACATTAGTAAAAACAGTAGCTGCACAACAGTTAGACAGTATTGACCTATATGAATCGAAGCGAGCTGATTTTTTACAAGAAGTAATTGAAGGTTTAGAAGACGGGATATTAATTTTAAGCCGAACTGGTGAAGTAGTTCATGCTAATGCATCTGCTCATCGCCTTTGCTGTCAATTCAATCAAGGCAATTTCAACCAAAATTTTGTACCGCCAGCCATCTGGAATTTTTGTGAATCGTTACTTAGCAGTCGGTATTTATTTTCTGATAAACTCATGATTCTATCGGATGAGATTGTGATTGATAAGTCAAATGTTTTTCGTGTTAGGGTGAGACTGCTAGATTTAGATAGTTTTGAAGTGCCTTGCTTGTTAGTGACCATCGAAAACCAATATGAGTCTGTGAAAAGTTTAGCAATCACTGAAGTTAAAAAATTTGACCTGACACCACGAGAAGCTGAAATTTGGTTTCTCTATAGAAGCAACTACAGCTACAAAGAAATTGCCAGTAAGCTTTATATCACTATAAACACAGTGAAAAAGCACATGAAAAATATTCACACCAAGCGACAAGCATGTCTTGTAGTTGAATAGTAGTATTGCAATCAGAATTGATTTATAAAATGCAAGTCGTTAACTGTATTTTTTCATTCGGTTGTTTGACAACTTGCTTGGGGTCATATCATCAGTAAAGCTAATCAACTAATAGAAGAGGTAATGTCAACCCTGGTATGGGAACAAAAGTTTTACATGGCAACTAAATAATTTTTATAATTCGTTGCACGAGTCGCAAAAAGTAAAATCGTGACAAGTCAGAATAATCTCTAACTGGTCAAATTTTTATGCAAGTTTTAACTACCGAGACTCAGGAGTTTGTTGCAGGCGTAATAAAGTATTGTAAACCTGCTGTTTTAACATAATATTGTTATTTTGTAGTTCTATAGTAATTTTGTTGAACTGATCATAGCTCAAACCATTATCTGCGACAATTTTTTGAGCGCGAGTACAGTAGTTGAAGGCGATATCTTGAGCCTTCTTTGGAAGACCACTTATGCTGTTAGTATCGTTACAAACAATCTTGGGAATTTCTCCATTGCCAATAAGTTTTTTAATTTCTTCAAAGGCATTTTGACGGGCTGGCTCCATTGCTAGCACGGCTTGAGCATAGCTATTGATTTCAGTATTGTTAACTATTGGTGCTGGAGTTTGACCATAAGCTTTTGAACTCAATAAAAAAGCGTTGGAAATCACACCCGCAATAGCGATCGCGCCGAAAAAGAATGATTGGGAAAGGATTCGCTTTCGGCTAGATTGGGAAAATAAATCGGAAATTTTGTTCATATAGTGTGTGACAGAGAACTACATCAGGGATATTATAAGGACTTTGAATTATTTTCGGAGTTGGAAGTTCCAGCAACTGCTCAATACATCAAGCTTTTATATTTGATTGTCAATTTCCTCGGCAGACTTGACAAAGTTCGATTATTTTAGTCTGAAGTGTTGACATTTCTGATGCTCCTTGCTTGAGGCTCACTTCTAACTCCAGTAGTAGAGGTAAACAAGAGATTAACTGTTGCACAGAAAGCAGCCTGATTTCTTGCTGTAAGAAGTAAATCCGTTTGGGATTACCGATATCAGCAGCTTGAGCGATCGCTTGTTGATTGCGCTCACCACTTTCCATCATAATCTTGACCCATACCCAGGTGCGAAATTGTCCAATCAGTGTGGCAACTATCCGTAATCCCGGCTCGGAAGCATTGCTCAAATCTGCCAAGGTTGTCAAAGCTTTAGCTGTATCTCCTGTTCTGATTGCTGCTGCTAATTGTAAGCTATTTTGAGTAGTATTTCTTACTAACTTCGCAACAGTATCTATGTCTAAAGGGTTATTGTTACCTTGGACATATAGCCGCAATTTCTCT
Source organism: Nostoc sp. (assembly GCF_036917655.1). GTDB lineage: Bacteria > Cyanobacteriota > Cyanobacteriia > Cyanobacteriales > Nostocaceae > Nostoc. The sequence continues at coordinate 198,313 of NZ_JBALCY010000085.1, forward strand.
AACTCATTGTAGAGAAGCCGTGTATCATTTCCTACTGATTCTGCCAACAACTGGGCAGTATTGGCATTCAATTTCACGCCCACAGTCTGGGCTGCTTGATTAACAGATAGCACCAACAATTCCGTTTTCCAAGGAGGAATGAGCGGAAATTCTCGGAATTCGGTAGCAAACTGTTTTAACAATTTCGTGGATTTGAGGCGTTCATCTGGCTTGTTGCGGCTGGTGAGCAATAAAAATGAGTTTTCGGGAATGACTGGTAGCGATCGCACCAATTCTCCTAACACATTCTCTGGACAGTGCTGACACAGAGTAGTATTTATCAGCCATACCAAGCGCCCACCAGCGCCAAAAGTGGGTGTCATGACCTGATTTAACCCCTGGATTGCAGCATCAGCTTGATCTGGGGGGAATGAAGTGTAGTTAAAACTTATCCATTGGGGATCGAGGACGCGATCGCGCAAAAGAGCGATCGCTTTTTCTATGGCAAAATCATCCTCACCCCAGTAAACATAGATTGGCATAGGTAAACCTCATTGGGTATGGGGCATGGGGCATTGGGCATTGGGCATTGGGAAGAATTCTTATAACTCCTAACTCCTCACTCCTAACTCCTCACTCCTAACTCCTCACTCCTCACTCCTCACTCCCTCATCCCTCACACCCAAAAATTAAATACTTTTAAAATCATTCTGTTAATTAAGGTAATTTTCCCTAAAATCTATCAAGTGAGAGCGTGAGGCTATGAAGATTGGACGACAACTATCAAACTTACTTAAATCGGTTAGCACGATTGACGCTGCCAGAAGCCTACAGATCCCAAGCCCAGCATATTCAGGAATCTTCTAAATTTCAGCCACATTCTGGGTTGAGACAAGCAGCGTCCTTTCCTGGCTATACGCTAATTACCCCGCCCGCAGAAGAATCACAAAACTCTGCTTTCTATGCCAAATTACAGACTTACCAACAGGAACTTTTGCAGCTGCCTGTAAACCGTAACTTGATTGTACCTTTACCTCCTGCTAGCTTCCATCTGACTTTAGCGGATTTAATTTGGGACGGTGCTTACCTTGACGCCTGCGAAAAAAATCCCAAATTTGACGAGGAGTTACACTCTTGTTTAGCAGAAATGTTTCAGCAATATCAACAATTGATGACAAACAGGAGTCATCCGATTAAATGGCAAATGCTGGGACTGATACTGATGCCAAGAGCTGTAGCCGTTTGTTTAGTACCCCAGGATGAACGCTGCTACGAGGAAATTATTAAATTTCGCCGAACAATTTATCAAAATCCCAAGTTAATTGCTTTGGGTATTGAGCAGCATTATCACTTCACAGCCCATGTTACATTAGCCTATTTTGGGGAGGTTTCATCTGACTTAGACCGCACAAGTTTCAGCACAATGCTTTCTGAATTGAATGAACAATGGCTGTTGAATTTGCCAGAGTTTTTGATCAATCGCGTCGAATTGCGAAAGTTTGACAACATGACACGCTATTATCGTCAACCAGACTGGCCGATTTTAGATTTTTAGCTAATTAGTTAGTAGTCAGTAGTTTCCACTGACTACTAACTTTTGAATGCGTGACTTCGGCGGATCGAATGAGCTTTGCCGAACGTCCTTGCGGTACTAGCCTAAAATTCCGGTTGTTGATAAACAAGGTAAACAGCTTCTAAAAATACATCAGGTGTAACACCTTCTAGCAATTTTTCTAAATTAATAATAGCTACAACTTGCTCGGCTAACTTTAGAGAAAGTGAGGTTTTTGCCTTTAATGACATTGCACTACGTCGTTGCAAATACTCACGAATAACAGCAAAATCATCGGGCATCAATGGTGATAAATCGGCAATTTTTACTAACTGTTCATGGAGTATCTTTGCCTGTTCTGAAATTGTCAATGTCGCGGATGCAGTGGGTGTTTGGGCTTGAATTACAATTGTGCCAGCTGCCAAATCACCTAAGCGCTTTTCTCGACGGCTCAACATAATTAAAAAAGCGCCAATAAATAAAGTTTGATCAAAGGGTCGCAGTAAGGCACGTAGCGTTGCTTGTTGTAGCCCGATGAGTCTACCATCATCTCGAACTACGCGAATTTTAGCAATACGTTTACCAGGGGTTTGCCCAAACCATAAGGTTTCAAAAAATACAAAATAGCCGATGTAAATAATAAAACTGGTAAGGAATGCGATCGCCATCAGCCACAAAGTTACTGCGGTACCGAAAATATCTACCCAAAAATCTCCTAACTGGTCTGAAATGATAGACCAAGCTATGATAATTCCCACCAAAATCCCAGTTAAAATGTGATAATCAATGAGCAAAGCCCATGCACGATTTCCGATTCCAGCAAGAGTGAATTCTAGTTCTACACTTTCTGGAGTATTAAATTTAACATTATTGAAAAGGTGCATAATTGTTTTTGTACTGAGGTTTAAATTTCGCGATCGCGTAACTGCAAGCCTAGCCCTTCACGACGAGTCCGCAGGTCATAGTAAATAACAGCTTTAATTGCTTGCCAGAAGGGTAAAATAACTGCATTAACTAAAAACGCTGATACTAATATAAGTAAATAAACCATGACAATAAAGGAAATTGCATTTGTTGAACCATTCATAATATCTGCTGTTGCTTGCTGAAGGAATACTGGCGGAATTAATGCTTGTATAATTCCTCTGATAATTAACTGAATAACTAATTGTAGTGGCATTGGGATCAATAAAGATACTAACAATATTAAAATGATCCGCAAGGCATTTCCTTTACTTAATTCCCAACTGCGGCTAACTGTTGTAATTGGATCAAGATGAGCTTCAATTCCTATTAGTACATCAGCTATAAAAACCCTTGCAGCAAACCAAAAAATAGCCGCCAATACAATAAAAAAAGCCACAATATTTAACAGTGGCAAAATCAAATTTAAGGGCTTTATCCATTGTAAAGTCTGTAAGAGAGATAGTGAAATTACAAAAAATAGTAAAAGTACAAATGAAATCACCAATAGCAAGAGTACAGTTAGTACAAACATCCATAAACGGGGTTTAACTTGACTGCGAGCAGCATTAACAGTTTCTGGTTGATTGACTAATTCACCAAATGCTAATCGTGAAATAATGGCAGCATTAACTAAGAATTTTCCCAATGCATAAAAATACACAATTAGTCCAATTAGCACTACAATCAGCCAAACCAAAAAAGAATTATTATTAAAGCGCAAGTTCCAAGAAAGTGTTATTACCGCAGGAATGAAGAACAAAAATGGCAGCAATGACCACAAATACCCTATTAAAGCCAGGAAAAAGTAGGATTTTAGATGAGAACGATACAACCTCACCGCAGCACTGACAACATTTCCTACACTCAGTGGTTGTATCTGACCGGGAGATCCAAAGTTTTCAGACATAACGTCAAATATTCCTTGAAACTACGGAGATGAATTTGAGGCTATCTTAAGCTAAGTTAAACTTAATGTTCCCAAAATTCATGAATATTCAACGTTGGATTGCGCGACGAGAACCGAATTGGCAGCGCCTGGATGCCCTATTAAGGCAGATAGAAAAAAAAGGGCTAAAGTCCCTACAAGCAGCAGAAATTAGAGAGTTAGCGAGTTTATATCGTTCAGTAGCGGCAGATTTGGCCCGTGCCCGTACTCAGCAAATCGGCAATACTTTGATACAAAGTTTACAATCTTTAACAACTCGTGCCTATACGCAGATTTACCAAGGTTCGCGGCGACAAGAATGGCAGGCAATCCTAGAATTTTACCGCTGGGGATTACCATCTGTAGTTCAGAAAACATTTGCATATATTGCTGCTGCGACGGCGCTGTTTCTAGTGGGGGCACTAGTGGCTTGGTGGTATTCCTGGCAAAATCCCAGCTTTATGTCGTTGATAGTACCTGAAAGCTTGATTACCAAGGTGCGAGATGAGCATAAATTGTGGATGGGGTCAATTGTCGGCGTTGAACCTCTGGCATCCAGCAGTATCATGATCAATAATTTGTCGGTGTCTTTTGGGGCTGTAGCCGGTGGCATCACGGCTGGAGTATACACAGCCTATTTGATGGTATTTAATGGCTTATTGATTGGTGCTGTTGGCACTTTGGTAGGTCAAAATAATCTGGCTTATCTTTTTTGGGCGTTTGTGTTGCCGCATGGTTCCTTAGAATTACCCGCCATCTTTTTTGCTGGAGGTGCGGGATTTTTATTAGCAAGAGCAATTTTATTTCCTGGTAAATATCGCCGTGGGGATGCACTGAAATTCTACGGTTCTCAAGCAGTGCAGCTAGTATTTGGGATTGTACCAATGTTGGTTATTGCTGGTGCGATCGAAGGCTTTTTTTCTCCTAATCCCAGCGTACCTGAGCCGATTAAATATCTGGCAGGAATAGGATTATTTGTACTTTTGGTAATGTATTGTAGCCGCAAGCAAACATGAAATAATTTAAGTGGCGGCGGATTGGTAAATTTAAAAAATATTTTAGAATAAGGTAAATAGTTTTCAGTTAAGACTTCACAAGTTAGGACTTAACTATCTAAAAAAATTCTTATAAGTTGGAGCTACGATAATCATGGTACAAACACCAAATAAAATATTCACCCTAAAAGAGTTTCTCGCACTACCAGAAACTAAACCGTATTGCGAGTACATCGACGGTAAAATCATTCCAAAACCTATGCCTCAAGGAAAACATAGCACTATTCAAGGAGAACTCTGTCCCACAATTAATTCTGTTGTCAAAGTACAAAAAATGGGTTGGGCTTTTCCAGAATTACGTTGCACTTTTGGAGGACGTTCTATAGTTCCCGATGTCGCTGTATTCTCTTGGGCAAGGCTTCCTATAGATGAAAATGGTGATATTGCCAATACATTTGCCGCAGCACCCGACTGGATAATCGAAATTCTCTCTCCCGAACAAAGCCATACAAAAGTTACAAAAAAAATCTTACATGCTCTCAATCACGGGACTCAAATGGGTTGGTTAATTGACCCTGATGAGCGATTCATTGCTGCTTATCCTGCGGGACAACAACCTTTACCTTTTGAGGAGATTGAGTCTGTTTTACCAGTGCCAGAGTTCTGTCAGGGTTTACAGTTGACGGTGGGTGATATTTTTGGGTGGTTAAAGGTGACTACGTAATAAATATTTCGTTCAAGCCAACCTATCTATTCTTGCACTTAAATATGCCAAGACGTACAAATGATATGCCAAAACGTATCATCAGCGAACTATCTGATGAACAAGAGGCAATGCTTCCTTTCTATAGAGACAAATGGCGATCGATACAAATATCAACTGAATCAATTCAGCAAGAAAAAGTCGCAGCAGTAATCAAAGCTGCTTATGCAGTGAGTGATTATCCTGAGCCTGAGATATTATTCTATAGCAGTCCGATGACGGCAATTGAGAAGATTCTTGCTATTGAGAATTTTAAACCGGATCTAGGGCGCAATATCAAAATTAAATTTGGTAAAAGAGTAATAGATCACCTTCAACATGGAATAGGGCAACAGCTTGAACAGCATCTCTTTATCAGGTTGCGGAACCAAGTTCAACATCCTGAATTTCCGTACTACTCAACTCATAGTCATCCACAAGTTTCATACTTTCCGTACACAGGAATATGTCTGTAGCAATCCGATTTGATTTCTGAAATTATTTGCGTAGGGTGGGAATGGGGAGTAGGGAGTGGGGAGTAGGGAAGAAGCCTCTTTGAGTTGTACTGAGTTTTTTCAAAAATCAAATATGAGTTCTATGGAACGTCAACTAATTACTGATCTCGACAAACTTGAACTTGAATTTACTGATATTTCATACTTGACAAGAAGCCTTAGTTGGCCAGCAGAATGGGCGATTTGGGGTTGTATGCTTGATTTGTGTATCTCAGTTCTTAACCTTCAACACGACAAGAACAAATGGAATGTAATTCAAGATTTGATGCAACATTGTGGTTTGATATTGCAATTTGAAAAGGTTTGTATAGTCTGCGATCGCCCTTGTAAGTTGTCTTTTGACGAATGAAAATACGCTTCATGCTGAAGGAGAACCTGCTCTTCAATTTGCTGATGGCTATAGTGTCTATGCTCGCCACGGAAGACATCCTTCTCAACAAGAGCGATATTATGAGGAGCAAGATTCTGATTCTGTGTAGATGCACAGCCTAACAACGAATGATTTAGGATTGCTACTCAATTCCAGGGACTCACTGATAAACACAAATTTTTTCTCTCTCCCAAACTATTGAGGTATAAAAAGTCTGTAAAAGATAAATTTTGGAACATGAATATCTACTAACAGTTTATCTGCTGCATGACTACTGTATAGCTACGTAATTTCCATGAATATCTCCTTTTGGGGGTAACATAGTGAAACAGCGGCGCTGATTTGTACTGTTTTACTTAGTCAAGTTTTGTTTCACACGTATTGGGAATATGAGTAAACTAATTCCAGCCATTAGAGTTAAAAACTTCAGCTTCTATTACGACACTCAAAAGATAGTTGAAGGCGTGTCAATGGATATTTACCAAAACCAAGTCACGGCAATTATTGGTTCTAGTGGTTGTGGCAAGTCTACTTTTATTAAATCGTTAAATCGCATGAGTGAATTAGAAGGAGAAGTGAGGGTTGAAGGAAGAGTAGAATTTTTTGGACAGAGTATTTATGAGCGTCGTGTCAATATCAATCGCTTACGTCGCCAAGTTAGTATGGTTTTTCCCAAACCAAATCTTTTTCCCATGAGCGTTTACGATAATGTTGCCTATGGGGTGAAATTAATTGGATGGCATCCGAAAGTAGAATTAGATGGGATTGTTGAATCTGCCATCAAAGCTGCCGAACTTTGGGATGAAGTGAAAAATAAGCTGCACAAATCTGCTTTAGAGCTTTCTGGGGGTCAACAACAAAGACTATGTATTGCCCGTGCTTTAGCAGTCAAACCGAACGTTCTGTTGATGGATGAACCTTGTTCAGGTCTTGATCCTGTCGGTAGTATGAAAGTTGAGCATCTGATCCATAACTTGCGCTCTGAGTTGACAATTGTGATTGTTACTCACAATATGCAGCAAGTTACTCGCCTATCTGATTTTACGGCTTTCTTTTGTAGTAATGAAAATCGGATTACTCAAATGGTTGAATTTGGTACTACAAATAAAATCTTTACTAACCCCCTGGATTCTCGCACCCGCGACTACGTTTTCGCCCGCGTCAGTTGAAGTGTTTCGATTCTAGCTATTTAGAGGGGTACGACATAGTGCAAGCGGAAATTAGGGGTTAAATTTAACTGCCGCTTGCTTTAAGTTTTTCTTGTGTTGGGCAATATGAACTGACATTTACAGTATTTTTTTATACTATATATTTAAAGGCAAGTATCTGCTCTAGACCACCTGAATCACAAAATGAAATGCCCCCGGTGCGAATCTACTTCATATCGTAAAAATGGTCGTCGGAATGACAAGCAGAATTACCTCTGCAAAAATTGTGGTAAACAATTCCTTGAGGCTGCATTCCCTCGTTCGCTAGAAACTGACTTGCTTGCTAATAACAACGGGCATACTAAAGTCTCTGTGGCTGAAGCGACAGAACCTTCTTTAGTAAAAAACCTGCCAGAAAAAAAAGTCACAGAGAAAAGTCTTGGCTCTTTTAGTTTGACATTAGCTGAAGAACTGCTGGAAACGATATTATCGCCTGATTGGCTAGAATCCGCTGCGTTCAGTCAATTTATCCAAAAATTTCAACAGAAAACGGGAATTCAACATCAATTAGAAGCAGGAATCTCCCTTCTACTTTTGGATGCAGAAAACTTAAAATTAGATGTTAATTCAGAATTATTTTTAGCCAGTGTGTGTAAGTATCCTCTCCAATTTAAAATGGCATTTGCTAACTGGAGAAATCCAAGTATTGGGAAGCAAGATATTGAACTATATAATCGTGGTTATCAACTTGTCCATGTGCCTGAGGGTAAGGATAGTGCTGATGCAAAAATGATTGCATTTGGTGCTTGTGTTTTACGCTCTTATCCAACAGTTAAAGAAATCTTGGTCTGTTCTAGCGATGGAATTTTAATTCACCTCTGTAACGAACTCCAAAACCAGGGATTGATTGTGCATTGGGTACGTAGACAAGGGCAAATTTTGGATATAGAAAATCGGAATACTGGCAAATTAACTCATTATTCTTTGGCAATGGCAACAGAAATTCCATCCTTTGAAAAAGTGGTTGAGCAAATTCAAGATTTAATTAAAAATGAACAAGATTCAATCAATGCACGATTACACAGTTTAGCGACTATTGCGAGTTTATTTCAAGAAAGATCCAATATCAATATTAAACATAATCCCAAGCAAGCAGAAATTGAGGAAATAATCCCTATTATAGATAACTCTTCTGCACAATCTATTCAAGAAGAAAAAAAAGAAGATTCGGCGGAAATTACTAATTCCAAAACATTAGATAAATTACTATTAAAAATTATTCAAGATATACAAATAAAGTCTCCCCAAACTAAATTATCTGTATCCAAGCTAGGTTCAGAGTTACAGAAAATAACTGGAGATTCTCCCAATTCAATTATTAAAAAATTAAAGTTAGGTTCCAATTTTACCAAATATTTAGAATCATCTCCTGCATTTACATTAAAGGCGAGTGGCAAGGAATATGAGGTAACGCCGCTACTCTGCGAGTAAATACTTTCTCAATGTCTACGTACAACCTGAGCCTATAATTCAGTATTATGTAAAAAGATATAAATAAATGTAAATAATCCAATGCAGGATAAAGTTGTTGTCCTTGTCGGTGCTACTGGTGGCATTGGTTCAGCCTTAACACACAAACTTGCGCCCACCAGCGCACGGTTGGTACTAGCTGCGAGAGATGCGGTTCGTTTAACAACACTGGCATCTGATTTACCAGGGCAAGTTTTGACCGTTCCCACCGATATTACTGACCCTCAACAAGTAGATACTTTAATCAAAAAGACCGTCGCTGAGTTTGGTCAAATCGATATTTTGGTGAATGCAGCTGGTGCTGGTATACTCAAGCCTTACAACAGCCTGGAACCCGCTGATCTAGACAAGATGCTAGATGTCAACTTAAAGGGCAGCTTTTACACCACTCAGGCGGCTGCTGAAGAGATGCAAAAGCGCAAGTCTGGTCACATCTGTAACGTAGTTGGAATTCTGGGTAAGCATTCGATGGGGATGGCAGCCGCTTATTCTGCTTCTAAGTTTGGTGTTGTCGGTTTCAGCAAGTGCATTGCAGAGGAACTCAAGCGTTTTGGTATCAAGTTCACGCTATTCTACTTTGGTGGGGTAGATTCTCCTTTCTGGGATAACGTCAACTTAAAAGTAGACCGAAAAAAAATGCTCAGTCCTGAAACTGCTGCCAATGCGATTTTCTTTGCCCTTTCTGCCGAACCGCAAGCTGTGCCAATGGAAATTAACATTCAACCTGATAGTCATTTGTTTTTTTAGAGTGCCAGTACGTCTACATAATTCTTGCCTGGGAAAGACCTGAAAATTTAGCAAAAAAGGCAAAATTTACAGAGATATAAGCTGTTATGCTGGATTTTCAGTATCTATGAAAATTGATCACGTTCATTTCTATGTAGAAGACGCCAAAGCATGGCGGGATTGGTTTGTACACCATCTTGGTTTTCAACCAGTAGCCTCGCGCATCAGTTCATTTCACACTTGTACAGAAGTGGTGAATAGTGGTGCCGTCAACTTTTTGCTATCTTCACCACTGTTGCCTACAAGTCCAGTAGCTGAGTTTCTGCGTCAATATCCACCTGGTGTGGCAGATGTCGCTTTTGCTGTGGAAGATGTAGAAGGCGCGATCGCACTAGCTCAAAAACACGGTGCTACAATTCTACAACCCATCCAGGAACGCCAGGTAGGTACGGCATTCCTCAAGTGTGGCAAAATTGCCGCCTGGGGTGGACTGACTCATACGTTGATAGAAAGGCGCTATGGAGAAATAGGGGAAAGCCTTTGGCAAAGGGGAGAGATTGGCGATAACTCCCCTTCCTCTTCAATTACTGCCATAGATCACATAGTACTGAATGTGGCAGTTGGTGAATTGGATCGTGCCGTCGCTTGGTATGAAAATATCCTAGATTTTCAACCCCAGCAGGCATTTAAAATTAAAACCGATCGCTCTGCTTTACACAGCCAGGTGATGGTTTCGCGCAACGCTCTGGTTCAATTGCCAATTAATGAACCCGCTTCCAGCAATTCCCAAATTCAGGAGTTTCTCGATGTCAACCGGGGGCCAGGAATTCAACATATTGCCTTACAAACGACTAATCTTGTGAGTGCGATCGCTAAATTTCGTGCCAGTGGTCTATCCTTACTCTCAGTTCCCCAAACCTACTACTCGCAACTAAAACAGCGTCCAGGATTGCCTCTATCACTTTTAGAACTGGAAGCGATCGCTCAACAGGAAATTTTGGTGGATTGGCAAGAATATAATCCCGTAGGGGCACAACAAACTGCACCCCTACTACTGCAAATTTTCACCCAGCCCATTTTTGAACAACCGACATTTTTCTTTGAGTTTATTGAGCGCCGTTTCCAAGCTAAAGGTTTTGGCGAAGGTAACTTTCGCGCCTTATTTGAAGCTATTGAAAGCGAACAAATCAAACGCGGTACCCTGCAATGATGCCTTAGCTAGACTTGATGCTCTCGAAAAATAGCCATACATCTGAGATATTTTTAATAAAAATTAACATTTTCCGCCGATGCTAAGACTGATTACTGACTTCGACGGCCCAATTATTGATGTTTCCGAACGGTACTACCGTGTTTATCAATTCTGCTTGGAGAAAACCCGTCGCCCAGACCAAGTAGTGCAAGAACTTCCGAAAGCGGAATTTTGGCAGTTGAAGCGATCGCGTGTTCCCGAAAAACAAATCGCCTTAAATTCTGGGTTAGACGAAGCTCAAGCCCAAGAATTTGCCCAGTTGCGGCGGCAAACTGTGCATACAGAAGCTTATTTCAACTATGACACTCTCGCGCCTGGTGCTGTGGATGCACTGTTAAAAATTCAACAAGCTGGAATTGATTTGGCAGTTATGACCATGCGCCGAGTTCGAGAACTAGATTATGCCTTTAAAAAACACGATTTAGGGAGATTTTTCCCGGAAAATCGTTGTTATTGCCTAAGCAACGACTACATTAAAACTCGCGATATTGAAGATAAGCCTTTGTTGATGGCTAGGGCATTAGAGGAACTGCCCCCTGCCGCTGATACCTGGATGGTGGGAGATACCGAAGCCGACATCACCGCGGCTAAAAATTATGGTGTTAAGGTAATGGCTGTAGAATCTGGCATCCGCGATCGCACCCAATTGGAACTTTACCACCCCGACTTAATCGTTAAGGATTTCAGCGCTGCTGTAGATTTAGTCCTAAAACCTAAACACCTTGTCTAGAAAGGCTCTCTAGCTGCAACAAATTGAATTAATCGGCATTCTAGGTTGCAAATTAAAATAGGAGTCAGAATAGGTATTCTGACTCCTGACTATCTTATTTGAGAAGAACACACATAAACCATGTCTTCTTTATAGAAACTTACTTACGGGTAGTGATTTAGCGTAGAAAGCTACTAACCAACCACAACAATATAAACGTTACTACCGTAGAGAACTGATTCGTTCCCAGACTAGTAAATGATATTTGTGGTAAGAGCCAGCTAGCAACTAGTCCCCCAGCGATTAAGCCAATTATTAAACTGACCAGGGTGAACAAAACTGCTCGGCCAAATTTGCCTTCTTTGCGATTGAGAAAATAAATACTAGTACCTACCCCAACCACCAATGCTAACTGCAAAACCTGATCGCCTCCCTCTGGGTAAAACACACTAATAGAACTCAAACCAAGAAACCAAGCTCCCGGTAAGAGTATATCCGCAGGCGTCGGCTGATCGAGCATCCGTTGCAGCCATGCAGGTGACTGGTCGCGAGGGGTTGGACTTTCTTTAGGAGGCGATTGCACTCGCAACTCAGGAAACCGGATACGCTCAGGGACTTTAATTTTACCTTCCTGGCGCATCCGTAAGCGATCCATTAAAATCGCATCGTAAGCCGCTTCAATGACTTCTAAATGCTTGGCATCGCCACTATGTTGCTCGAATAGGCGATTACGAGCATCCTGAATTTCATCGAAGCTAGCCTCTTCTGATACCCCAAGTTTTTCGTAGGGATTTTGATCGCTCATGGGAGTTTGTTACTTCAGCCTCAGTCAGCGGCAGTCTTTTGTCGAAGAAAAAACAGCTTTAGGTTTTGTTTTAATCGAAACTAAAGTCTCGACCTATTTTATGCCCTACCAGGATAGTAGCATGGGTTAGTTTAATCGACTTTGTAATTTCAACTATAGTCACTTTAACATATCGCTATAACTCCGTGTATACCCTCATGTCGTTGTCTAATTCTGGCTTTAATCTAGAATTTGAACGGAGAGTACCTAAAATGCATAGTTTTTATGAAAAAATCAACTTTACTGTTTCAAATTTGGCAACTTACTGTACCTTAATAGAATTTTTTTAATTATACTGAATAATCGCTTGTGGTATATATCCGCATATCGATTTAAAATTGAAACGTTTTAAGTTACCACCTAGCTGGGATCAAGAAGGTGTCTTGGTATCAGAAACTGTTGCGGCTAAAGTCAGAGCGCTTATACACTGTGGCTAACAGAAGTTTCGCGTTCTCATTGCCAACATTCCTGATTAGAGGATTTATTTTTGAATAATCAGGATTCTCATACCATAGCCATGTAGATTCTTAGTTAGTCCCAAAGTGGCAACTGCGTTTTTACGCAACCCTCTTGTTAATCTTACGAATTTTTGTGCAAAGTAATGGTCATGGCTCCTGCCAAGATTCTTGTAGTTGACGACGACCCTGCGGTTCGGAATTTAATCCAACGCTTTTTGATTAAGCAGAACTACCAGGTAGAGGCTGCCGAAGATGGAAAGACAGCCTTAACTCTATTTGAGCAATTTAACCCTGATTTGGTGATTCTAGATGTGAATCTACCAGATGTAACTGGGTTTAACCTCTGCCAAGAGATGCAAAGTCGTAATGGTGTTTTTGTTCTGATGTTGACTAGTCGTGCTGACGAAGCTGACAAAATTCGCGGCTTTGCTAAAGGTGCTGACGACTATCTCACCAAGCCTTTTGGGCTGGGAGAGCTAGAAGTCAGAGTCGGAGCTATTTTGAGGCGTCAGCGAGTGATAACTACGGCCGAGCAGAAACGCTTGGTATTTGAAAAACTTATGATTGATCCAGTGCGACGGGAGGTAGCACTTAATAACCAACCAGTACTCTTAACTGCTCTGGAATTTGACTTGTTGCATTTTTTAGCCAGTCATCCAGGTCGAGTTTGGCGGCGTGCAGAACTAATCCAAGAGGTGTGGGACTATGAATATGTAGGCGACCAGCGGGTTGTAGATGTACATATTGGTCAAATTCGCAAGAAGATTGAAATTGATGCTAGTCAACCAGCATTAATTCAAACTGTACGTGGCGTAGGGTATAAGTTTGAATCTCCTGCTCACCCTCAGCAATTGGAGGCCAAATCCTGAGTTTATAGTCTAGAGTTTTTTAACTCTTGACTGTTGACTCTTGGGGGAGCAATTAGTGAATTTCTTTGGCTTTAGTAAAAGACAAATTTAGACAATTAAAGTAGGTCGATATTGCTCAAATACAGGCCAGGCAGTTATTTGAGATATCGATTTATCCGTTTAAGACAGTGGACAGGGGAGAGAGTTCACTGGAAAATATTTCTTTGCATCTGACCGTTTTGGTAGAGATAACGGTGCTTAGGGTGGAATTCGTGGGGGTGCATAGCTGTGCGCCCCCACGAACGTGTTTGTATCCAAAAGAAAACCGCTATATAACAAGTAATTAGGACTTACGCATTGACAGAAAAGACCAAGTATGGGTGATTTGAAAAACCACATTCATCGTCGCGGCAATTCATGAATTGTCCCGACGACGCGGGTCTACTTACCATCCATGAATTGATTAATAAAAACCTGAAACGGCGTATTTACGTTCATACACAACATGATTATTTTGTACAGTGCGTAAGTCCTAGTAATAACGGTCAGTTAATATACTTAAGTTTTGTCTCAATTCTAAATCTGGCGCTATTACCAACTAGTTTTAGTAACAGAAGAAACTATTAGAACCTTTTTAATGGATCAGAATCTACTGATCTTTTTTGTTGTAATACTGCCCCCAGATGGTCGATCGCTTTGGCTCAAAATCCCATTGATGGGGCACGGTTTGCCGTGCCCGTATTCGGGCATAAGCCAGAATAATGCCCTTCATACCAGTACCTATGGGGTGTCTAGTAAATTAGCTGTTGCGGGTGAATCGATGCTGGGCATTTCTACTGTGGAGTGGTGGAACAAAGTTTCCAGATAGACTCGGGCAGCACGGCGATCGCTATCTCCATTTTGGAGTAAAAACAATGATAGCGCTGCCGTCAATACTCTGTTTTCATCCCAATCAGGATGGGTTTCTAAGTAGTTTTTTAAGGATTCGTGGAGTGTTTCAGGAATTTCAGTAAAGATGCTAACCGTTGCTTTCATGAGATTTTCCTCCTATGAGGATAATCAAGAGGGACAAGTTGCTTGCGGTGAAGCGGCTTATGGCTACCTTACACGCTCTTTCGCCAGCCCGACAATCGGCGTTCACATCTGGTGGTAATATATTTTACACATTTGATGCCAACGGTTGAACGGATTACAAAAGCAAGCCGCATCATTGTGCGCCAAGAGGGGGTGCGTTTGTCAATGCTGCGAAATGTTAAAAACGATTGTATAAAAAATAAATACGAACCAAATAATCAGGCTTTGAGCCTATTATTCGTTACTTTACTTTACAAAAACTCAGTCCTTGAAGTTCCTTGTCACTGTTAATTAACAATCCCCAGTCAGACGGCAAGAAGCCTATTGGCTCGTTGAGCACCTGTGGAAAACTGCTAAAATCCCTGTGGAAACCCTGTGGAATGAGTGAGGAAAATAGCAGGCAATGATAAGAATTACCATAATGTCACGAAACTATGACATTTAAGCTCATGAAATTAGCTTCTCAATCCCAGTTATCATCGTGGCTGCCCTCGATACATCCCCAGGTCTGGATTTTCGCAATTGGTAGATTCTTCTCGGAAGTCGGCACCGGCTTTACCCTGTTTTATGCCCCTATCTTTTTTGTCAATCAAGTTGGTTTATCTGCAACCGCCGTTGGCATAGCCTTGGGTAGCGCATCGATTTCCGGCATTGTGGGGCGGATTGTGGGTGGTTCCTTGGCTGATTCTGGACGCTGGGGACGCCGCCGCACTTTGTTGCTAGCCACGGCGATTTCAGCCAGTGGTTCTCTAGTTTTAGCTGCAACCAATAATTTTACTATTTTGGTAATTGGTAGCTTGATTAGCGGTTTAGGGATAGGTTTCTATTGGCCGGCGGCTGAAGCTGTTGTTGCTGACGCCAGCGAGATTGATAATCGTCGCGAAACTTTTGCGATCGCTCGACTAGCTGATAATCTTGGGTTAGCGATCGGAATTGTGCTAGCAGGGTTTTTGATCGCGATAATTGGGAGTTATCGATGGCTATTTGTGATTGATGCCATCTCTTTTCTGGTATTTTTTGGGGTTGTCTATGTAGGAATTAATGAAACTGAACAACAGCAGATAAAGGAATTGGAAAAGACACAATATATTGCTTCTTGGATCACAGTATTAAGCGATCGCCGTTTCCTTGTCTACATAGCAGTTAATATATTCTTCACAATCTATATTTCTCAAATCCACAGCACCCTCCCGCTTTACTTCAAAAACTTTGTTATCAAAAGTACTACCGAAGGATTTGCTCAAACTACGATTAGCGTTCTATTTGCTTGGCATCTGGTGCTAGCGATCATCTGTCAGTTACCTGTCACCAGCGCCTTAAAACGCTGCTCTCACACACTCGCGCTCACTGTTTCCGCCATTCTCTGGGCAATTGGTTTTGGCCTGATTTGGGTAAGTGGTACTGCCCCATCCCATAATCTAGTTTGGGTAATATTGGCATTGGGAGTATTTGCTGTGGCGATTGTTTCTTACACCCCATCTGCTGCTTCTTTAGTTACTGAGTTAGCCCCGGAAAATCAACGCGGCGTTTATTTCTCCGTCAACGCTGTGTGCTGGGCTGTTGGCTCTTTTATTGGTCATCCCTTGGGTGGATGGGCATTAGATCAACCGCGAATTATTACTGATAGTTTCTGGCTAGGCTTTTCTTTGAGTGTGCTGATTGTCGTGGTAATTTTACAGTACCTCAATCGGATATTGGCTGAGTAGGAGCGCACAGATGTGTGCTCTATTGACGACGTTCTTGGAGCTTGCGATACACCGATTTCAAATCAACTTGATGGTGAGCTAAGGCAACCAAAGTATGATAAAGCAAATCAGCGACTTCACCCGCGATCGCATCTGCTTGATCATCCTTAAAGGCCATCACCACCTCAGCTGTTTCCTCACCGATCTTTTTCAAAATTTTGTTATCGCCACCTGCGAATAGTTTACAGGTATAAGAACTTTCAATCGGGTTGTCGCGGCGATCGCATATTACTTGAAATAATTGCGACAATGTATCCCCTGGTGGTGGGGCAATTTTCCCTTCTATTTGATGAAAGCAACTGCGTTCTCCAGTATGGCAGGCAACATCTCCTAATTGCTCTACCCCGATCAGCAGCGCATCACTATCACAGTCATAACGGATACTCTGCACTTTTTGAATATGTCCAGAAGTCGCCCCCTTGTGCCACAATTCTTGCCGGGAACGGCTCCAAAACCAAGTTTCTTCAGTTTCTAAAGTCTTTTGTAACGACTCCTGACTCATCCACGCCATCATCAAGACAGTACCATCCAAATAATCTTGGACAATTGCCGGTACTAGACCTCGTTCATCGTAGCGAATTTCCTCAACAGGGATGGTGTAATGCAGCGATCGCGAATCGTTAGAAGACATACCAGCTAGTTTGCTCTAATGAGAATAATTCATGGATTCACGATACCATTCTGAATAGAGCAACTGGGATGTTTTTTTAAATTCAATTATCTGATCTAGCTCTCAACAAGAGCATTCCGTTCCATAGCAGACTGCATCTTTACAGCACTCAACGCGACTTGGTGAGCTTTTGAGGCTTCACCATACCAATGGATCGCCGAGTTAAAAGCTGCCCGGTAAAGATCCTGGTATGCTTCAGATAATCGAGTTTGAATATCTAAAGGCAAATCTTTATTCGACTTGTATAACATATTATTATTTTTTTGGTTCAGCTAATTCTATAGGATAGAAATTCTAAGCAGTTTTTGACCCTATCCTAAGATAGAGCTTTTTATTGCCCACTGTTAGGAGAGAACCTTGGTAAATACCACAATTAAAACAACAAAATCACAAGAAGTCTTCGCCGCTGCTCAAAACCTCATGCCAGGAGGAGTCAGTTCTCCAGTTCGTGCCTTTAAATCTGTGGGCGGACAACCTATCGTTTTTGATCGTGTTAAGGGCGCATATATTTGGGATGTAGATGGCAACCAATACATAGACTATGTAGGCACCTGGGGGCCAGCTATTTGCGGTCATGCTCATCCAGAAGTAATTGCAGCGTTGCATGAAGCTTTAGAAAAAGGCACCAGTTTTGGTGCTCCTTCAGTCCTAGAAAATGTTTTGGCAGAAATGGTCATCGATGCCGTTCCTAGCATCGAAATGGTCAGATTTGTCAACTCTGGAACTGAAGCCTGTATGGGAGTTTTACGGTTGATGCGGGCTTTCACCAACCGCGAGAAAATCATCAAGTTTGAAGGCTGCTACCACGGACACGCCGATGCGTTTCTAGTAAAGGCAGGTTCTGGTGTTGCTACACTTGGTTTGCCAGACTCACCGGGAGTACCTAAATTAGCAACTAGCACCACTCTAACTGCGCCTTTCAATGACTTAGAAGCCGTTAAAGCCTTGTTTGAAGAAAACCGCGACGAGATTGCTGGCGTCATTCTTGAGCCAGTTGTTGGCAATGCTGGATTTATTGCGCCTGATGCTGGCTTTTTAGAAGGATTACGGGAACTGACTCACGAGCATGGAGCGTTATTGGTATTTGACGAAGTGATGACGGGCTTCCGCATTGCTTACGGTGGCGCTCAGGAAAAATTTGGCGTCACTCCCGATTTAACAACCTTGGGCAAAGTTATTGGTGGTGGTTTGCCAGTGGGAGCCTATGGTGGTCGTCGAGATATTATGTCAATGGTTGCCCCCGCCGGCCCCGTATATCAAGCTGGGACTCTTTCTGGTAATCCCTTGGCGATGACTGCTGGCATTAAGACTTTAGAATTGCTGCAAAAGCCAGGTACTTACGAGTATCTTGAGCGGATTACTAAAAAGCTAGCAGATGGTTTGCTGCAAATTGCCAAAGAAAATGGTCATGCGGTTTGCGGCGGTCAAATCAGCGCCATGTTCGGCTTATTTTTTACCTCTGGCCCAGTTCATAACTACGAAGATGCGAAAAAGTCTGATACAGCCAAATTTGGACGCTTCCATCGCGGGATGTTAGAGCATGGTGTTTACTTAGCACCTTCTCAGTTTGAAGCTGGGTTTACGTCTTTTGCTCACACTGAAGAGGATATTGAGCAGACTTTAGCAGTAGCACGGGATGTAATATCTAGTCTGTAAACTGTTAAGGTATTTCCAAATAAAAAAGTATCCAGTTATCTCTTGTGGGGTGGGCATCTTACTATTGGTGTCAACTTAAGCGCAAACCCTTTTAATACCTCGTTTCCAGCCTCTGGCTGGAAATGCACCTCAATTGCGGCTCTGCCGCCCGTCTTGAGGCGGCAGCCTCCACATTAGGCATTCCCCAGTCGGAGACTCTTGACGAGATAATCTATAAAAGTTTTTTCTAGAGTGGCTTTCATGTTAACTTGACACCAATGGCATTTTACCCATCCAACAAAATAGATGATTTATTGGAAGTCCCTTTTTTAAGCGAGTAAGATAAAATAGGACTTACGCAAAAAGGCAGTGAAAGCCTTGATTTACCGTAGGGGAAATTCATGAATTGTCCCTACATTTCGTACTTGATGCGTAAGTCCTATAAAAGTAAGCGTGCGAGATTCTCTGACTCACTGTGACATACTCCACACACTCCCAATGAGAGTGAGTGTAACCTCTCTCAGTGACTCCTCTAGAAGGACATTGACTGAGCTTTAAAGGCCTATGCACTAGGGTTTTTTGGGGATAATTTTGAACTTTTTGATAGGCTGCTTTTCAGCATTTAATTGAGTTACACCTATTGATAAGAATCATATCAAATATTTTGAGGAAAATCAAGAAAGTGTTCATTCCTCATTGACCAACAATGCTGATTTCGCTATGCTCAATAAAAGCTCGTTGGTCAATTCGTCACTCACTCGTATTGATCTCATCACCTCCCTATGGGGTAGGTGAGAGGCAACTAATGTTTAAGCTAAAGCCTTATTTGCAGAACTTTCAGCAGGCAATGATGTTTACTCATCTGGTGCGATCGGGGGATCAAAGAAATTTTTTAATAGGTCTGCCCCGTGCCGTCATCACTCAAGGAAAGTCACACCTTCGCCACGATTTCGCAATGGCTTCGTCAATAGGATATGTAATATTCAACCTACATTAAATATATTCATGTTAGTAACCTAGAATCAATTACCTTTTACAGTTCTCGAAATTCCCCTCATACCCCATACAAAAACTAACGCGCAAGAAGGCTCTCACCTTCATGGTGAAGGTTTTACATATAGATATTTAGATTATCCGTAGGGTAAGGTATTTTTTCAGAGTCAGGGTTGGAGCTAACTTTAAAAAATATACCAATCATGCTGTTCATGCTGTAACTTGCATGGCAAGGCTGACGAGAGTATAAAAAACTGCTAGAAGTATTGTGAAAATAAAGATGGTTCGACCCTTGAAGGAGGTATGAAGTGGAAGGCAATAAGTCATTTTTTGGTCTGCAAAAAATATTAATTACGTTGGTTGTCTTGAGTGCCAGTTTGAGTGTAAGCACGATGATGCTTATCAAGTCAAGCTCATCTGAGGCTCAAAGTACAAAGAATATAGATGTAAAAAATCTACCAGCCAAGGTTGGAACTCAGCAGCAGATTGAAGAACTAAAAGCGATGATGCTTCAAAGTTGGCAGCAACAAGCACAAACAAAGGGTCTTTCCTATGCTGTGCCACAACGCTTTCAAGGGGCAATAGTTGAGTCGGCAAAACTTACTCCCGATCAGAAAGTAATTGCTCTTACCTTTGATGATGGACCATGGCCTGAGAGTACCGCGCAAGTACTGGATATTCTTAAACAAAATCAGATCAAAGGGACATTTTTCCTGATTGGGCAGAACGTGAAGAATTATCCAGGCTTAGTAAAGCGGGAGATTGCTGAAGGTCACGTAATTGGTAATCATACTTGGCATCATTGGTATCAATTCTTGAATCCACAAGCAGCTGCCTATGAAATTGACCATACAGCAGACCTGATTTATCAAGTGACAGGGATTAAAACAAATTTATTTCGACCACCAGGTGGAATCATGCACAATGGGGTGGCTGCTTACGCTAGAAATAGCAAATATGCAATCATTCTCTGGTCAACTGACTCTGTAGACTACTCGCGTCCTGCTGTACCAAAGCTAATTAAGAATGTGTTCAGGAATGCCAAACCAGGTGGGATTGTGCTGATGCATGATGGTGGTGGTAATCGCTCTAAAACTGTGCAAGCTTTACCTGAAATTATTGCCAACTTTCGGAAACAGGGCTATAGCTTTGTTACTATCCCTGAACTTTTAGAAATGCAAGATAAAGACGAAAAGCTGATTGCAAAGAAAAAGTAAGACCACTTTTTTTTGAGTACCCATCTTAATCTGTGAAAACTCAGGTCAATACAGTTCAGTTAAGCATTTCTTCCTTCTCTTCCTTTACGTCCTTCTCTAACGAGACGCTGCGCGAATGCGTCTACGTTAAAAAATTAACTTTGACAAAGATAGGACTTACGCACAAGTTACGGAATAACAAACCACAGAGGCGCAGAGGACACGGAGAAATGAGAGTTTGAGAGATATTTTGCGTAAGTCCTAAAAGAGTTAAGCCTTAACCCAAGCGTATTGATTTATAGGTGGGGTTGCCAATTTAACTCACCGTTATTAAAAAAAACCGTCCAAAATTAATATCTGAACGGAATTTTTATGTATTTAGGACTTACGCATTGACAGAAAAGACCAAGTATGGGTGATTTGAAAAACCACATTCATCGTCGGGGCAATTCATGAATTGCCCCGACGACGC
>NZ_JBALCY010000086.1:0-95564 GCF_036917655.1 Nostoc sp.
GTTCTATTGGCTCTGGTGCAATAGAGTCTACTGTCAAACAGATCGACCGTCGAACTAAAATTTCTGGCGCACAATGGAAAATTGAGAATGTTCCTTAAGTCATTGCTCATCGTTGCGCCTATCTTAATGGATTAATCTTTGCTCGCTAAATAAAAAGTGGGATGCTCCCTTTCATCATTGGGACTATCACCAACAGTGACAATTTGTTCTGGTGAGTACTGGGGCAAATATTCGCGCAATACCTGCAACAATCCCACAGCTTTATCTTGCCCTTGAGGCTTAATATGACACTGCACGTTGCTATAGGTAAATCCCCAGCCCATTTGTTGACAGAGATTGTCTAGGGTTTGTAGTTCGTCTTGACGCAAAGCAGCTACATCAAAAGTCCAGTCGGTGATGCGAAAGCGATTATCAACAGATTCTTGGATTTGGGGAAATTTAGTTTGTAAATTTTCAAAAGTCGTAGCCAAGTCGTGGCGATGTTTAGCTAAATCGGGAATGGGTGTTAAGACTACTGGTTTCTGGTTCCCAGGCGGAAAGTACAAACCACCATTTTCTGCCATAGCACCTGCCACTGGCATAATCGCACTTAATCCACTCACCCACCCAGCAGAACGTCCTGTGACAATCAGCACCTTAATGTCAGCTGCTGCTAAATCCTCTAAAGCTTGCAGCAGTGCGGGAGTAAATTTTCCTCGTATAGTCAGGGTGCCATCCATATCTGTGGCTATCAGACGAATATTGCTAAAGCTTGTAGATGAAACCTCAGACAGGGCAGGGAGGCTCAAATGTCTAGACATATGCGGTTTGTAAAAAAATATTAATGATACAGCAAGATGGCATTGAAGATTTGGGCATCCTAAACATCAGGAGTCAAGTTTTTCAGTTTCCAACCATGTCCACTTCGATGTTTCTTGCCCAATCCTCCGGGACAAAGACTAAAAAGGCATCCCTGGAAGTGCCAGCAAGTAATCCTCAAATACCACTTTTGTTGGTGGTAACTTCTGGAGGACTGGCTTTAGCAGTGATTGCTTTAATTGTGTATAGTAAGCTCCAGATGAATAAGCTGGAGAAAAAACTTAAGTTTGAACAATTCCGGGCGCGAGAACTAGAGAAAAAGTTTAAGCTGGCGCTGGAAACAATTCGCAAAATGGAAACTAATCCCGATTTGGTCAACTCACGGGACTTTAACCTAGATTATCTGCGAATGCGGATGTCAGAGGAGGTGTTTCATTTTGCAATCCTTAATCAAGTGAAGATTCAGATCAAAGATAAAGTTACTCAAGCCCTGCGTCCAAATCAAGCACAACAAGGATCAGTCGGAATTGCTAATAGCGCTGGACGGCAAGTAGATGAAATTTTTGATGTAGAGTATGAAACTGGTACTCCAGGGAACTCTGCCAAGCGAGTGCTGTTTCGCATTCAAATCCGGTTAATGAAGTTACCGACGCAAGCAAGTTCTGCGACTATTAGTCAAATTATTGACTGTATAGAAACTTACCTAAGCCCCATAGAAGACGAAGATAGTTGGCAACCAATAATTCAAGGTCGGATTGCTACCATGCATTGGGATCAAAAGGCTAAACCTACGCCTCTACTGGTGCTGGAGCAATCGAATGAAGGCGTAAATGTGACTTTTCGTACTAGTCGTCAACCAAATGCCCCAACTCAGCCAAAGCCACCTGGAATGAAAAAATCAGGCTCGGCTAGACAATAATTATGGCTTTAGGGATATTGTCATTAGTTATTTGTAGATACAAATGACCAATCACAAAGAATGACTCTTACGAGTAAATAGGTAATATTTATTTGCGTTACGGCTTAGTTATGAGTTGTGATTTCTCACTTTGAAATCATGACTGAATAGCTGTATTGGGGGAATTACGGGTTAAAAGTCCATCTTCCATTTCTACGATGCGATCGGCTATGTCTAAAATGCGGTTGTCGTGTGTCACTAATAAGATAGTAGTCCCCTGATTTTTAGCCAGGCTCTGCATTATTTCCACAACATCGCGTCCTGATTGTTTGTCTAATGCTGCTGTCGGTTCGTCTGCTAATACCAGGGGGGGACGATTCACCAAGGCGCGGGCGATCGCAATTCTTTGTTTTTGTCCACCAGAAAGATTGTCTGGATAGTAATCTACTCGTTCTTCTAGACCAACAGACCCCAGCATGGCTTTTGATTTAGCCACTGCTTCTGTTTGAGAAATATTATTATTTAATTCTACCGCCATTTGCACATTTTGCTTCGCAGTCAAGAACCCTAGCAAATTGTGAGCTTGGAAAATATAACCAATATTGCGTCGCATCTGCACCAGTTTATTTTGACTGACGCCAAATAGTTCTTCACCTAAAAATTTTAAACTTCCCTCTTGTACAGACCGCAAACCACCAATTAAGCTCAGTAATGTGGTTTTACCTGAACCTGATGGCCCGGTCATAATTACAATCTCACCAGAATAAATTTCTAGGTTTATATCAAATAATATCTGTTTTTTCAGTGCGCCTTTGCCATAGTAGTGATTGAGGTTTCTAATGGCAATTACAGGTTCTTTTTCCATCATATTTTTGTTGGTTATAAGTTAGCGGTTCCGAAATTTAACTGTAGTGGATGTCAGAAATTTAGTTTTCTTAATCATCAATCATAAGCTATAACTATTGACAACATATTTTAATTAATATTGAATTAATTAAAATATATCTGCTGGATCGGCAGAACGTAATTTTCGGACTGCGATCGCACCGGAAATAATGCACATCAGCATAGTCAAAATCAACACCATCACAGCACGATCAAAACTCATAAAAACTGGTAAAAGTGTTGCATTTCTGGCGCTATTATACATAAATAAAGCAAAAACTATTCCAGGGAAATATCCTAAGACTGCTAACAGCAACGCCTCTTGAAGAATGACTGTTAATAAATAGTTTTGTGTATAACCTATTGCCTTGAGAGTAGCGTACTCAGCCAAATGATCTGCAACTTCTGTATAAAGAATTTGATAAACAATCACAGTCCCTACAATGAAACCCATGACAGTCCCTAATGTGAAAATAAACCCGATAGCTGTACTATTTGCCCAATAATTCCGCTCAAAGTCAATAAATTCTTGCTTAGTTAAAACATTTATCTCATTAGGTAAATACTTTCGTAATTCTTGGGCAACAACTTTAGCATCTGCTCCCGGTTTTAATCTAATCAGCCCAATATCAATTAATCCCGGTTGACGATTGCTGAATATTCGCAGAAAGTTAATATCACTTGTAATTAAATTTCCATCTGCACCAAATGATGCACCTAATGTGAATAGTCCTCCTACTTTAATTCGCCGCCTTCGCACTTCTGCTATCACAGTCTTTCCTTGCTCATAATTAGCAGCAATTGGGCCATATTCTACCCTAGAAGAACGGTCATATAAAACTACATCAGGAAGTTTAAGTTTATCTAAATTCTCCTGAACCCCAGGTAAGTTAACTAGATTATTTTCTGGATTCATTCCAAAAATAAGGATACTCCGAGGACGACCTGTTACAGGATTTTTCCAGATTGTAAAGTCCAAATATATAGGATGTACTGATTGGACTGCGGGTAAATCTAAAGCTTTATATAACCGCCGTTGAGAAAAGCTCCTCATCGCCAGGACAGCGCTAGATTGACTGTTAATTAAAACAATATCACCCTGTAAGCTGTTATGGAATCGAACGTTACTATAATACAGAGCATCTCGGAAGCCGAGTTGCATAAACATTAAAATATCAGCAAAACCAATTCCTGCCAAAGCCACAGCAAGGCGAGTTTTTTCTCTTGTTAGTTGTAGCCAGGACAGAGGTATTTTTTGATTCATTTTCTAGGCATCCAAGCAATTTTAGATTTTAGATTTTTTATTTAATCCATTCTGGTGACGGGCGTAGAGAATTGATAGAATGTTTAAAATTGATTAAACAGCCTAGTTAAGAACATTCCTAATCCAAAATATCAAATCACAAATTGGTAATACTGTTCACCTATAACTTGATTAGTTATTAATTTCGACAACAACTTTAGCGTAAGTTAAACCAGAAACTTTCTGGCTATCATCTGGAGGCAGAGCAATTTTCACTTCTACGACTCTGGCATCCACATCTGCTGCTGGATCTGTATTCAGCACATCTTTTTTACCAATTTTTCTGCCAATTTCAGTGACAGTTCCCTTTAATTCGCCGCTAAATGCTCCATTATCGCTGGTGATAGTGGCGTTTTGACCAATACGCACTTTACCAATACTGTCTTCGGCGACTTCAGCAATCACAAACATTTGGCTGGTTTGTCCAATTTCAGCAATGCCATTTGCACCTATGGCTTCACCTGACTTGGTATAAACCTTTAAAATCTCTCCAGCGATTGGTGCTTGAACGTAGCTTAACCTTAGTTCTGCCTCGGCTTTTCTGACATTTGCGATCGCATTACTAACTTGGGCTTGCGCTACTTGCACATCGGTAGGACTAACATCTAAAATTCTGCTCAGTTTGGCCTTTTCTTCATCGATTTGTCTTTGCAAAGTTGCTAAAGTTTTGTCACGGTTAACTTTGGCTTCGATTAACTGCTGTTGCAAAGTTGCTAAATTTTGTATTTGGTTAGCTCTAGCCTCAGCAAGTTGCTGTCGTAGGGTTGCTAATGTCTGCTTTAGCGTAGCTTGGCTTTCAGCCACCTGTTGATTAGAAGTTATTGCATTTAGGCGTCTACTATCGCGCTCTTGCTGAGAAATCGCACCTTCTTTGTATAAAAAATCATAGCGTCCAGCATCGACTTGGGCATTGCGCTGTTGGGCTTGAATACGTGTAAGCGTTGCCCTCAGAGCTTCTTTTTGCCCACTGAGTTCAGCTTCTAAGCGATTCACGGTTGCTTGTTGGACGAGTTTATCCCCACTTAACTGAGCTGCAACCCGCGCGATCGTTGCTTGTTGACCATTCCTTTCCCCAAGTAACTGCGCTTGTAGGCGAGCAATAACTGCTCTTTGGGCTTGAATATCTCTTGGAGATCCGGCTCTGACTTGCGCTAAATTCGCACGGGATTCTTGTACTTTGGCTTTTGCCTCTTGTAGTCCGGCTATTTGGGTATCGCGGTTATCCAAAATTGCCACAATTTGGCCTTGCTTTACCTGTTCACCTTCTCTCACTAGAAGTTGCTGAATTCGTGACGATGGTGCTAATCCTGAGGATGGGGCGGACAATTTAACAACTTCGCCTCGCGGTTCCAAACGCCCTACAGCACTAATGCTATTGGTAGATGGCATTATGGGTACGGATGTAGTTAGTTTTCTCAGCTGCTCGATTTTGGCTGTACCTAGTATCCCAGCCGCGATTACTACTGGCACAGCTACAGCGATACCCCACCAAATCTTAGGTTGTTCATGATTAAGTGGCTGCTCACTTGGCTTTGGCTTTTCAGTCACCCTTGACATAGTATGTTGCCCGTTTACCTGAATTGTGCTGATGAAAGTAAAAATAAAAGGGTTTTTAATCAACAGCCAGCCGCTTAAGACAAACAACAGTGGTTTAAAGCTGGGTATGCCTTAAAATCCATTGTGTGATGAACGCTCAACACTATGGCTTTGCAAAATGGTGTTTTCTATAGCGATGTCTTACGACATCTGTGCTTGTTTGTGTGCAATACACTTTGACCTTACTTCCATTCCTCTCTTCTAAAAGGAGAGAGGCTTTGAGGCTTACTCCCCAACGTTAGCAGGGAAGGGGCTAGGGTTAGGTCTGGTATCGAACTCAACCGAAAAGCGCTATAGTAGCTGGCTATTCAATAACTCTGAGTATTATTGAGACATGAGTGCAATGAGAATTAGCAGAATTCACAAGCAGTATAAATCTAGATGTAGAGACGCGATATATCGTGTCTCTACACAAAATCCTAAATTGGTATGATGCGGTACTGTACTGCTACATTCACTACGGCTACAGTTAGTCACAAAATTGAAAAGAAACATCAAAAATAGACTGTTGCCAATGCTTGATACAATCTTGCTACAAAAGTTAGTCTTCCTTAAGTCAATCAACAATTAACTAACTAAAAAATATCTGTTGACCCTGAGCGTTCGCGTAGCGTCCCGGAGGGAAGCCGAAGGGTCAACTTGAGCATTCCTAACATCAGAGTTTCCTTAACTTTCTGGTCAACCATGAGTTAGCGAGGCTAGTTGCTTGCACCTACCAAGACAACAAGCCATCTTGTGATATTCGCTTTAAAGACCTTACTAATCTCCCTGCTGCTGTTTTGGGACTCCATTAAACTCTCGTTGAATGAATTCTACATTTATCCATTACGCGAAAACGTAACAGAGCCTACAGATGGGGAACTGTGAGTCTGGAGGGAGACGGAGAATGAGGGGAATGATTAATTTGGCAGGTCGAATAAAACTGTGGTCATGTAATGTTCTGCCCAAGCGGGGCCAAAGGCTTTTTCTAGTACGCGGCGGGTTTTATCGTTTTGCTGCTGTTTGGTGCAGTAGTTGTGTTGTCCGGCGATATTTTGTGTAACTTGTTCAACTGAAACAGGATGTGAGGCGATCGCTTGGGTGCAATGAATGTCTAAAAATTCTCGCACACGCGAGAGAAACATTGTTTCTTCTTCTGGGGAACTGGGGCGGACAAAGATGCAATAATCCGAAAAAATATTTCCCCATTCAGGTAATTCACGGGGTTGGGAAAAGTTAAGCACTGTTAGCTGTGTCAGTGCAGAAGTATAAGATTCTGGTAAGGTGCGCTCTAATTGGATCGGAGAAAGGTCTGCGATCGCTGCACTAATTTGACCTCTACCCCCAACTAAATCGCAACCAAACATCGGCAGGTTATATTCTGGACGGGGAAACATGACGCAGTGCAAAATATCCAGCATGTTTCCGATTTTCGCCAGTTCTAAGTGCATTTTCCGAAACTGGGGCGTTTGATAGCAGCGATTTTCAATCGTCAGTTTTTCACCTTCTAGTCTACCTTCCACATACCCCAATTCATCAGGCAAATGGTAAGGCGATAGATCCAGGTGCTGATGCCAAGCTGCCTCAATACAATCAGCTAGCTGACGAATTAGGGGATGTTGTTGCTCACGCAGCGAGGGCATAGAAGTAAATGACATAAGCTAGTTGGGAATGCGATCTAATGCCCAGTCTACAACCTGTTGTGCCTCACCGTTCTCGCTTGCAATATTAAGCAAAGTGGGCATTGGGCAAATGACAAAAGACAAAAGCTAAAAGACTATTGCCAGAAATCTGTGGCATCGTATCCCAATTCTGCGAGCATCTGCCGGAGCAGGGGTAAACTGAGTCCAATGACATTGCTGTGACAGCCTTCAATTTTTTCGACAAAGAAACTACCAAAACCTTCAATTGCAAAGGCTCCAGCACATTTGAGGGGTTCACCTGTGGCAACATAAGCTTGAATGGCGCGATCGCTCATTTGAGCAAAGTAAACTCTTGTAACTTGCGACTTGACTATTGTGCGGTTTTGGTCAGTGTCAATTAAGACGTGACCTGTGTACAAGTCGCCAAAGTTACCTTGCATTATCTGCCAACGAGCGATCGCTTCAGAGATGTCTGCTGGTTTGCCGTAAATTTCACCATTCATGGACAAAACTGAATCACAACCCATAATCAAAGCCGATTCAAACTGTGGGGCTACAGTTTTTGCTTTGTAGTGGGCAAGAGTTTTGACCAATTCTGCTGGTTCACTTAGTTCAATTTGCGACTCATCAAAGTCACTGGCTCGAACTATCGGTTCAATACCAACAGTTTGCAGCAAGCGGCGTCGGGCTGGGGAAGCTGAAGCAAGTACAAAAGGTGGAATTTTCATGAGATTTCTCACAAAATTGGTAATTGGGCATTGGTGATTAAGTTTCTTCTCTATTTCCTATTCCCTATTCCCCACTCCACAATTAATAAACAGAAAAAGAATTGACAACTTCATCAATCATTCGTTTAACTCTCTGCCAGCGTTTTTCAGGAATTGAGGCGTTGAGGGTAAAAAGTTTACCTCGGCTAACAGCGACGCTGGCGATGTTGTGCCGTTGCTGTTGATTGGGGAGTTTAACTTCATACTCTAAAAGGTAGTATGTTTTCCCGTCTACTTCTCGCTGTGCGGCATTGACTAATTCAGCTGAACGACCAGAGTCAGGAGGCGCAAGAGCTGCTTTTCCCAATTTATATCCTACTTCTGTTGGGGTTCCCAATTCTGACAAAGTTTTGCCTTCTGGAACTGGGCTAATCACAACCGAAACATTTTCAGATACCTCAATCAAATCGTGGAAAATCACATCTGGCCCATTGGCAACTTTCACTTGCAGCCAGCCGTTAGGATATAAAAACTGATAGCCATCACTAGTGTCTACAAAGCTTTTGAGTCCAGCCGCAGCCGCTACATCAGAATTACTCAGGCTGAAGCTCAACACCAATAGCAAAATTAATACAATTCTTTTCCACATTTCTACAGATTCCTTTGGGCTGGAGACAACACCAGGCTTGCATGATTTCTCGTTATTATTCTCCCACCAAGCGGGACGCTTCGGATGACGTATTAGATATCGGCAAATACTCCCTGGTGTATCACCTTACTGATGAAGCGGTCTGAAATGCGTAAGCATAGGCGGGCTTCTGTATACACGGTAGGATTTTTGGGGAAGGGTTGGGGGTGGGGTGCTAGGGACTTTTGCAAAAGGTCTATTCTATCAACAACAGCATGTACATGGCTCTGTGGTGACTTTACTATCATCTTATTTGGGCGACAGAAGAGCGACAGCCACTAATTACCCCCGAACGTGAAACTCAACTTTACGGTTATATCATTGGCAAAATATTCTATGTTTAAACGACTTAGATCCGTTAGTGTTTTTCTCATTACTGCCTGTTTGCTATTTGCTTGTCATGCTTGGGCACCGACTGAATTCAAACGCTCTCCCTTGAAAGTGGCATTTGGATCTTTTGTTGGGGAATATCCAGGCATCATTGCTCAAGAAAAAGGATTCTTCAAAGCCCAAGGGGTAGATGTGGAACTAATTTCTAAACGATACACCCAATTGGAAAGAGCAAATTTCAGTGCGGGTAAGTATGATGGGATTACAGCGTCCTTGGGAAGTTTTATCATCTTGAGTGCCACAAATCCTGATATACAAAGCGTGCTTGTTATAGATGAATCAACAGGAGCAGATGTGGTAGTCGCCCAACCACAAATTAAAACCGTCGCTGACTTGAAAGGGAAAAAACTGGGCGCAAATCTAGGCGGTTTTAGCGAAGTTTTCGTGACTGAGATGTTGAAAACTGCCAACTTAACCAGCGATGATCTGAACTTAGTTAAATTAGAGGCTTTAGAAATTCCTCAACGCCTAAAAAATAATGTTATTCAAGCCGGACATACTTGGGAACCCCATCTTTCTGAAGCTATTAAATTAGGGGGACATATTCTATTTACCAGCAAACAAACCCCTGGCTTGATTTTAGATATAATAATCTTTCGCGGTGATACAATCCGCGATCGTCCCGAAGACATTCGTGCATTTGTGCGAGGATGGCTGCAAGCCTCGACCTACTGGAAAGCAAATGTTCAGGAAGGAAACGCTATCATCAGCAAAGCGTTAAAAATTCCTAGCAATACACTCTCTCTGGAGGAAGTAAACCTAACTGATTTAGGTGAAAATAAAAAATTATTTCAATCTAGCAACCCTAACTCCATCTACAAAACTGCCAAGATATATGCAGACTTTTTTATTCGCTCTGGAAACGTAACGCGCATTCCTGAGCTAAAAAGTTTGTTTAATTCTTCCTTCTTGAACCCTGCCTCCTAGTTTAAAGCCATGCAGCACTCTCTTTTGGGCGGCATCCGTACAAAGTTGATCGCTTGGTTTCTCATTGTTGCTTTAATTCCGTTGCTGTTATTGGCATTTATCAACAAACACACAACTGAAAAAGCACTAACTGACAACGCTCGACAAGCCCTATCTGCTGCGGCTAACGAAACCACTAACAGAATAGATGCTTTTATTGATGGAAATCTCAATGCCGTGCGCGTAGAGGCGCTTTTACCAGGTCTGGCACGCTACCTCAGCCTAACTCCAAAACAGCGAGATCACAGCCCCGAAATGCAATTGGCGACAGAAACATTAATCCGTCTCAGTCGCAAAGATATGCTCAATATTCTCTCCTATGCTTTGCTCGACTTAAACGGTAAAAATGTATTGGATACACATACACTAGACATTATCAAAGATGAATCAGTTGAAGATTATTTTGAAAACCCACTGCAAACTGGATTATCCTTCGTTTCTAGCATGAAGCGATCGCCGATAATTCCTGATCTTGTTACCCTCTTTTTTAGCAGTCTGGTTCGCAATGCCAAAGGAGATATATTGGGTGTATTGCGTGTTTCATACGATGCTACTGTTGTTCAGCAGTTAGTTACTCGACAAACTGAACGGGCTGGGGCAAAATCCTTTGCTATTCTTTTAGATGAAAATAATATTTATCTGGCACATAGCACTGCACCAAAACTACTTTTTAAATCAATTGTGCCTCTGCCTTTGGATGTTGTAACTCGACTACAACGAGAAGGGCGTTTGCCTAATTCCCCTGTCAAACAATTGGCAACTAATGAGTCAAAACTTAAGCAAGCATTGGATAATAAACAGTTGTATTTAATTGCATCTTTGTCAGCAACAGGTAATCAGGTTAATCTGATTGCGATCGCTCGTTTAAAATATAAACCTTGGTCTGTGTTGTTCGCACAGCCCCTTGCTGTTGCCCTAGCACCTGTAGAAAAGCAAATTCGTGACGCAATATTTCTATTTGCAATTATCGCTTCAGTAGTGACAATCATCGCTTTTGCCATTGGGCAACTGCTAACAATGCCAATAATTTACCTTACCAATATAGTTTTCCAGTTTACCGCAGGTAACTTAGATATCCGCGCCAAAATTAGCTCAAAAGACGAAATAGGTCAACTGGCGAAATCGTTTAACAATATGGCACTTCAGTTACAAACATCTTTTGAAACTTTGGAAAAACGGGTACAAGAGAGAACAGCAGAGTTACTAATTGCTAAAGAAAAAGCAGAAGATGCAAATCAGAAACTAGAACAACTGGTAAATGTAGATGGTTTGACTCAGGTGGCTAACCGTCGCTGCTTCGATGGACGACTGCAAGCAGAATGGAAACGCCTTGCACGAGAACAACAACCCCTGTCACTGATTTTTTTCGATGTTGATAAATTCAAATCTTACAACGACTACTATGGTCATGTTGGAGGCGATCATTGTCTAATCAGAATAGCGCAAACAGCGCAACAGATGGTTCGTTATCCTACTGATTTAGTAGCGCGTTACGGAGGAGAAGAATTTTCGGTACTCCTTCCCAATACTGACTTAGTAGGAGCGATCAAAGTAGCACAAAGAATTCAGCAAGCAATTCACGATCAGGCCATTCCCCATACACAGTCTGATATTAGGGATATCGTCACAGTTAGTTTGGGTATTACTTCTATCATACCCACTTGCGACATCAAGCCAGATACACTCATCATTTCAGCCGATAAAGCAATGTACAATGCCAAACAAAAGGGGCGCGATCGCTATTGTACTGACTAGATGTATCAAAAATCGTCTGTTTGATTTGGAACCATTACAGTTCAATGGTGTTGTGACGGCATAAGTTGCACATCATGTTAATTACTATCGAGGACACAAAAAACCCCGACTTAATAGCCGAGGTAGATGGGAGAAGTCCAAATGTCGATGATATATAGCGATACCAAAATCTGTTTTTCTTAGCTAACACCAGTTAGATAGTTAAGCTTGGGTTTTGCTAATTTATGTAAATAAATATAACAAATATATTACAAATAGTCAATTATACTTGACAAAAAAAGACTGATAGCCTTTATAAGAGCTACTTATCAAGAACAGTATGGGATTATTTTTGGAGGTGTGGTAAGTAAAGTAGGGAAAATAAAACGGGTTACTGGCTAAGATAGTGGGATGAAAATGAGAAGCGATCAGCTTTGGGGAGTAGAAAAACTGAGCGATTAGCTGCATAAATCAGGGTAGTCGCAATTAAGCCAGAAATTTGAGAAGCTAGCTACTAGATCACCAAAGTCTTTACAATTCCCTTGTTACCTCAAAAAGTATTTCTCGACTTATGACAAATCAAGCTCCTATCCCGGTTATTGTCAACGGTGCTGCTGGTAAAATGGGACGTGAGGTGATTAAGGCGGTGGCGCAAGCGCCTGACTTAAACCTAGTGGGTGCAATTGACCACAGTTTGGAACATCAAGATAAAGACGCTGGAGAGTTGGCGGGTTTAAGCGAACCTCTGGAAGTGCCGATTACCAATCAATTAGAACCGATGTTGGGATATGTGGCTGGCGATAGAAAGTCTCCTCCAGGGGTGATTGTAGACTTTACCCATCCCGATTCAGTTTATGACAATATTCGTAGTGCGATCGCCTACGGGATTCGTCCTGTAGTCGGCACCACTGGGTTAAGTCCAGAACAAATTCAAGAGTTGGCAGACTTTGCCGACAAAGCTAGCACTGGTTGTCTAATTATTCCTAACTTCTCCATTGGCATGGTGCTACTGCAACAAGCCGCAGTCGCAGCCTCAAAATATTTTGACCATGTGGAAATTATCGAACTGCATCACAACCAAAAAGCTGATGCTCCCAGTGGTACTGCCATTCAAACGGCGCAGTTATTAGGAGAATTGGGTAAAAATTTTAACCCTGCTCTTGTAGAAGAAACGGAGAAATTACCAGGAGCTAGAGGCAGTATAGCAGATGAAGGGATTAGAATTCATAGCGTGCGCTTGCCAGGATTGATTGCCCATCAGGAAGTTATTTTTGGCGCAGCGGGACAGATTTATACTTTACGACATGATACGAGCGATCGCGCTTGTTATATGCCAGGAGTGCTACTAGCGATTCGCAAAGTCTTAGCGCTAAAGTCGTTAGTATATGGATTAGAAAAGATACTTTAAACTTTAAACACACTATTGGGCATTCATTACTCAGCACTCATGTTAGTACCACTGACTCGCCAGAAATTTGAACAAGTTGTCCCCCTAATTGCCACTGGTTTGCAGTACAAGTACTACTGGGGGAAGTTCTCAAATTTTTTGCAACGCCTGTTAATTTCTGTAGTTGCCGTAGTTGCTCTTTTGCTTGTGACAGTCGTTTTTAGGCTTGAGTTTGCTTCAATAGTATTTGTGCTGGGGGTAGTTAGCGCTTTTTTTTGGCTGTGGTATCCAGTGTTTCAAGCAAGTATGCGGAATTTACAATGCCGCCGTTATAAGTACGGCGGCTTTTTCCGTGGTCGAGTGCTAGATTGGTGGATTACAGACCAGTTGATGGGTAAAACCGAAACAGTCAACAACAAAGGCGAATTGGTGATTGTAGAAAACCGAGAAAAACAGATAAACTTAGAAGTGGGTGATGACACAGGATTTAGCATTGAGTTTGTAGCACCATTACGTTCTGCCCACAAAGTCATTACTCGTGGTCAAATTGCAGAAATGGTAGTGATGTCAAATCGCCCAGATTTGAGCAGCATTGAACAATTCAGCGATATATACTTTCCCAATCGTGACCTGTGGGTTAGCGATTATCCTTTTCTGCGGCGGGATTTCTTTAACGAAGTCGGTCGCCGCTTGCGTGAAGACCAAGAACAAAAGCCGCGTCGGCGGCGGCGGAGAGTAGAGGATTGATTCAGAATTCCGAATTCTGGCTAGTGACACATTTATTCTCTCTTAATTTAAAAGTCAAAAACTCTTTTTTTGACCAGAGAAATTTACTAACGGCTGCATCCCACCTTGATAACTTTTCCTTTTAGACTGTAAGTCACTGGTTCACAAACAAAACCTGCCGACTCAAGCTCTATAGAAGTCGGTGCAGACTGACTTTGTTTGGATAGTTGGCGATTCGAAATCGCAGCTATTTTTTTCAAACTGGGATGTGCCTTTATGAAATCGGCGTCTGCAACAATATCGTGAGATCCTTTAACACTTACAGAGGAAGTATTCAGGTATATATTATAATCATAAATAACGTTTGTACCTTTAGTGTTACTATTAACATTTTTGCCAGGAAAGGCATAGAGAATATTATTTAAAATTTTCACGTCAGATGCCGTCTGAGTAAATATTTGTCCAAGTTTAAGTTCTGGAGTCTGATTATTTAAAAAAGCTGTGTTATTTACAATATCAACACGAGCGCTGTAATATGCATGAATACCTGAACCACCATTATTAAATGTCAAATTATTTTTAACTAAAGTGTATCCTTTATATGCACCCACTTTTGAGTTATTCTGAACATTTGTACTATCGATAATAATGCCATTCCCGTCCGTGATAGTCCCTGTTTTAATCCAAGGAATGTATTCTCTATTGTTGTAAACCTTGTTTTTGGTTATGAACATCTTATATCCGCGGTAACTATCAAAGTTCCAATTACTCAACATCGAGATTCCACTGGCAGCATAGACGCTGTACCAAGCATTATCGAACACTACGTTCCGATCCACTGTCACATAGTCCGATTCAATCGCTGCAATGCCTACTCCTCCACACTCATGCACTTTGTTGTTCAAAATACGGATGTGATGAACATGACCATTTTTTCGTCCATCAATGTTGATGCAGTTTCCATTCGTCAGCGGGTTTAATTTGTTACTCTTCTCACTCATCGCATAATCAAGGGTTACATTCGCATTGTTCCCTATTACCTCAAGTCCGTTTACCTCAATATATGAAGCTCCATTTTGAATCAAAATTCCATTCCATCCATTGTGCCGAAGTTTTGGTGAATGTCCAGGATATGCTTTAAACTTAATCCATGCATTTGCAGTTCCAGAGCGAGTAATTGATACTACCTCGCCTTTCGGCTTTGCATTCGTGTAGACTCCGTTCATAATGAGTACGGTGTCTCCAGGGTTGGTAAGATTTGCTGCCTTTTGAATAGTCCTAAAAGCGGATGTGGAAGAGAGTCCACTATTTTTGTCGTTTCCGATACCACTAACATAGTATGTTTTTCGAG
Source organism: Nostoc sp. (assembly GCF_036917655.1). GTDB lineage: Bacteria > Cyanobacteriota > Cyanobacteriia > Cyanobacteriales > Nostocaceae > Nostoc. Next base: position 15,052 of record NZ_JBALCY010000086.1, read on the forward strand.
TCGCGTTAGCGCTGATTAACTGGCCGCTGGGTGGTATTGTTTCCTGATTAATAAATACCTGAGGAACGTTTTTAACTACAAATAATTTTATGTTTTCTCGCTCAAGCAAAAGACTTAGTACCACGGGGATTGCAATATATGCGCTTAAAATAAGACCCTTAATTACCACAAGACTAGGCTCCTTTCTCGGCACTCTTCAATAAAAATATCAGGATATTCAGTAATTTTGAATACTCTTTTGGATACAGAATATAATAGAGCCGACTTTCCTAACTCCCCCGATTTCCATCTTGTCCATAGGCTTGCCAAGCCAAGTCTACCAATCCATCAACGATCGCAGCTGCTACAACTGCATTACCTTTGCGACTGTCAATGGTAATATGAGGCACTAGGGAGTCTTGTAAACGCCCCTTCGCTTCATCAACATCAACAAATCCGACTGGAGTCGCAATTATCAAAGCAGGTCTAATTTCTTCAGCTTCAATTAAATCTACTAGTGCTGTTAGTGCTGTTTGGGCTTGACCCACCACAAAAATTCCCTCTGGATAACGCTTTGCTAAGGTTTCTATTCCCCATGCTGCGCGAGTTTTTTCTTTTTGAGGGCGTGTCAGAGCTTCCATACTGCAATACACCGGATTGGCAAAGGTGTTTTGAATCTCGTAGGCAATACCTACTTGTACCATCGGCACATCTACCACAATCGTGGTCCGCGCGGCTAGTGCAGCTGCTCCAGCTTGCAAGGCACGCTCAGAGAAACGAATCAAAGACTTATACTCAAAGTCAGCTGTAGAGTAGATTACCCGACGCACAATCTCATACTCTGCGGGTGAAAAGACATGAGTGTCAATTTCACTATCAATAATTGCTAAACTTTGAGCATCAGTTACGTGCCATTCCATTTTTGTTGAGCTTCTCAAATATTAGCTTTCAGCTTATCAGCTTCAGGGAGTTAGGAGTTAGGAGTTAGGAGTTATGAGTTTTTAATTAACTCCTAACTCCTAATTCAGCACTCATAACTCAGCACTCATAACTCATTACTGGAAGAAGGCCGACTGAAAACAGGAGATAAGTACGCAACCAAGACGCCGATGAGAAACCCAGAGATATTGCGAACTAGAGGTACCCAGTCGCTTGTGCGTGTCACCACTGGCCCAATACCAAAGGCAATAAATAAGATTCCCCACAAAGGTGAGAAAATTAAAGCCCATTGCCAAGCGAAAACTTGTCCTTTGTCGCGTGGTTGAGCTGCAAATCCACAAATCACCCCACCAATAACTGAGGAAATCAAGGTGAGAATCCATTGCTCTCGTGGCAGTCCGGGAACAACATTGCAACCACCTTTGAGCAAACAGCCTTTAACCGATTCTAAGGCTTGGAGAATGGCTTGGTCTTCGCCTTGTTCGCGGACAAAGTACAAATTACCGAAGCGGGTTTGCAGTTCTATCCAGAATGTCCGGGGTAAAAGTTCATAAACAGCATCGCCGACGCTAAAACTGAGGATGTTACCGCCACGAGAATCGGCAACTAGTAGAATGCTTTTGTCATCCAAACCCCAATATTTTATAACTGCCCGACCTGGGGTGCGGTCATACTGGGTCAATACTCGCAGTTTCCAGCCCGTATCGGCTTCAAACTGCTCTAAATCTTTGACAAGCTTTTCTTCTTGCAGCACAGGAAGAGATTTAGCTAAGTCTACAACTGGGGTAAAGGTGTTTGGGAGTAAGTCAGGATTGTCATAAGCCAGTGCTGGGGGAGAATGCATGACCCAAATTGACCCAGCCAGGAAAAATACTGCAATAGATACTAGAATTCGTCGCCAAAAACAAGATTGCATGGACGTTTTTATACAAATATCAACGGTAGAAGTCAACAAGTTGTTTTAAAAGAGTACTAGAAAAGTGATAGTTCTTTACACTTGTTTACTTTACTCTAATCTACGGGATCAAAGCAAAGCGTTTTTAGGGAATCGGGCATTGGGGAGTGACATTCGTGAAACCTTAAGGTAAAGTGCATTTTGTCAATCAGTTAAAATACTTAAAATTGACTAAGCCATAGCGGAGTTCCCCATACAATAAAAGTGGAATGATTAGAGGTTGTTTGAAAAGTATTTGGCTGTGATTTTAGGCACTTAGAGATCCCCCCTAACCCCCCTTAAAAAGGGGGGAACCGGAATCAAAGTCCCCCAATTTATCGGGGGATTTAGGGGGATCTGAAATGTTTTGCTACCAACGAGAGGACTTTTCAAACATCCTCTTAGAGGTGAGAGATGACTAACAAAGAATTATTAATCCAAGAAATAGAAACTTTACCGCCGGAGTTGCTAACAGAAGCACTCGATTTGATCCGTTCTATTAAGGTTAACTATACAAACAAGAAGTTGGAAACAGGTAAGCTTGAACCTATCCCTTTAAGCGATTCTACAGAAAGTTCTAGCGAGCAAGAGCAACTTACATATCGTCCTGCTTCGGGACGCTCTATCCTTCGACATGCTGGCACTTGGGAAGGTGACGACTTTGAAGAATGCCTTCAAGCAGTATATGCTACCCGTGGTCAAGCTAAAATTGATAAGCTGCGATATCCGCTAGGTTTTGCAAATACTTTAAAATTACCTATTTAACTGTCCCAAGATTTATCTTGGCTATTGATGCTATCTACAAATTTGCGAACAACTTTGTATGTACTTGGTTCCTGACAGAAATTTGGGAACAAGCACATTTCTCCTAAAAAGACAGCTTCATTAAAATATGCTTCACCCGTTCTGCCAAATTGCTGAATACAATGCCAAAGTTTATCCATAAACAAAAATCGCTTTTTTTAAGCTGGAAAAATAGCACGTTTTGACACCGCATAAGGAAGACAAGCAATGCCCCATGCCATTTTTTTGATCAATCTTCGTCATCAAAATTGGTTTCCCAGTTAGCAGCGTCGTTGTAACCGTCATTAGCGCGGTATAATTCTGCTTTGATCCGGTGATTTTCTTGCCTCAGCACTTCTCGTTCTCGCAACGTGAGTGGTGGTTTTTCATTGCTTGGGGTGCGATCGCTTATTCGCCTCGCGGGTTTTTGGCGTGTGAAGTTTCTCCAAGCAGCTTTCGCGCCAATAAAGATGCTGCGTGTACCTACTTGCAGATTTTGAGCCTGAATTCTTGCACTATCAAGACTTTTGTCAACTTGTTTCACGACTTGACTGGCACTTTTTACACCTTCACTGACATCATCAGTTAAGTCAGTGATTTCTAAACCAGTCACACGGATAGCTTCTAGAGTGGGCGGTAACTCCCGTGAGAGGGTATCAAATAGCTTTTCTGCACTGCGAGCCGCGCGTGCTAACTCCTGCAAAGCGGGTATTGCCGCCACTAAAACCGCAGTCAAGCTTGTGGCGACTAAGAGTAAGGAGAGTCCCAACCAAAACAGGGGTTCAATCACGGTTGTGTCATTTATGAGCGTTCTAATTCCTGGGGAAGAGAATCTGAGTCTTCAACAGATGTTTGTCGCTTTAAGACTTGGCTTTCTCGCTGACTGGCATCTACACCTGCTGCGATCGCTTCCCGTAATCTATCTAAAGTTTCATCCCAGTTTCGCAGTGCGCTGGCAGAGAGACGATCTGCCTGGATTTGCACACTCGTTGATAAATCTTCTGCCAATTCTGGGATAGCATTGGCAGATTTTTTCAAAATTTTACGAGTTTCGCGCCCTGTGCGTGGAGCGACGAGCAAACCGGTCAAAGCACCGATGGTAGCTCCCAGCATCAAACCGCCAATAAATACTCCAGAACGGTTATTAGACATCTTATTGTTTCTCTCCTTACACCCATTTTAGGTGGGTTTTCTCTCCTTGTAAGACTCAACCGATTTTATCCAGTTAATCTATGTGACAAAATATCAGCCGTAAATGTTGCTTTTATTCATTAAATATCAAAACCATTAATTACTTATAATTAAAAACTCCCCTTCTCTCCCAAAGTTTTTATGCCTCTGATAAGCCTTATGGCGGGCTTATAAGTCCCAAATCGGTGTTTAGACTTCTCTATTGTGTCACCACGTACCAGTGTTTTCGCATCAGCCCTAATTATAAATGTTCATGTGATCCTGACATAACTCACAATACGGTTCGGTTAAGATCCCCCCGCCTGCGGCGACCCCCTTAAAAAGGGGGTAAAAGAGGTTTAGAAGCCCCCCTTTTTTAGGGGAGCCAGCGCGGTCTTCTCCCTACAGCCCTTCTCCTAAAGGAGACGCTCTTGCGAACGGGCATCCTACGGCGGGCGCTAGCCTCTCCCAATGTGAGAAGGGGAGACGATGCCGCGCATAGCGCAGCGTTAGCGAGCCTGCGTTCGCGCAGCGTCTCGTAGAGAGCGTCTGGGGTCTCCCCAAGTGGAGCGACTGGCGTGGGTTGGGGGGATCTTCGAGGAATAAATACGTTAACCGAACCGTATTGACATAACTCATTTTGCAACAGTTCTTTTCGCAGATGTTAACTCTAGCCTCCGAAAATAACGCTGCCAGATTTGCCGTCCTAGCAAAAGTAGACTGATAATTTGCCGCACTTGTTGGATTTGTATTTGTAGCGCTTGATTTTTCTGCCGTAAGTTATAAATATTCTCATGGCTGAGATAAATATTTTCGGGTGCTTTATTCAGTGCTGCGTGGGTACAACTTTCATAGACAGTTAACCTATCTGCTATGTATGCTAGCTGCTGCTTGAGTTGCCACACCCGCCAAGCCACATAAAGTAGTATCAGCGAAATGAGGGTGTTAAGGAGGATGACTAAAATTACCATTGTTTATCTTCACCAATATTAGCTTTGAGGAATTGTTCTATATACTTGATTTGGCTCTTATTTAATGATGAAGAAACTAAAGGATAAAAATTATGGCACATCCAGCCGGGATTATGGTAAGAAAGAGCAGTTAGATGATGCTCTGAGCGCTATTGAAAGGCTTTACTAGGTGAAAATTAGTGTAACAAAGGCTGATGGCTAAAAAATCGCCAATTCGCCAATTTTGTAACAACCATATGCCCACACCTCGCAAAACCACAGCTACAATTGCCTTAGATTCACGACTCGGTTTGCGAAATCAATCCGTATGCTCAATAAGCCCCAGCATTACTACGTTCCACTCCTTAACCTGATAATCCTAGTCAATTTGCGACCTTTGCGGCAGTAAGCACAATGGCATAGCCCCTTCAATATCCGGTGAGAGACCTACACTCCACTCCTTACCGGAGGCTCCCCAGCATTGCTTTTATTATTGTGCTATTACCTCTACCAGTTTTCCAGTCTGTCGCGTGAAGTTAACTAACATTTTGCCTGCAAAAACCTCACTAGTGGTTCACTAAGCAAAAATTGCTGGATGTGGGCTGGGGAAAGGGAAAGTGGGAAAGGAGAGAGTCTATTAATTCCTCTTCCCTTAACTCTTAGAATTTTCCCAGCCGAAGGATTACCCGTCTTTCCTTAATCTTTAACCTCTTCCTTGTTGAAGGCTTGTCCCTGATATTTTACTAATCCGTTACTGATAATGATTATATTTTCAATACATCCAGTAGGAGGTGAGGATGTCAAAAAAATTACCATCAACTAATTTGTTCCGAGCTATTCTTGTTGCCTTGACGATTGGATTTGTTGGCTGTGGAAATCAAGCTGCAAGAACCGCATTCACTGAGACTAGCACCCAGGTAAATGAGAATCTTCCCCAAGTCGTTGCCACTACAAGTGTATTATGTGACTTAACCAGACAGGTTGCCGGGAATACTGTTAACCTCACCTGCTTAATTTCCCCTACAGCCAACCCCCAATTTTATAAACCAAAACCGGAAGATCGTAAAGCCATTGAGCAAGCTAATCTTATTCTTTATACTGGTTACAATTTTGAACCAAATCTGATCAAATTAATTAAAGCAACTAAAAACACTGCACCGAAAATAGCCGTCGGTCAACTGGCAGTGCCTAAACCACAAAAATTTCAGGTAGGCGGTAAGAATGTAACTGATCCTCATCTTTGGCACAATACCAAAAATGCTATCAGAATGGTGAAGATAATTAATAGTAACCTGAGAAAATTAGAATCTAGTGATACAGAGGTTTATACCAGCAATACCAAAAAAATTATAAATGAACTCGCTCAACTAGATAGCTGGATTAAGTCAAGAATTGCGAGTATTCCTGCCAAAGAACGCAAGTTAGTTACAACCTCTGATGCACTGAGTTATTACGCCAAAGCATATGGTATTTCATTAGCAGGGGGATTACAAGGTATTAGTACTGACCAGAATCTGACACCTGCACAAGTGAAAATTTTGGTTACAAATATTAAACTGGCTAAAGTGTCAACAGTTTTTCCTGAGGCGGCAATTAACCCTAATTTGCTTCAATCTGTAGCAAGAGTTGCTGAAGTGAAAATTTCTCGCAGGAAGTTATATGCTGAGGGACTTGGTGAACCAGGAAGCGAGGCGGACACTTATCAGAAAATGATGATTGCTAATACACGAACAATTGTAGAAGGGTTAGAAGGGACGTATTTAATGTTTGAACCGAAAGCTGCTCAGTAGTTATAACCTCAATTTAGTAATCTGATAAACCGAGTTTTGTAGATTCTAGAAAGTTCGGTTTATCAGGCTATTTTAGAAGAGGAAAATGTAAATGCTATTTGTCTTTTAACCTGATATCAATAACAGTTGCATTGAAGTTGTAGTTAAAGCCTTCCAACTCAAATGGCATTCCAATTTTCACTTTACTGTTACCGATAACTGGGCCATTCTCAGTGACCTGGGCTTTGCCATCTAAAGTCAAAATCAAATCTGTACTAAAATTATTGGTCTTCGGATCTGGCAATTCTTTAACAGTACCATCAGGTTGGGGAATATTGATTGTTCTAGGTAGCTGTTGAACGGATTTAATCTCAATCTCCCCATAGGGTTGATTGCGGATAATCACATTAGTTTTGCCGCCTTTTTTGAATCCGTTATTGAATAATTGTTGAGGGTCACGGACATTTAAACCACGGACGACTAAATCTACTTCTATGGGTATTGTTTTTGCACCGACTTGGGCAACAGAACCAGAAGTGCCAGGGAAGACAAAGATGCCAAATATAACTAGCAGAATTACCAGCGCAGCACCTAAATCTAAGAGGTTGATTTTGCCGAACAAACGACCTTTTGAATCTAAAATAGCCATAAAAAATTTTCCGAGGTAATAGCGAAGTAATTGATTGTAGCAAAAAGGTTTTCGATAGGAATAGCAATTTTCCCTATTTGGTAATAACTCAAAGCGCCTGGGCGTTGCGGTTATGCGACAGTTTATCACGAGTTCGTAAGTTTGGAGTGACGGCAGCTAACCCTCAAACTTTTGCCAGTTAAGACTGACGCACCCAGAAAGTAATATCTAGTGTTTAAGCCTATCTCTAAAGGGAATTTTTAACCCCCGCAATTGGGTAGATTTGCCTAAACATTAGCTGTATAACAACTCTTTTGGTCTAGAGTTAAGAATGCAACTTAGAATACTCTAAATCCGTCTCATAATTTGTCCCATCATTTTACGTCCTCCTAAAATAATATTCAGTGCAAATTATGTTCAATTGGAAAGGTTTTGTTGCAAATTACCGTGTGTGGCGGCGTAGCTGGTTTTATCCTTTAATTTCGGTGGTAGTTGCCCTGAGTCTGTGTCTAAGTACACCCTTGCCTGGAAGAACTTTAGACTTCTTGCCTCTTCTACTCCAAGGAGTTCAGGCATTTCAGCTTTCTAATATATCCCCTAACCAAGAAGTTGATCTTGGTAAGCAGATTAATCAGGAATTAGTCGGCAGTCAAGTCCGGCTTTACCGGAATTCTGAAGTTAATCGTTATGTGGAACAAGTTGGTCGGCGTTTAGCAGCAAATAGCGATCGCCCCGATCTCCCCTATACCTTCCAAATAGTTCAAGATGACAGCATCAATGCTTTTGCTACCTTGGGTGGCTATGTCTATGTCCACACAGGTTTGCTGAAAACCGCAGACAATGAAGCGCAACTAGCAAGTGTACTCGCCCATGAAATTGGTCACATTGGCGGGAAACACGTAGTCAAACAGATGCAGCAAAAAGCGCTCGAAAGTGGTCTATTATCAGCTGCTGGCTTAGACCGGAGTACGGCGGTGCAAATTGGTGTCCAGTTAGCGCGAGACTTGCCACGCAGTCGTAAAAATGAATTTGAGGCTGATCAAAGAGGATTAAGAACTTTGACACGGACTGGTTATGCTCAGTCTGCAATGGTTTCTTTTATGCAAAAGCTGCTGAAAAAGGGTGGTTCTGCTCCGACATTTTTGAGTACGCACCCCGGAACCAGCGATCGCATTGATGCGCTCAGAAATGCAATCAACTCTCAACCTAGTAATGGAAGTTATGGCTTGGATAAAGCTAGTTATAAAGCTAATATTCGACCATTAGCGAAGTCTTGAGGGTATTGGGCATTGGGTATTGGGCATTGGATATTGGGCATTGGATATTGGGCATTGGATATTGGGCATTGGATATTGGGCATTGGATATTGGGCATTGGATATTGGGCATTGGATATTGGGCATTGGGCATTGGTTATTCCCCTTGTCCCCCTTGTCTCCCTCATCCCCCTTATCCTGTGTATCTGCCCACTCCCCCTCATCCCCCTGATCTCAGATGATGCTCAATTCTTGTTGCGGCGATCGATTTTGATTTTGGCTGGATCAACTCTGATCACCACATCTTCTAAAGGCAGGGCACGGAGATAGTTTTTAAAAATGTTAACTTGATAAACCAAGTTATTCGTGACATCCAGTCCAGTCAACCAGCCACTCCGAGGATGATAAGCGCCAGTATCTATGTCTAGCCATCCCTGTCCTTGTGCCAGTTTACCAGGAGAAACACCCGGCAGAGTAAAAGTAATGGTGTGACCGATGATAATTAGTTTATCTGGGAAGTAGGGTTTTTCAATACTATGAAATTCCTCTCGTATCCAACACAGTTGATCGGCAGTTTGTTCTGTCACCAACTTGGAAGGGTCAACACCAGCATGAGTTAACCAAATATCCCCCAAGTCGAGATATGTAGGCAAACTCTTGAACCAATCCAGATGGTCATCAGGGATTGGAGCCTCGTGGTAACTGGCTACGGTAGCTTGCCCTCCACTGTACAGCCATGCTTGCATTGTCGGGGAGGAGGTTCTTTCATTGGTCAAAATGTTTAATAACATTTGCTCATGATTTCCCAGCAAACATGGGTAGTTATTTCGCTTGACAAAATTAACTACTTGTGCACTATGAGGTCCGCGATCAATTAAGTCTCCCAAAAAATAGACTTGATCGTCTGAGGTGGGGGCGATCGCCTCCAACAATGTCATCAAACCTTCATAGTGACCATGCACATCCCCAATTACAATTCGTCTGGGGCTAATTTCGCTCATTGTCTCTTAGCTTCAATAGTTTTGGCTAATACTTCTGCTACAGTTTAAGCTGTCTGCTTTCCGCAATGAAAGGTAAAAATACTGAATAAGTTTTATTTTAATTTAATTATTATTCCAGAAATAAAATTAATTTATAATGGTAAAGGGGTAAAACTCATAGTCTTGAGTGCAAAGAAAGAAAATCAGCAAATTTCATTCACGTTGTTAGCTTAAAATTTAAGCTGTTACTGTATTGCTCATTTTCAATCTCACAATGTCAAAGGATTTCTCTGCTGATATTAGTTCGCGCATCTGCAAGCATATGAATGATGATCATACTGATGCCATAGTTCTTTATGCTAAGGCTTTTGCCGGTATAACAGATGCGATCGCAGCAAAAATGCTGTCAATTGATACACAAGGTATGGATTTAACAGCGCAAGTCAATGGGGAAGCTGTGCCAGTTCGCATTCAGTTTGATCATGTTTTAGCAGATGCAGAAGATGCCCATCAAACTTTAATTGCGATGGTGAAGCAGGCGCGGGTGAAGGCAAAGTAGAAATTGGCATAAGTAATTCGGCGGGAATAAATTAAACTATGTGTTTTGCAATGTAAAATTATTGTAATTGAATTCATAGTAAGGACTTTAGTCCTCTCTACGAGACGCTATGCGAACACTACGAAGCTTTAATTATTTCCGCCGTCCTAACTTAAGTAAAATATAGCGATCGCTTCCATTTATTAAGGTTGTGATGGTTTCTCACAATCTAGATTTTCTAAAGCAATCGTACTTATCAGAGCAACAACCAAATCTGAAAGATTGAATGTCTCAAATTAGTCGTGGGTATAAGCCCCGACTGTATTCGTCTCCTTTACCTCTTCCTTGATTACTGCGGCATAAGGCTTGGTTTGGATAATTTCAAACTTCCAGTCTGAAGAATAATCAGGCAACTCATAGCCAACACTTTTAATATGAGTCAACATCAACTCATCTCGTTGATGCCAAACTGCAAATATTCTCTCTCTGCCATCATAAAGCGTTTCTAGGTCGATTTGATAAACCTCATTTACCCGCTTTAGTTTCAAGCCCAACAAATTTAACAGTCGGCTGAGTATTTTTAGTGCCGAAACCTGCTCTTTATCTCCGACTAAGTTAATACCAAGCGCTCTTTTAATATGCTTACTATGTTGAAAAACAACATTTTTCAGCAATATCAAATCTGGACTACTCTCAGTAAACTCCCGTTCTGCTTCAAGAAACTGAAGCATTCCCAAGGCTCTCATCGCCTCAACTTTGAGCGTGTAAGTTTTTAAATCTGGTAGAAAAACTTTCCCTTCACCCCAAGACAATTGCTGATGCCATTCTTGCTGGTCTCTGACGTGAAAATACTCACTTTCGTGAGTTAGATAATAATGAATTAACAGTTGACGGTAATATCCTTGGTCATCCTGTAATTTCAACCAAGGAGTAACTTCTCCACCATACCTTTGTCTGAGAACATATTTATTGATTTGGTTGCGTTCTCCATCAGTCAGAGAATGTTTCACTAATAGCTGCTCATATTCTACATAATCGATATCTTTAGCATTAGCTACAGCAGTTGCTACCGATAGTTGATTTTGCTGCTTAATATCTTTAATTTTGCGTTTAATTTCTTTAGCTTTTTGACGGCTTTGCGCCCAATCTTTTTGAACTTTGACAATTTCTAAAATTAATCTTCTCCGGGTAGCTAAATCATCAGCGTCAGTTGCCAAAAAGGCCAAGCGTAAATCTCGAATAATATTATTGTGAACAGCATTACTCCGCATCTGAATTTGATGCCCATCCGCAATCAAACCGTCTTGCATCGATTGACGATAGAGGCGGATAGAAGCATTTACCCGTGCAGATAACTTGGCCCAAGTTCGCAAATGAATCGGGTCATGAACTAAAGGTAAATCCACATCTATTTTATGTAGTGGACTAAGCAAAGCTAAGTTTTCTTTTTGATTTTCTTGATACCAATCAGATAGCAAGCGATAATTTGTACTACCACTACCAATTAAGCCAATACCTCGTTTAGCGCACCAGACAACACGCGGCACATCATCCCGCACTCTCGCTAATGCTTGTCTTGCTTCCGAGTCAGGAATTACCCCTTGAAAAATACCATAAACTCGGTCGAAATGTTGGACATCAATACTAATTCCCGTACCAAGGCTAGGGGTAACAAAAACGCCGTCATATTCAGAGATTTTTTGATTGATAGCGGCGATAAAATCAACCGCTTCATGTCCAGGTGTGTTTGTAGTGTGGCTACTAACTACTAAGGTTTTGGGATATTGCCGTCGTAATTTTTGTAAGCGTTCTTTAAGATAACGTTCAATTGTTTCACAACTGTAACGCCCAGCGCGACTATCAGTAGTAACGTAACATTTACGTCCAGCAAGTAAATCTAATTCCAGTTGGTGAATTAGCGGTGTTGGGTTTGGCGAATCATAAAAAGTTACGTCCCAACCTTGCTGAGGTTTCCACTGGTTGAGAACTACCCAAGGTGTTAATTTAATTCCTGCCAATCCGTGTAAATATTCAAGTGACACATCTGATAAATCAGCATCTTGGGCAATTACTAACCCCCCAGTTGTTAAAACTGTGGAGATTAATTGCTGGAATAATTTTAATATTTTTACACGTTTATGTTTACAAGTATTACTGTTTAATAGATGCCATAAAGATTGCTCTACTTCATCCAAAATTACTATTGCCCCGCGCCAATTTTCCGGGTTAAGTTTCCAAATCGAATCAACACACAAGCCGAGGGACTGCTGAGGAGAGAGTGAGCGGAGGATGGGAGGAGCGGGGGTAAGTGTTTTATCAATCCTTTTCTCCCCATCTTCTTTATGTGTTCCCCATTGAATACCAATTTTTTCACACAAAAATCTTCCTAGTAGAATTCTGTGAGTAATTAACAAAACGGGTTGATTTCTGCTTTTTGCTTGCTGAACAACGGTTTGCAGTGCTGTTGTTTTACCCGTTCCTTTTGCTGATTTGACTCCTACTAATCCAGACGTGGGGAAAGGTATTTCACTTATATAAGGGCGATTCAAGGTGAGAGCAGCAGGAATAGTTAACTCAGTGTGGGGTTTGGTTTGAGCAAGATAAATTTCTAAATCAACACTTTGGCGATAAACTTTCTCGAAACTAGTTGCACCTTTCGCAACGATAAACTCATCAACCCCTTTTTCTATTCCTGGAAGTTCGATAATTTTAACATTGCATTTTTCTTGCTGGAATAAACAACCAAGTTGAGAAATAGCATTATTTACAGCAGCAATTGTTTTAGGTTGAGTTTCAAAATCAAAGCAAATATAAAAGCTACGCTTTGTAATTGCAAACGCTGCTAAGTCGGGAATTAGCTGACGACGGGTAACTTTGCCAAATTCGTCTTTAACAACCCGATAACCACTGGTAATTCCGGGAATAGCAATAGCTGCATATCCTTGTGTCAACAGCGTTGCTGCTTTCTTCACACCCTCGCAGAGAATGAGGGGAATGTTCTGTTGCATCACCCATTGCCAAAAGCCTCTAGCTTCACAATCAGCAGTAATGGTGATATTGTCAGGCATGACCAGATTGTAACGTTCAGCGACTTGCTGCCACACTTGCAGCGTTACCCGCAAACAAAACACCCGCGTTGGCGTGCTTGGGGGATGCTCGTATTTGATGGACTTACCATTGTGATTCTGTCGGGGTTGGTTTGGCTTAAAGCATCCCCATTCCATCATTTGCCAATTATTGAAAGGGTCTAGCCCGGAACACCACCAACCACCTTCAGTAATATGAGCATAACGCTGCAACCATCCAGCTTTCACCATACCAGTATTGGTGCGCGGGAGTAGCTCAGAAATCAATAGGTACTCATAAGCCGTTACGCCTTGGAGTGACTTAAAATTGAGTTGCACTAAGTGTAAGTCTATACCACTACTCTTGACTAATTCTTCAAGGTGTTGGGGGTGTGAATAGTGCAGATGCATAGGGTAAGACCAGAAAGCAAGACGATGAGATTAAAAGATTAACATGCATCTGCTTTTTTTCTATAAGAGATATTGCGAGGCTTTTATGATGCTTTTTTTACTTCGTCACGGGAGACACATCGGTTAAGCCTCTAGTGGGTTATTCTGCCTATTAGATCCCCGAAGTAATAATTATGTATTGTGATATTTGTTCGATTTTAATTTTTATTTATCAGTAAATTTCTGCGTAAAGGAATGCGATCGCTCGAAGGGTTGCCGCAAGACATCGCTATAGGGTAACATCTTACAAAATAAGCTTTGTCACGATTCGTAAACGCACAGTGGCTTGTCGCTATGTGCTATTTCAGTTTTAAAGTTCTAGCTTTTGCTCTTTCCAAAGCAGTTAACAGACGGACTGCATTTTTAGGTGAACGAAGTAAATGAGATGTTTCTAGTAAACTATCTAGTTCATCAACAGCAATTAGGGCGACGCTTTCGCCTTCTTGTCGGGTAATAATTACCACTTCTCTATCTTCAACTACTTGAGCGCAGAGTTCGGCTAGGTTGTTACGAGCATCAGTCAAGTTTGTCTGGTTGGACATGGTGGGAGATTTCCTAATGCTGTAGGCTTTACAGTACATAATAACTTGACTGGTTATTAGCTAAAATCAGTATTGATAAGTGCTTCAAACTTATAAGTATCTAGCATACAACGATGAAAGAACCTACGGACACAAAAAAACAGGAATATCAGTTGATTAGCGACTATCTAGCCCAACTACCCTCCGACAAACTACTATCTCAAGCAAAGACCGACGAGCAACGAATCGAGTGGTTGAGGTTAAGGCTTAACTATGGATTACTATCAGTATTTTGGAAAGAAAGTCATTCTATCCGACATAATCCATTTGACGTTATTGCTGATAATAAGCAAATTGACCCTCATATTTGTGAACACTACCGACGATGGATGAACTATCTGATGGGTTTATGGAAATTGGTACAGGTTGTTGTTGTTGAACCGCAATTTGAAGAAAAATATCTAAAAGCAAACTTACCTTTTAAGTATCCTTTCCAATCTCCTTTGGAAATGTTCTTCGCCTTTTTGGAAGAAGAAGCAGAAGATGAGTTTTTACCTTGTCTACAAAATCATTATGAGAAATCACTTCCAAAAATAAAAGAAATAATTAACTCAGGCAAAAAATCTCATCTAGTAGAAAATCAAGATGGAACGACAAAGTTAGTTCTTGAGGAGCAACGTAATTCAATAGAAATTAAGAAATATAAATCATTAGAAAAGAGTCATTTTGTTAAAGAAAGACGTTGGTACTTTCTTTTTATTACTTTTTGTCGAAGGGAGTCAAAGTCAAATCGACGGATTAAAGAAAATTTTGATACCTTTATGAACACATTTTACGAATTTCATAACCATATAGCTACTTCAATTCGTAAGAGAGAATCAGCTACCTGGGAAAAAAGCTACTCTTATGCTTGGAAAAAGGGTACAAAGGTCTGTGCTGGTAAGGGTGGTGCTTATTCTGCTTAACAATTATTCATATCTTTGACACACTTGATAGGCCCACTAAGAAAAAGCTTTAGTCTGAAAACTATAAATTTAGTGGGTCTTTAACCTATGAATAAAAACAATGGAATTGCTTTTTTTCAGTCTTCACCCTCTTTTTTCCAAAAATGGGAATACGACTTTTATGGTCAAAATACAGTGGTGAAGGTAGAAAAACAGCAGGGGCTGCTTGTCTTTTCTAATCTAACTAATCCTCCAACATCACTCCCACCCGCAGTTTCAATCCCTATATTGATGTATGGAGGAATTGCAGTAGCCGTAATCCTTTCAATGAGTTACTTTTCCCAAATCCAATTGAAGTTGATTACTGAACTAATCAAAACACTAAACAGAAGGACTAGGTAATTTTCTGGCTTTACTTAATTCATAAAAATATCAGCAGTCACTCTTAGAAGTTGACTGCTGATATTGTTAAGTCCCGAAATTAAGCCCCGACAGATTCCTTGGCGGCGTATAATACCTCAGCGTTGATTTCTTTGAAACCGCGATCGCGCGCAAATTTTTCAGTATTACGCTTCACTTTACCTCGCACAAATCCAGGAATCTTATTCAATTCTGCTTGACCATCTTTTGTCCAATTCAAATCAGAATCAGCAGAAATTCCCCTAGTAATAACTTCTTTGGTATCATGACCACCAAAGATTTCTAATAGGTGATCTTCCATTCCCAAAGTGAAGGAATTGTAGATCAAATCTGTAATCTGATTCGTGCCTTCGTAACCCATAAATGGTTTGTAACCAATGGGGAAGTTTTGGACGTGGATTGGTGCTGCAATTACGCCGCAGGGAATATCCAAACGCTTACCAACATGGCGTTCCATTTGGGTGCCGAAAATGGCGGAGGGTTCGACACGAGCGATCGCATCCCCAATTGCACCATGATCTTCGGAAATTAGCACTTCATCGCAATATTCGCTAACCTGTTCGCGGAACCAGTCTGCATCATATTTACAGTAAGTACCAGCCCAAACAACATGAATCCCCATTTCTCGCGTCAAAATCTTAGTAATGGCGGCGGCGTGGGTGTTGTCACCAAAAACCACAGCTTTTTTGCCAGTCAAGTTTTGACAGTCAATCGAACGGGAAAACCAAGCAGCCTGAGATACATGCAAGGTTTGTTCATTGATGAAGTTTTCGTAGTCAACTTCTGCACCTTGGGCGTTGATTACCTGCTGAATCTTGCGAATACAACGGGCAGTTTCCACCACACCCATTGGAGTAATGTCTATATAAGGTGTGCCGAATTGTTCTTCTAGGTAACGAGCTGTGGTTAAACCAAGTTCACGGTAAGGCACCAGGTTAAACCAGGCTTTGGGCATCTTCTTCAAGTCGTTCACCGAAGCACCTTCGGGAATTAAGGTATTTATCTCAATCCCCAAGTCAGCCATCAGCCGTTTCAGTTCGGTGCAGTCGTGATTATTGTGGAAACCGAGGGTGGTAGTACCGATAATGTTAACTGAGGGTTTTGCTGTTTTGCCCTCTGGCAATTCGCCCCGCTTCCGGGCTTTTTCAATGTAATATTGAACGATTTGATCCAAAGTGCGATCGGCGGCTTGGAGTTCGTTGTAGCGGTAGTGGTTCACATCCGCCAGCATTACGTCTCCTTTAGCTTCCAGTTGCGCCCGTTCGACAAAGTTGTGCAGGTCTTCTTGCAAAATGCTAGAAGTGCAGGTGGGAGTTAAGACAATCAGATCCGGGTGTTCCTCGGCATCCTTGCGGATGATGTTATCAACCACCTTCTCTTGAGAGCCGCGTGCCAAAACGTTGCGGTCAACAACACTGGTTGTCACTGGAGTGAAATCCCTCTCCCGCGATAGCATGGAGCGCATGACGTTAAAGTAGTCATCGCCAATGGGGGCGTGCATGATCGCATGAACATTTTTAAAAGAGCTAGCGATTCGCAGAGTGCCGATGTGGGCTGGGCCTGCATACATCCAGTAAGCCAATTTCATGTTTGTGTTCTCCCTTTTCAACAGAAATAACACGGAGTCCGATAAGAGTGGACTATAAGTGCTTGATTATTATTAAATCGTTTCTGATTGTCTCAAAAGTTGTATCCCTGATGAAGTGAAGAGTTGTAAGGGTTTTAACTGCGGTATGTAGACGTAGGCATCGCTCAAACCTTGTTCCTGATTAGAATCTAGCTTCTGAATTTAACAAGATTACTGTTGCTTTTTTAAAATAAATCTTAATTTTTCGGCAAATTTGTTTTCTATTTGGGGCGGTGTGTTATACAAAATTCTGTATGAAAATGGGCTAAATCATATTTAAGTACAAGAAAAAAGAAAGAAAAACGAACCGTGTTCGTGTAGTGTCTCGTAGAGAAGGACGCATAGACGCGGAGCGGCTTCCCGCAGGGTAGGACACGAAAGAAAGAATTTAAAAGGGTTTGGCGCAGCGTGACAAAGAAAAGGTATTAACTATCACCAATCAATTTAGAAAATTTTAGGACTTACGCATCGGATGATTCCCTTTACATTTTGAAATCTTAAAACTACCATTTCCCTAAAATCATGAGACATATAAATTTTAGGGAAATGGCTTTAATTACTGCCGAAAAATTTCTACTTTTTGTAACACGACCTCTTGATTCGGACGATCTCTAGTCGTAGGTACATTGGCGATCTTGTTGACTATATCTAGACCTTGGACAACTTCACCAAAAACACTGTGTTTGTTGTCAAGGTGAGGCGTTGGTGCTTCTGTAATGAACCATTGCGAACCATTTGTACCGCGTCCGGCATTAGCCATCGACAGGATACCTGCACCAGTGTGTCTCAATTCAGGATGAAACTCATCCTCAAATTGATATCCTGGTCCACCAGTACCCCAACGACTGGCTGTATCTAGATAACGACTCAGGGGATCGCCACACTGAATCATAAAATCTGGGATGACCCGGTGAAAGCGAACCCCATCGTAAGCTGGAGTTCCCTTACCAGATTCACCAGTTTTAGGGTCTTTCCAGTCGATTGTTCCGGTTGCTAGACCAACAAAATTTTTGACGGTGTTGGGGGTTCGCTCTTCTTCCAAACGAACTACGATTTCACCCAAGGAAGTAATTAAACGAGCGTGCAGCTTGCCATTACCGGGAATATTAATTTCTGGAAAGTTCATTAGATATCCTACTTTAACAAGTGCCAGTATTTGACCTATATAAGTTTATCAGCATTCAAGTTGCTCCCTTTAGACATGACAAAAAAACTGAAGGAAGGAAACTTAAGCCAACAAATATTTTACTCAGGTAAATTTATCGCTGGATTCCGGCTAAAGAATCCTCTAGGTACTAGCTTAAATCCAACTTGGTGAACAGGCATCACAGGCCAATCCTCCGATCGCGGAATATGAGTTACGCCCATTGTGTACCACAGCACGAGATCTTCACCCGTCAAGGATTCATCGTCTGCAATATATTTTGGTAAACCCTGTCCTGGTTGAGTCTGGTTAGGATAATCGCCGCCAGCATAAAGTTCAGCAGGTTTATATTTTGTTACCCAAACGTGATGAGTCGCAAATTCTGCTCGTTGACGGATTTTCGAGCCTTCTACTGGGAAAAACATGGAATTTCCACCAGGCATCAGCATATATCCAGGTGCAGCCCCTAGCGGATTTTTCTTATCTGCACTCACAATCATCCATTCCCGACTGCTTTTCATATCCAAATCGCGCACAGCAGTAGTTTCTTTTGTGAGTGGGGTTTCTGCAACTGCGATCGCATTTCCTAATGGATTTTTCTCACCCATCGGCAAAGCTTTCACGTTCATTTCCATCACAGAATTAGCTTGACCATCGACATCGAAATCTAGGCGGTAGTTGAAAAAATGCTGGTGATTTACTCCGAAGATATTCTTAGCAATCAACCGACCATAGAAATTATCATCAGATTGCTTTTCAGAAGCCGTTCCCTGCGCCAGCACGATACCCGTTAATTCATTTTGGACTTCCAAAGTCCCATCTTGGTGAAAGATCCAATTGATGCTGTAATCATAGTTGTCAACGGCCGCAGTCATTGTCATGACTAATTCTCGACTGCGATGGACATCATTGCGCTGAGTATTATACTCATAGTGCTTCCACAGCATTCCGTTATCGCGCTCATAGATACCGATAACCCCTGGCATTACATAAGGTTCTCCCTGCTCATTACCAAATACAGCATCCAGCAAAAGACCGTTTTCGGGAATTTCCTTACTCAACTCCATCGTATTTGCTAGCAAACCAAGGTTATATTCTCCAACATCAAAGGCATTTCTAAATGACCAAGTAGGCTCAGGATCGCCATAAGGTACTACCATCTCCGATAGGCTAGCGCGGTATAAAACTGGTCGGATATTTTCTCCGTCTTTGTGCGTCACTTGGTACAGCACCAATCCACTGCGGGGATGCATTAAATAGCGAAACTTCCAACCTTGCCAGCTAATTTCATTGTCTTTGATCTGGAAACTTTTACCATTCGGTTGGAGAATCTTTAAGACTTTAGGCGGTGAAAGTAATTTGCCCAAAGACTTTAAATCATAGTTCCAGTTTTCTTTGGAAAAAGGAACTATCCGCCTATCCACGAAACTGGAAATTTTACCTGTGTTCAAATTGACGGTTCCCAATATTCCTTCAATTGGACTCCCGTAATAATTCCAGCGATTGCCCTTGTAGTAGAATAAACCCCGACAAAGACGGTTTCCTGCTGCTTCTTCCTGTTTACTCAGGATTCCTGGTGCCCAACAACTGATTTTGACTTGGTTGAAATCTGTAATTCCCCGCTTTCGCATCGCTGTTTGCCATCGGGAATCGGATTTAAAAGCTTGAGTTGCAAGTTCATATTCTGAAGCGACGATCGCAGGTTGAACAGACGGTATTTCTTTCCAGGAATTTAAAGTTTTGCTTGTCAGATCAACAATTCCCTCAAAGGTTTTGTTTTGCGATCGCTCATAGATTACCAAAAAAGCTTTTCGCTGGAAGAGTTTACCCGGTGTAAAATTTAGAACTTCTTCTTTATCTGGTTCTTGTAAAGCAATAAGTGGAAAAGCTGCCATTTCGCTCAAAGTTTTTTCTCTTTTGATGACCGAAACAGCTGTACTAATTTCTGCCTCTGTTAGCGAAGTGAGAGGATGGGAAATCGAAGGCTGTTGAGCCGTCAATATTCCAATTAGTCCGAGTGAGATAGAAATAACGACAATGATGGGAATAGCTAGCCACAAAAAACGCTTTAGCCGCTTAATCATCTTTTACATTTTTACAAAAGACTTATAGTTATCTATTTCTAAGCCGAAGCCTGAAACCCGATAAATTAAGAAGCTAAAGCTAAATTAATTTGCTAACAGTATCAGCAATTACGCAGAAACTAAACGACGTAAAGATTCAGCACGGCGTTTAGCAATAGAGTTATTTGGAGCAAATTTTAGTGCTTCTTCGTAACTTTGTAACGCCTGAGTAGTTAACTTTTTTTTCTCGTAAGCGTGTCCGAGATTATTCAACCCTGTTACGTAGTCTGGTTTAGATTTTAGGGCTTCTTTATACTGACGAATTGCGAGGTCATATTGCTCTTGGGTAAAATAAACGTAACCCAGACCGTTGTAAATGGGGGCAATATTTTCTTCTCCCTCTTCTGGGGCAGCTTTAAGAGCTTTTTGAAACAGTGCGATCGCTTGGGAATACATTTTTTTGTCTGAATAAATACTGGCTAACTCGTAATATTCTTGAGTCGTACCCTTTTCTTTTTCTAACTTCTTTCGCAATCTTGCAAAGGAGCCTTCAATCTTGCGAGTTTTGAAAATCTGGCGAAAAACACCCACGGCTGCAATTGTGAGTATTACCACCAAAATTGAGAGATAAACAACGGCTAGACTGTTATCCATTGCTGCAAATACAAATATTAAAAATTGCTTCTGTAATCTATTATCAGCTTATTGGCCATGATGGAGATCAGGATAATTATCCTAACTCCTGTACAGACGCGATTAATCGCCTCTCTCTTTTACGGTAAACCCCAATATTCAGAGCGTTGCTGGAGCCAACCTTGTTCTAAGTAACGAGCGATCGCTTGATTCACCTTTCGTCTTAACTCATCGTACTGCAATCCCTTGGGCATGACTACAGACAAGGGTTCAGTTGATAGCTTGGTTGGCAGTAGCCGATATTGGGGATATTGTTGCACCCAACCACTCAGAACGCTAGCATCTGCGGCAAAGGCTACGGCGGCATTACTTTCTATTTTTTCTCGCGCTTCCTCATAGGAATCCACTCCTACTAACTCGGCATTTGGCACATAGTACCGCACTTTAGCAATGGTACTGGAGTTATTCAGGACGGCAATTTTTTGTTTTGCCAAATCACTCAACTGCTGCACAGAGGCATCTTTTGTAACTAATACAGTGCCATCCAAATAGTAGGGAACACTGAAACTAACTATACGGCTGCGTGACTCGGTTGCTGTCACCCTAGCGATCGCAAAATCAACTTTCTTATCTAAGACTACAGACAAGCGATCGCGATTCGCTACAGGTTTCAATTTTACAGCCCCTGCTTTCCCAACCAAGTCAAGTGCCAAGTGCTGTGCCAAGTCAATTTCTAGTCCTTGCAAATTGCCACTGGCATCTTTAAATCCCAAGGGACGCAAGTTATCTTTGACGGCAACAGTTAGATAGCCGTGCTGCTGAATTTCTGGCATTTCGGCGGCAGATGCAGTGAATCCTGTCCCCACTAGGGAAAAGCAAGATATCCAAAAAATAGTGGCGGATAATACCAGATGTAACCGAGTAATTACTTGCCATCTGTTACATCTGTTATGCATCCGTGGCCACCTTTATCCTTTAGCTTGATTTGCTAGTTCAGCGACTTTGCCGAAGCTAGCTGGATCGAGGACTGCCAATTGTGCCAACATCTTGCGATTTAGTTGGATATCAGCTTTTTTCAAGTTCCCGATCAACTGGCTGTAACTTAAGCCGTGTTGCCTGGAAGCAGCGTTGATGCGCGTGATCCAGAGGCGACGAAAATCGCGCTTTTTCTTTTTGCGATCGCGGTAAGCACTCCGTAGTGCCTTCATCACTTGTTGGTTGGCAGTTCTAAACAGAGTTGAGTGGGAACCGCGAAAACCTTTAGCTAGTTTGAGAATTTTATTGCGGCGCTTCCGAGCTACATTACCGCGTTTTACCCGTGTCATAACTTATTATTTCCTGAAGGACTTACAAATATGGGAGCATCAAGCGCACGTTGAGTTCATCGCGTTCATGTACAAGCGCACTCTGGCGCATACTACGCTTTTTGTCAGAAGATTTGTGTTCTAAAAGGTGGCTTTTGAACGCTTTCCGACGGACGATTTTGCCGGTGCCGGTGGCACGGAATCGCTTCGCTGCGGCTTTACGAGTCTTGAGTTTAGGCATGGTATAGCTTTAATTCGACACGATCCATTATTATACTAATAAAATTGCTTGAATGGAAATTAAGTAAACGATTTAACCAATCACGACTGCTGTAGATAAAATTAATTTCACCTATGGATGAGGTCAATATAGTCGAATATGACCCAGGTTGGCAGACTTTGTTTACAGAAGAAGCCGCGCGTATTTGGCAGGCACTAGGCAATGACTTAGTTGTGCAAATTGAACATATTGGTAGTACGGCAGTACCAGGAATGGCAGCCAAACCAATTATTGATATTATGGTAGGAGTGCATTCCTTAGTAAATGCAAAATCTGCTGTTCCGATATTGGAGTCCTTGGGATACGTTTATTGGCGTGAAGATCCGCGTCCTGGACGGATGTTTTTTGTGAAAGGAATGCCACCATACGGAAAACAACGGACTCATCATGTTCACATAGTCGAGGTTGAGAGCGAATTTTGGGAGCGCAAGCTATTTTGCGACTATCTGAGAAGACATCCTGAAGAGGCGAAACTATATGAAGCTTTAAAACGCGATTTGGTGGTAAAATTTCGGAGCGATCGCGAGGCTTATACCAATGGTAAAAATGACTATATCCGGGCTGTGATGTCAAAAGTACGGTGTGAGGAGATGGGGAAAAAACAGTGAGCGAGTTCAATCACTACGGATAAAATTTTAGCAACCAGTTCAAGACTTACTATTAACTATTTTCCCTTTCCAATTCCAGTTATTTGAAAAATAAACTCTGCTGCTTTACTCATTAACAAAGTATCAATATCAATTTGATAATTCCCCTGTTTTAAAACCTCAATCATAACTTTATTTAAATCTGCATTACCTTTTCTCGCACCCAAACCATTAATTGCACATTCAATTTGCCTCACGCCACAACTTAAAGCAATGATTGAATTATCTATCGCCATGCCCAAATCATCATGACAGTGTACTGAAACGACAGCTTGATCAATATTTGGGACTCGATTAAAAATCATTTGCAGAAGTTGCGAAAAATCTTCTGGCGATGCCAAGCCTAAGCTATCAGGAATACTAATAGTATTAGCACCACTATTAATTGCAGTTTCAATAGATTTACACAAAAAATCTGGCTCACTTCTGGGAGCGTCAAAAGCACTCCATTCTACATCATCACAGTAATTGCGTGCTAGAGAAACACTCTGTTTGATTGTTGCTAATACTTCTTCTTTGCTGAGTTGAGATTGATTTTTAATATTTACCGGAGTATAAGTATGAATTCTACCTCTTATAGCTGGTTTAATTGCTTCAGCTAGAGTCATTATCTCATTGGGACTGGAACTTGCTAGTCCACAAATAGTAGATTTTTTAATTATTTTAGAAATATTAAAGACTTCATCAAAATCTTTTTGAGAACTTCCTGGATAACCAACTTCAATAATATCTACTCCCATTTTTTCGAGCAATTGGGAGATGGTGATTTTTTGTTGCAAATTCATTTTGACACCAGGCGTCAATTCTCCATCACGCATGGTGGTATCAAAAATAATTACTTTGTTATTCTTTGTTAACATATTCCGAGATCAAGCGATCGCTTATATCAAATGCAATTTGAAGGGATATCCTCACTTAAAAAAACTGTCTCTAAATCCCGATAACCACTGACCCTATATCCTAACCGACAGAGGTTAGAGCAAGGTTAATTCGCTGCTGTTTGAGCTTCTTGATAAATTATTTCTTGAAACTGGATCATATCTTTTTGTGGATCAGCGTGGCTAACTTTCACCACTATCTGTTCGCCCAAGTTCACAGAACGTTTGAAAACCATTGGTAACTGCAAGCCCAAATCTTCTAACAAAATTAGAGCCAAGTTGCTGTCTTCCCGCAGCCACATCAACACTGTTACATCCCAAGTTTCCTCTGGATGACGGCGTAAATACTCTAAAGCATAATATCTATTAGTTTGCCGTTCTACCATCGTCACCTCTTGGGTGATGCTGGTGACAGTCATCATCACTTCTTTAAGTTGATCTGCGGAAAATGGCAGAACTTCACCCCGCAAATGGGCTTTAAGTTGGAAGTGGGTAAGCAAGTCACTGTAGCGGCGGATGGGAGAGGTTGCTTGAGTGTAAGTATCCAAACCTAAACCAGCATGGCGCAGAGGCGTAATGCTCATTTCACTCTTGGGCATACAACGACGCATAGCGCAAGCCCGAACGAATCCGGCTGGAAGTAGGAGTAATTCTTCTTCTGGGGGTAATTCCGGTTGGGGCTGACCGCGAAAGGGCAAAGGTATGTTATGAGCTTTACCATAACGAGCCGCAACTTCACCGGCAAGAATCATCATTTCTGCTACCACTTGCCGTGATGGGGAATCGTCCAAAATGTCAATGTTGATCTCATCACCTTTGACTTTGATCATCGCTTCGGGCATAGTGATGCTAATTGCCCCTTGATCGTAACGCCAAGCTTTGCGCTTCTTTGCCCAAGTGGCGATCGCTGCAATTTCCGGTTCTGCTTGTACCCTTAATTGCAGCATTTCATCTACATCTTCGTAGGTGAGGCGATAAGTCGGCTTAATCAAGCTGGTATGAATGCTGTAGTCTTCTACCGCCCCAGTTGTACCTAAAACAATCCCGAAACTGAGGGCGCAACAAACCCGTCCCTGGATCAGACTCATTGGCCCAGTAGCCAATACTTCTGGGAACATAGGAATCATTCCCGTAGGTAAATAGACTGTACTACCCCGCTTTCTGGCTTCCAAATCTAATTCATCTTCCGGCACTAACCATCTAGTGGGATCGGCGATATGCACCCACAGGCGTTCCCGTCCATCGGCGAGTACTTCCCAACTCAGACCATCGTCGATCTCTGTAGTAGTTTCATCATCAATGGTGTAGACCTTCAGGTGAGTCAGATCAAGGCGGTTTGTATCTGAGTCAATTGGCGGGAAATCCAAACGCTGTTGCGCCACTTCTAATACCTTATTAGGAAACTGAATCGGAATTGAAGAACGACGCAGGAACAAGTTTTCATAAGGACTCCAGTAACCCAAATCCACCAGCAGTTGAAAGGCTCCTTGGGGTGTTGTGGGTCGTCCCAGCATGGTCATAGTTTCTAATACTGGAGCGCTGGGCGGATAAGCGCGAGCCAAGGAGTCATAATTAACCCCCGTCCGCACGGTGTCAGCTATCAGCGCTGCGTATTTTTCTAGTCCTTCTAAGCGCTGGCGATCGTGGCGCCCCCACTCTACCACTTCACCTTGGAGCGCCTGCTCTACACGAGTTAAAAATTCCTGCTGTCCCTTAGCTTTTAGTGCCTCTACTTCCAGTTGGTGCTTGCGTTCTGCTACCTGAGCAGCAGTTCTCGGCTCGTAAGCGTCTCCTTTTTGCTTGAAATAGAGTTTATCGTCTGATAACAAGCAATAGGCGGCGTAACAATGAGGGGTGGCTGATTCAGAAAATAGCAGATTCGCCATTTGGTCTGAGGTGACTGTTTCCCCATCTTCAACCAGTAATTCCCAAGCCACTTCTAAACTAGATGGGTCTAAATAAGGCTTGACCTGCTCCAAAAAGCTGGCAATCTCAGAGGGCTTGTAAGTCTGTCCGGTAACTGTATAAGTTATTTGTCTAGGCGCGAGGCTGTGGGATTGACCACGTTCGTCTACCACAAACCAGCGGGTTTTACCGTCTGGACGTTCTACGATGCCCAGACGGCGATCGCCTTGAACCCTAAATTCAACTAACGTCCCCTTCTCCACAACTCTCGCACTCTAATAATTTTAGATTTTAGATTTTGGATTTTGGTGAAGCAGCGCGGTCTTCTCCCAAGGGGAGACGCCAAAGGCGATGGGGCTTTCCCCCATGAGCGACTGCTGAACCCGAAGGGATTTTATAACTGGTGTTTATTAAATCCTAAATCCAACCATTTTCCATGCAGCAATCTATTTTACACTCTCTTTTTCAGATTTGAGATTTTGGTTTCAGAAAGATAAAGCCAAATGTTTATTTCAATACAGCTTCTCTTTATAATCCAAAATCTAAAATCCAAAATCCAAAATTGCTCTAGCCTTCCGCATTGATAAATGGCAACAAAGCCACAATCCGCGAACGTTTAATTGCTAATGTCAACTCTCGCTGTTGCTGAGACGTCAGCCCAGTAATTCGACGTGGCAGTATCTTACCCCGTTCGGTGACAAACTTACGCAATAAATCAACATCTTTATAATCGATTGGTTCTCCCGGCTTGATCGGAGAAAGGCGACGACGGAAATAACTCATCTTTACTTAATTTCCTTGTGAAGGGTATGTTTGTTGCAGTGGGTACAGAACTTTTTCAGTTCTAGTCGGTTAGTGGTGTTGCGGCGATTCTTGGTACTGGTATAACGTGAAACACCAGCAGAACGCTTGTCTGAATTTGTCCGACACTCAGTACACTCTAGTGTCACAATTATGCGGGCACCTTTACTCTTAGCCATAATCTTACAAACAGTGAAGCCTGAAGAGAATTAACACAAATGACTATCTTCTCACATTCCGCCGCATATTTTCAACTAATCTTTTGACTTTTATATCGAGCGAGTAGCCACGACGCGACGAAACTATGAAAGTTCCGCAGTAGCGATCGTGTAAAGCCTGCCGCATCTGGGCATCAGAGAAGGCAGTCCCACAATCAATTGCTAGGGGAAGTACTAGCAGTATAGCAGTGGGATTGGCTCTAATATTGCTTAAGGCAATTGACACTAAAAGGGCACCCAAGCCGATGATCGCCTCTCGCTTCAGCAGTGAGGGCAAATCTGGAATTCTACCCATTACTTGCCCATCTTCGACTGACAACACCTTTAAATCGAACGCCCAACGCCCTAAACTTTGCCCTTGATTGTTATATACCAGTAGCACCCGCAAAACCAGCCAAAGTATTACGAAAACTAAAATTTCAACAAATTGAATACCGATATCGCCGCCTCCCAGTAGGGAACTGACTAACCAGACACCAAGGAAATCAAGTCCCAATGCCATACCTCGTCGCCCAATCTCAGCCTTGGGATAGTGTTTTTGAGGAACTCGTTCGATTGTCATACAAAACAAGTATTTTTATTTAGGGGTTGGGAAATAATGATTGCTCCTGTTTTTAATATTAAGATGATGACTTGGCTACTTGCTGCGCTGTAAACGAACAAAAACCAGCCAACAGAAATTTAGGCAACTGCCAACTGCACGACTCAAGAATAGGATTAAGCAGTTATAGCGGTTCTCATACCCTGCGGAAAGCCGATTGCAGCCGACAGTGACTAAACAATGTCGTTTGTTTGGTATTCGCTATGCTATGCCTTCGGTAACTGTGATTGCGCGTTGGCGTAGCGTGTCCGTTTACGCAGCCCGAAGGGCTTAGGATGAGAGTGCAGTGCCTTTAAGCGATCGCCAAATCTCCCTCGCTTATCTTTGTCAAACTTAGATTCGATATCTACCGAGCAATGAAAGCGTTATTTTTTAGTGAGTGCCTAGATCCCTGAACCTTCGCAAACACTACTGCCGAAGAAAACTTGCTATTTTCTTGATTCTTGCTAACTTTCCCCGAATGACTTGAACTTTCATTCGGTTTTTGGGAAATATTGTATTGTTGTAAAAACTTAATTTTAATTAATTTGGAAGTTATATCCATGAAACATCTGTTTACTAAAACAGCTATTAGTATGGTGACAACTACTGGTTTAGTGTTAGCGATCGCCATAACCGCTAACGACTTAGCTTATGCTGCTGAGTTGAACTTTAAGAATAGAGATGCAGCAGGCACAAAGCAAATACTAGATTTAAGTAACAATTCGGTTCAGGTATCCAAAGTCCCCGAAGGAAGCATAATTATAGGTTTACTAGCAGTGTGTAGTTTGGGATTTAGCCTCAAGCAGAAAAAAGCTAGTACAGCTTGGCGTAAATCTAGCTATTATCACAATTAGACAAGCGGCTTAAGCCCCTTGTTCCATATTTGAAACAACGGTGGCTGTGAAACCAGGTTTAAATTTTGAATCCTTCAATCCAAAATTTAAAATCTAAAATTGGTCAGTGTTACTTTACAAGGAAAAAGTCGGAGGCGATCGCTATGTTATCAGTCAGCGATGCAGAAGCAATTATTTTAAATTTGGTGCAGCCGTTTGCTCATCAACGGGATACAGAAGTTGTCGATTTATTGGCAGCCCATAGTCGGATTTTGGCAACACCTGTCACCAGTCCGCTAGATTTTCCCCATTGGGATAATTCGGAAATGGATGGGTATGCAGTCCGCTACGAAGATGTACAGCACTCTAGCAGCGAACAACCAGCCGTTTTAGAAATTGTTGAAGATATTCCGGCTGGGTATCAGCCCAAATCTCCGATTCAACTAGGGCAAGCAGCGCGGATTTTCACAGGTGCGGTGATCCCAGCAGGTGCAGATACTGTAGTCATGCAGGAGAAGACACGTCGAGAGGAAAACCGCGTATTTATCTTGGATGCGCCAAAACCACAAGAATTTGTGAGACACAAAGCATCTTTTTACCAAGCTGGAACACAACTACTACCAGCAGGAATTAAGTTAAATGCCCCAGAAATTGGCGTATTGGCAGCAGCACAATGTCCGCAATTAAGTGTTTACCGCCGTCCGCGTGTGGCAATTTTTTCCACTGGTGATGAGTTGGTGTCAATTGATAAACAATTGCAACCAGGGCAAATTGTGGATTCTAATCAGTATGCGATCGCAGCGTTGGTAAGAGAAAGTGGGGCAGAACCGTTAATTTTAGGTATTGTTAAGGATGATCCAGTTGCTCTGGAGAAAGTCATTACCCACGCCGTTGCGATCGCTGATATAGTTATCTCTTCTGGTGGTGTCTCAGTGGGAGATTATGATTATGTTGACAAAATTCTAGAGTCACTAAAAGCAAAAATCCACATTCGGGCTGTACAGATAAGGCCAGGAAAACCCCTCACCGTCGCCACACTCCCCAGTCCCCAGTCCCCAGTCTATTTTGGTTTACCAGGAAACCCTGGTGCTGTTTTAGTAACTTTTTGGCGGTTTGTGCTACCAGCAATCAAGAAACTTTCGGGAATTACTGAAGGTTGGGAACCAGTGTTTTTGAAAGTGCGATCGCATGATGAATTGCGATCGCAGGGCAAGCGCGAAACTTACCTTTGGGGTAAATTGCATTTAATTGATGGAGTTTACGAATTTCACAAAGCTACTGGTAGTCACAGTTCTGGCGATTTAATTAATTTAGCTCAAACCAATGCCTTAGCTGTTCTACCTATGGGTAAAACATTAATTTCGCCACAAGAAGAGGTGCAAGTTTTGCAGCTTAGTAACGGTTAAAATATCTGCTCAAAAGCCTCAATCAAGCTGTTAACTTCCCCAAGGGTGTTGTAATGCACCATACTCACCCGGACTATTCCACCAAGCGATGCTAACCCCAGGTATTCAATGAGCTGTTTAGCATAAAAGTCTCCGTAGCGAATGCCAATATAATGTTGGTCAATTTTTGCAGGAATAGTTGAGCTATTCATTCCATCTACCACAAAAGATATAGTTGGCACACGGGATTGACGGTCAGCTTTTGATTGACCAATCACTCGCACATTAGACTTGCTGTTGAGATAATTTAGGAGGCGATCGCTAATCTTTTCTTCATGTATGCTAATTAAATCAAACGCCTGCACCATTTTATTTCTCAAATCAGGTGCAGTTTGATTGCCGTAGTGCAGTTGTGCTAATTCACTTAGATAATCACATAACCCTAACATTCCATAACTTAATTCAAAATTGACATTCCCTAACTGAAATTTATAAGGGATATCTGTCTGTTCAATAAAATAATGGTTAAGACCAGGCAATCTTAATAAATGTTCTTCTTTACCATAAAGTAGGGCATGATGTGGCCCATAGACCTTATAACAACTCAAAGTATAGAAATCAACATCCAAATCTTGCACATCAACTAATCTGTGGGGTGCATAAGCTACACCATCCACACAAATCATAGCGCCGCGATCGTGCACAAATGCAGCAATTTCTTTAATCGGGTTGATGGTTCCTAGAACATTAGAAGCATGAGTCAAAGCTACTAGTTTGGTGCGCTGACTCATTAATGGTTCTAAATCTGCTAAATGAAGTTCTAAGGTATCTGAGCGAATTTGCCACACTTTAACCTTTATTCCTTGTTTTTCAAGAGCGACCCAAGCACCAATATTCGCCTCATGGTCACAATTAGTAACAATAATTTCATCACCAGGTATGAAGGTTTGACCCAGACAAATTGAGAGAACTTTCAACATCATTGTAGTAGATGGGCCCATGACCACTTCTTTAGAAGAATTGGCATTAATGAAAGTAGCTATTCCTCTAGTTGCTAAAGCCAATCGTTCTCCTGCAAGTTGAGAAACCGCATAAGAAGCTCCCAACTGGACATCAGAACTTAAGAGATATTCGCTAATTCTATCTACTACTTTTTTCAGGGTTTGTGACCCGCCAGCATTATCGAAAAAAGTCCATTCACCAGCTAGAGCAGGAAAATATTGACGAACTTTATCAAGATTCAGGAGCATAGTATAAGTTTTTTAGACAATGTTCTTTACCCTAGCCTACCTTTTAGCAAGTCGCCCAGAGAGCATCTACATCCTCTTTTAGTGTTTACAGGTTGTTGTGCCAGCCTTATTCCTCTGCAAGAGTCTCTCTAAAGGGGGTATACGTGGAGTCCCAAAGAGTATCTTACTGACATATCTAACTTCTAGCAAGGATTAATGTCTTGATTCTTCACAATTCTCGCCAATTTTCTTTGATAAGTTTAAGGAAGAGTCAAAGCAACTTTTGTTTTGATTCTTAATTCCTTGATTGAAAACAAAGGAACGACCTATGAACACTACGGTTAAATATGATATCGAGGTTATCAAGGAAGAAGCACTTCAACTTGTTAAAAAGAGACTTGTTAACCGTCAGCAGCCAATTTATACCCTCTGTAAATATATTCCTCATCCTGACTGGATAAATTTTGAACTTGAGTTAGAAAAAAACGAATTTCTACTCAGAGATAGAATTATCGACCTACTGAATCACGAATCGTGGGAAGACTATTGAGGCTGCATTTAGAAGCTGAACTCCATTAGCAGCATCCCAATAAAATCAAAATTAAAAATTAATTTTTCAGCATTAAAAACCCTCGAATTAAGTCGGGGGTTATAAACAAGAGATTATTAAAGTAAGCAATAAATCTTGATGAATGAGTTAGGTGCTTGAGAAGAGGAGAGAACCACCGCCAGCGTAGCAATACTTCTCTGTTAAAGGGGCTACGGTGTACGCACAAGTCCTCAAAACCTACTAATGCAAAAGTGTGTTATGCCGCCGTAGGCTAACGCACCATCCTAGATTTTCGGTGCGTTAGGACTAATGTCCATAACCCACCCCACGAGATTCAAGCCAATGTGGATGAGGTTTTTTGACTTGTGTATACACGGTAGCCTAACCTCAGAGGAACCTCGCCTCTTTGCTGT
Source organism: Nostoc sp. (assembly GCF_036917655.1). Lineage (GTDB taxonomy): Bacteria > Cyanobacteriota > Cyanobacteriia > Cyanobacteriales > Nostocaceae > Nostoc. The sequence continues at coordinate 46,870 of NZ_JBALCY010000086.1, forward strand.
GGGTTTTATGGAAATTCGCTGTTTTATCTTTCTGGCTGTGTCAGGTAATGCCTCATGGGTGGGTTACATCCTCGCATTTTATGACAATTGGTTACTGGAATAAAGACGAAATAAGTTATACTGAATAACCTTCAGTAACTTGGTATTTAGGCAGACAAATCTTGTAGCCCTATCCATTCGGTGATAGGTTGCCATTGGCTTGCGTAAACAGTAGTATTTCTACGTTTTTCTTTTTGAGGTTTTCTAGGTAGTTTTCCCATAACAGCCTCGGTGAATGAACTGGATTCGTTCAAATTATAAACAGGCATTTCTTGCCAGCAGTGGCGACAAAACCAGAAACTCTCTGCATGGCGTATATGTTCTAAAAGTAAACTTGAACAGCAAGGACAGTAATTCATATTTTTCTCAAATCCTGTTAATAAAAGTGTTATTGCAAATCAGGGCAGCCAGTTGACAAGCCCGTAGATATTTAAAACAAGCTGTCTATATTTTGACTATATTGTAAAAATATGAGGAACTTGTGAGGAAATTTAAAATACTTAATAATCGTATATTATTATACATATTTATTTAAGTAATGACATCAAGTTATTTAGCTATTTCTTTACAATAGCCCCAAATTATCTTCGTATAAATTAGTACAACTAAAAATCTGGGACTTATACCGATTACCTGTGAGGTTGCATAGAACAATTTGCTCAAGCCCCAAGTCTGGCCAAGCTTGATTTTGTGCAGTTTCACAAAAAATTGGTATTAGGAGCAGCCTTACTGGTAGCGTGCTACCCGCTATGAATAGAATAAACAACTCAAATCCTCTTTCATTTTGCTTTCTGCACCCTGACTTGGTTCTTGAAAGTCTTGCTGGAGGTTTATCAAAACAGCCGAAAGCACGAACCTTCTGGCGACGTTCGGGAAGCAAGGGTTTAATATCTCTAATCATCAATTATCAAAGATTTCACGCTAACAAGACTACCAAGACTATCAATTAAGGTAATCTCTTGAAATAACAGATCATCTATCTCTAATTTGACAATAGAATAAGTTTGGCGACTCTTAAAACGCTATCTACTTCCTGGTTTAGTTACTAACTTGCACTATGTCCCCTCTATTGAGTCTTGTAAGATTTACAGGGCGGATTTATCAATAGAGTTGATTGAGTACCAATTGTACGAGAATAATTCCTGATTTTTAAAAGTTTACTTACTCTAGCTTCTGCTAGTTCGCTCTAATATAGCAATCCTAAATGAGTTGTAAGAAAATTAACCCCCCGGCTAACGCCGTCCCCCCGATGCTTTGGGTGGATTACAGGGGGTCGCAATAATTTCAAATCCTGCGCGTTTGATTTAGGACTGCTATATCAAAAAGATCATTAGAATTGACAAACTAACCATGCGATTCAACGATCAACTGATTAACTTACCTAGTTTAAATCATGTTATTAATCGTTCTCCATTAACGATTAGCCCTGATAGTTTTGTAGTCGAAGCTATTGTCTTGATGAGTCAGGAAAGATGTGGTAATTATACACCTACCTATTTAAATTCGTCATTAGATTTAAACCCCAGAAGTCAACCTTTAACTGGTTGTGTCTTGGTTCTGGATGGAGTGAATTTATTAGGTATTTTTACTTATAGAGATGTCCTTAGGCTTATAGCTTCTGGAATGGACTTATCTACGGTGACAATGGCTGAAGTGATGACGCAGCCAGTCGTTACCCTTAGACAATCAGATTCTCAGGATATTTTCATCGCCTTATCGTTATTGCGTCAGCATCAGACTCACTATTTGCCCGTTTTGGACGATCGCGGCCAATTGCTAGGAATCATCACTGAGACTGGCTTGCTACAAGCCTTTGACATGATAAAAATGGTTGGGGTCGTTGAAGGCTTGCAGCAATATTTACAAAAACCCACAGATGAATTCAGGCAGGTTCATCAGTCAATTGAGATAGAGCAAGTCCGCAGACAAACTCAAAATCACTTAAAACTATGGCTTGAGGCACAATCGGCTGAAATGATGCAAGTTAATCAGGAACTTCAGCAAGCCTTTGAAGAACTCCAGATTGTGGAAGAAGAACTGCGTCAACAAAACGAAGAGTTGGCAGTTGCCCGTGAGCTAGTAGAATTGGAGCGCCAGCGTTACCAGGATTTGTTTGAGTTCGCTCCAGATGGTTACTTGGTAACTGATGCAGCAGGTGTTATCCAAGAGGCTAACCGAGCAGCAGCAACCTTGCTGGCTATCCGCCAAAAATATTTAGTAAACAAACCATTAAATTTATTTATTGCTCAGGAAGATCGCCAGACTTTTACCACCCGACTGAATAATTCGCAGCATGTACAGGAGTGGGAAGTTTACCTAAAACCACGGGGAGGTACAGCTTTTCCGGCTAGCATAAGAGCCACTGCCATCTACGATTCACAGGGGAAGCAAGTTGGTTGGCGCTGGTTACTCTGCAATATTAGCGACCGCCAACAGGCAAAGGAATCACTGCACCAAGCTTACGAGGAGTTAGAAAAACGAGTGGCAGAACGGACAGCAGAACTTGTTATGTCCAACGTCCTCTTGCAACAAGAAATTATCGAACGCCAACGCGCAGAAATTGCATTACGGCAGAGCGAAAACCTCTATCGCCAACTTGTGGAAAGTCAAACTGACATAATTATCCGCATTGATTTGCAGGGGCAGATTACCTTTGCCAATATGGCTGCTTCTCAAACCTTCGGCTGGAAACAAGATGAGTTTCGTGGTCAGTTATTTTTCCAGTTTCTTCATTCAGATGACTTGCCTGAAGTCATGGAAGATATGACAACTTTAGGATCTTCATTCCATCCCTTGACTAATCATGAGCGACGTGCATTGACAGTCAACGGTATCCGCTGGTTTCAATGGAATGCGATCGCAATTCATGATGACAAAGGAGAGCTTGTTGAAATCCAAGGGGTAGGCAGAGATATTACTGAACAGCAAGCCGCGCTACACGAACGCCAACTTGCAGAAGTTGCACTGCGCCAAAGCGAGGAGAAATTTCGCAATTTTGCCGAAAACACCCACGCCATCATCAGTATTGCTAGCCCAGATTCATTCCATCCCTTGTACATTAGCCCTGCTTATGAGAGGATTTGGGGCCGCTCTTGCCAAAGTCTTTACGACCAGCCAGACTCATGGCTAGAGGCAATTCATCCAGACGATCGCCATCGCGCCACCAAAACAGTAGAGCAACTACTTAGTGGTAGTCAATCTATTTCAGTAGAATATCGGATTTTGCGACCCGATGGATCGATGCGCTGGATTTGGAATCGGGGCTTTGCTGTCTATGATGACCAAGGAAAAGTTAACTACTATGGTTGCATTGCCGAAGATATCACCGAGCGGAAACTATCGGAAGAGTCACTGCGCCAGAGTGAAGAGAAATTTCGCACTTTTGCCGAAAATAGCCACGCAGTCATCTGGATTACCAGCCCAGATTCATTCCGAATCTTGTACGTTAGTCCTGCTTATGAAAAAATTTGGGGTCGCTCTTGTCAAAGTCTATTGGAGCAACCTGAGTCCTGGATAGACAACGTTTATCCAGCCGATCGCGATCGCTTTACCAATGCAGCAAAGCAACAGCTTAGTAGTGAGTCGGCTTCAGTAGAATATCGAATTTTGCGACCTGATGGATCGGTGCGCTGGATCTGGGATCGGAGCTTTCCTGTATATAATTCCCAAGGAAAAGTTAACTACTATGGTGGCATCGCCGAAGATATCACTGAACGCAAACTGGCCGAAGAGTCACTGCAAGAAAGTGAAGCACGATTGAGTTTAGCTCTGGAAGCTGGCCAAATGGGTATATGGGATCGCAACCTGATCGCCAATACTAGTATGTGGTCTGCCAATATGGGGCCACTTTATGGTCTGCCGAGCACTACCTTGTGTCCAACCTTTGAAGACTATCTCAATCTAATCCATCCAGAAGACCGCGAATCTGTTGCTGCAAGTGTACCTCGCATGATTGAGGAAGGAAGGGCAACTACAGATTATCGAGTTATCTGGCCCGACGGTAGCCTACACTGGTTAAACTGCAAAGGTCAGGTCTACTATAACGAAATCGGTCAGATAATCAGGATGATTGGCACAAATAGGGATGTCACTGAGCGCAAGCTGGCGGAACAAAAAATCTCCGAACAAGCCGCTCTACTTGATATCGCCACCGACGCCATATTAGTTCGAGATTTCCAGTCTCAAATCTTATTCTGGAATAAAGGTGCAGAGCGGATGTACGGTTGGCTTTCTATAGAGGTTATAGGAAAAGACACCCAGGAGATTTTGTACCCAGCAGGAACTCAGCAGCAACTGGAAGTACCGCTAAAAAGCGTGATTGAGAGTGGCTCGTGGCATGGTGAGTTATGTAATGTGACGAAATCCGGTAAGAAAATTGTTGTGGAAAGCCGCTGGACATTGATGCGTGATCCTGAAGAAAAACCCAAATCTATCCTGACTGTTGACACTGACATCACCGAAAAGAAACAACTCGAAGAGCAGTTTTTTCGCACCCAGCGATTGGACAGCCTTGGTACTCTTGCAGGTGGTATTGCCCACGACTTGAACAATATATTGACACCAATTTTGGCAGCGGCTCAATTGGCACAGGAAAAATTTTTCCAAGACGAGGAGTATTCTGGGCAATTGATGGCACTCGTAGAAAGCAACGCCAAACGCGGAGCAGCTTTAGTGAAGCAAGTCTTGTCCTTTGCGCGAGGGTTTAAAGGAGAGCGGACAATTATCCAAATCAAGTACCTGATATCAGAAATTATCCAAATTTCTAAACAGACATTTCCCAAATCTATTGAATTTTCCACGGTTATCCCAGAAGACATTTGGGCTATCACTGTGGACACCACACAATTGCATCAAGTGCTAATGAATCTGGTAGTAAATGCCCGCGATGCTTTACCAGATGGCGGCAATATCAAAATTTCTGCGGAAAATAAGTTTATTGATGAAGCTTATACCAGAATGAATCTCGATGCCAAAGTTGGGCATTATATTGTGATTACCGTTGCGGATAACGGAATTGGGATACCGCCAGACATATTAGATAGAATTTTTGATCCATTTTTTACTACAAAAGAGGTCAATGCAGGTACGGGACTCGGACTTTCAACAGTGCTGGGCATCATTAGAAGCCACGACGGTTTTATCAAAGTGTCTAGCAATGTTGGTAGAGGCAGCAAATTTGACCTGTTCTTACCAGCAGTGGAAGCAACCCAACTGTTCAGGATAGAAGAGGTGGATCTGCTTCCAGGACAGGGAGAATTGATTTTAGTTGTAGATGATGAAGCCCAAATTCGGGAGATTGCCACAATCATTCTAGAAAACCATAACTATAAGATACTTGCTGCCAGTAATGGCATAGAAGCGATCGCACTTTATGCCCAATACAAGCATCAAATCAATGCTGTATTGATGAATATAATGATGCCGGAGATGGATGGAATCACTGCTATTCGCACCTTGCAAAAAATGAACAAGCAGGTTCAAATTATTGCCTGTAGCGGACTGAACTCAATGGAAGTCTTTGCTCAAGCTGCTGATGCTAATGTGCAAGGAATTTTATCAAAACCTTACACGGCCAGAGAATTATTGAAAAGTTTACACCGCCTATTCAGAGGCTAGTAGTCTGTCAAGTCGAAATTGACGAGTGAAGGGGAAGAGGGGGCAGGGGGCAGGGGGAGCAGGGGAAGAATAAATAGCTTAATAAGTAATCGGACAAGATTAATTACACAAAAATCTGGACTGAAATCCTTGACTGGCAAAGAATTGGTAAATAACTAATATGTAATTAATTCTGTCCAGGTACTTAATAACTCTCTTTCCTCCCCTGCCTCCCCCACTCCCCACTTCCTCATCCCATAGATTTGAAGTCCTCGCAGTGTTTCATCCCAGAGCTAGACGCCAAAATTTTTATAGTTATTTACCATTGTGGCGGAAATGTACCTCAGATAACCGGAGACTGGAGACAAAAATGAGGTCGTGACCTAAGCTAAAGTTCTGAGATTCGTCATCATGTATGAACTAGTTCAAGCTGTCTTCAACGGTGATGAAAAAACTGCTCTACATCAGTTGATTTATGCGTTGAGTGCTTCAGGTAAGCGTTACTTCCTGAGAAATGAGATTTTGCAAGCTTTTGCCGATTACTGTCATCAATCCCAAAAGCCAGCCTATTTTTACTACTCTTCTTCTGTTGGCAAACTGATACAGTACACCCACGAAATAATTCTTGAAGAGGAAAATACTTGGTTCGTGGTTCGACCCAAGATTGCTAACCAGGAAGTTTGGCGACTGACAGCCGATTTGAATAGCTTTGAGCAGATGACGCCGCAAGCGCTGCTAGATGTGAGAGATCGCTTAGTCAACCGCTACCAACCTCACATCCTTGAAATTGACCTCCACCCCTTTTACGAGAGTTCCCCAAGAATCGACGACGCCAGAAATATAGGTCAAGGTTTAGCCTTCCTCAACCGTTATCTGTGCAATCAATTGTTGACTGACCCCGAATATTGGTTAGAAATGTTATTTCAAGCATTACATGGGCTGCAATCCGATGGGATTCGCCTGTTGTTGAGCGATCGCATTTCTTCCGGTATTCAGTTAGCTAAACAAATAAAGCGATCGCTCAAATTCCTGAGTGAGCTTGAGCCTGATGAACCCTATGAAAAATTCCGCTTTGAGTTCCAAGAACTCGGCTTTGAGCCGGGTTGGGGTAACACTGTGGCGCGAGTCAGGGGAACCCTAGAACTCCTCGACCGACTCATTTACTCTCCAGAACCTGGCATCTTAGAAGCATTTGTGGCCCGCGTCCCTGCTATCTTTCGCGTCGTCCTCATTTCCATCCACGGCTGGGTTGGACAGGAAGATGTTTTGGGAAGAGATGAAACATTCGGTCAAGTTATCTACGTCCTCGAACAAGCTCGCAGCTTAGAAAACGAGCTGCGTGAACAAATCAAACTCGCTGGTCTCGATCAGCTAGGTATTAAACCCCATGTAATTATTCTCACCCGGCTAATCCCTAACGCTGAAAGGACATTTTGCAGCCTGCGCTTAGAAAAAGTCCAAGATACTGAAAATGCTTGGATATTGCGCGTTCCTTTTGGTGAGTTCAATCCAGAAGTTACCAACAATTGGATTTCTAAATTTGAGATTTGGCCTTATTTAGAACAATTTGCTCTAGATGCAGAAAAAGAATTACTAACTAAATTCCAGGGCAAACCTAATCTGATCGTTGGCAATTACAGCGACGGTAACTTAGTAGCCTTTCTCTTATCTCGTCGGATGAAAGTTACCCAGTGCAATATTGCCCATTCTTTGGAAAAACCTAAATATCTATTTAGCAATTTATATTGGCAAGATTTAGAAGACAAATACCACTTCTCGGTACAATTCACCGCCGATTTGATTAGCATGAATGCAGCCGACTTCATTATTACATCGTCATATCAAGAAATTGTCGGCACACCAGACACGATGGGTCAATACGAGTCGTATAAGTGCTTTACGATGCCGCAGTTGTATCATGTGGTTGATGGCATTGATTTGTTTAGTCCTAAATTCAACTTAGTGCCGCCGGGAGTAAATGAAAATATTTTCTTTCCCTATAGCCAAAAAGAAGACCGATCTAACCTTAGTACACAAGTCCACGACCTCCTCTTTAGCCGCGAAGACTCCCAAATCTTTGGTCACTTAGATCACCCTAATAAGCGACCAATCTTTGCTGTTGATACCATCACTTCAATCAACAATCTCACTGGTTTAGCTGAATGCTTTGGTAAAAGTCAGGAGTTGCAAGAGCGTTGTAACCTGATTATCTTAGGTAGTAAACTGCATCCACATGAAGCTATAAACCGAGAAGAAGCAGAAGAAATTCAAAAACTCTACGACATTATTGATCAATATCATCTTCATGGCAAGATTCGCTGGTTGGGAATGCGTATCCCTAGCAGTGAACTCGGCGAAGCCTACCGGGTAGTTGCAGATTCTCAGGGAATTTATGTCCATTTTGCCCGCTTTGAATCCTTCGGACGGAGTATTTTGGAAGCGATGATTTCCGGCTTGCCTACTTTTACTACTCAATTTGGCGGTTCTTTGGAAATTATTGAGAACCAAGAAAACGAATTTAATCTTAATCCTACGGATTTAGAAGGAACAGCAAATAAAGTTTTAGACTTCATTGAGAAATGCAATACTCATCCTGAACACTGGCACGAAGTATCAGAATGGATGAGTCAGCGAATTCATAATAGATACAATTGGCATTTACATAGCAATCAATTACTACTGCTTGCTAAAATGTTTAGTTTTTGGAACTTTGTTGCTCCAGAAAATAACGAAGCTAGAGATCGTTATATGGAAGCCTTATTTCATCTCATTTATAAACCCAGAGCCGAAAAGATTTTGGAAAAGCATATGGGGCGAGGTGTCTAGGGAATGGGGAGTAGGGAGTGGGGAGTAGGGAATGGGGATATGGGCAAGATGAGGGAAAATTAGAACTTCGTTCATCTACCTCGGAACTTCGTTCATCTACCTCAGAACTCCGTTCATCTACCTCAGAACTCCGTTCATCTACCTCAGAACTCCGTTCATCTACCTCAGAACTCCGTTCATTCACCTCAAAGACTCAAAATCCCCACTCCCCACTCCCCACTTATGGAAACAAAAGGTCGTTATCGCCATTTTATCTACACAGACTGGATATTAATCGAAACCCAGTTTGACCCTGAGCAATTGCACTCCAAAGAAACTGTCTTTACAATCGGCAATGGATATCTAGGAACAAGGGGCAGTTTTGAGGAAGGTTATCCTCATGCATTGCCAGCGACTTTTATCAACGGTGTCTACGACGATGTGCCAGTGGTATACACTGAACTGGTAAATTGCCCTGACTGGCTATCCTTGGTAGTGATTGTGAATGGCGATCGCTTCCGTCTCGATCAAGGTGAGATATTGCGCTATGATCGGCAACTTGATCTGCGTCATGGACTACTCTTCCGGACCTTGCGTTGGCGCTCTCCCAGTGGGAACATCATAGACATCAGCTTTGAACGCTTTGCTAGTCTTGCAGATCCGCACGTGTTGGCGCTACGCTGCCATTTAACGCCAGTAGATTTTGATGGGTTAATCGAAGTTCAAGCTAGTATCAACGGCTATCCAGAAAATCAGGGTTTCAATCACTGGGAAGGACTAGACCAGGGCAAGACCGACCAAGGAATCTGGTTGCAACGCCGCACCCGCAACTCCCGAATTGAACTCTGTATGGCAGCTAAGGTGACAATGTTAGGCTCTGAAGCATCTTTGCAAGTCAGTACTACACCTGGTTATCCGACCTTGAATATGAGCTACCTAGCTAAAGCGCAACAGACCGTAACAGTAGAAAAAATTGTCACAGTTTTTACCTCACAGGAGATTGAAACACCAGTCTCAGCAGCTCAAGAAAAACTCGCACACTTACCAGACTACGCAACATTACTAAAAGCGCATGAACAGGCATGGGATGAGGTTTGGGAGCAAAGTGACATCCTCATTGAAGGGGATAGCACCGCGACTTTTGCTGTTCGCTACAATCTGTTTCAACTGCTGATTGCTGGGCCACGGCATGATGATCGGGTGAGCATTCCTGCTAAAACCCTTTCCGGGTTTGGCTATCGCGGTCATATCTTTTGGGATACAGAAATTTTTATGCTGCCTCTGTTTCTGTTTACCCAACCAGCGATCGCCCGCAACTTACTCAGTTACCGCTGGCACACCTTACCAGGGGCGCAACGCAAGGCAGCCCATTACGGCTATAAAGGGGCAATGTTTGCCTGGGAAAGTGCTGTTACTGGAGATGAAGTGACACCACGTTGGGCACTCGGAAGTGATTTTTATGGTGAAGATGTGCGGATTTGGTGCCGCGATCGCGAAATTCATATCAATGCAGATATCCCCTACGCCATCTGGAAATACTGGCAAAGCACTGGTGACGATGAATGGATGCAAAAGTGCGGTGCAGAGGTGATTTTGGATGCCGCTATTTTTTGGGGTAGCCGGGTCGAATTCAATCCTGAGCGCGAAAAGTATGAAATTCGGGGAGTGATCGGAGCGGATGAATACCATGAATTCGTCCACAACAACACCTTTACAAACCGCATGGCGCAATGGCATTTAGAGAAAGCGATCGCAGTCTATGATTGGTTGGTTTACAAATTCCCCGAACGAGCTACCGAACTAGAGCAGAAACTAAAACTTACCCCCCAAGAGCGATCGCACTGGCAAGATATCATCGCCAAAATATTATTTCTCTATGACCCATCAACAGAACTAATTGAGCAGATCGAGGGATTTTTCCAATTGGAAGATATTAACTTAGCAGATTATGAACCACGCGATCGCTCCATGCAACCAATCTTGGGTGTTGATCAAATCAACAAATATCAAGTAATCAAACAGCCAGATGTCTTGATGCTGCTTTATTTAATGCGGGAATCAGCAGATTTTCCTTACAGCGAAAAAGCATTGCAGACCAACTGGGACTACTACGCACCCCGCACCGATATTACCTATGGTTCGTCTCTTGGCCCAGCAGTTCACGCCATCTTAGCTTCAGATTTGGGCAAATCAACCGAAGCTTACGAACAGTTTATGCGGGCGTTAATGGTGGATCTTGAAGATAACCGAGGGAACACCAACGACGGAATTCACGGCGCTAGTGCTGGTGGCATTTGGCAAGCTGTAATTTTTGGATTTGGCGGCATCCAACTAACCGAAAATGGCCCTGTAGCCAATCCCCACCTGCCCCCTGGCTGGACACGCCTGAAGTTTAAACTGCACTGGCAAGGGAAATGGCACGACTTCGATTTACACAGGGAACAAGTCGCCCAAGATATAACTAGCCAACTAAAATATCTCCAACTTTCCCTTTCTGCAAATCCCCCAAATTTCCCCTCAGAAGCTTCTGAACACCAGACTACTCCCCCTGCTCCCCCTGCCTCCTCATCCCCCCCACTCCCCACTCCCCACTCCCCACTCCCCACTCCCCACAACCCCAACATCCAAGGATTCATCTTCGACCTAGATGGTGTGCTAACAGATACAGCAGAACTTCATTATCTAGCTTGGCAGAAGCTAGCAGATGAAGAGGGTATACCGTTTAATCGGGAGGCTAACGAAGCGTTGCGGGGTGTATCCCGTCGTGCTTCCCTGATGCTGATTCTTGGGGATAGACCGTATTCAGAAGCACAAATCCAGGAGATGATGGAGCGCAAGAATCGCTATTATGTGGAATTGATGCAAAAAATGACGCCTAAGGATTTGTTGCCAGGTGCGATCGCCCTCTTGGATGAACTGCGGCAAGCTGGTATTAAGATCGGTATTGGTTCAGGTAGTAAAAATGCCCACACAGTACTAGAGCGATTGGGCATTGCTGACAAAGTAGATGCGATCGCTGACGGTTACAGTGTAGAGGAACCCAAGCCAGCACCCGACCTATTTCTGTACGCAGCCAAGCAGCTAGGAATTGAACCAGGGCAATCTGTGGTTGTAGAAGATGCCGCAGCAGGTGTTGAGGCGGCTCTAGCTGCTGGTATGTGGGCAGTAGGACTCGGCCCCGCTGAACGAGTTGGAGCCGCTCATATTGTTTTGCCCAGCCTAGAAGGCATCAAATGGGCAGATTTAAGAGCTAAATTAACCAATATTGCCAGACAAAAACAGTGAACTACTCAGACATTTCCTCCGGCTGAAGTCTGAGCTTCTGTACTCAGGGGGAAGTGCCGAAGAAAAGACTTTCGCGTTCCGTTAAACTCCAAAAGCTAAAAGGTCATTTATAAAGTAAAAATAAAATTACAAGCTATCCGGTAAGCGTAGAGCTACGTCACAAAGCGTGCTGAGATACAAGCGACTCGTGCGGTTTTAACCGCATTGAATCTTTCATGAATGTGAGCTTTTTACGTTAACGATGCTAGTATAAGCATCTTGGTATCAGTTCCGTGTCTGGATTGAATACTTCGGAAAAGTATTTAAGCGCGTAACAGTTGCGGTTAATCCGCAATATAGTAGCCAAGAATGCTCTAGCTGTGGTGAAATTATCAAGAAAACTCTATCAACTCGAACGCACGTTTGTAGGTGTGGTTGTGTAATGGATAGGGATGAAAACGCAGCTAGAAACATCCTTTGGAGAGGATTGAGTACCGTAGGGCATACGGGAACTTTTGCGCTAGACGCAAGCAACGCTTTAGGAGATAAGTCCTCTACTCAGTTTGGTGAAAACCTGATTGAGCAAGTCATGTCTTAGATTAAAGAATCTCAGTCGCTTCTCCCAAGGGGAGACGCAAGCGCGAACAGCCCTGAGAGTGTCAATGTAGGAGAGCCAGTGCGTTGCTCTGCTCAAGAGAGTTGTAGCAACTGGCGTTGTGTTAAGCTCATATTTCGATATGGTTTGTCACAAGAAAGATCACATGAGTGCCTAACGCACCGCTATGTAACATGGTGCGTTAGGCTAAAACCGTGACACACCCTACTTAAGATTTACTGTTAAATTCCAAAAGCTAAGATCGTCCAAGTAGGGAATCTAAAATAAAACCCAAGTTTAGATATCCAAATTAGGAGTAAGAGCGTGAATTTGGACGATTTAGCCTTACAGTTAGATAAGATGCGTAAGCGCGTCGCCTTTTTGCAACGCCAGAGTGAACAGCAAAAAGCACGGGAAGATATTGAACTCGTCGCCCCAGTATTGAAAGAAGTCCACCTAGCTTTGGAAGAACTGCAAATAGCTAATGAAGACCTACAGCAGCAGAATGAAGAATTGTTCAAGGCTCAACAGGATTTGCTGGCACAACGTCAACGCTACCAAGAACTTTTTGAAGAAGTACCAGACGCCTATTTGGTAACTGATACAAATGGGGTAATTCAGGAAGCTAATTCTGCTGCCAGTACCTTACTAAACATTTCCAAGAGGTTCCTTTTGGGCGAACTCTTGGAGATTTATGTGCTTGAGAAAGAGATGATTGCTTTTCATTTGAAATTGACTCATCTGCGTGATCATGCCGAAATCGCAGACTGGAAGATGCAAGAGTGGGAAGTAAACCTGCAACCACTTAACAGAACGCCCATTATTACTGCGGTTAAGGTGGTTGCTATCCGTAATCAATACAGTCAGTTGGTCGGTCTACGCTGGCTATTACGGGATATTAGCGAAAGCAAGCGAACCCAAGCCAAGCTGCAATGGGCAGAAGAGGCGATGCGACAAGCGCTTGCCAAAGAAAAGCAGTTTAGTGAACTTAAATCCCGCTTGCTCACTATCACCTCCCATGAGTTTCGCACCCCTTTGGCTACCATCCACTCTTCTGCGGAACTACTAGAATATTATCGCCACCTATGGACGAAGGAGCGACAACAGACCCACCTGCGTCGCATTCAAACATCAGTTATGCACATGACGCAGTTGTTGAATGATGTATTGGTGCTGAGTCAGGATGAAGCAGGCAAGTTAGAGTTGAATCCAACACCCCTGAATTTGGTGGAATTTTGCCGTGATCTATTAGAAGAATTAGAACAGAGCGATCGCTCACAACATGCGATCGTTTTTAGCGGCGAGTGGCAATGCACCCCGGCTAACTTAGACGCTAAAATACTGCGGCAAATCTTGAGTAATTTATTATCGAATTGTCTAAAATACTCTCCCATTGGTAGCACAGTTAAGTTTTCTGTCACCACTGCCAACGAGCAAGCTATATTCCAGACTCAAGACTCTGGTATTGGCATTCCCCCTTCTGACATTGAACACATCTTTGAACCCTTCCATCGCGCCAGTAATGCAGGCAATATTCCAGGAATGGGATTAGGAATGTCCATCGTCAAGCAGGCTGTAGATTTACATGGCGGCGAGATTATTGTCGAAAGTGCGATCGGCGCGGGAACTACCTTTACAGTCATTCTGCCATTTTCGAGAAATTTACATGTATAGCGGCTTACACTAAGAATTTTGCTGCGCTCCAATTCGATATTCAAAAGTAAAATTCAAAAAATAATTTATAGTGTTATTAATTAGCTTCATCTGATTGCTGATCTCTCAGTGAAACCGATTCTTTGGTATCAGATTGCACTCATGGTGCTTTTCTTTCTGATTGGTTAGCTATTAAATATTGTTGCTTGACAATAGATGCGTAGACGCCCAGCACCTGGTCGTCAGACAGGCTAATAAGCTGCAATAATCACTGACAAAATTGGGTTGAAAACGATACTGACTAAGCTTTTAAGTCAGTTTTACTTTGGAATACTGTCCATTAATCAATCACTTTTATTTATTGAATTTAGAAAAAAAAGTAATTGCTTCTATGCTGGAAGGTCTTTAAAGTGGAGTTAGCCGGTCAACAATAAGTTGATTGTCAAGTTTTTCTTAGCAGTAGCTTAGGGAAACGAACCCAAAGACTTTGTATCTTTAAAATATGAGTTTAAAATATTACACCTGTGGTAATCTCTAACAAATCAGAATACGCACTTCTAGCCCTGTTAGAGTTGGCAACCTGCTACCCTAACGGTGAAGCCCTGCAAATTCGAGAGATAGCGGCATTGCAAGACATCCCGAACCGCTATTTGGAACAACTCCTGGCAACATTAAGACGTGGAGGTTTAATTAAGAGTATACGCGGAGCCAAAGGTGGCTATGTTTTGGCACGAGATCCTAGTAAGATTACGGTGTTTGATGCTTTTAGCTGCATGGAAGGATCAGATATTGTTGTCTCTCCTTGTGAGCCGACTCCCAACACGGTAGAAGGTGAGCTAATTCAGGAAGTCTGGCAGGAAGCACGTCAGGCTGCTAACTCCATTTTGGAAAAATATACACTCCAAGACCTTTGTGAACGCAGAGCAATCCGACAACAGAAGGAACTCATGTATTACATTTAGCAAGGATGAAGTGGGAGAATTTTCATCCTTAACTATCAAAGTAATAACGAGATAACCTGTGAGGCTGTTATATGCCTGAAGTCAATTCTCAACAGCCCATAAATACTGCTGCTACTCTTGTGGAGAGTTACGCAGCCGGAAAACGGGACTTTAGTAAAGCAGAACTGGGTAATGCCGATTTGCAAAGTATTAACTTGAAAGGATCTGACCTCAGTTATGCTGATTTGAGTGAAGCTAACCTGAGTGGCGCTAATCTGAGAGGAACTGACCTGAGCTTTGCCTTTCTCAGTCAAGCTAATTTGAGGGATGCCGATCTTAGGGGAGCATTATTGATGTCAGCGAATCTGTGCCAAGCTGATCTCAAAGGAGCGAACCTGGAAAAAGCAGACTACGATCGCAGCACCCATTTTCCCGAAGATTTTGACCCAGTAAAAGCGGGTATGCAGATTAAATTTGAAGATTGATTAATTTAAATTCAATGATCCTACTTGCCTCCAGATAGAAGATATTTCTCTTAAAAGAGTTGTATTTTGGTAAGAAAGCCTATCTATGAGGTTGACAATGGAGGCAAAAAGTGAAACCTTCGATCGACGCGCACCGCTAATTACTGCTGGAATTTGTCTTGGTGTGGGTCTTGGAGGATTTATTGATGGAATTTTACTGCATCAGCTCCTCCAGTGGCATCATATGCTCAGTAGCATTCGACCTCTGACAAACACGGCGAATATAGATTTGAACATGGTATGGGATGGGTTATTTCATACCTTGGATTGGGTATTCACCGTAGTAGGACTTGTGTTGCTATGGCGTGCAGGAGGGCGTGATGATGTTCCTTGGTCATCACAAACCTTTATTGGGTCAATAGTGATTGGAACTGGGTTGTTTGACTTGGTTGAAGGTTTAATTGACCACCAAATTCTCGGTATCCATCATGTAAAACCAGGCCCAAATCAGTTAGTTTGGGATCTAGGATTTCTTGCATTCGGTGCGCTACTTATTGTTATTGGCTCGATAATGATAAAAAAAGAGTCAGTAGTCAATAGTTAATAGTCATAGGGCAATTCAATTTTAGATTTTGGATTTTGGATTTTAGATTAAATTTGAATCTAAAATCCAAAATCTAAAATTCTTACTCCCCTGCTTCCACACTCCCCACTCCCCCCTATGCCTACAGATACTTTTGAAAAAACTAGCTGGAGTTGGCAGTTGTCTCAATTCCAACAACAAGCGGGAGAATGGTGGGAATACCAGTTTTACCGCTTTGAACAGGCTTTGCCAGAATTGCCCACTGGATGGTCGATTAGCCCAAGGCTTGGTGAATTGCTGAAATTCCTGTTTTGGCTGGTATTAGGCTTATTTATAGTTTGGGTGGGTTGGCGATTATGGCGAGAATTCAGTCCTTATATATATTCTTGGCTAAATAGAACTGGCAATCTCACTGATTTTCGCGTAAAAACTCGCTCTAGTGAGTCATCCATAGCCCTTTTGTTAGAGCGATCGCAAGAATTTTACCGTCAAGGTAACTACCGTGAGGCTTGCCGTTGTGTTTATTTAGCGATGTTGCAGCAGTTGGATCAAAAAGCGATCGCACCCCACAAACTCAGCCGTACAGATGGAGAATATCTGCAATTGCTGCGATCGTCTGTGACTACCATACAGCCTTATGAAACCTTAATTACCACTCACGAGCAATTATGTTTTGGTAATGCCGAGATTTTGCCAGATAATTATGAACAGTGTCGGCAAGCTTATCGGGAAATTTCTCCAGAATGAAAAAGGCGAATAGAATTCGCGGCTACACAAACAAGAGCTACAGCTACCTGAACTAAGAGAAAATTAAGGTTTTTTAACCCGTGCAGGCGGGTTTTGCCTGTGTAGACACGGTTTCTAACCGCCCTTTTAACTTAAGTTGACTTTGTGAGAGTCGCGATCGCTTTTTCCACAGCTTGCAAGGCAGTGTTTACTTCCGCCTCTGTGACAATTAGCGGTGGCACAAACCGGACTACTTTTGGCCCGGCGGGTACCAGCAATACGCCCTCGTTGATGGCAGCATTGACAATATCGGCTGCGGTTAGTTGAATATCTGCTCGCAACTCCAAACCGTTGATTAAACCCCAACCCCGAACTTCGCCAATATGCTGAGGATATTTCGCTGCGATCGCCCTCAATCCAGTTCGCAATTGTTCACCCCTGTCTTGCACATTCTGCAAAATATTTTCCCGTTCCAATGTTTGGCAAACGCTGAGTGCTACACCACACACAAACGGATTTCCGCCAAAGGTGCTGGCGTGTTCCCCTGGTTGAAAAACATCGCAGAATTTCTTGCTCATCATTGCACCGATGGGAATACCGCCACCTAAGCCTTTGGCACTGGTGAAAATATCCGGTTCAACGCCGAGATGTTCGTAACCCCATAATTTGCCACTGCGCCCCATGCCAACTTGCACTTCATCAAAAATCAATAAAACGCCAGTTTCGTCGCAAATCTGCCGGAGCTTTTTGAAATAGGCAACATCTCCGGGACGCACACCGCCTTCTCCCTGCAATGGCTCGATCAGAATCGCCGCTACTCGATAATCACCTTCATCCAACTCGCTAATCGCCACTTCCACAGCGTTAATATCGTTGTAATTTACGTAGCTGAAACCAGGCACTAAAGGATCAAAATATTTTTGATACTTCGGTTGTGCCGTGGCGGTAACGGTCGCTAAAGTCCGTCCGTGGAAACTGGCATGGGCGGTTAAAATAATCGGTTTTTCAATGTCTAATACTGTGTGGGCATATTTCCGCGCCAGTTTAATAGCGGCTTCGTTAGCTTCAGCTCCAGAGTTGCAGAAAAATACGCGATCGGCACAGGAATGAGCAACGATCCATTTTGCCAATTCACCTTGCTCAGGAATGTAGTACAAATTAGAGACATGGTGCAGCTTCTGGATTTGGCGTGTCACCGCTTCTACCATAGCTGGGTGGGCGTGTCCCAAAGTACAAGTGGCAATTCCCGCCACAAAGTCCAGATATTCGCGCCCCTGTGTATCCCAAACCCGGCATCCAGCACCCCGTTCTAGGGCTAAGGGAAACCGCGCGTAGGTGGACATGACAGCTTCATTAAAGCTATCTGCATTAAAGGGACTAGATGCTGACCCTGAATCTGGGGGGATGGTGGCTTGGTCAACGAGAGTTTGTAGGCTCACTATCGCTCCTCCTGAAAGTTTTTCATTATATAGTTATTTACTAGTTTCCTAGAAATCCCTAAAAAATACTTCTTCTTAGGCTAACGCTTATATAACCTCAAACGCTTGGCGGTGGTGAAAAAAACTTTGTATTCAACACTTGAGAAAGAGTATAAGTCAATACGCTTGGGTTAAAGCCAAAAACCAAAACCAGCGTAGGTTGGGTAACACGAATGTTCAACCCAACCTACAACTATCCTTAACCCAAGCGTATTGGAGTATAAGTGACAGGCAATTTGCGTAGGTGCAGCCCAACCTAGTCATCGTAAGTCTTGGGTAGAGTCCAGGAGTTTTCTCACTGTCATCTGTCCTAGCGCCGTCAAAACCGCAGGCTAGCATTTGACAGCGCTAGGACAGATGACGAAATTTCCCATGCTGTCTGCGGGAAAACTGCAAGGGAGCTAAAAGAGTTGGAAGTTATTGACGGTGATCTATACGAATTCTGAATTAGTTATGATGCCTTAAATCTCTGGTTGGAATTATTTTTCTGTGATTTTCAGTTCATCAATATTCCAAAAAGCTGACCCTAAGGCAGAAAACTTGATGGGATTGACACGTTCACGCACCGCCTGAAACGAGATTGGATTCACAAGGCAGAATATCGGCAACTGTTCAGCAACGATTTGCTGAAATCTGTCATAAATCGCCTTGCGCTTGCTCTGGTCTAGTTCTTTGAATCCGGCGCCAAAAAGACTGTCAATTTCTCTCTCCCATTCAGAAACTACCCATCCTTGGAGTGGAGGTTTTCCTGGTAAAGCACCTTGGTTGAACTGATGAAATGAGCCTTGACTAGTCCAAAATAAAGATAGAAGATTAGGTTCAACATCTGCACCGGGAACACCAAACGCACCGACATAACAATCCCAATCTCGACGAGAGAGAAGCTTTTGCAATACTATGTTAAAACTGACTACCTGCATATCTGCTTTGATACCAATTTGACTGAAGTCTTGTTGGATTTGAACTGCGGCATCGATTCTTGATTGATCTTCCGATTTCACTAAAAGATTGAATTGCACCCGATTTCCATCTTGGTCTAACAGTTCTTTTTGGGAGTTGTACCTAAAACCAGCCTTTAACAACATCTGCCTAGCTCTCTGGGGATTATAATCATAAACTTTTAACCCTGCTGCTGGGGACAAGTAATAGGGACTTTGAATAGCAATTGACGAATGTTGTATTTCACCTAAACCGCGATAGATATTAGTTTTAATTCGGTTGCGGTCAATTGCATAGGCGACTGCTTGCCTAAAAACTAAGTTATTAAACCATCGAGATTTAATTGGGTCTATAAAAGGCTTACCTTTGGAATTAATAGCTCGGTTGAGATTGAAACCCATAAAGCTAAAACCCGCAGTAGGTCCGCCATTGTAAATAATGAATTTTCCTCGCTTTTCCTCTTTCTTGAGTAACCCAAATACTGCTGGTGTTACATTCAAAGTATCCAGTTCCCCTGAGCGAAATCTTTGTAACTGATTTTCTGTAGAAGAAATAATTTGCCAGACAATCCGTTGAATATAAGGCTGAGGATATTTTTGAACATCTTTGCGCCAGTAATAGGGGTTGCGTCGTAAAATTACCCGTTCAGCAGGAGTATAGCTTTCTATTTGGTAAGGCCCATTGGAGATAATTTTTTGCGGATCAGTATTGGTTCCCCACATTGAGAGAAACTGAGGATTACCATTGGCATCATTAGATAGTACAGAAGAACGCAAGGCATGTTCTGGCAAAATTGCTAGTTTTTCAGCGTATCTCAAAAAAGGGGCAAAAGGTTCCACAAAAGTAAACTCAACTCGCTGCTCATCTAGTTTCTGCACTGACGGGAAAGTTTCTGTGTTGCCAATACGCAAAAAATCTCTATATAAAGTGGGAATTTTTTTATTCAGATAAATGTCCCGATAGGTAAAGACTACATCATCTGCCGTGAGAGGTTCACCATCTGACCATTTCAACCCTGTTTTTAAGGTAAAAATAATTCGCTTTTTATCAGCAGATATTGACCAAGATTCTGCCAGTGCCGGCTCCAACTTGGTAGTTATAACATTCTCATCAATCAATCCCTTGTAAATTAAAGAAAAAACACTGTATGGAGAATCATTAATTGCATAGTTAAAAGTAGTCGGGTCATTTAGCGAAACTAGAACTAATTGAGCTACCTGAGATGCTTTGCTTTTCATCTGTGTCGGGTGACAGCTTGTAAGCAAGAAACAACAAGATAGCAGCAAACCAACTACCAAATTTAGAGGTCGAATAACAGCAGCAATCATCTCTAGTTATCTACCTGGCAACTACTATCTACACAGTACAGTATGGTGATTCAGTAGTACTAGAACAATGTCAGTAGACCGAAAAGTTGTGCGTTCGCGTTCGCGAAGCGTCTCCGTCAGGAGAAGCGTCTCCGTCAGGAGAAGCGTCTCCGTCAGGAGAAGCGTCTCTACGAGATGCTCACCGTTGGCGTAGCCTCTCGTAGAGAATGTATCGCCTACGGTGAGCGCTCCACGCCATCGCTTTGGTGTCGTGACCTTTGATATCTGATTTTTACCCAAAAAACCGTATTGCTTAATACAGTTTTTTGATAATTCCCTTGGGCTTATATCATCAGTAAAGCTAATAAATTTAGGACTTACGCAAAACTACATATGGTAGGGGCAATTCATGAATTGCCCCTACCTGAAAATTAGGGTTTCGGCTATTGTTTGCGTAAGTACTGAAATTAATGGAACAAGCAATACCAACACTCTCTCCAAAAAAAGCTTCTGGCCATTAGAGCTTCATGTAAAGTTAAAGATGAATATTTTTAAGTCTTAGGAGTATTGAGTTTGGACTATTAGTTTAGATAACTTGTAGTTTAAATGTACTAAAAAGGACGAATGCTATAAAGTTAGTAGAAAACTAGAAAAATTAGGTTCAAAGTACTATTGTTACCTCATTTTCAACACTTGAGCAAAAATATCAGCGTATCCAAAAGGAGTTAATGGCTGGGGCGATCGCTCTCGGCGGTGTTTTCTTCATTGGCACTTTGTGGTATTGGCTAGTGGAGGGCTGGTCATGGGAAGATGCGGCTTACATGACAGTCATCACTTTAGCGACTGTGGGATATGGAGAGATCCACCCACTGGGTAGCCGAGGACGGTTGTTTACAATTGCCCTGATTTTGTTGGGTGTAGTCAATATCGGTTACATTGTCAACAGATTTACAGAAGCGATCATTCAAGGCTACTTTCAAGAAGGAATTCGGCTACAGCAGCAGAGGCGGTTAATGGAATCCCTATCAGAACATTACATCATCTGTGGATTTAGTCGGACTGGTCGTCAAATTGCCAAGGAATTTCAGGCAGAAGGTGTACTTTTTGTGGTGATTGATTCGGAGATGGAATCTGTGCAAAGGGCGCAGATGGAAGGTTACACGGCATACCAAGGTGACGCTACCCTAGATGACACACTTTTAAAAGTTGGTATTGAAAGAGCGACTTGTATCGTTGCAGCACTTCCTTCAGATGCCGAAAATTTATATATTGTTTTATCAGCAAAAACACTGAATACGGGAATTCGAGCGATCGCACGGGCAAGTACAGAAGAAGCTTTGCAGAAGTTACAACGCGGTGGCGCAGATGAGGTGATATCCCCCTATATTACTGGTGGTAAGCGCATGGCTGCTGCGGCTCTCAGACCCCAAGTATTGGACTTTGTAGACGGGATTTTGACAGGTGCAGACCGTCAATTATATATGGAAGAATTTTTACTCGACCCGGCTTTTTGTCCTTTTGTGGGTCAAAGTTTGCAAAAGGCGAGATTGCGATCGCAATCTGGGGCATTAGTTCTGGCAATTCGCCGCGTTGATGGGACTTTAATCGGTGGCCCCACCGGCGATACGGTCTTAATGCCGGGCGATCGGCTGATTGGGATGGGTACAGCTGAACAGTTGCGTAGCCTAAATCAAATTCTTGGCCCAATTAATTCCAAGGAACTGCGGCGACCGAAAAATAGCTGATTTTGTTTTTCCTTAATTACTTTTTTATACCAAATCTTAAGTAATTTATGTATAGTCTAATTGCGTACTTTGAAAGTATAATATCATGCAATGAAACTTACTTTAGCGATCGCCACAATATTTACTTTTACTTTGGGATTTTACACCACACAGACTATTGCTGCTCGGATGGCAACTCCCAAAAGCTTTACAGATTGGTGTGAGCAGAAATCAACTTTACCTCCACAGACAAAACATACTGTTGAGGTTCTTCTAGAAAAAGCCCAGACTCAAAACTGCAACCAGGCTAACCAAAAGCTGACTCATTTGACTTCTCTCTCCCTCAACTCAAATTTAAAATCTGTAGCGCTTATCCCCCATAGCTGAGAGCTTTTCTTGGTGCCATTGCCCTATATCTATCAGAGTGAACTTTGAGGAACAGCTGCACAGGTTAATGCTTGTTGCACCAGAGTCGGAGATTGATCTGCAAATAACTCAATTTTGCCCTGTGCATTACGTCGCCAACCAGTGGCTTTGACGAGAACTTCTGGAGATTCGGGGATTTGTGCTGTCACTGCCCCAGTATGGCGATATACAGTCAGATTGCGGATATCAGACCAAGCGCGATCGCTCCTCACATCCTGCGTCGGATTTTGCGGTATCCCACCCCGTCCCGTTGCTACAAAACTACTACCTTGATTTGCAGAACAACCACTAGCTATTTGCTGTGATGGATCGGTGACATTTGCGGGTAATTCCACTAAGCCAGAATTGGGATCTACACCAATGGTATTAACTTGCACTATACCGTTAACCCCAAATTGGGAACTTGCGGTAATATCGTTCTCTGGAGTGAGTTGTGTCCGATATTCTAAACCGAAAATACCCTGAGTCGTAATGTTAATATTACCACCATGACCTTGGAGTGCGTTAGCAACAATGTCGCTGTTTTCTAAGCCCAGAATAATGGGTGAATTGATCAGAATGTTGCCACCGTTACCCGTACCACCTGCGGTTGCGGTTATGTTGCTACCATGACGCATAAATAAGGTATTAGCTTGGAGATTAATACTGCCACCCTCACCTGATTTAGTAGTCGCAGTGATGCTGCCAGTGCGAGCGAGGAAAATTCTATCTGCATTGATGTAGAGGTTTCCAGCATTACCAGTCCCTTGATGCTCAACCCCCACCGTACCGCGATCGGTAATCTGTAAGCGTGAGGTGTTGATGGTCAGGTCACCTACTGTGCCTGTGGGAAAAGGCAGTAATCCAAACTGCTGTCGTAAGGCGGCTGGGAGGATCTCAGCATTGGTCACGACTCGGCTGGGGACACCGGATTGAGCACCCACACCACTGACTTCAATGGAGTCAGAAACGTTGATCGCTAAATTGCCTGAATTACCAGTGGCAATGGTGGAATTACCCACAATTGCACCATCCCGCACGTTCATTCGGCGGGTGCTGACCGTGACTTGACCCGCATTGCCTGAGCTGCCTGCACTCGCCGTAATCCCACTGGAACTCAGATTGAATGGGTTTTCTCCGCTCAGTTCGATGGACTTAGAGGCATTAATGTTGCTATTGCCACCCGCCCCGATGCCAGTGCTGGTAAGCACTATCCTACCACCCGCCTGCGCCGTCAATGTCCCAGTTGAGACTTGAATATCTCCTGCCCGTCCAGAACCAAGGGTGTTTGTAATCAGCGAGCTGGCAGTAGAACCGGGACTAGTTGGCGAAAACCCAATCAGGTCAAATGAATCTGCTGCGGTGACAGCGATGCTTCCTCCAGTTCCTGCACCAAAGTTCCGCGAGGCGAGAGTTCCCCCATCCAAGAGTTCCACTCGTGGTGCAGACACCACCAAATCACCCCCTACACCAGTCCCAGTATTATCGGAACGCAAAAAGTTTTGGGCAAAACCAAAAGTCCCCCCGCCCCGCATCTCAAATAACTCACTGGCATTGACGACAATATCCCCAATTTCCTGATTTCCCTGACTGACCAATAAAGCCCCAGAACCGCCTGTAAAGCTAACATTCCGACCTTGGAGGTGAATGGCACCGGCAGGGGTGCCACTGGCATTAGCAAGGGCTTGGTTGGACAATTGGATATCGCCAAACTGCTGGATATTGGCATAGTCAAACTTCCCAGTGGAGGAATTTAGATTCACCGTTCCGGCACTGGCGCTACCCAGTTCGATCTGTCCAGAAGGTGCCTGTAAGACTCCACCATCTAAGGTGATACTTCCTCCCACCAAGGCCAGGGTCTTGCCAGGGGTGACACTTAAGCCCGTGGGAGTCGTACCCAGCTTTGTAGGAGTGAATTCGGCAATCAAACGATGTCCTGTGTTTTGGACGGTAATTGAACTGGGATTATTGCCCATTTGCAACCCAATGGGGACACTAATCGTCAACAATGGTCGACTACTGGGATTTACTGCACTAAACTCAGTCCCATCGGCAAACTTAATACTATTCGCCGTCGTCCCCACAAATGAGCCGCCAATATTCAACGCGGCATTTTTCCCAAACACAATCCCTGCCGGATTAAGCAAAAATAAACTCACCTGATTATTGCTATTGAGAGTGCGAATTAATCCGTTAATATCAGAAATATTTCCACCAGTTACCCGACTAAATATAGTAGTAATATTTGGTGTGTTGATTAAATCAAAATTCGCTGAACCACCCACAGGCACTGAGAAATTACTGAAGCTATGAAATAAATTATTACCTTTTTCAATCCCATTCAGAATCGTGAAATTATTCCCGCTTTGGTTGACAGTAGTGTTGGTAGTGCCATCAGATATGACTTGCGCCATTGCGGGTAATACCATCCCCGCAGTCAATAACCCCGTGGTGAATGCTCCGAGAAATGCGTTAAACCTTTGGCTTGTCGCAAAGCGAATCGTCCTCATACCTTCAATGCTCCCTTGCTCTGACTGAAGTTAGGTTTCCCGAAATGGGATCATTCCTAACACAATCAACAGTGGTTTTTAGCGATCGCTTGTTTTTGACAACACCTCACCAAATCGCGTTGCTCTCGTTATGAACCAGCCAGCCCAAAAGTTGCGTTCGCAATGATTTGCCGCAGTAGCGAAACATCCCCAATCATACAGAGGTTTCTGGAGATTGTAAAACGCATAGTTTGATTTATTCCTGGCGACTTACTTATCCCGTTTCACTTATTTACCAATCAGTATCCACTGCAAAAATCTGCAAATGGCTGTTAAATCCTCTGATTGCGAATGTTCTCCCTCAGTAGCTGAAGATAGCCATTTTTGCATACGGATACAGGGTATATAAATTCCAGTACTTGAAATTATGTAAGCTTCGCCAAACTCTTGATAACCAGATGTTTCATAAAAAGGTTTAGCAGTGATTGATGCACAAA
Source organism: Nostoc sp. (assembly GCF_036917655.1). Lineage (GTDB taxonomy): Bacteria > Cyanobacteriota > Cyanobacteriia > Cyanobacteriales > Nostocaceae > Nostoc. The sequence goes on from NZ_JBALCY010000086.1 coordinate 72,374, forward strand.
CAGCTAATGTATTGATGTTTTCGGACAAAGCTTTGCGTTCTATTGCTTTTAGTAACTCTCTGCCAATTCCTTGTCGTACATATTGAGGATGGACATAAATTGCACTCACCCAATATCTGGAGTACGCAGAGAAACCAACAATTGTTTCTCCAATTTCAGCAACAAAAACTATATCTTTTGTATCTTTCCCTTGTAAGTCATTTAACTGTTTATCGTTCAATAAGCCTTGAATCTGTTCAGGATTATAATCTTGGGAACAAAGTATCTGTATAGCATCTCTTCGGATATCAAAAATCTGATTTCTATCTTGCGGTTGGACTAGTCGAATTTTCACGTAATTAGGCTGGGTTCTATTCATTAGTAGGTTTTAACACATCTTTTGATACATTACACCTAGCTCAACCACTGCAAAATATCGGCTTTACTTTCTACTAAGCTTTTATATACCAATAATTCCAGCCACATGGACTGAATCGCCGCATACAGCCTATGCCCAATGCCCAATACCCAATTAATAATCAATTTCTTTCCACCCATGCATAGCTGCTATACCTTTTGTAGCCCATTCGATCACAATTGGGGGAGCTTCTGATATCAAAATGCTAGGATAAACTGCTGCACCCCAATCGGGATGAATTAACACACGGCATTGATTTTTAATCACTGGATAGTTGAGCAAAGCTTTGACAACTGCTGTGTCATCGTGGGGAATTGCTCCGGGATGGGACAATAAAGGATAGCCTGTACGAGGGTCGATTAGGTCTGTTAAATAGCCGCGATCGCGCAGATTAAATGCCAAATCGCAGCCAAATCTCATAAACTTTTCTCGCAAGCGTTCTTTCTCTGTCTCTACTTCTGCTGTCTTTTCGACTAGTTGGTAACGCGATTGCTGTAAGACAATCACTACTCTTAAAAATGGCTGTCGTTTCCAATCTGGTAATATCCGTTCGCAGTTGGCACAGATATATTGACTGGGAGCATGAATTGAAATTTGAACCGCTTGTCCCGTTTCGTCAACTAAATTAATGGGACAGGCTTGCTCCGAAGTGTAAACTCTGGGATAGTTCACTAAATTGATTCGGTTTATGCAAGTTTTTTAATTTAATCTACGGTATAGATGATAACTCTTAAAAGTTCAGAAAAATCATCAATTTTCTCTAATATATTACTTTTTTTGGAAGCAGTTGTTAATAATTTGATAATTTTAATCCTAATTTTATCCTTTATTAACCTGTTCTCATAGAATTTGGTGCGTAGTTTACCGCCGTAGGCATCGCTGTAGGCATTGGCATAAGTGCAGCGTGTGGTAGACAAGCGATGTCTAGGTTGGGCTACGCCTACGCACCTGAAATATGTTCGATCAAAATCCCAAAAAATGACCTCCATCTCAGACAATTTGCAGTCAAAACCAAAATGGTCTAACTGTCAGCAAAACTTGATTAAACAGGCATCTGGTGAGGCAAAGCGCGTCGGAGTTTCGCCAAAGGCAAGCAGAAAAAACAAAGGTAATCGTGTCTGCTAGGAGATGGTTAAGCTATGCAGCATACTTTCCATAGCACCCAATTAATTGAGTTTTAAAGAATTCACCGGGACTTCATCCCAAGAATCGACTGTCCGCAATTGCGCTACCCAACCTGCTGCCTTTTGCGTCTCAGTCAAATTATTCTCAAAGGAATCATGACAATCTTTGGCTTGAGATTCATTACAAGTAGCAATACAGGCATGAATCATTCCAGACGGATCAATTTGCTCATTTACCCAAATAGTCATAGAGTATTCCCTCAAGAACTTTAACGAAAAAAGCTATTCGTCATTTTAGAATACTATTAGAGTCGAAAATTATAGAGCAAAATCGGTAACAAATAAATAGTGAACTAATCCCAATTACCGATTACTAATTTACAATTACCCAATTCTACCTCGTCTGGGAGCGTATAGGATTTATCTCCTCTTTCGTAGCGACGGCGGTAGAGTTATTCTAACTGTCCACCATATTCTTGAATCCAGGCAATTTGGCGCTGGTAGAGTTTTCGGAAGGTGTTGGCAAATAATAGTGTAAAGATTGCCACTACCAACCCTGATGCTATGGATAATAAAGCTTCATCCATTACCAATTAGGCTTCGCATAATTAACACGCCCGTAGCAACTGTTGCAGCACTTAAGTAATATATCCAGGAAATATCCTGATTAGGACTAGATTTTATCCCTGATAAATAATATTGCCAATATTGAGAAACGGCAGGCCAGATTGCTAATAAAATAGCTGTAAAAATCCAAACTAGTGTAACATTCTTTAAATAGTTAATAATTGCTTCATGCAAAGCCTCAAAGTTACCTCTCATAAAGCTTGCAATAATTCCATATACAATCATCATAAATAGGCGGACTATGTAAGCTCCTGGAAATAGCAATAACAGCAAAAATAGACTCCACCAGTTATGCGATTGGGTAACTAACCACAAACGAAGCCTTTTCGGAGGATGAGTTAGGCGAGATAAAAGCCATTTAGTCCAACTGATTTTTTCAGACAATAGATGAATTAATTTTAGAGCTTCAGCGGGTGAAGCATTCCGAGCAACGGCTTGATCTGCATTAAACTCGGCACACCAAATTCCAATTAAAGGTATGATGAATACATTGATAGTTAAGAGTAGCTGCATTAACATTTGTCCAAGAAGCACAACAAAGAAAGGGATGCCCCTAATAAAAATTTGAGAGATTTTATGAGTAACACCTGGTAGTATTCCAATCCCCGCTTGTGTGATTTCTTGAAAGAAAGTGACCGTTTGGCTTAGGTAAACTATTACTATCGGTATAAAAACTATTAAAAGATACAAATAGAACCAATTAGAAACTATTTTCCTGAATTCACTTCCTGCACCAATTATAAATGCGTCACCACTAAGATAATGGCCTAGTTCATGCAGCAAGGTAGCTTTAGCCGTAGGTTGATCTTTCTGCCAAAGTTTGACCATTTCAACAAATATGGCAATTGCAACTTTGCCGTAGTCCAGTGTGTATACGTTAGCTAAATTTTTATTGCTCTTTAAGCTAAATCTTACGTGAATTCTAGGAGCATATTTATGCAAAAACTTAATAATTTCTGGTTGAATGGCGCGAACTTTTAGGTTCTGTTGTTTTTCATACTTTTTTGCCGTTTGGTTAGGAAACAGCAATGATACAGTTCCTATTAATAAAGTGATGGGGAATATAAACTCGAAGAAATCTGTTATTCCTAATAAAGCATAAAATGGACTGCCAGTTATATCTGAGGAAGGATTTTGATACGTGAATATGTCCATAAATCTTCGTATCCAGTTGCTGAAATTGGTCGGTAATGAAATCAGGTATATGATTAACCAAAACCACAACCAAGGTGGAACAACTGAAGCAAAAATCTGTTTTTTCAAGGAAGTCATAACATACTATTTATAGTTACTTAGACTATTAAAGTTTTTTTTATGAACAAAGACGCGCTAGAAGGTTCTTCAAGAAGTGCGCGTACTACACGAAATGTGACTAAATCTGCTTCATCAACTGATAGCCCAGATTCTTGAAGCTCAAATGACATAATATCCATAACCTGTTTGAGAGGTTTATAAGGATCATCTGGTAATACTTGAAGATTTTGTCTCAAAGAAGGATTACCTGGTAATTCTCTAGGATTTTGCTTCGGGGTAAGTTTCTCTTTAATTTCCAGGCTATCGTTGATGGCTGTAATAAACCTACTCACATTCTCAGATGAAAGCACTTGGAATAACAACTGTGCGCCTGCGGTGATTCCGCGCAAAATCCAAGGAAAAATAGCGAAGCCTTCAACAAGACCTGCTGCACCTTCGGTGTTGCTTTGATTTTGCTGAAATAACTGTTCACGTTCTTCACCACCTTCGATGAAAGCTTCCGTGAAAAAAGGGGCAAGGTCAACTTCTTCTGGGACACTCACTTCTGCAATTTTAATAGACCATTCACTTAGTAGATCCATTTGGCTTGCTCTTATGTTGTATTCAAAATAACTACATATCGTGAAACAACATATCCAGAAGACAAGATGGCTTTGAATTCTAGAATGTTTGTTCACTTATGATAAAATTTACCATATTGAGAGAGTGATCGCTGTTAATGCTTTACGAATAAAATCCTTCCAAGATTACATGCGCCGTTCCTGTTCTGACTTGTCGAACCATCGCAAATCTGGCGGTTCCAGTAGGTTACTACTGCCACTGGAATATCGTAATATGCTCCTTGCTCGCCCAAAAGTTCAATCACCGTTTTGAAGGTGCTATTACCACTGGCACAGATATCCATACCAACAACGGGAATATTGTTAGCTAATGCCTCTAGAGCAAAAGGCCATCCCAAAACCCTCTTTCCTAAGATGGAGCAGTTTAACGCTGCATTGCAGTTACAGCAGCTTTTGGGCTATCCTCAGTTTGGCCGATCGCGATCGCATATTCCTCTGAATTTCCTCTTCTTGTGCAATAATCGGCTTTTTTGTCAAGACCTTTAATAAAGGTGAATTTCTTAAACCATGCTTCACCGGGCGGTCTTCCAAACTGTGAAAACTGATAATCACAATTCTGCCACCAGGGACAAGAGCATTTGGTGCTTTATCCAAAAAGGTTTCTAAAGATTTTAACTCGTCGTTGACGACAATTCGCAGAGCTTGAAAAACACGGGTAGCGGGGTGAATTCTCCCATAACGGTATTTAGGGGGAACTGAAGAAGCGATCGCTTCAGCCAATTCAACAGTCGTGTGCAATGGCCGCCGTTCAACAATGCGACGAGCAATGCGCCGCGATAATCTCTCCTCACCGTACTTAAAGAAAATATCTGCTAAATCCGCTTCATCCCAATTATTAATCACATCAGCAGCAGTTAGCGATCGCCCTCGATCCATTCGCATATCCAAATTTGCAGCTTGACGAAAGCTGAAACCCCTTTCGGCTTGATCTAAATGGTAAGAACTCACTCCCAAATCGGCGAGAATACCATCGAAAGTATTAGGGGGAAATTCGTAGTCAGCAAAATTGCTGTAAATGAATTGTACGCGATCGCCAAACTCTGCTAATTCTTTCCTCGCTGCTGCTAAAGCATCCTCATCTTGGTCAATCGCGGTTACTCGCACATCTGGCGCAGCTGCTAAAATCAAACGGCTGTGACCTCCACCGCCTACCGTCGTATCAAGATAATGACCTCCTGGAGATACCGCTAGACCTGCAATAACTTCCTGCGGTAAAACTGGTAGATGGGAAAATATCGGTTCTTCAATAGCTAGCTGACGATTCATGAGACTTAGGCAAAAAACCAGAGATAAACTTTAATTATGTATTCTTTTCTTTGTGTCTTTGCGGGTTTATAGCTAAAAAATAGTTTTTAAACTACAAAGACACAAAAGGAAAATATCATAAATTCCACACCCAGCGTCAGCCTTGGATGTTGAGCTTTAAGCATCTGTGGTGCTATTTTTTACCTTTTTTCTGGTAAATCATCGAATTTGATATCCGTTTTAATTTTTTCTCCATACTTAAATTGCTATTTAAAATAAAAATGAATACATTATCGGTAAATTCATTTTCCTTTAATAAGCTCTGAACAATTTTAGAGTTATCAGTTTCATAAATACGACTACCTTCCCAAAAACTAAATCCACGCTTCACAGCTAGAACATAAAGTGGTTTTTCAGTAAAATATTGCAGATTTTTTTGAACTAAATAAGCAGTTATTATCTGCGGATAATGAGATAACTGCTGACGAAGCTTATTTACCTCTATATCCGAAATATTATGAGGGTAAAATTTATCATCCCTTTTCAATTTAGAGCGCTTTTTCTGTCCTTTCAAAATTAATTTATGATAATTTTCGGCACGTTCTTGATAAGACTTAGCCTCATTGTTTCTACCTTGGTTTTTAAGAAAATAGCAAATTATCTGACAACCTCCTATGACTATACTTGAGTCTTGCTCTATTGCCTTCTCAATGTATTCTATTCCAATCGCGTCTTGTTTTTTTAATAATATTTGACCTAGTAAATAATTAGCTGATGCATGGTAAGCATCACGATGAATAATTTCTTTTAATAGAGGTATAACAGCTTCTTCGCCCTCAAGTTCCAACGTCAAAAATGCTTGCTGACTAGCTTCTTCTAGAGTTAGGTGTTGTTTTTGCGATTTGTGATTTAAATCTTTTAATTTAGCTATTTGTTTTTGAAATTCACCATATTTTTGTCTCCAAGATGTTGCTATTTTTTCTCGCCAATCTTGACTAAAATAATCAATAAATTTTTCTAATTTATCTCCTAAAAATTCTTGGGCAGCGCTAATTTCAATTGGTGCAAATATAGCTAATTCTTTCGGAACATCGGGGATATATCCCAAGGCTTTTAATCTATCTGTCAAGCAAGGGTGAGTATCAGTATTATTGGTTTTTTCTGTTAATGCTTCAATTAAATAAGTTCTTGTAATTTCCTGATTAAGTCTCTGGCTTAAAGCCTGTTGCATAGCCATATAAGTCATTTTTGGTGGTTCAATTTCTGTCTCTACCTGTTTATAGATACTAGACCAAAAATATCTTTCTAAAAATCTTGCTTTCACCTTTGTATTTATCAAAGCTTTAGCAGTATTATGTTCTCCCGTTAAATCAACAGCACATCTATCTGCTTCATATTCATTCATGCGTGCTAATACAAAAGAATAGGCATTAAAAAATGGGATGTACCATATCAAAAACAGTTGAAAAACTAACGATAATATTTCATGTCCACTTTGTCGGAGTCCTGTAACAATGCGATACCAAGTTTCGCGTTGGCGATAAATCCAACCACTAAAACTGCTGTGATTTCCTGATAAATGTCCCAGTTCATGGGCTAAGACGGCACGAAATTGTTCGGGTGGCAGTGCTAGCATGAGCGGTAGACCGACAATTAAGTAATTTTGCTGCCATCCCAGCAAACCTAAGCGTGGTCTTTGGACAACCCATGCATTAAAATCGTTGGTCAGCAAGATGTGGTGAAACTGTGGGGCTTGTAACTTCGATGAGATTTCGTTAATTAAAGAATAGAGATTGGGTACATCCTTGGGTTGTAGTGGTAAACCTGTAGGTGGAGGAAAAGAAACCCATAGCGATCGCAGTAATACGAATGCTAACGTCAGCAAAAACAAAAGACCTGTCAAAGATAAGTTAGAAATTGACTGAGCATTAACTATCCCAAAGATAATACCTACTAACAAAGTCAACGTTACAGCTAGAAACAAAAATATATATGCATAGCCCAAAGTAGCCAAAAAAGCAACATGCAATTTATAAAGATGCGGTTGTTTATTAGCAAAAACTTCTAACTTCTGAATTAGCTTATCAAAACGCTCTTGATTGAAAGTCATAGATATGTATCAGGGTCATAAAACTGTAATATAGCTGACACAATATCTCTATGACTTACGTAAAAACTCAGAAATTATTGGGCATTATGCATTGGGCATTGTCCCTTTGTTTGAGCACAATGAGGTGAAAAAAATCCGATGCCTCAATTAAGTGGATATCGAGCTTCCATATAATAGTTGAAGAAGTGCAACAAACTGAAACATTCTGGTTGGCATCTAAGCGGTTCAATTCAAAATTTGCTTTCGGCACGCTACACGAACAAAACAGGAGAACACGAAATCTATGACCAGACTAGAAACCCGCACTGAACCGATGGTGCTAAACATGGGGCCACACCACCCCTCAATGCACGGGGTTCTGCGGCTAATCATGACTCTGGATGGCGAGGATGTCGTTGACTGTGAACCGGTCATCGGCTACCTGCACCGGGGAATGGAAAAAATTGCTGAGAACCGCACTAATGTAATGTACGTCCCTTACGTTAGTCGCTGGGACTACGCTGCGGGAATGTTCAACGAAGCTGTCACTGTCAACGCCCCAGAAAAGCTTGCAGGTGTCGCTGTCCCCAAACGTGCTAGCTACATCCGCGTCATCATGCTGGAGTTGAACCGCATCGCTAACCACTTGCTGTGGTTTGGCCCCTTCTTAGCTGACGTGGGCGCTCAAACTCCCTTCTTCTACCAGTTCCGGGAACGGGAGATGATTTATGATTTGTGGGAAGCCGCCACAGGCTATCGGATGGTAAATAACAACTACTTCCGCGTTGGTGGAGTAGCAGCCGATTTGCCCTATGGTTGGGTAGATAAATGTCTAGAATTCTGCGACTACTTAATACCCAAAGTTGATGAGTACGAACGCTTAGTAACCGATAACCCCATCTTCCGGCGACGTGTTGAGGGTATTGGTACTGTAACCCGTGAAGAAGCAATTAACTGGGGACTTTCTGGCCCAATGTTACGCGCCTCTGGCGTGCAATGGGATTTGCGGAAAGTTGACCATTACGAATGCTACGACGATTTCGACTGGGACGTGCAGTGGGAAACCGCCGGTGATTGCTTTGCCCGTTACGTGGTGCGGATGCGGGAAATGCGCGAATCTGTGAAGATTCTTCGCCAAGCAATTAAAGGACTTCCTGGCGGCCCTTACGAAAATCTGGAAGCCAAGCGTTTAGCCGCAGGTAAAAAATCCGAGTGGGATGCATTTGATTATCAATTCATTGGCAAAAAAGTTTCCCCTACCTTTAAGATTCCCAAGGGTGAAATCTACTCTCGTGTAGAAAGTGGCAAAGGTGAATTGGGAATTTATTTGGTTGGCGATGATAACGTCTTTCCTTTACGGTGGAAGATTCGTCCAGCGGACTTCAACAACCTCCAGATTGTTCCACATTTACTGCGCGGAATGAAGGTTGCAGATATTGTGGTGATTCTCGGCAGTGTTGACGTAATTATGGGATCTGTAGATAGGTAGAAAATATCTATCTAAGTACTTTTTAGAGCAGTTGTATTATGCAACTGCTCTTTTTTTTATAATTTTTGAAGACGCGATAAATCGCTACGAAAGACTGATTATTCTACAGACGGCGATTTATCGCGTCTCTTGTCTTGCACCCTTCACTAATCTGGCTGGAAAAATTTTTTACTCATATAACAGATGTACGAAATATTTATAGAGTTTTAAATAATGCCCCGGATATTTGACAACATTGATTTACAACTGCTACCGATTTTACGAGAAACTCTCAAAGTCTCTTATCGAGCAGATTTTTGCGTTGGTTACTTCAACCTCAGAGGTTGGCGAAGAATTGATGATTTAATTGAACAGTATGTTGGTAGTGAAAAGGCTTGTTGCCGTTTGCTAATAGGGATGCAAAGTTTACCGAGTGATGAAGTTCATGCGGCATTTACCCTTAGTAGTGGTGATGGACGGATTGACAATAGTGCCATCGTGCGGTTGAAAAAACGCATGGCGGCGGAATTTCGTAAGCAGTTAACTATTGGTGCGCCGACTAATCAGGATGAAGCGGGGTTGCGGCGGTTAAGTCATCAGCTAAAAACTCAGAAACTAATTATTAAACTGTTTTTGCGCCATTCTCTCCACGCCAAGTTATATCTTGTGCATCGTCATGACCCGAATACTCCAACTGTGGGATTCTTGGGTAGTAGTAATTTAACTCTTCCCGGACTGGCGAAACAAGGGGAGTTAAATGTCGATATTTTAGATCACGATGCTTGCCATAAACTGCAAAAATGGTTTAGCGATCGCTGGCAAGATTACGGTTGTGTAGATATTTCTCAAGAACTAGCCGAAATTATTGATCAGAGTTGGGCTAGGGAGGAGTTAGTTTTACCTTACTACATCTACCTCAAGATAGCTTACCACTTATCCCATGAAGCGATCGCCGGACTTTCAGAATTTCGCATCCCTCGCGAATTTAATAACTTATTTGAGTTCCAAAAAGCCGCCGTGCAGCTAGCAGCACGTCATGTAACTAGGCGTGGTGGTGTGTTAGTGGGGGATGTGGTTGGTTTGGGTAAAACTTTAGTTGGAACCGCCCTAGCTAAGATATTACAAGAAGATTGTTATTTAGAAACATTGATTCTTTGCCCGAAAAATTTAGTACCAATGTGGCAAGAATATGTAAATAATTATCGGCTACTTGCCGAAGTTATGTCAATTAGTCAAGTACAAAATAAGCTACCAAAACTCCGCCGTTACCGAGTTGTGTTAATTGATGAAAGTCACAACTTACGTAACCGCGAAGGTAAACGTTATCGAGCCATTACAGAATATATTGCTGCTAACGAAAGTAAATGTATCTTATTATCTGCGACTCCTTACAATAAAAGTTATCTTGACCTTTCTGCCCAACTCCGGCTATTTGTGTCAGAAGACGAAGATTTAGGGTTAAGACCAGAAGCTTTAATTAATGAACTGGGTGGCAGTTCTGTAGGAGAATTAGAGTTTATTAGAAAGCATCAATGTTCAGTACGTTCTTTAGCTGCCTTTGAGAAAAGCGAACACCCTGATGACTGGCGAGAATTGATGAAGCGCTACATGGTGCGACGCACTCGCTCTTTTATTAAAGATAATTATGCTTACACAGATGAAACAGGGCGGAAATATTTAGAATTTTCTGATGGCAGACATTCTTATTTTCCCCAGCGCATACCTCGGAGTCTCAAGTTTCCTTTACAAGCTTCTAACACAGACTTTTATGCTCGTCTTTACTCTGAGTTAGTCGTAGAAGTAATTAATCAACTGAATTTACCTCGCTATGGGCTAGGAAATTACATTATTGCTCAATCCAAACAGCCGCCTACAGACACCGAGCAACGTTTTATTAATAGTTTATTTCGTGGTGGTAGGAGGTTAATGGGTTTTTCTCGGACTAATTTGTTTAAACGTTTAGAAAGTAGTGGCGTTGTTTTTATTCAATCAATTGAACGCCACATTTTACGGAATTTCATTTATTTATATGCTTTAGAGCAAGGGCTTGATATTCCGATTGGAACTCAAGATGCTGAGTTATTAGATACAAGTAATAATGATGAAGATGCCGATTCTGTGGCAGCAGCTTTGTTTGATACAGAAACGGAAGAAGATGATTCTACTGTTTTGCTACAAGTAGACAGCGAAGGAGAAGTAACTCTTTTTTCTAAGGAGGATGAGAAAGCATCTAAAACCGAAAAAGTTTTTCGTCAAAGAGCAGAATCAATTTACCAAGAATATACAACCCGATATCAACGAAGATTTAAATGGCTGCGTTCTACACTTTTTGACATTAAAAAAATCAAACGGGATTTACTAGAGGATGCAAAAGCACTGATTAATGTGCTGCAACAGTGTGGCGAGTGGAATCCTCAAAAAGATGAAAAACTTGCTGCCTTAATTGAACTGTTAACAAAAACTCACCCCAAAGATAAAGTACTAATTTTCACCCAGTTTGCCGATACAGTCCGTTACCTTGCAGACAATTTGCAGTTGAGCAATATTATTAATGTTGCAGGGGTCACAGGTCAATCTAAAGACCCGACAGTAATGACGGGAAGATTTAGCCCTGTGAGTAATGGAAAACGTGAGCAAATTTCATCATCAGATGAGTTGCGGATTTTAATAGCTACCGATGTTTTGAGTGAAGGTCATAATTTGCAAGACTGTGCAATTATCGTTAATTGGGATTTACCTTGGGCGATTATTCGCTTAATTCAACGCGCCGGACGGGTAGACCGCATTGGACAAAATGCTGACCAAATTATCTGTTATTCTTTTTTACCAGCCGAGGGAGTAGAACGCATTATCAATTTGCGGGGACGACTCCGCAAACGATTGCAAGAAAATGCGGAAGTGGTGGGAACTGATGAAGCTTTTTTTGAAGATGATGATGCACAAGTGATTCTCGACCTTTACAACGAGAAATCTGGAGTTTTAGATGGCGAAGAAGATACAGAAGTTGATTTAACCTCAGAAGCGTTTCAAATTTGGAAAAAAGCCACTGATGGTAATCCGGGTTTGAAAAAAACGATTGAGGAAATGCAAAATGTGGTTTATTCTACCCGCGCCCATACTCCTCAACCTGTGCAACCAGAAGGGGTATTGCTTTATATGAAAACCAGCGAGGGAAATGATTCCTTGATTTATGTTGACCGCGATGGAAATAGCGTTACTCAATCACAATTAGCGGTTCTTCGGGTGGCGGCGTGCGAAGAATCTACCCCAGCGATACCTAGAGACGAACAGCATCACGAGTTAGTTAAAAAGGGTGCTGAATTAATTGCTGAAGAAGAGAAAAATGCAGGTGGCCAATTGGGACGACCATCAGGTGCAAGGTTCCGCACCTATGAACGACTTAAGGGTTATGTTGAAGATATGAAGGGAACAGTATTTGTTAGTGAAGAAATTTTAAAAGCAATTGATGAGATTTACCGTTATCCTTTGCGACAGTCAGCCATTGATACTCTCAACCGCCAAGTAAGAAGCGGTATTAATAATCAGCAGTTGGCTGAGTTAGTGGTGGCGTTACGGATGGATGACCGTTTGTGTATTGTGACAGAAGAAGTGGAGAAACGAGAACCTGAAATTATTTGTTCTTTAGGATTATTCGAGGAGTCAACTTAACATTAAATCAGCGGTTAGAAACCGTATCTACACAAACAAAACCAACCTCCGTGGGTTTCAAACCCTCAACACCTCGTTCAACACCTCGTTCCCAGTCAGAGACTGGGAATGCCTATTTTGAGGCTCCGCCTCCCTAACTCGCGGTAGCAGCCCAATGAGGAGCATTTCCAGAAGTAGGGTGTGTTATGCCGTAGGCTAACGCACGTTGAATTGTTAACGGTGCTACACGTTGTAGGGGCAATTCATGAATTGCCACTACCTGTTAGCGAACGTCTTGATTCTGACTTATCGATTCTTCTTAAAGTTTAATTATGACTAACTTTTTTCAAGATATAATAAAAATATTTTAGGAGTAATTTTTATGGTTATATTATCATCTAATCTTTCCTTAACAGAGTTTCTGCAATTACCAGAAACTAAACCTCCTAGTGAATATATTGATGAAAAAATCTACCAAAAACCAATGCCACAAGGAAAACATAGCAGAATCCAAACTCGTTTATCAACCGAGATTAATCAGGTTAGTGAACCTGAGCAAAAAGCTTTAGCATTAACTGAATTACGCTGCACATTTGGAGGACGTTCTTTAGTTCCAGATATTGCTGTATTTGAGTGGTCACGACTTCTTGTTGATGAATATGGGGAAATCGCCAATAAGTTTGAAATTTATCCAGATTGGATAATTGAAATTCTATCACCTGATCAATTTCCTAACCGTGTGATTGATAAAATTATTTTTTGTATTAATCATGGTACAAAATTAGGTTGGTTTATTGACTCTAATGATAAATCTGTGATGGTATTTCAACCTAATAAATTGCCAGAAGTAAAATATAATAATGATAAATTGACTGTTCTTAATATATTAGCAGATTGGCAAATTACGCCAGCAGATATATTTAGTTGGTTAAAGGTTAAATAGTAAATCAATATCCAAATAGTAGGGTGTGTTGTCGCGTGTTCACCTCGTTCCCAGTCTCTGACTGGGAATGTCTATTTTGAAGCTCCGCCTCCTTGACTCGCGGTAGCAGCCCAATGAGGTGCATTTCCAGCCAGAGGCTAGAAACGAGGTTTTAAAGGGGTTTTAGCTTAAATCTTGAGTTTGATTTATTCTCGCCGACTTATCTACTAAGAATGAGAAAGTCAAATGCCATTTGGAGTAAGTCAAAGGTCATTTTGCTTGCGGAATACACCCAAATTAGTAAGCAAACTGGGGTTTGAGTAAGTCAAAGGTCATTTTAGTTGCGGAATACACCCAAATTAGTAAGCAAACTGGGGTTTGAGTAAGTAAAACGTCATTTTGCTTGCAGAATACACCAAAATGAGTAAGTCAAATGCCATTTTGAGTAAGTAAAAAGTCATTTTGTGAAAGCATTTCAGTATTTTGTGAAAGTAATTAGGTATTTTGATAAAGCAATTAGGCATTTTGATAAAGTAATCAGCAAATATACTTGACAATTAAAAATCACGGTTACATAAATAAAGCCGACGCTTTGACAAACCCATAACTTTTCAGTAATATCTCTGAGCCTTAATTAAAGATAATAGATTTATAAAGGATCAAAAGCATGGTTAGAAATTTAACTCGTATAAATAGGGTTTCTTAAAGTCTGCGCTGGCGGACTTTATTTTTAGAGTCACAGATTTATTTTCTGAGTGACATAAATTACCATGCTTGGGTTTTATTCTCCAAGCATGGTAAGTTATGTCACTTAATTTTAAACGGACACGCGATTTACTTTATAACTTCCAATTTAGTGATTTGTTTATAGAAGAATTAGGTTGGTCTAAACCTTCAAGCCGAAAAGCTATAACCTTAAAGATTGAGAACAACACCTATAAATATCAGAGAATTGCTGAACTTTCAGGTGTTGCAATTTTTGAAGTCACCGCAACCGATGGAAAAATACCAGAGGCTAAAGTTAGAGTTGCTATTCATCAAGAAATTACTAAACTGATAGCTGAAAATCTCATAATTTTTATTGCTCAAGAACGCACACGTAGTCTTTGGTATTGGGTAAAACGAGAAGGAAGTAAAAGCTTCGTTCGTGACCATTTATATGTCAAAGGTCAACCAGGAGACTTATTTTTAAGCAAACTTGGTTCTTTAGTTATTGATATTACTGAATTAGAACATGGGGAACCGACTGTTGTTGAAATTGCTTATAAGCTACAACATGGGTTTGATGTTGAGCCAGTAACTAAGAAGTTTTACAAGGAATTTCAAGAACAACACCAGAAGTTTTTGCTGTTTGTGAAAGGAATTGATAATGAGACAGATAGACGTTGGTACACATCGGTAATTCTCAATCGCCTGATGTTTGTTTATTTTCTCCAGCGTAAGGGTTTTATTGATAATGAGGATTTAAATTATCTTCAAAATAAGCTTGAACAAAGCAAACAAAAAGCTGAAAATTATTTTTATGCTGAATTTCTCAAGGCTTTGTTTTTTGAAAGCTTTGCAAAACCTGAGTTTGAACGCGATTCATCTGTACAAAAATTGGTAGGAAAAGTTAAATACCTGAATGGTGGACTATTTCTCAAGCATCAGATTGAAGATAAATATGATATTTCTATAGTTGATGAGGCGTTTGAGCAAGTTCTAGATTTATTTGGGCGTTATTCTTGGAATCTAGATGATACGCCGGAAGGTAAAGATGATGAGATAAATCCTGATGTCTTGGGTTATATTTTTGAAAAATACATTAATCAAAAGGCTTTTGGAGCGTATTATACTAGACCGCAGATTACAGAATATCTTTGTGATAGAACTATCCACAAGTTAATTGTAGACCGCGTAAATGATGCGCTATCTGATCAGTATATAGCGCTTATCGGCCTTTGTGAGGTACAAGAACCCCACCCCCAACCCCCTCCCCGCTCTTCGAGAGAGGGCTATGATGTACCTCATGTGATTAGTAAACGCTATAAGACATTTGAGGATATTAATGAACTTATCATCAAGTTGGATACAAATGTTTGTCGTCTCCTAATGGAAGATATTCTTCCTAATTTATCTATCCTTGACCCAGCTTGCGGTTCTGGTGCTTTTCTGGTGGCGGCGATGAAGACGCTTATTCAAGTTTATAGTGCGGTAATTGGGACTATTGAATTGATGGGTAATTGCTCTCTGAAAAAGACGCTTGAAGATATCCAAAGTTATCATCCTTCAGTACTTTATTTTATCAAAAAGCGGATTGTTTCTGATAACCTCTATGGTATAGATATCATGGAGGAAGCAACGGAAATTGCTAAACTACGTCTTTTCTTAGCTTTGGTTTCTTCTGCTCACGATGTGGAAGAGTTAGAACCTTTGCCTAATATTGATTTTAATATTATGGCGGGTAATTCGTTAATTGGTTTAATTCGGGTTGATGAAACAGCCTTTGATGCTGTGGGAAATTCTCTACAAGGAAATCTATTACAGTCTTTAGCCGCAGATAATTATAAGAAAATTCTGGAAGAC
Organism: Nostoc sp.; assembly: GCF_036917655.1. Taxonomy (GTDB): domain Bacteria; phylum Cyanobacteriota; class Cyanobacteriia; order Cyanobacteriales; family Nostocaceae; genus Nostoc. The sequence goes on from NZ_JBALCY010000086.1 coordinate 88,333, forward strand.
AAAAATTAATATGTGAAATTATATAAACAACACTCTTTTATTCTTGGAAAAGAACAACTTAGTGATGGGATAGATGGAAGCTTTCAAAAACCTCGCTTGGAGATGTTACGGACTCCAATTGATCAACTTAACAGAAAATCGCAAGAAAAGTTAAATGTTTTACTCTTGAATGAATTTAGTCAAAAGCTGGGTATTAAGTATGAGGAAGTTCAGTTAACTGGAAAATCACAGAAGCGTGTTTTGAAGGTTGAGGATATTGCAGCTTTAAAGCCGTTTCACTGGGGTTATCATTTTGACAAGGTTTTAGAACGCGGCGGTTTTGATGCGATTATCACTAATCCACCGTGGGAAATATTTAAGCCACAGGCTAAGGAGTTCTTTGCACAACATAATGAACTGGTGACGAAGAACAAAATGGATATCAAGGATTTTGAGAAAGAACAGAATAAACTATTACAAAATCCAATAATTGCAAGTACTTGGTTAGAATATCAAAGTCAATATCCTTATGTCAGCGCTTATTATCGTTCATCTGAACAGTATAAAAATCAAATTTCTGTTGTGAACGGTAAAAAAGCTGGTACGGATATTAATCTATATAAGCTGTTTACAGAACAATGTTTTAATCTTCTGCGTTCAGGCGGTGAGTGCGGAATTGTAATTCCTAGCGGGATTTATACGGACTTGGGGACTAAGCAATTGCGGGAGATGTTGTTTAGTCAAACTAAAGTTACTGGTTTATTCTGCTTTGAGAACCGGAAGACAATTTTTGAAGAAGTTGATAGCCGTTTTAAATTTGTTGTCCTTACTTTTGTTAAAGGTAGTACAACAATAGAATTTCCATCTGCATTTATGCGCCATAATGTGCAGGAGCTTCAAAGGTTTCCTAGTGATGATAGCTTGCAGATTAATATTGATATGGTGCGTCAACTATCACCTGATTCGCTGTCTGTGATGGAGTTGAAGAATAGTATTGAATATAGCATTGCTAATAAAGTGGCAAGTCATCCTCAGCTAGATAACAAGAGTTCTGTATTTGAACATATAAGATTTTCTCGTGAGTTAGCTCCTGACTCAAAATCTAATTTATTACAAAATTATCCTGAAAAGGATTTTTTTCCTCTTTTTGAAGGAAGAATGATTCATCAATTTACACATAAATACTCGACAATATATAGATATTTGATCAAAGAAGTAGATGCAAGAAAAATAATTTTAGGAAAAGCTCAAGATAAAGGACAAAAACTCGATTATCAAACTTATCGCCTTGCCTTTCGTAAAATTGCCCGGAATACAGATGAGCGAACAATGATTGCAACGATTATTCCTCCATCTTTATGTATAGAGAATTTACAAACAGTACAAATGCTTGATGATAGAGGTAATCAATTTGTTTCCTACCATACAATTTTTTATTTATGCGCTGTTTTTAATAGCCTTACCTATGATTCATTGATTAGATTAAAAGTAACAGCAAATATCAACTATTTTTTTGTATACAGTACCCAAGTCCCACGCTTAACAAAAAACGATCGCTACTTCAACGATATTGTACAACGCGCTGCCAAACTCATCTGCACGACACCAGAATTTGACGAACTCGCGCAAGAAGTCCGTCTAGTTTCCCATGAACAAGGCGTTACCGATGAAACAGAACGCGCCAAATTACGCGCCGAACTCGATGGGATGATAGCACACCTTTACGGCTTAACTGAAGAGGAATTTAGCTACATCCTCACGACATTTCCGATTGTTAATGCAACTGTTAAAGAAGCAGCTTTGTCAGCTTACCGTAACTTTGCGCCAATGTTTGGAGACTCAAAAATATTAGCATCTATCAAATAGCGGAAGAAAACCTCACCCTGGTTATGCTACGCAAAACCTGTCCCTCTCCTTACTAAGGAGAGGGATGTTTGTTAGGACGGGGTGAGGTTCAATATTGCGTAGGTTTTGCCTATAAAATAAAAATGTGTAGGTTGGATTGAGGCTTTGGGAAACCCAACAAACCACGCAAAATGTTGGGTTTAGTTCCTCAACCCAACCTACGAATATTCTTAAGCAAGCAGTATTGGGGTGAGGTTTTAATGTTATGTTAGAAAAAATGAATTGCTGGTATAAATGCAAGAATGTGTTTATATAAGGTCTAATAAATTACTATATAAATTCAGCAGTATTTACTTAGTTGTAATTATATGACTGTGCAAATTAATTATCACTCAGATTTTAACCAGAGCCGCGATCGCCGTGAACAGGGTTTGCAACAATTGCTCGATCGCCTTGTTAAAACAATGCAGCGCGATGAGTTAGTGCGGCAAACAACCAATCAACTCCGAGAATCGCTTCAGGTTGATCGAGTGGTGTTGTATTATTTTTACGGGCAGTGGCAAGGACAGGTGACTTTTGAATCTTTGAGTTCTAAAGAATTCTCAATACTTGGCTCAACTGGCCCAGATGATTGTTTTAACAACGAGTATGCTGCTTTATACTTAGCAGGACGGGTAAAGGCGATCGCTGATATTCAATTAGAGCCAATCGAACCTTGTCACCGAGATTTTCTCCGCAATATGCAGGTTCGTGCCAACCTGGTTGTACCAATTTTGATTCCTAGAGGATTATGGGGCTTGCTAGCGGCACATCACTGCCAAGGGCCTCATTATTGGTCGCCATCAGATATAGAAATGATGCAAACAGGGGCACAAACTCTAGCAACCGCCCCTTACATACTCGAAAGTTAAAAAGGCGGTTAGGTAAAGTGCGGTTAATTAAAGGGCGGTAGTTAAAAGGCGGTAGTTAAAGGGGGGTTAGAAACCGCGTCTACACAGGCAAAACCCACCTCCGTGGGTTGAAAATCCTGAATTATTCCTTAGTTAAAGGGTGGTAGTTAAAAGGCAATACACTTGGGTTAAGAAGAATAGTAGGTTGGGTTGAGCGTAAGCGTTACCCAACAAGCCTTGATAATGTTGAGTTTCGTTCCTCAAACGCCAGTTGCTACAACGGGGGGAACCCCCGCAACACACTGGCTCCCCAACCTACGCCAGTTTTAGTTTTTAGCCTTAACCCAAGCGTATTGAGTTAAAAGGCGGTTAGAAACCTCGTCTACACGAGACTTTACCCACCTCAGTGGGTTAGAAAACCTGAATTTTTTCTTAGTCTGCGGAGGCGGACTTCTCTGCGAGACGCTGCGCGAACGCTTGTATAGCCGCGAATTCTATTCGCCTTAAGCTCTTGCCAATACTAATTTTTATAATAAGGAGAAAAAACTATGAAATTTGGTTACACGGTCATCTGGGTAGAGGATGTAGTTAAAACAGTTGAGTTTTACGAAAAAGCTTTTGGTCTAGTTCGTCGCACTCTCCAGGATAAGGGGCAATCTATCTGGGCTGAAATCGAAACCGGAAACACCACACTAGCTTTCTCTTCTAGTAGCGAGGCACAGAAATTATTTCCTGGCGGCTTCCATGCCAACGACGCCACACAACCACCGACATTAATCCAGATATCATTTATCACACCTGATGTTGGTAGCGCTTACATGAGAGCGATCGGGGCTGGTGCAAAAACACTAGATGCCCCTAAAAGCCAGCCTGGGGGACAAACTATTGCTCGTGTCCGCGATCCCAATGGGGTGCTGGTATCCTTAGTGAGTGGCTAGGTAGCAAATTGTTTTTTAACACGGTGGTTCAACAGGAAGCTGAAAAGGAGACAGCACGAGCCAGATTTGAACGCCATTTTGGGGCACTTAATCTCGAATACGTCATTGATTTGAACAATGAGAGCATTGATGCAGATTTGGTGACGCGAGGATAAAACTTACTGATGATTAATTGCGATCGCACTTTGCCGTTTGGGGTGTAAATATCCGTGGTTTGTAAGGTAACGGCTTCCCGAATGCGACAGGCACTAAATAGGCAGAAAGCAAATAACGCTCTATCTCGGTCGTTAGTTAATCCAATAGCAAAAATTTGCTGTATTTCTGACTGCGTAAGAATCTTGGCTCGACCGTACCTATTAACTTTCATCGCCTGTCAACCGCGTTGTTGCGATTAACAGGCTACTACTAAAAGTTACCCAATAATTAAGCGGCTTGTTGTTTTTTCAATTCTTGTATCAATGCTTGACATTGCTTACTAGCATCTCTGGCTTGTCGCATTAAATCAAGTCCTTGTTTCCGGTTTACTTTTGATACTTCTATGGATTGACGGCTTAACTCGGCTGCTCGTTTACCCAATTCCTTGATTTTGGCTTTGAGTTCTTCCATCATCTTTTAACCCTCTAGCTCTGAGATTACAGCATCCAAATTTTCCATTTGTTCATACAGTAATATCCGCTCTAGTTTGGAGTAAACTAGCGTCATCAAAATCTTCTAACTCTAACTCAATTTCGGCAAGGTCGTATAATTCTCTTGTTATCACTTCGAGTTTTTCATACAGTCGTTTTAATGAGTTAAGCGTCGTTTGTTTCAACTCGCTACTACCTCACATTGTAAAAATTATTCCCACAGGTAGATTTTATATCGTGTAGATTATAAAAATCTTTCTGAAAAATACGACGGATTAGGCATTGAACCTGGAGACAGTATTTTACTCTTTATGTGATGCATTGAGTTTTGTGCTAATGCGTCAGCGCGGGATTACAGAGGCATTGTCTACTGATCGGCATTTCGAGCAAGAAGGGTTTATCCGCTGACTGCGACCAGCAGGCTAATACGACAATGAAAAATTTTATGGATTCCAATGCTTTACTGTGTGCAGCGATCGCAAATCACATTACCACTAATCCTCAACAACGAATTACTTTTGCTGAATTCATGGATATGGTATTGTACCACCCTGAATATGGCTACTATTCCAGCGATGCTGTCAAAATTGGCTTTCAAGGTGGTGATTTTTTCACCTCTGGCAACCTTGGCGCTGACTTTGGCGAGTTACTAGCAGAACAATTTTTGCAAATGTGGGAGATTTTAGGAAAACCTGTACCCTTTTCTCTGGTAGAAATGGGAGCAGGTCAAGGACTGCTAGCATTGCATATCCTCAAATATCATCAGCTACGCTACCCAGATTTTTTTACGGCGCTGGAGTACATCATTGTTGAAAAGTCCCCAACTTTAAGACAAGAACAACAGCAACGTTTGCAAGATTTACCTGTACGTTGGTGCAATCTAGAGGATATACCACCGAATGCGATCGCAGGTTGCTTTTTCTCTAACGAGTTAGTAGACGCATTTCCCGTGCATCAATTCATCCTGGAAACGGGAAAACTCCGAGAAATTTATGTAACAACAGATAAAAATGAGAAAGAAACCAATGCCCCATGCCCATCATTTGTAGAAGTAACAGGTGAACCTTCAACGCCCCAACTAGCTCAATATTTAGACTTAGTGGAAATCGACTTTACCCAAAGTGCATATCCAGATGATTACCGCAGTGAAATTAATTTAGCTGCTCTCGACTGGTTGAGTATAGTAGCAGACCGCTTGCAACGTGGCTATGTGTTAACAATTGATTATGGCTACACCGCCAATCGTTATTATAATCCCAGGCGATCGCAAGGAACGCTACAGTGTTATTATCATCACCGTTTCCATGACAACCCCTATATCAATATTGGAAGACAAGATATCACTGCCCATGTTGACTTTACAGCTTTGGAACGCTGGGGCGATAAGTGCGGTTTAAAGAATGTTGGTTTTATCCAGCAGGGATTATTTTTGATGGCGTTGGGATTAGGCGATCGCATTGCTGCCCTTTCTTATCAACAGCAACCCCTCTCACAGTTACTACAGCGGCGGGACGCACTACACAAGCTTATAGATCCCACAGGACTGGGCGGCTTTGGAGTTCTAGTTCAGAGCAAAGGTCTGGACAAGACAGAAATTTCTCAACTACTAAAAGGATTGACCCTGCCAGAGTAAAAGTAAAGAAAGAAAAGTTAAAACTCTATTTAAGAATGCAGTATCAGTCTTATTTAGACTAGCATAACAGTGATTACTGTAAAGTTAAACACAAGACAAAAGTAATAATTATGAATGCTCATGACTTGCTAATGCTAGTAACACTACTTACTCCTGGTATTTTACTTTCAGTGATAATTATGGCGACTTTTGCGGCTGGTGGCTAATCAGCAAATATGGAGTTATCAGTGTTCAGAGATAACTGTTCACTGATAACTGATATTAAAATCAAACGATAGAAACGCGATGTCTACGATGGGCTACGCCTACGCTGTACCAAAGGAACGTAAAAAATGAAGGTGGCATTTCTGGGAACTGGACTGATGGGACTACCAATGGCTCAAAGGTTATTAGCCGCAGATATACAGCTAGTTGCCTACAATCGCACCCCAGAAAAATTAGCACCACTACAAGCCGCTGGGGCTGAAATTGTCACACATCCCCGCCACGCCATTCGTGCTGCTGAGTGTGTAATCCTCATGCTCACTAATGCCCCGGCCATTTATAATGTGCTGCTTTCAGATACTGCTTGGCAAACTCTGGAAAAGCGCACGATCATCCAAATGGGAACAATTACTCCCACCGAAAGCCAGGAAATTAGAGATGCAGTTGTTGCGGGTGGTGGTGAGTATTTAGAAGCACCCGTATTAGGGAGTATCTCGGAAGCGAAAGCTGGCAAGTTGAGTGTTATGGTAGGGGCAGAGGCAGAACAATATCAACGCCATTTGAAGTTACTCCAACATTTTGGAACAGATCCTTTACTTATAGGGCCTGTGGGAACTGCGGCAGCGCTCAAATTGGCACTAAACCAACTAATAGCTTCCCTAACAACTAGCTTTGCTCTGAGTCTGGCTTTTGTCCAGCGTCAGGGTGTCGATGTGGATGTGTTTATGCAAATATTGCGCGACAGTTCACTCTACGCACCTACCTTTGACAAAAAGCTACAACGGATGTTGGATAGCAATTATGCTGATCCCAATTTCCCTACAAAACACTTGCTTAAAGATACAGAATTGTTTATCTCTGAAGCGAAATCTCTGAGTTTGGATCTCAGCAGTATTAAAGGTGTGCGGCAAATCTTGCAAACAGCCGTGAAAATGTCATTTGCTGATGATGATTACTCATCACTATTTTCTGTAATTAAGGAATGGGGAGAAGCGATCGGGGAATAAAGAAGTTTGAGTTCATAGTAAACTCAACGAGGTTGTCACCAACCCCGTTGGTCTTCAAAACCGTGCATGAAACTTTCGCTTCACACGGCTCCTCAATGATTCGGCACATT
>NZ_JBALCY010000087.1:0-71226 GCF_036917655.1 Nostoc sp.
GAGCCATTTTACCTGATTTTTTTGCACTTTTTACCGACCTATCGACCTCAACCACTATTTATATAAGGGTTTTAGCTTTAATCAGCAAGCCCTAACTAGGAAGATAATTTATGTTGATATGGACGCTTTTTACGCATCGGTGGAACAGAGGGACAACCCTAGCTACCGAGGCAAACCGTTAGTAGTCGGTGGCAGTCCGAATCAGCGAGGCGTGGTTGCAGCAGTCAGTTATGAAGCTCGTAAGTTTGGTATTCACTCCGCGATGCCGTCAGTAACCGCTTTTGCAAAATGCCCTGGACTTATCCCACTAATAAAATTCTTTGAATCCAAATATGAATAGTAGCAAGATCAAGAAAAGCATCAAAATATACTTTTCGACGCTCCCAGCGAACAACTAAACGACGGTATTTACGTTGATACCAAGCAAAACAACGTTCTTGCTGGTATCTTGTCACAGATATCTTGATCGGTCTACCTTTATTTTTCTTAGTTTTCCAAACTCTTTTTGGTATTTGGGGTCGAATCCCTCGTTTGCGTAGACTCGCACGTTGTTGTTTCGAGTCATACCCCTTATCGGCAGCCAAAACCCTAACTCGTTTACGTGATCTACCGCGTTTCAAAGTTCTTAATCTGACTTTAATGAGTATTGGTAATAAGCTGTTGCGTATTTAATTTGTATATGCGACGCGGGCAAGATGCCCGCACTACAATAATTTGACGTTTTCGTGTTATACAATTTAGCTGCACATCAGCTTACCTGTTTCCTCTCGTTGCCGTTAGCTGGAGTTGTTGAATTAAACAGGGGCATTCCATTACCCTCTGTAAGCGTGTGGATAAGAATACCTTTTCCTTTACCACCATACGCACGCCAGGTGCTACAACGGGGGGAACCCCCGCAACGCACTGGCTCAACTTCTTCACCTCCTCCTTTTCCAGGGGGAAAAAGAGCCGTCTACAGCCCCAAAATCCCAGTTTATCAGACCTTTTTCATCAGCGTAGGCGTAGCCCAACCCAGGCATCGCTAATATACGTGCTTGTATGTACTCAAATATTCCATCGGAACGCCATCGCTTTAACCATCGATGGGATGAGCTTTTGGATGCCCACACATCACCATATGGTAAGTCACACCATCGACACCCAGTAATCATAATGTACAACAGACTATTTAATACATGACGATATGGTGCATGAGGCATTCCTTTGCCACGTTTGGATGCCTCCTCAGAAAAGATATCTTCAAACAACTTCCATTTCTTCGTCACTCAGTCCTTCAAAACGTCCAGCCATAAAGTGATATAGCCTTCTCAGATAGAAAGTAGATTATCACATTTTCATATTAGTGGGATAGGCTCATGAGACTCTGGCGATCGCTAAACTGACCCTGGTATCATCAGTGAGAGGTTAGAGTGATTGCACATTTGTCAAGAGGGTGCGGGAAAAGGCAGCAATTCTAAATTCAAAATTTGACAGGGTGCAGAAATAACTTGAGACTGAGAGCAGGCAAATTCAAGTCAGGGTGATGTTTGGATTAAGAGTGCTGAGTTTTGTAAGTCTACTGGGTCATTTCCAGGCAGTGATGGGGAAGATAAAAGACCCACGCCAACCGAGCAATGGAACGAAATATATGATAATCCCCTCGATCAGCAGCCATCATAGAAAATCAAACTACTCTTCTTATTGAGCGACAGTTTATAATATTCTATAAAAATGATTAAGCCTAAAAATTTGTATCGCGGACACTCAATGGAAAAAGTTGGTCACGGTAAAAGAGCGGTATTTAAAACAACTATCAACGAAAAAGAATGGTCTGCCGTGACTGAATTAAAGGTAAAAACAGCAATTGATGCTTGGATTGATGAAGGAATAGAGCCTTAGTTATTGCCTACATAGCTTAAAAATGCTCTGGATAATCCGAATTAGTGGGCCATCGCCATGAAACCGAAACTCGACTAACTCACCGAGTCGAAACACAGGTTTTTCTTTGGTGTTCGGTTGCAAATTACCTGTGACAATAAGTTCGCTACCCCAAACACTAATATTGTCATTACCAGTAGTATCCCTCTTCTGTCACTCTCGGAAAACTCTTGCCATTTCTGAATTCTAGAGCCTTTGTATAGGAAGCGATCGCACGATTTTTTTCTAATAACAAATACAATCACAATTTTTTTCTAATAGGATAGCTTGTATTGATTGCCTCATGAGGCTTCTAGCGATCGCCCTCTCGGAGAGTGACAGAACAGGGATAATTTCGTACCGATCTGGTGATCGAGGTGGTGTTTACCAGTGGTGGCATCAATAAACTGGAGGCATATAAGCGGCTGTTGATTCCAGAAGTGTGGTTCTGGTCAGATGGTGTGTTAGAAGTTTATCACCTGCGCTATGAGGGAGACGGACTTGACTATTAAAGAGTTTCCAGTAGTGAAGAGGTCAAAGGGATTGATCTGGATTTATTGTTACGCTGCATAAATATGGTAAATCATGTTGATGCTATCAAGACTTTTCAACAGGCGCTTCAGAAATAGTTGGTGATTTGTTCCACTTCAGCAGAAAGGGCGGGGGAAAAGGTGATTGTCAGCCAAGCATATGAATTTAGTTGCAGCGTGAGAGTTTGGGATGGGGAGTATAGCATTGGGGAATTTGGGAAAGGCGATCACAGTTTTGGCTAAACGCAGAGATTGGGTGTACAGTCAGGCGGTTCTGGGAGAAAGTTGGCAAAAACAATGAGTCCTTAAAATTCCTTTAAGGTTTTCCGTAAGGTTTTTTTAACCTACTGTCAGTAGTGTAAAAGTTCTAGTATTCCAAGCTCCCTTGTCAACTACGAGCTTAGTATATAGGTAATTTTGGCAGTTTTTGCCAGAAATGCTGTCAACTCTGCTCTTAACAAAGGTATTCAACCCTCAAATAAAATCTCAAGTTACCAATTGGCAGTAAATCTGTTGGTGCGTTGTGAGAGCAATATCCTAATGCACCACCAGATTTTTGGTTAAGTCAATTTGCCAGTTTCAATTCTTCTGGCTCAGTTTTGTAATGAAAGCTGCCGTTATTTTTGATAATTTGGTGGAAAAATGTGAACGGAATGTTCACATTTTGCCGACAAATGAGTGGCAAGTTAGACCTTTAACGAATGACGCTACATGATTGATACAGTAATGAGTCACCACGAGAGCAACTGGCTAAAAATGCGACCATAATAAATAGAACTTGCAGAACAGGGGAGATGCAGAGAGTTGGTATACTTCTGAACGTAGGATGAAGAACAGACTGTGAGAATCGACCATCTCAAGCTGCTGAATTACCTGGATTCGGAATGTCAGCAGATGGAGGAGAGATGTGATGGCTCCGCCAACGCAAGGAGCGATCGCCTGACTCAGTTGAGTGTGTTGGAGTCTGAGTATGGGGACTAAATAACATCAAACGCTTAGATGATCTGAGGGTTGTTATGCTGTTCAATGGAGTTGCGGCAGTGTTGGATAGTCTGTGTAGCCATGTTGACTACCACCATAGAACGTCCTGACATCACCTTCGCTCAGAGGCGCATTGAGTCGTAGCCGATTAACTAAGTCAGGGTTAGAGATGAATGAACGCCCGAAAACTATGGCATCAGCCCGTCCGCTTGTAATTGCTAGATCACCCCGTTGTCGATCAAACCCACCCACAGCTAGTAGTGTTCCTTGGTAAACGGTACGTAGTAAATCAATGGGCTTGAAGTCCGGTGCAGTTCCTCTGGCATAACCTCGGTCATACCCAACGTGCAAGTATGCCAAACCGAGTGGACTGAGTGCTTTTGCGACATAAGTGTAAGTTTCGGCAGGATTGTCGTCAAATGTGTCGTTGACTGTGAAGCCAGGGGCGATCTTGACTCCAATCCGCTCTGCTCCCCGGACGCTACACAGAGCATTGACCACTTCGAGTGTGAAGCGAGTTCTATTCTCCAATGTGCCACCATAGGCATCCGTGCGTTGGTTAGAGCCACTGACTTGGAACTGGTTGGGTAGGTATCCAGTTGCTGCATGAAGTTCCACGCCATCGAAACCTGCTTGAATAGAGAGTTCTGCTGATCTGCGGTATTCCTCCACTATGTCGGGTATTTCTGCCAACTCTAACGGACGCGGTGTCTCGAAAGGGACTTTACCATCCCAAACGTGAACTTCTTCGGACACCACCGGGACAGCCGAAGGCGCGATCGGTGAGGCATGGTTAGGTAATAAGGAGGAGTGTGACACCCGTCCAGCGTGCATCAGTTGCACAAATATTCGACCTCCAGCAGTATGAACTGCATCTGTCACTTTTCGCCAGCCTTCAACCTGCTCTTGGTTGTGCAGCCCAGGACAGGTTGTGTAGCCTCGCCCCATTGGACTCGGATGCGTTCCTTCGGTAATAATCAGTCCTGCCGAAGCTCTCTGGGTGTAGTATTCGACCATTATGGAGGTAGGTACACAGTCAGTAGTAGCTCGGAGACGGGACATGGGAGACATGATAATGCGGTTAGTCAGGTCAAGCAAACCTAGTCTCATTGGGGTGAACAGTCCTGGGTTTTCTGGCATTAGTATTTTTCCCCTTCTAAAATAGAACCAGTGCCATCGCCCCATCGACAACCTCAAAATACTGCCCTACAGATAATTTCAAGATAAGTGAATTGGAAACGCTGACAAATATTTCTTAATTATTTTAATTATCGTCAATTGTGGCAACAAGGGAAATCTCCGGTTGCAGTCCTTAGAGCCTTATGTCTGGCAATAAGGAAATCTCAAGTGACGGAGTGACGGATGAGTGCGATCACTTCTGAACTCAGCGGCAAAGGTGGGTGCTGGGGCATAGTCAACTATGTAGGCGAATTCAGTTCTACAGTCAGAACCTGGCATGGCGAGTGTACTGTTAGGTTGCAGTACCTGAAGTCCTTCAACTACCTGCCCCAGGAATGTCAACAGATGCAATCCTTGAGCGAGGGCGATCGCCTTACACGAGTGGATTTGGAGTAGGAATACTCCCGACTCAAAGTGCCGCTTTTTGCGATCGCTGTCACTGTCAAGAGAGCGTCATTGTTAGAAAGTGCATAACCTCATGCTGGCTGAATTTTTGCATCATGAAATTTCAGAAAGAATGATGTTGAAGGAAGTACGGACATCTTCAAGTGGTTTTGAGTACAACAAATTCCATTCAGTACCAAACAGAGGCAAAGCGTGTTTTCCCATTAACCATCCCTGAGTGATTGCATCCATGTATTTTGTCGAAACCTCAATATCGTAAATAGCGGCTTTGACAAGATTTTTAGCCAATAATGCTAACCAGAAACGCGAAAAATGTAATTGTGCAACGTAAAAAGCTTCTAATTGAATTTCTCCGAGAATATTTGTATTGCATCCAGTAATAATATGCCAGATGTCGTGTGTTTCTGTGATATGCGCTCCGAGAAATTGGTAATCATTCTCTACTTGCCCAGAAGAAATTAAAGGGTTCAAGTTATTTTTGAGCAAATGTTCGGCATAGATATATCCAAGTGTATTGGTAGGTAAACGAGAAAGTTTTTCGAGGTCGATATCACCAAGTCTTGGATGCTTTTGAAATGCTTTCTCTCCTTGTGGTGTGCTACGAAGAAAATCTATTGTTTTTTGTAAACTATTTAAATCACCAAGAGTATTTGCAAGGTTGCCAATACTTTCAAAATCACCATCGGGCGCTAAAACTATATTTATAATGCTATCGAGTGCGTTCGAGTGCCATGTTGGTTCAAGTTGGGCTAGAGAATGCATCCTTAAAAACCTCTGTCAACACTTTGTCTTTTAGTTTGACACGCTCCCAAGAGTTTTGGGCAAGACTTGTTGCAATTACGCCAGTGCTAAGAGCAGCAGTTGCGATCCCAATTGCAAATTTAGGCAATAGTTTGAGCATGGTAATCTTGATGGTGAAGTTTAGTGCTTTCGGATAATTTGTGCGTAGACGTGCAACGGCTTGTCGATAGACATCGCCTATTGGAGAGATCGTCATTACCTAACTCATGCTTGGCAATGATAAAAAGCATATCACCTGCTTTGATTTTGTATAGTGGTGCATCAGCAAAGTGTGGGAAGCTAATCAAGTCGTGCCAACTCCAGGGGGCAATCGCTAATCCTGGTCTTTCTGGTGCTGTATTGCCCTAGCGACTATGAACCCAAATCCAGAAGATGCCGTGAAAAGTCAGATTATCTGTAGTATTGTTCGGTCATTATTTTTCTGCTTTTTCGCCGTAACTAGAAAAGAACGCCGTACACCTTTAATTTCACGTGGAGCCAATTGGACAGCATATCGTCCGTAATTTGCTCTGATTTCTCCTGGTTGAATAACTGAAGCATTCCAGCCGCGATCGGCAAACAATTGTTCTGGTTCATCTGTACCGAAACGCCAGTGCTTGCTAATCAAGCCATTCTGATGTTTAGCTCCAACCTGCCACGACCTGATACTGACCAAATCAGCCCCCAAGTAACTCCTGTCTGCACTTAACTGGCTAATTATTTTGAGTAATTCATTTACTTGGGCTTCGTTCAGGTACATCAACAGCCCTTCCATTAGCCAAAGTGTCGGGGCTTCAACCTCAAAGCCTTGCTGTAAAAGCAAATGTGACCAAGGTTGTGTTAAGTTAGCAGCAATCGCTTGGCGATGACACTTGGCTTGTTTATTCTGGAGAATAGCTTCTCTATACTCAATCAAATCTGGTAAATCTAGCTCGTACAAGCGAGTCTGGTGTGGAAAAGGTAGACGAAATGCTCTTGTGTCTAACCCGACTCCTAAAAAGACGACTTGTTTAACTTCGGGTAGTACAGATAAGATGAAGTCATCAAAAAAACGGGTACGGACTGCAACAAACTGAATACGAAGCGCACTACCAAGGGGGTTGTCACGATCTTCTTGTTCCCATTTCTCTCGCCAAGCTTGACCTATATCTCCGGCTAACTGTGCGGCGAATAGATCATCAAACAGGTGGTCTGCCCTGTCCGTTTCTATTGCACGTTTAACTGCCATTACTAAAGCTGTGCGGCAAACTTCGTCTTTAATCTCAGGTATTTCATTCATGACTTGGAGTTTTAGCAATTACCGTTGCAATAGCAGTTCAATTATTTCACCTTTGTTTGTGTGCGCTCTAGTATTATTCCGATCCAATTAAGATGCGTTTGCTTTGGCGGTTCCCCGGAGTGCTAGAGTCTGATATGACTGTAATTGTCCAAACAATGGTCTGCGAATAAATCCTGATGTTTCTTGAGTAGTTAAAATGGCTTCGGTTTGGACAGGAGTTTCTTTATTACCGATAAATAGGTTAACAGTAGGTAGAAGGAAGCTGAATCTGACAATATTTCCTCCGATATCAGGGTTTGGTGGCTTGCTAATAATAACCGTCACTAGTGTACCAATATCGGTGGTTAATGTCTGAATTTCATCGCCACTAAAATGAAGGGAAATCTTTTCAGTCTTGTAATCAAGCTGTGGAACTCCATTGAAAGTTGAATACTTGATGTGAGTACCTTTGCCATTAAGTTCAAACTCATTTGGTCGTTGTACAACAATTGCTTGTGCTGGCTTTGTGGATTTGGGCATCAAAAAAGAGAGCATTGATGTGGCGGTCAAACCAGTCACAAAGGTAAAAGCAGTTTTGAGAATTTGACGGCGAGGAGAACTACCAGAGATATCTTCTAAGTTAGGTTTCATAATTAGAAAATCGCAAAGCTAATAAATCTGCTATTTTCAATTATCTCAGTAAATTTACGTGTTGTATTAACAAAAGATTAAATCTTGGCTAATACTGGCTTTTGGTCAATTCTTGGTATATTACAGCGTAGAAAAATACATTGTGAAGCCCTGTGAAAACTTACAATAGCGATCGCAGATTATATCGTTCCACGCACGGTACTTTTGAAGAATACTGCCGCGATCGCTTTGGTTACAGCCGACGACAACCCTACCTTTTAATGGAAGCAGCAGTGATTTTTGATAATTTACTGGAGAATTGTGATCGTTCCGATCACATTCTGCCGACTTAATGAGTGGCAAATCAGGCTACTGTCCAAGCTAGACTCGGACATTCAGCCCGAAGCATGGGAGCAAGCCGTAGAATCTGCTAAGGGTAAAGTACCTTCACACCGGATCGTCAAAGACGTAGTACAAAGGATAATGGAAAGGACACAAGTACCCAATACTTACCAAGTTGGCGAAGTCTGCCAAATCCTTGCCAAATAGGATAACCCGGAATTGAGAGGTAAGGGTGGGTGCTGGGCGATTATCAGGGCAGTGAACGAGTTTAGTTGCAGCGTGAGAATGTGGGATGGAGAGTATACAGTTGGGTTGCAACACCTGAAATTATGCAATTACTTGCCTGCCGAGTGTGAGCAGATCCAGTCCCTAAGCGATCGCATCGGTCGAGTGTATTCCGATTCGCTCTTTGGAGACAGTCAAAAATCTGTTGCAGTCATTGGGGAAGCTGAATCGACCTTATTTAAGTGCTGTGGATGAGAAATTGTTGACGCTTCTGGAGTTGGAAATTAGATACTAATGCAATAAAGAAACAGTGCTGTCAGTAACTTAAGATTCTGTAATAATTTTACCCAAATGCTTGAGGATTCTTAAAACCTCAGATAAATTGTTACGATATTGCGATATTACGATCACGTTTTGCTGGATCTTAAATTAGGTAAGCCAGCGCCTGGTTACAAAGCGGCTCAAAAAGCTCTTGGTTTAGCGATGCCCAAAGGATTTTTCACCAGTTTTTCTAACAGCCCTGGAGCCAATTGAGCATAGCCCTGGCACGATAGCCGAATTGCTTGCACTAACCCGTCTGCGGGCATATTTTTGAGCAGATAGCCTTTCGCACCTGCCCGGATGGACTCGACAATGTACTGGTCATCGTCAAACGTGCTGAGTACCAACACTTTTACATTGGGAAGGACAGTTGCTAACACAGGTCAACTGGAAATATTTCGCAATGTATCGGTGCTTCAGAATCATCCAAGACAAGTAGATAAAGTGTTGTTGAATGAGTCTTATTTAGTTCGATTTAGGCATGAGCCTCTGCCAACAGAGAAACCATCTGCTCATGAGGAACCAGCATCAAATAAAAAATTGTGGGGTGATAACGAGACAAACCCCACAAACACCAAAGCTGAAGAAAATAGCGGTGCAGATGGTGATCATTTAGATGTGAGCGACTTCATAGGGTCAAATAAGGAAGCAAATAAAGAGGGTCTTTATGCTTTAAACAAAGCCGACCTCTTTAATATCCTTTGTATTCCGCCTTATAAAGAAAATCACAATATAGATTATGACTCTTTAGTGGATTCAGCAGCAGAATTTTGCCAAACCCGACGAGCGTTTTTCATCATCGACTCGCCTATTGAGTGGACTGATAAGGATAAGGCCAAGAATGGTATTCAGAGCATTGGTGAACCGACTAGTTATGCTGCTGTTTTCTTTCCCCGAATCAAACAGCCAAATTCTTTACGGGAAAATCAAATAGAAGAATTTGTTCCCTGTGGTGCGATCGCAGGTGTATTTGCTCGTACTGATGTTCAACGTGGTGTGTGGAAAGCTCCAGCAGGTACAGAAGCAACATTGACCGGTGTACCACAATTGAGTGTACCTCTAACAGATCCAGAAAATGGGGAATTGAATCCTCTGGGGATCAATTGTTTGCGAACTCTGCCAGCTTTTGGTCGTGTGATTTGGGGATCGCGGACGCGCAAGGGAGATGACCGTCTTACCGATCACTGGAAGTATATTCCGGTTCGCCGTTTTGCACTTTTCTTGGAAGAAAGTCTTTATCGCGGTACGCAATGGGTTGTCTTTGAGCCAAACGATGAGCCGTTGTGGGCGCAAATTCGCTTGAATCTTGGGGCTTTTATGCATACTCTTTTCCTTCAAGGAGCTTTTCAAGGTACTAAGGCGGAAGATGCTTACTTTGTGAAGTGCGATAAAGAAACAACAATCCAAAATGATATTAACTTAGGAATTGTCAATATCATTGTTGGTTTTGCTCCTCTCAAACCTGCTGAATTTGTCATTCTTAAGATTCAGCAAATAGCCGGACAAATAGCAGTTTAAGGAGAAATATATGCCTTCTATTTCAGGTAAGCGTTTAGACATCTACAAAAACTTTAAGTTTGTTGTGAAATTCGCTGGTAAAGACGTGGCTGGGGTAAGTAAAGTCAGTGGTCTTAAGCGAACCACTGAGGTCATAGAACACCGTACAGGTGGCGACCCTAGCACTGTCTATAAGTCTCCCGGACAAAGCAAGTACGATCCCATTACCTTAGAACGAGGTGTTAGCAAAGATCCTGATTTTGAACAATGGGCAAATAAAGTCTGGGCGCTTGGTGGTAGTCCAGAAGTGTCTCTGACAGAGTTCCGTAAAGATATCACTATTGAGGTTCGTGATGAAGCTGGTAAGAAAGCGACTTCATATAACGTTTTTGGTTGCTGGGTTTCGGAATATCAAGCTTTACCAGACCTTGATGCTAGTGCTAATGCTGTCGCTATCGAGTACATCAAGATAGAAAACGAAGGTTGGGAACGTGCTTGATGATTAACCAACCCAAGTTAATCATGATTTAATTCTTCAACCAGCAGGAAATTAACTATGCGATCGCTATCAGCCTCAGAACTGTTAAATATCTGGGAATGGGGACGTAATCAGCCATCTTGTTCTAGAGCAATCAAGCTACTAGCTAGTGCTTGTTCTGAAACCTCTATAGATATGCTTACCCAACTCAGTATCGGTCAGCGTGATGCCATGCTGATGACATTGCGAGAGTGGACATTTGGTTCCCAACTGGTTAGTCAAGTGACCTGTCCCAGCTATGGGGAAGTCTTGGAACTCAATTTTGATGTTGCAGATATGCGTGTAGCATCATTGTCACTTGAACCAGTAGAGAAATATTGTCTTGAGCTTGCTAATTATCAGGTGAGTTTTCGTTTACCAAACAGTTTAGATATGATAGCGATCGCTGAACACAAACAGCCAGAGATTGCCCAAGAGGTTTTATTAGAGCGATGTATTTTGGGAGCAGTTTGTAACAATGAATATCTACCGTTTCAGCAATTGCCATCTTATGTAATCAATGCAATTATTGCCCAGATGGCTCTGGTTGATCCGCAAGCAAATGTGCCAATCGATATCTCCTGTTCGGCTTGCAACCACCAATGGCAATCATTGTTTGACATCATGTCATTCTTCTGGACTGAGATTAACGCTTGGGCATTTCGAGTTTTGCGAGAGGTGCATACTTTGGCTGTTGTTTACGGTTGGCGTGAAGCTGATATTTTGGCGATGAGTCCCAGACGACGGCAATTGTATTTAGAGATGGTGGCGGGCTAATGAGCAATTATCTCTACCAGTTAATAGCTAAAAACTTTAACCTGATTAATACAATTCAACCTCTTGTGTTATCAGCATTTGAACCGTTACCAGAGTCTATTCCTAACTGGGAGCCATCGACTCTGACGACAGAAGAAACTGAGTTACCAAAATCAACTCCTAATTTGCCAGAGGAGCCTAACTTTAAATTATCTCTCGATGGGTTTTTTCCAGAGTCAGTACTGAGTCAAAGCACCCCTGGTAATCTGCTGCTGACTCCAAACACAGACGAAGAAATAAACCCTACTCCACCAATTACTGCTCCGACTCGATTATTACAGAAACAACTAACTGAAATTGATTCGGTTGTTTATTTTGGTCAATCTCCAGAGGTAGGAAGTGGTGAACAATTACCAACTCAACTTATTTCAGAATCAGAAATGATTTCACCCGCTACAAATCAAGTAGCATCTCCTCCAAGCTCAGAGCCGTTTAAGCCTGCACCTGTATCACAAACAAAGCCTTCTTTATCGAGTCGTGTCGTTTCTGTACTGGCCACCGAATCAAATACTTTTCTATCAAACCCAATCGATCAGCAGAGTCAGCCGAAAACTAAATCTTTTCCTCAACAACCAATTGAAATTAATCGTCTAAGTTTATCTTTGCAATCGCCTTTTAAGCCAGACTTGCAAATATATTTTGACGAAAATCAAACAGAAACAGTAGTATTTCCATTCGCTTCACAAGAGAACACCTTTTCGCAGCCAAGTTTAAATACTACAATTTTCAGGACTGCGATCGCAAATAAAAACAATGCTCCTATGTCAAGGTTAACTGTTGAAAAATTGGGAGAACTTACAACTCAATCATTAAATAACCAATCAATTGGAATTAATCAAGCAGTTTATCTTCATACCTCACTACAGATACTGCATCTCAAACAATCTCCCACTCAAGTGCAAGCAGAAAACAGCACTATTCTGCCAATCCTTAACGTTCTACAACCTGACAATTCAAGTTATCTAGAAAACCTCTCTCTAAATCTCTCTCCTCAAAGGAAAGAGACTTGGAATTTTCTCCCTGATAGCGTCGCTACGGGAGTTAGGGATTTAGGTTTTTCGGGGAATTTTTCATATCATGTGAAAAGTCAGGCTGTTGATTGGGTTTTGCCCATTGGGGATCAAAAGCCTTTAACATCTGTGCTAAGGATGGAAACTAGCACTTCTACCTTAAATCCTGTAATTCAACCACAGGAAAAACTTGTGAGTGAATTACTACAAAAGCAACCACTACAAATAACCGAGAATATTTCATCTGCTCAAGTGCAAAAGCCGATCACTTCAGAAGTATTACCACGCCAGATTATAGAAGAACCAACAGGGATGTCTAAAACAGGCTTCTCTACCAGAGGCTACGCAAACACGTACACATCTGCGGTTACTCGATTGTCGCATTTAACACCTAATTTAACAGTGGAAACTAGTACTCCCGCCTTAAGTTCTGTAATCCTACAGCAAGAAAAATCTGTAACTGAATTACCACAAAAGCGATCGCTACAAATAACTGAGAATATTTCATCTGCTCAAGTGCAAAAGCCGATCATTTCAGAAGTATTACCACGTCAGATTATAGAAGAACCAACAGGGATGTCTACGACGGGCAATTCTTGGAGAGGCTACGCGAACACGTACACACCTGCGGTTACTCAATTGTCGCCTTTAACACCTGCTTTGGCAGTGGAAACTAGTACTCCCGCCTTAAGTTCTGTAATCCTACAGCAAGAAAAATCTGTAACTGAATTACCACAAAAGCGATCGCTACAAATAACCGAGAATATTTCATCTGCTCAAGTGCAAAAGCCGATCACTTCAAAAGTATTACCACGCCAGATTATAGAAGAACCAACAGGGATGTCTAAAACAGGCTTCTCTACCAGAGGCTACGCAAACACGTACACACCTGCGGTTACTCAATTGTCGCATTTAACACCTGCTTTGGCGGTGGAAACTAGTACTCCCGCCTTAAGTTCTGTAATCCTACAGCAAGAAAAATCTGTAACTGAATTACTACAAAAGCGATCGCTACAAATAACTGAGAATATTTCATCTGCTCAAGTGCAAAAGCCGATCATTTCAGAAGTATTACCACGTCAGATTATAGAAGAAGCAACAGCGATATCAACGACGGGCAACTCTTGGAGAGGCTACGCGAACGCCTACGCACCTGCTATTGCTCAATTGTCACCTTTAACACCTGCTTTGGCAGTGGAAGCTAATACTTCTGCTTCTACTACAATTCAACCACAGGAGCAACCTGTAACTGAATTACCACAAAAGCGATCGCTACAAATAACTGAGAATATTTCATCTGCTCAAGTGCAAAAGCCGATCGCTTCAGAAGTATTACCACGTCAGATTATAGAAGAACCAACAGCGATGTCTACGACGGGCAACTTTACGAGACGCTACGCGAACGCCTACGCACCTGCTATTGCTCAATTGTCACCTTTAACACCTACAATTGCCACAGAAACAAACGTTACATCACCACCTCCTAGTGTTGAACCACAGGAAAAACTTACGTCTGATGTGCCAAAAATTCAGCAGAGGTTTGTCCAGAAAAATGTTTCATCAATGCAGCCATTTATAACAGATGCCTCTGCTCAACTATCTTCCTTTCATACAAACATTTCTACTGCTCCATTAGTAGATAATCTTGCATCATCTATTATTTCACAACCGACAAAGCTAACTACTATTAATTCAGATATAGTATTAACTCCTGCTTTACATCCTTCAAGTGCAAGAACTGACACACAATCGCAAAAGTTTTCTAACTCTCACTTGTCTGATTTGCGTGGAAATGAAACTTCTGCTCAGGAAGTCGGCTCACAAAAGTATAATACAAATTATCGCAAACATATTGCTACCCAGAAAATTGGTGTTGCAGAACAGTGGGATGAATTGGGGCAAGCCGGGGGAGAGATGAACGTTAGTCACGTGCATCATCCTGCAAATATGGAACGCCAGAAAATTCATTCCAATGAAGGTATATTGACCAGCCCAATTGAAAACTTAATATTGCCCCAGAAGGCATCCCCTAACTTGTCTATGTCTGCGGATAGAGGCAAAGACGGGGTGGGGTCTTCGTACTTTAGGCAATTAGAGGAATCTGATTTAAGACCGCTATCTCAGCCGATCAATGACCTGACTATGACAAATTTATCAGTCATCGCAGCTAGTAGCAAAAAAGACCAAAGGCGATCCTCGGCAGAATATAAAACACCACCTGCTATTCAAGTTACAATTGGTCGGTTGGAAATTCGCAGCGCAACCCCAGCACCACCTCCGCCTCGACCAAAGCCCCGTCCAGCACCATCTGTGATGAGTTTGAATGAGTACTTGCGCCGACGTGCGGGAGGGAAATGATGAGCAACGCTTTAGCTATTGCCGCCGTCACGATCGCATTGCGTCACCTGTTACAGCAAAGGTTTGACGCTGAGAGTTCTGGCGGTATCACTGTGACGACACGACCATTGGATAAAGTAGGAGATAATATTGATATAGAGAGGCTGATTTTAGAGGGAGTGGCGATTTCTCCTCGTCAAGGGCGGTTGTTGCAAGCGGTAGTTGAGGCTGAATTGGCGCGATTGTTGAGTGCTGAAGGTTTACCAGATAACTGGCAAGCTGGTGGGATAGTACCTCATGTGCCGAGTGGTGCTATTCAATAGACATATCCGCAAATTAGCAAATGTATGCTAGGAATAGGTTTTAGCCATTATTTGCGGCTGGCGATCGCTGATAATAGTCTGACGATAGAATCAGGGTTTCAAGGCTAACAGTCATATTTTCTCAAAAGTTTTATCCAAAATAGAATTAAATATGTTTAATTTTAAATAGTTCTTTTTAACTATTAAGACCTAATAAAAACACCTGGTTCATTCGTAATCTAACTAATCCGCAAACACTCATAATTAGCTGATTATATTTATTATGTGCAAGGCGGAATCAATCAAATAGCAACTTTAAATATTTTGATTCGACCTATGAGATGTTCAACACCTATTCTTCTGAAAGATAATTCTTTATTTTCTTGTTTTTGTCGCTCAGTAATTTCGGCTTTTTTAGTCTTTTTATGAGGCGTTGCTATTGCCGCATCCCCCTTATAAGCTTTATCTCCTAAAAATTTTTGTTTAGGGTCAAATTTATCGCGCCTGGCTCTAAATAAATTAATATCACTTGTTTTTCCTAGTTTTCCAACTATTACATCAACGATATCTTCTCCATTTGGTAAAACAATAAATTGATTTTTCAGAGTATGCATCTTTTTCTTACCTGAGTAGTATTTTTTCTTGAAGCTCGCCGGGGGAAGCTTCCCCCGGCAGACTTCGCTCTTGATAGTCCACAGGTCTTTCTATAGGCTGTTCTGCGCTATCTACAATTAATTCGTATTCTAATAATGATTGGCGTAGTTTTTGATATTTTTCTTCGGATTCACTGACTTCTTCTATTTGAGATGCTGGCAAGATTTCTCTTAATATTGCTATCCAATAATTAAATGTATCATTCGCCTTGGTTTTAGAAACGTCAAATAATAAACCGAGTATTTCAAATATGGGTTTTTGTCTCAGATAGATTAGGCACAAACATATTCCTTGTTTGACTGACATATCTGGTCTCCTTCCACCACCTTTCGCCACGATCCGAATTTTATTTTTTTCAATAAACGCCTGTTTCTCTAAATGTCTTTTTTCTGCTAACTCTACTAATGCTAAAAAATGTTCGTATTCAATACCTATTAATCTTTTTGATTCATGATGATGTGACTCTATTCTTTCTAAAGCTGTCGTCATCCTATATGCACTTTAATTCATATTCAATTATTTAATTATCTCATAATATTTGTATTAAGGATATGTCTATTGGGGAACCAGGCGATCGCTATGAACAGGAGGCAGATCGGGTCGCCTCACAAGTAGTACAAAGGATCAATGCACCAGCATCGGCAGGGCGATCAGTACAGCGCCAAGAAAAAGCCGAAAAGGATATACAGGCGAAACCTGAGATTACTTCACTCCAACGCAGGTCAAAACCGGAGGAGGAACTTCAGGCAAAGTTAACTCTCCAGCGACGGGAAGCGATCGCAGGAGGGGAAACTTCAACGGATTTGGAATCAACCATTAACCGTGCTAGGGGAAGTGGACAGCCCTTAGAGGCAGGACTGCAACAGTCAATGGGGCAAGCGATGGGGGCGGATTTTAGTAGGGTGAGGGTACATACGGATGCTCAATCGGACCAGTTGAATCAATCGATTCAGGCGAAGGCTTTTACGACGGGGCAGGATGTGTTCTTTCGGCACGGGAGGTATCAGCCGGGGAGTAGAGGAGGGCAGGAGTTAATTGCCCATGAGTTGACTCATGTGGTGCAGCAGAATGGTGGGGCTGTGCAGCGATCGCCTCTACCACCGGAGCAGTTATCCCAACACCCCGCTACGGAAAACCCATCGGCATCGGAGGGCGATCACGTAATCCAAGTCGGTGTGCCTCCGCAAGCCCCGCAAAGAATCCTGGGAGGAAGTTCCCTGATCATACAAAGAGCAACAAGTATAACCTTAGTCGGGGAAGAAAGCGTTAGTCCAGTAGCACAGATTAATGGGGTTGTGCATACTCGGACAGCCGTAAGTGATCAATCGAGGAAAGCTGCACAGGCTAAAGATTGGCTGACTGTTCCTGTAGGAGTGGTCTGCAATCACTCGGTGTCTTACGATAATTTGTTAGGAGTGCTGATGGATTATGGTCGACGTGAAACGGTTGTTGATTATGTCGGGCTACTGACTCAACTTTACTTCCTCTTTTACACGCTAAATCCACCAACAAATTATTTCCAAACTATAAACCATCTCGGAAAAGGCACTAATGTAGATCGCAATGATTTGACAAATACTCTGAACTACCTTTTATATAAGATTTGTGACTCGCCTCTGAATTTGTTTTTCTGGCCTACCAAGACGAATACAGAACCAGATTTTCCTACGGATATCTCAGCCGGATCGCTACCGACGAGATGGGTAGCCGTCACGGGACTGGACTTAACGGGAGCATCTCGGAGAAGCGATCTGAACCAATTTCGTGTGGAATTAGAAAAGACGATCGGCTTGTAAAATGAATTCGCAAAAGTGCGATCGCTGCTCTTGTAGTGCGATCGCCGATATTGTAAAGTATGTTAGTGGAAGAGTAGAGCATGGGCGATCGCTACTAATTGATTACCTCAAGATGAATGATCAACAACGCTGGCAAATTACAGCGATCGCTCTTGTAGGGAACCCAAGTGATAGCTTAACGCACCGCCACTTTCATAATTAACAGTTACGGCAATTGAAGAGTGCGATCGCTACTGATATAGAGACTGTCTTAAAAGTCAAGCGATGCGCTCAGGTAGGAGGTTTGATAAGCGTGCGATCGCCTCATCTTTCAAGCTCTTGTAGGGACTGTATAAAAAGGTAATGCGATCGCTCATTTTGGATGGTTGAGCAAGTGCGATTTTCTCATCTGACAAGCTATTGTAGGGACAGTGTTAAAAGGAATGCGATCGCCTAATATCATGTTCGGATGAATATTAACACACTGTCCATTCTCACTCAAAATGCGATGCCTGCGGCGGGCGTAGCCATCGCTGATATTGTAAAGTATGTTAGTGGAAGGGTAGATCAGAGGCGAGCGCTACTAATTGATTACCTCAAGATGAATGATGTACTTATATTGACTACGAAGCAAAAATCATTTTTATTCGTGCCATTTTAACCCACGCAGACTACGATAAGGAGAATTGGAAAAATGACAACTGGTTTAACAACCCCTAGCCCTTATTACCTTAGTTTAATAACAGAATTTGCGCCTCGTCCGATTACAAATGACGCGGAATTAATGGCAACTCAACAAAGAATTAACTCGATTGTAGATAAAAATAATATTAATCAAGATGATCGAGACTATCTACAGGTATTAGGGACGTTAGTCTATGACTATGAAGAAAAAAATGAAAAATTTCCTGAATTAACCGATGGAGAATTATTACAAACATTAATGGAAGACTACAATCTAAAAATACCAGATTTTTTAGGAATTTTTGAGCAAGAACAAACAATTTTAGATATATTAAATGGAAAGCGTAAACTCAATTCTCAAGAAGCTTTTAAAGTGCGATGCCTGGGTTGGGCGTAGCGATCGCTACTAATTGATTACCTCAAGATGAATGATGAACAACACTGGCAAATTATTGCGATCGCTCTTGTAGGGAACGCAAACCCGTAGGTTGGCTTGAGGGAACGAAAACCAACCAATAAAGATAAAATAGAAAGCAAACTCAAACCACCTTGAGCGCTATGAAAACATCAGCATTTCAGCAAGCCATTGAATCATTAGAAAGTTTATCCTTAGAAGATCAAGAAATCTTGCTCGATATCCTGCAAAAACGATTACAACAACGGCGACGAAATAACTTATACCAAGAAGTTAGCGAAATTAAACAAGAATTTGCTGAAGGAAACGTAAAATTTGGCTCAGTCGATCAATTTTTAGCAGAATTAGATCGACCATGAAAATTGGTTGGACACCCAAATCCCTCCGTGCTTTTAAACGTCTCACGCGTAAAAACCCAAATCTTAGACCCCTAATTGAACAAACATTACGCCAGTTAGCCGAAGACCCCTTTGATCCTAGCTTACACACCCACAAGCTTAAAGGCGATTTATCAAATATCTGGTCATGTTCAATTGATTATAGTTATCGTCTTTTGTTTTAATTTGTGGAAAATCCTGAAGTTCAAGAAGAAGCGATATTACTCATAAATTTTGGATCTCATGATGAAGTATATTCAGTAG
The DNA here is from genome assembly GCF_036917655.1 of Nostoc sp. GTDB lineage: Bacteria > Cyanobacteriota > Cyanobacteriia > Cyanobacteriales > Nostocaceae > Nostoc. The sequence continues at coordinate 19,196 of NZ_JBALCY010000087.1, forward strand.
ACCGAAAAGTTCTGCGATCGATACTTGTGCATCTGAATTGTTGCCTAAAAAACTGTATTTTTTGATCCGATTTTTGGAAAATTCCTTTAGGAATAGAACATAAGTAAAATTTATAAATTGGTCAAAAAAGTAAGGCTAGCTTTCGCACCAGAACATAGTTCTGTTACTACTGTGTCCTGGAATTTTTGTAAAGTATTGGGGTGAAGAAGCAAAATTTTTGATCGAAGATTATTTAGTTTGGCTATGACTACAACTACCCCAGTTCTAACGGGACTTAAACAAAAATTAAGCCCAAATAAAGCCAAAACTGGCTTTGTAAGCAGCAAATACGTCACGGTTGAGGGTCAACCATATGTGCAAAGCACACCCTACGCGAACGAAAAATCGATAATAGATTGCCGTTCTAAAAGCTTCTAAGGCTTCAGTAAAGGTGTTCAAAGGTTTGCTTGCCCACCTGCGTCTTAAGCCTCCGGTCATCTGATGCCAAAGAATAAAAGTATAGGCACAAAAAACCAAGATAAAATGCCGAAGTAAACTTCTTTTATCTCGGACTTGATATTCTTTAAGTCCTAACCAGCATGAGAGCTTCTCGATAGAAAACTTCTACCCAATTTCTTGATCCATAAGTATCAACTATCCATTGCGGTGTGACAATTGATGAGGAAACATTGGTGAGGCGAGTGCGTTCCTGTCGCCTTGCGTCGGAAAGCAACTCGTCGGTGATTAAATAGTCAATATCAGTGGCTTCAGAGAAACTCGCAGCGTTCATGAAGATGGCAATATTGCGGTTTCCAATTAGACCAAGGAGCTTCAGTTAAAAAGTGGTGTAATCGGTGGTAAGTCACTCCTACAGCATTCTCTGCCATTTGAGATAGGTTTTTTCTCTCACTTTCACCCAATAATCCCCCTACATAGTGTCTAAACTCTCTTTTTTGAGCCTTATGAGTCAACAATATCATCAAACCTTTGACCCATCTTTCTCATCTTGGAGGCATGGCTGCGGGGGTGGTTTCTTTCATGACTTTTTTCAACGTGAAAGCTATGCTAGTTAAGCATTATACTCTTTTTTAATCTTAACTTTTGTTTAAGTCCCGCTAACAATAATCCTATCTAAATAAAGCTGCATAAGCTTTACAGCATCTTAATTCCTCTTCAACTTTTTTAAATGGGCGAACCTACCGACTTAACATATGGCCAAGATTGGTTTTGAACTAGTCGTGTATCCTCTTGAGCAAACGCAAGAGCATCTCCAGGGCGAAGCAAGCAAATCGATACAGGAGAGGCGATTGCTCCATCTTTACGGGTTCCAGAGCGCACAGTCGCTACCTGGCAAACATGCTCTGGGGTTGGATCAACTGCCATGATGTGTGCTTGCAATCCATCAAGGCAAGGGCCAAGACCGCGCTGCCAAAACCAAGGCGCACCCCCATCGGAGTACGGTACAATTCGTTTAGCATTCCAGATTTCTGCTACATCAATTAAATCATCGGCATCACACATCATCTTTTGACGTACTTGCCAGCTATTCTCTGGGACAAAAGGAAGATAGCGAGCGACTGATGAAAAGAGATACTGAATCGGATACAGTCCGAAACCTCGATATCCACCAAATAAAGTATCAAGGGGACCATAACGCTCTAAGGCTGTAGCTGCAAGTTTTTTGACATCTCCTAGGCAATCACTCCCTGAATCTCCTGTCAGCGCAACACGGCGATCGCAATACTCGACGAGGTAGGTATTGCCCTCATTGCGAATCTCTGGGTGGAGGGCTTGGGCAACCGTTGGCTGTTCTCCGTAGAAGGGCAGGGCAATAACTCGCATCCTACCAATTTGAGTTTCGTCAAACCAGCGTAGGGTGTGAATATTCTCGAACCCAAGCTGACGCAGCCGCAACGCCATATCAATTGCCAGTACAGATTCTCGCTTAACTTCGGGAACGAAGATTGGGGTGTTTGCACCAACTCGCAGCAACGTTCCTAAATCAAAATGATCGGGGTGAGAATGGGTGATAAATACTGCATCGGGTTGTCCCATTTCCTCTAAGCTGAGGGGTTGGTAGTTTGGCGGATAAAGTTTAGACTTGGGCAACAGAAATGGATCGAAGAGAATACTAGAGTTGCCATCACTGAGCCGTAGGGTGGAGTGACCGACAAAAGTGGCATGGCCCAGTTGAGGCTTGACGGATAGTTCGTTGACTTCAACCAGTGCGCCATAATCACTTAATACGTTCCATAACTCGCGAGCAATGGTTGTAGTTGGAGCGTTACTTCCTTCTTGCCATTCCCCTAAATACAAAGCTAGATCGGATAGGAGATTGGGAGATAATTCTTGGATGACGATTGTTTTGCCAATATTGCGTTCCATCTCAAGTGCAATGGGTTTAACAGCTTTGGGATCGGGATATAGCCAATCTTCTAAGAGGACACTATGACGCTGATACAAATCCGCCAGACCACCTGGAACCATTGTTAATGCCAGTAAATCCCGCGAATGAACCACCACATCTGCAAGACCATATCGATTGCGGTGTTCTGTGATGCTGGCGCAGTAGCGACGGATGGTAGTGTCACATTGTCCAGTCACAGCACTACCAAACTTGGTTTCGTCCTGATATATAAGTTGGAATTTAATGCTGCTGCTTAATCTTTGACGTATCATAAGCAAGTCAATAGTTAAAAGTCAAAAGTCTACAATTTAAGGGTATCAGCAGAAGAATGGGCAAAACTAACGGTATACGCCGAAGCAAAGCAATTGACTGGGACTGAGGTGTTGTACGACTATGTAAATAATATACAATTGTATTAACTTTCTAAGAAACTAAGCCATCTATTAAATCAGGAAAAGCATTTAAAAAATGAGAACATGCTCCTGCTATAGTTTTCGCGGCTATTGTAGGGTGTTCCTTTTTGAGAAAAAACCATCCACCTCCTTTAAAACCTAACCATTTAGGTAGTGAAATAGGATTTGAGAAAACCAATCTTTTCTTATAAAGTTCTTCATTATTTGAAAAAGTTATACCCTGAGGCAAAAAACCCACTAGATGTGAATATGAAATGCCTGTAATATCCAGAGATACTAAAGTTGAGATACTCCACTTGTTTTCTATAATTGTCATATAAGGGAGATGATTACCCGGCTCACTTGGATTACCAAAGATAGGAAATAATTCTTTAATAATATTTTTTTTTAGTTCTTTTATAGGTATTTTTAAAAAGCTTTTTTTAATATAAAAAATATCATGCAATTTTGATTTGTCGTGAGGCAAAAGTTCTTGTTTTTTTTGAAATAATCCTAGCATTATTTTTTCTTCTGGAGTTAAGTCCATATTAGAATACTCTCCTGATAACTGATAAGAATTTTTAGTAAGAGCCACAAACATTTTTATTTGTTGTGATTTTGAGAACGACTCTACTACCTCTAACGTATGAGATACGTGAAGATCATTCATAGTTTTGAGAAACGGAAAATTATTACTAGCTTCTCGATAAGCATCGTTTGCTGACCATTTATATAATCTCGAATAAAATTCGCTTTTTAATACTTGCTTTTCCACAATCTAAATACCTTCTATAAAATAACTTATCTCGTTCATTAATACAGAGTCTAATATAAATTATTACAATAGACCTCTTGCAAAAAAGTTTTATGGTATTATTAAGCTTTTTATAAAAAATCCATATCATAATCTATACAGAGAACTTTTATTACCTCGGTGGTATGTCTGATAAAGATAGAAAGCAAATTTTTAAAACTCCCCATCGTACCATAATTTATTTTTGCAAGAGGTCTACTCTTCCAAGCCAAAAAGAGCATCATGGCAGTAAAAAGGAAAGCGCTTGTTCCTCTTTTCTTTTTCAGCCAGCTACCTTTATAATCGACATTTCATCTCTACGCAACGACCAGCCATGTTCGGTGTGGGCAAAGGGTAAGGCAAGTTCTGCTATATGATGCTGCCCTTTGGAGTCAACTAGCCAAGGTTGATTGACTAACTCTTCTACAATTAGCCATCGGGTGTGTTTTTGTAGGTCTTTTTTGAAAAAAGACTCAAGGGCTAAAGGGCTGTCCCGATGCAAAAGGAGTGAAGGCTTATCCTCTATTTGCAGATTGAGCAGTATCGGCCAGCTATACTCAGCAGCTAATTGCTGCCATCTGGCAAAGCGCTCTGTTCCAATCAATTTGGCAAGTTCTGCTAAGACTTGCCCACTCAAAACTGTCCGCCGAGGACGGATGATCGCTTCTTTTGGCAGCTGAACACGAGGAGTGAAACGAGGTGCAGTCAGTTCAATCTGCATCGGCATTGTGAGAGCACGAAAGACCGCCATCGGGTTATCTTGAAAGGTAGTCCAAAGTAACTGCTCAGAGATGGGGTCACGGGTATTAACCGCAGCCAAGGAAAACCAAAATACTGCAACAGGGTTGGGCGAAGCCGATCGCAGTTTTAAAAAAGGCAACTGTGTTTTTGGATCTAAAAAAATTTCTGCATCGGCTAGAGATGGAGTATTTTGACTCGCCCCCCACAACTCAATGGGAAGAAGGTTGAAATGGGGACGAGCCAGTACATTTGGATTTGACTCAAAGGGACTTTTTAGTTCTGCAATTTGAATTTGATGTTGGCTTGCCAAACAGTCAAGCTTTTCTTGAAACCAAGAATGCAATAAATGATTCTCATTCAGTAAGTCTTTAAACCGAGCAAAGATTCGCACCGGATCATCACTAATCCCGTGAACTACCAGTTGGAAAGACTCAAATAGACCCGTGAACAAACAACCGAAAGGAGCTTTAGACAGAGCCGACTTTGGCGAATTGCTGCTGGTTTCGAGAACGACTACTTCTGTATTTTGCGATAGCGATCGCTCCCACGCGTCCAACCGGGTGATAACTTCAGGATGGCTATGAACTGTTCTCATTTCAGAACCCAAGGTGGATTTGAGATCCCCAAGTGCAACACCCTCTGCAAATTCCTGTTTCAGCCGCTCACGAAATGCCATCCGCATTGCCGAGGCTGGACTTGCACCTTGAATCCAGCAACGCTCATAGTCTGCGAGTGTTTGAAGTAATATGTTTTGCTGCACCTCATCGATGGCAATCCGAAACGGTAGTCCCAAATCGCAGTGCAACACTGGCTTGGTTAGCTGGACGAGCGAAACATCAAGGGCTTGAGTGAGTTCTTGAATACAAGTCTTTGCTTGTTGTAAATAATCCGCAAGTGTATCCAGAGACATGAAATCAAGCTTTGCCGCGAGAGTATCGCAAAGGCAATGCAGTTCTTGGATAGTGCTATTCCAGAGATACCGATCTGGCTCAATTAGTTTGTCTGCTGCAATTGCTAATGCTTCCCAAGGATTTTCAAAGCGATCGGGCAGATCGAGTCCGCCTAAAAGCACATCCCCATCAATGAAGAGATGCAGAATATCTTCTAGTTCTGCTGCATGGTTCCAGCGAGGTGAGGCTGCCACTGTTTTAGCTAATTCATCTAATGTCCCCAGATCCAATTTGGCCAGTTCCTCTAAGAGGATATCCACAATTTCCTGAAACTCGATTTCACGCTGCTCGACTAACCCCTCTGGAGTGCGACCCCAAAAGCGCCAAGAACCATCTGCTTGTCGTCTCAAGGTTGGATTCAATCGCCAAGTTGCACCTTGACGATAAATTGAACGTTGAGCTAGCGATCGCAATATCGTTTGAAAAGGACGGAGGTCAGGTGTAAATGAATACTTAGCTGCAACCGACTCCTGCCGCACCGTCTTGGCAAATTCGACTAAACTGACACCAGCCCATAAGCCGTATGGTGTTGTCCGTCCCACAGCCCGCGCTAAATAACGATACAGTGCCGTCTCCAGATGCCGAATTTTTTTAGTCCGTTTTCCCTGTCTTTGTGGCAGCCCACGCTGTATTTCCGTGACGAGTGACGGATTAGACAACAGCAACGCTTTCATAAACCATGAATCTGCTGCGGTCATCTGCCAAAGGCGATCGCGCTCGTCTTCATACACCTGCTGATAGGCTGTTGTATATTCCTTCCAGGTGCGATCGTCATTTGTCCGGCTTGCTGCTAACGCTAGGCTTGCAAGTTCCTGATTCCCAAAACTCTGAATATTCTCGATTGGCCAAGCAGCAGCCCGCAAAATACCAACAGGGGCAAGCTCAAATTGTTTTCTGGGATGATTCATCAGTCGTTTATATCCCGTTGTGGGCGGGCATATCTCGCTGTAGCCACGCGGCGATGATTGGTGAGCAGTGGATCGATCACCTTAGTGTAATGTTGCTCCAGCTTCAGTACTGCGGTGAAATCTCGCATCACAGCTGAGTATCCCTCAATACTCAAGCCTGCTTCCTTTAACCATTGCTCTGTATCTTGGCTATCGAGTAAATCAAATTGCTCTCGAAAGGAGTCAGACATTGTTTGAATTTCAATATCAGAAATCTTCAGTCCCAAGCGTTCTGCTTCTTGAACTGCCAAATAAGCCAGTAGAACTTTTTTGTTCATCACTTTTTCGTTCTCCCCTAAACGGGTGAGAATCTGAATATCATTAGCACTTTTTGGTGACTCTGGTGCTTTCTCAGACTGGGCATCAGCCAATTCCGGCTGAACGAGAGAAGTTTCGCCAGCTCCAAAATGACGGAGATAGTAAGTGAGGGGATCTGAGGGGAAATCTTCGGCTGTCTTTGGCCACTTTGGACACTCGAAACGACCATTGCGTACACAAATAACCTTTTCATAACTACGAGCCTCACCCGCCAGCCAAAAATTTAACCCCGGCATTTTGCCCGTCATCACATCGTCAAGAGCTTGTCCGGCGATGTGGGTAAAGAAGTTTGCTTCTGGATGCTCACCTGGTAAGACGGAAAAATCCTGTGAACGAAAATCAATGGTATAGTTTAGCCGTTCTCCATCTCCAGCATGAACCACCAACTGCCAAACAACCTGCTCGGCAGGGAAACTAGTCCAACTGCTGTGAGTCTGTTTGAACTGATGTTTGAGCCACGAAACCAAAGTCCCTGCCAAGAATACATCTAGCTTTTGTTGCAAGGTACGCCGTTCTTCAGGTGTAGACAATCCTGTGAGGGTGCTGATATCGATTGGTTCCCAGCGCAACCCAGGAGATGGCTTTTCTCTAACGAAATCAGCTGACTGTTCATGTCGTTGCGGAGGTTGCCCAGCTTGAAGCTCAATCACATCACCAGGACGCACCGTTATCGCTCGCTCTAGGGAACCAAGCCGACGTTGCAACAAGCGAACTGTTTCTGCTGAACTTAACGGAAACGCATAGCGGTTAAACCAGGCGTGCCGACCACTAAAGCACAGACCTGAGGCGTAAGGGAACACCAAAGCAGGGTTGCAGGCACATGCCGCTTCCAGCCAACTGACTACCCCTTGCCGATCAAATGTTGCTCCCATACCGTGCAAATAGCCCATACTGGCACGTACTACTGGCTGATACTTGGTTGAAATCAAATCAATGGCACCGTATTCTTGCGTGATTCGTTCTCCAATTTCCGCCGTTACTTCTGCATCTGCCATGTGCCAGAATGTGCCAGTTGGATCTCGAACTAACAGCCCAAACTCTGGTTCTTCATGGTCTGAAGGAGTGGGGAGCAAGTAAGTTTGTCCAAGGGCGATCGCCTGCCAAGGCTGACAGATGATTATTTTTGAGAATCCGATCTTTTGCAGCTGTTCGACCAGTGCCGGTTCATCCGCAGTGATCACAGGCAGTTCACGCTTAAGCTTCTGGAGGGTTTCTAAATGAAAGTGATCGAAATGTCCATGAGTCACCACCAAAGCTGTCAGGTTTGGTAGTTTGTCTAACTCAAATACACGACCAGGATAATAAGTAAGCGTGCCCTCGACAAGTGTATCCGAGAAGCATGGATCGAGGAGGATGCGTTGATCAGTAGTTTCAATGTATAAAGCGGCATGACCACAAATTGTGACACGCATGAGAATTGTTTCCGTTGTTGGTACTTTCAGAAAATGGTAGCTGATTATACAGTAAAAGGGGAAAATCTTTAAGGAATTTAAGAAGCAAAATATCAATTGCTAAGATTGGTAGCAAATAATTCCTAAATGCCATGAAGCTTGCATACTGGAATACAGAGCAGTACTGAGTCATACGTGTGGAAAAGACAATACATAATGTCGTAGTTTTTGGCGGAGGTAGTGCTGGATTTCTCTCTGCCTTGGCTTTGAAGGTGAAGATGCCCTGGTTGAACGTGGTTGTAGTCCATTCCAAAACCGTTCCAATTATTGGAGTGGGTGAAGCGACTACCGCCTGGATACCTTGGTTTCTACATAAGTACCTAGAATTAAATCGAGAGCAATTTTATGAAGAAACACAACCTATTTGGAAATTGGGAATTAAGTTTATTTGGGGGGATTCTACTCAGTCCCACTTCAACTATCCTTTCGTGACTCATCTGGCAGATAAACTCAGTGTTTTAAGTAAAAGTACTGCTTATTATTGTCTGGATTCAACTACAGAATCCAGTATTTATTCACTGTTGATGGAGCAAAATAAATCGCCTTGCTTCCGTAAAGAAACTGGCGATTTTGTTGTTGATGAACGCTTTGGATACCATATTGAAAATACCAGCTTCGTTTCTTACTTAGAAAGAAGAGCAGCTGAACTTAACATAAAAGTTATTGATAAACCTGTTAAAAATATTGAGGTTGCAGAGAATGGCTACATTCGCCAGCTGAAATTTTCTGATGGCACAATATTGGCTGGTGATCTATTTGTTGATTGTTCTGGTTTTCGCTCGACGTTGCTAGGAGAGACTCTGCAAGAACCCTTTTGCAGTTTTTCTAACAGCTTATTTTGTGATTCTGCTGTCACGGGCACATGGATGCGAGATGATGCGATCTACCCCTTTACAACTGCCCAAACTATGCAGAGTGGGTGGTGTTGGCAAATTGATTTGCAGGATAAAGTTAACCGTGGCTATGTATATTCATCTGCTTTTATCAGTGATGATCATGCTCTGCAAGAGATGAAACGTCAGAATCCCTTAATGAGCGATGAGCATAATCTTATTAGGTTCAAGTCAGGGCGACATCAACGATTTTGGGTAAATAATGTCGTCGCCGTTGGCAACGCATCAGGTTTTGTAGAACCCCTAGAATCAACAGGATTACACATGATTGGCGAAACCATTAAATATGTGTGTGATGTATTGATTGATTCAGATCAGCAGCCAACCGCAGGATTAATTAATCTAGCGAATCGAGCGATCGCCGAAAAGTGGGATGATATTCGTGATTTTTTATCGATTCACTTTAAGTTCAATCGTCGAGTAGAATCAGAATTCTGGCGACACTGCTGGCAGCAAACTGATATTGGTGATGCCGAAACAGTAGTAGACTTTTTTCAAAACAATGGCCCATCACCAATTGGTCAACTGCTGCTGCGTAAAAATAGTGTTTTTGGATATAACGGCTATCTGAATCTGCTTATGGGTCAACAGGTTGCCACAAAGTATCAAAGCAACAATGATACCTTGGATTTAGATAATTGGCGACAAGTCAAAAACTATTTCATCAAGAATTGTGCTAACGCCTTACCAATCCAGGAGGCGATTCAGGTTGTGAAAGAAAAAAAATGTCAATGGCTGACTTCATAGATAACATTCCCCAGGTGCCTCGGATTAATCCCAATGCCCATTTAATCCTCAGTGAAACGGGTGAGGTTTGTAGCTGGGTGGGCAGCGAAGTGTTTGTTCTCGAAGGCATTCAGCCCAGCATTATCCGCGAACTCTTGGTGCTGATTGATGGAGTTCGTCCGCTTGAGGCAATTTATGCTGAACTTGCAGACTCTAGCGATCGCAACTACTTAAACGAGATCATCTTGGCTTTAAGTAAGCTGGATATTATTGAAGAGGTAGTAACTGAAATCCCACCCCAAAATCATCGCTGGGATTTGCCCATAGTCTCTAAGCAGTTAGGTCAAAAGGCGATCGCTTTACTAGGCAATCACCAATTACTTGATCATCTCGATCAAACATTTGCTGCCGCAGGTTTTCATAATCGTCGCGCTTTTTATCTGAAGAATTTTGAATCCTGTCAAACATCTAAGTTTCGCGCCCTTCAGCAAGAACGGATACTCGTCAACGGCACTTTAGCATATCTATCCTCCCTAGCCCCGACAGCATACCAAGATAGTCTAGACTCTGTTAGTATTTCTGGGTTATGCCAACTCTTTAAAGAATTCGACTTTGTTATTTGTGCTTTGGAAGGTGTACCATTTCAGGCACTGTTGGATGTCAACAAGTCGGCGCTAGCCAGTGGCACTCCATGTTTATTTGTCACCGCTTCTCAGGAAACAGCACTTATCGGCCCAACGGTTATCCGAGGTGCAACCGCTTGTTTTGGCTGTCGAGTCATCACCCTGGAAGGGTTGCCATCGGTATTTCAAGATATTTGGCCGCAACTTTCAACCCCAATCGTTGCCAAAGCGGATAGCCGACTCTTATCCTCTGTAGCCCAGGCTTGTCTTGAAGAAGCCATTTCGCTTCTAGGCCCGACCTTAACACCAACTCATGCAACCAACGTTTTGAAAATTACAGGGCAGGGCGATGCCTACGGCGGGCTATGCCTACGCACCGTTAAGCGGCTTCTCCCTAGCAGTGAGTGTCACGAGTGTGCCCCGCGACTAGATGAACCGTTGGGAGTTATCGAACGAAGCGCGATCGCTGCTGCTGCTGAAGAAATTGGGCGGATCTGGCCGAACTCACCCAAGGCAGCAATCCGCCCAGCAGCCGATGCTTATCAAACTGTGGGCATTTTGGGGGGCGGCACAGCCGGTTATCTCACGGCTTTAGCCTTTCGCGCTTTCAGACCAGACATTAAGGTGACTTTGCTGGAATCGAGTGCCATCCCGGTGATTGGTGTGGGCGAGGCAACTACTCCAGAACTGGTTAAGTTTCTCCATAGTCCCCGCTTTTTAGGACTAGACATCGTTGATTTTTATCAGCGGGTTCGTCCTACCTGGAAGTTGGGAATTAAGTTCCAGTGGGGACTGCCTGATGATTATGAATTTACGTTTCCGTTTCAGCGAGGACGCTTGCTAGAATCTCTCCTCTATGAGTCAACGCTGAACAATCAGTCATTGGGGGCAATGCTGATGAGTGCCGATCGCGCTCCTATTTTTGATCGCGGCGATGGGACTCCGTTGTCCCTACTTCACCAAATTCGCTGGGCGTATCACCTCGATAATCGGCGGTTTGTTCGTTATCTACAAGAGGAAGCGATCGCCGCCGGAATACAGCATATTGATGTGCAAATTTGTGATGCCCAGATGTCTGCCGATGGTGAAACCATTACCTATTTAATCACCGAGGATGGGCGGAAACTAACTTACGATTTGTATATTGATTGTTCAGGCTTCCGTTCGTTGTTGCTAGAGCAGAAACTTGGCTCAAAATTTGTGAGTTACCAAGATACCCTCAGCACTGATCAAGCGATCGCTGCTACCGTTCCTCATAATGGTACAGTTAAACCTTACACTCTAGCCGAAACCATGAATAATGGCTGGTGTTGGAATATTCCCTTTGAGGATGCCGATCATCGGGGGTATGTGTTTTCTTCAGCATTTTGTAGTGTTGACCAAGCTCTAGAAGAAATGCGGGCCAAAAATCCGGAAATGGGCGACCCTTGGATGGTGAAGTTTCGTTCTGGGCGGCATGAGCATTTTTGGAAAGGCAACGTTGTGGCGATCGGAAATTCCTATGCCTTTGTAGAACCACTAGAATCAACAGCCATCCACATGATCGTTCTAGAATTGGAACTCCTGCTTACCAACCTTCCAGCATCAAAACGAGATGAAGGAATCAAATCTGTACTCAACCGCAAGATGAGCGATCGTTGGGATGCCCTGCGTTGGTTTCTCGGAATTCACTACAAGTTCAATCACCGTCTATCTACTCCCTTCTGGCAAGCAGCCAATAGAGACACAGATATCTCTGGCGCAGCAGAGCGACTAGCGTTATTTAGTGAGCGGGCCCCCCTGTCTTATCGAAATTCTCTGTTTTATACACTACATCCTCCAGAGTTTTTCTCTGACGATCACTCCTATGACACACTCTTAGCTGGTCAACAGGTATCCGCCCGCTTTGTCGAACCCGTCGAAGATCCAGCCACTTGGCAACGCCAAATGGCAATTCTCAAAGGGCTGGCTAGCACCGCTATGCCCCAACATGAAGCCCTCTCCTGCTTGCGCGAGAAACGGCAAGATTTGCTTTACGACTTTGCCAAGCGCCAAGATAGTTGGTTACACACTTGGCTTCCTGCCTAATAAGCTAATCGGCATTTACAGCAATTTTCAGGTAATTGAACCACAAATGACGATTGCTATAAGTGCTGAAAAAAATCGGTTCCACAAATCCAATCTAGCGGTCGATCAGAATAATATGCTGAAGTAACAATAGATACTCGTGCTTTAATACATCTGAATGATTTTTTATGTATCATATTAAGCACACAACACATGACTTCTAACTAGTGCTTTTGAAAAATGCGATCTCAAAACCGTTACATTAAAAGGTTAGGATCGCACAAAAAAAATGATGAATTTAAAACGAACTTTTTATCAGACTGGTGTTGTTAATGCTGCTTTATCAAATCAAACGTAGGCATCTCCATTTTTTTCTTAGGAAGTACCTTGAGATTTCGCTTTTTAGGTAGGCGTTGCATGACAATATTAATATGAATTGAAGTGAATTCTGATAGCTATCAAATTGTCGGTTATACAGACAAGATGCTGAGATAAACCGAGAAGAAAAATACTCATTTGAGATATTATCTGGTTCATCTTCATCAAAAAACACTCTGCTATTCCAAAGGCAATAAATACTGAGGCATTCTCTTTGATGTTACTGCACTACCTCAAATATTATTCTGTTCTATTGTCAGCCTAAAACATATCTTTATTTAGCAACGCCTCTAGTCACGACCTTTATTCGTACTGACACTGTAAGCCTGAAATCAAGGCTACCAGCAACACATAATTGTATCTCCAACTTTGGATGAAGCCAGCCCACCAGCAACACTTTCTAACTCATTTTCTGACAATTCTCGGTTAGTCGGTCTTGCTTTAATACCGTTAACGCTATTAATAGACCGGATATTCACAGATGGAGAAGCAGTTGACAAACCTAGAACCTTTTTTTCAGCAGAAACCATCACGGCTTTTACGTCATCAGTGTTAAAATCAAAACCATTTGACTGGCCTTGTTCAACAGCGATTCTTGCAAACTCGCCTGCTTCAGTAGCATCCAAAGCCTCACGCAACTGAGAATTGCTTGGTTGCCCTAAAAAATTTTCATAGTATTCGACAAAACTTTGCTGAGACATTTTCAACTCTCCTTAAGATAAGATACTTGGTTTTATACTTTGGGATCTCGAAGTAGGTAACTAAATCTGAAAGTCAGGTGATTAACTTCAAAAGTATTAATCCCAAACCACTAGGCAACATATCAGCTATATCACCGAGGGTTTAGTATTTTCCAATACAATAATTGCTTAAAGCATGGGCTAATGTCTAGCTAATTTTAGTAAAGATTTGTAATTAATAATACATTAGCTTTGGATTTTACAATAAAAAAATTAACATTGGAATTGACAAAATGGTGCTAGTTGAAGCTTAAAATGTTACATAGGCCACTTTATATTTCTCTTTAGTAGCCCATCACATCATGTATGCGTTGTTAATGCAATTATTTGGTGTTAAAGCAACACTCAGCATCCTGTGCTTTGGCAAGCCTTCTAGAACTGGGACTCATACCCGACAGACAAAGCCCAACTTTACCGGAATTAATGGGTCTAAAGCCCCGTCGTTCTACGACGGCTTTATATTATATTTCCAGGGCAATCCTTTGATAGTCTTATGATGGAGGTGCTATAATAAGATAATAGGACTTACGCACTGTACAAATTTATTATCTTGTGGATTAACGAAAATGCGTCATTTCAGGCTTTTATCAATCATCTTTTGATAAATAGCGATCGCAAAAAAGTGTCAAAAAATCAAGGTCTAATGCCTGAAATCCATACCCCATATTTGGTTCTTCCTGTCAATGCGTAAGTCCTAGATAAGTCAAATAACAAATATTCATGCTAGTTTTTGAGTTCAAAACCTACAGGAAAGCATTGCAGTTTCAAGCAATTGATCAAGCGATCCGAACGACTCAGTTCATTCGGAATAAAGCGATCAGATTGTGGATGGATGGGCTTGCTAAATCTTGGGTTGAACTTTCACGGCATTGTGCATTATTAGCGAAAGAGTTTCCTTGGGCATCTAAGCTAAACTCAATGGCTAGGCAAGCCGCAGCCGAACGAGCATGGGCTTCTATATCTCGATTTTATGACAACTGCAAGAAAAAGATATCGGGTAAAAAGAGCTTCCCTCAGTTTCAGAAAAACTGCCGTTCTGTTGAGTATAAATCCTCAGGCTGCAAGCTTGCCGATAATCGTAAATCCATAACTTTTACTGACAAAAATGGTATTGGTCGATTAAAGTTAAAAGGCACTCGTGACCTGCATTTTTATCAAATAAACCAGATAAAACGGGTAAGATTGGTAAAACGTGCTGACGGTGTGTATGCTCAATTCTGCATTGATGTAAACCGAAGAGAATTAATCGCTCCAACTCATCAGACAGTTGGTTTGGATGTAGGGTTAGAGAGCTTCTACACCGATTCCCTTGGGCAAAAGATTGAAAATCCTCGGTTCTATCGAACTGGGGAACAGAAAATGAAACGGTCACAAAGACTTGTTTCTCGCAAAGTTAAAGGTTCTAACAACAGACGCTTTGCACGAAAGAGATTAGGTAGAGTTCACCTCAAAATAAGTAGACAGCGTTTTGACCATGCCGTGAAATTGGCAAGGTGCGTAATCACATCAAACGATGTAGTCGTCTATGAAAACTTGAGGATTAAGAACATGGTGAAAAATCATTGTTTGGCAAAATCAATCAATGATGCTGGATGGTATCAATTTAGAGTTTGGTTAGAGTATTTTGGGAAAGTATTTAAGAGGATTACTATTGCAGTAAATCCCTCGTATACAAGTCAGGAATGCTCTAACTGTGGCGTAATTGTGAAAAAATCCTTATCTACTCGTACACACGTTTGTCAGTGTGGCTGCAAGTTAGATAGAGATCATAATGCCAGTATAAATATTCTTAACTCAGGATTGGGTACGGTAGGGCATACTGGAACCTTTGCGCTAGACGCAAGCAACGCTTGGGGAGATGAAACCTCTACTCCTTCTGGGGTAACCCTGATTGAGCAAGTTATGTCTTAGATTCAAGAATCCCCGTGCGTTCACGCCGGAGAGTGTCAATTAGCACATGGGAATTTCATCCTTTTGCTCAATAATTCGGATTATCGCTTCAATTAATTTCCCTGAACGACGCCAGTCAAACCCGTGGCGGTGAAAATTGAACATTGCTACTGCGGCAAGTATATCAGCCAGATCCTGAGTCAATTGACCAAGATGCTGAAGATTAACCAATTCCTTTGCAAGCATGTTGTTAGCTGTTGCATATTTTTGTAATACATCAGCTTCTTGTCCTGCTACGGTTCGAGACTCAGACAAAGTTTCGAGAGAAAGTAGTTCAATTGTTGGAATTGTGGCTTCAGGAGGTGTAGGAATCAAAGCCCTTAAACTGTGCCAGGCTGCCAGAATAAATACTTGATCTGACAAAGCACGGCTAAAGAGATCGTGCAGCACAGTTGGAAGAAGTAAGTCTTTAGGGATAATACTAAGGTTATGTTGATCGAGATGGTCAAGTATAAGCCATATTGAAGTGTCTGCGTCAAAGTGCTGATGAACAAACTTCATGGCTTCAAGCCCACCAAATTGATCGCTTTCTGGCTGATAGTCACTAAAGAAGAATAGATTAATAAAATTCTCACGTTCAAGAGGATACATGAGGTCAGAAATTTGTGCGATCGCTTGTTGCCGATCCACTGTTGTAAAAAAGCGCACCCGCATATCTGGCGGTTTTCTCATAAAGAAGAAACAGCGTAACAAATTATTACTCCGCCAGTAAGTAAGCAACGGTTCGAGTCGGGCAAAGAGGGCACGCGCACTCGATAGTGCATTACCCTTATGCCTGACGAGTCCCACGTTAAGTTGCACCCAATTCCCGTTTTCCCAGTCCTTATTACTAGATTGTGTAGTTGAAGTTGATTCTTCGGTCATGAAATGTCTTTTAACATTGCATAAGTCCATTGCATAAGTCCTATGTTAAATCAAGAAAAGAAAGGTTGACAATAGAAGCTGGCTTAAAGCAGCATTACGGCATGTTAGCAATAAAAAAACATGGTTCTCGACAACATTGATCGTATCGAAGCACCTTCAGCAGATGTGTTTTATCAAAAGTATATTCTGCCGCAGCGCCCAGTGATTATCACTAATATGTTTGACAATTCATCACTGCGTCAGATGGATACCCTTGAAAAGGTAAGAACAGGCTTGACTGACATCCCAGTTCAAATCTGTTCAAATTATATTGCCCATCTGCTAGATTCGACATCAGCCGATGTCCCCCGCATGATGAACTTGGGTGCATATCTTGATTTCCTGCAAGCAGAACCCACAACTCTTGATATTTGTGTTGAGTATCCCACACCCCAAAAGCTGCTTGAGTTATTGCCCTTGAATTTATACCAAAATTTAAGTTATGAGAGCGATTTATACTCGAACATGTTTATCGCTGCTAGCAATAACTATGCTCATTTGCACTATGATGCTGATCAACGTAATGTCTTATTGTTTCAAATTTTTGGCACAAAACGATTTGTATTGATTCATCCGCATCAAACTCAAAAGTTAGATGCCATTGATCAGGCTAATCTATGTCGTACAAGTGGCATCTTCCTGGAAAATATGTCAGAAGCTGAGAAAACAGATTTTCTCCAATATACCAACGCATTTGATGCGGTACTTTATCCTGGCGAAACTATTTTTATGCCGATAATGATCTGGCATTATATTGAGTATTTGGAACCAGCCATGTCAATTGCTTATCGTTTAGGACGCAACTCTTATAATCGTCGATTGGCTAATCTGTTTCCAGCCCCCTCAGTTGATGTTCAGTTCTTGTCGCTGTTGCTGCAAGATGAGACAAAAGCACAATCATATCATCTGGAATGGTTGGAAAAACTAGAGGCTGCAAGCCATTCCTTGTCAGGGAGTGAAAGCGATCGCAGGGACACTTTGAACTACCTATCTTTAAGGATTCGGGGGCAATATCTTGGCCTTGAACCTATCAAGAATATTCGGGAGTTGAGAAGACGTGAAGTGATGCTGAACAAATCTTTGATAGGAAAAATATAACTTAATTGATCATATTAAGAGGTTATGTTAAGGCAATACGCTTGGGTTAGCGCCAAAACCTTAAACTGCGTAGGTTGGGTTGAGGAACGAAACCCAACATTTCCAAGGCTTTGTTGCGTTGCGCTTTGCTTAACCCAACCTACAATTTTTCACAAAGCCAAGCGTATTGTATGTTAAGGGACTGCGATCGCAAATATCATTGCTAAACACTTGCTTGCTCTGACCGAATTAACCGTGCATAGGAACCATCAAGCTGGGACATTTCTTTGTGGTTGCCTCGTTGCACAACTTTACCCTTTTCTAAAACAATGATTTCATCACAGTCGCGGATGGTACTGAGGCGGTGAGCCACAATAATACAAGAGCAGCCTCGATAACGCAGATTTCGGTCAATAATTTTTTCCGTCTCTGTATCTAGGGCACTGGTTGCTTCATCCATGATCAGAATTGTCGGATCGTTGACTAATGCACGAGCAATTTCTAAACGCTGGCGCTGTCCTCCACTGAAATTAGCAGCACCCTCAAGTAAGTTGCCTTCATACCCGCCAGGTAAAGCCAAAATGACTTCATGAATGGCAGCATCTTTGCAAGCTCGCACTAATTGAGAATTTAACACTGTATCATCCCACAAAGTCAAGTTATCTCGAACTGTGCCGGCGTATAGAAAAATTTCCTGTTCTACCATTGCCAGAGAATTAGAAAGTATCGCTCTTGGAATTTGCTCTCTGGGGACACCATCAAAGAGAATTTCTCCCGACCAAGATTGATAAAGTCCCGCGACTAATTTGGCAACTGTTGATTTCCCAGAACCACTACTACCAACTAAGGCTACTCGCTGTCCTGGTTTTAGTTGAAAACTCAAGTCTTGAATTAGAGGCCCATCTGTTCGTGAGTAGCCAAATGTAACATTTTTTAATTCTATATATCCCTTAAGTTCGCAGGATGAAATATCTTGTAAGGGTTTGGCTGTAGAAGTATGTAAATTATGACTGTCCAATTCTGGATCGATTGCGTTTTGCAACACATCATCCAGCCGATTTAAGTCTCCTTCTAGTTCCTGTAAGGTACTGCCGAAATTAACCAGAGAGTTGACTGGAGTCAAAAAGCTAGTCATTAAACTTTGGAAAGCAATCAACATCCCAATGCTAAGATGCCCATCCATGACTCGTAGACCCCCAATAACTAAAACTGATAGGGAACTTAAACTAGTTAAGAAAACAGGTAAAATACCTAGTACTTGATTGGTAACGCCTAATTCCTGCTGACCGTTGATAAATTTTGTGTAGTACCCCGACCAACGGGAAAAGAAATCAGATTCCAACGCTGATGCTTTGAGAGTTTCCATACTTTGAAGAGCAGCAATTTCTGTACCTGCAACTTTGCCCCGATCTTGAATAATTCGCATATAAATATCTGTGCGCTGCCGCGAAATCCACTGCAATGTCAAAATATTAATCGCAGCAAAACAGATACCGATTGCAGTTAGCACGCCATCATAAGCAAACATAACTATGGCGTAAAATACTACCATCATGGTATCAATCACAGTCCTGGCCAACTGCCCCGATAACACTTCTGCAACTTTAGTATTGATATTGATTCGACTGCTAATTTCTCCGGCAAATCTTTGGGAATAAAATGATACTGGCAAACGAAGAATATGCTGGATGAATTGCCCGGACATCTCCACCGATAACTTAATATTTAGCTTTCTCAAAAACCGTCTTTGTAGTAATGTCAGCAACACCTGGATAATCACAGTAATTGACATTCCCAAAATCAATGGACGCAACCATTCTGTACGATTTTCTACCAGAATATTATCGACAAAAATCTGATTAAAAACCGGTAAAACTAATCCTGGAATGACTAAAAAAAATCCTGCCAGAAAACAATAGAGAATAGCTCCCCAAGAACCCTGCAAACGGTCAATGAGTGCGCCTATTAAGCTAGGTTTGCGACCTCCACGTTGAAATTCTGGCCCTGGTTCCATCACCAGGACAACCCCTGTATAGGCTTCATCAAATTCTTTGAAGGAGACTCGCCTCGGCCCCGTAGCTGGGTCGTTGAGATAAACCCGATCTTTTTTAAATCCTTCTACTACTAAGAAATGATTAAAATTCCAGAAAACAATGTATGGCGGACGAAGTTCTTGTAATTGTGCTAGCTGCTTTTTAAAACCTTTAGCTTGCATTCCGTAATTTCTGGCAGCTTTGATCATGTTCGAGGCTTTGCTACCATCACGAGAAACCCCACAATTTTGCCGCAGTTCTGCTAAAGGCACAATTTTGCGATGGTAGGCCAAAATAATCCCGAAAGCTGCTGCTCCACACTCTACTGCTTCCATTTGCAATAGGGTAGGAGTTTTGACGCGGTAGTCTATCTTACTTTGTGCTGTTTCTCGGTCTGATGACGGAGCTTTTTTACGTAAGGAATTGAGGTTTTGAATTGAGGAAATTAATTGCTGAATCAATTGCACAAGATCATTTTTAAAACTTTAGTTAATGCCAGTAAATTCTCGTAGAATGGGTAAGACATAAGTAATTGGTGCCTGCTCTGCTACTTTAACCCGGACACTGGTAGTTGTCCCGGTAGAAATGTTTAATTTTGGCCCTTGGGAAGAAGACCAGCGATAACCACTAAAGGTAGATGGAGCTATTTCCATTTCTGCTCGCACTTCTATGCCTCCGCCGCCAGTTGGCAAAATATTGGTTACTAAATCAGAGTTGCCAATCACAGACTTTGCACCTTCTTTAGTCACAGGTAAGGGGGAAACGGAGGTAACTTTGCCGACAATGCCGCCAAAGCGTTCTCTTTTCACGGATGTGGGGGTGATTTGCACGATCATTCCTGGTTGAATCTGCTTGCCATCTTGGACATTAAAGTAGGAGACGGCAATTAGTGGGGTATTTTTGTCGCCGATGTTCAGGGTGACAAGGGGAGTTTTCGGACTAGTAACTTGTCCCAAAAAACCAGTCACTTCTAATACACAGCCATTACTAGGGCTAACAATTTGACTATTATCTAATATTTGTTTTTCCAATAGAGCGATCGCTCGATTAACTTCTTGAATTTGATTAATTTTTGTATTGAGATTTTCGACATTTTCTTGCTCTATACGTTGGCTCTTAGTATCTAAATCTTTTAATTGCGCTTGCAGTTCGCTTATAGAACTCAAATTTTGTAAGTATCTCTGCTGTGCTTCTGTTTCTTGTACATCTAACTGTTTGAGCTGCGCTCTTAGATCGGATAACGTCTGCATTCCCTGTGTATATTCTTGCTGTGCTTGTAAATATATATCTTTAGAAATAGCTCCGGCATTTGCGAGTTGCTGGCGCTTCTGCAATCTATCTTTCAGTATAGGTACGATCGCTATAGCATCATTGAGCCGTTGCTGCAAACTAATACGCTGTTCGCGGATGGCATTTAAGCCTTTTTCATAAAACGCAGGCGTGAGAGTCTGAGTATCCCGCAAACGTTGAAGATAACTAACTCTAGAAGATGCGATCGCTTCTTTTTCCTTAGTGGTACGTTGTCGCTGAAGCAATGATGAGTTTTGTTCTTGTGTTTGTAATTGTCCTAGTTTTGAGCGTTGCAGTTGCAATTGCTGCTTCAGCTCCGTCGGATCAATCGTCGCTATAACATATCCTTGATCTATACATTGTCCTATTTTGACATTAAGACTTTTTAACTGTCCTGAAATTGGCGACTCAAAAGTTACAACTTGATTGGGTTGAATCAGTATTCCCTTTCCTGTTACCGTCATCGGAATATGTCCAAAAATACTCCAAATTAACCCCAGTAACATAAAACTACCCAGCGTCACCAAAGGTAGCCAATCTAAAGGGTTGACTACCTGCATTAACTGATCCAATCTTTCTGGAGAGGATAAACGATCCAGTGATTCCTTACGAAATATACTATCTTGATTTTCAGCCATTTGCGTGAGAGAGATTGGGGACATGGGGACAGGGAAAATTCTTTGCGTCATCGCGTCTACCCCTCTTTGCGTCTTTTCCTTCCCCTACTTCAAGATTGCCTATTTAGACGTTTAATCATCCAGTCAAATCTAGCACCTGCAAGTGCAGTATTGTCTAATGTATCTAAGTTGAGTTCATCTTCAACTTCAATATTTTCTGCTAAGAGTTGGTCTAATTGGTAAACTAATTTCCCAAATCCACGACGGAAAAGGCGATCGCGAATCCGATCTACTAAAACTACAGCGATCGCTCTGTAAAAACGTGCTGTAAATCCTCTATCTTGCTTTAATTTTTCAGCTAGTTTCTGTTGTGGTAGAGCTAGTAATATAGAAGATTCTGCTGCCTTGACTGTGGCAGAGGCAGTTGTTGCTTCCACAAAAGACATTTCCCCTAAAATTTCGCCTTTGACTGATTGAGCAATTTCTCTTTCGTCAAGTTTATTGTGTGGGGTGGTAACAAAAATTCCTAACTTGCCATCTAACAATATATATAATGCGTCAACAGGTTTTCCTTCTTCAATTAGCACCTTACCTGAATTGACTTTAGTTCTTACTCCTTGGCTAATCATCCAATCAATATCGCTATCATTCAAAATAGCAAATACAAACAAAACTTTTCGCATTGGTTCTCCTGGAACTACTTTGTTCTTAGTCAGGAAATCAGTAAGCCTCCGCAATTGCTGTGACAGTAAAACAGCCATTATTTGATAAAAAAGTGCAGCAAATTCTGTATCTTGCTCCAGTCTTTTGAGTAATAATTGTTTTGGCAGTGCTA
Organism: Nostoc sp.; assembly: GCF_036917655.1. GTDB lineage: Bacteria > Cyanobacteriota > Cyanobacteriia > Cyanobacteriales > Nostocaceae > Nostoc. The sequence continues at coordinate 41,285 of NZ_JBALCY010000087.1, forward strand.
ATATCTGTGAAAATTCCAGAGCTATAAAAGTAGTAGATGGAGGACGATTATCTATCAAAGATAAAGTTTCTACAATTTCCCCTGGTGATACACGATCAATTTCTTGTGTGTCTTTCACATTGCCTGTGGGAGAAACACAAATGCTTAATCCTCCCTCTAGCAAAATTTCTAATGTATCAATAACTTCTTTCCCTTCATGAATGATAACTTCATTAATACGATGCTCTCTACATCTGCCTACACTGAGCATCCAATCAATATCACTTTCCCTGAAAGCAGCAAAATTAGGAGTATTAACCAGGATTTGTCTAAGCATAGGATTTAAACTTGATTATGAGTAGAATGAAATCATTTGTTGCAGCAAAATACAGCTTTTTGTTAGTTTTATTGAAGTTTTCAACCTAGTTGTCTGACAGAAGTAGTATAAATTCAGTAAAAACAAGGTTTTCAGAAAAGGGGTCGAGTTGCATGAGAAGCTAAAGTTACCAGACAACTATAGCAATCGCTCTATTCACTGTCATTAAAGCTACTTACAACTTTTTACGTATTTGCTCACAAAGGATTCCAAGCTATACTCTTATTTATACAAAGTTCTAATACCGATTATCTGTGAGGTTACATAGAACCAGTTGCTCAAGCCCCTTATTTATCAAAGTTTATTTTGTGCAGCTTCACATAGAACTAGTATAAGTACTTAATTATCTTTGTAAAATCTTTAACAAAATTTTTTAAACAAAAGTTAATATAGGTTTTATCATTGGTAGTTAATTTAACTCAATATCACCTTTTCGTGTTATCACAAATATTTGTCTTTGTGAGATGATTGAAAATTAATAGAACTTAATGTCAGAAACCCCATGCCTAAAGGCAGGGGCTTAAGAAAGCCCTAATCTGACCAGCCTAAGTTTTAATTGACTACGTTATCGGTAAGAGTTAAAGACTTACCAGGGAATGCGAAGCTAGTTCCCTGCTCTAAAACCAAATTGTTAAACATCTGTAACAGGGTTAAGGAAGTGCAATTTGGATAGTACCGACCGATAACTTTGGCGAAGCTAACTTTACCCGAAAGGAGGGACTTGTGTCCAAAGTATTCTTAATTGATTCTGAAAAAAGACCATTATATCCAATTCACTCGGCACAAGCGAGGCAATTACTACGAAACAAAAAAGCAGCAATTTTTAGACAGTTTCCGTTCACTTTGATTCTTAAAGAATCACGTCCAGATTCACGGAACTTCCTTCTCCTATCGGAGACGCTGCGCGAACAATTCGGCGTAGGGCAAGGCCGGAGTGCCTCTCCTGTATCGCCACTCAGATTAAAGCTAGACCCTGGTGCAAAAACAACAGGAATAGCATTAGTCAACGATACTACTGGAGAGGTTGTATTTGCGGCTGAATTAAAGCATAGAGGCTTCGTAATTCGAGATGCTTTAACATCCAGACGACAGCTAAGACGCGCTAGAATAAATCGCAAAACTAGATATCGTCAACCCAGATTCAATAATATAACTCGTCCTGATGGTTGGTTAGCACCAAGCTTACAAAGTCGAATCGAGAACATCAAAACGCTCGTTGAGAAGTTGCGCCGATTTGCACCAATTCAAGCAATTAGTCAAGAGCTAGTACGCTTTGATATGCAATTGATGCGTAACCCAGATATAGAAGGTAAAGAGTACCAACAAGGTACTTTGGCTGGTTACGAAACGAGGGAATACCTACTTGAAAAATGGGGTAGACAATGCGCTTACTGTGGAATTAAAGACGTTCCACTTCAAATAGAACATATTCGCCCACGGGCTAGAGGAGGTTCCAATTCGATTACAAATCTGACATTGAGTTGTAAGAAATGTAATATCAAAAAAGGAACAAAAGACATTAAAGATTTTCTCAAAAAAGATTCATCTAGATTAGAGAAAATCTTGAAGCAAGCTAAAAAACCTTTGGTGGATGCAGCCGCAGTCAATATAACTAGATTCGCATTGCTGGAAGTCTTAAAATCTTCTGGATTAACAGTAGAGACAGGTTCGGGCGGTCTAACAAAGTTTAATCGCAGTCAGCAGAATTTAGAAAAAACTCATTGGTTAGATGCTGCATGTGTTGGTAAGTCAACGCCAATCTTAAACATCAGAGGCGTTAAACCTTTGCTAATTACACCTAATGGTCACGGCTCTAGACAATCATGCCGTACAGACAAGTTTGGATTCCCATCTCGCAATGTACCCAGATTTAAATTTGTTAAAGGTTTTCAGACTGGGGATATTGTAAAAGCTGTTGTCACTAGTGGTAAGAAAATTGGTGAATACGTTGGTCGCATTGCAGTCAGAACTACGGGTAGTTTCAATATTTCAACAGCAAAAGGGTTAGTTCAAGGAATAAGTTACAAATTGTGTAAAGCTATTCATAAAAAGGATGGTTACTCGTATGGATATTAACGTCACAGCGATTAAAATCGCCTGCCCCTTACCCCCATACATGAATGCAGGGGTTTCCACGGGGCGAGAAGTCTGATGAATTGGATACAAAAATTTGTAAATTTTTCAGCATTTCCTATATCTCTGGTATTAATAATTTCTAGTTTGCCCAGAATCGTGATAGCTGAATCACCGATTGCACTTAAATTCCAGAGATTCCAGAGTTGGCAAATTAGTCAGAAGTTTATCCCTCCAAATCGAAAAGCACCACAAACTACGGCTGGTGGAGCAAGTCGTGGTGGTTCCTGCTTTTTAGCAAGTAAAGAAACTTTAACTCCCTTAATGCCGCCAAATAAATTAGGTTTAACCTTTGCAGAACGTCCGACATTTTACTGGTTTGTACCGCAGATACAAGTACAAACTGCTCACTTTTCACTTCTAGATGGTGAGGATATAATCTACGAAACGACTTTTAAACTTCCTAAACAATCAGGAATTATTGGTTTTACTCTCCCAGCAAAAGCGCCAAGCCTCAAAGTTGGTAAACAGTATCACTGGTATATGGTGAACGCTTGCAATTCAGAGGAACTAGCAGAGGAAATCAATGTTGATGGTTGGGTAGAACGAATCCAACCCACTCCTGATTTATCGAAGCTGATAGCCAGGACAAATCCTAAGCAACTGTCCCAAGTGTATGCCACAGCTGGTATTTGGTACGAAGCAGTGGATACTTTAGTACAGCAACGTCTTGCCAATCCTAGCGATCGCACAATCATGACTAATTGGCAAGCTTTATTGGAGTCAGTGGGATTAAAAAATTTAGTTTCCAAACCTTTAGTAAATATTTGTAATGACAAAATTGAGTAATTTATGTGGAGAAACATCAAACGACAACTTTGGCAATGGCGTGGTGTCTTCATTGCAGCTCCTAGCGCGGGAGCATTGGTGTTTATTCTGCACTTGAGTGGATTATTGCAGATGTTGGAATTGGCAGCGCTGGATCAAATGTTTTTGTTACGTTGTCCAGAACCTGTTGATTCGCGCATTATCCTTGTAGAAATTAATGAATCTGATGTGCAAAAACTTGGTAAGCGCGGTTATTGGCCTTTGCCTGACGGCTTGCTGGCAAAAGTTTTAGAGAATTTAAAACAACAAAAACCCAGTGCTATTGGTTTGGATTTATATCGAGATTTTCCAGTAGGTTTTGGACATCAATCCTTAGTTAAGGTGTTTGAGTCTACACCAAATTTAATTGGTGTACAAAAAGTAGCTGAGAGTGAAGATAGCTCGGCAGTAGCACCACCACCAGCGCTTAAAAAACTTGGTCAAGTAGGTGCAAATGATTTTCCCTTAGATGGGGATGGAAAAGTTCGCCGCAGTTTGATGTATTTGGCAGATAAAAATGGTGAAAATGTGTTTAGTTTTGCTTTTAAACTTGCCTATCTTTATCTGAGCGATCGCAAAATTGATGTCGGACAAACAGAAGATTTTTTGGTAAAAACGGGTAATGTGATTTACCCTTTATTTCAAGGAAATGATGGTGGTTACGTTCGGGCTGAAGACCAAGGTTATCAAGTACTAATAAATTATCGTGGTTCTAGAGACAAATTTCAACATATATCTATTATGGATGTGTTAGAAAATCGCATCTCCAAGGATTTAGTCAAGGGGCGTATTGTCTTGATTGGTCCCACAGCAGAAAGTCTCAAAGACCTATTTTATACACCTTACAGCAGTACTATATTAACAGCACCAAAACGGATGGCTGGTGTAGCAATTCATGCCAATACCATCAGTCAAATTTTAAGCGCTACTTTAGATAATCGTTCGTTAATCAAAACATGGAGCAAACTACAACAATGGTTATGGATTTCTGTTTGGTCACTGATTGGTGCAATCGTAATATGGCAACAACGATATAGCAGTGGCTCTAAAAGAAAATCCTTATTACCTTTGATTAGCATTTTATTAGCTGCTTGCTGTCTTATAGGTAGTAGTTATTTGGCTTTTCTAGCAGGTTGGTGGATTCCTGTAGTTCCACCATTAATCACATTAATTGGTTCGGGAATTGCTGTTACTGCCTATATTGCCAGGACTGCGGGACAAATTCGGAAAACTTTTGGTCGTTATCTCACCGATGAAGTCGTCGCTAATTTATTAGAAAATCCCGAAGGTTTAAAACTGGGCGGTGAACGGAAAAAAATTACTATTCTCACTTCTGATTTAAGAGGTTTTACCGCTACTGCTGAGAGAATATCTGCTGAAGAAGTAATTAAAATAATTAATCTTTATTTAGGATATATGGCAGATGTCATTACTCAGTATCAAGGCACGATTGATGAGTTTATGGGTGATGGAATTTTAGTTTTGTTCGGCGCTCCCATCACTAGAGAAAATGATTCTACAAGAGCGATCGCCTGTGCTGTGGCAATGCAGCTAGCAATGGAACCAGTAAATAAGAAAATCCAGGAAATGGGATTACCAAAGCTAGAAATGGGTATTGGAATTAATACAGCAGAAGTAGTAGTCGGTAATATTGGTTCAGAAAAACGGACTAAATATGGAATCATCGGTAATCAAGTTAATTTAACCTATCGGATTGAATCTTATACAGTCGGCGGACAAATTTTCCTTTCAGAATCAACTATTAAAGAGGCTGGTTATATTGTCAAAGTTATTGGATATAAAGAAGTACAAGCAAAAGGACTGAAGCAACCTATAAAAATTTATGAAGTGGGTGGTATTGCTGGGCAATACAATTTATATCTGGCTCAAGATGAAGAAGAAGTATTCTTGGAACTTTTAGAAGCAATTCCCTTAAAATATGCAGTTTTGGATGGTAAAAATGTAAATAGCACTATAATTGAGGGAAAGTTAGTGAAGCTGTCAGCTAAGGAGGCAAAAATATCCTATGACTCAAAAGGAAATTCTTTGATTTTACAGCCCTTTACTAATCTGAAACTGAACTTATTTATGCCCGAAAATAACGAAAGTAGTGAAGATATCTATGCTAAAGTATTAGACAAAACGGCAGAACCAGATAATTTTTATATTCGTTTTACCAACATTTCACTAGAAGTGGAAGGACAATTTAATGCCCTACGCCTCCGCCAAGGAACCATTGCACCTATAACTCCAGATGAGTGATTCCAAGTTACTGCTCACAAGTAATCAATCCTTAGTATTAGACAATCCCCAAATAGTTTGGCAGATTGAATCCGGTGCGATCGCTATATTTGCTATTCCTATCCAGCAAGGTATTGAAGGCGTTCGCCGTTATCTATTTAACGTCAATTCGGGAGAGGCATTGTTTGGGATATTGGCTAATAATCAGAAAATTTTGGCGATATCTCTAGAAGATACTGTAATGTTGCAAATATCTGCACAGGAATGTGAAGAATGGATCAGACAGGAGAAAGATCAGGCAGAAAGTTTGCTGAAGTTAGTGCAGATTTGGGAGAAAAAAATTCAAAGTTATGTAGGCGATACCTTCTCTGCGAGACGCTACGCGAACAGTGGGCTTCTTAACGAAACGCTACGCCAACGTTTTTCTATTTCACCAGTTTTTTCAGACGCTGAAAAGCTTACCAACTGGAACACGATCCAAATTACTCTGATTGAACTGCACAGTGATTTCTGCGAAATTTTGACTCAAATAGAACAGGAAGAATTGGCAGCAAAATGGACTCAATTCCAAGCACGGGAACAACTTAACTCTCAGGTGAAAGTTAATGCCTTAGGAGAGTTAGCATCAGTCCTCAAACCCAAGCAAGCGGAACTGATGCAGTCAGGTACACCGTTGCTGATTGCCGCAGGTGCAGTGGGAAAGGCATTAGGAATTAAGATTTTGCCACCTGTACGTTCCGAAGACATGAATCGGATTAAAGAACCATTAGAAGCGATCGCGCGTGCATCCCGGATTCGCATCCGCCGGGTATTACTCAATGACCGATGGTGGCAAAAAGATAGCGGTCCTCTCTTGGCATATACTAATCAAGATAATTTTCCTGTTGCACTGCTACCAGCAAGGGTAGGAAAGTACGAAATCTTTGACCCAGAGAAGCGCGATCGCATACCTGTAAACAAGGATACTGCCCAGCAACTAGCTCCCTTTGCCTATGTATTTTATCGTCCTGTACCCGAAAATAATTTAACTGCGATCGACTTACTTCTATTTGCCTTCAAGGGAAAAATTCGAGAACTGATTATAATCTTCCTTACTGGTGTAGTTGGTGCATTGCTGGGAATGTTAACTCCTTTAGCAACTGCTATCCTTATCGATTCCGTTATTCCCGATGCAGACAAAGGGTTGTTAGTGCAAATCGGATTGGGTCTGATAGCTGCCAGCTTTGGTACGATAATTTTTCAAATCGCCCAAGGTTTTGCCGGTCTGAGATTAGAAAGTAAAGCTAGTTTAGACTCCCAAGCAGCCTTATGGGATAGATTGTTTAATCTGCGGGTATCTTTCTTTCGTGAATATTCAATTGGGGATTTGCAATCTCGTGTTTCTGCGGTAACTCAAATCCGTCAAAAACTCAATGACACAGTACTACGTACTGTTTTTACTAGCTTTTTCTCTCTACTTAATCTGGGATTGTTATTTATATACAGTTCCAGCCTAGCTTTAGTTGTAGTAGCAGTAGCGCTAGTTGCAATCATCTTCACTACTATCTCAAGTGTACTTAGTCGCCAAAAGTTGCGTGCTTTAGAAGAAATAGAGGGGGAAATTTTTGGTTTTACTGTACAGATGGTTGCTGGTGTGTCCAAACTTAGAGTTACCAATGCAGAAGACCGCGCTTTTGCTTACTGGGCAAAAAAGTATAGTCAGCAGCTAAAACTCAAGTTGAGTACAGAGGTAATTGAAGATGTCTTAGCAATATTTAATATCGCCATGCCAACTGTCAGTTCGATAATTATCTTTTGGCTGGCAGTTACATTAATTACACAAGCCGCATCTCAAAACGAAACAGGATTATCTACAGGTACATTTCTCGCATTTAATTCCGCCTTTGCCATATTTATTGCTGGGGCAACTCAGCTGAGTAACACCATAGTCAGCATATTAGATATCAGCATTTTCTGGGAACGTGCAAAACCCATCTTTCAGGCTGAACCAGAAATCGACCTGAGCAAAAGCGATCCGGGGCGATTAACAGGTAAAGTAAAAATTGATCATGTGACTTTCCGCTACCGCGAAGATGGCCCCCTCAATTTAGATGATGTGACAATTCGAGCAGAAGCAGGAGAGTTGATTGCTTTAGTAGGGCCTTCTGGTAGTGGCAAATCAACAATTGTTAGGCTGTTATTGGGATTTGAAACGCCAAAAGATGGCACTATTTACTATGATGGTCAGGACTTATCAGGATTAGATACATCGGCAGTGCGTCGGCAGATTGGTGTAGTGCTGCAAAATGGTCGCATCAATAGCGCTTCGATTTTTGAAAACATTTCTAGTGGCGCATTAGTGACAATGGAAGAAGCCTGGGAAGCAGTACAGATGGCTGGGTTTGCCGATGATATTAAGTCAATGCCAATGGAGATGCACACAGTCATTTCGGAGGGAGGTACAAATCTCTCTGGTGGGCAACGTCAAAGGCTACTAATTGCTCGTGCTTTAGTATTAAAACCGAGAATTCTAATTTTTGATGAAGCTACCAGTGCTTTGGATAATCGTACTCAAGCTATAGTTAGTAGCAGCTTAGAACAGTTAGGAGTAACGCGCATAATTATCGCCCATCGCCTCAGCACCATCCGCAACGCCGACCGAATTTATGTGATTGAAGCCGGTCGAGTTGTCCAGCAAGGTAAGTTTGAAGAATTAGTCAATCAAAAGGGGTTATTTGCGAATCTGATGGCACGACAAATGGTGTAAGCGTTCAAGTCTCCAGATGTCTGATTGGGATGAAGATTTAAAACTTTAAACAAAAATAACTATGGTTCACCAATCAATATAAAAGCTGCCCAATCTAATGGGTAAGGATATTGTTTCATAGTGGTCAACATGGCTTGACGCAATGCTGCTGCTTTATCAGTCTGATGTTTCATGTTGCGATAAAACTCGGTCATCAGTAAAGCAGTCGGTTGATCAGGTAGTGCCCATAAAGAGACTACTACACTGGGAACTCGCGCAGCAACTAACGCACGAGATAACCCTACTACTCCATCTCCAGTAATCTTACCTCGCCCCGTGTTGCAAGCGCTGAGGACAACTAATTCAGCCTCTAATTTGAGGTCAATAATTTCACTGGCGGTAAGGATACCATTTTCTTCTGTTGAGGTTTGCCCTTGGACTGTAGGATCGGGAGCCAGAGCGATCGCTCCTGGTACTCCTAAGCCGCTAAAGTCGCTCAACAATCCGTGGGTAGCTAGATGAATTAGAGTTGAATTGCTCATCTGTTTAAGTACCCTAGATTTGTTGGCATTTGCACCAATCAGTGCTTTTGTTTGGAAGAGTTGAGCGATCGCTTTGGCTTCTTGTTCAGCACCAGGGAGAGGGGGCAATTGTTCGGCTGGTTCACCTAATTGAGTGACAATTTTTGGCATAGTTGGATTGCCAACAATCAAGTTTGAGTCAGAATTATTACTTGCTCTTGGCTTTTTTCGTAGTTTATATGTAATATCTAAAACTTGAATAGAAGGTGAAGTTGAGATTGTGTGCTGCTCAATTAAAAATTTACCTGTGGCATCTTGAAGGGTGGCAAAAGGAACCAGAAAAAGCGATCGCTGAGGGATAAATATCACATGGGCATTTGCATCTTGAGAAAGAAGATCGTTAATAGGTTGAATTAATAATTGATGGAGTTGATGTAAGGGGTTTTTATCAATTACAGAAGATGTGTTATTACTTCTCTGCAAACTAGGATTTCTCATATTGAGCAATTCACGAGTTTTAGAAACTAAATCTGTTAGTCCTTTTGGATAACAAAACTGAGGATTTTGACACTGCCAAAGAGGTTTTAGGTCAACTCGACGGAGGGTAATATTACCTGTGGGTTGAACAACCCAGATTAAAAGTTCAGATTCGTGAGTTTCTAGTTTTCCCTCAACTAGGAAATTCCCAGGCACGATGGAATACTCTACCAAAGTTGCACGATGATTTTCAGCAACTTTTTTAATCTCTGCAATTGTCGGAGAAGCAAGGGTTGCAGTCGGCGCTTGTTTCTGGATAGCAACAGTGGAAAGGCGACGAGAGAGTAGTTCGGCAAGGGCACGGGCACGCCCCCGCTCAGATATTTTTAAGGCGGCTTCGGGTTGATTTTGGGCAACTAATACCGCTTGCAGATTGCTATAAGGTGCATTTTGCGTTTCAAAGATCGAGATTTTAAAGCCATCGTTGCTGCCTAGTCTGGCTCGCAATGACTCCCAAATTTCAATTGCTTCTTCAAGGGTTTTTGCTGCCCCTGCTAGGTTTCCTGATTGCAGGCGAACTGCTGCGGCGTTAATTTTTGCAATGCCTTCTTCTCGATGGTTATTGCGCGAGGAAGCGTACTGAAAATATTTGCCGTAGGACTCTAGGGCTTTGTCGAGGTTGCCCATCTGAAAGTAGACGAGTCCTTGATTACCACGAATCCGATAGAGAATATCGGCATCGTGTAGCTTCTCCCAAGAAATTTTCCAGCCTTGCTCATAAAGGGCGATCGCTTTGTTATAATCTCCTTGGAAATAAGCTACACCTCCCAGATTTGCTAGAGCTTCAGCTTCGGAACGTAAGTCTTTAAGTTGACGAGCGATCGCTAAACGTTGCTGGTAAGAATCGCTAGCTTTTGGATAATTGCCTTGATTTTGGTAAATAATACCCAAGTTCCCCAAAGCAAACGATTCTAGGGATTGCTCCTTGATTTGTTGAGCTAGGGTTAATGCTTGCTGTTGATAGTCAATCGCTTTTTTTGCATCTCCCAAAGCCTGATAGACAATCCCCAAGTCGCTCAAAGCTTTTGCTTCTCCTGCTTTGTCTTTAATTTTTTGAGATAAAGCCAGATGCTTTTGGTGAAATGCGATCGCTTTTACATACAAGTCTGCTCCATAATAAGCATTGCCTAAATTTCCTAATGCTTGGGCTTCTTGAGATTGTCCTGTGTTGCTATTTTGCTGGCGATCGTGAATTAACTGCCAATAATCATTTAAATAATTTATTGCCTCAACATAATAATCTCCTTGTTGGACATGAGCAAGCCCCAAATTTCCTAAAAGGGTAACTTCTAATTCGGGATATCTATTTTGTTTACTAATTTCTAATCCTTGTTTATAGTAACTAATTGCTTTTTCATATTCACCTTGAAGATGATAAGATAATCCTAATGTTGTTAAAACTTTAGCTATTTTATATGGATCTTGACTAGTGCGTGCCACATCTAAATCAGACTCAGAGATAGACTCATTTGAGAAACCATCAACAGAAAAGTAAGCAATTCCAGTATTGCTAACTCGTTCTCCTTCCCATTGCAGATGCTGAAGAGGCTGAAAGAGGGTGAGTATTTGGACTTTTTGAGCAGTATGTGGAGTAGAATCGTTTTTTGCCAGTTTTCCCAGCTTTTGAATTTTATTGTGTGTAGCTATATCTGAAGATTTGCCAGTGATAATTTGCTGCCACATTAAAGTTAGTATAGTCAAGGAAAGGGGAAGAAAAAGAGTTAAACCAATTTTTTTAAGAAACATTTGCATCAAACTACGCAGGTGAATTTGGGTTGTGTAATTGTAGCAATCAAAGCACCAAGGCTTTCATTGCGATGCGAATGGCACTAAGAAAAGGCGAAAGGCTTGTGTCACCTCGTTCCCAGTCTGAAGACTGGGAATGTATTCCAAGAGGCTCTGCCTCTGGTCAAGCCACTGGAGGCGGAGCCTCCGAGAATGGGTTCCCAGCCTCCAGGCTGGGAACCAGTTAGGGCAAAGCTTATAGCTTTTCTTAGTGCCATTCCATTCCGATGCTTTCCAAACTGTATTAGGTGACAAAGTTCTTATTTGAAAAGCATAAGAACATCTGCTTTAAAGTATTCCCTTAGCCCGGATTTCTCACAACTTGCTATTGATATACTCTCGCGGCTGAGGTATTATCTATTACCTACATCTTTCTTAGGTGATTTCTAGGAAAGAATTTACCAATGAAGGTAAAATGTCCCCTTGATGCAAAGGAAACAGGAGCACTTGCAGGTATTGCGAATTTTGAAGTAGGTTCTGTTCATGGCGCGACTGGTGTCAATCCAGTAGCCGATATCAGCAGGGTGTTCGATATTCTTAGAGGATTCGATAATTTCTGGAATCGCATAAATCCCCGCTTGATCCCCAGAAAAACAAATCAGCACCCCATCACCAGCAACCATGTATGATTGCATAGCGCGTTGCAAGCCAAGGCATCTGCTCAAAGTCGCGGATACCGTCTATGATGCGGTAATATTTGAAGTTGCCTTGAAATAGCCAGTATGCCATTGTTGTTTGGTAGTTTTCCTCTCTTCTCTTCTTAGGCTGCGCCAACGAGACGCTACGCGATCGCTTACCGCCCATAGCAAAACTAAACACGCATTAATTCGGTAAATACTTAGCCAACAAATCCTGACCCTCGCCGCCCATCTTTTCCAACATTCCCTCAATCTTCTTCATCGCTAGCGGCGACGGCGTTGATCGTCCATTTTTCCAACGCTTGATTGTGCTATATATCACACGCAACTGGGCTGCAAACTGTTCTTGCGTTAGCCCCAAGGCAAGCCGCAAATCACGAATGATCCGCCCCACCTCTGGCTGTTTGATGGCCAAGGGTTTTTTAATAGTCATTTACTTTGAAACTTTACCTTCTAGCTTAAGTGGACAATGCTCTATTATTATGCTACATCTTAACCATCCAAAATCGGCGCTTTCATCAGTAAATACGCGTAATTTGTGTTTTTATAGTAAAAATTTCTTGCTTTAATGAAGGGAATTTTTTAAGTGATGCCGAACTTGAATTCTTAGAGGAAATTGGTGAATAGCTGAATTCTTCTTTAACTCAATTTGAGTATTCTTTGAGACGCGGTAATGATCCAAAGAAAGTCAGAAGCACAATTGTACTTGCTACAATCACCGTTTTAATCTCAAAACCGTTTAGATTGCTGAAACCTTGGTGAATTGCCCGATCAAAGACTGCTTGGTTGATGTCAAATGTCTTTTGATTAGCTGTTTTGAACTCTTCAAACAGCGAGTTTGACTGTGCTGGGTTGTTTCCAACGCAGAGAGCGATCGCCTCTTGATGCTTACCACTGCGCTCTAACTGGCGAATTTGTTGGTCAATGGCCAGGTATTTACCCAAAGTCACGAGACTGAGGAGTGTGGCTTCTTTTTCACCAGGGAAAGTGATATTATTCAGTTCGTCAGCAATGTAACCTTTAAAACCATCTATCTTTTTACCCTGAGAATTATACGCAGATGCTATAGTTTCAGCAGTTTGGCCTTGAGGAATTTGGACAATTTGCGCTATATTACTGAAAAAAGCTTGTTCATAGTTGGTAGCAAAAGCTTGGTCAAGCAAATAGCGGCTTTCGGCAGCATTAGCGATGTAGGCAGTAGAACGAGCTTCTCGCAAAGCGTGCATAGAATTGAACGCATCTTCTTTAGCCGTCCTGAGATTTTCCGCAGCAGCGTGCAACGTTCCTGTCGTATAAGTTAATAAAGCCAAGGCGATCGCTGTCGCAACCAACAGCATAAGATTGAGCGTGCGGCGCATTCGTTGACTCAGAAATAACTGAATCCCTACTAGCACAATCATCAGTGCTGCACCAGAAACAAAAATTAAGCTCAAAGAAATATTAGCAGCAACCTTTTGTTCGGTATAAGTTTCTTCTAAAACTTGTATATTTACTTTATCTAATTCGTCGGCTGCTGGCAGTAACGTTTTATCCATAAGTTCCGCAGATGCGCGGTAAGCAATCAGCATAGCGTTAGTATCGCCGCGGGCGTGAAAATCCCGTGCCTGCTGAATTTGGGCTATGTAGTTACCTAAGCCGAGTTGCATCGTCTCAATGGGTTTTCGCTCTTTATCTGCGTAGGTGATATTCTCAGCAGCAGCAACTAATCTTTCAGCAGCTCTTTGATATCGCTCTTCGTAACCTTTGACTGCATCTTGGTTTTGTCCTGGTGGTACTAATAGTTCATTAGCGACATTAGCATCCATACCGGCAAATGCGTCCTTGAGGCGTTGAGCAGTGACGATACTGGGTGTGGAATTTTCACCAACGGTTTTGATCGCGTATCTTTGCCCTTGAACTGCGCTAATAATAGCAATCAGTAATAGTAAACTGGTTGCTCCGGTTAAGTATAATCCTCCCTTGAGTAGTTGTGGAGTCGTAAATTTCTGATAATTTTTACTGAAAACAGCGATGACTTTACTCATATATTTGCAAGTTTATACTAAACAGAGCGAACAGCTTTCACGACAATCCGAGTCCAATGTCCAAGGGTAAATTCGTCTCCATCCTGGAGTTTTATATCTACCATCGGCTTCAATTCTACAGCTTTTAATTGCGTACCATTAGCAGAACCAATATCACGTAGCGTTAATGTATTATCTGTCTCTAGGGTTAGCAAAGCATGGCGGTGTGAGACAGCATCATCCAAATCTAAAGCAATTTCTGGGTGAATTGCTCTGACTTGGCTATTACGACCAATTAGGTTAATTGGCTTATCAAGATGAAATGTAATTGGAGGTTGATTTATTGGTGGTTCTGGACTTTCGGGATGGCGTAAAGATGGGTCAATACTAACAACTACTTCCCAACCAACTACTAGGAATTGAGAATCTATTGATCCAGAGCCAGAATCATTGGTATTGCTCTGTCGCTTTGTTGCGATTTCTTTTTGTTGGGTGGGTTTGGCGATTGGTAGTTCACCATGCGCCCCAGTGACAAAGTTGTAACCACAAATTTCACAAAAATTACCACTGTTGCATTCGTGGGCAGTGCTACAATCTGGGCAATGTTCTGTGCTTTTGGATGGCGTTAATGTTGAGGAAATTGTTTTTTGGGCGAATGGAAGTTCAGGTACACCCAGAATCTTAGTACCGCACTCTGAACAAAAATCTAATTCCGTTGATTCATGTCCTTTAGGACATTTATGGGTTGACATATCGATTGATTCGTAGGGAATTGAGGTACGCAAAGAATTCGCTAGTAACTAATTTGGAGATTTGGGAATTCGAGTAGTTTTGGTGGAACGTGTTTCTAATGCCATTGCATCTTCTTTGGCTACTTCTCGCTTCAACCGGACTGTCCCTGTCGGCGCATCCTCGACTTCAACCACGGTTTTTAGTAGTTTGGCTGTGGCTTCATTCCCTGATTCATGGGCTAGTTTTACTGCTTTGCCTAATTTGGCAGTAGCAAGCTCAATATCATTCCTAGCACGAGCTTCCAATCCTTCTTGAATTGACTGAGCTAGTTCTGCTTGCCCAGTATAGTGGGCAACTCGCCGATCAATTTTGGTAGATTTGGCTTCATCATCAGTCCAGGTTGCCAAAATACGGGCTTCTGCAACTTTAGTTTCTATGCCGTTGAGGGTGTATACTAAACTAGCTCGACCTGCTAACATTTCATCACCGATATTACCTGGATTGACTTCGATACAAAAGTGGTAATCACGAGACTCGTTACTTCCCCAAGCTCCAGTAGGGTAATCAACCATCTGAGGCTTGACAGGTTTATGGCGGTGGGTAAGGTCAACAATATCGGGACTAACTTGTTTACAAAACAAGATTTTGGCTCCAAGGGGTGTCCATAAACGTAAAGCGACATCGCTGACATTTTTACTCATGGCTTTTTCCAAAATGGCACGAAAGTCAGTTTCAATCATTGCGGCGTTGGCAATAATATCGGTTGTTCCTAAAAGTTTGTTGGCAATTTCTTGGAGTTGAGCAACTCGCCAATCAGTTCCGACACCACGACAGTCGCACTGAAAGACACCTTCACATTCAAGTAAAACTTTTTTCAAAGATTTCTCATCAGAGTCATCATTTTGCCCATCGGTAAGTAGTAGTGCTTGACGAACTGCGCTAGGCATCTTTTGGAATTGGGTTAAGGCTTGAGCCAACCAAGTAGACATGAGAGTACCACCATTCGCTAGAGTACCCTTAATGGCGGCGATCGCTGACTGCTTTTTTTCAGTCGTGGCTGAAGAAACAGGAAAAACTACTGTGGCTTTACCAGCACCCGTGACGATGAAGAAATGGGCATCTTCTGGTAACAAATTCACAATTTTGATCATTGCATCTTTGGCTGCATGGATCTTGTCACCTCCCATTGAACCGGATGTGTCGCAGATGATGCCAAAAAGTCTGCTATTGGGTGCAGTTGCGATCGCACTATCGCCCTTTTCGACGGTAATAGTCATAATGGCATCAACTTCTCTCACGCCTTGGGGTAGGTACTGGTTTTGAAAAACTTCGGCTTTAAATTGAGGAGACATACTGTTTTGTTAGTTTAAGTTGGGATATGAGATTTTAATAGGACTGATGCACAGGTAATGAAAAATTGAACCACAGAGGCATAGAGAACACGGAGTAATAAGAGTTTGAGAGGTATTTTGCCTAAGTCCTGTTTAATTTATGAGCAGAGAACAGCAACAGTAATGTTGTCATGTCCACCACGATTACGGGCAAACTCTACAAGAGTGCGAGATATACTGATCGCATCTTTGTTATGCGATCGCTGTATTAGGTTAGCCAAATGTGCTGCATCTAAGGTATAATTCCACAGTCCATCACTACACAAAATCAAATATCCTGAACCAGGAATAGTAAATTTCACAATTGAGGGAACAGCATCCTCAAGGGCATCTGCTCCCAACCAGCGCGTAATTGCATGAGATTTGGGAGAATGTCTCGCTTCTATTTCGCTCATTTTTCCGGCTGCGACTACTTCAGCTAACCAGGAATCATCCTGAGTCAATTGTTGGGAATTGTTGGCAGAAATCCAGTAAGCGCGACTATCACCTAACCAGCCAATAGTAGCGATGCCTTTTTGGACAATTGCAGCCACAATGGTGGTTGATGGTGGCTCCAAATTTACACTTTTTGTATAAGTAATATTACATATATTTGCTAAAGCAGTAGCAAAAGCTGATTTAATTGCCGAATCGGGATTTTCTGCTGTTTTCCAGGCATTAGCTAGAGCCAGACACGTACTTTCAGCAGCAGTTTGAGCAGCCAATTCAGGTTTTTCGGAACTAGAAACCCCATCACAAACTACGAGAATATTTGGCTGACTGCTATTGAGTTGTTGTAAAGCGAGGAAATCTTCATTGTGATGGTGTTTGAGTCCGCGATCGCTGACTCCGGCTAGCTGCGAATTAATTATTACTTCTAACCAATCCCGCACCTGTGGTTCTTGGCGAAATCCACATTGGCAACAGTAGCCTTCAGTATCAATTGCTGCACCACATTTTTCACATTTATCGATCGCAGTTGGCGGTTTACTAGCCGTTAAGGGTGTACCGCATTCTTCACAAAATTTGTCATCAGCTAAGATCGATGCACCACAACTTATACACTGCATAATTTCCCCTGACTACGTTTAAAATAATTCGTAATTAAGTTTTGCAACGCGGATTTAGAAACAGCCGCAAAACTTTCTGGTTGTTAGAAGCTCTTGACTTAAACCCAAGCGAATTTGTTAAATTAGGGTTCTGGGACGTACCCGATTAGCTTCATCGACTAAAGAGATTTTTTCGTCTAGAGTTGCGAGGTGCGCCATGTCGCGTAAG
This sequence comes from Nostoc sp., assembly GCF_036917655.1. Classification (GTDB taxonomy): domain Bacteria; phylum Cyanobacteriota; class Cyanobacteriia; order Cyanobacteriales; family Nostocaceae; genus Nostoc. The sequence continues at coordinate 58,410 of NZ_JBALCY010000087.1, forward strand.
GCTTTTTCCAATCCCTTTCTCAGATGCACTTCTTGTAATGGTTGTCCCAAAATTGTTAAATCAGCAGCAGCTTGGAGTTGGCGCGAGGTGATTAAATTGAGAGCAGTTTCTAATACTTGTTTAGTCAGACGATAGCGATCGCTACCTTCTAATGTCAGTGCTTCAATAGCAACAGAAGCGGCTTTGAGTTCTTCAGTACCGGGAGCAGAGCGATCGCCATTAATTAAAGTCCGGGCAATTTCTACCCGCGCTCGTGTATATAAATTAGAAGTTTGCGGTATATTTTCCAAAGCTGCCACAGCACCGTTGCGATTTCCAGTGGCACCAAAGCAACGTGCTAACCCAAAGGCTGCTGATACATAACTGGGATCGGTGCGCGACACTAGATTATACATCTTAATTGCGAATTGGTAATTTTCGGCAAGTTCTGCGGCTAACCCCAACGCCAGTTTAGGAGCTAATTCTCCCGGTAAATCAAAATAAACTTGGTCAAATGATTTTTGTGCCTCTGTGGGTTTATTTTGCGCCATCAGCGATCGCCCACGATACCAAAAGATCCGCCAATCCCAAGGATCTTTGGCTGCAACTTGGGCTATAGCTAGTTCTGCTTCTTCGTAATCATTGGTATCAATCAAGGTATTTGCCAAGCGCAACAATGCTTCAGTTGATTTGGGGAATTGCTTGACAACGACATCTAAACCTACGGCTCGTTTGACTGGATCAGCGATCGCGCTGGCATTTAGCACTGCATTAAAGCCCGGATCGCTAGCATCTAATATTGGTATAGGTAATTGCTGATATTCCGGCTTAATTGGTTCAAAAGTCCCACTGTGGATAATGGCCAACATATCGCCGCCAAACAGGTTACTGGTGGCGGGACGGGGAATATTGGTAGAGATGGCGACAACTTCCCGCAGTACACCCAATAACTGATCTGCCATTTCATCGGCTGACTGAAATCGATCATCAGGATTTTCGGCGGTAGCTTTAATTAGAAAGCGATACAGTGATTCTTGTTGGGCAAATAAAGGTTCTTCTTGGGGACTAGGAAGTGTGTACAGGTGTTCCTTACTAAAACCTTTAATCTCGGTAAGCAACACCGCTAAAGTTCTGCCAATGGTAAATAAATCGGAAACAATTGTCGGCCCTTCCCCAGCTTCGGGAGCGTTATAACCGACTGTACCGTAAATATCACCATCGGGATCATCAACGCGACGCACACCACCCAAGTCGATTAATTTCACGTCGTTGTCTTCGATCATGATATTATCTGGCTTGAAGTCGCAGTATACCAACCCCAAGGAATGTAGATAAGCAAAAGCTCCCAAGATGCGATGAATATATGCGATCGCTTCTGCTACGGGTAACGCCCCGCGAGTTTTGCGGATTTCTTTGAGGGTTTTACCGCCCACATACTCCATGATGATAAAACCTTCAGTACCGTGGTTGACGAAATTATAAATTCCCACGATATTAGAGTGTTTTACGACTGCGAGAAATTGTCTTTCTGCGACGGCGACGGCTGCACTAGATGCGTCTTCGCTGTTGAGCAATCCTTTCAGGACTACATAGCGAGATAAAATTTTATCGAAGCCTAAATAAATCCATCCTAAACCACCATAGGCGATCGCTCCTTTGACTTCGTATTGTCCAACAACTAGATCACCAGGATTCAGAGTCGGAATAAAAGAATACTTCTGTCCACACTTGCTGCAAAATCCGTTTTCTCGTCGTAAACCATGATTACAATTACTACAAAAGCGTTTATTTTCCGGCACCATTGGGTTAGGAAGAATCGCTTTTTCTGGCTCTGTTGAAGGTAGTTCTGGTACAGAAGTTAATCCTGCTCCCAGTTGTCTGCGGCTACTACGGGCAGAAGTGCTGCTAGTACGCCGCGAACCCTTGGAACGATTGGTTAATGGAGAGGAACCTGTACCTGTGGTAATTGGTGAACTTCTGAGTGTTTGTGAGAGGTTTTGCTTCTGGCTGACATCAAGAGATTTTACTGCTGCTAGCCCACAGACATTACAGTAGTCATCTTCAATAGTGCCAGTACATCCATTCCGCATACAGCGAAGACCGTTCATTGAAGTCTCCTAAGTTTATAGTCATAAGTCATTGGTTCTTTTTCACCAGATGTCTACTTTATTGTTCCCCTAAAATTGGCTGTTTAAACGCTTTTCATATTGGGAAACTAATTCAGATGCTTTGTCTAATGGAGTTGGGCGGATATAAAGGAGTTGTGTTGCTTTTTGTGCTAAATCAACCAAGGTCATATCTTCAATCAATCCGCGCGCTAAGGCTTTAGCTTTGAGGGCATCCAGTCGTCCGCGTAACTCCCGACGAGTTTGTAACAAAGTACTATTAGCTGTGTACGTCTGTTGTTCTACAGTGATGTATTCCCTAGCTTTGGCTATCCAATTATCTAAGCCGATCGTAACTGGATTAACTAAACCCTCCTCTAGCTTATTTTGTAAGCGTGTGAGCCATTGGCTAAGGGCATCTATCTGCTCTTGGGCTAATGGAGTCTGCTGTATTAGATACAAAACTTTTTCTTGGCTTTCCGTAAAAGCAGTAATAGATTGTGAATGAAGTTTAATTAATTGTTCTAATAAATTATGAGCGATCGCTAGTTTCTCTTGGATCTGAGCCTGTTGTTTTTGGGCTTGCTTTAATCCTAATTTGATTTGTGCCAACAATGGCTTGATTTGCCGGTCTATCTCTGCGCTGACTCCTAAAGGATCTTGCTCAATCTTTTCTCGCAGAGAAGCGATCGCTTCTTGCGCTTGCACCAGTTCATTTCTAGAGACTTGATTGAGTGATGCAGCGAAGTTTTGCCCTAAGAGAATTTGCGACTCTGCATCTTTGAGGATAAATTCTAGATTTGTCCAAGCGGCATCAACCTCTAGAACTGCATCTCTGGCCACAGAAAAAGCCTCAGTCATTACTTCCAATAGTTGTGCAGGAGCGATCGCGTTTGCTTGTTGGGTCGCAGTCAGTAATTCTCTCTGTGCTAATGGCGTTTGCACCACAGACACATGAATCGAAGCCCCTGTTAATAATTGTTTAATTTCATCGATTTTTTGCTCTGTTGCCAAAAATCGTGGTAGTTGCTGCCGCAATCTACTGGCTTGATCAACTGTTTGCACCAATAAGTCAAAGTATTGAAATAAATCGTTCATTGCCTCCAATGCTGGAGTCACTTTTTGAGCAGTAATGCCTGTCAAATGAACTTTAGGAAAACCAGGACTTCCACAAAGGCGTTGATATACTGGGAGTTCTTGTAGATCAAACAGGTTTTGGCTAACTACTTCAATTTTATTTTTCCAGTCAGCTAAGAGTTGATCAATTTTGGTTGTCATAAAGATCACTCCTGTATAAAAGGCTTAGTGGCAACATTGCCCTTGATTCTATCTTTTGTGAATGGACACGGCATCAAGCCGATAATACCGAACCCGTTTCCCATCTTCAATCGGTCGCCGTGAAGATGTGGACAAACCGGCGTTGTGCGAGAAACTGTCCCAAAATCCACATAAGAGACTCCAATAGCGGTATTGTTAGGTTGAGAATACCCAAGATGTGCAGTGCATTGCGCTTGGAGAAATCCGAAGCAATTGTAAAAGCGTTTTTGTCCGTGCTTAGGGCGCTCAATTTGACTCTCTGTCACATCCATCACAACCGTTTTCGGTTTCTGTGATGAAGTCAACAAGGACTTTTTTCCTCATATCGAGTGAAGATATTATGCAAGAGTCAGTAAATAATGATGATATTTTATATCCAGGTGCGTATCATTTATTTACTTGTTTAGTTCGTAGTCGCTTTGGTACTCTTGATGAACTTGAGGAAGAAAGGCGATTCCGCACGTCTAAGAGGATGTTTTAAAAGTATTTGGCTGTGATTTGAGGCACTTATTGATCCCCCCTAACCCCCCTTAAAAAGGGGGATTTAGGAGGATCTAAAATTTTTTATACCGACAATAGGACTTTTAAAACATCCTCTAAGCCCCAGTGTTCTTCGGCTGCTTTCCACCATTGCGATCGCTCCGAAGTTTATCCGGTCTTTTCGCCCAATTATAGCTTTACTCCTACTTTTCCACGCTGCTCAAAACTCTTTTCAAGAGTGTTTTCTTCATTATCCCTTGTCTTCTCATTCAGAAGATTCGCCCTGCTTTCTCTGTTGTTATATCCCAGAACTTGTATATCTTTCAAAAGTGAATGCTCCCGATTTGCTCCCAGATCACAGCGAGGTTTTTAAGCTAGAAGCTGTTTTTTCTGGGTTCCCCGAAAACGGAAATACTAAAATACTTTTAATTTTTGGGTTATCTGCCAATTCTTTTAAACGACTTAGTTGCCGATCTGTAATTGCAACTCCAGCATATTTCTGAGCGTAATTTAATTCCTCAACAAAATTATTATCATTATAAGCTTGAATAAATACACGATCCACACCCCATTTTTCCCAGTCAGCCGCAAAATATTTTTTAGCCCAATAAGGGTTATGATGGCAAATATCAAAACTTACCGATTGATTAGCTTTTTTCATAGAAGTTACCATTTGCTGCACAAATTTGGTCAAATTTTCTGTGCGGTCAACTTTTCCAGGTAATTCAGCATAATAACCTAGATAATCATCCCATTGAACTGCATCAATATCAGGATATTTTTTGACAAACTCTACTAAGATATTTTTAAAAAGATTAGCAACTTCAGGAATTTCCACATCAAGTACATAATGATCGATTCCAGAGTAGGTTTTATCCACTCCTGGAACAATCCATTTTCGGCTAATCGCAAAATCAAAAGCTGGGCTATTTTTATCTATTTTAATACCCTTCTCAAAGTAAGCATGAACTTGCATTCCTTGCTTATGTGCTTCATCTATCAACCAATTTAACCATTGCTCTTGGAACTGGTTAGGACAACTTTTATACCCAAAAGTTTGCTGCATTACGTCGCTATTATACATCGTACAGCCATTCCCCCAAACACCGTGAATAATTGTATTAATTCCTTGAGAATGGTAGTAACGAACTCTTTTACGAATTGTTTGTTCATCTGTATTATTGGTAATTTGGTAGCGAGTTAAATAAATTCCTCTAATTACTTTTTTCTCCCAACCCGGATGAGACAATGGTGGTTTTTCTTCTGGGATTCTCTTCTGTAAGGTTATGTTATTAGGAGCTAAACTTGGAGTGCTTGGCAAAGAAGCTAGCGGAGTTGCAGAAGGAGTTGGGCTAATAGTTGAATAACCACTTGTAGCAGGCTGAGAAATATGTATACTTATCTTATTGCTATTATCTAAAAATTTGCTTATTTCTAGATATCCTTTCTGGCTAAACCACCAATAACCACCTCCTAAGATAATTAAGATTATAGAGATCGGAATATTTGAACATCCACATCCAATTGGCTCTTTCTTTTGATCCGACATATAAAACTCCGATTTAATTTTTGAAAATATACCGAAACACCCGATAGCATACATCGGCAGTTGAGCCAGATTGCAGACCCGAAGCTTTGGACAATCGTATCTTTACAAGAGGCGTTTTTTATCCCATATCCTCATCAATTCATTTGTATGCAAATATTACTTTATGTTCAGTATACAATGGCACTTCGGAAGCAATCTTCAAGTCCAGATGTACACCCCTCAAAGGCTTCCTGTACCTCTTCTTGGTACAAGTCCACCCCAAGCGCCATTAACCCTGGACGGTAAATGTCAATTAATTCTTGCTCTGCTAAACTAAGTTCCCACATTTGGTTACTGCGTCGAACAATTAAAATTTAGCATCGTGAGATGAAGGTTAGCCGATAAAATTTCCCGAATGCGGGAAATTTGTAGTTAAACAACATCGGAGCGAAAGTTAGGCAGCAACCCCAAGAGACTAGAGACTAACGTCCCGGAGAAAGCAACAAGTATTAGATTAGCGATCTCACTAGCACTTGCATACATATTTAATAGGTTGAAAATACCGCCTCTAATTGTAAAGAATTATTACAAACGCGATAGTGTCCGATCATGCCACAGAAACTTATGTCTTAATACCTACCCTGATAAAAAATCGACTCAGCAGATGCTTTAAAACTGAACTAGCCTATTGAAAGTTGCTTTTTTGATTTTTTTACTATTAGGCTTTTCACTTTTGATTCTTTGATGATTACTGTTACCAAAATCATAAAAGATTCAAACCCTTGCTATATAAGGCTTTCAAGCAATTGACAAAAGCAAAAATCCCCTGATCCGGTTGAAGTTACCACACACCAACTGAATATCAGAGGATTCGCCCGTGTTTGATTTGTACTCAAACACGAGCATTGATGCTTTCGGCTCTAGTTTATCGTTTTGTCCTGAGTCTGACCAGACCCCAGGCTCAATTTTGTATGCACAGTACATTTGCTGTGATAGAGATAACAGAGTTGATAAGCATGATGCTCGTAATTGTTCTTGTTCTTGCTTGAATGAGACACTTTTATTTTATGAAGCTTATAGGGGTGTTAGTAGCATTGGAGCAGAAAACCGGGATAAGCAGTATTACATGAATAATACAAAAACTTTTCGCCACTGAAACCCTTGCTTTCTCGTTAAGCGGTTACTTGGCAATTTGAAAAGTGAGCTTACTACCATCCTCAATAAAATCCTTACGCAATAGGACTTTTAAGCTTAACCCGGTTTTCTGTTCCAATGATTCTCATACCACTATCCTGCTGTAAGTTGATTTAAAATTACATCCACCCCCCAACTTCCGCGTCAGTTAAAGGTTTCTCTAACTTAGTATATTCTGTCTGAGCAGCCCGCAATACGTGTTTCATCTGCACTGCTTCCCCAGCATCGGCAGCCAAAAAAGCTGCATTTAAGGCGATGTTACGGATATTACCCCCAGCGACATTTAGCCGTGCCAGTTGCAGAGCATCTAAGTCTGCGGTTGGGGTGTCGGCTGGAAAGACGCGTCGCCAAATCTCGGCTCGTTGTGTTGTATCGGGGAAGGGGAACTGCACCACAAAGCGAATCCGGCGCAGGAAGGCTGTATCAATTGCACTCTTCAGGTTAGTAGTCAGGACTGCCAAACCTGGGTAACTTTCCATCCGTTGCAATAGGTAGCTAACTTCGATATTGGCATAGCGATCGCGGGCATCTTTAACTTCACTGCGTTTGCCAAATAAAGCATCAGCTTCATCAAATAACAAAATCACGCCGCCTTGTTCTGCTGCATCAAACACCCGGCGCAAATTCTTCTCTGTCTCCCCAATATATTTGCTAACTACCGATGATAAGTCAATGCGATAGAGGTCAAGGCGCAATTTATGGGCCAGCAATTCCGCCCCCAAGGTTTTACCAGTGCCGCTAGCACCTGCAAATAAGGCGCTGATTCCCAATCCTCGCGCATTCTTCGCACCAAAGCCCCAATTATTATATACAGTACTCCGTTGATGGACATGAGCCGCAATTTCCCGGAGAACTTGTTTCTGTGCCTCTGGTAATACCAAATCTTCCCAATCACCAGATGGCTCAATTCGCTGGGCGAGTTCATCCAAGCGCGGACGGGCTTGCACCCGGCAGGCATCCCATAAAATGCTAGTGATATCGTTGTCTGGTGTTTGTGCTAACTGTCCTACGGCTTCTGCACAAGCAGCGCGGATGGTTGTGGCACTTAGGTTAAACTGATCCACTAGGGTTTTAACTTGCCCGTTCATTTGCGGTGCGAGCGTACCTAGTGCATCTTGCCAAACTGCATTTTGTTCTTTGGTAGTTGGTTGATGTACGTCAAAATTAACTACCAGGCGTTGTGATAAGCCGATTCGTTCCCGACTTGTAACGATTAAAAAACCCTTTGTGCGTTCAATGAAACGAGCGATCGCATTCAGCCGCGCCGAATCATTAGTATCCAGTTCGTTGCAGTCTATTAGTAACGCCCACTTACTTAAAATCGTCTCACGAGTCCATAGGCGGATGAGATTATCCAACTCCCCAGGTGCTAAGGGAATGACTTGTGCAGGCATTACCCACAGGCTTAAACCCTGGAGTTGACAAATTGTGGCGGCAATGGCACGTTTGCTAGCAGTTTCTATACTACATAACTGGACAACTGGCAAGCTATTAACCTTGTAAGCTTGCGACCAAACTGCTGCTACTCGCTCTGCTAAATCTTGGTGCGAGGGGACTAAATCACTAACCTCTTGTAATGGTTCAATGATGCCAGCTAGCCGTTCGTCAAGATATTGGATGCCCGTCAAATAATGTAAAATCCGCTCGTCAATTCTTAGGGGACTGAGGGTAAGGGAATGACCATCACCCATCTGAATTAGCTGCCAATGACGTAAGGGAGAATTTGGAGCGATCGCATCCCAGTGGACGTGAGGTAAAGCTGCCAGAGCTAAACCCAAGGTTGGGTAAGCTCGTTGCGAATCCCCGTGGATTGTAGCACACAATTTCGCAAAATCTCCATTCAATTCCATACCTGCACACAACAACAACAAATCACGTTCAAAGGATGAGAGGCTAAACATTTTGCATACTCTCTCCAATGTCGATGGTGCAGGCATAGCAGCAGCAGCTGACTGTAACGCTTGCTGTAAATGCTCTTGGTTTTTCTCCTCAGGTTGATTTTGCTCTTTTGCCGGGTGATTTTCTAAAATACCCCGCACCACGGCTAGGGCTGCTGATAGGTAGCGGTAGTTTGCCTCATCCCAATTGCGATTTGTTGTACCATTCATAAAATAGTCACCTGTGGCGAATCATATTCTCCAGACTGATTCTTGTGCATTGGACTTTCCGCTCCATCTACCCGCGCCCGGACAATATAAGTTCCTGGCTTGACGTTTTTGACAGGAATAGTAATTGCATCAGTGTCTTGGGTGCGTGGTTCAACAAAGAAAGAGTAAGCTACCGGACTATCACCTGACACTTCATTGAGTAGCAAAATTACCCGCTGTGTCTTACCAACTTTGGGCTGGAATTTAACGGTAATTTCTGCTGCGCGTAAATTGTCGCCGCTATTTTCCACTTGAGCGACGAATACTGTAATTGTTGGATGGAGGACAAAAGCCGCAACGTTTGATTCAACTAGATGATCCGTTTGCCCTGCATTGCCCATTGTTAGATGTACAACTTGGACACCCTGCACACTTGCGTATAAATCTGGCGGGACTAATAGGCTGACTTGCGTTTCTTTAACTTCCTGAGGTACTATTAACGTCTCCGTATTACCCAATCGGATGCGTGTGATCTCACCGCGTAACCGTTTACCACGAATTACTAATGTTGTACCTGCAACAATCATTTGTTCAGTCTTTGCCGGAGCCATAACTTGCTCTATACTCGGTTGAGACAAGGGCATCATGTAGAAACCTTCAGAGTTGTCATTGCTACTCTCAATTAATACCATTGACGCCAGATAGGTAGCTGAAGGTCGATAGTGTGTTTGTAAAGCAGACCATAACTTAGAAGTTTCTTCCATATTAAAAAACTCTGGAGTCAATTTTATCTGCCCAATTCGTTCAGCTAAATCGGATACAGACACACTTGCTACAGCTTGCGAAAAAGCACTTGAGGTATTGGTTGTAGATGCATTTCTCAGAGTATTTTCAATAATATCAGATGTAATAGCTGGTGTTTTGTGTAATAAATGCATTGCATAGCCCAGTAAAAGCTCCGCCTGAAAATCCTTAGCTCCGTAAGCTGTTAGTAAGTAATGGAGGTCAAGAGCTAGTGGTAGACTCTGAGAGCGTGGGTTTCCATTAATCCGTGAGTGCTTGCTCCGAAATTCCTGAGATACCCAATCGACATTGCGATTCTGCGTCACTTGATAGAGAAAGAGGTTGATTTGAGCCCGCTCGTCAGCTTCAACTGAAATTCGATCAGGCGGTAGGGCAGTTACAATCACATCACCAACACTAGCAGTGATCGGATCACTGACTAAACCATTTTCCAGCAAGACTTTTAGTACTGCTGTCACGGCGGCTATAGAGAGCACATTACTCATCCTCATTCCTCATGGCAATAGCACATATTAATCATGTACGCCAGAGCAAATTGACAGAATATATTTTGCAAAACTTTAAATATTCTGTAACGGAGACTATCTGCACGGCATACAAAAGCACATTGGCAACTACTAAGTACCGCACGGCGTAAATCCACTTACCATTTAATATTAACCAGACAAGGGGCAAAATCCCCATGTTGAAAGGAAGCAAACTGACGCCACAGTGTACTAGTCTGTGTTTGCGTTTTCCCGTTTCGCTCTTTTGCTCACTTACCACTACTGAAGCTGACAACCTCGGAGAATTTGCGTTAACTTCATATCAGGAACGAATGGCACTAAGATCAGCCCAAAGTCTTGTATTGCCTCGTTTCTAGCCTGGAGGCTCTTAACGTATTCTCAGAGGCTCTGCCTATGGTCTTGCCACTGTCGGCGGAGCCTCCCAGGATCGCTGTAAGAGCCTAGAGGCTGGGAAACAGTCGTGGTAAGAGCTGTGTTTTAACTTAGTGCCATTCCATCAGGAACAAATTTCAACTGCCATAGGTCTTAAATTTAAACATTTTATCAAATTGCTAGCATTACTTTTATGTTAAGCTGAGTATAATTAGATGACGCTTAGTAGCATATATTACTAATATTAATCTAGGTTACGAAGCAAGCAATCAATTATTTGTAATACTAGTACTATCTCTGACTAAAGTTAACACCTTAAAGTAACTAGGATGGGTTGCCCCAGATGAAATCCCCACCTTCTTCAAATTCTTGGATTGGTCGCTTCGTAGGTGATAACGAGCGATACCGTTTAGATCGACGGTTAGGCGGGGGTGGTATGGGAGAAGTCTTCCTGGCAACAGACACCCGTGTAGGTCAGCAGGTAGCGTTGAAGTTGCTCAAAGATACGCTGGTGGCATCACAAGAAATGAGAAAGCGTTTTGAGCGTGAGGTGGCAGTTTGTGCTGCTTTGCAAAGTGACCATATTGTTAAGATTAGTGACTGTGGAGTCACCCCGGAAGGTTTTCCATTTTACGTAATGGAATATTTGCGGGGGCAAACGCTCGGACAACTACTGCTGCGTGAAAAGCGGCTATCTGTTGAGCGGACAGTGAAGATTATGGCGCAAGTTTGCAAGGGTTTACAGCTTGCCCATCAAGGAGTGACTCTCCAACGAGATGGTGGAAAAACCACTGAGCATATTCAGGTAGTTCATCGTGACCTGAAACCAGATAATATATTTTTAGTGCCTACAGATTTGGGAGAGTGGGTAAAGGTTTTGGATTTTGGTGTTGCCAAAATTCGCAGTGAATCTTCAGAAAATTCCAACATTACAAATATAACTAGTACATTTATTGGGACATTTCGTTACGCACCTCCTGAACAAATCCAAAGCGATAAAAACCTGGACGCTAGAGGTGATATTTACAGCTTAGGGATTATCCTTTATGAAATGCTGAGTGCAGCCGACCCCTTTGGAATCAGCATTAAAGGTAGTCATGTCAGTGAAGCTTCTTGGGTATTAGCTCATGCTTATGAGCCACCAAAACCACTGCGATCGCAACCAGGGTGTGAGAATTTACCTGTACAATTGGAAGCGGTGGTGATGAAATGCCTCCACAAGAACCCAGCTAACCGATTTGCAACAGTAGAAGAACTGAATCAGGCTTTGCAAGCTGCTGCCAAATTTGTCACAGGGACTACTAGTGTACCCGGAGAGATTGCTGGGCAACCGCAATCTTCCTACAATCAAGGTTCAAATCACGAAACTGTTCCAAGACAATCGAACGACGACACCATTCTGCGTCCTCCATCTGCGTATAATCAAGGTTCAAATCACGAAACTGTTCCAAGACAATCGAACGACGACACCATTCTTCGTCCCCCATCTGCATACAATCAAGGTTCAAATAACGAAACCGTTCCGAGACAGTTTAACCCGATTGAGCAAAACCAATCTGAGTCAAACGTTCCTCCCCTCCAGGCTGGGTACAATCAAGGTTCAAATAACGAAACCGTTCCGAGACAGTTTAACCCAGTTGAGCAAAGTCAACAGAGTCCTGTGAATAATCCGAACGCCAGCAAACCGGACGCGACTTTGTATCAACCGCGACCTGCGTCTAATCAAGGCGGACAACAAGTTCCACCAGATAAGACGTTGTTTCAACCACGACCTGCATCTAATCAAGGTGGACAACAAGTGCCGCCAGATAAAACGTTGTTTCAACCGCGACCTGGATCTAATCAAGGTGGACAACAAGTGCCGCCAGATAAAACGTTGTTTCAACCGCGACCTGGATCTAATCAAGGCAGACCGCAAATGCCGCCAGATGTGACGTTGTATCAACCGCGACCTGCGTCCAATCAAGGCAGACCACAAGTGCCAACGGATGATACTATTTACCAACCAAAGCTAAATGAGCAGCTAGCTAGGAGAATTACTCCCAATTTCTTGCGAATCCTGGGAGTGGTCTTAGCCATTGGGCTGACTTTAGCATTAGTAACCTATATATATACTCAATTTAAATCTGGTAAACAGCCAAGCAACCAGCAAGGTTTACCTAATAGCGATCGCATTCAAAACTAATCAGCTAATGGCGATTAGAAACCGCGTCTAAACATGGCTTTACCCATCTCCGTGGGTTTAAAACCCTCAATTTATCATGCTTGACGCGCAGGCTGACTACGTATAGCAGTAGCCAGATAACTTAGGACGCTAAACGCAAGACATTCTCTATGGTAGTTCGTAGATTATCGAAGTTTTCTATCTGCTTGCGAATTCGACTCTTGAGCCATGACCAACATTTTTCAATTTTGTTTAAGTCAGGTGAATAGGGAGGTAAGTAA
>NZ_JBALCY010000088.1:0-115149 GCF_036917655.1 Nostoc sp.
TCAAGTCAATGATGCTCTCATTGCTTACTTCTATTATTCCCTCTGAGTCTGCCTTACAGAAATGTTAAGAAAGATGTGACTAATGGATAGCCGCTCTTCGGGAGGGGAGCGTTTGCGTTAGCAAATGCGGGGTGGGGTTCTTAATTTTTGATTTATGCAAGAGGTCTCTTGGACATTGCATAGCGATATCTACGACGGGTTACGCCTACGCTCGAATTCATATTTCTATGCAACGCCAGTTTTTTCATGGTCTGAGAATGTTAGCTGTAACTTACGGTGTTCTGATAGCCCTCTTTGTAGACTCCTGGCTCCTGACTCCTGCCCAAACGGTGAGCGGTTGTCCGATTTGCTTATACAGCAAGCTCTCCAGAATTACGCCATTATTGTTGGCGGTGAGAGTTTTATTCGGCTGATGCAAAGACTCATAGAAACCGTTGTACCAGCCGTCTTTTGACTTGAGGTTAGCTTGGACGAAATCAAATAACTGGCGGGTATAAGCAGTATTATAAAGCACATGCCAGCCGATCGCAGCTTTGGCACTGAGGAATCGCAAATCGTTGTGCTGTTCTCTGGTATCTGCGATGGTTGCCCAAGGTTCTCCGTTGACAAACAGGCTGCTGTAAACGAAGTATGGAGCACGATCTAAGTTGTCTTCGGTGACGGCGGTTAATTGTTTTGTGGCTTCATAACGCGCTGCTTGAGCAGCTAAAATCCGATCAGCATAGGCTTTAGGCAAAGCTTGAAACCCAGTTTCGATACCATCTAAAATATAGGGTTCGCTAAGAACGTAGTTATTCGCTCCAGAGTTTTTATAGTCTCGTTGGTCGTAAGGAATTCCCTGTCCGTAAAGATCAACAAAGGCAACATGGGACTGATAATCCAAGGCTTGCTTAACATCCAAGCCCCAAAGCTTCAAACCATAGGCAGCATAATTCTCATAGCCCAAGCGACCTTCTTGATTGTACTGTTCTTCACCTTTGATAACGGCAGTACCGTACATTTGGCCATTTTTGGTCAGACGCTTGACTTGCCAATGTTTCCAAACGTCTGTGGAAAGCGATCGCATTTGTGGATACTTTGCCCCGACAATTTTCAGCCAGATTGCCATCCTTCCTAAATCGATGGCTGACCAACCAATTTCTTCGCGTTTTTCTAGTTGACCATAATTAACAGGTACGAGGGTTTTTGCATTGTAGACCTTGTTGGGTAGTTCGCCTTTGTATAAGGGCATTGATGCCAGTGTTTTCAACATTGTGCTCATTTTAGCTTCAAATTCAGCCGCAGGCACGATATTGAGTTCTCTAGCACTAACCAAAGCTGCGATCGCCGCTGTCTGATCCCACATACTTACAGAGGCAAAGCCATCAACGGAATTGACCAAGCCAGTTTCATCGTTCCAATTGCGCTGGAAGTATGACCAAGCCTGACGGGCAGTTGTTGTTTCCTCTGAGGTCAGTTTTCCAATTCCAGGAGCAACATAGGGAATTATGGCTATTGTTAGTTGGTTCTTAGGAATGGGTTGACCTGGCAAAACTACAGATTTTGCATCAAGGCTGGCAACTATTTCAGCTTCTTTAGTACCAGAGACAGGGCTTTGGGGTTTCTGCGGTTGTACCAACTGCCGTGAAGCAGTTTGGGATGTTAATATTTCCGGTTTTTTTATAGAAGTCTTAGAAAGTTGCTTAGACCAAACATTTAAAATTGCGATCGCGATTATAGCGGTAACTACTCCTCCTACAGACGCTAGTATGGACAAGCTCTTAGGTGGCGGTTTAAAATCAGAACTCATGCAGATTAAAGCCTTATCTTGTAAGTCAGTGTTGCTTGCGTAGTTTCACCAAATACATTCTTCCCAAATTTGAAATTTAACTAACACCCAGAAGTTCACCTGACTTTTCGCGGGATGTCTCCTCTGCCCCTAGCGCCCCCTGCCTCTTCGGTTTCCCTGTTTTCCGCATAGCATCGCAAATTGCCACTAGTCAAGACTCTCAACGCTGCTACAGTTATCTGCTGTGACAAAATGGGCACAATAGAGATGAGTGTAGCAATCTGAAGGGAAAAACTATTTATGACAGGAACTATTAAAATTGAGATTCTGCCCACGATGATCATTACTACAATAAAATAGTCACGCACCCGATCTCTGGAGTTCTAGCAGTGGGCTTATTTGATGATTTGAGTCGGTTTTTAGAAAACCGTTTAGAAGAATTCTTGCGTAACAATCCACATTTGGAGTTAGAAGCGCTGCTAGAACAGCTGCGTGAGCAAGAGGAAGACACATTAAAGCTGATCGCAGATTTACAATTACAAGAGAAGCGATCGCAAGAAGAAATTCTGTCCACCGCTCAAGAAATTCAGCGTTGGCATATCCGTGTTCAAAAAGCCAAAAACGCTGGTAGAGAAGATTTGGCAAGTGCGGCGGGTGAGCGAGAAGCAGCCCTGTTGCGCGAAGGAAATCAGCGCTGGGGACACATGCAAGGGCTGAAAGAAAGGATTAACCAATCTCAGGAACTACTGCGAAAAATTCAGCAACGGCGACAGGAGGTGCAAGCTAAAGCAGCCGAAGCACAGACAGTCCGTGATAAAACGCAAACTCAGCAGCGTTTTGAAACCAGTGGCTGGTCAAATCAAACTAGCAGTTATTCTAGTGGGTTTGATGACTTAGAAGAGAAGTTCCGTAGCTGGGAAACTCAGGATGAGTTAGAACAAATGAAGCGGAATCTAGAGAAATAATCGCAAAGGCTAAACTGTAAAGGATGAAAGTTAAATAACAAATTTCATCCTTCATACTTCTTATTCTATTTATCATCTGTATTGCTAATAACAATTTTTGCTATTTTTTTTTGCTATTTAAAATTTTACATATCCACACTTACAACTATCATCAAGCAAGTAAAATCTGGAAATTGTATTTAATTTACTAATCAGAATTTATTTTTCTGATAAAGTTTAGTAAAGCCAAGTTTTACCTCTTCTTTGTACTACTACTATCACATCGTAAAAACACCTAATTTTTTTGAGTAACCGCCAAGGAGGAGAGGATCTAGGAAATCTTGTAATCAGAAAAGAGGAAGTGCAATTAAAATCACTTTTCTATTCGCTATTTTGTGTTGTTGCCACAGTATTTCCCAGATATTCTCAATGAGAACTGAGGCATAGAGAATAATATGTTTTTAGACATTTTAGCTAGCCTGCAACGGTTATTTGTGGGTTACATCCCAGCCGCTGTCTTGGGTAGTTTTATCGGATATTTAATAGGCATGAATAGCATGATTTATCAGCTATTTAGGCTGATATTTCAGATACCACATAGTATCCCTCCTATAGCTTTGCTACCTATTGCCCTAATAGCGTTTCAAGAGAGCGAATCGGCTGCTATTATAGTAGTTTTTATTGGAACTCTCTGGACGATGATTATTAATACAGCAATAGGTATGCGGCATTTTCAGAGACAGAATAATAACTTTCGAGTAGCTATATTTCATATATTTCATGCCTTGAAAGTTAGCATTTGGGTAGCCTGGTTTATAGTGATTTCCACAGAAATGTTAATCGGCCCAAAAGGACTTGGCTTTACCCTCTGGGATGCTTATAAAGCTGGCAATGCCGATTACATAATCCAGGTAATCTTATACATCGGTATCATTGGCTTTTTGCTGGATCAGTTACTAGATTTCGCAGCCTATATCCTCTCGCAAATGGTTTCAGATGGGAAAAAATCTTCCTAAACTTTATCTAGGCTTGCGGATTGCACCCTGCCAGCTAATAGTTTGCTTTGCAGAACGTATTCCCAAAGAACGAGTTGCTACGACTTCAATATCAACGTTGACACCAGGGCGTAAAGCTTCGTCAGGAATTTTGAGTTTGCCCAAAGCTAGAGTAAAACGGTTGTAGTCACGAGTCACAAGTTCGTTAGGAATATCCCCTTCATATTCAGTTTTGTAGCCAGAAAAACCGTGCAAGCTATCCTGTGCGCGGAATTTAACGCGAAACTGAGTATTAATAGCATCAGACTTTGCTGCCAAATCGACTATTTTTAAGTTGAGGTTTTGTCCTGCATCGGCAAATTCTGCCACAGCTAACCGGGTGACATCTTTCTTAGGAATGGCATGGTTAACGATAAATGTTGTTAAGTTAGCTTCACTTTTGGTGTTACCCTCAACCCATAATTCCTCAGGAAAAGTAATTTCTACTTGTTTGTTATCAGTTAAATTTAGTGTTACAGCTTGATTGCCAAAGCTGGTGATGGGTTGTCTTTCTTGCCAAACTATTTGAAACGCCTCTTCTAGACGCTGTTCAAACTCAGAGTAATCATCAGCGATCGCAGAACCAGGCGCAAGTAGAGAAGTTGCCCCTTTGCGAAGATTCCACTTGTTCTTCGAGAGGTTTACTGGTTTGTTTGTCAGTTCCGAAATTGCTAGCTTCACACTTGGAGTATCAGCCGCCAAAGGTTCCTTGCTATTCACAATACTCAAAGTTCCTAAACGCCCTTGGCTACCATCGCTACCATCGCTACCATCTCGCCCATCGCTACCATCTCTACATCGATAAACCTTATCAGTACACTTATAATCAGGGCTACCAGGAGTTCCCTCGCAGGTTTTCACTTCCCAACTCCGTTTTTGACAGTGACAACCCTCAGTACCGTTGCCACCTCGACCGCCGCGTCCGCCTTCCCCAGCAGTTGCCCGGACGGCAATGTTCCGTAAGTCTACCAAATTGGTGTAATAAACTATCAGGGAACCACCATTTCCCCCATCTCCTCCTTTCCCACCGTTACCGCCACTACCACCATCTGGTGCATTTATGTCGTGGCTGACGCGATCGCGTAGCCCGCCTTCGGCATCGCGTTGGTGACCACAGTCAGGTTGATCGCCATGTTCTCCATCTTCCCCGTCTTCACCATCTTTACCCGACAAGTCAAGATTAACGGGTGAACCATTGACAAAAATATTTTGGTTTTCACCACTGCCACCATCTCTACCCGATCGCCCATCGGTTCCTGCGCGTCCATCTCTGCCATAATTTCTGGCTACTTTGTAGTATTCGTCAGAGGCAACGGCTGGACATAAAACTGAACCAGAGGCAGGCAAAAAGCTAGTAAATAAGCAGAATGTCAGCAGTAGTGGCAGCTTACTCCTAAAACCATTATGCATCTAGTTACACCTAAAACTTTAGTTGAATTAACTACTCCTGACGCTGACTTTGAACAATTTGCTCCCTTGTGTCCAGTGGTGTGCCTTTCATTTGGCTGTTGGGTCGTCATTGACCTTAACAATCAGCTTGCCAAAGTTCTCACCTCGAAGTAAACCGATGAATGCACCAGGAGCGTTTTCTAAACCATCAACTACATCTTCTTTATACTTAAGTTTACCAGACTGCAACCATCCAGAAACATCACGCAAGAAATCATTAAATCGATGTTGGTAATCACTAACTAGAAAACCTTTAATCAAGGCCCGTTTGACTAGCAGTGGTCTTAAATTAGGCCCTGGTGGAGTAGATGTGGCGTTATACTCCGAAATCAAACCTACTAGTGGAATTCTTGCCCCAAGGTTAATCTGCTGCAATACAGTTTCTAAAATCACACCTGCTGTATTGTCATAGTAAACATCAATGCCATTAGGAGCAGCTGCTTTGAGCGCTGAATCAAGTTCTTGAGTTTTGCGGTTAATGCCAACGTCAAAACCTAATTCTTTAACTATATAGTCCCGCTTCTCATCACTCCCGACAATTCCTACTACTCGCGCACCTTTAATTTTGGCAATTTGACCTGCTACTGCACCAACAGCACCAGAACCGGCTGAAACCACAACAGTTTCACCTTCTTTCGGTTGACCAACATCAAGCAGAGCAGCATAAGCAGTCAGACCAGGCATACCCAGTATACCTAGACTATAGGATAAAGGTGCCTGAGTGGGATCAAGTTTACGTAGTGTCTCACCCTTAGATACAGCATAAGTTTGCCAACCGTTACCGCTAAGAATAAAATCTCCTACTTGAAATTGAGGATGATTTGATTTAATTACTTGGCTGACTGTACCACCTACAATAACTGAACCCAATTCTACTGGTGCAGCATAAGACTTACCTACACTAATGCTACCACGCACATAAGGGTCGAGAGATAGATAAATGGTGCGGCTAAGAATTTCGCCTTCACCTGGTTCGGGAGCTGGTGTTTCTACTAGAGCAAAATCACTCTCTTTTGGTTCGCCGACTGGACGGCTTTTGAGGATGATTTGTTTGTTAATTAAATCAGACATAAGTTATTTTCCTCTAAATCAATCTGACCATTGATGAGCGCACAGATGTGTATGCCTCTTCAGAAAAAATTTCTACCTTTAGTGTGACACTTCCGAACGCCTTTACGAACTTTGGGAATTGGCGTTTTGTCAGTGGTTATATCATGCCTCTCTATACCCGTTTATTTTCTCCATCGAACCCCCACGTCGCCAAAGTTGACGCTGCTTATCGTGCATTTGAGGCCAAACTGCGGCAAAATGCTTGTGTTGTCTGCCACAGTCCTGACAACGCCAGCAAGCAGAATCCCTTATTAATCCTGAGTTATCCCAATCAGGCACTCTCTTTACGACACGAAACTGTGCGTCAAATCAAAGAGAAACGGATGCCTCCTCCGGCTGGTATTTTTCATGATCAAGAGCGACAACAACTGATTGAACTCGCCCAAGCAGGTGATCAGGCTCTCGCTTACAAAGGTGAAAAAATAACTTCTGGAAAAAACTAATGCCAACAAAAGTAGTTCTGTGTCTTGGCGTTTTCAGAAGCGATCGCAACTCCGAAACTGCTTAATTTTAAGAAAAGCGATCATCATGACAGTATATTTTGTCCGAAATTCTTAATCTAATCATTATTAACTACGGTAACACGATTAAAATAAAGTAGTTTACAGCCTAGCTTTTGCAAAGTAATGCTTGTAGCAGTACAATGCTCTGGGAAACCAATGGTAAAAAATTTATCTGGACTCGAAATTACTACTGATTCATCAGCAGCGGTAGATGCCATCAATAGCTTTGTTGATCAATTACTGTGTGTTGGTAACGATGCCCAAGTTATTCTCAAAGCAGTTGAGGCTGATCCGGCTTGTGCGATGGCCAATGCTCAAGTTGCCGCCTTTTATCTGTTTGCTGGTGGCTCTGTTGCCTTAACCCAGGCGACATCTTATCTCAATGTGGCGAAAGCAAACCTGAAAAGAGCTAACGATCGCGAAAAACTTTATCTCGCTGCAATTGAAGCTTGGGCAAACCGAGATATTGCTCAAGCGATCGCTCACCATGAAGCGATCGCCGTTGCCTTTCCCCGCGATTTAGCCTCGGTGCATCTGGCCCAATATCACTATAGAAATTCCGGTAACAGTCAAGGGCTGCTGCGGATTGCCGAAAAAGTTTTCGCCGCCAATCGTGACAACCCTTATATCTACGGGATGTTGGCCTTCGGGTTAGAAGAGTGTCATCGAATAGCCGAAGCAGAAGAATATGGGCGACAAGCGATCGCCCTGAAACGAGATAACCGTTGGGCACACCACGCCGTTGCTCATGTATTAGAAACTCAAGGACGCCTAGAAGAGGGAATTAGCTTAATGGAGAGTCTTAGCGACACTTGGGAATATGGTAGCTCGGCTTTTTATGGACATCTTTGGTGGCATACATCCCTTTACTACCTGGATATTGAAAATTTTGCCAAAGTACTAGAAATATATGACACGCGCATCTGGGGACGTGCCAAAAAAGACAATGGACGCGAACAGATTAATGCGATCGCATTGTTGCTGCGGCTGGAGTTACGCGGTGTAGATGTCGGTTCACGCTGGCAAGAACTTGCTGCTTACCTGCAACCACGGCTACACGAACACGTCCTCGCCTTCCTGGATTTGCAATATATCTATGCACTGGTGCGGGGTGGTAAGGATGACTGGGCGGCTGAAATGTTACAGAGTATGCAAACTCATGGAGAGAAAGTCTTACCCTATGCGCGTCGGACTTGGGCAGAGGTGGCAGTACCGGCTGCTAGGGGGATGATTGCTCATGCTCGTGGGGATTGGGAGAGGGCGATCGCTCAACTAGAGCCAGTGTTACCAGATTTATACTCCACAGGTGGATCTCATGCCCAACGAGATTTATTTGAACAAATTTATCTCGATGCTTTGATTCGCGATCGGCAGTATCACAAAGCCTTGAATGTCCTGGAAAAGCGCAATGCTGCCCGTGGCAATATTCCAGTGATCCAGCGGGAATTAGGTAATACTTATAGCCAGCTAGGACACATCGATGAGGCACATCGAGCCTCTCAACTTGCATTAGAACTTTCACAACGTTATCAAAAAGTAGAGCAAACAGTATGACGACATACGTAAATCTCGGAAAAAGTGGACTGAAAGTATCACGCCTGGCTCTTGGTACTATGACCTATGGTTCTCGGAAATTGCGAGAATGGGTACTAGAAGAAGAAGAGAGTCGCCCGTTTATTAAACTAGCTTTGGAATTGGGGATAAACTTCTTTGACACCGCCGATGTTTACTCTTTAGGTGCCAGCGAAGAAATCCTGGGACGGGCGCTTAAGGATTTTGCGAAAAGAGATCAGGTCGTTATTGCTACCAAAGTCTTTAGTAAAATCGGTGATGGCCCCAATGACCGGGGACTGTCTCGCAAACATATTTTTGATGGCATTGATGCCTCATTACGACGGCTACAGACAGATTACGTCGATTTGTATCAAATTCACCGTTGGGACTACGAAACGCCCATTGAGGAAACCTTAGAGGCGCTGCATGATGTAGTCAAATCAGGTAAAGTTCGTTACCTGGGAATCTCAAGTGTTTACGCATGGCAGTTCGCCAAAGCCCTTTACACGGCTGACAAACACGGCTGGACTCGCTTTGTATCTATTCAAAATCACTACAACTTGGTTTATCGAGAAGAAGAGAGAGAGGTGATACCTTTATCTCTAGATCAAGGAATTGGGATCATTCCCTGGAGTCCCCTGGCGCGGGGCTTTCTGGCGGGGAATCGCAGCAAGCAAAGCTTTGGGGAAACTGTGCGGGCTAAAACCGATGAATTTGCTCACAATCTCTACTATCAAGATTCGGATTTTCAAATAGTCGATCGCGTCGTAGAATTAGCCCAAAAACGCGGTGTGAAACCAACACAAATTGCCTTGGCTTGGTTGTTGCATCAACCGGGTGTGACGGCTCCGATTGTTGGTGCTAGTAAGATAGAGCATCTCAAAGAAGCAGTCGAGGCTGTGGATTTGAAGCTTTCCGATGAAGAGCGCAAATTCCTTGAAGAACCTTACACAGCCCATCCCATCTTAGGACATCAGTACCCAACCGCCTCCGCCAGTCGCCCATAGCAATACGAAATATCACTAACACCAAGCGTATTGCTCTTTAACCTCTTGACTCTGTGTTCTCTGTGGTTAATTAAAAGACTTTTTAACCGCAGAGACGCAAAGGGCGCACAGAGAAAAAAGAAATTTTACAAGTCACCTTGAAAGGGCTAGTCGTAGATTGTTGCCGCTAATATGAGAGTTTTAGGGTATACCAATCAGAGTGAGGCTACTCTACTAGAGTCATTTGGAATAACTTTAAAAATGTCCAAAATGTCCTGAAGTTTTAGCCATGTCTTCAAATGACTGGAATTTTGACTAAGCAATGTAAAAATACTCAGTCTGCTTTATTTATAAGACTTACGCAGAAGAGATCCCCCAACCCCCTTAAAAAGTTGGCTCTTTCAGATCCCCCCCTTAAAAAGGGGAGCCAGCGCGGTCTTCTCCCTACAGCCCTTCTCCTAAAGGAGACGCTCTTGCGAACGGGCATCCTACGGCGGGCGCTAGCCTCTCCCAATGTGAGAAGGGGAGACGATGCCGCGCATAGCGCAGCGTTAGCGAGTCCGCGTTCGCGCAGCGTCTCGTAGAGAGCGTCTGGGGTTTCCCCAAGTGGAGCGACTGGCGTGGGTTAGGGGGGATCGAGGTTTCAGGTTTTCAGTGCGTAAGTCCTAATTTACTTAGTGGGCATAGTGATTTCCCAAAGTCCTTCATTTCCACCATATTCCAGAACATAAATCTTATTGCCGATAATCTCAGCATCAATGGGATTACTAAAGCCTTCGACAATACGCGTGGCGTTAAGTTTATAGTTGGTAGTTCCTACTTTAGTTAACTTTAAATGTAGTAGGTCTTGGCCGGCATCTTTAAAAGGGCCTGCTACTGTTTCGCCAGTGGGATCGCCTTGCGTCCAACTCAACATGAATCCATCTTTCTTGAATTCTGGACTCATTACTCCTTGTGTATCAAAAACTAAGCCCAAAGGAGAACGGTGTGATGTAAAAGTACTCACACTTTGCCCCAGATCACTGGCGTCTTTGACTTTGCCATCTAGAGGATCACGGAACTCGTCTGCGTCCGGCCCAAAATTAGGAATTGGTTCAATTAAGTTTCCAGTAGGCCGAACAGGAAAGGTTGGATCGTTACGATAGTAGCCTTTTGTGACTGCGCCAAATAGGGGGTTTAACAAACGGTCAGTGGCAGGATTATAATTAGGGAATTGTTGGGGATTGTCTGTCCCACCAATCCGCCAGGGAAAGCCGTAATTACCACCTAGACGTAGCCAATTTAATTCTTCTGACATATCGCGATCGGGGCCATTTTCTGTGCCAAATAAATCCCCATTGGGTGCAAAAGCCATATCGAAAGTATTACGTGTTCCTTCTGCAAAAATATAGCCAGCTGTCTTTAAGGTTGCTCGATTGTTTGCCAAAAAGAGATTTTTGCCATTAGTAGGAAGGCGGAGTATACAGGCGGTTAATCCGACTTCGCGAGTATTGGGATATAGACCATCAGCAGACTGAACCTCACCGTGATCGGTACGAGAACCGCTATTAACATAGATAAAGTTACCATCCGGGCTAACAACCACGCCGTTGAAGCGATGGTCATAGGCTGTTTTGCTTTTAGGATAGCCTGCACTCTTAGCTAAGATAGACCAGATGCGCCCTCCTGCACTCGAATTAATTACGCCTTTAACAATAATTGCTTTGGTCTGGTTATTCACAAGGTCTGCATTGCCAACCAAATAAATTGTACCGTTAGGGCCAATGGCCATACCTTCAGTCTCACTTAGATTATGATTACTAGAGTTGTAGACAAGTGTACTAGTAGAATAACCTAAATTGACTTGATAAATCTCACCATTTTGTTTGAGGTAATAGAGGGTATTGTTTCGTGGATCTTTTGCAATCCGAACAGAAGGAGAGACTGATAATGTATTGATAATATTGCGAATCTGAATATCAGGACGCAGGGCTTTCGGTGCAGCATTTACTCCAGCAGTGCCATGATTTAATAGAACTATTGTAAATAACAGCGTTTTGGCAGCGAAAAGGCACTTTTTTAGAGCTAAATTCCCGATAAATCTACGTTGCTTTTGGTTGGATGATTTGGTGTTATTCATTATTTTCTTCATAAAATAGTCAGATGATTTTGTTGCTAAATCTTCTTGATGAGAGAAAAATTTTAGAGATTACGGGGTGAAATGAGTAATGGGTACTAGCTTATAAATAGTCTCTTGTCGGGTAAGGGGGGACACGTCCTTATGTCCCTCTAGCCAGCAGTAAAAGTATCCTTTAATCTGCCTTCTAATTGTCAGTACTCTCTTAAGTTGACAAGGTTATTATGCCAAATGAACTTCTAGCGTATAAGGAGCAGAGTTGCTGTCACTAGAGCCAGAGAAAGTTCCGCCATTTTGAGGGAATAAAGCATATTTACTCACTGAAATTGAGTACGTTCCAGCACCCAGTGAAGCGGTGATTAATGACCCAAGGTCGGGGCCACTATCGTCGTCACTTTGCAATAAAATCCCAGCATTGTTAAACAGACCAATAACTGTATCATCGGTTGTCACCGCACTGATGGTGACAGTTTTTGGATTTGCTAGAGAAAATGTAAAAAAGTCGAAATCTGGATTGTTACCCGATTGAACTGTTACTAACTCACCTGAGATATTAACGTCCGAGCCTGATGATAAAGAACCCAACCCTTCAGCGCTGGCTAGTGTATTGTTTGTAGCTTGTCCAGCATTTTCCCCCTCATAGAAAAGGAAATCGTTACTATCAAGTCTAAGATTTACTCTCCCCTGGACAATACCTATAATCTCATCTGGCTCTGCTCCTGGTTTGTCTAAAAATATTTGTGTGTTAGCTCCAACAGATTGCAGGCGGTAGTTTTTTGGTGAGCCTTTGAGTTCTATTCGATCTTCATTAGGGTTGAAGTCAGTAATAGTAGCCAAGTCCCCAAAACCAGCATTCGTAGTGTTTTTATCATCGTAGAAGACATTTCTAGCGTCCCCAAGGACAAATGTATCTAGCCCAACCCCCCCAGTTAAGATATCAGTCTCCCCTAATCCAGGTGAGAGTGGACTACCCGACCAAACACCGATGAGGATATCGTTTCCAGACCCCCCATTGAGTATGTCATTGCCGGGCCCGCCCTGTAGACTATCATTGCCATCCTCACCATTGAGAGTATCATTACCAAAATTACCATCTAGCGTGTCATCGCCTGCTCTCCCATTTAGAGTGTTGTTATAAGTATTACCAAACAGTATGTTATTGAGACTGTTACCTGTCCCGTTGATAACGCTAGCTCCGGTCAGCGTCAGGTTCTCTAGATTGACACCCAGTGTGTAGGTGACAGAAGACCGGACGGTATCTGTGCCTGAATTAGCAGCCTCCGTAATAGTATCAACAGCACTGTCAATGACGTAGGTATCGTTGCCTACTCCCCCATTTAAGATGTCGGAACCTAAGCCGCCATCAAGTGTGTCATTGCCAAGATCACCGATTAAACTGTCGTTTCCCGTCCCACCAAAAAGATTATCATTACCCGCCGCACCATTCAGGGTATCGTTACCGGACGAACTATTGGCATTACCACCATTAGCCCAACCATATATTGTGTCATCTCCCAAAGTTCCATTTCTGGTGTCAGGATCTGTAGTACCATAAATAACTGCCATATTATTTTTCCTGAATTTCTAACTAATGCCTAAGTTCGGCCTCAGTCAATGAACTCTTTATAAGTTCAATGTGGATTACTTAAAACTGTAAGTTTAAATACAGATGCCTTGATTAACCTAATTAATACCAATATTACTTAGAAAATATTAATTATTGATTTGGTTAGTAATTGGGCTAAATTCATTTATTTTAATTATTTATTTTCCTCATATTTTTTTATTTTCAACTCACCTGTAATTATTTAATTATCATGAGCGAAAGGTTACGTCAAATTCTTTACCAAATCTTAAAAATGTAAAGTTTGTGATTTTTAATACTGTTAGAAAGGTTGATAAACTTTAATTAAGTCTTTTTTCAAACATACTGTTTTTTTTAGTAAAGGTTACAAGATTTTTCGGCTTAATACGGGATTCTCGTTAAGTTAGGTTTCAATATAATTTTTTATTGTAAAAAAAATACTTTTATATGATACAGGTGCATTTTGAAATACATAAGTTAAATTGATAGATTATCCAAAGCATTTTTTAGCTTAATAACACTTAAGCTTTACATAAATTTTATATGCTTCCTTTAAGTACTAAAGCTTATTCTGGGAAGAAATACCCCAAAAAGTATGGTGCTAAATTCAAGCTTAATAAACCTAATTAACTCAGCAGTGCTGGGTGTTTTTTCACCGGAAATTAGTTTAAATTCCAGTAAATGAATCTAAACGTCAATTACTTTTTCTTGTAAAGTAATTGTGCCTTGAAGCATCAGGCATAATTGCCTCCTGAAGATTTACGCCACTGAGGTTAGCTCCCCTAATGTCAGCTCCTCTAAGGTTAGCTCCTGTGAGATTCGCCCCTGCTAAATTTGCACATCTAAGGTTAGTCCAACTCAAATCAGCTTGACTCAAATCAGCTTCACTTAAGTTAGCCCGCAGCAGATAAGCACCACTGAGGTGAGCCTTGTTCAGATTAGCTTTGTAAAGGTCAGTTTTATAAAGATAAGTCCCCAACATTTCCGCCTCGGACAAATTTGCCTCGCTGAGGTCAGCTGCAATCAAGTTAGCTTCAATGAGGTTGGCAAAAGAGAGATTAGTCCGGATTAGCTTCGCTGCACCTAAATCGGCATCTCTCAAGTTAGCGCCTCTTAAGTCAGTTCCTATTAGATTAGCATGAGCGATCGCAGCGTCTCTAAGATTCGCCTCACTCAAGTCAGCTCCAATCAAATTAGCGTGACTCAAATCTGCCTGCGTAAATATAGCACCACTCAAGTTAGCAACACTCAAGTTAGCATCACTCAGGTTAGCTTCAACGAGGAAGGCTTTGGAGAGGTTGGCACTACTGAGGTCAGCACCACTGAGGTTTGCCCGCACGAGTAAAGCATTACCCAAATCCACCTTTCTCAAATTTACCCCCTGGAGGTTTGCGCCTCTGAGGTTATCCCCTTGCAGGTTTGCGGCGCTGAGGTCTGGTTCAATTTGAGGATTTTTCTTTCTCCACTCAATCCATGTAACTGCACCTGCTTTCAGTAAAGCTAGATGCTCTCGATTTGCCATTTTTTCTCCTTTACTCCTGACGCCCACCCAAAGGATTTGCCCGACCTGCTACACTTTCAATGGCCGCTAACGCTCCTGCCGCACCTGCGAGAATATCTTGTTCTTTTCCACCTAAGTAAAGCCGTCCAAAACTACCTACAGCTTGAACTTCAAGAATGTTAATCGCCGCGGCTTTCTCAGCTTCATTCGCAGCCAGTGCGGCGTAAGCAGCAGGCTCCACTTCTAATACATACAGCGTTTGCCCTGCTAGTAGTAGCTGTCCCCGGCGTGTGCGATTAATAAGTTGTGTTTGGTAAGCATCGATGTTGCGGATAATCTGGCTAGAAACAACACGCGGTTTGAGACATTCTTCTCTTCGGACTCCCAGTAGCGCCAAAATGGCTTGACCAGCAGCTCGCGTTTCGCCTTGGGAGCTAGAATGAACTTCCAATAGTCCGTACAGTCGTTCAACTACCTGTACTCCGGGACGGACAGAGGCAGCTTTCAGGGCTACATCCGTAATTTTGTTAATTTCGATACCAGGAGAGATTTCAATCCACAGTGATGTATCCCCTGGTAATGGTAAAAAGCCTTGGGCTACTGTTCCCATATATGCTGCATGTTGAGGTTGCAGGCTGTCGAGAAATACGAAACTGCGTAGTTCTATTCCCAAGATTTTGCTCTCCAGTCATAAGGGTAAAAGTTATCTATTGCAAGATATGAGTGTCTAACTTGGGGCATTTTAGCCACAAGTCAAGGATGGAAAAACACAAAATAGAAAAATTTTGCTGTCGATAAATCTTACACCTGAGAAGTATTCTGGCAGTAAAACCGCCTTGACAATTGTACAAGCTTTATTAGACACAAATCACTGCCTGCAATGCCTAAATCAAGCAATGCTTGGCTTCACTTACTGATAAATTTGATGTTACAAAAAAGTTTTTAGCTAAACTGAAGCGGAAAAAGTTCACTGCACTTATGCCGATGTCTTCAAAATGCTGCCAAAACCGTAGCCAATCAAACTGACAGTGCTAGGATTTACACATTGACAAAGTAGGCAAGAAGTGCTGTAAGTGGAAACAAGGAAATAACAGGCTATTCGCTAATTAACTTTGACTGGCAGGGTAATCACAAACTCAGTCCCTTGCCTGAGATTGAATTAACTGCGTAGCTTGCCGCCGTAGGCATCGCTGCACCATGTTTTTCTACCACAATTTGACGAGCGATATCTGCCGACAAGCCGAAGAAGCGTCTACCCTAATCCCAATCCGGTGCATTTCCCCAAAGTTGGGTAGCGCAAGCAGGAGCAGGGCTTGAGTCTTTCAAAGTACAGTGTCTTTAAAGAAAATGATGGGTACACTCAGAGGATGTTTTAAAAGTATTTGGCTGTGATTTGAGGCACTTATTGATCCCCCCTAACCCCCCTTAAAAAAGGGGGAACTGGAATCAAAGTCCCCCTTTTTAAGGGGGACTAGGGGGATATAAAATTTTTTATACCGACAATAGGACTTTTAAAACATCCTCTCAAATAGTCACATATCCTTCAAAATTTCTATGGGCACTTCTTACGGTTCTATTCACATTCGCTCAACTCCCCATAGTCGCTTCTTGTAGTGAGGTTATCACAGTTGGCGATCGCGGTTATCGAACGGCAACAACTTATGATATTGCTTTTGACTGGCAGCGTAGTATTTTACTCTCTTGTGGACTAGAGGGAAAGGTCAAGTCTCTTGACTTAGCGACTGGAAAATCTAAAGTTTTATTGGAGCTACCCGGAAGACCAGCCATTATCCAATTAGACCTATCTCGTGATTTGGCTACGTTCTGTACACATTCAATAGGCGATATGTTTGAGCGTAAGCAAGAGCCTATCGTCCAAATATGGAATTATTTAGGACTTGGCTAATGTTTTTACGGGGAGAGTAATCACAAACTCAGTTCCCACCCCTTAATGACGTAGCAAAGTGACTCAGTAACCTTGCTAATACTTGGCTTTCTGCTCTAATATCTTTAAAAATTAAGCTGCAATCCGGGGTGGTTAATTGACGTTTTTAAGACTGTCTCAGATATTACTCTGGCTAAATAAATTGCCAAAATCTAAAAGAGTCTATTAGAAGTTTTGCGCCAATTCAATTTCACTATTGAACTACACTATTTTCTACTCCTTACTCCCTTTCATAAATGTGAATGCTGTAAGCTTTGAGAACCACTTGCGTTTACTACCTTACCAAGGTGAGCATCTAAGTTTTGCAAAAAAATCTCTTAAAGAATCCGAAAAGCAGCAACTTCAGTTTGGAGATTAAGTATACACCTACCAAAATGAGATGCACTCATTCCTAAGTCATGGTAAATGCAAAATTAAAGCTGAGATTTAAACCAGTTTCTCACAGTTGGGTTGCTCTACATCCACAGCCTAAAGGGGTAATTCAATTTATTGCAGGGGCTTTCTTTGGTACTTTTGGCCCGATGCTTTTCTATCGCTATCTGCTTCAATCTCTATTTGAGCAGGGATATACAATTATTCTTCTGCCGTTTAATTTTAGTTTTAACCATTATGTAGAAGCTGGTTTTCTGATGAGAGAGCAGTATGAAATTTTGCCAGAGCTTGTAAGGATGGCAAGTGTTGAGGGATATGATTATGAAGCCTATCTAGATGATAAAAACTTTTCTTGGATTGGACATAGCCTTGGCTGTAAATATATCTCCCTGTTAGAAGGATTTACTGCTTTACCTCCAGAGCCTCAAGATAGAGAACAGTTTATTCGGAGACTGTTATCTAATACTTCGGATAAGTCACAGATAGAAAGTGTCATTGCAGACATTAACATTCTCTTTGATGATCTGACGCGAAAAACTGCTGAAGTTAAAAACTTAATTTATACTTACGTGCATCGGAATATCAAAATTAACAGTGTCTTTATTAAAGGGCAAGTTTCTATCCTATTAGCACCTGATATTAGCGATACAGCCAGCGCAATTCGTCCGCAATTTTTAGCGGATATCATCGATAATCTTGGTTGGGGTGTAAAACCAACTCCTGAAGAAACCAAGAACTTAATCAAGGATAGTGAGCTATTTAATATCATGGGTTTAGTCTGTTTTCAGTCTGATGATATTGCTAAACTAACCTGTGAATGGTTTAGTGAAACTCTGAAAAAACCACCCCAAGAGTTTCTGAAATCTTTAGAGGGCGGACATTTAAAACCTTTAGGGATTCAACTAGGGAAGTATGTGATTAATCTTTTTGATAAACCTTTGATTGAATCAGTTAAAGAGCGAAATAAAGGCTTTGAGCATTATGTAATTCAATTGCTTGAGGAGCTGAAAAAAGAATCACCAAAAAAAAGTATTGAAACTTCCAAAATCATTAAGTCAATAATATCAGGTTCGCATAAGTAGTTATGCTAACCACCGCCAATAACCCCACCCCGCCTTTGCGGTTTCCCAGGCTGAATTCTTAACAGTAGTTTCCCCTGATGCCTTTATTCTATTTTGCTCAAGTCGATTTCAATAAGCAAAAAGGCATATTGCTTTCTCAAAATGCTTAAATGCTTTCTCATTTCGGTAGATTCAGCAAGCAAAAAGGCATATTGCTTTCTCAAAAGGCTTGAATGCTTTCTGATTTCAGTATATCGCGCATTCATTTCGGTAGATTCAGCAAGTAAAAAGGCAGATTGCTTTCTCAATTTGCCTTTTTGCTTCTTCAATTGAGTAATTTACGCACTAATAATAGTTATCGCTGTCTAGCACAAGCCATTAGTCATTGAGCATGGAGTAAAAGTCATATTCCCTTTTCCTTATTGCCTAACGCTCTTTTATAACAATCCCAATTCTTCTGGAAAACCGAGCATGATGTTTAGGTTTTGGATTGCGGCTCCCGATGCACCCTTACCCAAGTTGTCGAGACGAGCAACTAGCAACACTTCTTTGGTAGTGTCATTGGCGAATACAAAAACCTGAACAATATTGGTGCCGTTGATTGCGTAGGCGTAGCCCGTCGTAGACATCGCATCCAGAAACGTTCCGTCTCGCAGCAGAGTAGAATCTTGGAATGGAGCAACCTGCACAAATTTTTCACTTTGGTAGTATTCAGCAACTGCTTGATGAATAACCTCACCTGATGGTGGATTATCCAAAATTCCTAGCGGCAAAGGCACCTGCACCAGCATCCCTTGCTCAAAATCCCCTACTGCCGGTACGAACAGCGGCGGCGATGCTAACCCTGAATACTGATGCATTTCCTTGACGTGCTTATGTCCAAACTGCAAACCGTAGATGCCATAGGGATAAAGCGACTCTGCTCCGGCTTGCTGTTCGTGGAAGGTATGGTATTGTTTGATCAGATTCTTTCCGCCACCAGAGTAACCTGATACTGCATTAACGGTCATGGGAAAATTACTCTTCAGAAGTCCCTTGGCAATCAACGGACGAATACAGGCTAAAAATCCTGTAGGATAACAGCCTGGATTGCTGACAAACTGGGCGCTGGCGATTTTCTCTCGTTGTCCTGGATTTAGTTCAGGGAAGCCATATACCCAGCCTTTAGCTGTGCGATGGGCACTACTAGCATCAAGGATCTTAACCGTACTACTACTTACTAAGCTAACAGCTTCGCGGGCTGCGTCATCAGGCAGGCAGAGAATGACAACATCGGCGGCATTGATTAGTTTTGCTCGCTCAGTTGCATCCCTATGTTTAGATGCTTCAATGCTAACTAACTCGATGTCATCCCGTTGGTTGAGGCGTGAGTAAATCTGTAAGCCTGTGGTTCCCGATTCCCCATCAATAAAAATCTTAGGTTTAGTAATCATGCGTCCAGCATCTCGATCTGTGAGTGGTATTATTTTGACTGAGTAATACTTACTTGAACTCTGGTAAATAAATTATAAAAGTCAATACCTTCGCCAAAAATAGAGGTAGTCTAGCTTTTGCCGAAATAGCCCAACACAAGAGCGTGCAATACAAAGTAAGGAAAAACATAAAATCCTAGTCCAGTCCGACAGGACAGGATAAATTCCTGACACAAAAATCATACAGGATTTTATTGGCTCAGTTTTTTGCCATGAGGCAAAACCAAGCGTAAAATCTTAGGTTTGCTCTATGCCAATACTCGTAAAGAAAGCAAAGGTGTTGTAAGTCAAAACAAATATTTTTAGAAAACACCAAAAATTGATTGTATCACCCAAAGCAGTCAATCAATTCAAGCTCGTCAAATTGGTTGCTTTTTGCTCAGTGAGGAGTTGATTTAGGGAGAAAGCCTGGGCAAACGCATCTAAAGCATAAGAATCCTATAATAGCAAGGGTTTGAGCGTTTGATGATTGAGATATTTATTCATCAATATCCTTATGCAGCAAGGGTTTCACAAATTACGTGCGTTTGCCCTGGTATTTTCAAAAATCAAATCGGATTCCCATCGCAGAGGTAAAAGTTAAATTAAACTTTTTTGTGTTGCTCACGACATCTAAAAAATAATCAGTATGTTATCCTACTGAGCGAGATCATAAATGATCTAATTTTCAGCAATTAACTTAAGTGTTAATACAGGCATTGCGGTGTAGCCAGCCAGAGGATTTCTGAATTCTTCCTGACCAAGACTATACCAAAATTCCTGGTGAGTTCTCACTAAAATCTAGTTTAAATAACGAATTTATAGTACTGATATCACAAATTAGTTGTGAAAAACAGCTACTAAAAAATCCGTTATGTCAAGTTCTTATAGCTGTTTTCAATCGTATGGAATACATCTCTGTTGAAGAGTGCAAAGTCTTGCGCTCCATAGTGGATTGCATCCATACGAAAATCGCTATACCCAGTCTGAAGAAGATCGATAAAAATAAATCTCCAGCCTTATTAAAACGAATAACCGACTACGCTCACAGTCAAACCACGTTCTGCGGAGCAGTTCTTAAAGGGTAGATTGGAGATTTATTTCGGGTTCGTGCCTGAGCAAATTTTTGTAGGAGTTAAGTGAACAAGATGAATCTGTGCAAACAACGTCAAAATAAGAATAGGGTATTGATTTTTACTTCCCTGGCTGTGTTGGCATCTCCATTAATATTGCCCTTGCAACAAGCTTTTGCAGGAACATTAACGACCGTTATAAATTTCAACGGTACTAATGGAGCGACCCCAAAAGCAGGCGTGCTTGCAGGGAGCGATGGCAATCTTTATGGAACCACTTCCGCAGGTGGTTCGCAAAGTAAAGGAACAGCATTCAAATTAACTGGTTCTACTTTTAGTACTCTGACGACACTAGTTAACTTTGCTGGAACCAATGGAACTAACCCAGTTGCGAGATTATTCCAGGCAAGTGATGGCAATCTATATGGTGCAACCTTTACAGGCGGTACAAATAACCTCGGTACGTTGTTTCAGTTGAAAAAAACAACTTTTACAAACTTGACAACTCTTTTGAATTTCAGTGGCACTAATGGAGCCAACCCAACAGGTCGATTGATTTCAGGTAGCGATGGCAGCTTGGTGGGGATAACTTCTGCCGGTGGGGTCAACAATAAAGGAACTATATTCAAGATTGCGCTGACTGGTGGTATTACTGGTACCGTAGTTAACTTCAACGGTATTAATGGAGCAACTCCATTAGCAAGGTTGCAATTAGGTAGTGACGGAAACTACTATGGCACTGCTTCAGCAGGTGGAGCAACTAATAAGGGTGTGGTATTCAAGTTAACTCCCGCACAAGCAATAACTTCATATAGCTTTAGTGGTGCTAATGGGCAAAGTCCTCAGTCTGGATTAATTGAAGATGGTGGATTTCTCTATGGCACAACTTCTCTGGGTGGAGCCAGTAATCAAGGAGCTATATTTAAGGTTCCGCTCGGTGGCGGTACACCAGTTTTAGTTGCCAGTTTTAATGGCAGCAATGGGGCTAACCCCACCGCTGCACTCACAAAAGGAAAGGACGGTAACTTCTATGGTACAACCTCTACAGGTGGTGCAAATAATAAAGGAGGCATCTATCGGT
Organism: Nostoc sp.; assembly: GCF_036917655.1. GTDB lineage: Bacteria > Cyanobacteriota > Cyanobacteriia > Cyanobacteriales > Nostocaceae > Nostoc. The sequence goes on from NZ_JBALCY010000088.1 coordinate 21,534, forward strand.
TGACTGGAGGAACCATCACTTTGTTATTTAGTTTTAATGGCACGAATGGGGCAACTCCGCAGTCCACGCTAATTCAACTTGCTAATGGTGCATTTTACGGTACCGCCTCTACTGGTGGCGCTTCTGGACAAGGTACAGTGTTTAAATTTATACCATAGCTTTAAAAATGCTCTACGTGCAAAATAAATAGTAGAACGTAGATTTTTCCACTTTCAGATAGTCACCGAATTTTGGATTTTAAATTTTGGATTTTGGATTGTTGGCGGAGCCTCTCGTAGAGAAGATTCAAAATCCAAAATTTAAACATATCTGAGAGCAAGCGAATTTAAACGCGAGAATAAATCTATAGGACTTACGCACTGTACAAAATAATCATGTTGTGTAGGAACGTAAATATGCCGTTTCAAGTTTTTATAGCGGTTCTCACTTGAGTGAGGTACAAGAACCCCACCCCCAACCCCCTCCCCGCAAGCGAAGAGCTTGCTCTGATGTACTTCATGTCATTAGGAAACGCTATATTAATCAATTCATTGATGGTAAATAGACCCGCGTGGTAGGGGCAATTCATGAATTGCCCCTACGACGAATGTGGTTTTTCAAATTATCTATACTTGGTCTTTTCTGTCAATGCGTAAGTCCTATTCTATTATCCAAAATCTAAAATTAAATGACAGAGAGCTAATGACTTGATTGCTGGGATAAATCTAAAATCTAAAATCTAAAATCCAAAATTGATTGACGCTTACTGGCTATTTGAAAGTGGAAACGCTTCAACTCGTTTTTGGTGAAGGGTTACTCCTCCCAAGCGAGAGTGCGTTTCACTGCCTTTTGCCAAGTAGCAAAGTTAGACAATGGGAAATTGTTCTTCGGCTCAAACACACGTTCAATTTGCCGTTGCTGCACCAGTGCTTCATAGCTCTCCCAAAATCCTACAGCTAAACCTGCTGCAAATGCTGCACCCTGAACGGTCGTATCGCGCATTATCGGACGTTCAACTGGAATACCTAATACATCAGCCTGAAACTGCATCAGGAAATTGTTCTCGCAAGCACCACCATCTACGGTTAATCGCCCAACAGGGATACTGTTAGATGCATTTATCGCTTGCACCACCTCCAGAACTTGATAGGCGATCGCTTCCAACACGGCGCGAACTAGATGCTCTGGTTGTACACTGGCGGTAATGCCGAAAAAGGCTCCCCTAGCGCTCATATCCCAGTAAGGTGCGCCCAGTCCACTAAATGCAGGCACAAAATAGACTCCGCCATTATCTTTTACCTGATTGGCCATCGCTTCAGTTTCAGCAGCAGTTTTAATTAGCTTTAGGCGATCGCGCAACCATTGGATACAAGCACCACTAGTAAACATACTGCCTTCCAGAGCATAGCCTACATCTAAAGTCTCCCTTGGCTTCCCTTGAGTCCATGCCACCGTGGAAATGAGTTGATGCGGCGATCGCACAATTTGATTACCTGTGTGAGCAACCAAAAAGCTACCAGTACCGTAAGTACATTTGATCAAACCGGGGCGATCGCAGCCATGACCAAATAGAGCAGCTTGTTGATCTCCCAAGATGGCAGTGATGGGGATTTCTACACCCAACAAAGTCGCATCAGTAACTCCAAATACTCCTAAACTCGGCTGAATCTGGGGCAAAATATGAGCCGGAATTTGAAACAGATCCAGTAAAATCTCATCCCACTCACAGGTTTTGAGATTCATCAACATTGTCCGGCTGGCGTTGCTGTGGTCAGTAGCATGGACTTTCCCACCTGTCAAGTTCCACAGCACCCAGCTATCAATAGTGCCTGCTAAGACATTGTTCAAGTCAACATCTGTAAACTTGTCTAATAGCCATCTGAGCTTAGTAGCAGAAAAGTAGGCATCGATGATTAATCCGGTGCGATCGTAAATTTCTTGAGCGTAGCCTTGCTGTTGTAACTGGTGGCAAAGGGGAGCAGTGCGGCGATCTTGCCAGACGATCGCTCTATGGAGTGGTTTACCAGTAGTTTTGTCCCAAATCAAACAGGTTTCGCGCTGCACAGTTAGTCCCAAGGCTGCGATCGCTGATGGAGCAATCTGGGCATTCCCAATTGCGGTTTGCATCACCCAACAGGTATCCTGCCAGATTTGTTGAGGGTCATGTTCTAACCATCCGGGCTGAGGATAATACTGAGTTAGTTCTTTGTATGCCTGCCCAACAATCTTGCCGTCTGCGTTAAACACAAAGGCGCGGTTGCCTGTCGTACCTAAGTCCAGTGCTAAGATGTAGCCCGATGATGGAGTTGTGTTGCCAAGTGTGTGCATAGCCGCTTTGACATGCTGCGTAGGTGTAGCCCGCCGTAGGTATCGCGATTTTAGCAATACACGTCAAATCAGATATACATTATTTTGTGTACATTTTGAATTCCCTGTTTGCATAGCGTTGCACTTAAATTGAGTCCCTGTGCGTTTTTAAACGCTCCGATATTAGCTTTAGGACTTACGCACTGAAAACCTTAAACCTCGATCCCCCTAACCCCCCTTAAAAAGGGGGGGATCTGAAAGAGCCAACTTTTTAAGGGGGTTGGGGGATCTCTTCTGCGTAAGTCTTAAGCTTAACGGATGCCATCATTATCAATAGCGCTGTAGCTGTCACTGGGGAAAAGCCCCAACCAAGGGTCAGAACTAGGAGTTAAAAATAGTTGGGCGTATACTTGTTCATTGAGCGCTTCCACACTCCTTGTTTGCTTACCCTGCATAAACCATTGATGAATTTGGCTGTGTAGCATATATTCATTTCTGACTGTATCTAAAGCCATTGTGGCTTCAAATTTTTTCACTATAATTGGCAAATTATCTTTCTGAGTGTTGGCAGACTGAGATTTTTTAGCTCTAATTAGAGAGATGCTGTTCTGATCTAGCTTGACATCTGCGGCATAGAGTCGAGCGATTTTGTTCCAAACTTCCTGGTCGGTTATTTCAGCTAAAGCGTTTTGATTCCGTTGAGCATCAGACTGGAGAGCAGCCAGCATTGGCGTTTCAACTCTCATCTTAGAAACTGCTAAAGAACTTGCTATTTCTGCTGTCGGTGGCTGACTGGAATTGCTCGGAATTTTCACCAACTTAGGGGGAGACTGGATACCCAAGCGGGATAAATCTGCAACCCATTGGGCTTGGATAGAATTCAGGCGATCGCTGTGGTATTTTCTTAGAAAAGACTCGCGATCGCTTGGTGTAAGTTTGCTGTAATTTTTTACCGCTACTTCAGCCTGCTGTAGCTGACGCAAAAATGCTTTGGGACTATATAACCCTGGAATTGCATCGATTGGACGACCCGACCCATCCAATATATAATGAATGCTATTGCCTGTAATTGTCCGCTCCAACTTGCGTCCGTCGCCAAAATCAATTGTTACTTTCGGTACAGGGCGCACTGATTGCCAGTGCAAAATGAAGCGGTCTTGAAGCAGTTTAGAAATTTCACCATTCGGATACAGTGCTACCCTAAAAAACCTACTATTAGCACAACTCAAATCCTGATCCAGCCTGCCCAGCAACCGCAGAGATAAAATGGGTTTACCACTGGTTCTAGCAGCAGCTTTGGCTTGTTCTATGTCAGTGTACCAGTACAGACGAGAGGCGTAACAGTCCCGTTGTTGGCAGAGTTCATCTAAAGCTACCCGGAGTGCAGGGGAAGGTAGAACTGCACCTGAAGAATCGGTTTTTATCGTATTGGCATGGGATTTGAGAAATACTTGTAACCCGCTAGGGCCCTGTTTCCGAAGCACAGAAACTTCTTGAGATAGCTTGGAGATTTCAGCTACAGAAGTTTGAGCATCAGCTGTCTGCAAAAAACTGAAGCTGACTAGCATGAGTGCGAAAGGATATTTGAAGGTTCTAAATTTCATATATTTTCATAAAAATAGGGGGTACGGGTGTTGCCATCACTAAATAGAGAAGTCTAGTTTAACTTGTAAGAATCTCCAGATGCTCTGAAAGTTTCTGATGAGATGGTAAACCTTACAATATCGACATAAATCAAAAAAAATCTCGCTTGATTGTTAGCTGGCTCATCTGATAGGAACGGGTTGCAGTTTTAGAATGTCTACAGCTAAACTCATATCTAGCAATCCTAAATCATTTGTAAGAAAGAAGTTCACCGAATTTTCAAATAAGTCGGTGAACTGTGGGTTTATATTCTCAGTATTTACCTAATCTAGTCAGATTATTATCTATTACTGAACGTATACACATATCTATTGACGGAAGCAACTTCATCAAACTCCGCTTTTATTAAAAGTTCATATACTTTCTGCATTAGTTAGTTAAATATGCGAATTAAATAGAAATCAGCTTTTTCTAAAAGTTCCGTAAGATTCCTCTTTCAGGAACAAGTTAAATATAACTAAAATATTAATAGTTGTACTGGCTTAGTTGATGACAAAACATCAATTCTTCCAGGTGTATCTATTTGCCAACTCTCTATCAGACCGATTCAGTAGTTTTAAAATAACCGCTCTCTTTTTACAAAAGAGAAGTTTACCTTCCCCTTGCCTTGTAGGAAAGGTGATTGAGAGAGGCTCGGTTGTTGTTAGCGAATTAATGTTCTAAGTGCTAGTAGTCTATTCATTTGAAAATCGCTGTGTTCAGGTTTGATTGGATAACAGCGTCATGATTTATCTTGGAAAATTGCGGTTTTATTTGCAACTGAGAACAAACACAACTTCTTTAAGCTTTGAATATTTATCAATCCATTTTACCAATCCCCATGCAACAATATCTTTCTCATTTGCTCATGCTGGTATTAGGAACAAGTTCGACTTTGATCGTTACTCCATCTCACGCTCAAACTCCGATAAAAATCAACACTCAAAATACTGATAATATTACTTCCATCTCTTCAAATTCACCTTCCGCTATTCAATTGAGTGATTTTGCCAATTCTACTAATAGCAAACCGCCTATCCTTGCTGAGGTAGCTAATAACTCTTCTGCTGGTAATGCCAAGATAACTGCAACTAAGCCTCAGCCACGGATTCCCGTATTCAGTAGAATTTTTCCCACAGCTTCGATGCGGCAATAATTAGCGGCTAAACATTTAGTTTACTTACTAGGGCTGATAGGGATATCCATTCATACATGATGTCCAACATTATTTAGTTAAAATACTACCCCAGTGAGAGAGATTCTAATTGTTCTCTCTCACTGGGGTGGGACAAATATCAGCGATCGCGGTTCTCGTTTGTATGCAATATAATATACTTTGACCTCTCTCCTAAAAGGAGAGAGGCTTTGAGCGTTAGGAAGTAACGCTACAAGGGTTGGGGCTGTTTTTGTTAGGTCTATATTGGACTCAACTGAGAACCCCTATATATGTGAGGCATACCCTGATTTGCTTTATGCTTGCAGCTGACAGAGCAGTAAACCAAACCATTGATTTGGATCTGTCCACACATGAAGAGGTAATAAACCCTGTGCAGTGAGTTCCTGCTTGATAGTATTAAGGTCAAATTTGCGAGAAATTTCGGTGAGGATAGTCTCACCTATTGCAAAATTAACCTTGAGCTTAAGAGCGCGTAATTCTACAACTTGCGATCGCAGGCTGCGTAAATGCATTTCTATTTGATGCTCACTCTCATTGTAAAACGCCCAGTGTTCAAACTGCGTGGTGTCAAAATTTCCCTCAAATTGCTGATTTAAATGCTCCAGCATATTGAGGTTAAATGCTGCCGTCACTCCTTGGCTGTCGTTATAAGCTGGTTCCAAAATCTGTTTCGGCTTTCGTAAATCTATCCCTAACAAAAAATACTCACCTACTTGCAGGGCTTCTGTAATTTCTGAAAAGAAGACATCACACTCATCAGGTGTAAGATTACCTAAACTGCTACCAATAAAACAAATTATCCTGCTGGGTAATTGCGTTGGTAGGAGTTGTGCAAGGGCTAATTCATAGGTTCCCGCTAGTGCATAAACTTGCAGTAAGGGATAATCTCTTAATAACTGCTTCGCGCTACTTTCCAACATACCTGCACTCACATCAATTGGTCGGTAGTGCAGGGGATAACCTAGATTCTGGTAGGCACTTAGTAAAATGCGGGTTTTGGTAGAACTGCCACTGCCAAGTTCTACCAATTCACAAGGGCCAGTTATCTTGGCAATTTCGCCAGCATACTGCTGTAAAATCGTTGTTTCTGTGCGTGTGAGGTAATATTCTGGTAAATCACAGATTTGCTCAAACAGATCAGAACCACGGTCATCATAAAAGTAACAGGGGGGTAGAGATTTAGGTGTTTGAGTTAATCCCTTAACCACATCACTCCCAGTACTAGGTGTAACTATTTGAGTTGCTCCTAGCAAACGCTGTATATGCAAACGTTTTTCAACGCTGTTTTGAGAAGTAACATTGCTGTTAACAGTTTTAGATATCGACATTAAACCTCCGTATTGTTGGTGTAATAGGTTACTTTTGAACGCAGACCTTTACCCCAATCAGTGAAACACATAGTCATAGCTAATAAAATCATGCCTGAGCTATATTGCTCAAGCTTTAGAGCTATTTTTAGGTCTTTTCCCATTGAAATGATAGCAAGTAAGCGCTTAAGTGCTATTTATTACTAAACCGTTACTCAATCAGCATAAACCATAGGCACTTTGCCCAGCAGGGTAGGTATCTACTGCCGTTGTCTTACCAATTAGGCGATATCTACGACTACGCAATTACAGTGTTGGGCGGTTGCTTCTTCATCTTCCCAAGAATAGGTGCGGCGATTATTAGTTTGTGCATTCAAACTGACTGCTTTTTTCCATTCGGCTTCTGTGGGTAACAGCTTACCCACAAATCACGAATATGCCTCAGCTTCATACCAACTAATACCGTAAACTGAGTGATTATCCCAACTGCGTAGCTTGCTGCCGTAGACATAAGCAAGTACACACTTTGATTCAATGTAACGGTTGAGACTGACTAAGTTGATGTCATTCCAAATAGATAGGGTATTTTTGTAGGTAAAGGGTTCGATATCTTTTTGAATATGATACCAACCCACACCAAAGCCATCTGCATTTACTACCCCAGAGGTGATTTCGCGGGGTTGATAACTCTGGACTATCAGTGAGTGTTCTGGTTTATACAAAAGATGCTCTAAAGAAACAGGTGAACCGAGGTAAGCAAGTAAACGGCACATTATGAATATTCCACCTTCTATTAACACAATTATTGGGCAACAGCCTTACCCGCTTTTATTCACCATCATCAGTGGTTCCCACTTATATGGCTTTCCGTCACCTGATTCTGATTATGACTTGCGTGGTGTGCATATTTTACCAGTTCAAGAAGTGGTGGGATTAGAGACTAGGAATGAAACTATTGAAGTTTCAGAAGTTCGTGAATCTTTAGAAATTGATTTAGTTACTCATGATGTCAAAAAATTCTTTTTGATGCTACTTAAAAAGAATGGTTATGTGTTAGAACAACTGTATTCACCTTTAGTATTAACAACTTCACCCGAACATGAGGAATTGAAATTTGTTGCAAAAAATTGTATTACCCGTCACCATAGCTACCACTATATTGGTTTTGCCGCAACACAATGGAAACTTTTTAATAAAGAAAGCACGCATCGAATAAAGCCATTACTTTATGTTTATCGAGTTCTATTGACTGGGATTTATCTAATGCAAACAGGGGTAATTGAAGCTAATTTAATTAAGCTAAATGAGGTTTTTGCTTTACCATATATTCATGATTTAATCGCCCAAAAGCTAGTAGGAACAGAAAGGTCTATTTTGTCAGAAGTTAATGTCGCTTTTCATCAAAGAGAATACGAACGTCTGCGTAATAAGTTGCAGGAGGCCTATGAATCCAGCCCATTGCCTGAAGTACCTTCAGCTAAGGTGGCTTTGCATAATTTGTTGTTACGCCTGAGAGCGAAGAACTATGAATTATGAGTTAAAAAGTCATAATTCATAACTTGGAAAAAACATAAATTCCCAAAATAGATTTTTAATTTTGCATTGATTAGAGAGTAGTGATACTAATTTGTTTGTGTCTTAATAGGTAAGACGATTAAAAACTCTGTCCCTGTTTATTGCTTTTTTTTATTCATGGCTTCTGTAAGATTACGGAAATAAGTTTGATGAATTGGGCAATCCTATTGGTTGGAAAATATTCTTGTTGCTTTATTAATTTTTATACTTTATACTCACTTTCTCTCCTTAGAAATGAAGAAATTTAGTTCCTCATTCGTAACTTATAAATTGAGCATTACAATACCCAATTGACTATGATCTATTCATATAAAATCTGCTGTAAAAAGCAGGGAATTGAGCCTCAAAAAAATAGAGTTAGGAGTTAAGATTTTTTAACTCCTAACTCTCCATTTATAACTTTTTTACAACTTCAAATTCCAAGCAGCAAAAGCTAAAGCGCCCCAACCAACAATCAAAACTGTGCCGCCTAGTGGTGTGATCGCTCCCAAGAATTTAATACCGGTTAAGCTAAGGGTGTACAAGCTTCCTGAGAAAATAGCAATGCCAATGATAAACAGCCATCCACTGGCTACGAGAGTGGGTTGAGGAAATTCGGTGCGACTAATTAGTAATGCTACGAGAAAAAGTGCTAGAGCATGATACATTTGGTAACGAGCGCCAGTTTCAAAAATTTCTAGCGATCGCTCACTAATTTTTTCCCGCAAGGCATGGGTAGCAAAAGCACCAGCAGCAACTGACAAACCGCCTAAAATGGCAGCTACGATCAAAAAAATCTGCGTCATTAGACCTAGCCGTAAGTTGATGTGGAATTTAACGGGCCATTAGATATCAGTTAGACATCAAAATGATATGATACAGCCCCTTCTTCATTCACCTTAAAGTTTGCATTGAAGTCTTTAGCTTTTTCATCTAAATATTGTCTGGCGTGGGCTGCGGGTAGTTGTGACTGCATTGCAAAGCCTAAAACAGTTACACGCCCATGATTTTCTTGTAGCATCTCATAAAAAACTGATTGCAGGCGATCGCTAACTTGCTGATTAAGCGCCTTTTTTTCCTGTCTGCTTTGACGGTACAATCCCAATGCTAACCATGTGCCCAGTGTTAGGGTAGGAACGCCAAAAACTAGACCACCAACAGCAGTATTATCATCTTCATAAGTAGCATTTGGTGCGGTAAAATCATATCCATCTTTCACTGGTATGTACACCTTACGTGTAGCAAATTTTTCCAATGTCGCTGTTGCTGATAGCATTAAAAACATGAATCCGAGTGTCAGTAGCCAACCGGCAGCCAATTTTTCAGCAGTTTTCATAGTTCCACTTCAGATTTGAACTTTGCTAGCGATTTTAACCTGACTTTTGCAAAGGTTCTAGTATATCAATCTACTCCCGGCGATGGTTTTTTAGCTTTTGTACCGAACTTTTTGCCTACCTTGCTAGTGAGTAGCCTGTCAACAAACAATTGAGAGGTGCGGATTGTTCGTAGTTTGCGCTGTCTTCGCCAAAGTGCAAACTACGAACCTATCAAATTAAATTTGACAGACTAATAATATTTATCTTGCTGCGATTTTAACTTCATTTACGTGTAGCTTCCAGTAGGCGGGAAAAATAGAAGCGAGTCTTCGTCATCGCTTTTCGTTGCAAAGAAAAGCCATTACTTTCCAAGATTCTTACCACATCAGCCTCACGATGCAAATATGCACGAGTCGCTTTACTTGGCCCAGGAAAGAAACTGCCAATTTTCTTGAGTATACTCAGGGCGCAGGTCTTCGGTGCAAAACTGAGAATTATCCGCGACTGTGCCAAAGAACAGAGATGAGATATCATCTCATCAGCTTTTTCTTGGGGGTAGTGGATAAGAACATCCAAGCAAATAACGGTATGGTAACTACCACTCAACGATTCCAAATCCTGCACGGCAAAAGTGGGATTTTCGGCATTTGGCAAGGCAAGCTTTGCTCTATCCTTGCCTTCTTCCACCATTTTTTCAGAAATATCGGTGGCATAGACTTTGGCACCATCTACCGCTAAAGGGATGCTGAGACTACCGACACCACACCCAGCATCGCAAATTGATAACTCTGGTAAATTGTTATCAGCCTTCAGCCAGCCGAGAACTGTATCCACGGTTTGCTGGTGTCCATTGCGGATGTCTAGTTGGATTTTGTTGACTTCACCATCGCCGTAGATTCGCTTCCAACGGTCAAACCCTGTGGAATTGAAATACTCACGAACAATTGTTTTATCGTCAGCTACGTTCATAAACTTTGATTTTTAGGGGTTCCCAATGCTTCAAATTATCATTGATAGGAACCCATAAGAACGGTCTTCCAGATTTTTCTAGATATAGTTTGCGGCTATGGGCTTGGAGCAAGTTTTTTCTTTAGCATCAGACACCCTATTTTCAGTTTCTTGCCGCATTGGTCAATTGCGATCGCTGTTGGGTCAGTGATGAGTGTATCATTGATGGGAATCCACAAGAGCGATCGCGTGGTTTTATAATTGCGAAAATGGCGGGTGTATCAATCAATGCTATTTTCAGGTAAATCTTGAATTTGGTTCATTTTCTTACTACAAAACACATCTTATTACTTGATGTTTATAGCGTTTCTCGCTTGAGTGAGGTACACCCGCAACGACACGGCAGTGCCCCTACTGCGATATAATCTTGTACCGCATCTGAATGGGAACCGCTATATAAATTAACTTATATCCTCGATAGGATCTTCTGGTGGAGGATGACGGTTAACTACTTTGTCAGCAGCACGAATATTTACAATTCTTTCTCGATTTAAATTTAGCGCAGCTATTGTTGCTTGGCCAGTTTGTGTTAACCCATTAATTTTAAGTTTATCAGCAGACCAAATAAAATGTTCACTCCAGAGACTTTCTCTTGGATTAAATAAAGCAACCTCTAAACCAGATTCAGGAGCTACGGCTGTGGTTTTGGCTGATTTTTTGCGGTTACAAGGGAAACAAGCTAAAGCCAAATTATCTATAGTATCTTTGCCATTTTGACTTAAGGGAATAACATGATCTACTGTGAATAATACATACTGCCATTTTTCTGAAGCGTAGCAATATTCACACAATTCAGAGGCTCGCTGACGTACTTGTTGCTGAATTACATCAATAATTTTACGACTAGCCACTTTTACACAGTCTGATTATTGGGATTTTGTAAAATATTTCTAGCTAGACGATTGATAAAACTTAGGTAATCGTCAATTTCTTCGTAGCTATCTAGCTCTTGTTCTTCTTCGGAGTTGAGTGGAGAAATTTGTTGTTTAGCTAGTAAAGCTGCAATGCGATTCTGGACAATGCTAGAAGCTCTAAATATGGGTATTCCCTCTTGCAACTCAATGCTGATTGCACCTTCTAAAGATAAGCTAGCAGGTAGATTTTGAAGCGTTGGTAGCAATGGAGTTGTCATAGTTAATTCTATGAAATCTTGTGAGTGATTATAGCGTATCAATAAAAATGGTGTCTAAAAAGAGTTTATCTTTGTTCATTGATGACAGTTCGTTTAGGTGTACCATATAAGTAACAATCGTGTTCACTTGCTACTATAGCGGTTCTCAGTTGAGTGAGGTACAAGAACCCCACCCCCAACCCCCTCCCTGCAAGCGATGAGCTTGCTCTGATGTAACTCATTTGTTAGGAAAAGCTATAATACTCCACCCAGCTTAAACCACGCATTAGTTTCACCCCTGCGCTCGCTGTTGGCTCAGTGATGAGTGTATCATTAGATGGGAATCGACAAGAGCGATCGCGTGGTTTTTTAAATATTTTTTTAATTCTTTCAATTACTTGCCAATCAAAAAGCTAATCCAAAGATTAGTATCAATGATTATCTTGATACCTGTGCCATTTCTGCAAAATCCATTGCTTGTTTGTGTAAGTCTTGAATCTCGTTCATTATGAACATCAAACAAAAATTTTCATTGTCGCCAATTATCGATTACTAAAGGATATCCTAATGCTTGGATATTTTGATAATGTTTAGTATTACCCGTTACTAATATTAAATTATTTTCGATCGCTATAGAAGCTATTAAGACATCTGCTAATCCAATTGGTTGTCCCGCTTTTTCTAAATCTGCCTGAATCAAACCTGAAATTTCCGCACAGCTTTGGTCTAAATGCAAAATTTCTACTTGAGACAAATCTGCCAAAAATTCTTGAATGCGGTCATTGCGATTTATTTTCCTCCATCCCTTGATAATTTCGGAAACAGTAATTACAGAAATTGCGTACTGTTGCCATATAGCTCTATAAGTAATAGATTTAGCATTGATTTTAGGATTTTTACCTTTGCGAGTTTCTGATAAAATATCTGTATCAATTAAAGATTTTCTCACAACTAACTTTAGTCTCTATAATTCCTGTGTTTTAAAATATCTGCAACCATTTCATCAACTAATTCAGAATCATTAGCCCATTTTCCAATAAATGAATCATTAAGAACTTCTGGTTGAGTAAGATGATCAATCATTGCTTTAATTAAATCTGATACTTGGCAATTATTGGTTTGTGCCAATTGGTTGATTTTTGCAAGTGTTTCTTCATCAAGTTCTATTTCTAGTTTTTGCATAAGTGATTAAGGAGTTGGAAATTAACAGCTTAGATTTATTATAAGTGAATGGATTTTGTTTATCGCCGAAACCAAGCACGAACCCAACGCCACAACCGAAGCAACCACACCCAAAACCCACGGTGGGAGACTACAGGTGTTTTTGGTTGAGAAAGACGCTCAATTGCATCGTTGCAAAGTAGTAATTCGGCATTGACTCCCATTTCCTGAAACCGTTCACGGGCATTGCGATAAGCACCCAGAGCATCTGATTCACGATAGACTTTTTCTAATGTCAGCCCCAAATTAAACCAGGCGTTTGCTTGTCCTCTAAGATTACCTATCTTCCTTTGTATTTGCAAAGACTGCTGGTAGTAATCAAAGGCTCGCTCATAATTATCCAAAGAGCGGTAAACATTGCCCAAATTTCCTAAAGAATTGCCTTCACCAGAGCGATCACCTATTTTCTTAAATATCTCCACTGACTGCTGGTAATACTCTATTGCTTGCTGATATTGTCCCAACAGGTAGTAAATATTGCCCAAACCTGTTAAAGAATTACCTTCACCTCTGCATTCACCTATTTCCTCAAATATCTTCAAAGACTTTTGGAAAAAGTCAATCGCTTGGGGGTACTGCCTTAAACCTCGGTAAGCAATGCCCAAATTGTTTAAGGAAGCCCCTTCTCCACTGCGATCACCTGTTTTTTGAAATATTTCTAAAGACTTTTGGTAGTAATCAATCGCTTTTGGATACTGCCCTAAAGAATCGTAAGCATTGCCCAAATTGCCTAGTGAAGTAGCCTGCCCTTTATGATCGCCTATTTCTATTTTAATGTCTAAAGACTTCTCGTGCCATTTAATTGTCTGTTGGTACTGCCCTAGTGAGTGGAAAGCATTACCTAAAGAAGTAAAGGCAGCAGCATGATTCAAGTTATTTCTCTCCGCTTTCTTTTTCCACGCTGCTATTAACTGTCCATATAAATCAACTTGAATAGTATAATATCCACGCAATATCAAGAAATCATTGCAAGCCCATAATATATCAAACGCCGAGTCATAATTTTCTAGTTGAACCCAATGATGAAAAACTTCTAAATATTCCTTGATATCTTCTTTAGTCTGCCAAGGTTTTTGTTTAAGATTCAAAAGATAGTAATTGATCGCTCGTTGATGCACCTCTGTCCGATCGCCAGCCTGATACCGCACATACTCCAAAACCACGGGCTGAAATTCAAATCGCCGCTTCCCATTAAGCTTTTCTACCAACAAAGAACGCTTAACCAGATTCCTCAATTCTCCCTCAATCTCGGCTGCTGAACTTCCTGGCAACATAGCCACGGCTGCTGCACTGTCAATCGCACCACGATAAACACTAATATTCAGCAATAACGCCTTTTGTAACTCATTCAACCGATTAAAACTGGCATCCAACACCAAAACCATCCCCACATTTTCCCGGCGATGGACACCTACCACTTGGGAATCTGTCAAGAACTGCCGCAAATTCCCTAAGCCTAAATCTGCTAACCTGCTTAAATCGGGGTCTTGTGAATATTCTTCTTTTAATAAGTCCGCTACCAATCTCAACAGTAGGGGATGCCCATCTACTAATTCGACAAACTGCGTTAAATCTCCCCGAATGCCTAATACAGTTAACAGTGCTACCCCTTCATCTACTTGCAAACCTTTCAGGGGTAGCCACTCAAAGCCTTTTAATTCTGGTCTTTCCCTGGTGGTGACTAACACCTTACTATTCCCGCCATGTTCCACCCATGCTTGGAAAAAGTCGCCGTAAAATAGACTTCCCCACTGTCTATCAGGTTGTAATAAACTCTCCAGGTTGTCAATAATCAGTAAAAATTGCCCAGAACGTAAACACCTAACTAGCGCCTCTACTAACTGCGCTTCTTGTTCTGGAACGGGAAAGCCAAACTCTGTGAGGACTTGGCGGGCTAAATCGCTAAAACTTGCCCCGTTACTGACATCAGCCCAAAATCGCTTGGGGAAACCAACAATTTCATCATAAATTTTAGCAGCTAGCATCGATTTACCTGTGCCACCGATGCCTTCTATACCAATTAAAAAGGTATTTTCATCAGTTAACCATTGCTGTATTTGGGCGATTTCTGCTGTTCTTCCTTGCCAGTAAGCCAAACTTTTACCAGGATCCCCAGCTCTGAGAACTCCTGGCGATTCAGCCTTACTACCGCTTTCTAGATGAACGAGAAATTGAACTTGTCCTGCGTTCAGATGAAAATTTTCTGCATTAACACTACCAATTTGAGTTAATTTACTCTCATCTTGAGCAGTTCCCTCCATCTTGATGACTTTTGGGTTACTGGGGTTTGGTTCTTCCGCCATAGTTACTCAGCACAGATACAAATTTTGCTGGGTGCTGTCGTTGTGAACTTGAAACTTGGTGTTCAGAACTTGAAACTTGGTGTTCAGAACTCGAAACTTGATGTTCAAAACTCGAAACTTGATGTTCAGAACTCGAAACTTGATGTTCAGAACTCGAAACTTGATGTTCAGAACTCGAAACTTGATGTTCAGAACTCGAAACTTGATGTTCAGAACTCGGAACTTGGTGTTCAGAACTCGAAGCTTGGTGTTTGGAACTATTGTTACTAGCAGATTATACTACCAAATGAGCGGATCGCACTCAATATGGTTTGGTTAAGGCAAGAGACGCGATAAATCGCCGTCTCTACAAAGGGCTGCGTTTAAAAATTCACTTCATTAGCGTCAATCTTCCCGATTTGATTGACTTTACTCTGGTCGTAAGCATTAGCACTCAACTGAATCTTGTCTCCAGGTTTATCAAGCGATGCTTGCAAAATCTGGGCTATCTCTTCCGCCAGTGCTGTATCCGCTTCTAAAATCTTCTTCAATTGCACTCGCAAACTTGCTTGTAAATCTTCATCCTCTGGCTTTTGCGCCACATCCGTAGCTGCTTCTTTTGCTGCTTCCTTAGCCTCTACTTTGGGATGTAACTTATCCCAAATAGCTTTGGCTTTAATCCAAACATCCTCACCTACTTTTTTAGATGCCCCTTCTACGGCTTTGTTACCCACATTTAACAGAAATGGCAGACAGGGAGCGAGAAGTTTAACAAGTAGAGCTATATCCATTGGTTTATGATGTCTATCTCAGAAATGTACATTTTTACTGAGTATATTAACGCTTTTTCCCTTATCACCTTGATTCTTTTACTTTGACGCGAAATTTAGCCCAATCATCTCAATGCTTGTAACAACTCTTCGATGAATGTTTTTATCTCAGACAACAGGGAGAAATAACAAGACGCCTCCAGGGAAGTTTCATTTTTCTCCGAAGACAGCAAAATTTCTTCATGAAACAAGAGAAATTTGCTTATTATATTGTTAAATTTTGTAAAATTGATGTCTTCAAGACTAGAAACCTGATATCTAGATAGCTAAACTAACAAACAGTGCATCTGTACTGTTAATTATTAAAAGTAGATGTGGCGCTATAGCGTGAATGATCCCAGTACAACTTATCCTCAAAAACTTTCTTAGTTACCGTGATGCAACTTTAGATTTTCGCGGTTTGCATACGGCTTGTATTTGTGGTTCCAATGGTGCGGGTAAATCTTCCCTTTTGGAAGCAATCACTTGGGCGATTTGGGGTGAAAGCCGCGCCACTGCTGAAGATGATGTCATCTATTCTGGCGCCAAAGAAGTTCGGGTTGATTTTACTTTCCAAAGTAACCAGCAAAAATATCGGGTGATTCGTACCCGAATTCGGGCAGGTACTAGCGTTCTTGAATTTCAAATAGAAATCCCATCTGGGTTTCGCTCACTCACTGGTAAAGGGGTAAGAGCAACCCAGGATTTGATTCTAGAACACATTAAGCTCGATTATGATACATTTATTAATTCTGCCTACTTACGTCAAGGTCGTGCAGATGAATTCATGCTCAAGCGCCCCACCGAACGCAAAGAAATTTTAGCGGAGTTGTTGAAACTCAATCAGTATGATGATTTGGAAGAACGGGCAAAGGAATCTTCTCGTCAGTTCAAAGCACAGGCGCTAGAGCTAGAGCGTTCTTTGGAGTCGATAAAAATTCAGCTGCAACAACGCCAGACAACCGAAGCCCAAAGAGTGGAGTTAGAAGCGGAACTCAACCAACTACAACAGGTGCAAGCTTTTGATAATATTCAATTACAAAGTTTGCAAGTTGTCCAGCACCAGCGCCAAAATTGGGAACAACAACTCAACTTTGTGAAGCAGCAATACCAAAATCTTACCCAAGATTGCGATCGCCTCCAACAAGAACAATCAGCTATTGGCTCTCAGCTATCAGATTTAGAAAAAATATTAAATCAAGAAGCTGAGATAAAAGCTGGATACGCCCAATATCAAAGTCTCCAATCTCAAGAAGAAGCTTTTGCTATCAAATTTGAAGAATACACCCGCGCCCAACAAACTCGCCAACAAAAGCAACAACAGCTTACCAAACAAATTCACGAAATCGAACGGCAACTGCAACAAGCCCAAGCCCAAATTGAAGCTTTGCAGCAACAAGAGCGAGATATTCAGCAAACTCTGACTAAATCAGGTGAAGTCGAAGCGGCTTTGGCACAACTGGGCGCAGCCCGTCACCATGTTGCTCGCCTAGATCAATTGCAAATGCAAGTTACTCCCTTGTTGCAACAACGAGCAACTTTACAAAGCCAACTCGATCGCACTCATGCTAGTTTAGTCGCGCGACTCGAACAAATCCAAAATACTGAGAACCAATTGCAACGCCAGCAGCGACGACAACCGCAACTACAACAAGCGGTGATGGATGTGGGAATCCAGATTGAGGAACTGGAGAAAAAGCGGGTTTATCTGCAACGAGTCCAGGAAAAAGGGCAAGAAAGGCGGCACTTTATTGAACGTCTGCAAGCTCATCAACGGGACTATGAAAAGCTACTGGCAGAATTAGAGCAAAAATTGCAAATGCTCCAAAATCCAGAAGCACTTTGTCCATTATGTGAGCGTCCCTTGGATGAACATCACTGGAGTCGGGTGGTGGAAAAAACCCAGGCTGAGTTAGAAGATACTCAAGGGCAGTTTTGGGTAGTCCGAGAACAAATGGCTGTGTCTGACAGAGAAATTCAGGTACTGAGGCAGGAATATCGGGACATTTCCCAACAGTTGGCGGGCTACGATGGTTTACGCGAACAACGGGGACAGTTGGCAGCACAGTTAGAAGCTACAACTGATGTCCAACAACAGTTACAACAAATTGCTGCCGAAAAACAGCATTTAGAGCGATCGCTCCAAGGTGGTGATTACGCTCCCGATAAACAAGCGGAACTCCGGCAGCTAGACCAATATCTGCAACAAGCTAATTATAATGAACAAGATCACGCCCTCGCCCGGAGCGAAGTTGAGCGTTGGCGATGGGCAGAAATTAAACAAGGACAAATTAAAGATGCGACTAAGCGACAAGCGCAATTATTAGCCCGAAAACCAGAATTACAATCCCAAATTGTCCAATTACAAACCAGAATCCAGCAGGATCAGACTGATTCGGAATGTGCTAAACAAATCGCGGCTCTTGAACGTCACATTGCCGAAATTGGCTACAGTTCCGAGCAGCACAACAATCTGCGGATAGCTGTAAAGAAAGCTCAATCTTGGCATTTGCGGTATCAACAACTACTATCAGCCCAGCAGCAGTATCCGCAACTCCAGACGAGATTGCAAGAGTTAGAGGAGTCTAGAAGCGCTAGATTAACCGAGCGGCAAAAACTCGGCGGACAAATTGAAAGCATTATCCAGCAATTACAAGCTACAGCTAACCCATCCGCCCAAATTCAAGCTTTAGAGCAGCAGTTAGTAATACGGAGACGGCAACTTGATGAGCAGATAGCTAAGTTGGGACGTTTAGAACAGCTGGCGCATCAACTGGAAACGCTGCAAATTCAATATGAACAACAGCAGCAGCAACTACAATCTTGCAAGCAGGAATATCGTGTTTATCAGGAATTAACGCAAGCTTTTGGTAAAAATGGTATCCAAGCATTGATGATTGAAAATGTGTTACCGCAACTGGAAGCCGAGACAAATCAACTACTTTCGCGGCTGAGTGGGAATCAGTTTCATGTCCAATTTATTACTCAAAAAGCTGGACGCAGTGCGAAATCAACCAAGAAAAATGCCAAGCTGATAGACACTTTGGATATTTTAATCGCCGATTCTAGAGGAACGCGATCTTATGAAACTTACTCTGGTGGAGAAGCCTTTAGAATTAACTTTGCCATCCGTTTAGCCCTGGCGAAATTATTAGCGCAACGGGCGGGGGCGGCGTTGCAATTGTTGATTGTGGATGAGGGTTTTGGTACACAGGATGCTGAAGGATGCGATCGCTTGATTGCCGCGATTAATGCGATCTCCTCCGATTTCGCCTGCATCCTTACTGTCACCCACATGCCACACCTCAAAGAAGCTTTCCAAGCCAGGATTGAGGTGAATAAAACTCAGGAGGGTTCGCAGTTGAGTTTGTCAATTTAATTGTATTTTACCCGTGCATCTAGACCATAGGAGCGGAGCTTTTTCGATAGCGTTTCTGCTTGTGTGCGATCGCTAAATGCCCCAGCATTCACATAATCCCCTAGATTAGATTGCTCCGCGACAGCATTGGGTATATATTGTTGAACTTTACTCAGAGTATCATTACTGGAAATTGGCACTATTACTCTATAAGGATTATTAGCAACTAATGTGTTGCCATTAGTAACAGGTACTACATAGTCATTCGTAGGAGGTAATGCATAGCGATTAGTCTCAGGTAATACATAACCATTAGCCTCAGCAGAATTGCCCCCAGTCGAGCTATTCAACCCTAATGCTTGCCAAGTTTGCCAATCTACATTTCCAGTAGAATTAAGTCGGGAAGATTGCTGGAATCCAATCACAGATTGTCTGGTGGAATCGTTGAAAAAGCCATCAGGATTGGTATTAGAGAAACCCAACTGCGACAAACGCTCTTGAACTAATCTGACATTCTCTCCCTGATCGCCTACAGTCAGATAATTTCTACCTGGTTGTTGAGTAGGATATCCACCTGTGGAGGCTCTACGCACTGACGCCAAAACTTGGGCATTGGCGATGCCATCAACAGGTAGGCGATTATTTCGCTGGAATGCAATTACGGCTTCTCTAGTCATTGGGCCAATATTCCCAGTGGCATTAGTATTTAAATAACCTAGCTGCCGCAAACGCACTTGGAGTTCTCTCACTTGTTGAGTTGAAAGACTCGATCTCGCTGAAGTCGGAGAGGAACCCATGAGTGCGTTCCAAGTTTGTCGATTCACAATCCCGTTAGCAGCTATGCGATAATTCCGCTGGAATGAAATTACAGCATCTTTAGTAATTTTTCCAAAATTCCCAGTGGGATTAGCATTAAAGTAGCCTAACTGCCGTAGACGTTGTTGCAACCTTGTCACGGCTGCACCAGTTTTGCCTTGAGAGAGAACAGGATATTGACCACTTGGCGATGCCTGGGTTGGGCTACGCCTACGCAATCCGCTACTGGTATTTCTACTAGAAGTTCTACTCTGACATGCTTGTTGCAAAGCTCGTTGAGTACTAGCACCCACAACTCCATCAGCAGGTATTCTATTGGCTTGCTGGAATTTGATCACAGCATTTTGAGTCAAGCTAGCAAACTTGCCACTCACCGGGCCGTTAAAGTAGCCTAACTTTTTTAAACACCTCTGGCTACTGGTAACTTCAGACCCATTACTTCCTATTTTCTGAAGTGCTAAAGCTTGCCCAGCTATACTCAGAAGCCCCATAGTCAGTGCTACAGACAAAAGACGCATCGCCGCACCGCTAGATAACTTTTTCCAATTCAAAAATTTGAAATTAGCTACGGTAGGAACAACCTTGACGCTTTCGGATGACTCGTAGACTGAGGCAAGCTTGGTTAAATAGCTATCTACCCCTGTTTTCACTTGCTTTTTTCAAGTTATGGCTACACAGGATTATACCAGTTTCTCTGTGTTATGTTTGTTTTTTGTATGATTATTTATAAGTAATTTTTCCCAGCTGATGGTAATTGAGTCACCATAATTCTAATACCGTTCAGTTAAGGATTTTTTGTGAAGATTTTACCTCTGTAGAGGTGATCAATCATGCAAATTATCTGATCTCAAGCCTATTGAATCGCGCATAATCCTCAAGCTAATGCTCCACGGTATCTACGATATACGTTTAATTTTATTCTCCGTTGCGATCGCCATGCTTACGGCTTACACCACAGTTGATCTAGCTATAAGAGTCACAGACGCTAAATCGCCGGAACTTTAGGGTTAGCAAGAGGGGCGATCGCATGGGAATACTTTATATAGGACTCCTACTTGATTTTTGAACAAAACTCAGTACACCTTTATTCCTTCTTCCCTGTTAAGAGTTAAGAGTTCCTTTTCTCTACGAGTGATTCAGGAATCAAATCGGATTCCTATATATAGTAATTGCAACAAATAGGACTCCTATAGCATGAGCTACTGTACCAATATTGATTGCCTGCGGCCGCAAAATTCTGACATCTCTCGTTTTTGTAATAGTTGTGGTCAGGAATTGTTACTCAAACAGCGATATCGCCCACTCGCTCTTATTGGACGTGGTGGCTTTGGGAGAACGTTTTTAGCTATTGATGAACATCTTCCATCTCAACCAAAATGTGCGATCAAACAGCTATGTTTTCAAGAGGAAAATACTGACGTTTGGCACAAAGCAGTCAAACTATTTCACCAAGAAGCCCTTCGTCTTAATGAACTAGAACACTCTCAAATACCCAAATTACTGGCGCACTTTGAACAAAATCAAAAGTTTTATATCGTCGAAGAATTAGTAGATGGACAAACACTCGCTCAAGAATTAAAACAACAAGGCGTTTTTAAAGAACCGCAAATTTGGGAGATATTAAAAAGTTTATTGATCACACTGCAATTTATCCATTCCCGACAAGTAATCCACCGAGATATTAAACCGGAAAATATTATGCGCCGTTCGATTCGAGGAGATTTGGTTTTAATAGATTTCGGAGTTGCTAAATTAGCCACTAATACGAGGCAACTTCGTACAGGCACAATAATAGGTAGTCCAGAATATATTGCTCCCGAACAATTGCGAGGAAAGGCATTACCAGCCAGCGATCTTTACAGCTTGGGTGTAACATGTGTTTACTTACTCACCGATGTTTCTCCATTTGATTTATTCGATATTGCTAACGATCGCTGGGTATGGCAGGAATATTTACCAGCAGACAATACTGTTAGCATTCGCCTCTGTGAAATCTTAGATAAACTTTTAAAAAATGCCGTTTCGCAACGCTTCAAATCTGCAACAGAAGCGTTGCAGATACTGGAACAACAACCAAATAAATTGCTAAATATTTCTAATTATCATACATTAACTAGTATTGATTACACGCATTTGGAGAATTTATTAGCAAAAGGAAAATGGCAATTAGCAGATCGAGAAACTTGGGAACTGATGTGTCAGGCACTAGCAAAGCCTAGAGGTAGCTATATACTTAGTAGTAATATTGATAAATTTACCTGTGAAGATTTACAGACCATTGACAATTTATGGGTGAATTACAGTCATGGACGCTTTGGTTTTAGCGTGCAAACACTTATTTACAAAAACGTGGATGGAGACTATGGAATTTTTTGTAATCAAGTTGGTTGGCATGTATACAATTATAGTTATGCCAACTCGGAATTCAATTTTAGTCTCAAAGCACCAATCGGTCATTTACCCTCACGCATTTGGATTGGTGGTTCTCAACCGTGGCGATATCCCAATGCTTTAGCTATAAAACTAGCAGCCTGTGGTATTAGTTAGTTTTGTTGAAAATTACTATAGGACTAATATGACGCCGTGTGCAACTTTCTCTCAAACCTAACCCCCAAGCCCTTCCCTTTTCTCTGATTTTTTAAGCTATTGTTGATCAACTTTTTCAGTATTACCTGCTTTTACCCAACCTTCTTGTTCGCTACCTTCCAAACGGATCTTTTGCCAAGCTTTATCCTCGCTTTCTTCTAAAACAATAATTTTCTGATTAAAACCAACCCCACCAATCCGTTCAGCTTCTTGATTTGGTTGCGATCGCAAACTCAAGCCTTCAGCCCAATTAACACGCCCTCGGTAAGCTCCCGATGGCAATGGTTTTGGTGATGGGGTAGCCTTTGGTGATTCTGTGGGAGTGGAGGTTGAGCTTGGAGACGATTGAGTTTGAGTCCCAGGTTTAAGGGCGAGTTTACCTCCTCGAGGCTCAGTTGCTTTTGGAGCTTGGGCTTTCACCGAGGGGCTATCGTTGGAAAAAACGGGTTTGGCAGGGGACATGCCAGTGCGATTCATGAAATAGAGTGCAACTGCAACACCGCCACCTACTAACACAGCGATCGCTAAGAAAAATCCCAGTATAAACTTTGTGAAGCCAGACAACATAGTTAAAACCTGATTATTAAGAGTCAAGGAGAGCCAGTCACGTGCGTATTTTCCCCCGTTGAGGAGCCAGCCTTGTGGGGAGTGGCGTTGAACTGGCTCTCAAGGGTTACGAGCAGAGAAACAATGTAACCCATCCGTATAAGAATCAATAGTCCATAATAATTCATCATTAACTATTGACTAGGGACTTTTGACTAATTCATTATTGTAGCTACTGCGGAATGCGTTTACGTAGTGCGCCGGAGGCGATCGCTCAAAGGATTGTGTTTCGATGCTAAACGCGCTCTCCCCGCAGCAGCCCATTCTTGAAGTTGCTGAATTTGCTCTACAGCAGTTCGCGCCAAGGGGATAATCTGACTGGCTGCTTCTAAAATGTCGTCGGTAGCAAAGTCGCGGTTTTGGCTAAATCCAATATGCATCGCTTCAATTAAAGTTTGCTCAATCTCTGCCCCAGAAAAATCGGGCGTTTCGTATGCTAATCTGTCGATGTCATAACTTTTCAAGTTATGGGGGCGCAATCGGGATAAATGAACATCATAAATTGCTTTTCTCTCTTCTTGGGTGGGCAATCCCACAAAGAAAATTTCATCAAATCGCCCCTTACGGAGCATTTCCGGCGGTAAGGCTTGGATGTCGTTGGCGGTGGCGACGACAAAAACGGGTGAGCTTTTTTCGGCTAGCCAGTTAATAAATGTGCCAAACACACGGCTGGCTGTTCCGGCATCACCTTTGCTACCAACTCCGGCAAAGGCTTTATCTATTTCATCAATCCACAAAATACAAGGAGCGAGGGCTTCAGCGACTTGGATCATTTGGCGAGTCCGAGATTCTGATTCACCCACCAAACCACCAAATAACCTCCCGACATCCAGACGTAACAAGGGTAAATGCCAGTGATGAGCGATCGCTTTTGCCGTTAACGATTTACCAGTTCCCTGAATACCCACCAACATTAAACCACGGGGGTGCGGTAATCCGTACTGTCGCGCCTTATCAGTAAAGGAGCCTCCCCGGCGAATCAGCCAATCTTTGAGGTTATCCAGTCCGCCAATATCAGAAATTTGCTCAGTGGCGGGGTAGAAGTCCAGGATTTGGGTTTGGCGGATAGTTTGGCGCTTTTCTTCCAAAACGAGATCCACGTCTTCTGGCTGCAATTCTCCGTGGGTAGCGATCGCTTTTGCCAAAACCCGGCGAATCCGTTCCATCGAAAGTCCTTGACAAGAGCGCACCAAGTCATCTAAAACTTTGCCAGAAAGGGAGTTACTAGTGCTTTGCAGTAAGCGTTCCACCTCAGTTTTAATTTCTGGGGCGGCGGGTAAGGGAAACTCGACGACTGTTAGCACTTCGGTTAAGTCGTCAGGAATGGCGATGCGTGGCGACAATAGGACAATATTTTTTGGTTGCGACTTCAGAAGTCTCGACAGATTGCGGAGTTTGCGGGCGATCGCGACATCATCTAAAAAGCGATGATAATCTCGGAGAATCAATACCGCAGGTGCAGAAGCTGGTAATTTTTCGATAAATTCCAAAGCTTGCAATGGGTTACGTCGCCCAAACCCAGCATCATTGGGGTTTCCTTGGTAGCCATCGACAAAATCCCAAGTATACACTGGGCGATTACCCTGGTTGGTTGCTTCTTCCCGAATAGCTGTTTCTACCCGCTCCTCTTCGTATGTGGGAATATAAATTAAGGGGTAGCGGGCGCGTAGCAGCAGTTTAAACTCTTCACGGAAGTTCATATTTAGCTGTGGTTATTAGTTCTTCTCTCATTGTTCAGGTTTGTATCGCTTATAACAACTAAAAAACCAATATCTACCAGTTCATAGCGATTGCCAGTGCGATCGCTCTATGTGAGATATTTTTTAAAGGTGAGCGATCGCTAGTTTTGCGTTCAGGAAATTTTTTGAGTCTAGAGTGGGCAAATTGGTTAGGGTACGTTCAATAAACCTCTTACGCCAGCCCACGCATGTATAAAATCTCGGATTTCATTTACACGCGATGTAGGATTTGCCTTGCCGTCCTTAATTTTTAGGATATAACCGAGTTGGTGGAAGTGTGGAATGAGGTTGAGATAATCTTCGCTTTTGGCATCATCACTAAAGCCTGGATTTAGCCAATGAATAAATAAATGATATTCTCGCTCTGCGAAGTAGTTAATTGTTTGTGTAACATCGCTTCTGTACTGCATCGAACAAAGAACAATACGTGGACTTTCGGAGTTGATAATCTTGCCGACATAAGTTTCTCGCTCTTCAGGCGACCCACTAACAAGGAAGACATTCACCCACTCTGTATCAGACAACAGCAATTGACGTTGGCGTGTGCCGGTCTTGACAGTCCTTCCAAACAGTGTGTTCCAACTCTTGCTCTTGCCAGCATTTGTGTGAGCCAAAACTCCAATCAATAAGCGCTCAGTCATATTTCGATACCAACTATTGCTCTGACTCAACCTAACCTCTGCCTAAAAACGCCGTCCTTAGCAAATTACCGGAAATCAAGAATCGCGGTTTGAATAGCAGGTTAACAGAAAGAATAGGCGTATGAGTCGTAACCCAACCAAAATGTACCCTAAGAAAAACTTTCTCTACAACAGAACTCAGTCAGCATCCTTTGAACAATCTAAAAACTATTTAATTACTATTGGCTCGTACTATAGCAATCTTGAATCATTCGTGAGAAACAAGATCCCCGACAACTTTTACGAAGTCGGGGATCTGCGAGTTGCAATTCTCAAAAATCAAATCTGATTCCTATATAAGTATTTAATAAAATATAAAACAATAAGCCTGTGTAGACAGGCTTAGTTCGTGTAGGCGCAGACTTAAGTTTGACGGAATTACCAAATTACTACCCTGGAAGTTGCTTTTTCAGTGCTTCCAGAGAAGCCCAACGGTGATCAACTGGAGTTTCAGGACTATCAGAACTATCAACAGTACTACTTACAGGAATACCTGGACAATTGCGATCGCACAGCTGGCGCTGGGGTACTGCCAAGCACATCTGCTCATAGAGCCATTCGTTGGGATAAAAATAACCATCGGGCGGTAGAGTTTCAAGCAATTCTTCCATAATCACTTCCCTTTCTAAAGGTAAGTCATTTAGCTGATTTGCAGTTTCGTCTAACCAGATGATTTCTTTCGTATCAAGCCCTAAACGTCGATTGTATTGCTGCAAGCAGCGGTTGCAGGTACAAGTAATAATTGTTTCTGCCTGACTAGACACTTCCAAGTAATTGCCATGATGCTGCACGCGCACATGACCGCGAACTGGTGTCAACGTTTCCAGACCAGGCAGAAATTCCTCAACTTGAACTTCCTCTGTCCGCTCCGGGGCTTTAGCTAGCTGCGGAATATAAATTGCGTCCATAGGATTTGTGAGACATCCTCACGAAAATTAATGGTGATTATCAGCAATTATACTGATACTACATTATTATTTTAGCTTTTAGGAACAAGAGAAATTTTGAAATTATATAGTT
Source organism: Nostoc sp. (assembly GCF_036917655.1). GTDB lineage: Bacteria > Cyanobacteriota > Cyanobacteriia > Cyanobacteriales > Nostocaceae > Nostoc. Next base: position 48,033 of record NZ_JBALCY010000088.1, read on the forward strand.
ATGAGCTTCATTAACTCCTAACCCCTGTACAGACGCGATTAATCGCGTCTCTCCTAACTCCTAACCCCTGTACAGACGCGATTAATCGCGTCTCTCCTAACTCCTAACTCCCAACTTCTTCCAACGAAGCTGGTCGCACAACGAGATGACGATGCGGCTCTTTACCGCGACTGAAGGTTTCCAAATCTCCAAATTCCTTCAAGAAGGTATGGATTTGTCGCCTTTCAGCAGAACTGAGGGATTTGATTTCCACTTCTCTACCAGAAAAGCGCACTTCATCGGCTGCTGCTTCTGCTAATGCGCGAATTTCGGCCTCTCTTTTGACCCGGTAGCCATTCAACTCAATAGTGTAAGAGGCTTGTTCCTCAGGGGGTTGGCTTAGGTTTAAAACCGAATTTGCTAGATACTGAATCGCATCTAGCACAGAACCATCGGCACCAATTAATACCTGGATTTGTTCTGTCGTCAAATTAGTTTGGTCAATTGTTAACCAGTAGTTATCTGGTTCTGGGGAATCGCTGTCTTGAGATTGGGCACTTTCTAAATGACCCTGAATCTCAGCAGGGACTCCAGTGAGTTCCAGCAGGGTTTTTAACCACTGCTGACCTCGCTGCATGGGAATGTTGCTCATGATCCCCCTGTGGCCTTTTTCTTGGCACTTTTTGGTTCAAATGGCAATGCCTTTTGTTCTGTGACTACTGCTTCTTTCTCCTGGGTTTCTACAATTTTTTGCAGTTCTTCTGGTAGAGGTTCGCGGGAGAGAAGATAAGTTTGTGCGGTTTGGAAAATATTACCAATCACCATATACATCAGCACCCCAGCTGGTAGGGGGAAGAACAAAAACATCCCAGAAAAGATGACTGGGGTAATTTTGTTAACTGTATCCTGCTGTGGATTGCCACCGCTGGAATTTTGCCCAGAAAGCATTTGGCTAACATAAAGGCTAATCCCAAAGAAGACGATCATGGCGACAATATCCCAGTGGATTGTGCCATCTGGATCTTGTGCGCCAACCCTCCCTAAAGCATCAATAAATAGAAAGCCTTTTTCTGCTGCTAGTCCAGGAATTGTTCCTTGAATGCTAACTTCTCCCGGTTGCAAGGCTTCTACATTGCCCTGAGCATCAATTTTTATCTTATCTTCGCCTTTGGTGACTTTCCAATAAGGAATCAGCTTATTTTCTGGATGTTCTGCTAAGAGCACCTGAAATGGTTTGCCCTCAATGGTCTGATACTGTATCTTGGTTTGTTCTCCCACCGCTAGTTTGTTTCCGCTGGGAAGGATTGCAGCTACTTTAACGTGTTCCCCATCCGCAACGTAAATATTTTGAGGAGCAGTAGCAAAGGCTTGCGGTTGAATTTGCTCGATTTGTTCTGCGGGAAAGATTTGCAGGTTAACGCTGTAGTTCGCACTTGCAAAAGGCGAACCCCGCAAAGTCGCGAACAGGGCGAATAAGACGGGCATTTGCACTAGTAATGGAAAACAGCCTGCTAAAGGGTTGCCAAATTCTTTTTGGACATTGACCATTTCCTCCTGCTGCTTTTGCGGTTCATCCTTATAGCGCTCTTTGATTGCTGCCATCCGCTTCTGCATCAGAGGTTGTACAATTCGCATTTTCCGCATGTTGCGAATTGAGCCAGCACTCAGGGGATAGAGCGCGAAGCGGACTATCAATGTCAAAGCAACGATCGCCAATCCGTAGCTAGGCACAATACCATAGAAAAAATCTATGATTGGCAGCATCACGTTGTTCGAGAGAAAGCCGATACCAAAATCCATTATTCTGAATTCAACCTGAGGTACTGTAAACTGACTGAATCTAATTTATCTAAATCATAATTTGTCGGCGACTATCCTTCGCTACGGATAGCCGCACATTCAAATGGGGCATGGGGCAATTCAATTTTGGATTTTAAATTTTGGATTAAATTTCAATCTAAAATCCAAAATCTAAAATTCTTGCTCCCCCTACTTCCCTTACTCCCATCACTTATTGGCAGCAGCGCTATATTCGGGATTTTTCGCAGCAATTCTTTCATTGATGTAGTCATAGATTTCCCGAAATTTGGGAATTGCACGCAATTCGAGACGACTGCCGTTCCTCAGGGTTAGCACCATATCACCCCATAAGCCAATGCCACGTGGGATTTTGACGACTTTGACAATTTCTGAGTAAATTACGTCAGTGCGATCGCGCCCCTGCCAACCTCCCGTCACGGTAATTCGGCGATCGGTGATCCGGAAACGCAGCCACAATGCTCTGACAATTGCCCCGACTGTTAATGGTATGCCAACGACAGTTAGCCCAATCAGCAGGTTGATAATTAAATCCCCAAGATGGGGGCCACCTTCATAATAGACATCTTCACGAATTCCCATCGAACACCTCAGCTTGTGCCAACAACTGCTCTAATTCTTGCAGAAATTGTGGGCTTACGCACTTAGATTCTGCTGCTGTGGGTTTGACAATGACCACTAGCCGCCATCCTGGTGATAGTTTGGGCAGTAAGTTGTATAGAGCAGCGGTAATTTGCCGTTTGATTCGGTTGCGAACTACTGCCCTTTTGCTAACTTTTGTGCTTATGGAAATGCCAATCCGCGTGCTGGCAAGATGTGCTGAGTCAGTTGCTTGTGTAGTCTGGGTGGCAGTGTCCAAAGAAGGTTTTGTTAAATATAACGGCTTTAAGGCTCTCAATGTTAAATAAGAGCCATGACACCGAATCCCTTGCCGGAAAACTGCCTGGAAATCCTTTCGGGATTTTAGCCGATTTGCTTTAGGCAAAGCCACAGATGCTCTTTCTTTTGGCTAAATATGCCCTAAACGCTCAAACGGTGACGTCCCTTTCTTCTCCTGGCGCTAATTACGTTTCTGCCGTCTGGTGTCCGCATCCTGGCGCGAAAACCAGAGGTTCTTTTTCTCTTACGGCTAGTGCCGCCTAGTGTTCTTTTCATACTGTTCTCCTCTTAGGTGATTTTTATAAAAACTCACAATCTGCAATCGTATCACTTTTTTAGTGACTTGGGAATTGGGAATTGATAAAGACGGAGAGTGACAGGGTGCTGAATTAGGAGCTATTATTCCTTAGTCCCCAGTCCCCAGTCTTAATTGATGCTCAAAATCCATGTTCCCATGTAGCGCAATAGTGGCACATCACCAGGGGAGAGCACTTGACAGTTAAAATAGTAAACTCCGCCGAAGGATGGGTTTTTAACGTTAGATAAAACTAACTCAACTGCGCTACCTGCTGGTACCGGCTCTTGGGGAAAAATATTAATCAGCTTACCTTCTTTGTCCCACTTCACCTCAGAAAGTGGAACTGCTTTGCCTTTGACTCGCACTTCAATTTCTTTCTGGTCAAAAGTTCCTTTGTAATAATCAGGGTAGGTAATGGCAAATTGACCAACTGCCAATTTCATTCTTTTGGCTGGAATCCTCAATATGTATCGATCCCAACCATTAGCTTGTCCACCAAAATCTAACCTAAAGGGCAGTTGATTTTCGGCTTTGACGCCGCTAAATAGCGTAAATCCAGGTAAACTTTGTGCCCAAGTCAGGGCTGGAAATCCAGTCACTAAACAGCTAGTCACGGCTAAAGCGGAAAGTAAACGTCGCATAATTGGGCTTCCTCTACCAAAATATAAATCTGTTATCTAAATAACCGTGTGTTAGTATTCGTTATTAAAGTTTACTACTCACTTCCTGACAATTGACGTTCAGTAACAACAAAAAGTGCCATCCTCCCTGATGTTTGGGCGACAGCAAAATTACTTAGTTATAAATTTAGCTTATACTCAATTTACTTGATTACCCTCACAGAGTGATGATTTGATGACTAGGTTGGTCAAATTTTGAACTAAATAGAAACACAGTTGGGATTGGATTGTGTTTCCAAATATGTATAAGTGTATCTAAATTTGATAATTTTGTTATAAAAATTGAGCCACGCCATCAGCGATCGCCACTTAACTTGCGCTAAATTGATTAAAATAAGTTGGAATCAAAGTCGTAATCCTTAAAATTTAATTTGGAAATTATAAAACTTTCAAAATTTGGTCAATATTACTCTATAAGAAAGGAATACCAAAATTTATCAATCCCGAAAACAAGCTGAAGATAAAGATGCAAAATTTGGGAATCATCAATTTAGGATGTGCAATAGGTAACTCTGTTTGCAACTATCTGAAAATATGACCTCTGCGAGGGGCAAAGTCAGGCTTTGCCTGGACAGCTAAGAGTAGGAGAGAAAAGTTTCAAGGTTCAATCTACCAGTAAAATTCATGGCTGATGTTCCTGCCTAAATAGTATGGGTGCGGGATACTCCTCATTTGGACAATCGCTTACTTGGCAGAGATTAGGTATTTATCTTCAGGAGATTTCATGAGAATAGCAGTTGCTAAAGAGATTGAAGTTTGTGAACGTCGTGTGGCATTAATTCCTGACGCCGTTGCCCGATTGGTAAAACAAGGTTTGGAAGTCTGGGTAGAAACAGGTGCAGGAGAGGGAGCTTTTTTCAACGATTCTGCCTATGAAGCAGCAGGAGCCACAATAATCAGCGATAGTGCCAAACTATGGGGCGAAACAGATATTCTGCTGAAAGTCAGCCCACCGCAAGAACGAGAAGATGGACGCTCAGAAATTGAATTACTCCGGGAAGGGGCAGTATTAATCAGTTTCCTCAATCCTTTGGGAAATCCCGCAATAGCACAGCAACTGGCAAATCGTCAAGTCACAGCTTTGAGTATGGAGATGATTCCCCGTACTACCAGGGCGCAAAGTATGGATGCTTTGTCCTCGCAAGCTTCATTAGCAGGTTACAAGGCTGTATTAATTGCCGCAGCAGCATTACCGAAATATTTCCCGATGTTAACCACAGCCGCAGGTACGATCGCACCAGCGAAAGTATTTATTATGGGTGCTGGTGTAGCCGGATTGCAAGCGATCGCTACCGCTAGACGTTTGGGAGCAGTAGTAGAAGCCTTTGATATCCGTCCTGCCGTTAAAGAAGAAGTGCAAAGCTTAGGGGCAAAATTCGTTGAAGTCAAATTAGACGAAGAAACTGTCGCTGCTGGCGGTTACGCCAAGGAAATTTCTGAGGCTAGCAAACAACGTACCCAAGAAGTTGTCGCCGAACACGTCAAAAATTCTGATGTGGTGATTACTACAGCTCAAGTTCCTGGGAGACAAGCACCACGGCTAGTTACAGAAGAAATGGTAGCACAAATGAAACCAGGTTCAGTGATTGTGGATTTAGCTGCTGACCAGGGTGGTAACTGCGCTTGTACAGAACCCGGTAAAGATATTGTCTGGAACGGTGTGACAATTATCGGCCCCATCAATCTCCCATCATCAATGCCAATTCACGCCAGCCAATTGTATGCCAAGAACGTAACTTCGTTGATGCAACTGCTAATTAAAGACAAAGCTTTGCAGGTTGACTTTAGCGACGACATCGTTGATGCAGCTTGCGTTACCCACGCTGGTGAAATTCGCAATCAACGAGTGCGGGATGCACTACAAGCATTGAGCGGCGTTGGAGCAGGTTAGTAGCCAAATTACCATAAGGAGTTTTGATTTCATGACAGAGGCATTACTTGCTGCTTTGTTTGTATTTGTTTTGGCATCTTTTATTGGCTTTGAAGTCATCAACAAAATCCCACCGACTCTACACACGCCCTTAATGTCAGGCTCAAACGCGATTTCTGGGATTGCGGTACTTGGGGCAATAGTTGCTGCTGGTGCGAGAGACACGAATGTATCGGTAATTCTCGGTTTGATTGCTGTGGTATTGGCAACAATCAACGTTGTCGGTGGTTTTTTAGTGACAGACAGAATGTTGCAAATGTTCAAGAAGAAGGAGATTAAGGCGTGAGCGACTTTTTACCAACTGGCATTCAGCTGACGTACTTAGTCGCTGCATCGTTATTCATTCTGGGGTTGAAAAAGCTGGGATCACCTGCTACAGCAAGAAACGGGAATCTCGTCGCGGCTGTAGGGATGCTGCTGGCGATCGCCGCGACAATGCTGGATCAACATGTGTTGAATTACGAGATGATATTGTTGGGCTTGGCGATTGGATCGGGAATTGGTGCGATCGTAGCTTACAAAGTCCAAATGACCGAAATGCCCCAAATGGTGGGTTTACTTAACGGCTTGGGCGGTGCGGCTTCGGCATTAGTAGCTGTTGCCGAATTTTGGCGGTTATTAGATAGTTCTCAGTCGATACCCCTAGATGTGAACATTTCCATCCTTTTGGATGTGTTAATCGGTGGTATTACCTTCACGGGTAGTTTTTTAGCCTTTGCCAAATTGCAAGGTTTAATCAGTGGTTCGCCGATTACATTTCCATTCCAGCAACCATTTAACCTCTTGCTTCTGGGTGCTTATTTAGTAGGTAGTGCTTACTTAATCATCACACCAGATAGCTTACCCATATTCTTGGGAGTAGTTGGCGTTTCATTGTTGCTGGGCGTGATGTTCGTCCTCCCCATTGGTGGCGGCGATATGCCAGTGGTAATCTCGCTGTTGAACTCGTTGTCAGGTGTGGCGGCGGCGGCGGCGGGGTTCGTGGTGATGAACAATATGTTAATCATCGCTGGGGCTTTGGTAGGAGCATCTGGCTTAATCCTCACCGAAATTATGTGTAAGGCGATGAACCGCTCCTTATTTAGTGTGCTGTTCAGCGCTTTTGGTACAGGTTCTAGTTCTGGTGGTGCTGCTGCTAGTGGTGGTGCAACTGATCAAACCGTCCGCAGCATTGATGCTGAAGAAGGGGCGATGATGTTAGGTTATGCCCGTTCTGTGGTAATTGTGCCTGGTTATGGTATGGCAGTTGCCCAAGCGCAACATAGCGTCCGGGAATTGTCAGATCAGTTAGAAAAAATGGGCGTTGATGTTAAGTATGCGATTCACCCCGTTGCTGGGAGAATGCCGGGACACATGAATGTGTTGCTGGCGGAGGCAAATGTGCCTTATACGCAGTTGTACGATATGGATGATATTAATCCCCAGTTTGATCAAGCAGATGTGGCTTTAGTAATTGGGGCAAATGATGTGGTAAATCCGGCGGCGCGGAGTGATAAGAATAGCCCGATTTATGGTATGCCGATTTTGGAAGTAGATCGGGCGAAGCAGACGATTGTGATTAAGCGCGGGATGAGTACGGGTTTTGCCGGTGTAGATAATGAGTTGTTCTACAAGGATAAAACGACGATGCTTTTTGGTGGCGCCAAGGATATGGTGGCGAAGTTGGTTTCGGAAGTGAAGCAACTTTAACGAACCGCAGAGGCGCAGAGAGCGCGGAGTAAAGAAAGAATGTAGAGAGTTAGCTTGCCTTGGGGCTTTGATGTTTCTGAGGCAAGTTTTTTTGTCGGGAAATTACCTCATGCAAAGGCGCAAAGAATAGAAAGTTTATTTATTATAGACTTGATAATTTATGAAAATTTTCAGTTTGGTTATTTTACTTGACATTTCATGTATACTCCATTACTTTTCACTAACAAATTTTAATTTTCCAAGTAAAATAACAGAGTTATGTTAAGTCAATATTTTTTTAATGATGAGCTTATAAAAAAAAGAGTCGATGCATTTTATGGATATGGTAATTATGAAGGACATTATTGGTTTATTGGTATGGAAGAAAGAGGAGAAGATTTTCAAGATATTGAAAAAAGAATAAATATATGGTCAAACAGGGGCAAATGTGAAATAGATGATGTTGCAGAATATCATATAGATATGGAAACATGGGACGAAAAAATACAACCAACATGGAATAAATTGATTCGCATTGTCTTAAGTGCTAAAGGAACAGGGAATATTGATATAGAAGATGTCCGTAAATATCAAATAAACGAATTAGCTAGAAAATATAAAGAGACTTGTTTATTAGAATTATTACCTTTACCCTCATCATCTCTTAAACATTGGGTATATGGTGAATATTCTAAGGTTACTTTTTTATCTAATAGAGATACTTAGAAAAATTATTGTCTTGAAAAGCGAATAAATCATATTAGTCAAAGAATAAAAGAACATCAACCTAAAGCTGTTGTTTTCTATGGTATAGGATATGAATATTCTTGGAGAAGAATAACTGAAAAAATAACGGATGTTGAGTTTTCACCAACTTCAGAAGATTTATTAATTTGTCAAAATAGTCAGACTGTGTTTGTTATAGCTAAACATCCTGTAACTAGAGGTTTAACAAATGAATATTTCCATAATATTGGTAGATCAATCGCTGCTAAAATAGCGGAAAAATAATTATTTGCTTAGTTTGTGGTTCGTTTAAAAAGATCGATCCCCTGCAAAATCTCCACTGTGCGTAGGCGAAGCCCACCGTAGGCTTTGAGGCAAGTTTTTTGTGTTTTATTCTGAAATTAGTTACTCAAGCTTTGGAGAAGAATTTCAACAAGCCTATATACGTGTGTTCCTAATGTAGGAGGCCAGTTGTGTTGAGATTTGGGGTGCAGCAATTTTGCACGATTTGTTGCATCCGCAATATTAGGTTTGTATAAAGATAAATCTAGATTACTACTATTGTAACTTCCTAAAAGTGTTCGTAGTCTCGATTTAAAATCCTGGCAGGTTTTATCTTCAGAGTTTAAATCTTCAAAGTGTAGACACAACCAAATTTCAAAACACGGGTTGCTGACAGCTAAATAATAATCTTTTTGTCTGGCTTGACTACACACCATACTCAAATTCTTTTCTCCCCAACGGTCTACGTCAAGGACAAGCCAAAGCATATCGTCTTTATTTAAATCATATTGCTCCTTAAAGGTATTCAAGCGTTCTAACACGTATTGGGGAGCAGATTTACCATCATCCCCAGTAGCTAACACTTCTACTTTAATTCGGGTACTATGAAACATTCCAAAATATTGCTTTTCTGTTTCTTTACCCTCAGTCGCTACTATGAAAAGCTTTGCATCTCTTCGGTCATGCTGACGATCCAGTAGTTTAGTTCGATTGATTCTTCCCATCACTTCTGGCTCATCTCTACAGATTTATCTGTTTCACAAAACCATCCTAAATTTTGTGGATCTCCAAAAAAAGGAATAGCTCCAAACCGACCATTTAAGTAACCTTTCTCAATTTTTAGGTCAGGTCTAATCTTGAATTCTGCTAAAGAATAAAGGTTGGACATACCCTGCTGGTTCTTCTCAACAAACCAAATCTCATCACGTCGTAGTAAATCTAAATCGAGTAGGTTTGTATCGTGAGTTGTAAAGATTAATTGATTACTTTTTTCTCTACAATCTATTACTGCTTGTACAAAACATCGAGATAGGAGAGGATGCAAACGCCTATCAAGTTCATCTAAAAAAATGACCTTTTCAGTTTCTTCCTTTAAGAGAAAGAGACATGGAACAAGATTAATCAAGCGTTGAGTTCCTTCTGACTCTTCTTCAATCGTAAAATCAATAAGATGTCCATCTTCATGACGATGCTGAGTTTTTAATTGAATTAAGCTTAATTGACCGCCTTCACTTTTGACAAGGAGATACCGTTTACCTCTTGTATTTTCTATCATTGCTACTGAGTTATCATCAGCTTCCGCAAGCTTCTCAAGAAAATTCTCTCTTACAGTTTTAGGCATAGTTGGAAAGTGTTGATCAAAATCTAGCTCAATTTCTTCAGTACTTATAGAATCAATTCCTGTTCCAGCAAATTGAAGAAACTCACTGAGAAAATTTGTAAAAGATTCATTACCAAGTATTCCAATTTCTAAACCTCGAGAATCTGCCTCTGCTGGAATAATAGTTAGTACTTTTCTAAACCAGTTTGCAACTGGAAGTAAAGTTTGAACATTACGCTCAATCGCTTCTGTTAAGAAAAGTTGATTCGGACGAGTTCCTTCTGCAATAAAATCTAAAAATTGTTTACGTTTATAACTTCTACCTTTAAGTACTGAACCATAGTCTAGACTCGTTTCTTTTTCTACAGAAGTGATCCGCTCAAAGTACATAACTTCTTGCTTTTTACCACGAGGAATGGCATAAAGCCACTCCTCAAAAATTTGTTCTCTATTCAACTTAAATCCATAAGAATATTGAGTTTCTTGATATGTAAAAACAAATGCAAACTTACTGGGCTGTTTATTATAATCACTAAGTTTGAATGGGGAAACAGGAATGGATTTACTACTTCGAGTACCTTCTACAACAAGATTTTGTACAAAGTTGAGAGCCTCTATGAGATTTGACTTGCCGGCTGCATTTGCACCATAAATTGCAGCAATAGGCAGCAACGAACGCCCTTTACCTGCGGCATTTTCAGCAAGATGATCTATGTGTTGTTGGTCACTGCTAACCCCCACCATACTGAAGGTAACTTCATCTCTAAAAGACAAAAAGTTTTGTATAGTAAGTTGAATTAGCATTATTTTGTACCCAAAGTATTCCTATTTTAAACTGCACCTCGTTCCATAATAAGCTCAAACCAACATCTTAGGAGAGAAAATCTCGTAAGTCCTTAATTATTGAGCAATCTCTAATTTTTCCCTCTACAGTTAGCGATCGCTCTCTTCCTCCGCGTCTCTACGTGAGATAAAAAAGCGTAGGCGAAGCCCGCCGAAGGCATCGCCTGCAAAATCTTCACCGTGTGATCGCTCTCTTCTGACTCTGCGTGAGATAAAAAAGCGATCGCCCCTCAAATCTCCACCATGCGATCGCCCTCTTCTCCCTCTGTGGTTCGTTCAAAAAAGCGATCGCCTACAAAATCTCCACCGTGCGATCGCTCTTTTCTTCCTCTGTGTCGCGCCTCTGGAGTTCGTTAAAAAAGCGATCGCAGAGGACACATTCTAAATTTCTTGCCATTCTCTAGCATCAATAAAAACAGATAGATGTTTTTTATTGCTTGTGGCAATAATAACCTCATGCCCATAATTAGCAACTAAAATAGATTGAGATGCCAGAATTACATCACCATCTAAAGCTTTATTATCTGCTGTAGATTTACCTTGATTTCTGACTTGTGCCCATAACTCTGCTGCTTTCAACATCACTTCGGTTGTAATAGGAAGATAGATGATTTCTGACTTGAGTTGATTAAGTTTTCTAATTCCTGATAATTTATTTGCCCTTAACAATTCTCGTCTAATTTCATAATCTATAATTTCTGGTAAAATTACTTCATATCCTCTTTCAAAGAGCGTATAAAACCATTCTTGACATTGCACAGCGAGAGGCGTTGCTTTTGGATTAGTAATTAATCCTACAGGTGTAGAATCTAAGATAATAACCTTAATCATCCTACTTTAAATAGAAATACCTTTCATAGATTCAATAATTTCTAAGGTTTGTTGTTGTTCTTGTTGGTCATCTAACTCATTCCATGACTCGAATAAGTTTTTAATATTTGTTTTCCTCTCTCGTTGTTTAACGGTATCACTATGATTAATTTCATTGATAGCATTTTCCCAGTGATTCAATGATGTCTGTTTGATCATCACACTTTGACGAAATAGACGTACAAATTGCAGCAATTCTGGGAGATATTCTTCTGGAGTTTGTTCAATTTCTAATAATAAATCAGCGCGGGGTGTAGTTGATGATTGTGCTGTGATAGGTTGATTATTGTTCATAAGTACCTTCCAAGTACATAGTTTAATCACACGAGTAGATATTAATTGGTTTTAGGATTGGTAGTTATATTATATTTTAGCGTGAATGGCTATTTTAGTTTCCTGATCAAGTCCCGACGCTTACATGGTAAGCTGTCGCGTATATAACTTGCACTTTTCATGGTCTGGAACCCTTGTTGCAAGGAGAACACTCTGGAAAATTAAAGACGCGACAGCTTATCCAATGGATCAAGAATCGGTTCCTGATCGAGGTAAGTATTAAGCTGACGCGCATCTAAATTTGATAATTTAGCGCCTGAAACTGTTTGCTGCTTTAGATTGCCTTGTAAAACTAGATGACGAACAGCTTATCAATTAAGCGATCGCATAACCTACTTCATTAGAAATACATTTCCCCTGGACTCGTCTTGAAGTATCGCATTCCCCAATTTGCTGTAAGTGCGATATCTTGGGATTAATTAAGCGTCTAAACCTGACAATGCCAAAGAAAATCAGGGAACTTAAACAAATGCTGGCAAGAGCAAATTTTACAGAAATCCCAGGTAAAGGAAGTCATACAAACTGGATACATCCTTTATATGCGGGAAAACTCACGGTTTCTGGTAAAGACAGTTCAGACGCAAAACGCTATCAAGAGAAAGACGTTCAACAAGCAATTCAAGAAGTAGAAGAAAAACAGCGAGAGAATCAATAAGATGAGCAAATTTAAATATCAAATGCTAATTCAATGGTCTGATGAAGACAACTGCTTTTTAGTCGGATTTCCCGATTTCCCTGGACAGCCTTTTCGGACGCATGGCGATACTTATGAGGAAGCTGTTGCAAATGGTACTGAAGCATTGGAGTCACTGATAATGGCTTATGAAGCCACCGGAGAAGCACTTCCAAAACCGACTTTTTGTAAGGTGGCTTAAATGGGTAGTGCGTTGATAAAGTGACTGGCTTGTTTTGTAGCGCCTAACCTAACTTTATCATCAAGGCGATCGCACCTCCAAATCTCCATAGTGCGTAGGCAAAGCCCGCCGTAGGCATCGCCTCTTCTCTCCTTTCTCTGTGTTATCTGTGCCTCTGCGGTTCGTTAAAAAAAGCGTAGGTATTGGCGTTAGCCTCTCCAAGAGTTGCCCGCCGTTCGCGTAGCGTCTCGTTGGCGTAGCCTCTCGTAGAGAAGAGAAGGCATCGCTCTGACAATATAATTAAGACTGCGGTGTAACACTGCGCGGATCAACAACTACAATCGCAGAAAAACGTTTAAAGCAAAATATTAGTATCCACCAAATAGCTCATAAGATTTCATCTTCTCTGGTGTAAATACTCTCTCGACTAATCGCTGCATCTGAAAGTGCTGGTGCTAAATAAAAAGCAGGGCTATTTATTAAATCTGTTAATATAGATTCCCATTCTTCCTGAGTTGATACTTGATAAAAACATTTTTCTTCATGGCTGGTTAAACTATCTTCAATCAGATATGCAAGATAAGCTTCTACCGATAAACCTTGTGCAGCAGCTTCAGCAATGAGACGAGCCTCTATTTCTGGTTTCAATTGTAGCTGTATGGTCATTTTTTGTCTCCTAAAGCAGCAATCAAAAGTGATTGACTAGTAATTCTCCCACAGGCGCAAAATCTAAGATAATAACCTTACTCATCCTATTTTAAATAGAAATGCCTTTTAGAGATTCAATAATTTCTAAGGTTTTTTACTAGATAGATACTGGGTATTCACTCTCTTTCTAATTCGGCTAATGCTTCATTAATATTTAATGGTGTTTCTTGTTGTACTTCCTTGATTGCTAATATCAATCCTTCATCTTCAATCACTTCTAATAAGCGTAGATAGTCTTGAAAATCTATAATTACTTTACGAATGTTACCTTGAGCATCTGTGATTAATTCTTCAGCAAATGGATATTGATTGGTATTCATTTGGGTATTAGTGTTTGTAATCATAGAGAATTTGATTACCTTTACATAGTAGAAGTATAGAAGATTTGGAGTAGGCGATCGCTTCGCTGCGACTTTGCGCGAAACAAAAAAGCGATCGCCTGAAAATCTCTACAGTGCGTTCTCGCCTCTCCTCTCCTTCCTCTGTGTCCTCTGCACACCAATCAACAATTACAATCGCAGAAAAATCTTTAAAGTCATCAACGTCTCGTAGAGAAGGCATCGCCTGATTTTTTTAACTAACTGTCCGTTTCATCGGAATTTCTATCCAGAACTCGCAGCCGTTACCAGGTTCAGAAACACACTTGATATTACCGCCGTGTTTTTGCACAATAATTTGGTAGCTAATAGATAACCCCAAACCAGTACCTTGTCCAGGTTGTTTGGTGGTAAAGAAAGGTTCAAAAATGCGCGATCGCATCATCTCTGGAATCCCACAACCATTGTCAGTAATGCAAATCAGAATAGTATTCCCTTCTATGACTTCTGTACGAATCCAAATTTTAGGATTGTCAATTATTTTTCCAGCTTTCTCTGAGTTTTCCAGTGCATCGATCGCATTGTTAAGAATATTCATAAACACCTGATTTATCTGGGCCGCATAGCAGACTAATGGGGGCAATTCACCATATTGCTTAACTACCTCAATAGCAAAAGAATTAGTCTGTGATTGCAGTCGATGTTGTAAAATTAGCAAAGTGCTGTCGATACCTTCATGAAGGTCAACAGGCTTCATTCCTGATTCGTCAAGTCGAGAAAAACTTCGTAATGACAAGACTAATCGAGAGATCCGATCTGCTCCCATCTTCATTGAAGTAAGAATTTTGGGCAAGTCATCACTAATGAAATCTAAATCCAGTGCTGCTGCTTGCTTTTGAATTTCTCCTGTTGCCTTAGGATACTGTTTCTGATATAGGCGGAGTATTTTAAATAAATTTTCGGCATGTTCAGTAACATAAGTGATGTTGCCGTAAATGAAACTAATCGGGTTGTTAATTTCATGTGATACACCAGCAACTAACTGCCCTAAGCCTGCCATTTTTTCACTTTGAATTAACTGGCTCTGAGTGTGCTGTAATTCTTTAAGAGTCTGGGTAATTTCTTCTTTTTGACGTTGAGTCTGTTCGAGTAATTCCGCTTGCTGAAGTCCTACCCCTAACTGAGTACCAATCTGCATCAGCAAATCTACCTCAGCCTCTTGCCAATCACGGGGTTGGATATTTTGATAAGCTGCTAGTAATCCCCAAAGTTTCTCACCCTGAAAAATCGGCACAATCATATATGCCCTAGCCTCCATTAGCTCAATTAGGGCTATATAAGGAATAGAATCATCGGTGCTGTAAATATCCTTAATAACAAGAGTTTTACCATCAGCAAAGTCTCCTACTTGGTTTTTTTGCAAGTAATTATCTGAGGCAGCTACGCCCGTCGTAGACATCGCAGGTACAATTTCCCTGACTGGTGTCCAACCTTGGGCTAATGACTCAGCAACAAATTCGCCATTCCAACCAGCGCGGAATCGATAGATTGTGACTCGATCAACTTCCAATAGCCGCCGGACTTCTTCTGTACTGGTGGCAAAGATGGTGTCAATATCAAGAGACTGGCGAATTTTCTCCACCGTTGCGGCTAAAGCCTTCTCTCTTTCGGCTGCTTTCCGTTCTCGTGCGGCAGCTTGAGCCAGTTTTTGGGCTTGCACCTGCATCTGTTTCAAGGACTCAGCTTGCTGTAATGCTACCCCCAATTGAACGCCAACTTGCGCCAATAAGTTGATTTCCTCATCTTGCCAATAACGGGGCTGGGAGTTTTGATAAGCTACTAGCAATCCCCACAACTTTTCGCCCTGAGAAATTGGTACAAAAGCTTCATTACGTGCATACTTACCCGCTTGTTTTCCTTGCACCATAACGCCTTCTGTCACAGGCTGCGGCTTAACCATTGGTGTCCAGCCATCAACAATGGAATCGGCGACAAATTCGCCACTCCAATCAGGATAGAAGCGATAAATTGCGACTCGTTCCACTTCTAATAGCCGTCGGACTTCTTGAGTAGTGGTTTTAAATATGGCTTCAATTTCCAGAGACTGACGAATCTTTTCTACGGTGTTCGCCAACGCCCTTTGTCTTTCAGCAGCTTTGCTGATCTGTGCTGCTTGGATTTGCATCTGTTGAATAAATTCCGCTTGCTGCAAAGCCACACCTAGTTGGGTGCTAACTTGGGTAAGCAAGTAAACCTCATCTTTTTGCCAATCACGGGTTCTGGCGTTCTGGTACACTGCTAGCAAGCCCCAGAGTTTTTGACCGTGGTAAATGGCAATGATTACATAAGCTCTTGCCTGATAAATCTCTAAAATTTTAATGTAGCAGTCGCTAAAGCCGGAATTGTAAATATCATTACAAATCCGGTATACTTCACAGCTGCTAAAGCTACTACCTTCGGTATCTTGTAAGTAGGTGTCAGCGATTGGAGGTTTAGCTAAATCTTTGGCGCTACATTCACTGACGTTTTCCCTCAATTCCGGCCGCTGCAATTGTTCATGGATGAGGGAAATCCAACCCTCTGCCACTGATTCAAACACGAATTCACCACTCCAATCGGGATTGAAGCGATAAATAGCCACGCGGTCAGCATTTAGCAGTTGCCTAAGTTCTCCAGTGCTTGTGTGGAAAATGCTTTCCAAGTCTAGGAATTGACGAATTTTCTCAATGGTTATGGCTATAGTTTTCTGCCATTGGGCTGCTTTTTCTCTGGCTTTTGCTTGTGCTAGTTGTGCCGATTGTAGTTTTACTTGTTCCAGGTAATCTGCTTGCTGTAAAGCAACTCCTAGATGTTCAGCAATGAGTTGGACAAACTCAATTTCTGATGCTTCCCATTCCCGAGGACTACTACATTGATGAATACACAGCAATCCCCATAAATCTTTACCTTTCATCAAGGGGGCAGTTATATTGGCACGTACCTGAAATCTTTCTAGAATTTGGATGTAGCAATCACTGGCATTAGCTTGATAAATATCAGCTATTGCTTGAATCCGACCTTGCTGATATAGTTTTGCAAAATCCTCCGCAAAGCAGTGGTCGCGCAGTTTAGCTGCTAGTGCTGAATCCCATTCTGTTGCCACATCTTCATAGATAAATTCCCCTTCCCATGCCAATTCAGGATAAAAACGAAACACGCCAACCCGATCATTTTTCAGAAGTTGGCGGACTTCAGTGACTGTAATTTTGAAGATCACGTCTATGTCTAGAGACTCGCGAATGCGGGCAATAACTCCAGACAAGGCTTTTTGTTGCTCATTCTGACGCAAGGGGAATGTCATATCTGAATGAGATTCTTGCTGTTCTGAATTTGGTTCTATGGGTTGAGTAGTAGA
Organism: Nostoc sp.; assembly: GCF_036917655.1. Taxonomy (GTDB): domain Bacteria; phylum Cyanobacteriota; class Cyanobacteriia; order Cyanobacteriales; family Nostocaceae; genus Nostoc. Next base: position 64,933 of record NZ_JBALCY010000088.1, read on the forward strand.
GGAGTTTTCCATTCCCAGTGGGACTTTAAATATTGGAAGTCTTCTATCTCATGATTCCCCTAGCGATCGCAAAGATAACAGTTATTTCCTTTAAATGCTATAAAAAACAGTGTAGGGACACGATAAAATCGTGTCCCTACAAAAACATTTTTCAATCACATGCGAATTATCGCCGTTTGGGAGTGGCACTGCGGGTGGTGCGTTTCTCTTCATCTCGACGACGGCGATCGCGCCAATCTGCCAGGGTCAAATAACCAATACCACCAGTGACTACTACGAGCAGCACTACAGCAAATAAAGCCAAAATATTCAAGAATGGACTTTCCACCATGCCTCTATAGTCCGTTACGTCCCCAGACTACCATTGCAATTGACCAAGTGAACACAACTAACAGTGATACCCAACCTAGTGTCAAAATCTCCATAGTCCCAGTTTTCAAATAATTACAAAAGGTTTCTAATATTTATGATACAGGGATTGGGCAGGCTGAGATTTTTTTATCAATAGATATTGTAAGTTTTGCGGGCGATGTCTACGATGGTCACTGAGCTTGTCGTACCCTTCGGGAAGCAAGCTACGCGTAGCGTCTCGTAGAGAAGTACCGGCTATTCGGCGTCGCAAACCAGACACCATCTTTTCTTGATACGCTAGGACTTTACGTAATAATAAAAACTAATATAAAAAATTAGCGATCGCGCTTTTCCACTTGATGGTTTGGGAATACTAGGGTTATTGGTATATATTTCAAATCCAGCAACCCCTAGTATTATGCCGACATTTTTCAACTATCCTTTCCACTCTAACGGTTTTATTGCCCACGGACATTGTTATCTCTGGCAAACTGGATTAGTTTGGCTCCACATTATTTCTGATGCCACGATCGCTCTTGCCTATTATTCTATTCCCTTCTTACTAATTTACTTTATTTCCAAGCGCAAAGACGTTCCTTTCAATGGAATCTTTTTATTATTTGGTGCTTTTATCATTGCCTGCGGTACTGGACACTTGATGGATATTTGGACGCTTTGGCATCCAGACTATTGGATTGCAGGTGCTTTAAAAGCTCTAACTGCCATTATTTCGATATATACGGCATTTGCGTTATTTTATCTCATGCCTCAAGCTCTGACACTACCCAGCCCAGCCCAATTAGAAGCTATCAATCTAACGCTTTCAACTGAAATTGTCGAGCGCAAGCGCATCGAGAAAGAACTACGCCTTGCAGAGGAAGTCGCTCAAAACTCCAGCCAAGCCAAGAGTGAATTTCTCGCCAATATGAGTCATGAATTACGCACACCCCTCAACGGCATCCTGGGCTTTACACAAATCCTCCAACGCACAGAATCTTTGAGTGAGAAAGGACGCAAAGGAGTCAGCGTTATTTATCAATGTGGTTCTCATCTTTTAACCCTAATTAATGATGTCCTGGATCTCTCCAAAATAGAAGCCCGGAAGTTGGAATTGTATCCTGTTGATTTCTACTTGCCTGCCTTTATAGATAGCGTGACTGAAATTTGCCGCATCCGGGCAGAACAAAAGGTTATCTCATTTCAGGTCGAACTCGATCCTGATTTGCCAACGGGCATTCATGCTGATGAAAAACGCTTGCGGCAAGTACTGATTAACTTGCTTAGTAATGCGATTAAATTTACTCATCAAGGCAGCGTCACTTTCAAAGTTCATGTCATTGCTCAAGAATCAAATGCCAATGGGCAGACTAACTACAAAATTCGCTTTCAGGTAATAGATACCGGCACAGGTATAATCCCTGAACAAGCCGAGAAAATCTTCCAGCCGTTTGAGCAAGTGGGAAATCAAAAACGGCAATCTGAAGGTACAGGCTTGGGATTAGCAATCAGCCAAAACATTGTTTTGTTGATGGGTGGTCAAATTCAGGTACAAAGTGAATTTGGCAAAGGTAGCACTTTTTGGTTTGAGGCAAAATTGCCAGAATCTAAAGACTGGGCAAAAGTTTCCAGAGTGGTTGAGCAGGGAACTATTATTGCTTATCAAGGACAAAGACGCACCATTTTGATTGCGGATGACAAATGGGAAAATCGATCAGTAATTGTAAATTTACTAGAGCCAGTTGGGTTTACTGTTGTAGAAGCTAGTCAGGGTCAGGAAGCATGGGAACAGTCTCTAGCCCACAAACCAGACATAATTATCACTGACTTAGTGATGCCTATATTGGATGGATTTGAATTGATAAATCGTTTGCGTAAGTCTGGGTCATTTAAAGAGATTCCTGTCATCGCTTCCTCAGCCAGTGTGTTTGCAGTTGACCAGTACAAGAGTATTGATCTAGGTGCAAATGCATTTCTCCCAAAGCCTATAGAAGCTGAAACTTTGCTGGAAATGCTACGACAATTTTTGCACCTGGAATGGATTTTTGACAGTAAGGTAGACGCAATCCCAAAAAATCAGGCAGGTGGTTTGGATCAAGTAAATGAGATGATTTATCCTGCCAACGATGTTTTACAACAGTTACTCGAACTTGCACAAGATGGCGATATTCAAAAAATTTTGGAACTGGCTGGGCAACTTTCTGCATCTGATGATCAGCTAAGAGTTTTTGTCCAGCAGCTTGTCCAGCTTGCTAGTAATTTCCAACTCAAGCGTTTGGAAACTTTTATTCAACAATACATTAATTAATTTGAGTGAAATTTTAATTTTTAATTCATCATGAGCAAAACTCAAAATAACGGATTTATTTTGATTGTGGATGATAATCCAACAAATTTATCTCTCCTGTGTGAAGCACTCAATAGTGAGGGTTTTCGTTTCCGTGTTGCAGTCGATGGAGAAAGTGCGATCGCTCAAGCCGAACGCAATCAACCAGAGTTGATTTTGCTGGATATACAAATGCCAGGTATTGACGGATTTGAAGCTTGTCGTCGCCTCAAAGCCAATCCTGTTACCCAAAACATTCCGATTATTTTCACCACCGCCTTAGCGGATACGGAAAGCAAAACGAAGGGATTTTCCCTCGGTGCAGTAGACTATATTCCTAAACCGTTTGCACAAGAGGAAGTCATTGCTAGAGTCCGCGTGCATTTACAACTCAAACAATTGACTGAATCTTTAGAACAACAAGTTAGCGATCGCACCAAGGCTTTGCAACAAGCCCAAGTCCGACTAGTGCAGCAAGAGAAACTATCAACACTCGGAGAGTTAATCGCTGGGATTGGCCATGAAATCAATAACCCCATCAACTTTATTTCCAGTAATATTCCACCCTTGCAAGAACACATTGCAGCAGTAACCGAGTTGCTCCTACTGTATGAACAAGAGTATCCAAACCCAACAACCAAAATTACCACTGCTATTGAAGACTTGGATCTAAACTTCGTTCTCGAAGATATGGGAAAAATTTTGAACTCACTCCAGCTAGGAACTGAACGAATTAGCAACCTTTCTAATTCACTTCGCAACTTCTCTCGCTCGGATAGTGATGCCAAAATATCTGCTGATTTGCACCAAGGACTAGATAGTACACTAATGATTTTGCAACACCGTCTCAATGCTAATGGCGATCGTCCCCGCATTGAAGTTATTAAAAATTATGGAGTATTACCACAGGTTAGCTGCTATCTAGGACAGATGAATCAAGTATTTATGAACATTCTGGCAAATGCAATTGATGCCCTTGATGAAGCCATAACGCAAGGCAAAATGAGCAATCTAATTCCTCAGATTAAAATTGCAACAGAAATAGATTCTGAAGAATTGGTTGTAATTCGGATTGCTGACAATGGGATTGGTATTCCTGAACGGCTTAAAAAACGCTTGTTTGAGCCGTTGTTTACCACAAAAGTCGTTGGTAAAGGCACTGGACTTGGCTTGTCGATAGCATATCAAATAGTTGTAGAGAAACACAAAGGTGTATTAGATGTGAATTCTCAACCAGGTATGGGAACCGAGTTTATGATTAAAATTCCCACATGAGAGCAGCATTTAATGAATTATAAAACTGCTTTAGCATTTATCATACTGGAGACTGGGGAAGAATTTTCCCAATACCCAATCCCTAATTTCTATATAGAGTAAAGTCGAAGATGAAACGTTCAAATCGCCTTGCTTGGATGGGAGCGATCGCACTAGCAGCGATCGTTTTACTTAGTTTGATCGCGGCTCCCAATAATACTAAAATTAACACTGGCTCTACCTATAACCGCGCCTCTGATGGTTATGGTGCTTGGTATGCTTTTATGCAACAGCAGGGAATTTCTATCAAGCGCTGGCAAAAGCCTTTTAGTGATATTCAGCCAGAGAACAGCCCAATTACCGTCCTACAGATAAGCGGCTATCCAAGGGAGAGGATACTGGATAGTCAAGAGCGTGAATGGGTAGAAAAAGGAAATACTTTGGTAATTTTGGGTGCGGGGGCGCGGGTTACAGAAGCGGAGTTTAGCACTATGCAGAAATCTCCCCAAGGTAATATCAAAATTGATACACGTAGACGATATAAGAAAGCTAACTCCAAGCAAGTTGATTTAGGCGATCGCTTTGGTGCTGTTGTCTGGGAAGAAAATTACAATAAGGGAAAGGTGATTTTTTCTACCACTCCTTATTTAGCCGCCAACGCCTACCAAGATTACTTAAGTAATTTCAAGTATCTAGCCAGCTTAGTAACTGTAAAAAGTAACACAGTATTTGTCGATGAATACATTCACGGCTATAAAGATGCCGATGTCAGGAAGAAAGAACGCGAAGGAGATTTATCTAGCTTTTTTGCAAAAACTCCTTTATTTCCAATATTAGTGCAAGTAGGTATCCTGCTATTAGTGCTAATTTGGGCACAGAATCGCCGCTTTGGCAAGCCAGTAGCTTTAGATACACCAATCATAGATAATAGCGAGGCATACATCCAAGCTTTAGCCGGAGTCTTGCAGAAAGCTGATACCACCGACTTTGTTGTACAGATGGTGGGTAAACAAGAACAACTACAACTCCAAAAAGCTTTGGGATTAGGGCAAATACTTTTAGAACGTCAAGCCTTGATCAATTTCTGGATAGAAAAAACAGGCGCAAGTGCAGCAGAACTAGATGCAGTTTTAAAGCTACAATCTCGCAAACAACCAATCAGTGAACAAGAGCTGTTAAGCTGGTTGGGGAAATGGCGAAGCCTTAGAGAAATTCAAAATTCACTTGTACTGAGCGTAGCCGAAGTAAAATTAAAAATTAAAAATTAATTTTTTGAAATAATGCATAATATTTCTGCATTAGTTATTTGTCAATAAAAAATATGAGCGAAACCCATCCTATCTTAATTCGCCTTGGTCAAGGTCTTAATCAAGTAATTGTCGGACAATCTAGCCTAATACAACAACTTTTAGTGGCACTGTTAGCGGGTGGACACGTAATTTTGGAAGGAGTACCGGGAACTGGTAAAACCCTCCTAGTAAAAGTGTTGGCGCAGTTAATCGAAGGGGAGTTTCGCCGGATTCAACTAACACCAGATGTTTTACCTTCAGATATTACTGGGACAAATATTTTTGACTTGAATAGCCGCAATTTCACTTTGAAAAAAGGGCCAATATTTACCGAAGTGCTACTAGCAGACGAAATCAACCGGACTCCTCCCAAGACACAAGCGGCGCTACTGGAAGCGATGGAAGAGATGCAGGTAACGCTGGATGGTGAAAGTTTGCCCTTACCAGATTTATTTTGGGTGATTGCAACCCAAAATTCCCTGGAATTTGAGGGGACTTATCCCTTACCAGAGGCGCAGTTGGACAGATTTTTATTTAAGCTGGTGGTAGATTACCCGGATCAAGCTGCTGAAAAGCAAATGTTGCTCAATCGTCAGGCGGGTTTTGCAGCACGGCGTTTGGATATTAGCCGTTTGAAACCAATAGCAACTGTAGCCGAGATTTTGCAAGCACGACAAGCAGTCAAAGAAGTTAAAGTATCAGAAGCGATCGTTGATTATTTGTTGGCGTTGGTTAGAACATCGCGTCAATATCCTGATTTAACTTTGGGTGCATCGCCTCGCGCCGCCGGTGCTTGGTTGCAGACATCTCAAGCCCTAGCGTGGTTAGCTGGAAGGGATTTTGTAACGCCAGATGATGTTAAAGCAGTTGCATCACCGCTGCTACGTCATCGCTTGATTTTGAAACCAGAAGCGATGTTGGATGGTTTACAAATGGATGCGGTAATTGCGTCGGTAATTAATCAAGTAGCAGTTCCAAGGTGAAAAAATTCTTTTGCCATAATTAGCAAGTCTGCGGCGTTGCACTTAGCCTTCCGCATGAAGATTTTGCCCAATTTCATCCGCTCATTTTCAAGAAACTGGGATTGACATCAATAAAACGAGCTTCCGAAACTGTGGCGATCGCGATCGGATTGGGACTAGAACGAAAAACTTTAGCAAACTCTCTTCTGCTTTGGCGCGATCGGGAATTTCCTGCTGCAACCGCTCATTTTGGGCTTAGAGTTGTTGTTGCAATTCCCAAATCCTCAGTCGCCATCTTTGCCTAAATGTTCAATTTGCCGCGCGATCTGAATGCCATTGTCTTGCTCAAACATTCCCAAGACACCAGCTAGTTTGTGCGCCTCTGGTTCTGCGGATTGGTGTAACTCCAGCGTTTTACTAGATAGTGCTACTGCTAATTGTTGCGGTACCGTCAGCCGCCTCACCATCAGCCCTTGATATTGTCCCAAATATAACTTGCTACTTCATCCAAAAAAATAGTCCAGTAGGTAGCTAATTTTCTACAAGAAAAAAATATAATATACAGTACTTTGTATGTAAATAAGTACACCCTTATCTCGACTTTATCCAAAATTAAGAACTTGGTTCCCTTGATACGGCAAAACCCTAGCTTTTTGGCAAAAACTTTTTTTATGTCACTGATTCTCGATGAAATCGAAAAAGTAAAACTACTGTCCCACAAAGCTTTCAGCGTCAGATTGAGCGTTGCCAAAAAATGGATAAAGTCGAGCTTATAGATGGTTCAGAAATTGCCTCTACAAAGAAATAGGCAACTGTCTATAAAAATGGTGTTGGTGTGGCACAGTTACCTGAAATAAACTGGAAATAGGCTTTTGGATCGCAAGTTCACTAGCGATCGCAGCCCCACACTTTGGGCATTTGGAAAGTAGACGCAAAAGGAAGCTCAAACTAACTGCGTCCACAAGTTATAAAGTATGTGTAGATAAAACAGCGAGTATGTTGAGAAAGAAATCTGTATGACAAGCTACCAAGAAACCCTAACTAGTAACGAATCCGTTAATCAGCTAATCGCCGAGACGACAAGCATTAACCATGTAGAGGTAATTGAAAATGTCATCGACTCTTTGGAACAAGATGATAGTGCGATGGTTAGCCACACTCCAGAGAGTGGTTATCTCTGGAAGTTTAAGTACGGAAGTGTGGAAGTATTTGTCCAACTCAACGGGACAACCGATGAAGATACTATAACGGTTTGGTCTGCGGTGCTAAATTTACCTGCTAAAGATGAACCTAAGTTGATGCGGTATCTGTTGGAGTTGAATTGCTCTAGTACTTTTGAAGCGCGTTTTGGTATTATTGAAAACCGAGTGGTTGTGATCTCAACACGCACCTTAGCGGAGTTATCTCCTGGCGAAGTGTCTCGGCTAATTACCATTGTGGCAACGATCGCTGATAATAACGATGAAGTTTTACAATCTGAATTTGGTGCGACTTGACTAATCGCTTCGCTTCAGTTAGGAGTTATGAGTGGTGAATTATATAAACTTTTTAATTCAAAACTCCTAACTCCCAATTCCTAACTCCTAACTCTTGAATTCTAAAGTGTGGCGACTAATTCCTTTGCTAGAGGCGGCTGGCAATGTGCAGATGGCGATTGATCGCTGGTTACTAGAACAGCACCAGTCTGGAAAGCATCCGCCAACCCTGCGCTTTTATACCTGGTCGCCACCTGCCATTTCTCTCGGTTATCATCAACGCCAATACCCTGAATATTGGCAAAATTTGACTTGGCAAGGGCAAAAACTGGATTTAGTGCGGCGTCCTAGCGGTGGACGGGCGGTGCTACACCAAGGTGATTTAACTTACGCTGTAGTCACATCTGAACTCATGGGTAGTCGCCTCCAGGTCTACGAAAAAATTTGTGAGTTTTTGATTCAAGGGTGGCGATCGCTCGGCGTAGAATTACATTACGGTACTGCTGGGCGAGGTTACATCCACAACCCTAACTGTTTTGGCACCGCTACCAGTGCAGATTTAGTTTTGCCAGATGGTGCCAAACTCATTGGTAGCGCTCAACTGCGACGTGGTGGGATAATTTTGCAACATGGTTCCATCCGTTTGCAACCGGATACTGAACTGTTTGCTCAAGTATTTGGTGCAGAATCTTTTACGACTGTACAACTGCCTCAAAGTCTGAGTGTGGAAAAGATTATTGCAGCTTTAGTTGCCGCAGCTAGTGATTGTTTTGAGATGCAGATAGAGGTAAAACCTCTTTCCCCATCTGAGTGGGAAGAAATTTTGGCACAACTTTAGCAACGTAGGGTGTGTTAGCGACAGCGTAACGCACCGAATCAAATTACAGTCATAAATAATCAATGTCAGAAATAAACACAGTGTTCGGCACTATTTTCCCGGCGTGACCCATCAATAAGCAGGGTTTGGCGCATTACCTGTTTCAGTCGATCAATCTCGATGATGAACTGAATTTGTTGAGTCAACCGATTGATCTGCACCTGAATTTCTAGTTTTGATTGTGGGTGGGGTTGACTGGATTTTGGACTGTAGGTAATTATCTCAATCATTCCAGCGAATCTGCAAGGACTTTTTTCTGCATACAAATTAAAAAGCGCCTGGGAGTGTTGCCGTGTTTCCACCCCAAACGCTTTTTATTTTTAACTTGCTCCTCACACAAATAGATAGTATCACTGCTTCAATCAAAAAGCGAGTATATTGAGTGACACTTTCACAACTGCACTGCTAATTTAATTTCTGATACCATTTTACTAAATTCTTACAACAAATATCTTGGAAACGGTATCACAAGGAATGCAATTTTTATATTTCTATATGTAAATTAAAAAATGCCTGGGAGTGTTGCCGTGTTTCCACCCCAGGCATTTTTTATTCTCAACTTGCTCCTCACACACAAATAAACGATATCACTACTTCTATCAAATGGCAAGTATATTGAGTGACACTTCTAAAATTGCATAAGCAATCCAATTTCTGAAAAATTAAAAAGCGCTTGGGAGTGTTGCCGTGTTTCCACCCCAGGCGCTCTTTATTTTTAACTTGCTCCTCACACACGATTAAATAATATCACTAGTTCAATCATAAAGCAAGTATATTGTATGACACTTTCAAAACTGCACACCTGATGAGCAATAATTTAGTGTAAAAAGTGACGTACACCAGTTAAGACCATTACTAAACCCAGTTCGTTAGCAGCAATGATAGAATCTTTATCGCGCAAACTTCCCCCTGGTTGGACAATGGCTGTAATTCCTGCTGCTGCGGCTGTTCTGACTGAATCATCAAAGGGGAAGAATCCATCGCTGGCTAGAGTTGCACCTTTGGCTTTTTCTCCAGCTTGTTCTAGGGCAATTTTAACTGAGCCGACGCGGTTCATTTGACCAGCACCTACTCCTAGTGTAGTGCGATCGCTTGTGACAACAATGGCATTAGATTTAACGTGTTTGCAAACTTTCCAAGCAAACAACAATTCGGCTAATTCGCTGTCGGTGGGTTGCCGTTCGGTGACTACTTGCCATTGACTGGTATCAGCAATCACATCATCGCTAGCTTGGACAAGGAAACCACCTGCGATCGCTTTCACTGTATCCTTAGTCCCACTGCTCAAATCTGGTAAAATCAAAACCCGCACATTGGATTTTTTGCCAAGGATTTCTTGAGCTTCTGCATCACAACTTGGTGCTACCACGCATTCTAGAAATGTTTTGGTTAACTCGCTGGCTGTAGCCGCATCAATCGGACGGTTGAGTGCGACAATACCACCAAAGGCAGAAGTAGAATCAGCATTAAAAGCTTTTTGGTAAGCTTCTGAAATAGTGCTTCCCACTGCCGTACCACAGGGATTTGTATGTTTGATAATCGTTGCTGCGGGGGTATCAGTGAATTCAGTAATAATTCGGCGTGCGGCTTCTAAATCAACTAAGTTATTGTAACTAAGTTCTTTGCCTTGCAGTTTTGTGGCGGCTGCCCATCCCGTTGGGGTAGTACCAGTTTGATACCAGGCGGCGGGTTGATGAGGGTTTTCGCCGTAACGCAGAGATTGCAATTGTGTACCGTTAAGGCTGTACTGCTGTGCTTCTGCGAGATAAGATGCGATCGCTTGATCATAACTAGCAGTGTGTAAAAATCCTTTTAAAGCTGCCTTCTGGCGAAACTCTAGGGATGCCACGCCGTTATTTTGGCGCAATTCCTCCAAATACTCGTCATACTGTGTTGGATCGCATAATACAGCCAGATGGGCGAAGTTTTTTGATGATGCCCGTAGCATAGCCGGGCCACCGATATCAATTTGTTCAACAGCTTCAGCTAATGTTACCCCTGGTTTAGCGATCGTTTCCTCAAAAGGATAAAGATTCACCACCACTAAATCAATCGGGCGAATTTGGTTATTTTCTAAATCTGTAATATCTTGGGGAACATCTCGCCGCGCCAAAATTCCGCCGTGAATTCGGGGATGTAGGGTTTTGACTCGGCCACCTAAAATTTCTGGAGAACCTGTGTAATCTGCAACTTTGGTAACTGGGAGTCCCGCATCTTTGAGTGCTTGGGCTGTTCCCCCACTGCTGATTAAATCAAAGTCAAATTCTTCAACCAAGCTACGGGCTAGGTCAATTAAACCAGTTTTGTTAGATACACTCAGCAGGGCTAGACGCGCCATTGATCAATTCCTCAGATGTTTAGTGAAGCAAAGGATCTCAAGTTTTGCATAAGCCTTGGTTTACTTCAAGACCATTAGGAATGATAACGTTAATAACTATCTGGTCATCACCTTTCTCTATTAAGATTGCTACAGATGGCAGGCATTGTGCCAGGACGACATCATTAGAAACAGTTTTTAGCGATCGCTACTTTATGGCATCCAGTGAATTAAATCTTCTGAACACCATTCTGCTGGAAGATTAAGCAGATAACAAATAGTTAATGTAGGCTACAAACAAGACCTAGCCTTTTTTCTAGGTTTTCTTGCCTGCAACTTCGTGAGAGGATTGACCCAGTATTTAAACAAAGCTTAAGCATACTGTTTTTAAATACATCGTAGATCCCCAATTCAATAGGAGTGGCTAACAGTGGTAAATAGCGAACTGAAGAATAAAGTAGCCTTGATTACTGGCGCAAATAAGGGTCTAGGACTGGAGATGAGTCGTCAACTGGGACAACACGGATTGACGATTCTGATCGCAGCCCGAAATTTAGAAGCAGCAAAAACGGCAGCCACTAACTTGCATAATGAAGGAGTCTCGGCTGTGGCGATCGCTCTTGACGTAACTGACAGTACTCAAATTCAGTCTGCTTTTCAAGAGATTAGTGACACTTTTGGTAAACTGGATATCTTGATTAATAATGCAGGTGTGTTTCTAGATGGCGACTGGTTAATCAGTAATGCCACTTCTGTTTCAATAAATATTATTCGACAGACATTCAACACCAACTTTTTTGGTTTGGTAGAACTGACTCAAGTACTACTACCGTTAATTTTAAACAGTCCTAGTGGTCGAATTGTCAATATGTCTAGTATTGAAGGCTCATTGACACTTCATGCTACTCCAAATTCACCAATTTATGACTCTAAACCATTTGCTTACAATGCTTCTAAGGCAGCAGTCAACGCATTCACCATCCATTTAGCCCATGAGTTACGCAATACTCCTGTGAAAATTAATAGCGCTCATCCAGGTTGGGTGAAAACTGAATTGGGGGGTGAAGGCGCAATGATAGATATCGCAGAAGGGGCGAAAACGGGCGTTGAGTTAGCGATGCTCCCTGACGATGGGCCGAGTGGTGGCTTTTTTCATCTTGGTGAACCAGTACCTTGGTAAAAAGTTTAACCAATAAGGTGGGTGTCTCTGTTGAAGTGGCATCCGCTTCCTAATACTAAGTCTAGTTCAAGAGATAGGATCTACTAGAAGAGTAGAATTTTAGGAGTAAACCTCTGTCTTTACAAGCTATCACCGTTAAGAGAGCAAATTCTCAACCCCCCGCAGGCTTAATTGTCACTTTGCATGGTTGGGGAGCTAATGCTGAGGATGTAGCATCTTTGTTACCCTTGATCAACTTACCTGATTACCAGTTTGTATTACCTGATGCACCTTTTCCTTATCCCTATTCCCCTGTAGGGAGGGCATGGTATGACCTACGGGTGGAGAATATGTATGAAGGGTTGGCAGAAAGTCGGCAACTGCTAACAGATTTCTTGGAATCTTTAGAAAGTACCACTGGCGTACCTTTGTCACGTACCATTTTAAGTGGATTTTCTCAAGGCGGGGCAATGACTTTAGATGTCGGCTCAAAATTGCCCCTAGCAGGTTTAGTTGTCATGAGTGGGTATTTACATCCTGATGCAGTAACGGCAGCTAAAAGTGGGATTCCGCCGACTTTAATTACTCACGGCAGATATGATGAAGTTGTGCCACTGCAAGCCGCCTGGAAAACACGAGAAACTCTAAAGTCTTTAGGAGTGGCGGTAGAATACCACGAATTTGACATGGGGCATGAAATACATCCACAAACGTTAGAGGTGCTACGGAATTTTATTGTGAATACAATTAGCTAGTCAGGATTACGAATTTTTTATAAATTCTGGTATAAATGCTAAAAATTTCACAAAATCAATCACCTCTAATGAGTAATATATATAGGGAGGCTGCGTTCAGCGCAACTTAACCCATGCTGAAGGCGAGTGCTGCATAAGGGAGGGGCGAGCATTATGACAACTCTAAGCATTTCCAAGAAAGAAATTGCTGCCATGACTGTGGCAGAAGTAGAAGAGCTGGCTACACGTCTCGAACTGGATAATTATAGTAATGCTTTTGAAGGTTTAAATGATTGGCATCTATTGCGAGCGATCGCATTTCAGCGTCCAGAGTTAGTTGAACCCTTTATCTACCTCTTAGACTTGGAACCCTACGATGAAGCGTAACAATTTTAGATTTTAGATTTTAGATTTTAGATTGGGGTCAACTGGCTAAAATCGGAGATTATCAGGGTTAATGTATCACTTGCTTAATCCGAAAGTACCAATGCAATCTCCCTTAAATCCAAAATCCAAAATCCAAAATCCAAAATTGAACAGGGTTCTAATTGGTGTAGGTGGCGGTATCGCCGCCTACAAAATCTGTGAATTGGTTTCGACGCTGTTTAAAACTGGGGTGGAAGTGCGAGTCATCCTCACCCGTTCGGCGCAAGAATTTATCACGCCTCTGACTTTAGCAAGCCTATCTCGTCATCCCGCCTACACAGATGATGATTTCTGGAAACCAACTCACTCTCGTCCGTTGCACATTGAGTTAGGTGAATGGGCAGATGTCATGGTAATTGCCCCGTTGACGGCTAATACATTAGCAAAATTAGCCTATGGGATGGCTGATAATTTACTCACAAATACCGTGCTGGCTTCTACTTGTCCAGTGCTGTTAGCACCCGCGATGAATACGGATATGTGGGAACAGCTAACGGTGCAGCGAAATTGGCAACAGCTATTGATAGATAGTCGATATCATGGGATGGGTACAGCATCAGGGTTATTAGCGTGCGATCGCATCGGTGCTGGGAGATTAGCAGAACCTCCAGAAATTTTAGCTCACATCCAATCGTTGTTACACACTCAAGGCAAACGAGATTTAGTCGGTAAACGAGTGTTAATTAGTGCTGGGGGAACGCGAGAGTTTCTTGACCCGGTGAGGTTTATTGGTAATCCTTCCACAGGTAAAATGGGATTGGCTTTAGCGCAAGCCGCACTTCACCGAGGGGCAAACGTCACCCTGGTGCATGGCCCAGCTAATTGGGATGTACCATTAGGAGTGCAAGCGATTCCCGTCATTAGTGCCGAGCAAATGCAGCACGTCATGCTGGAATGTTTACCCAACGCTGATGTAATTGTCATGTCAGCAGCAGTGGCAGATGTGAAGCCACGAGATTATAGTACAGAGAAATTGCCCAAGCGATCGCTCCCCGAAGCTTTACCCCTGAAACCAGTACCAGATATAGTCGCCCAATTAGCACAACATAAACAGCCGCATCAAATATTAATTGGTTTTGCAGCACAGACTGGGGATATTGTCAAGCCTGCATTAGAAAAGTTACAGAGTAAGAAACTTGATGCTATTGTTGCCAATCCCATCGATCAACCTGATAGTGGTTTTGGGAGTGATAATAATCAAGCGATATTTTTAGATATACAAGGACGGAAAGTAGAAATTGCACCTTGTTCTAAATTAGAAATGGCGCATCATTTATTTGATTTTATCTCTGACTTGGATTGAATTATTTTAAGGAATAGACCTCTTGCATAATTATTTTGTGGTATGATTATAAATTTTACAAAAAATCCACATTAGAATCTATACAGATAACTTTTGTTACCTCTTTGCTATGTCTGATAAAGATAGAAAGCAAATCTTTAAAACCCCCATCATACCATAATTTATTTTTGCAAGAGGTCTAATACAGATTTGGTTTTTCAAAAAATACATATTTTGTATTTCGTGTCAATGCGTAAGTCCTAGCCTTTTAAAAAACTTTTTCCTTTCGTGTCAAAACCCGATGTCCAATTTTGGGAATTTTCTTGATGGCTGGTGTAGAAATTGGCATTAAGTCACAAAATCAAGCATTAGTAGAGGCGGTAAATTTCTTCCCATTAGCATTCGGCTAATCTCTGTTCACTTGTAAGGGAAACAATTTATACTGAATAGACCCTAACAATAGAGCAAACGCTTGAGTAATCTATGATCACACTCGAAGGGTATAAAGTCCTGACAGAACTGCACGCAAGCCCCAATTCTCAGGTTTATCAGGGATATCGAGAGTTAGATCAACAACCAGTAGTACTGAAAGTTCTGCGGCAAGAATACCCACCCCCAGAAGCGATCGCTCGGTTTAAACTTGAATACGATCTCACGCGCCGCTTTCAAGCCCCTGGAATTATCCAAGCCTACGACTTGAAAAAATATCAAAACACCTTAGTGTTAGTTTTAGAAGATTTTGGTGGACAACCCCTGCGGGGGTTACTCTATCAATCGCCTCTACCGCTACAGAATTTTTTGCAATTGGCTATACAAGTAGCAGCAGCTTTAGAAGAAATTCATGAGCAACAGATTATTCATAAAGACATTAATCCTGCCAATATTCTTCTCAATCCCACGACTCAACAAACGAAAATAATTGACTTTGGCATTGCTACTTTGCTATCGCGGGAAAATCCCACCTTGCGAAATCTGAATGTTTTAGAAGGGACTCTCGCTTATATTTCTCCTGAACAAACAGGACGGATGAATCGATCAATTGATTATCGTACCGATTTTTACTCTTTGGGAGTCACTTTCTACGAACTGTTAACCCAGCATTTACCTTTTATTAGCGATGATCCTGTGGAACTAGTTCACAGCCATATTGCCAAACAACCGATTCCGCCCGATCAAATCAATCCCCAAATTCCGCCAGCACTTTCCCAAATTGTGATGAAGTTGCTGGAAAAAACCGCCGAAGCGCGTTATCAAAGTGCTTTTGGTTTGCAGACAGATTTACAGCAATGCCTGGAAATTTTCACCGCTACAGGGCAAATTCCCTTATTTGAACTAGGACAGCAAGATCACTCCGGTAAATTTCAAATTCCGCAAAAACTGTACGGACGCGAGGCGGAAGTGACAAATTTACTTGCAGCTTTTGAGCGGGCTAGTCATGGACAGAGCGAAGTGATGCTGATTGCAGGTTATTCTGGGATTGGCAAATCAGCACTGGTTCAAGAAATTTATAAACCGATTACCCAGCAGAGGGGATATTTTATTTCCGGGAAGTTTGACCAGTTTCAACGTAACATTCCCTACAGTTCTTTAATTCAAGCATTTCAAGCTTTAATTCGTCAACTGTTAACTACAAGTGAAGCAGAAATTACCACTTGGCGCAAAAAATTATTAGATGCTCTTGGTGTCAATGGCCAGGTGATCGTTGAAGTGATTGCAGAGGTGGAACTGATTATTGGTCAGCAGCCACCCGTTATAGAACTATCACCCAAGGAAGCGCAAACTCGGTTTAATTTAGTCTTGCAAAACTTCATTCAGGTCTTTACCCAAAAGGAACATCCTTTAGTAATGTTTTTGGATGATCTGCAATGGGCTGATAGTGCATCACTCCAGCTGATTGAGTTGTTAATCGGTCAAGTAGATAGTCAATATCTGTTGCTGATTGGTGCTTATCGTGATAATGAAGTAGATAAAACCCATCCCCTGCGGACAACGATCGCATCTTTAGAACAAGCAGGAGTGGCTATTCACGAACTGACCTTAAGGCCCTTAGCATTGCCTCAAATTCAACAACTCCTCAGCGATACCCTCAACAATGCCGATTTAGCAGAAGTTACTCCTCTAGCAGAACTGCTTCAGCAGAAAACCAATGGCAATCCCTTCTTCATGAATGAGTTTTTGAAGTCGCTGTATTCAGAAGGATTGCTACAGTTTAATTTCACTCAACGGGCATGGCAGTGGCAACTAGCAAAAATCCAGGCAGCCCAGATTACCGATAACGTAGTTGAGTTGATGGCGCTGAAAATTCAAAAGCTGCCAGATGCCACCCAACAAGCTTTAAAATTAGCAGCTTGTATTGGTAATTCCTTTGATTTGCATACCTTAGCGATCGCTAGTTCAAAATCCCTCCCAGATGTAGCCGCCCAACTCTGGGCAGCCGTGCAGACAGGACTAATTTTACCCCAAGGCAATGACTACCAACTCTTACAAGTTGCCGATCGAGAAGTAACAGCAAACTTGACAAATTTGGATGTAGTCTATAAATTCCTGCACGATCGCGTCCAGCAAGCAGCCTACTCACTGATTCCCAGCGAGCAAAAACAGGCAGTACACTTGCGGGTTGGGCAACTATTATTACAAAACATTACTCCCCAGAAGCAAGAAGAAAAGATTTTTGACATTGTTAACCAACTGAATTTTGGCATCGTCCTAATTACAGACCCTCAACAGCGACAGCAACTAGCTCAGTTAAACTTAACAGCAGGTAACAAAGCCAAAGCCTCAGCAGCCTATCAGTCAGCCTTAGATTATCTGACAATGGGGATTAACTGCCTAGCAGCTAACTGTTGGCAGCAGCAGTATCAGCTAGCTTTGGCATTGCACACAGCCGCAGCCGTTGCTGCTTATTTAGGTGGGGACTTTGAGCGCATGGATGTACTCACAGAAGAAGTACTTCAAAAGACCCGCAGCACAATCGATCAGGTGCAGGTTTATGCCATCAAAATCCAAGCTGCGATCGCCCGCGATCAATTGTTGGCAGCTTCTAAACTCGGTCTGCAAGTGATGCAACTTCTGGGCATTCCCTTAGCTAACAACCCCGGTCAACCGCAAATTATCCTGGGATTGTTAAAAACTAAACTCGCTTTGGCAGGTAAATCGGTACACACCTTAGCCGACTTACCAGAACTTACCAATCCCACAAAATTAGCTGCAATTCGCATCCTGGCTAGTATTGCCTCAGCGACCTACCTAGCAGCCCCTAACGTTTTTCCTTTGACTGTCTTTAAACAGGTGGAACTCTCGGCTAGATACGGAAATGCTGCGGAATCAGCTTTTGCTTATGCTACCTATGGCTTGATTCTCTGTGGCGTTGTTGGGGATCTGCAAGGGGGATATAAATTTGGTGAATTAGCCCTGAAACTGTTAGACCGTTTCAATGCCAAGCACCTGCAAGCTAGAACTTTATTTGTAGTTAATTCCTTTGTCCGCCACTGGCAAGAACCACTCCAGAATACTATTCCTTCACTGCAAGCCGCATTTCAAATTGGGCGCGATACGGGTGATACTGAATACGCTGCCTTTTGTGCCAATACAGGCTCAATGCATTGCTATTTTTCTGGTCAAAATCTTGGTGAATTGGATGAATGTTTAGCTATTTACGCAGAGGCAGTTCAGCAGTTTAAGAAAAAACCAATTTTTGTTCTCATTCAACTCTATCGCCAAGTAGTTGCTAATTTACAGGGTAAAAATGCTAATCCCTGTAAGTTGGTAGGGGAATTCTATGATGCAACCGCCATGTTACCCCAGCATATCGAGAGTAACTATCGCACAGCTATTTTTTATGTTTATATCCATCATTTCACGCTGAATTATTGGTTTGAAGATTATGCGACAGCTGTCAAAAATGCTGATTTGGCAATCCCTTATTTAGATGCGGTTTTGGCTTTATATATTGTGGGATGGTTCTACTTTTATGACTCTTTAGGACGATTGGCTTTAGCCTCTGTTGTCAGTGCGGCGGAACGTCGAAAGTTACTCCAGCGAGTGGCCGCAAACCAGAAAAAATTGCAAGTATGGGCGAAATCTTCTCCTGTCAACTATACCCATAAATTAGCGCTGGTAAAAGCAGAATGGCATCGGGTGCATGGAGAATCTAATCAGGCGATCGCTTGTTACGATCAGGCGATCGCCTTAGCCCAATCACACCAGTATTTTAATGAAGCGGCTCTAGCCAATGAATTGACTGCCAAGTTTTACCTAGCTGAGAACAAATTGAAGATCGCCCAAGTTTATATGCAAGAAGCTCGTTATCTTTATTTGCAGTGGGGAGCGATCGCCAAGGTGAAAGATTTAGAAGCCAAGTATCCTCAAATTTTAACGCGTACCGGAGAAAAAGCGATTAAATCAACTTTATCAACCATTACTTCCAACCCGACCGGCCTCACGAGTACCAGCCGCTCAGAATCATTGGATTTGGTGACAGTGATCAAAGCTTCTCAAACCCTTTCCGAAGAAATTCAACTAGATAAACTTCTATCTAATTTAATGCGGATTTTAATGGAAAACGCCGGGGCGCAACGGGGGTTTCTGCTGTTGCAAACCAAAGGTAAATTTCTGATTGAAGCTCAGGGAACCGTTGGTGAGAATACTATTCGGGTGTTGGAATCACTCAGTATTGAAGATAGCCAAACTCTCTCGACTGCGATCGTTAACTATGTCATTCGTACTAAAACCAATGTAGTACTAAACGATGCGATCTACGAAGCAGTTGGCATTGGGGAATTCATCAAAGACCCTTACATTCGCCAATACCAACCACGATCAATTCTGTGTACTCCCTTGATTAACCAAGGAAAGTTAGCAGGAATTGTGTATTTAGAAAATAACTTGATAACGGGAGCATTTACCCCAGATCGCTTGGAGTTGCTCAACCTGCTTTCAGCACAAGCAGCTATTTCCATTGAAAATGCCCGTTTGTATACGGATTTAGCCGCACTCAACCAAAATTTAATTAGCCTCAACAAAGCTTATGAGCGCTTTGTCCCTCGCCAATTTCTGCAATTCCTCAATAAGCAAAGCATTATAGATGTGCAATTAGGTGATCAGGTGCAACGGGAAATGTCAGTCTTATTTACCGACATTCGCGCCTTTACCACCCTTTCAGAAAGCATGACTCCCGCCGAAAATTTCCGATTTATTAACTCCTATCTCAGTCGCATGGAGCCGATCATTTTGGAAAACAATGGCTTTATCGACAAATATATTGGTGATGCCATCATGGCCTTGTTTGCAGGCGATGCCGATGATGCGGTTCTAGCGGGAATTGCTATGTTGCAAACCTTAACAGCCTACAACGAAAAACGCCAAGCCAAAGGTTACTTACCAATTCAAATCGGCATTGGGATTAATACTGGTTCACTAATTTTGGGGACAGTCGGTGGTTTGAATCGCATGGATGGCACTGTGATTAGTGATGCAGTTAATTTAGCAGCGCGAATCGAAGGATTGACCAAAATATTCAACGCCCCACTCCTAATTACCAACCCAACTTTTGAGCGTTTACAAAATCGCGATCGCTACGGCATTCGGGTAGTCGGACAAGTGAAGGTGAAGGGTAAAATGAATGCTGTGACTGTTCATGAAGTGTTTGCAGCCGATCGCCCAAAAGTTAGTGCAGGCAAAACAGCTACTTTAGAGTTATTTGCCTCAGCATTGGCGTGTTATGAACAACAACAATTTGCAACAGCAGCCGAGTATTTTCAAGATTGCTTGCAGCAAAATCCGTGGGATCAAGTCGCGCAGATGTATCTTGACAGCTGTCAGCCAGGAAAACAAATAGCATCAATTTTTACCGAGGCAGTTAAATTCTAAGGGATTTACGGATGGATTTAAAAATCCTGAAAAAGTTGATATTGGGACATTTGAGGCAAAAACTCAACCTTTAAATTAAAACCTAGTACCGCAAGGCGGAATTCAAAATTCAAAATTCAAAATTAATACAGCCTAAGTGTTTCGTTAATTTGGAATGGGTGGTTTATTTACGCCGTGCTGTACCAGTGTTATACCTGAAGCGAAACACCAAATCAGATTGCAATGCCAGGGTATAAATAAATGAATCGTGAAATTCCCAAACCCCGATTTCCAGAGGCAGCAATGACTGCCAGTCGTGAGGAACTATCGAATTTACCACTGAATGTGATTCATGGGGATGTACCGACAGATTTGTCTGGACATTTGTTCATCATTGCACCTGTAGGCACTGTTGCTTCTGGGGGCTTACCCAATATTAATGGAACCCACATTTTTAACGGTGATGGGATGATTTACCGCTTAGACTGGCAAGCCGGACAGGTTACTGTCAAGACGAAACTGGCACGTACACCTTGCTATTATGCAGATCAGGCAACTTTTAAAAATCCTGCTTATCGCTCTCATCAATTTCGCGATCATGGCTTGTTGCGCTTCTCCCCTTCCTTGGGCTTGCGAGATGAGGTAGATATTGCCTTTCTCGCCTTTAATACAGCCACAGACAGCCAAGAGCGATTAATGATTACTTATGATGCTGGTCGTCCCTACGAAATTGATACCAATAGCCTAGAGGTTGTTACCCCAGTGGGAGGTAACACTGAGTGGAAAGCGTTTCTACCTTTTTCCTATCCTTTTCCCCCTGTATTGAGTACGTCTCACCCCACCTTTGATGGTTATACCAATGAAGTTTTCTTAGTTAACTATGGCCGATCGCTGACTAATTTCCTCGAAAGTGCGCGTTTCATTTATGACCTCGAACAACTACCCCAGGAACTAAAGCAACTGCTGAGTGAGATCGCTCAACTTTTAGACAACAATCCCTTGCAGATTCCCTTGAGAATGTTCTCGAAGTTTTCTCAAAGTTTCTGGCAAAAATTGATTGGCTGGATCGAGCATTGGTTGCAAATTGCCATGCCAGATTTTGTTTATCTGTTGCGATGGGATGGTGTAGGTAAACTCCAGCACTGGCAATTGATCCTGCCAGATGGTTCCCCGGTGCGAATTGAACAAAGCATCCATCAGTTGGCAGTTACCAAAGATTACGTGGTGCTGATGGACACTTCCCTAAAGATTGGCCCAGAACAAATCCTGAATAACCCAATTCCCGATAGTTTGGAAACTGAGCGCCTACTGCGGCTATTATTGACGCGATCGCAGCACCCCAATTCCCCCATTTACATAGTGAGTCGGGCTGACCTCAAGGCAGATGTAACTACTGTGGTAGTCCGCCCAGCCGTAATTCCCTTAGAAACAGTGCATTTTTTGACCGACTACGAAAACCCCGACGGTCAAATCACAATGCATACTGCCCATCTCTGCGCCACAGATATTGGCGAATGGGTTCGCAAGTATGATATCTCAAAATTCGACGCTCCTAAATCTGCGCCTCTGTGGTTGGGGGGAATGCTGGCTAATGGGCAAATGGATGTGGGTCGTCTGGGTCGCTATCAAATAGATGGCGAGACAGGGCAAATCCGAGATTCCAAAGTAATTTACGATACTCGCCGTCATTGGGGTATAGGGTTCTACGCTTACCAAGATAGGCTGGCTTCTGGATTGCCTCCGAAGCGAATTGATCATATTTATTGGCAATCCCTCGGTTTTTGGCCAGAACTGCTGACTGAGTTTATTTACAACTTGTACCAAGACTATCCCTACCGGGCTGTACCACTAAAAGAATTACTGCAACGAGAAGAAGCACGCCCTTCTTCTTTGTTCCGGCTAGATACAACCAAAATGGAGGTGGCAGATTTTTATGATGCGCCCCCAGGTTACTTCATCAGTTCACCCCAGTTTGTACCGAGATTGAAGAGCAATGGTAGTTCTACAGATGGCTATATCGTTTGTACGGTATTTGGGGGAAATAACAACGAAATTTGGATCTTCCAAGCCGATCAGTTAGGGGCTGGCCCGATATGCAAATTGAGCCATCCGCAACTGGATTTTGGCTTCACAATGCATACTACTTGGTTATCTGCGATCGCTCCTCGCACTGCTAGTTACGATATTCCCGTGCGACAAGACTATGAATCGCTACTTAACCAGCCAGCCATTCAGCAATTATTCACAGAAGCAGTTTATCCGCATTTTCAGTAGAAAATTTTGCGACCAGGGCACATTACTACATAGGAAGAAAGACTATCATGACTAAATTTTCTAAAGACGCACGAATTTGTATTGTCGGGGCGGGAGCAGCCGGTTTATCTACAGCTTACTTTTTGAAAAAGCAAGGCTACCGCAATGTAGTTGTGCTAGAAAAAGCTGGACGGGTAGGGGGATTGTGTTGTTCCATTACATACAATTCTCGTTCCTTTGACTTAGGAGCAAATTATCTCACCCCTGCCTACAAACAAGTCCTAAAAATGGCTGAAGAAGTCGGCGCTACACTTTACACCGAGGGGCCAGGTCAAGTCTACAATCCTTTTAAATCTCAACCGGGACAACCTGCCTACACTTCAATTATGAATGCCGTCACCGAGGGAACTGACCTAGCAACGTTTTTGGCAGCCGTTGGGCGCTTTTGGTGGGAGCGTCTTTGGCTAGAGCCAATTATTTCTGTTCCTGGGTTTGCCGGTATCAGTCAACATCCCGAACTCACTCAACCTTTTTCCCAGTGGTTAGCACAGAAAGATTTGTCATGTCTAGAAACTTTGTTTGAAATTCCCATTACCACGATGGGCTATGGCTATTTAAACGAAATCCCCACCGCCTATGCCTTAAAATACATGACTCTAGAAACCTTTTGGACTTTAATTACTTACGGTGCAGATTTACGCTGCGGTTGGCCTAAGCGATTTACTGATGGTTTCCAACGTTTCTGGGAGCTTGTTGCTTGGGGACTAAATGTCCGCTTGAATATTGACATCAAGGAAATCAAGCGGGGGGCAATTACACGGGTGCGGTTAACTGAACAGGAGCAGATTCTTAACAAGACTGATACCCGTGAAGAAGTTCTAGAATTTGACTATCTGATTTTAGCTTGTCCGTTGACACTGGATGTCCTCAATACTTTTCTCGATTTGTCGCCAGCAGAGAAAGACCTATTTGAGCAGATCATTCTCAATCCTTACAGTTTGATTACGTATCTGATTCCCGATCTGCAAATGCCAACCCCGGTAATTAATGTCATTCCCGTAAATGCGGTGGGGAATCCCTGGTTTATTGCTCAACAGTTTGCTGACAATGACCTGATTGCCTTTTGCACTCGCCTAGATAGCGAGGGAAAAATTACTAAAAAAGATGTTCTCCAGCAAATTCAAAACACAGTAGAGAATTTGGGAGTGCGGGTAGGTGATGATTACTACACCTACGATGAGTGGCCTTACTTTCCTCACGTTACTTCAGAGGCTATGCATGCGGGATTTTACGATCGCCTAGAAGCAATGCAAGGTCAACGCCAGACCTTCTATGTCGGAGGCTTATTGAATTTTGAATTGGTTGAAACAATTGTGGAGTATTCCAAAAGCTTAGTCGAGAAGAACTTTTAATCCAGAAAACTTCTTTCTCTCTGTTCTGATTCAGTAATTGTGAGTTGCTCAAGTAATAAGCTAAACAGGACTTACGCAAAAAGGCAGTGAAAGCCTTGATTTAGCGTAGGGGCAATTCATGAATTGCCCCTACATTTCGTACTTGATGCGTAAGTCCTACTAAATTAAAAATAACGGATTATTTATTTGATACATTGACATTTTAATTTACATCAATTAGTGTTATACAGTAATTGATGTAAAAGTAATCTGATTACAGTTATGTACTTTGAGGACGTGCGTCAGTGGCAGGGAACTGCGGAGGCTCTGGCAAAGGAGCTAAAACGCCAAATTAAACAGCTTAAACTGTCTGTAGAATCACCTGCCCTGCGTACCGTTCGGTCGTGGAGAACGAAACAACTTTTATCACAACCTAAAGGGCAAGAATTTGGATTTCAGCAGATTTTGGAGGGTTTGGCAACAATTTTACTATTAAAGAAGGGTTGGACACTTGCGGCGATCGCTCAAGTTTTGCCTTCATTTCCTGAAGATGCGCTAGAGAGGCAAATTCTTGCAGACGCTCAAGGTCAAGATCCCACATGGCTACCTGCAATTTCAGCAACCTCTTTGCCTTTACCTACAGGACATCGCCCAGCGAGGGATCTGGCTGAAGATGCTGTGATGTTACTTGCTCAGGGAATTCTTCGCCAATATGACCGGGTTCTGCCAGGTCGAGAAATTGTGCGCCAAGAGGATAGTACGCTGCCACCAGAACTCTATCAAGCAATGTGCAAATTGGGCCGTCTATATATTGAAGAAGGATTAAGCGATCGCGCTGCTTGTGTGCATACTGTTTTAGATAATGCTCGATACTCTCTTGGTTGCGATCGCTGGCAGTTAGGGGTTTTTAGCCAATCAGACTTTCGCTTTTCTAGCGTTACCTTAATCGATCCAGATTTACGAGTACCTACTTCAGACTGTGCAGAGATTGCCAACCTGAGCGGAGCTTTTGGCGAAGACAATGTGATTGAGCATCGCTTATATACTCAGTTATGCGAAGCAACTGAACGATTGGGCGGCCGTCGCCAACACAAAGCTTACACTGCTCTGCGAGAGTTATTTGGTAGGTACTCTTTAATCGGAGAACGACAGCTATTAGACTACTTGGTTGAAAATGACTTGACCCCTTTACAGGGAATGATCATTGAAAAATTCTTTGACTTAGTGCCAGATATCTGGCTAGTTGATGGGTTAGCACATCGCTGCGCCCACTGTGGCACACTGATGCGATCGCATCCCAACAAAAAACTTTTTGCACAAGGGCGTTGTCCGATTCGCCAGTGCATTGGCCACGACTTGCCAAAAGTATCTGAGAAACTAGATCCTAATAAGGGCATTTTACGAATTGCCGAGCCACGAATTCTCACCTACTGGACAGGCCCAGCAATTGACGAATTAGCGATTTTTGATACAGCCCGACGAAATAAGCTCAATGCTGAACTTTACCCAGAGTCCGATTTATGCGATGTGGCAATTAACGAACGAGCAATTGGAATTGATGCCAAATCTTACACAAGTCCGGTAACTCTAGGTTTGCGCCTCAATCGTAGTATTGGCGGGCTGATTCACTATCGCCGCCGCATTCTTGCTGTGAGCGATCGCTTAATTGAGGATAATCCCAGCTACATTTCTACCCTCATTTCAACACTCGATAAAAAGGGCGATCCTGCCAGTTTAGAAATTATGTCGGTTTCCTCTGTAATTGATTTTTTAAAGAAGATGCCTTATGCGAACCAAACCTGATTTTTGGAAAGGTATAGATCGAATTTGCTGGCTTTGCGTCTTAATGGAGGAATTTATTAATACAAATTCACTGGAGTACGCGCCAGTAATTATGTCAGGTATGGCCAGCATTTTGAATGCACCTGCATTAGAGCAAGCGCGTCAAGCCATTTTCAATATGCGGCAGATGTCGCTGACTTTTGTTACAAACCAGTCAGTTAAACACGCAATTGCTCTCTATAACAATCATCACTACTGCAACCACACTAAAGGGACGTATGAGATTGATATTGAAACACTTCACTTCAAAAGAACAGATCCTTTAGAAGATTCTCAAATTACACAAGCACGTCAAATTCTTAGTACCCCTCTACCATACGATTCCTATGGTTTTACATTTGCCGATCCTCGTCAGCAGATGGTGGTTGCATTAGGTGAAGAGTCAACAGCAGTAAGGATGCCGATCGCTCCAATCACCGCCCCTATTGCTGCGCGTCGCACACATTCCCTCAATCGCCAACCAAGAGGAAAGATTCGCATTCCCTTAAGTGAACTGCGCGATCTGGCTATTGAGATGGACGAGCGTGAAAAGCAAGATCCTGAGCGACGACGTGGTAATTGGGCAGATCGTTTTAAACGCTTTGACCTCATGGTATCGGAGGCTGGAAAAGGTCTGCGGAAAGAAGATGATGTGTTGGAATTAGAAGACATCAAGCACTTAATTGGTTTACCAGGGTCAGGTAAAACAACCATTCTCGTGTTGATAGCTGTCTGGCTGGGACTACATGACTATAAAGCCATGTTTGTGTTTCCCTCGATTGAAGTTGCTAGACAGTACATGGCTGAGTTGGCATTTCATCAAGTTAAGGTGGGAATGCTTGTAGGACAAGGTGATGAGACTCGCCGTGGTCATGCAGACAATATTGCTGAAGCGATCGCAACAAAAGGTAATGGTGGCTTTGCTTACACCTTAGAACAGGCAGAAGTTTTTGGTATGAACTGCGTCCTCCCAGCCTTTTCAACTGCCGATATGTCTCTGTGGGGCTTTGGTTACGCACCTTGCAACCAGATATTGCAAGGCGGGGGGAAACAGGGAAAGATGAAGAAATGCCTATGTCCTTTATGGACAATGTGCGGTCGAAACAAAGCACCGCGAGATTTGTTGGATGCTAATATTTGGGTTGGTCATGTGCGATCGCTCGATACTCAAATATCACCTCACGCGATTCAGGAACAAGTACGATATTTTGAATTAATTGCCCGTACCTTCGACGTAGTTGTTTTCGACGAAGGCGATATGGTGCAATCAGTGTTAGATAGTTATGGGGCAGCAACTTTAAGTATTTCCGGCTCAGAGCGATCCATTCATCGGGTAATTTTAGAACAAATCCATAACCGCTTTGCTCGTGGCGAGAACTATCGATTATTTGATCGGGATGTAGAACTTTACAGTCGTGACTTGTCAGAATTTGGCAATCATAATACTTCCTTAATTACCACCGTTCAGAATATGTCTAAGTCGCGGGTGGGAGAACGCTACGAAAATCAATTATTGACTGTATTACGGATTGTTAGCGAACTATTGAATACTTTAAAGAAATCCTCTCAGCAGAATGACCTTGATGAACAAGAAGCCAAACTAGGCTTTAGCAAAAGTCGGGCGCTAACTGAATTTTGGGAAGCGGCAGCATATAACGCCTTCTACGATCGCACAGGTGTTGAGAACCCTCAAGACTTTAAAGCAGATTTGTGGCCTCGGATTTTAGGATATAACCGTGAAACCCTTGAAAAACAATGGAAAACTCTCATTAGTCATTTCCGCCGTTACCTGGCTGAAAATCTGATTAAGCGACGTGATGCGATCGTTGAAGAAATTGCTGAATTATTTCTCAAGCTCTGTTTTCCAGATCATTTATCAACAATAGAAGCAGAAGATTTAGCTAAATTACTTATAACTGTTACTTTCGTAATTGTGGGCTACCAGCGAATTGTACCAGGAACTAGAACAATGGTTGCAGAGGGATTCATTCGTGAAACCATTGGGGAGTCAACTGCATCACCAGAACTGAGAAAATTTATTCCAGAAAGCATTTTAGGTTCATTTTCTGGGGTGCAATACAGTTTTTTCAAAGCACAAACAACACGTACTGCCGCCAAAAATGTGCAATTGTCTTATATTACATTTGTTGGTGCGCCTCGAATGTTAATGCATCGCTTTCACCGGTTATTAGACGCAGATGATGGACATCAAAGCCCAGCCGTTTTAATTACCTCGGCAACTTCATTTTTAGAAGCTAGTCCCGCCTACCACATTAACGCTGGCCCCCATTATTTACTAAAACCGCGTCAGTCAGAAAATAAAGCAGAACAGAGCGTTTATCGTTTCAAATGGTTTCCAGATAGTGAACGTGGTGATGAACCCCTTAAATATAGCGGTGCTGGCGACCTTCAAAAACGTAATCTTTTGCGGATGGTGAATGCTCTTGTGCGGGGAGGAATTACTAAATCTGAAATTTACAAGTCCATGCGTAATTTTGATGTCAAGTTTGGTATTCGTCGTAAAGCTGCTTTAGTTGTCAATAGTTATGAACAGGCTCGCACAATCAAAAAGTATATTAATGACTATCATCCTGAAGTTGGGCGGCATACAAAGGCAATTGTTAAATCCCTCAGAGATGGAGAACAACCGACGGATTTTATCACCTCTGCTCAGTGTGAGGCATTAGGAGACGATGAAAACTGTGATATTTTAATTTTTCCCATGTTGGCAATTAATCGAGGTGTCAACATCGTTTTCACCAAAGGAGATAGGAAGCTAGATGCGGCAATTGGCTCGATTTACTTTTTGACTCGTCCTCATCCTACCAAAGATGATATGCGGCTGTTGTACAGCTTGGCAGGACGGGCAACACAAGAATTTGATAGTCGAGTTTTTAGTGAAACAGAAGATTTAAATGCGATCGCAACTTCTTGGCAGCAATCAAGAAAAGACCTTTGGAGAACTGCCAATAGATTGTTACGTGAACCCTTAATGGCTAGCCGTTTAGGCCCTGAACTGTTCAAATCGTTTACAGCTAATCAAATGGTTGCGATTTTGCAAACAATTGGGCGCGGGATGCGGAATGGATGCCCAGTATCAGTTTACTTTGTGGATGCAGCTTGGGCTAAAAAATCAGCAGAAGATAAACCCGACTCTGCGCGAGATAGTATGCTGGTGCAAATGCGAATCATTTTAGAAGAATGTGTCAACCACCCCGATCCTGTAATTCGGGAAATTTATCAAGAACTTTATGGCGCATTCTTAGCACCTTTACAGCGCATTAAAGGAGTAATTTACCCTGATGAATTAGCTAATTTACAAGATTTGACGGATGAAGAAGACGGCTTTAATGATTTTTCAACACTATTGGAGATGTAAAAATGAGCGACAATTTTGATAATGAAATGGAATTGGAAGAAGATTTATCTGAAGAAGATGAAGACGATGAAACTGATGATAATTTACTTTCAGATACCTTTTATATTCAGCAAGGTCAAATCAAACCAATCAAACAATTTCCTTTAGCCTTAACTGTGCCAGACGATCTGCGTCCAATTATAGTAGAGGGTTCTACTCTTACTTGGACAAAAGCAGGCTTGCTATGTTTTGCCGATATTCTACAAGGAACTAAGGTCAAAAATCTCCCCTATGCCTCATTGCGAGGTTTTATCGAAGTAGTCTTAAAAGATGCGGCACGAATTGAACCAGATGTAGGTCTTACGAAGTTTGCATTGAATAATGCTAAAAGGGGAGGTGAGCCAGAACCTTTTGTTTACCTAAATGGTGGTAATGAAGAAGAAATAAATCAAGTGCTTCGCCCAATTATTAATGATTGGTTCGCAAATTATCTCAGACCGTTTGTAATAAAAGAAGACATATCAACGGATATTATTGACCGCTTGCAAGATTTGCAGGAAAGAGGAGAACTTCTGAAAATTTCTCCATTTAAATCTCAAGTATTCCCTTGGAATTGGTCTAAACAGACAGATACAACTCAGCCAAAAGATCCAAAAGATAAATATGCCTATCGTGCGATAGTAGATTACCTAGCTCGTCAAATTGCTGGACAGGAGATTTTTCCACAGTTAGGCCCAATAAAACGGATTATTTCCAACAATTCTGGGATTGTAGAATTGATTACCGATCCGATCGCCTTACCTGATACAAAAGGAAAATTCAGTTTTGTGGTCAGCTTGGAAGTTGTGACTTATCCATCTTTGCACCAACCTTTGGTGAAAGTTGAGGTTTCCAAACGTCGCTGGTTCACTCAGTTAAAAGCTCCTAAATATGACCGTAGGAATATTAGCGGTTTCATATTTTCTCAAGACTATCCCGATCGCGCTTTTACCTATAAAGTAAAATGCGAACAAGATGAAAATAACAAGCAAGATAAGAAGAATTGGCGTTGGGCGACAGATACAGATTTTGAGATTCTGCGAAGAGAATTAAAACTGCCTCTACAATCTTTTGATGGTCAACAAATCGCTTTGGGCAAAGCCTCTACTGATAGCTGTGAGGTACTTCTTACTTACCGGAATGGACTTCAAGATAATTCAGAAGAAGATGAAAATAGTTCAGAAAGATACGGTATTGAAACAGGTGTACCAGAGATTGATAAATTAGATGCTTTTGAAGCGATCGCTAAAATTCTTCAACCATTAGGAATCCAAATATTCGATGGTTACACAAAAGTACCATCCAAGCACAAACTAGATGATACAGCATCGCGGATGATTAATCTTCCTACACTGCTTGGTGGTGTTTTAGAAGCTATCGAAACAAATTCCAACTTGGAGTTTACTGCAAAATACCTCGAACAACTCAACGACAATCAAAATATTGATGACTTGCTAAGTAAACACCTTGGCATCCGTTTAGAAGAGATTGAGTGGGGAAGAAAAGCTCTTCAATTTAATACATTTACGCCGAATCAAACAAATGATCTTCAAACCATTATTCAGGCAAACCAAGCAGCGATGCAGCGACTATATCCTAATGAGCAACCGAGACTGTTTATATTTTATGAAGCTGATTTGGAGACAGAAGCAAAGCTATTGCAGAAAATTACTAAAGTTTTGTGGGGAAACACACTCGAAATTTTTATTAATCGCTTGCCAGCAAATACTCACGGGCTACGAGAGGTTTTACCTGGTAAAGATTTGAAAAATAAGGAGCGATCGCGCCAGCGAATTGAAGCATGGGATTCCACTGCAAAACAGATTGAAGACCCCAATAAGCCAACTTTCTCCTTGATAATGGCGCGGCAATTTTACCCAGATCCTACTGGTAAAAACACTGTTAAACATGACGATAAAGTTAATAAACCTTCAACCCGCCAAGCACTAGCAAAAATTGGTAGTGGCGTGCAGTTTCTTCTACCCATTGCAAAAACACGTAAAACAAAGCATCTCAAACTCGCAGATTTCTTCCATCGGATGCAGTCGGCTCTAAAAGATTTGGTCTCGGCTCATTCTGGTCGGATTGATGGTGTAAAAGAAAAGGTTGACAAGTACTTGCAAAATATCCCACCAGAAGCTAGACCAAAAGAAATTGTAGGGTTCACAATCGTCCGTAAACAAAGGGGTCGCGCTCGTGGTGTTATTGAGAATACATTTTTAGCAGTGGCAATGCGCCTCAACGTAGATACAGGAAAATGTGAGCTTTGCTGTGCTTACGAGAAAGGAAATTTAGAAATCAGCCCGTGGTTTAGCTTTCCTGATGCACTAGCTTTTATTGCCCAACTTACTCCAATCAAACTAGCTAATGATAAAGCTGTACGCAAGACTC
Organism: Nostoc sp.; assembly: GCF_036917655.1. Lineage (GTDB taxonomy): Bacteria > Cyanobacteriota > Cyanobacteriia > Cyanobacteriales > Nostocaceae > Nostoc. The sequence continues at coordinate 96,482 of NZ_JBALCY010000088.1, forward strand.
GATTCATGAAATTTGTAAAACAAATTGTTTCTAACTCTGTGGAAGAAGGGATGCAACCATTGGTTATGATTGATTCTTCCAACTGTGTCCAATTATGGTCTTGGCTCAAAGATGAGGAAATAAATACTAATCAAATTAACCTTGGTCAGCAGTCTGAGAATATGCAGGATGAATGGCAAGGCGCGCGTCTAATTCGTATTCGCCAAGAACTTGCTCCTGGAATTATTGAGAAAAAAGCCAGACATTTGATAGAGACTTCTTTAGAAGATACCAGGACTAAAGAAGAACTAAACAAACTGCCGCCTACGCTTGAAATTCCTTCAGCATCTAGTGCGACTGGGTTATTCCGACTCAGCGCTACTAACCAAACTGGATGTGTGGCTTATCTATCTGTGGCACGTGAAGCACCACATCAATATTCACGTGGGCAAAGTTGTTATCGTTCAACCCAGACCCTAGCAAAACAAACTGGGTTAAAGGTAAGTCAACTCTCTACAAAAGCTCCATTTGTGGGTCGCTGGCCTTCTCCCAACCCCCTTGAGATTGTTGTTACCTTGAGACAACCAAAAGATAATCCTGATGATCTAGCTGCCCTTGTGGAGTCACTGCGTTATGGCTTTGGTCACTACAGCGATTGGACAGGTTTACCTGCTCCCCTATTTTTTGAGCGTGTTGTACGGGACTATATCAGTGATTTTGCGATCGCAGATGAGGACATTGAATCAGAGCTAGATTAAATATCCCGCCAGTGAAAAAAGAGCCTACCAATAAATTTACAACTTCGATGAGATATTATTCGCATTCAAATTCGCAGAAAGATGACTACTAGAATGCATCCCGATGCATTGGCATTGTAAGAGGACGCATTAACAATGCGGCCGATGCATTAGCATTGTAAGAGGACGCATTAACAATGCGGCCGATGCATTGGCATTGTAAAGGAATGCATTAACAATGCGGCCGACGCATTGGCATTGTAAGGGGACGCGTTGGCATTGCAAGGTATTACTGAATTTAATTCACTACAAATTAATGAAATGCTGTACTTAACAAGCCAAGGTTAAAACTCCAACCTAAAACTTAAGTTTATTGAGCTTGGTGAAACCCCAGAACAAGCCCAAAAGTTGGTAGAAATAGTGTGACTGACATAGAGATATCAAGCAGGAATTGGGAAAGGAAACTACTACTGTAAATTGGGTATAACCCGTATGGTCTATGGCTTTAAGGTCACTTATCTATATTTTATAATATAAGTAAGACTTAAAAATCATGCTTCAATTATATGAAAATCCTCTCATCAGAGCTAGTACATTTAGGATTTGGCAAATATGTGCGTTCTGACCAAGTAACAGCAGTTATACCAATAGAAGAGGAGCGAGGCCCAGGACGACGAACCTTTGTTCACATTCAAGGGCAAAGCGATCCAATTATCGCCTCTCGCGCTGAAGATACCATCGTGCGTGATTTAGTACAGGAACCACACGAAGTTACCCAAGCCCGTCAGCAGCAGGAAATTCTTCAAGATTTATTGGTAAATTTAGGTAATGTTAATTCGACTGTGCGTAGAATTAGCCGTGATGAAGGCACTTTAGATCTTGACCTGTTAGAGCGACGAATTAAGCAAGTCCTTGAAAATTAATTGCAGAAATCAGCAAACTAAATAACGGAGAACGATATTGCTGAATACAATTACAGACCAGGTTTCAGTATCAGAGACACAGACCAGATCGCCAAAGTTGTGGATACCTGAACGGGTACTGTTTACACCTGCTGCCCTACATGAGGCTTGGGGGCAGCAGATTCTTGCACGTGTGCAGTCACTCAACTTACCAATAGAAGAGTTATCACAGAACCGCCTGAAGGGACTGCGCGGTGAGTCTGAGCGGGATACTTACAACATTGCCAAGCGTACCTTAGCGGTGGTTACTGCACCACCTAGTTCTTTTAAACTGAGTCCCATCCCACCTTCTGCGGATTGGCAGTTTCACATTGCCGAAGGTTGTCCTGCTCACTGTCAATACTGCTACTTAGCTGGTAGCTTGTCGGGGCCACCTGTCATTCGCGTTTTTGCCAACTTACCGCAGATATTAGACAACTTAGCTAACTACGAGCAACAGGGCGAAACCACAAGTTTTGAAGTTAGCTGTTACACAGACCCATTGGGTATTGAGCATTTAACAGGAAGTCTGGCTGAATGTATCCGTTACTTTGGCACTCGTACCAATGCACATCTACGTTGGGTATCAAAGTTTGATGCTGTGGATGGATTACTAGATTTAGCACACAATGGGCATACCCGCTGTCGGATGAGTGTTAATGCAGCACCGATTTCTGGTAAGTTTGAAGGTGGCACAGCATCCGTAGCATCCAGACTGAATGCATTGCGACGGTTGGCGCTACCATTAGAGCGTGGCGGTGGCGGTTATCCAATCGGCTTGGTGATCGCACCAATTATGCCGATAGACGATTGGCAGATGCACTATAGTTCTTTGTTTGACCAGATAAACGAGGCACTGGATTTTGACTGTAACCTTACCTTTGAACTAATCTCGCATCGGTTCACACCTGGGTCAAAAGAAGTGTTACAAACTTGGTATCCGCAATCAAAATTAGAGATGGATGAGGCCAAACGCAGTGTCAAGCGTAATAAGTTTGGTGGGATGAAGTACGTTTACGATCGCGACACAATGAAAGCGTTGCGTTGCTTTTTTGAGAGTGAGATTACTAGGCGCTTTCCAAATGCTGAAATTCTTTATTGGACTTAGTAGAGCATTTCATTAATTCGTAGCGAATTAAATTTGGCAATATTCTGCAATCCCAATGCATCGGCTTGCATTGTTAATGCGTTATCCTGCATGCAAAACGCTACGTTTTTACGCAAAACTGTACTTAGAAGACCGCTTCGCTCAAATACAGTTTGAGCAAATTACAGCTATTTTTAGGTAAATAGACCACGCAGTAGGGAACATTGCTGTATCTTGACGACAGATGTGGTTCAAAAAAATGAAACTGGCTGTAATTATTGAACAAGAGAGCGATCGCATGATATATCAATAATTGAATAGCACTAAGAAAAGCCCAAAGGCTTGTGTCGCCTCGTTCCCAGTCTTAAGACTGGGAACGTATTCCGAGAGGGCTGCTACCTCTCGTCAAGAAAGAGGAGGCGGAGCCTCTCAGGATGGGTTAAGAGCCTTGAGGCTGGGAACCAGTCAGGGCAAGGGCTGTATCTTAACTTAGTGCCATTAGCGAATAGCCCCTTATTAAAGATAGGCAAACTTCCGCTACAGTGTAATAACCTGTTACGCTTGAGCCTGCACACCATTACCAGCCAGAAAGCTTAGTGTAATTCTGTTTCTTAATTTTGAATGCGTGAATTGCTTAGTTGATGCCTGGGTTGGGCTACGCCGGCAGCAAAACAGGATAATTTGGGCAGATTACAGGCGGCGTTATACATTAATAAGTGTATCTGCAATACCGGACTTGTTCTGGCTCAGTCTCAATAGCAAAGGTTTGGAGATGTTTACTTTATCAGAAACTTCTATCCTGGCGGCAATCCTACTGGTAGCTTTAGGCATTTTGGGCTGGGGCTTTTATCGCGCCAGACCTTTTGGTAAGCTGGGAATCTTAGCCTGGTTACAGTCGGTGGTGTTGATGACTCCCTGGCTCCTGTTTTTTGGATTGTTTGCCGCAGGGATTTACATCAACATAGCGGGTATATTGTTTTTAGTGGTGACTTCCGCCGGATTGTACATCTTCTTGGGCAGACAGTTACGCACAGCTGGGCAAGATGCCATCCTCAAGCAACGCGCAACAGAAAGACTTGCTGCTGATTCCTCACTTGCAGCCAATTCCCCACAACCAACAGTAGTAGAACTGAAACCGGAGATTCCGCCACTACCGGAAGACGACTTAAATGCAATTAAAGGTATCTTTGGTATCGATACGTTTTTCGCCACAGAAACGATCGCCTACCAAGATGGAGCAATTTTCAAAGGCAATTTGCGGGGAGAACCAGAAGAGGTTCACAACCGTCTAACTGCAAGTTTACGGCAACGCCTTGGTGAGCAATATCGCCTGTTTTTAGTGGAAAACACAGATGGCAGACCAGTAGTGATTGTCCTGCCGAGCCGCAATGATCCCCGCCCGATGTTGTTATCGCAAAAAGCTTTTGCAGGTATTCTGTTGATAGCAACTATTGCCACAAATTTAGAAGCTGCGGGCTTATTGCTGAATTTTGATTTCTTTGGCAATCCAGCGCGGTTTCAAGAAGCTTTGCCCATAGGCGCTGGGATATTTACGATTTTAGTAACTCACGAAATTGGTCATTGGTTACTTGCTCGGCGTCACCAAATTCGCCTTAGCTGGCCCTTCTTTCTGCCGGCTGTGCAAATTGGTTCCTTTGGTGCAATTACCCGCTTTGAGTCTCTGTTACCTAACCGCAAGGTATTATTTGATATCGCCTTAGCAGGGCCAGCCGCAGGTGGTATTGTTTCTTTGTTAATGCTGATCACTGGCTTGCTGCTTTCGCACCCAGGTAGTTTATTTCAATTGCCAAATCAGTTTTTCCAAGGATCGATTTTGGTGGGAAGTTTGGCGCGAGTTGTGCTTGGTTCGGCATTGCAGTCATCCCTGGTAAGTGTTCATCCCTTAGTGGTGATTGGTTGGCTGGGTTTAGTGATTAATGCTTTAAACTTGATGCCCGCAGGACAACTAGATGGTGGGCGCATTGTCCAGGCGATTTATGGACGCAAAACCGCAGGAAGGGCAACGATCGCAACTTTAATTTTACTGGCGCTAGTGTCTCTCGGTAATACTCTTGCCATGTACTGGGCGATCGTGATTTTCTTCTTGCAACGGGATCAAGAACGCCCCAGCTTGAATGAAGTCACTGAACCCGATGATGCCAGAGCCGCTTTGGGTCTTTTGGCTCTATTCTTGATGATTACTACTCTTTTACCCCTAACTCCTGGTTTGGCTGGGCGTTTGGGAATAGGATAGTGCTGAGTTAGGAGTTATACCATTTTACACAAACCCTGATACATATAGATTTCTCCTAGTGGCACAGCAATGCTCATTGGTGTCAACTTAAGCTAAAAGTCTTTTCAAATCTCGTTTCCAGCAAGAGGCTGGAAATGTTGCTCAATTGCGGCTCTGCCGCCAGCAAGGGAGGCGGAGCCTCTAGAACGGCATCCAGTCTCTGACTGGGAACGAGACAATCTAAAAGCTGGTTCTAGGGAGGTTTTTACGCTAAGTTGACACCAATGAGCAATGCTGTGCCCCTACCAACGTATTTGTATCATTATTTATTAAAGTTAAACCGTATTAGGAGTAGGCTAAACTCCACTTGTTCTTTTAAAAATTGGAAGAAGTTGTGGTTGTGGAAGACAACAACTCTACGATATCAGCGCTCTCGCTTCATACTCTTTTTTTGGCGAAGGTATTAATCTTTAAAGAATACTTATTAAAAACATAATCACACTTTAACGGTGTACCACTAATCTGAAGTTAAGTAAGTGGGCGCTAATATTTCCAGCTATGTTAAGAAATTTAAATAATGTAGGGTGCGTTAGCTGAAAGCTAACGCACCCTATTTCTACTTCAAATTTATATTTCTTCATATATGTATTTTTATCGCCGACTTACTTACAGCAGTTCATTATAGTAATCTCATGTTGGACAAAGCTCTTAGAAGAAAATGTTTAAACTACACATCAATTGGTGTAGTTATTATGGGGCTTGCTGGAGGATCGATAGTCTCCAGTTTTGCCCAGGCTGAGGAGATTAAGAGTCTCGATACTAAGACTCTCACTCCGATCAAGCACGTCATTGTCATTATTGGTGAGAACCGAACCTTTGATCATGTCTTCGGTGCCTACCAACCGCGATCAGGTCAGACAGTCTCTAATCTGTTATCCAAGGGCATTATCAATGCTGATGGTACGCCAGGTTCCAACTTTCAAGCAGCAACTCAATACAAAGCTTCCGTCACAGATACCTTCTCGTTGAGTCCTGCTAACAAAAAACCCTATACAACCCTACCGCCGCCTAAAGCTGGCGGTGCACAAGCTGCAAGTGACACGAATCCGCCTCCCTTCAAGACCTTGGCTGCTGTCCAAGCAGCCAAACCGGCGCTGCTGCCGGAGGATTTTGGACTCCTACTTAGCGGTGCAACTGGATTGCCGAGTGGTACTGTGGATACCCGAATTCGGAACGTGAATAAGTTACGAAATGGCCCTTTCCAACTGACGCCTGGTATGCCCTATGACGCCTACGCCGCTAGCCCTGTACACCGGTTCTATCAGATGTGGCAGCAAGCGGATTGCGACATTAGCCATGCGAGTGCAAACAATCCCAGTGGCTGTCTTAAGGATCTTTTTCCTTGGGTCGAGGTGAGCGTCGCCGCAGGTAGCAATGGCAAGCCGTTTTCGACTTTCACCGATCGCGAGGGTGCCACCTCTATGGGCTTCTACAACGTTAATACCGGAGACATGCCATACTTCAAGTCTCTGGCTGACAACTACGCAATCAGCGACAACTATCATCAACCTGTCATGGGTGGCACCGGCGCAAACTCAGTGATGATTGGTATTGGTGATGCCATTTGGTATAGCAATGGCAAAGGCAATCCAGCCACGCCGCCGCAAAATGAGATCGAGAATCCCAACCCGCAGCCTGGAACCAACAACTTCTACACACAGGATGGCTATTCTGGCGGCACCTACAGTAATTGTTCTAACCCCAGCCAGCCAGGGGTTAGACCTGTTTTGAATTATCTGAATTCTCTCCCCTACAAACCAAAGCCCAACTGTGCGCCGAATACCTACTATCTGCTGAACAACTACGATCCTGGTTATTTGGGTAACGGAACGGTTAACAACGGCGTCACTAACAATGGCTTTGTGATCCCGCCGTCACCTGTTCGCACCATTGGTGATGCCTTGTTGGAAAAGAATATTTCGTGGCGGTACTACGGTGAAGGTTGGAACCAATACGTTAAAAATCCAAGCAGTAACACCAACGTCTATTGCAACATTTGCAACCCCTTCCAGTACGTGACGTCAATTATGACGAAGGAGAAGGTACGGACGGAGCATTTGAAGGACACCACGGATCTGGATAACGATATTAACAACAATAAGCTGCCAGCAGTTTCCTTTCTTAAGCCTGGTGGCTTGCTTGACGGTCATCCAGGATCATCAAAGTTTAGTCTGTTTGAAGCTTTTACTAAGAAGATTATCAAAGAGGTTCAAAGCAAGCCCGAACTCTGGAAGGACACAGCAATTCTCATCACAGTTGATGAGGGTGGTGGATATTTTGATTCTGGCTACATTCAGCCCATCGACTTCTTCGGCGACGGAACACGGATTCCTTTAATTGTGGTGTCGCCATACTCTCGCGGTGGTCGCGTTGTTCATACGTATTATGACCATGTTTCGATTCTGAAGTTTATCGAGAAGAATTGGGGACTGTCGCCACTCACAAATCGTAGTCGTGACAATCTACCCAATCCTCAGACCCACCCCGCAAACCCTTATGCACCGATTAACGGCCCCGCGATCGGCGACTTAATAGATATGTTCGACTTCTCAAGACCATATTTAGGGGGATAACGACGCTCTAGGTCGGGGTTTTGGTAAGGCAAATAGAGCAGAAATATGGAATTTTTGAATTTCATACTTATATTCAGCAACACTGGAAGTTACAGAGGAGATGGGAGTCGTGATTCTCCCTCTCCTCTGTTTTTCCTTTCTAGGGTTTCCAACCGGCTAGCAGATTCGGGTAAGCCGTTGGTCTGGGGAAGATTTTTTGAAAGCCAGTTTGACGCTCTTGGGGCTTTTCTTTGCCCATGTTCCAGAGGCTTTCATAGAAAAAGAAAGAGACTCCGGCAAAGTTGCGATCGCGAATTTTTTGCACTTGTGTTTGAATCTGTTGCATCGGTACAGATCGGTTTTTCAACCCAGCCAAAATACCCACACTCACTGGAATATGACTTTTTGCCGCTTTCACTTCTGGATACTCTAATTCGCTGACAAAAACATTCAAGTCATCCCGATATATCTGCAAAACTAAGTCTTCAATGATTCCTAGGCGTTCCCACTTTTGCCAGTCTGCTAAAGAGAAGTCGTAGGAAAAACGTTGAGGATTAGGAGCAACGGAAACCAGGCAATCTTTTTTAGTAGCTTTGATGGTTTTAAATACCCGTTTCATAAACTCGGTAATTTTGTTAGCTCTCCAACGCACCCATTCTGGATCTTGAGAGTTTTTCGAGGGAGCTTGACCACGGTGTTCTTTTTTGTAAAGTGCCACTGTATAGGCATCGTAACCTAATTCTGATGGTAAGCCAAAATGGTCATCAAATTGAATACCATCAATATTGTAGTTTCTCACAATTTCAACGATTAAATCTTGGATGAACTGTTGTACTTCTGGGCGAAAGGGATTTAGCCAAACGCGATTATGTCTGCCATCTTTGACAATGCGAGTCCCATCACTGCGACTGGTGAGCCATTGGGGACGATTTTTAGCTAATAGAGAATCTGCTGGTGCCATGAAGCCAAATTCAAACCAGGGAATCACTGTTAAGCCTTTTTGATGTCCCACATCAACAATTTCTTTAAGGATATCTCGTCCTTGCAGTCCAGGTGTGGGATCGAGCGATCGCCCGATAACTTTGGCTGCAACTTTGCTAGGATACAATGTATATCCCCAATTCCAAACCGCCGGATATATAGTGTTAAAATTGAGTTCGTCAAGGCGTTGCAAAGATTCCTTGAGGCGATGGCGCTCAAATAACACATCACTATCAATATTTGTTAACCACACTCCCCTTAACTCAGATGCTGGCGTTCGCGGCAGATTAATTTGAGCGTTCAATGGGAACGATAGCATCACTGTAGTAACTACACTCAAGGCAACGATAACGGCAAACAAAAGAGACTTTTTGCTTTGGCGAATGTTCCACCAAGAATGAAACTCAACACACCACTTTACAAACCTTTTCATCATTTGGCTACAGACATGATCAAATTATGAACAATCAGCACGAATAGCGATCGTTTCGATTGTAAGCGCTAAAACAATCGCTATTTAATCCCATCACTGAGGTTTACTATTGGGCGCTAGCTGTGAGTTGATTCCAGGCTTTGACTGCTGTCTGTAAATTCTTTGGCAGGTTATTTTGAGAAATATCGTTGTACTGAACCGTACCCTCAAGGCTTGTAAGAGTGTAGGTGATATAATCAGCAGAGCCACTGGGGGCTGGATAACTCAGATTTTTGAATTTACTAAATTTAGAACGTTTTAGCGATCGCACAAATTGTTGTACCTGTTGTACAGAAACGCGGCGAACACTACGTTCAGAATCATTGGCATCACCAATCCGCACGCGAATCAATCGCCCATCTTTGAGTAAAACAGTCTCGTAGGTTCTGCCAGCAAAGCCACCACTGGAGATTTGCCGAAATACTATACCTCGATCTAACGGTGGTGGTAACTCGCTGACTGGAATTTGCACAGGGGCCAGTGTACCTTCGTTAGCTTTCTCATTCAGCCTGACTGCGGAACCTGTTTGATTAGTATGATAAACCAAGGTTTGTTCACCTCCACCAACAACCACCCGCCAACCTGATACCAAAGCTTGGGTACAGAATTCATCAGCCTTAGCTAATTCTAAACAGCCATCTTTCCAAGTTTGCTGTTGAGCCTGAATGATGGTTAGCTGAGAAATTGGCTGTTGCAAACGTCTAGATGCAGCTTGCAAAACAGCATTTTTTACAGACGTAGGTAATTTATCTGAGAGATTTTCTGAGGGAGTATTTGCCGAAGCTAAACGTAGCGATCGCCCATTGTTATTGGTATGATAAATCCAGTTTTGTTTGCCATTAGACACCACAATCTGCCAACCCGGAACTAACGTTTGGGTGCAGAGTTCATCAGCTTGAGCCTGTTCCAAGCAACCATTACGCCAAGTTTGTTGATTAGAGTCAATAATTTGCAGTTCTCTGGTTAAAATTCCCTGTTTGCGGGCTAAATCTTGCAGTACCGCGTTAGCTACTGGACGTGGCAAGCGGTTTGGTTTAATATTGTCTTTGAGAACTTCATTGCTTGTTTCTAGTGAGAAGTTCGCAGAAGCGCCCGTAGCACCTTTGATAAGTGTTAAACTGCTAGCAACAGACAAAATTCCAGTCAAAATCAAAGCAGTGAAAATTCGCGTTTGATTGGTGTTAAAGTATTTTTTCAGCATGAATTTCATAGTTAATACAGTGATGTTAGTCAAGAGTTATATAACTCAGAAATAGTATCTAATAACTAATAGACAATAAAGTATACAATTCCAGAACTTCACCAGTTGGAATTAATTTAGTATCTGTCTTCTAAAACAGATATAGACACAGACGCTGATGTACTGATTGTTTGTTCCTTATACAAATTCTGGATGAAAATGCACTCAATCAAAATGCCTTATAGTCCAATACGCTTGGGTTAAGGATAATTGTAGGTTGGGTTGAACGTAGTGAAACCCAACAAAGTCCTGAAAATGTTGGGTTTTGCCCCTCAAACGCCACTTGCTTCTCCCTACAGCCCTTCTCCTAAAGGAGACGCTCTTGCGAACGGGCATCCTACGGCGGGCGCTAGCCTCTCCCAATGTGAGAAGGGGAGACGCTGCGCGTAGCTTGCTTCCCCGTAGGGGTACAAGTCGGGAAACCGCAAGGGCGCAGTGGCTCCCCAACCTACGCTGGTTTTGGTTTTTGGCTTTAACCCAAGCGTATTGCCTTATAGTCTTACGGGAATCAAGTAAGAACTCAGAAGCTCACTCTTCATAGATGAGAAGTTCGTTGGAGAAGAGAATCCACACCGCTGTCTTGGAAAATAGCTTCTCTCATTCCTATGCAGAACATAGGAACAGGGAAAGCCTTATCAAGCTATAGCAATAGGATTTGATTTTTGAAAAAATTTAAGTATATGTAGGGTGTGTTATCGCAAAGCGTAACGCACCAAAACCTTCGGCAGGTGCGTTAGCAAAGCGTAACGCACCCTACGTATATTTCAAAAATCAAATATGAGTCCTATAGGTTTTTAGGACTTATGTGTACACCGTAACCTTGTATGAGAGAGAAATGGAAGTAAGGTTTTCCACATCCCGTGAAAAGTCAGGATAAACGAGGGTTCAATAAAAGTAATTTTAGAAAATAATGTGACAGAACCGGAGCTTAGATTTTGCTCGGCTCAACCTAGCGTATACAAGATTTTGAAAGTAATCTCAGGCAATATTAGGCGCTGATGGCTTGTTGTTGAGATTCAACTAACTGATTGTGAGGTACATCAAATCTAATAGTACTGGCCGCCCAGTCTTTGAAATCGGGTGCTAGCCAGACTAGTTTGCACAGAATTTCATCATTGACCCACAACACCAAGGGAAACCGAAACTGTTTCCGAAATTCATCTCGCATGATGTTGGTACTGATGATTAGCTGGTTAATTGCCACTACAGATTCTAAACCCCGTACCATCAAAGCTTCGGGTTGAGTAGTACCAATTTCATTTGTAATAGCTGTGTACAGCTTGTCAGCCGCAGGTGAGAGCAGGACTTCGTGGATATCTGCTGATGAAAACTCTGTTAACAAATTCAGCACTTGCTGCTGCCTTTGAACACAGTTACAACATGCTAATAACAGTGAAAACTCTCCACCAGAAACCATCATTGCCCTTGCCAGCCTCTTAGTGGCCGCGATGCTGCTAACTGTACTGTTTTCCGAATTACTTAAGCTGATCATTAAAAAATCCTGCTTTTGATTTTAAAAATAGTTGAGTAATATTCAGTTATTCTACCCTATTAATTTTTACTCAAAAGTGTTAGGCAGGTAACTTTGAAGACCTTTTCTCTGTAATACTAAGCATTATATAACCAACAAGGATATGGTGTCTTATCTCACATTTACAATTAAGGGATAATGTAAAGGTAGTATCAACACAATCTAATTCAAAGGGGGGAGGCGAAGAATTAGCAATTGAATTACGACTGTATGCTCATAGATTTTCGCATCTGCCAGCAATTAAGTAATCATTTCTTAAGATAAAGTTAAAAAACTACTCAGTAAAAGTTTAACAACAAACATTGGGAAGTGAGAGAAAACTTAACTGGCTACTGGTTCCCTATAGCTTACGGTAAGCTGCCTACAAATCATTTTCCCTTTCCAAACTACTTCGGGGCGGGTGTAGAGTGTGGGGTAGTGAAATGGTATCAGCCCAAGATGCAAAAATCTCCCTCCATTAAAATTAATTCATCCCTTTGATAGAACTATAGATCGAAGATGTCGCCTCGTTAGTCAGAGGACACGGAATTTTTAGCTTTCTAAGATCAGTTCAGAACATCTGAAATATAACAAGTTATGCATTAAGACAAATCTGGAGGGAAAATGCAACACGATGAGTTTATTGGACAGGTGCAAAATCGTGCCCATCTCAGTTCACGTGATAATGCAGAACTTGCAACCTGTGCTACTTTAGAGATGCTGGCGGAACGCCTAGCTCTTGGTGAATCTTTCAATGCGCTGCCCAACTGCCAAGAGGCATTGCAGAATATCTGCGACATAAATATGCAGGATCTGGAGAACGCTTCTCTCTAGATGAATTTTTTGGGCGAGTCAGCCAAAGGGAAAGTATAGACCTTCCAGATGCTGTTCATCATGCGCGTGTGGTCATTGAGGTATTGAAGTCATTGAGGTATTGAGTGAAGCAATTAGCAGTGGCGATATCAATGATATTCGCTCTCAAGTCCCATCAGAATTCGATCCGTTGTTTGAGGCGGGTAGCTAAGGACGAATGCGTGTAAATACTTAATTTTTTTGTCAACTACTCAGGAGTGTCACATTATGCTATTCAAAGATCGGAGGTTTGCGGGTCAAGTTTTGGCTAAGGAGTTAGCCGCTTATGCTAACCGTCTAGATGTTCTGGTATTAGGGCTACCAAGGGGTGGCGTACCCGTTGCCTTTGAAGTTGCCAAAGCATTAAATGCTCCCTTAGATGTTTTAGTGGTACGTAAATTGGGTGTGCCTGATCAAGAAGAATTAGCTATGGGAGCGATCGCTTCTGGTGGTGTGCGGATAGTCAATGAATATATTATCAGCCTGGTGAAGATATCCGATGAAGTAATTGCTAGGGTGGCGGTGCAAGAAGAACGGGAGTTAGAGCGGCGGGAACGGCTTTATCGGGGGAATCGCCCCTTAAGAGATTTACAGGGATGCACAGTTATTTTGGTAGATGATGGTTTAGCCACGGGTGCAACTATGTGGGCTGCTGTTGTAGCTGTGCGAAAACAACAACCTGCTCAGATTGTGATTGCTGTGCCTGTGGCCGCACCTGAAACTTGCCAAGAGTTGCAAACTGAGATAGACGAAATCGCTTGCGTCTCGACACCCAGCCCTTTCCAAAGCGTTGGTCTTTGGTACGAAAACTTTCCCCAAACTACAGATGAAGAAGTCCGCGACTTACTCGCACAAGCGGCAAAGAACGGTGAACCAATATCTCTCGCCATATAGATAAGCTTTGGTGTTTGGGAATACCAAGATTAAGTTTCTCAGATGGTCTTTTTGGATTTAGAACAAAAAATGAAAGTTCCACCAGAGATTACCTATCGCCATGTCGAGAAAACGGATGCGACGCCGAATAGCGCGTCGGAGACATCGCAGCCTTAGTTAATGAAAAAATTGCTAAAAGCATATTTGCGATTAGATTAATAGTTGCCACATCGCAATTGAAAAGATACACGATCGCCCCCGCATCCTTTTAAAAGATGTTGGTAACGACAAGTGTTAAAAGTAGGCAAACTTCCACCACCGTCTACTAGCTTTGTTCCATTCTGAAGGTGCGCCCCGTCCATTTTGAAACCTGGAGTTTTCAATGAGAGGATATTTGCGGTTGTGGCTTGAGTTGTGAGCTTTACTCTCATTATAAAAAAACTACAGTTTTCAAGATAGACACGGTTTATCTATTATTCTCTCCCTATATCTAACTGCACTTGCAATCCATCATTGTCATCCCCAGACTGAGCCGGTGCTAAGAAAACAGAAGTGTCTGGCTGTGATAATGATTCGTTAAACCGGATTTTGACTGGAGTTTTATTGCCTCTTATATTATTGTTTGAGATGCTTGCTGGATTAGTTCGCTCAAAAAACCTTCCAAAGTCATCTTGGGCTGTTCTCTGATCAATTCCAACTAGAGAATCACCAGTTAATCTATATTGTCCTCGATTTGAGCTTGATACTGGTGACTGTGCGTAGACTGGGCTTCCTAAGCTTGCAAAGGCTGCCGTAATTCCCAACAAAGCAATAATTTTGGTGTTCATTTGTTTTATCCAAATTATCTTTAATATTGCTTGTCTTTATTTTCGGGGCAAAATATTTTAATTAACTCTATCTTAGGTTCTATTACAATAATCGTATTGCGTATATACTTAGCTTGTCAATGATTCCTGCTACTTTACAAACCTACTTCTACTGTTTTTGTATTGCTTAAATTTGTAAAAGTTGAACAGTAAGGTTATCTGGTTCAGTTTCCAAGCGATCGTGACGCGGTGTCACAGCTAGTAATTAGAAGAGATTGTAACGGACGCTTAACTGAGCCAAGCGATCGCCATTTTCTTGTCCAATCAGATTTTTTAGTCACCTGATTTTTTGCTTGAAACGCTTGGAAATCAGCGCCTTTTAGGGAATGAAACAGCCCTGCCTTTTTAAGGGGGTTGGGGGATCTGAATGCGTAAGTTCTGTTTTAATTTAAATCTTCTCAAAGGTAGGCAAACTGACGCCGTGTTGTACTAGTCTCTTTGAAGATCGCAATATTTAGCTGGTGAAATCTACAGGTGCAGTTAACTAACGTTTTGTTCTTTTGCCAGAAGTGGTATATTGGCACTTGACCCGACCGAGTATAAACTATGCATAAGCCCACAGGAGGGCGAAGTCGAGGTGTTGTACTCAATACTACAGGAGAGTCAGGGGGAGTAAGGGGAGTGGGCAGATGAACAAAAATACTGGGCAAGGTGGTGTTTTTTCCCTGTTTAAAGGCGTAGCCCTAAATCGCATCCTGGTAGCGTTGTTCCTGCTGCAAATCTTGCTAGCTGTGGGATTGACTGCATACTTATCAATCCGCAACGGGCAAAAAGCAGTCAATGAGGTAGCTAGCGAATTGCGGATTGAAGTTGTCAATCGAGTCGAGCAGAGTTTACAAACTTATCTGTCAACCCCGCGTCAGGTACTACGCGGTAATCAAAATGTCATTGAGATGGGGTTGCTGAAGATAGAGAATCTTGCAACCTGGGAGTCATACTTAATAGAGCAGTTAAAGATTTTTCCAGATGCAATTGCCTTAACGGCAAGCAATGAACAGCAAGAATACTTAGCGGTGGAAAAGCTCAACGATCGCCAATTTTTGCTCAGAAAAGCCGGAAAATCAACAGGGTACGACCTCTACACCTACAGAATTGACAATCAAGGTCAACAGACCCAACTACCAGAGGTAATCAAAAACTATGATGCGCGATCGCGTCCTGATTATCAAACAGCAGTTACCGCCAGAAAATTCAGCTTTAGTCAAATTTATACACCCTTAACAGAACCAACCCTGCTGATTAGTGCATCTCAACCTATATATAACTCGCAAGGTCAGTTACTCGGAGTCAACAGCACTCTGACTCACTTATCAGAAATTGGGGATTTGCTGCAAAACATCAAAGTTGGCAAGTCTGGGCAAATTTTTCTTATCGAGCGATCGGGGCTATTAGTAGCAAGTTCTACAACCGAAGAAGCATTCCGCTTACAAAATGGTAAACCAATTCGGTTGGCAGCTTCCCAGAGCGGGAATTCCTTGACTCAAGCAACCGCTAAATATTTAGCAACTAAATTTAGTAACTTTGACCAGATTCAAAGTTTACAGCAACTAGATTTCTCCTTTGACGGCAAACGACAATTTTTAGAAGTTAGACCCTTAGAGGGCGAATCAAATGTCAATTGGTTGATTATAGTGGCTGTCCCAGAAGCAGACTTTATGGGACAGATTGATCGCAACACTCAAACGACAATTTTTCTCTGTCTGGGAGCATTGGGACTAGCTACTTTATTGGGGATTGTCACCGCCGGTTGGATAACTCAGCCAATTCTCTACTTCAGCACGGCGACAAAAGATTTAGTCGATTTTACCAATGGCGAAGACTCAGTGGTGAAAATACAGGGCATTAAAGAATTAGAGGTGCTGGGTGGATCTTTCAACGAGATGGCGCAGCAGTTACGCAAAACCTTTACTGCACTGACTACCAAAAATGAAGAGTTAGAACTGCAACTTAAGCAGCGAACTCAAGAATTACAGCAAGAGATTCAAGAACGCATCAACAGTGAGCGAAGACTGGGCCAGCATAGTCGAGTACTGGCAGAACTGGCAAATCACAAAGCGGTTTCAGAAGGAAATCTGGAAACAGCATTCAAAGTCATCACAGAAAAAGCAGCGAATGCCTTAGAAGTAGAGCGAGTGGGTGTGTGGTTATTCAATGGCGATGCCTACGGCGGGCTGCGCCAACGCACCAAGCTACAATGTATAAATCTCTATGAACTTAGCAAACAGAGACATTCGGCAAGTCTAGAACGCAACCTTGCAGATTATCCGATCTACTTTAAAGCCTTGGCATCTGCCCGGATCATCACTGTCACCGACACTCGCACCGATCCACGAGTCCAAGAATTATGGAATGAACTGTTAGAACCAAAGAATATTGTATCCCTAATTGATACCTCTATTTGGGTTGGGGGCGAAGTGGTGGGAACGGTATTGTATGAGCAGATTGGTAATCCTCGAACATGGGAACTGAGTGAGCAAAACTTCGTTGGCTCAATCGCGGAATTTGTCGCCCTGACTTTAGAAGTATGCGATCGCAAACGGGCACAATCCTCTCTGCGTGAGGCTAAAGAAGCTGGCGAAGTGGCAAATCGTGCCAAAAGCACCTTTTTAGGAAACATCAGCCATGACTTGAGAAATCCTTTAAACTCCATTATTGGGATCACTGAGGCGTTCCAAGAAGGAGTGTACGGCCCTGTGAGCGAAGAACAGCGCCAGTCCCTAAATATCCTCGAATCCAGCGGTAAGAGCCTACTAGAATTGATTAACCAGATCCTTGACCTTACCGACACCGAATCCAGCAAGATAGAACTGCAATTAGCTGCTACTTCAATTCGAGGATTATGTGACTCCAGCCTGAGTTTTGTCAAACATCTGGCGTTCCAGAAAAATATCCGCTTGAGGGCACAAATACCTGAAGAACTCGAACCCATTCAAGTCGATGAACGCCGCATCCGCCAAGTATTTATCAACCTGTTGACTAACGCTATCAAGTTTACTAAAGAAGGAGGCGAAGTCTGGATTGAAGTCCAGCCAAATTCCACAAATGAATATATCTTTTTCAGCGTGGTAGATACCGGTATTGGTATGCTTTCCGATGACCTTTTCAAATTATTTCAACCTTTTGTGCAGGTTGAAAATTCCTCTACCCGTCGTTCCACAGGCACTGGTTTAGGATTAGTGATGGTGCAAAAAATTATCGAGTTGCACGGTGGGACTGTCCATGCCGAAAGTCAGTTAGGCAAAGGTAGTCGATTTACAGTCAAACTTCCGTGGAAAAAGGTTGAGGAGTGGGGAGTTAGAATTAATTATTAATTCATTGCCCTGATGATATCTAAGCTATGTGACCATAAGTAGCAAACGGTAATCCAGTGCGCTGCTTCACATCAATCAATGATTTATACTCACCTCGTTGTTGCCTTTCTGCAACAATTTGTTCTGCGATCGCGGAATCTAGTCCACAGGTAATCAATTCTGGAGTTGAATATGTGTTTAATCGTTTCCAAGAATATTCAGCTTCTTTTTTGTAGTTGTAGCTAAAAGTAATCAACGGTGTAATTCGAGCTACTTGCTTTTCGGGAATTCCGGCTATTTCTATTAACTCTTCTACATGAGTGAAAACATATCCCTCATTCATCAAGGATTCGATATTGTTTGCATAGACTATGGGTAGCCCTAAATAGTTAACTAGTTCATTTTTTGAACATTCATTAATATCTATTTTATCACGAGTACTGACAACTAACTTTGCTAGTTCTTGTTCTTCAGGAATTGGTAAATTTTTCGGATAAGTTTTGACTAAAAAGGCTTTTCTGAGGTAGAAAGCAACGCCAATTTGAGCTATCCAGATTACAAATGCTAAACTATTAGTGGAGAAAGCTAAAGCTAAAACAGAAGTGCTAATCCCTATTACAATCCAAGTATTAGTCTTGGATTTATAACCTGCATAGGCAATAGCAAAACCCCCAATTGTCGGAATTAATGATAACCACACCCAAGCAGGAGTTTGTTGAAACCAAGATTTAGATTGTGACACGGTAAATCAACTAATGATTTGAATTTACAAAGATTTAAGAAGGTTTTGCCGCTTTTCTTCATACTCTTCTGCGGTAATTACACCAGAATCAAAAAGATTTTTTAAATCAGCTAGCGCACCGGTTGCATCTTTAGCAGATACTGCTCCACCTGCGCTTACTATAGGACTCCTATTTGATTTTTGAAAAAACTCCGTACATCTGGAGAGTAGCGAAATCAAAGGTAGTGTGTCGGATAAACCACTCAAACATCCA